>CP070742.1:0-58137 GCA_020348065.1 Candidatus Zixiibacteriota bacterium
TGAACTTCACTTCAATAATACCATCCTTTTCGTTTCAATCCTATCCCCCACTTCCAGCCTGTAGAAATAAACTCCGCTGGAAATGCCTGAAGCATCAAACATAACCGCATGAACGCCGGCCTGTCTGTATTCGTCGATCAGAGTCTCAACCCGTCGGCCGAGGAGGTCGTATATGGTTAATTGCACATTTTGCGATTCCCGCAGAACAAACCTGATGGTGGTTTGGGCGTTGAAGGGGTTGGGGTAGTTCTGGAGCAACATGAATTCTTCAGGTTTTGTTTCAATGTCATTATACACATCTAGCCAAGAATAATCTCCTCCGCCATAAGCACCCATATCGCTTTCAGTGGACCCTAAACCCCATGAACAATCTAAAAGCGTATCGATGAAATCGGGGCTGCCTATATCAATACATGGTGAATTAGCATTATCACCACATACTATTGACATCAGATGATAATCTCTGTTTAGCGGGTCTCGGAAGAGAGGGTCAATATTAACATTGCCGTAGCCTTCATAACCACCTTTAATATCACAATAATTAACTATAGGCAAAAAAGTTGAATCAAGGTAAATTTCAGATCCTATAAGCGAACTATCATTCCATAGTATGTTATTAACAATATATGGATCGGAGTATTCAATACAGGAAATACCGCCTCCATAAAATGCGTGATTCTCGCTTATAACATTATTGATAAGCCAAGGATTGGAATACTCCGATAATATTATACCGCCCCCATTATTAGCAATATTATCAACAATAATATTATTAGCAATAGCTATATTTACATGTCGGGAAAATAAACCGCAATAAATACCTCCGCCGGATGAATCAGCTGTATTAAATTTAATTATATTGGTATTTATAATCGCGTTTGAAATATAGCAATAGATTCCCCCTCCATACGCCATACTCCAATTATCTACAATAACGTTGTTGCTAATAGTTGGACTAGAACGATGGCAATGAACACCGGCCCCATTGTAAGCGTATCCATTTATTATCGTGAAGCCGATTATTTTGGTTGAATGGCCTTCGCCATTTTCAAAAGTGATAACTGAACCGGTAGAATCACCGTCTATAATTGTAGATGATATGAATGAAGTGTCCCCTGTCATAATATATTGTGAACCAAGAATTATATTTCTACGGTATAGGTTTATATTTTCAAAATATATTCCCGGTGAAACAAGAACAGTATCGCCTGTTCGACTTGATGCAATTGCACTTTGTATTGTCATATAATCACCTGGTACATTTAAAATCCAGTTGACATGTAATGTAGAATCACCTCCTCCAAATGCCCCCATATCGCTTCTAATATTACCCAAACCAAAATTAATAGATAAAAGGCTATCTATATGATTTGGGTGACCGGCGTCTATGCACGGCGAATCGTACGGGAACCCATATTCAGTTGACATAAGTTTATAATCTCTGTTTGATGGATCTCTAAATAGGGGATCAACGGAAATATTTTCTTCTCCATAATAGCTACCCTGAATATTTGAATAGCAAACCCACGGTCCGGAAAACTCCAGCGGGTAATTATCCCAAAGGATCGAATTTATTATATGGCTACTACCAGGATCAAGGTAATGAATGGCTCCACCTGAATCACCGGCGGTATTTCCGACAATCGTGCAATTGATGATCAATGGATGCCCCCACATGGCGCTAAAAATTCCACCCCCATCGAAATACGCTTCATTTCCGTAAATGATGTTATTTGAAATAACTGGGGTGCCTGATAAATATATACCTCCACCGTCTCCATAATAGACTTCATTCTGATAAATAACGTTTCCGCATACAATTACATTACTACTCGTTCTTATCAGAATTCCGCCTCCTTCATAAGGAGTTATGTTGTCATAAATATGATTATTGGAAATCAGCACATCCCCTCCTTCACAGTAAATACCACCACCATAACCTCCACCAAATGGATGATAAGCAAAATTATCGAAAATTTCGTTATTACTGATTTGGACTATGGAATTAGCACAATAGATCCCTCCCCCGTTGCCCCCATAATTAGAAGCGCAATATGTGGTATTATTGGCAATAAGATTGACGTCAACTTCAACATTTGAATTGTTAATATAAATTCCTCCTCCGTGCCCTGAGCTTCCTTGATTGCTACTGGCACGATTATTTATTATATGATTATAAAGTATCCTTGGAGAAGAATTATTACAATAGACTCCTCCGCCGAATTGAGACAATCCATTTTGCAGTTTAAAGCCATATAAAACTGCCAGATTGCTTTCACCGCTTTCAAAACGAACGACTGACCCTGCCGAATCCCCGTCAATCACCGTCTGCCCGATATAGCTCGTATCCCCGGTGGTCAAAAACAGTGAGCCCAGGACGATATTATGCCCGTTGAAATTGATGTTCTCTACGTACGTGCCCGGCTGGACCAGCACGGTGTCGCCGTCGGCGCTGGCGTCGATCCCCGCCTGTATGGTGGGGTAGTCGGCCGGGATATTGATGATGGTGGCGGAGGATAGCGAGTAAAGGGATATTATGAACATTAATGAAATTAAAATCCTGAAAATCACATCGACCCCCCGGGAAAATACGCTCTCAATATACGACGCCTGTATCTGTAAAACCAAGCCGGATTGCGCCGATAAATTATCTATAGAAGAATATAAGTTAACACAATAAACTGTCAATAGATTTTTACTCTTTATTTATCAATGACTTAACAAAACACTTGAACTTTTGGGGAGGATGATAGTATACAGTATTATGCTGGTCGGCGAAGCTAAGATTATGCGCGATACATTGTTAAACCAGGTCGGAAATACGCCCATTTTACCGCTTGAAAAGATTTTCGCTGAATACGGCAGAACCGTATATGCCAAGGCCGAGATGCTCAATCCCGGGGGGTCGGTCAAGGACCGGCTGGCGAAATCGATGATCGAGACCGCCGAGATTGACGGCAGCCTGCCGCCGGGCGGGACGGTGGTGGAGGTGACGTCGGGCAATACCGGCATAGCGGTGGCCTGGGTCTGCGCCGTCAAGGGTTACAAGGCGCTAATCGTTATGAGCGACAAGAACTCCGAAGAGAAACAGAACATGATGAAACTTTACGGCGCGGAGTTGGTATTGACACCTCATACCGTGTTGCCGGATGATCCCCGATCCAATTATAAAACCGCCGAGAGGCTGGCGGAGACGGTGCCCGATTCGATCTATCTCGATCAATACAATAACGTCGCCAATATCGACTGCCACTACCGGACGACAGGCCCGGAGATCTGGGAACAGACGGACGGCAAGATCGACTGCGCCATCATCGGGGCCGGCACCGGCGGCACCATCTCAGGGGTGGGGCGATTCCTGAAAGAACGGAACCCGGATATCAAGGTAATCGCGGTCGATCCGGAGGGCTCGATTTTCGCCCCCTATTTCAGAAACGGCGAACTGATAACGCCGGAACATTACGAGGTGGAGGGGATCGGCGGCGATAAGCTTGTAGGGGCCATGGACTTCGATGTGGTGGACGAGTTTGTCACCATAAGCGATAAAGATGCTTTTCTCACCACCCGCGAACTCGCAAAGATAGAGGGGCTTTTCTGCGGGGGGTCCTCCGGGGCGGCGATTGCGGCATGCAGACGGGTTCTGAAGGACTATCCGGAAATCAAATGCCCGGTGACCATTCTGGCCGATTCCGGTAACCGGTATCTATCCAAACTTTACAGCGACAACTGGATGGCGGACAAAGGGTATCTTATTAGGTCTTGACAATACGGTATTTTACAATACCTTTCGGATCAAAAAGGGAGAAAAGATGAAACAAATGACGGTTTTGCTTTTTGCGGTCCTGTTTTCAGTATCTTTGATATCGGCTCAAACCGAACAGGTCGATGACGGCAAAAAGGAGATCAAAGTTGATCCGGCGTCAAAAGCGCGGATCAAATTCCTCGAAGATTATTGGGATTACGGCTCCATTCCGCTCAACGGGGTGGTTGTGCACGATTTTCCGATCAAAAACGAAGGGACCGACACCCTGGTGATCACCGCCGTCAAGCCCACTTGCGGCTGCACCACGGCGCCGCTGGAATCTGACAGAATAGCGCCAAATGAGATTACCAATCTTCATGTGCAGCTGAACACCAAGAAGCTTCACGGTCTGGTCAGGAAATTTATCAATATCGAATGCAGCGATCCCGTAAATCCCTACATAAGAATATCCTTTAAAGCCGTTATCAACGATCCCGAACAGGTTATTATATCCACACCGAACACGGCCGATTTCGGCAATGTCTTAAAAGGTGAAAGTAAAATCGTTACGCTAGAACTAAAAAACGCGGCGGAAAACGATCTTAATCTCGACCTGCTGGTCCCGCCAGACGAAAAAATAGTATCAATGGAACTTTCAAAAAGCGCCCTGAAGGCGGGTGAAGCCGCGGAATTAAAATTTAACCTATCGGATAAAGCCGATGCCGGGCCGATAATTGCGTCTGTAACCATGGAGGCGGAAGGCAAACCGGAAACAAGAATCTCAATTCCTATAACAGGGACGGTGGTAGAATGAAAAAAAACATGTTAAAATCGACGCTACTCTGGGGGATAATTTTTCTGTTGATAAGCGCTTTGCCGGCATTAGCGATCGAATCCGATAAACATGCCGTTATTCTCGATTCGGTCGAGGTTTCCGCGGGGGATAAGTTTGTTGTTGGCGTTAGCGTCATCGCGGATAAAATCGCCCCGGACGAGGAATCCGGCAAAATGGGTTTTGGAAGTTTCTGCATACCGCTAAAATATGATAGAGAACTGTTTGTTGTCGATTCGGTTACCTTTATGAACACTCTTACTGATTGGGACGAGAAATTCACGAACCCTAAAATCGATACCGGATTCGTCTCCCTGGCGGGAATATACGATCTGGGCGGCAAGGATAATCCTCCGGTCTACACCCCCGACAAACCGGAAAGGATCGCGGAGATATTCTTCAGGGCCGATAAAAAGGCCGAAAAAGGTATCTATGAAATCGAACTGACGAGGGATCCCAGGCAAAACAAAATATATCTTGGCTCGCCAAAAGGAGTGGTTTCTGTAACGCCGATATTCAAAAAGGGAATAATTGTAGTTAAATAGGATCTCAGGTCAGGACCTGGTTGGAATCGAGCCGTTTTTTCAATTCGGCCTCGATATTGATGGCCCTGGAGTTTTTCATATAATTTATATTTTCTATACTGCTCAGGTTTGACAGCTCCTCAAGTATTACGGAAATTCTGCGTATGGACGACCGCACCGATTCTAACGATGACGGGATTTTATCATAAACCTTGTCGATATCTTTGCCTTCATATAACATCTGAAGCACTTCGCATTGGCCGCTTATGTTCATGGTGGCGTTGTTTATATAATGGGATAAGGTCGCCAACGCGATATTGAGTGATTCGTGGATACCGCCGATCCGCTCCTCCTGAAGAAGCTTGACCGACAACTCCTCCCTTTCTCTGAAAGCTCCGGCCAGTTCAAGATAAAGATTGAATAATTTCCTGTTGGCCTGCGAAAGATATTCGAATGCGTCACCTAAATCCAGGTCGAAGCCCTCCGCGTTTCTCAGCACTTCCTTTGGCAGGTTACAGTAAATATTCTTGATATCGTCCATCGAAAGACCGATTTTGTTGCCGGCGGTATCGAGTATCGAAACCCTGTGACTGGCGCCCGTCAGGTTATCGGGATACTCGAAATTAGCGGGGGAAAGAGTATCCGCGAACAGAACCAGTTTTGCAAGCAAAGACAGTCCATTAATATGCTTCTCGCCGGCGGGGTGGTGATTTCCGATTATATCCGATAGCGATCTGGGTAAATTCCAGCGCTCGGCGATATATCCGCCGATTTCCTGGTGGTCGGTTTTCAGTATTTCCCTTTCAGCATCAATAAGGAATTTCTCATCCAATGATAGGCGATAGATCTCCTTGCATTCCTCCGGAAAGTACTGCAGCAGGAATATTCTCCCGAAATCATGAAGAAGCCCGGCGACATAGGCCTCGTCCACTATGCTATAGTTGACGTTCTGGGCGGCGTTTTTGGCCGCCACCGCGGTTTCCAGCAAATGTTGCCACAGTCTCTCAAGTTCCCTGGAATTACCGGCATCCTTAGAGGCTATCCCGTTATAAATAGAAATTGACAGTAAAAGGCATTTAATAATATTCTGACCGATGATCATTATCGCCTGGTTGACACTGGTAACCTCCTGCCGGTAACCATAATATGATGAATTCGCTATCCTGAGGATTCTCGCCGTCAGGTTGGGATCTTTAAGGATGATTGTGGAAAGTCTCGCCGCCGAAGAACTTTCCTGGTCTATTAGAGTAAGAACCTCCGCTATAATCGAGGGGGGAGATGCTATTACTTCCAGCGAATCTAACTTGTTAAATACTTTTTTCCTGACACCCATATGATATGGCCTTTCGCGGTTTCATTAAATATATCGACCGGGAAAAATCTCTCTTTATTTGCCGGGCCGATTAAGTTTCTCATAACATATTTTTTAACTTGGCCTTATCGGACGGTAATTTTCATATGAGCCCTGTAAAATCCCCGAAAATAAGATAGACTTTTAGATATTTTTTAATCTCTTGCCTGTTAAATAACTTCTTTTTTAAAGGCGGTTTTTCTTATTTTTCCGACAATTATAAACGAAATTTATACCCTATTACCACTTAACAGGCAGGACGGATCTTTCATTTTTTGATATTTATCCAATAATTCCCCGGGGTCGATATACGGCAGGCGGACTGTGAACCTGGTTCCTTTGCCGGGTTTGCTTTGAAACTCTATTCTACCCTGATGCATGATAACGATCTTCTTGACAAGTGCGAGACCGAGACCGGTGCCCCCGGCTTTCGTGGTAAAAAACGGATTGAAAAGCTTACCCTTTATTTCAGGATCGATTCCTTCCCCGGTGTCGATGATTGATATCAAGAGCTCGTCATGACGGCCCTCTATGCGTTTTTTTTCCAGGCGGGCTTCAACGATTATATCTCCTCCTTCCGGCATGGCGTCACAGGCATTAATCAGGAGATTTGATAATGCCTGCCGCACGAGAGCCGGATCGGCATAAATGGGAGGAATAATATCACTTAGCCGGTAGATGATATTAATGTTTTCCGAAAATGACGGCGTAATAATATATAAATCAAATTTAATTAATTCTTCTACCTTAATCATTTCAGGCTGCAGGTAGAGGGGTCGGGCGAAGTTGAGAAAACGGGAAAGGAGGTTTTCGGCCGCGGTGGCTTCATTTCTGAGAGTGTCCGCGATTCGGGCCGTAGCATCATCCGTAGAAACCGATTTTTTAATTAAATTCGCGAAACCGACAACGGCGGCGAAGGAATTGCGGATTTCGTGCGCCAGTCCGGCCGCCATTTCCCCCAGCGAAGCCATCTTTTCCGAATATGATGAAATTTCCTGAAGCCGTCTGATTTCGGTCAGATCTACCATGAGAAGGACCGCTCCCATCCCCTCGCCCTTCTCGTCGCTAACCATCGATGACGAACAGCCAAGCCATAATCGTTCGCCGTCGGGACGTTTTATCTCGAATTCATGGCGGGAATGTATTTTCCCATTAATCAAAGCATCATCAAGCAGGCATGACAACCTGTGGTCGGGCCCGAAAATATCGCAGTAGTGTTTGCCCCGGCAGTCCCTTTCGAAGAAGTTCAGGATATTTTCCGCGGAACGATTAAACCTGGTGACTATACCCGTAGAATCGCAGATTACGACTCCGGAGGTTATCGAACCCAGAATATAATCATTATATCGAGCGATGGAATCGGCCTTTTTTTCCGAGCCTTCATACATGATCTCCAGGTGGCAGCTTTTTTCCTCCAGTTCTCTTATCACGCTTTTAAACGTGTTTACGACGTACTCTATGCCATGAGATTTCCCGTCGCATATAATATCCAGGTTATAGTTTAAGGCTTCCTTTTTGATGCGCCGGTAAGGGTAGAGCACGGCCCATAGAAAATACGCCGCCGCTATCATGGCGCACGCCAGCCCCGCGAATCTGAAAATATTATCCCATCTCGACAATCTCACAAATTCGTAACCCAGATCGTCAGTTTTGGTTATTTCAACATATGCCAATATAATACCGTCATTTCCCCGGATCGGGCGCTTTACGTTATATTCGTCCCTATCGCTATCCTGAGAGGAATCTGATTTCAAAGAAAAGATCTCGGCGCCGGATTTATCCGTCACGGTAATATTTTCAATATCCGTGATCAAATATAAATCCTGCAGAATATCCGCCAGCACAATCGGAGATCTCCCCCATTTATAATACTCATTCTCGAGTTTTTCCTGGATCATGGCGGCCGATATATTAACCGAATTTTCAAACTGATTCTCGTAGCCCCGGGCGGCGCTATGAAAGGAGTATCCCGAAATAAAATTGATGGAAATAAGAAAAAGAATCAGAAATCCCAGGGATATGATGATTTCCAGTTCGTATTTATCGTATTTTTTTGCCATCGTGTAAAATATCGGCAAAAAAAATTGGAATTAGAGAGGCATCATATTCCTGCCAGTTCAAGGTAGGCTTTGATCAAATAATCGCCGAAATATATCGATATCCATGCCCCAACGGTGAGGAAAGGACCGAAAGGGATATAGGTGGATTTTCCCTTTTTCCCGCTCAAATATATCAAGGAGATTCCGATTATTGATCCCAAAAAAGAGGCTATTATAAGCATCAAAATCAGGTTTTTCCATCCCAGGAACGCCCCCACCATGGCGGCGTATTTAACATCGCCGAATCCCAGGGCCTCTTTTTTAAATATTATCCGGCCCAGCATTCCCACCAGGATAAAAGCCCCTCCGCCTACCGCCATCCCTATCAGAGACTGTTTCCAACCGACTATAGAGCCGGGGAGAAGGCTGACGGCAATCCCGATTATTATTCCGGGAATCGTAAAAATGTCGGGAATTATGGTGTGATCGAGATCGATAAAAAATATCGCCAGAAAAACCAGTGACAGGAATACTACTTCGATCCCTCTTAATGTAAAACCGAAGCTATATATTGCGTAAACAGTCAACAATCCTGATAAAATCTCGATTACGGGATAACGTAATGATATACTTTTATTACAATGCCTGCATCTGCCGCCGAGAATCATATAGGAAATAACAGGAATATTGTCATATAGCCTGATTTTCGATCCGCAATTCGGGCATTTTGAGGGCGGTTTTACCAGCGATTCTTTTGCGGGAAGACGATAGATCAGAACATTCAGGAAACTTCCAAATGAAATGCCGAATAGTAATACCAGTATCAGAATTACAGGGTCTTTCATATTTAAACAATATCAGATTTTTTTAAAAAAGTAAACAGCAATGATAAAGCGGACTGCCTAGGACGTGGCATCATTGATTGTATTTATAAGCTGTCCGGCGTCGTTGATAGTCCAGGTGTCTATGGTGGCATCATCGTCGATATTGGCGGTTGCCGTACACGTGAAAGTATTCTGAGAAGCTGCCATGCTGTAGGTATATCTGGCCGGGAGCAATATTTCCACATTTATATATGCGTAGGCCTGCGGCGCTGCGGACGAGGCCGTCACGCCATTGAGGCAATAACTTTCGTGAAGCATAAAGTATGAGCGTTGCATACTGTAAATTTGCTTGAGAAGTTGCTGTGCTTCCGATTGTTTTGATTTCGCGGCGGAAGTCATGAAGCGGGGAATGGCCAGGGCGGCGAGGATGCCTATTATGACCACTACCACCATAAGTTCGATAAGAGTGAATCCCACCGAGCTTCGATTTCCAAGTTTTCTTATCATAATCTCCGCCGTTTTCTTACCGGAGAAAAAAGGGGGGACGAGAAATCGTCCCCCCTCAATTCCATTACTCTATTAGCTGATTGCATCGTCCGTCGTGTTAGTTAGCGTTCCGGTCTGGTCGATAGTCCAGACGTCGTTAGTAGCGTCGTCATCAAGGTTACCGGTGGCGGTACAGGTAAAAGTGTTAGCGGTGGCGACCATGGCATAGGTATAACGCGATGAAGCCATAACATCTACACCTATTTGAGCGAAAGCGGCGGGCGCGGCAGCGCTGGCCGATACGCCGTTAAGACAATAAGAATTGAATTCCTGGCGATAAGCTCTCTGCATGGTATAAACCTGCTTTAAAAGCTGCTTGGCTTCAGACTGCTTGGACTTGGTAGTCGAACGCATAAAGCGCGGGATGGCCAGGGCGGCCAGAATACCGATAATGACCACAACGATCATCAACTCGATAAGGGTGAAACCCTTGCTGTTACGATGGAAATTCCTCAACATTTACTCACCTCTCTGTTTAATGGGTTTTCAGTTTATTCACATTTAGTATCGAACTTTAAAACTTTAACTTTAAACCAACCTGCAATTTATTGGAAAGTCCGGATTCATTCTCTTCTGTTTTCAAACAACCACACAGGATTTTTGCAACCGGCGTGCCATTTCATCCTTTTTCCCCGTCGGAAAACGAACTTGGGACGTAACCTGTTGATTTATAATGTGATAGGTTGGTCGGGAAAATGCCGGTCAATTCCGTCGGCAACGGCTTCCTTATCCGGCCACGCCGTTTTTTCTTTTGCACTTTGCGAAATGCAATAGTCCGGATAATGGATTTTATTATAAATCATGTTTCAAAATGGAGCTTTTACTATTCTATTTTGAAACCAATCTATTTGCGCCGCGAGGCGATCTTTTCGGCCGCTTCAAAATACCGGTTCGCCAGATCGCTTTCACCGCGTTTCAGGTAAAATTGGCCTCTATTCGTAAACCACAAAATCCAGGTGCGGATAGATTCAATATCCCGGGATTTAGAGGCGATTTCATAATAATATTCGATTTCCTCTGCCGGGGAAAAGGTATCATTCAGGGTAGTATCCGAAATGGAAAATCTATAGCCCAATCCGGACGGTTTCAGGAAATTTATGAGGGGAGCGCTGGCATTGTCGTATTCCACGTAAATCGAGCGATAATCTTTAATTCTGTTCAGAAGGGTTCTGTAGAAATCGGGTCTCGTCGAAGCCTCATCCGGATCGAAATCCAGAAGCGCCGCGGTCTGATTCCTTCCCCATTGGTGCTCCCAGTTATAAACATTGGTAATCGTTTTAGGGTCAGCGGATGGATTCAGGGCCTGATGGGCGAGAAGACAAAAATAAGTGTTGTAGTATGAAGTGACGATAACCGAATTTTTCGGAGCGTCATTTAATAATAAATCCGCGAATTGTCCGGCGGTCGCGGTTCGGGACAGATTTGCGGAAAATATATTCCTCTTCAGCGGCATATATATAATTATAGCCGCCATGGCGATCATAAATAAAAGGCTGTATATTTGGTTTTTCCCCGATATCTTATCCCGAAACAAACCGTTTAAACGTTCCGACAAAAATCCTATTATCGCAACCATAAACAACGATAAAAACGCAATCGAAAACAGGACGTAGCCATGCAGGTCGTAGTTCTCGTAAAAATATTCTTCAAAATAAAGTATCGAAAACATGTTGGGGATTAAGATTACAACAAAGGGGACCGCCAGTTTGGGCGTCAGCCGAATAAGCTTAATAATTCCCCACAGCGCGAATAGAGATCCCAGAATGCCGATCTGTTTTGAAATTAAACTCACCGCGAAAGTCAGATTGTAGGCCAGGTGACCGGGCGCCAGGCGAGAAAGCGGCGTGCTGAATTCCCTTAGAAAGAAGTAATCGAGGAAATTGCGCAGGGTAGAAGGATCTCCCCAGTTTAAAACCGGGTTTTTCAGGGAGAGAAGATAAATCGAAAGATAGAGCGGTATGAGAAGAACAAATGTGGAGACCGCGAAATAAAAAAGGTATTTCGGTTTAAGTTTCTTATGAAAATATAAAATCAGCAGGATTCCCGGAAATGTAAGCGCCGCTGTGAAATGATGAGCCCCTAAGGAGATTGCCGTCACAAAAACCATTATAATCATATAAAGCGCATTGTTTTTTTTATTATGGAATGACAGTCTTAAAGTCAGTAAAAGCAATAAAGCGAAACACGCGAAATTCAGCGAATACACCTCGAAACGAACCGCCTGGATACTATAACTGAACGATAATCCGACTGCCGCTGCCGACACCAGACTCAATATCACGGGTTCCGTTTTTGATCTTTCCGGAAACAATCTTTGCATGACGTCCCGAACGACGAGATACCAGAACATCAAGCCCAGGGAGGCGAAAAAAGCGGACAGCAGGTTGAGGCTATAGGCCTTATCCAAAGGTATTATTTTGATCCATAATTTCGCTATTATCAGCAGGGACGGAAACCCGGGAGGATGCGGCACGCCGCCTCCCGGTACGGCGGCCGTAAGTTCCGCGGAATCCCAGAAATAAAATGTCGGGCAGGCCTGATAGAAATAGTAAATGAAAGAAAATCCGAAAATCAAAAAGGGTATAACCGGCTTTTTCATAATTATAATTTTATCTTAATCGCGTTAAAAATTCAAACGACAATATGGCTGTAAGATATAAAAAATTACCGGCTTTCGCTCATCTCATCATATACAAACACAGCCGCACCATAGATAAAGAGATTTATAAAGATCCCCAGCCCGATTCGTATATACAGCAAAACCGCGACCAGCTCGGGATTGAAGAGAGTTATAATCTGCGAGGAGAATCCCGATACAAACAGGTCGATCATCGCGCCCGCGGAGGCGGGAATAGCGATGATGAAATACGTCAAGAAGAAATTCGAGCCGCACAACCTGATGCTACCCTTAAGAGCGCCTCCGAGCTTTTTGCCGGAGATGACAATTCCCGGGATGGTGAAAAGAAGAAATGCCGAGAAGATATAGGCGAATAACTGAAATCCGTACTCAAACATAAATTTAACCCTGGGCGAGCCGGCCACATAATCCTTTAAAGCTATTGTCAATATCCATAAAACCGCGAATACTATCACAGTCTCAATAATCCAGAATAGGAATAACGGCAAATAGGATTTAAAGGCCCTGTCTAACCCTCCACCGAAAGTATGCTTAATACCCTTTTTATAACCTCCCAATTTATATACGGCAACGGCCGACATTATAACCCAGACGGTGGGGCCCAGGATAAAGGCGCTATAACCCGAATAGATGGCGGGTAATGCAAGATAATATTGGGGGTAATGAAAGATGGCGGGAGGAAATATTTTTGAAAGCACCGGGAATAAAACTTGATTCAATCCGCCCATATAGAACTTCGAGAAAGCGAGCAGGCCGGCGGCCTGAAATAGGGCCAGGATTAAAAACGGAAGCCAGTTCGGAATTTTTAAAATACTCGCGAATAATTTGCCGTAGGTGGTTATAAAAAAATTGATTTTATCGAGTGGAGAATATCTCAAACTACCACGCTCCGCTTCCCAGATTGGTTTGAGATTTGTTGTCGCGAAGATCATATATGTCGAGGAAATAATAATAGGTCTGTCCTTCGATGGTGGATTCATCGTCATAAGTAATCGTAGTGCTGTTTGCCGAGACAAAAACAGTAATGGCCCCTGCAGGATTGCTGTCGGTATCTCTCAGCAGACGGTAACTTCCAAAATCGGGAATATCAGGTTGGGACCAGGCTATTATCAACGAACTGTCAGATAGAGAAACCGAGCCCGATACGGCCGGCGGAATCGCGTCCTCGAGATGAATCCTGATGCTGTCGGAAGGGGTGTTGTTGCCGCCAATATCATATACGTGCAGGACATACCAGAAATCAGTCGTATTCGCCGCCGTGTCAAAGGGTGGATGATCGGCGAACGTTGTATTTTGCCGGTTGGTGACAAACGCCGCGAGGACGCTGTCGTTTCTGCCGATATCCTCGCGCCAGCGATATAGCCTGTAAGATTCAAAGTCATTTTCGGAAGACTGCGACCATCCGATTTCAATCTCCTGATAATAATCAGGTTCCACTATAACCGGATACAGATTCACAGGTTCCGGCGATGAATCGATTCCGGTCGTTGCGCTGTCTTCATCGGAACCGCTCCAGAGACCGGTGATATCGACGACGTAGACTTTGTAATAATAAGCCGTGTTTTCGGCCAAACCGGTATCCGTAAGGGAGGTTCCGCTTATCGAGATAATAGAAGCGGCTAAGAAATCGGTGGAATCCACTCCGGTAGAGGTTCCCCGATATACTCGATATTGGGCGAAATCCTGGACTGTTGATCGTTCCCAGTAAAGGTCCAGCCTATCATGATAACCTTGAGGAGCGTTTATGCTGAATACGTTGACGGCGTCGGGAGGCCGTCTTACCGAAAGCCTGTTGTCAGCCTGAATTGTCGATGCGTTATTGCCGGCGCGATCGGTAAATTCCCCATAGACAATTTTATCCTCAAAATCAAAAAGGGCGGGAACAGCATAGTCCAGTTCATATACGCCGTCATCCGCGACACTGTCTCCCCTTCGACCGTCATCGAACAAATCAATTTCGACAATATTGGTCCCTATGGAAATTATCGCGTCCCCGGAGGTTTCGTCCGTGAAAACCGCAAAATGGATGATTTCTCCGGGAGAAAACGGCCCGGACGGCGAAAACCGGACCGAATCGATAAAAGCTTCAGTATCCAGAATTATGGAATCGCTGTAAAAGCCCCAGGTGATCCTGTCGGCGGCATCCCGGAATCGGCAATATACGGTTTTTATACCATCACCGATATTCAAAATGTAATTTTTACTTGCCGTAAATGTTTCCCATTGCGAACCGGAGAAACTGGAATCGCCGGAAATCTGCATCAGCCTGGTTCCGATCGGAGCCGTAAAGTTTAAAGTAATATAACGGTTATTCGTGTATTCGTTGCCGTTGTTAATTAATATAGAGTAAAGCTCCGGCACCGCGAAAACAGGATCGCTTCTATATCCTTCAAATCCGGCGCTATTTAAAGACGATACTCGGAAGTAATAGAGGGTACCGTTCTGAAGATCGTCCGCGGTATATAACCTGGCCTGCGTATTTCCAATAAAAGAATATTCCTCGGCCGCGGAATCGGACAGGTAAACATTATAACTCGTGACCAGCGAAGAATCCGAAATATTCCACCTGAGGACAACAATTCCATCGCCAATTTCGGCGGACAGGCTGGAGGGTGTCGGCGGGATTGTGGAACTGTCTATCGGGGGTGATACAGAATTTTCGATCTCTCTCGAACAGCCTGCCAGTAATGATAATATTATCGGTAAGACAACGATAAGACGATATTTATTTAATTCTTTCATCATCGCCTCCTAAAATTCGATATTGAACGTTAGAGCGGCGCCGTCTCCCAGGGAAGTTATGCTGGGGAAATATGCGTCACTCTCAGGAAAAAACAGAATAGCATCGAGGATGTTATATCCCCATAATGCGGCGCCGATGGCCAGAGCGGTATTGCGGTCTGTTTCCGCATTATAAGCGTCGCGCTGCTTATTATCCAGGTAGGATTTAAGGGCGATTCTATCCTCTATTGCCGTCGCCGAATTATAGTCTGAGCGGGCCATATCATAATCCGTCAGTTTCTTATCAAGGTTTCTATCGAGATGGAAAACGGTCGCCGCCGCTGCAATAGTTCCCGCGGTAAACAGGTAACCGCGCAACTTATCGCCCGAATAAATCTGTCCCCATCCGGGAATAAGCAGGGAGCGGAGCATCGCTTTCACCCTGGTTTTCTTCGAAAGTTCTATGTCCACGCTATTCGGGCTTCCCGGAACGAAAGTGAGATCGCCTTTCCAGGTCTCATAACCGGGTCTGGTGATCTCGGCTTTGTAGCGGCCCGTTATATTTGAAGGCAAACTCGCCGGTGTGTTAGCCACCAAATCCAATTCTCCCCGGAGATAAACGGTCGCCCCGGGAGGACTGGTGGTTATAATTGTGTTCGATTCGTCCTGAGCCACCGCCGACGTAAAACAAAATGAGATCAAAATTAAGGGAAATATCATTAATTTATTAATTACCATAACGTACTCCCGGTATCAAACCATTTAAAAAAGCACATTTGCCTTATCACGGTATTTTCAAATTCACAATCTATATTTTTCAGCAAAGGCGTTTCTTTCTTTATTTCTCCCTCCCTTTAACTTCAAAAAAACCTGAGAAAAGTTTTCGGATTATCTCTAAGTCCTTTTGATTTCATAACATACTTAATATCGGCAGAGCGCGCAAGCAGTTTATGTCAATAAAAAAGGGAGAGATCTCAATCTCTCCCGCCATACCGGAGTCTTTTATTCAGATTACCAACCTCTTGCAGTCATTACCACGATCACCGTCTTTATAAGAATCTTTAAATCCTGGATGACGCTAAGGTTTTTAATGTATTTCAGATCGTATCTCACCTTACCGTCAACATCCTCGATACTTTCGTCATATTTATGCTCGACCTGAGCGAGTCCGGTGACACCCGGTTTGACATCGAATCTCATTAAGTAATCGTTGACAACGCCGCCGAGTTTGGCCACAAAATAGGGTCTTTCGGGTCTTGGTCCCACCAGGCTCATGTCTCCGATCAGGACATTTAAAAGCTGCGGTATCTCATCGATTCGAGTCCTGCGAAGAATTCTCCCGATCTCGGTTACCCGCGGGTCACTTTTGGATGCCCAGATGGGTCCGGTATTTTTTTCGGCATCTATATACATGGTCCGGAATTTCAATATTCTAAACGGCTTACCGAAACCATACACTTTTCTGCGATCGGAATACTGCCGGCGTTCGATGCCGTCAAGACTCATCTGCCTTCTACTCCCTCTCCGTCGGTTTTTGCCGACCCGCAATTGCGTATAGAAGACCGGACCCTTACTATCCAATTTAATCAAAACGGAAACGACCAGACAGATCGGCAGAGTAATAATTAAACCGGAAATAGATCCAAAAACATCGACGGTTCTCTTAAAACTGTCTATAAGATTGATTCTACCCGAAACTTCTCGTACGGCCGACCCGAGAGCCCTGACAAGGGAGAGACCTGATAAAATATCGAGGACCAGATATAAGTTGGCGAGGAGTATATCGCCAATGAACAGGTATATAATTTTTCGTCCGCCGGCCCTGAACCTCGCCCAGGAATCCCAGAAGCCGGAAATCTCTTCTTCCCAGTAATGAGCAAGCGGACTTGTTACAGGGCTTTGGTATCTCAATTATCAATCTCCATAAATGCAGCCAACCCTTTTCATACCCCAATTTGCAAAAATATTGCCACAAACAGAGAATGACGCTTAGAAAAGAGCATTCTCGATCCGCGGCCGATCAGGATTTACAATATATTGGCTTTCAACGGATTAGAAGGGGGGACTGCAGAAAATAATTTGCCGAATCATCGCTTTTATTAATCTGCCATAAAATCAGAGCCTAAATTCATTGAACCGATATGCAAAATTATGCAAAAATCCTGCAGAGGGGCAAGCAAATTGAATAATATTAAGACGTTTTCAAATCTTGCGGAGAAGAGTAATGATAACCGTAATAGCGGTCCTTGAAATAGTAGGGCAGAACATCCTCATAATCATTTACCACCGCTCCGTAAACATTAATGGAGGCGTTTTTCAGCACGTTTATGGCTCTTTTAAAAACTTCCTTCTGCGTCGATCCTGCCCTGACAACCATGATTACGCCATCGACATGATCGCCGATAAGCAGGGGATCGGAAACGGGAATTACGGGAGGGGAATCGATCACCACAAAATCAAAATAAAATTTCAACTCCTGTATAATGGTCGAGAGATCGGCCTGATCGATAAGTTCGCCCACGACCTTGGCAGCCGCCCCCGATGAAATAATCTGAAGATTCGGAATGGACGATTTTCGCGCGGCGCTTTTTACTTTCAATTCTCCTTTTATTATATCAGTCACGCCGGGGCGAGAACCGACATTGAAATATTCATGAATTTTCGGTCGCCTGAGGTCAAAATCCACCAATACCACCTTAAGCTGTGTAAGATTGGCCACCGTGATGGCCAGATATGAACTTGTGAGGGATTTGCCCTCACCTATCATGGCCGACGTAATTAAGACACTCTGACTGTCGCCGTCGTTTTTTGATTTCAGATTGGAATATATTCGACGGAGTTCGGTGGCGTATGACGATTCCCGATCGTAAAGTGAGGCGATTGACTGAAATGTTTTCCTGGAACTCATTTAAGTATCGCTTCCAGAAGGGCTTCAAATCCTCTCAGGTCATTCTCCGAAAGTTTGATATTCTTTAAAGCCTTACCGAAATTTGGATTTATCTCTATAGCCTTCTTAAAATGATCGATGGCTTTATCACGCATTATTTTCCCCATTATGGTATAAGCCATACCGAGTTCATTCTCCAGATCAGCGTAACCGGGATTGGTCTTCAACAAATTTTCGATTTTATCGATATAATCTTTAATATTTTTCTCCGTAGCGCCGTTATCTCCGTATACGCAACGTATATACGTATCCACGAATTTATCCGGGGACGAATCCGCGCCGTCATTTTCGGATACCGAAGACAATTTCTCGTAAGCTTCCTCGAGCCGGCCTTGCTGCAGAAGATCCATCCCGATTTTATAATTCTCATTGCCGTACCGCGGATTGAAAGCGATTGCCTTCCCGAAAGTCTCGGCACAATTTTTCTCCATATCTTTTGCCAGCTCGAAATCTTCTTTCACGATGCCGTTGAGAATAAATCCCAGACCCATATTATAAAACGCCCTGTCGTAATAAACGTTTGCCTCGACCGCTTTTTTAAATTCGCCAATTGCGGAGAGCGGTTTTTTTAGATGTAAGTATGTCTCGCCGAGCAGATTCCTGTAATCGGGATATTCCGGAGAGAGGTCGACCGCTTTTTTAAGTTCCGCCTCAGCGTCATCAAACCTGTTTTTTGCGATATAGACTTTTCCGAGAAGCAGCCTGATCGCGGAATTGTCATTATGTTTCGCGGAGGCGGTCCGCAACAGGTCGACCGCCTCATCGTAAAGCCTGTTTGCCAGCAAAGCTGATCCCAGCTTAACGATAATTTCGGCCCGGTCCGAGTTCTTCTTTGACTCTGTCACCTTCAGCAATATCTCATAATCATTTAATTTCCGGCGGTGGGCTTCCATGATATAATCTATGAGTTCATTGCCTTCGCGATCGCCGGGAAAAGATATAAAATCGATATTCAGCAATCTGCCTTCGTTGAAAAGCGAGCACACGACCGTACGATCGGATTCATTATAGGTAGTCTGGAAAAGATAATCCCTATCAAGATAATGGAGTCTTTTCGAATAAAATATGGATGGCATTAAAATCAACTCCCTTTTGATCTCAGGAATAAAATTAATAACACGAGCATAAAGCTTACGCCCGCCCCGATAATATAAGGAATTTTCCTCTTGATTCCGGATCCGTAAGGGAGATTCATTCTCGGAATAGTCCCCAATACTTTCAATCCCGTGAAACCTTCAACATCCTCCACTCTCTTGAATGAATTATCGAGGATTTCCATAAAAACAATTATACCGGCCCCGAAAATTATTCCGATCACTATTCCCATTGCAAGCAGTTTCCTTTTGTCCGGCGACTGGGGACCAAGAGGCATTGAAGCCGGTTTTACAATAACGAATCTGGCTTCGGCTTCCACTTTCCTGGCGGATTGATCGATAGCGGCGTACTGGGAGTGTTTTACAAAGAGGTCATACAATGTTTTGTAGTTGTCCACTTCGCTCTGGAGCCTGTCCATTGTGATCTCGGAATCGGGATTGTCGGAGAGCCGCGATTTAATGGCCGCAATACTTTGATCGAGGGTTTTTCTTTTGGCGCGGCTAAACTCAATGGCCAATCCGCCGGTAATGTATTTGCTGATGGTTTCAATAACGGCAGCGGATTTGTCCGAATATTTATTTTCGACAAAAGTTTTAATCCTGCTATTCAGATCGGAAAGCATATCTTTAGCCTCTTCATTGAGGCTCAGGACCTTCGGATCCTTCCAGGAAAGTCTGGTTAAAAGATCGGTCAGTTTTTCTATGTTTGAAAGCAACCGGCTTTTTTCCGCGGCTAACTCGGGCGGAAAACCGAGACCGCCCATATTTATACCCTCGGTCAATAACAGCCCCCTGTATTCATGCTGCTTTACCTCAAGAGAAGATATTTCAAAATCTATGGCCTCCGCGGCGGAGGCTATCTGCTGAAGGTTTAAGCCGCCCGTGTCTTTGGCAACGCTGCCTACAATTAACTGCTGCCGGAAATTTTTCAGATTGTTTTCGGCGACGGTCATTTTCTCGCGATACAGTTCCAATTGTTCTTCGGAAAATGCTATATTGGATCTTACTCCCGCAAGCTCCTGCGCCAGGCTTTCTTCAATAAATATATCGGCAAGAGTTTTCGCCCTTTTTTGAGCCTGAATCGGGTTGGATGCAGCGAAATCGATCTGCATAATATTGGTGGAGCTCATGCTAACCTGCACATTATTACGAAGCGCATCAGCCATAATCGTCTCTGCAAGCTCGCTTTCGGAAATTTCGGGATACATGGACTTTGTACTGGCCGCGATATTCCTTAATTCGGGCGGGATCGGTATGTCAAGTATGGCTATTAATCTGCGCAGATTTTTAGTCGAAGTGATCTGGCTGTATAATGCTCGCTGCCTTTCCGAAATCGATTCACGTGAAAACGATCTGCCTCCCTCAAGTTGACGTTCCACCGAGGGCGGAAGAACCTTGGATTCGCCTATCAGCAACGTCACCGACGATTTGTATACGGGCGACATGAAATAACCCATTATAAACGCCACCAGAGGAATTATCATCAGCGGAATTATGATAAATACTTTCCGTCTTTTTAAGATAGAAAGATATTCCCTTAAATCTATCTGGCTCCCGTTTTCAGGCATATCAATTTCCTACCCAATCAGCAATATTAATGTTCCGACCGCCGTAAGTAAAGGGATAAACTGAGCTACGGCGCCTAATACTCCTCTGAAAGCTCCCGCCTCTTTCGCCGGAACGACAATTGTATCCTCCGGATGTAAAATCAGTCGCGGAGGTGATCCCTTATCAATATAATCTTTAATATTTACCTTTACAACGTTCGAATATCCGGAGCCCTTCATTATTACGCGCACATTTTGAAGGTCGGCATTATCGGTAAATCCGCCCGCTATCGCTATGGCATCCAGAACATCGATTCCCGCGTCAAGGCTCCTCGCGCCGGGTTGGGCTACGCTTCCGAGCACATAATATATATTCCGGCCCCGGAATTCGGCGCTCTCCCCGAGCCGTATCGCCGCTCCAAAAGGCGATGCAGGCACATTGATCAAATCACCCGACAAAACCTCCGGAGCCTTCGAGAGATCCCCTTTCTTAATCAGGTCATACAGATCCACATTTATTATTTCCGACCTTTCCTCGTTCTTTCTGACAATGGTAATTTTCGAGAGGTCCGCCATCTCGGTGGGGCCGCCGGCGTCCAGAACGACCCGCCATAGATCGGGAATTTTCTCATACTTGAGGGTGGAGGGATTAAGCACCTCGCCGGTAACGACCACATCCCTGGAATGAAAACCGGTCACCATTACGGTCGCCTGGGAGATGGGAGTATGGTAAAAGGCCATCTGTTCGACAATGGATTCCGACAGTTCTCCGGTGGTTAATCCCTGGGCCCTGATCTCGCCAATCACGGGCAGCGTTATCATACCGTTTTCTCCCACTCTCACCGTAGTATTGAGGTCGGGCTGCTGCCAGAAGGATATTGATAAGACATCTTTTGCTCCGATTCGATATGATTCGTCGCTTTCGTTTTGGGCAAGGATCGAACCTCCGGGGAAACATATTAATGTCAGCAGATAAGCCGATATTGTTATTAGCGCCACGGATCCTGTCTTTCTTTTCAATAACGATTTCATAACTCATCCTCCCTCAGGAGAGATTCACTCTCGGCAAGGTCCGATTCAAACATTATCGCCTTGTTTCTTCCGAGAGATTTAGCTTTAAGCAAAGCCATATCAGCGCAATATATCAATCGATCCGGCGTCGTGGCATGATGCGGAAAAACCGAGCCCCCCACTGAGACGGTGATAGACATCTCCTCCGCTATGGTTCTGGATTTGAATTTAAATTCGGCTATTTCGTTTCTCAGACGCTCGATGAAAACCCTGCCGCTATTTTTGCCGGTATCAGGCATAATAATACAAAACTCCTCCCCGCCGTATCTGCTTACGATATCGATAGATCTGATGGCCTTGGTTATTAGCTCGGCGGTGCTCTTCAAAACCATATCCCCCGTCTGATGACCGTAATTGTCGTTGAAAAGCTTAAAATTATCTATATCCAATATCACCAAAGACAGTTCACGATTATATCTTTTCGCCCTGAGAATTTCTTCCCCCAGCCTTTTGTAAAAATATCGATAATTAAAAATCCCGGTCATACTGTCGGTATACGAGAGCCTTTCGATGGTGGCGAACTGGCGAATATTGGCCAGAGACAACGAGGCGATATTGGTTATAACCGAAATAAAATTAATATCGGAATCATCATACTGGTTTTTGTTCCTTTTCTCGCCGATTAAAAGCAAACACCCCACTTCATTTCCGATTCCCAGAGGGGAGATTAACTGAAAACCCCGCTTGATCGCAGGCTTTAAAAACCGGTCTTCGGCTTTAAGGACGCTTGCCGCAAGAGGGAGAAGCAGCGGTTTAGATTTTTTCAATATCATCTCATAGAGCTCCGAATCGGCCTCTAGGACCATCGAATCGTAACCGCTATCCACATCCTCGGAAATCCGGTCGATAATATATCTGCCCTCGCCGGTAGGATAAAGCATTTCGACCCCGGACGCGCCGATCTGGCTGCTTATAATAGTTCTCAAGGTTGAGAACAGTTGATTCTCATCTAAAATGGAGTATAGATCGGAGGAGATGTCGACGAAGGAGTTTAATTCGGAGGAACGCCTGTTGACCTCCTTTCCGGCGTTTACGAGATCCCGCTTTGACCTGGAATAATCGTTTTTCAGTTTCTTCAGTTCCAGGTCTATTTTTTTTCCTCTATCGTTCAATCTAATCAATTCATCCAAAGACGGCCATAAAATGCGATTGAATTCATCATCGCTCAAGACCGAGGCAAAATGCCGGTGGGGATCATCGCAAATAATAATTACGGAACGGGATCTTCCCCAGTTGTAAACGAATACCGAAGGAGAATTGAATTCTTCAAGGGCTTTTTCATTGAGAAGCAGCCTCCCGATGCTATCGTCTTTTAAAATTTTCCCGCTCCCGGGAACCTCCTTAAGGATATGCCGCAATCTCTCAATTCGAGGTCTGTTTATAAGCTTCGGATTGATATTATAAAAAATCTTCACTTCATAGCTGTTTTTGTATCTGAAAAAAACCGCCAATTTTATCATCTGGAACCTCATCGATAAATGTTCGGCGGCTTTTTTCTGAAGAGATTTTGTGCCGGGCGAATCCCTTAGAATATCGCCAAGCAGTTGAGGCGCAATAGAAAAATCGCGTTTTTTTTCCTTTTCGTACAATCGGTCTATTAGTGATGAGGCGCGCGTCAATTTCAGGTGCCCGACCACAATCGTGCCCATAATACCCAGGGTCGCAAGACCGAGAATGAAGGCGATCCAGATCGATTTTGAGAACAGAATTATCAAAATGACCAGGGCGCTGAGAAGCAGGACGTAAATATAGTTGATCTTCGCGAATTGAGCTTTATTCATTGCCCTGCCCTAATTTGTTTCTGGCACGGCGAAAACGGCTCTTTTTTGTTAATAGCCGGTTGCGCCTGAGGATCCCCCATATTTTCCACCAACCCGGTTTCAGGGAAGGATGTTTTCTGCCGATTTCACCCTTTATCTCGGAAATTGTAAAAAACGGGTCTTTTGACACCATTTCGATCACCAGTTGCTTGAGGTCGGCTGAAGACGTTTTAATTTTCGGTTCCGCGGCGGCTCTTTCCTTCTCCGCCACAACCGTTCCGACGGGGATGGCATCCTTCAAATCAATGGTCGCGGGGGAGCCATCCTTAAAATCAGAGGATGGTGAAGCCGAAACATTCGGCGATTGATTAACGCCGGTTTCGACGTCGACGTCCGCGCCGCCATGAAAATCGGATTTGGCTTTTTCCACGCTATCGAACGCTTTTAATATTGAATCGAATTCCAGAAGCTCGAATATTTCGTAAACGTTGGGTATCATCCGAGCAAGTTTTATATCGCCGGAGTTCTGGCGGATTTCCCTGATATTGGAGATGAAAATTCCCCAACCGGCCGAGGATATATAATCAACTCCTCCAAGATCCACGACGATATAGAATTTTTTCTGTTCCAGCAGCGAATTCATAACTTTTTCCAACTCGGGGGCCGTTATGGTATCTATGACTCCGTCGACCCTCACGACCGAAACTTTTCCCGCCATTCCGGAACTATCCAGTGAAATTTTAATATCGCTCATAATTTTTTATACCTGCAACCTTTCCAAAAATTCTTTTGACAGACTAAAATAATCGTACGCTCCGTAGGAGTAGGGCGCGTACTCAAAAATGGTTTTTTTAAACCATTGCGATTTCTTAATCTGCGCGTTGTTCCTTATTTCCGTTTTAAAAACCATTTCCCCGTATTTCCCCCTGAGGTCGTCAAGCGCCAGTCGCGATACGGTTGTCCTTCTATCATAAAATGTCGGCAATACCCCGACTATCTCAAGTGACCCGTTGCCATCTCCGCTTAAATCCTTTTTAAGTTCAATTGTAGTTTTCACTCCCTCCAGCGAAAAATAATCGAGCGAGGAGGGAATCAATAAGTAATCGGCAAATTCAAGGGCGTTTAAATTTATTATATTTATGGACGGAGAGCAATCTAAAATCACGCAATCGCAGCCGGTAAGACGAGACAGACACCGGCCCAAGACTTTGTTCCGGTCGCCTCTGGCCGAGAGTCTCATTTCCAGTTCCGCCAGTTTTTTTCGTCCCGAGGGCAACAGGTACAGGTTGGGACGGACCTTATAAATATCGACTTTGCCCTCAATCATCAAGTCGACCAGGCCCTGCGAAGACTCTACTCCGAACGCGGAAGATGCCGATCCCTGGGGATCGCAGTCTATAATCAAGACCCTCTTTCCGGATAAAGCCAGCCCGTGCCCGAGATTGATGGCGGTGGTGGTTTTACCGGTACCGCCTTTAGACGTCGATATCGCGAGTTTTATCATTTCTTATATTTGCTCTCCAGTTTCCTGGTGTAAATATCCCAATCGATTTTATTTTCTTTTTCATCCGCGTTTTCACGATCCTTGTTATCCGAGGCCGCCTCTCCGACATCGATAGGAGAAAGCTCCCTTTCCGATTCGCTCGCCATGAACGATTCAGATTCCCCGGAGATCCCCGGGGCCGGGGACGCGGGAGATTCCTCTCTCTCCAGCGATTCCGTATATTCCTCGTCGGTCTTTTTCTCGTCCGATGAAAATTGTTTGGCGGAGGCGGCGGATTCAATTTTAGTCTCCGCCATTTTCAAAATCATTTTCTCGAATAAACTCGCCAGATCCTTTCCCCCGCCAAGCTTGGCGAGTTCCGCCGCGATTTCTCCATACAGGTCGGCGTCGCCCAGAAGAGGTTCGATTCCTTTGAGTTTTTCTATAAGGTCGAGTTCGACAGCCTTTTCATCTTTTTTCTTTTCGCCCAGGCTTCTTTTTATCTGTTCGAGATAAGCATCCCGATCGACTTTTTCCGTTCTTTCTTTTCGCTCTTTATCTTTGAGGATTTCTTTATCAAGCTCGTTCCGCATCTCAGGGGAAAGCGCGCCAAGTCTCTCCACGTATTCCAGGCGAAGTTTTTTGGTGTTCAGCCGCATCCTGACAAGCTCTTCATAAAGCCCGCGCTGATCAATATCGATCATTCCCCGCTCTTTCAATTCGACCATAATTCTTTTCGTCCCGTACTCGGGGTATTCTCTTACAATATTCAGAATTTCTTTCCGGACCTCGTAAGGGATCTGTTTCATCCCGGAATCTGCGCGAAGCTTTTTATTCAGCAGCCCGGCGTCGCCCAGTCTTTTCCATCTCCGGCGATATTTATAAAATGTCGACAGGGATACGCCCATCTCCTTGCTGGCGTCCTCCGGCGATTTTCCCTCTTCCTCGGTCATCTGAATGAGCCTTTTCCTTTTCTCGAAAACAAGCTCATCCAGCATTACTTTTTCCTTGATAACAACCAGGGTAATATCATCATTTTGCGGGGCCCCGGCGGTGAATCTGTTTATATCGGCATCGAGTTTTTCAGTAAATTCATCCGGATGAAGATCGGAATTGGTCTTAATAAACTCTATCAAACGATCGTTGCCGTATTGTTCTCCCGCCTTATTCATGGCCTCGGTGATACCATCGGTATAAATAACCAGCATGTCGTCTTTCTTCAGCTTCACCTTATCACGCTCGATTGTCTGTTCAAACTTCACTCCGTCGGGCAAACTTATACCCAGAGGCATTCCTCTGGTATTCAGGAAATAGCAGGAGTCGATATCCTTCCGGTAAAGAATCATGGGATTATGCCCGGCCGAGGCGAACGATATGGTTCTTTTTTCCGAATCGAGAGTTATAAAAAATATGGTTATGAACATGCCCTTTTTCACATCATCGGCGACAAACTGGTTTACGCGGCTCAAAACGTCGGTGGGCGAATAATTTTCCCTTGATTCCAGCCTTAAAGCGGTACGAATCATGGTCATTACCAGCGATCCGGGGACTCCCTTGCCGGAAACGTCGGCTACTATAATGCCCATGGTATTGGGGTCGATCTGGACAAAATCGAAATAATCGCCGCCGACGTCCTTGGCGGCCCTATAAATGGTGGAAATATCATAACCTTCAACGTCAGGGAATTCACGCGGCAGCAAAGCGTGCTGGATCTCCTGGGCCACCTGCATCTCTTTCTGGAGACGTTCCTGTTCGACAAGATCTTCCTGCGATTTTTTAAATTTTTCGGTGATTTCGTTGAATGCCCTGGCGATTTCGGAAAATTCGTCGGTGCCCTCAACGGGCAGGGTCTGATCAAGATTTCCCTCACCGATTCGAAGCACGCCTTCGGTAAGTTTTTGAATAGGTTTAACGAAATAGTTGGACAGCAGGAAAACGGCTATAAAACCGATTATCAACCCGCCGAATGAAAAGGCCAGAAGACCTTTACGAGCCTGAGAGATTTGATTTTCCAGGGGCGCCCTCAGAAGCCTGAAGTAGGAAAAGCCGACTATTCTGCTGTTCAGAGTTACCGGTATTCTATAATGAAACGCCGTGATACCCGTGGAATCTGTCACCGCCAAATCACCGTTATAGAGTTCTTCTCTCGGCAGGGGCTCGAATGGCGAGAGGAATCTTTTGGGATTCCCAGGATCCGCAATTATGGTATTCGCGGAATCAGTTACAATTACACTTATAAAATTATCGTTGGTTTCGAGCCAGGCGGCGGCTGATTTGGAGATATCAAGATCCCTGAAAATTATTTTCTCGCCAAGATCGGAAACAAACGAATCCATAACGTCCGACGCGCCCCGGAAAAAGCTTGCGTAAGTTCCTTTTTCGGTGCGGTTATCGATATATAGAAATACACCCGTGACAATGGCGAAAACGACCAGGGAAGCCCAGAGAGCAAACTTCACTCGAATCGATATGCCCGGGGGACGAATAGTTCTTACCGCCAGTTTATCGGCCTTCTTCTCCATCCGCAGCTCATTTTCGCCATCGCGGGAATAATAGGATACCGAATCCATCATTTTCCGGATCAGGTAGAGTCCGAGCCCTCCTTTTCGACCGGTTTTCACATATCTGCCCAGATCGGGCGAATCCGAGTGATCGTAATCGAAACGACGTCCCCTGTCAAATACCGAAAAAATGACTTTGCCGGGATGGATCGCGATTTTGATTCTTATGGTTCCGGGAGCGTATAAATACGCATGCCTGATTACATTGGTGCAAACCTCCTCGATTGCCAGAAGGACGCTGTTTATGTCCTTTGCGGCCAAGTCGGTATCGCCAAGTACGTTTTTTACGCTTCCCCGGATATCCTCAAGCTGTCCCTCATCGGCAGGGAAGCTCATGAATACTTCTTTTACTGTTTTTCTTGCCATGACCCCGCTATATAGTATATCGGCTGATTTTATTCTAAGGATTCAAATCGATTATGTAAAGTTTATTCTTGTTTTGTCTCGTTTTCGGCCGCGAGTCGTTCTCTGGCCTGATTGATGTTTTTCCTGAGATCAGAATTATTCGGATAGATATTTACCAATTCCGTCCATATTTCGATAGCCTTATTATAATCGCTTGATTGATAACTTTCTAAACCTGACAGGTAACGGTTCCAGTGAACGGCGTTGGATTTGATATCCTCTATTGTGGTCGGAGGAACTGACTTGGCCCTGGTCTCCGAGATAAGCGATCTTACCGATCTATCATCCGGCCTTAATCTGCCGGCTCTTTCGAGAAGATCGACCGCCTCCAAATATCTTCCGGCATTTATCAATGATAACGCATTCGCGATAAGTTCGTTTCCCTCCATCTCTATTTTCAATTCCTCTATCCGGGATTCGGCTTCGGAATTATCCTCGTCCAGGGATAATATCCGGATCCATTCGGTCAGCGCCCCCGCGTTATCTCCCTGATTCCGCAACCTTATTGCCGTTTCTCTCTTTTCGGAAAGTTCCGTGGAAAGGTTCTGCTCGGCCGATGCCAGGAGATCTTTTATGGTCTCGTTGTCAGGATCTATCTCCAGCAGGAGCCTGTATTTCGAAATAGCGGTATTGAATCTTCCTTCGTTAAAATCGTTCAGGGCCGATTCGACTCTGCCCGAGATTATTTCCTTTCTCTTGCGATCGGCAACGCCCTCGATTGCGCCTGAAATAATAATATTCATCATGCTATCCGACATAATTCGAGCATGTTCGGATTCGGGATTCAGGCCCTGAACCTTTTGATAATTCCCCAGAGCGTCCTGAAAATCCTTCCTGTTTCGCAAACTGTCAGCCAGATTCAACAGAGAATCGGCCTGATCGGACAGAGCTCTCTCCCACAATTTCCGTTCCTGCCTGATAAGACTCGCTCTTCTTTGGTTTCTTTTTTCCGATACCGAGGAACCGAAAGAGAACGAAAACGAAATTCTGTGGCTGCCGCCGAGATATTCCACATTTTCATAGGCGTAATCGAGCCCGATAGACCTGTAAAGCAGGCCGCCTCCGAATGTGAGACGTCCTCGATCCAGACCGATCCGCAGCGAATACTGTTTAAGAAATTCAAGTTCGGCTCCGGCATGGAATATTGCCGATCGGCCCGCGCTTTTTTCAATATCAAATCCGGCTGTCAGGTGCATCTTGTCGCCGAATTTTCTGTAAGCCGCCGCCCCGAAACGGGATACGGTATTGAATTTGTCTTCTGCCGACTGGAGTTTTATTCTCGGTTGGAATAAATCGATAAAACTTACACCTAACGTAAGCCATTGGAATCTCGTCTGACTGTATTGAAATCCCAGATCCGCCCCGGCACCGGAGCCCGAAAAACCACCTACATTGTTCGATACGATCTTGAAGGTTAATCCTCCATGCAATCCATATCCGATAGCGCGCGCGTAGCCGAAACCGAATCTGGTTTCCGATGACGAAAAAGTATCTATCAGACGATTGTCGATATCTCGTCTTTCGATTCCGTCTGTACCGATACGTCCCGCGGAAAAGGAGAATACACCCAGATCGACTAACGGATATGTTATTCCCAGACAGTCGTAATTGGTGTTCATAAATAAGGTCGTCCTGAAGGCCATCAGATTCGCCCTATCTATCGCCGAGGTGGCCGCCGGATTCCAGAAAGGCGCGGAAGCGTCGCCGGAGAGGGCCACAAACGCTCTTCCCATAGCCATACCCCTGGCTCCGGCGCCAAGATTGAATAGAGATTCCCGGCCGGCGTCGCCCTCAGCGTATACAGCGTTCTGCAGGGCGATTATTAGCCCGAATAACAGGCAGCCTATTTTACGACCGCGATTTTGAATTTCTCCTCCTCGCCGGAAGTATTATTTTTAATCAAACATATATACACGCCCGACCTCACTTCGGACCCGGCATCGTTTCTTCCATCCCATAAAATACCGTCCGTAAATTCGGTATGCGGGCCGGCCCTGCCAAGGGGATCCGAAGCGGAAATCGATTTTGACCAAACCAATTCGCCCGGAAGGGTAAATATTTTCACCTCGAGATCGGAGTCTTCGGTCAGATTATATACGATTCTGGCCTGTTCTATTCGGGGATTGAATGGATTGGGGCAACTCGACACCGATTGTGAAAAATCCTGTTCTAAAAGAACCGTATAATTGCTGACGATTATCTCCCGTTCTCCTCTCGGAGATACGGCGACAAGCGGAACCGTGGGTATGCCATCTTCCATTATGAAACCTTTGATATTATCGGTGTTTAAATGGATTCGGAAATCCCTGATACTCGCGTTCGACGAAATTACAAGGCGCAAAATAAATTCCGCCGATTCACCCGGTTCCAGGACTATAGGATTATCGAATACGAAACCTACGGTATCAGCGGAAATCAGGTCCGGAACATGCTGAACTGAGTCCGAAAATAGGAATATCTCGGTAAAAACATCCTCCACTTCGCCGGAGGGATTTAACTCGGCGTTAAATGCGATTGACGATATGCCCGCCGAGAAAGATCCTCCGCGATCACGATTTCTTAACCTGAAGGTCATGAAATCCAGCTCCTGTCCTTTCACTGCCGATCCCCGATAGAGATCGGTTACTTCGATTACGATTTCGGGTAGAAGCTCTCTTACGGTTATATTTACCGATGAGGAATCGTTAAGAATAAAAGCGGGGGCGTTGGTATTCTCGTCAGACGGCAGGAAATCGATGATGGTCCAGATCGGTACCGGCACGGCGATCTCGCTATCGGGTACGGTAATATTCCATACCAATGGCACATTGGAGTTAAAGGGTTGAACGGGATTTTCGGCGACCTGTATGTCGGGATGTCCAAGATGCAGGCTGATTACGCCCTCTCCTGCAGACGCCTGCCCCAGGTTATGAACGACAGCTTCAAATTGTAAAGACGCGCCGGGTTCAATGATGCCGTCCAACGCGGCACGAGGACCAATTATAGCTGACGCAAGGTTCAATGTTGCCCTTTCCAATACGTCCAATACGACGAAATTCGTTTCCGTACTAATTAATTCGCCGGTATTCGGGTCTACCAACCATGCGGCAACAGAAATTGAATCAACAATCGGATTATCAGGTGCGCGGATCACCCATGACACCAAACCCCCGACGGGCGTTTGTGACAGGGGGTCAGAGGTGGAAAAGCTCGCCGGCAGAGCAATCGAAGCGGTTAGATTTTCAAATATCCCGAGAGCAGTAATTGTATCGGTGATTGTAAACGACTGACCGGTCGATAGCACGTTGTCAACGGCGCCGTCCGGGGCGGAGACCACGGGAATATGCGAAATAATCGGCTCGGTATTCGCGACGAAAGTCCTGGTCGATACGGAATCAGGCCCGACCGCGTCGCCGCCATCGTTGGAGTCGATGGGTCTGTTCAGAAACCGGACGGATAAGACGGCCGAATCGTTTGGAGTTCCGGGGGCCTCAAGCTCCCAGAAAACATCCTCGTCCAGTATAAATTCCCTGTTTGCGGAATCAATAAATGAGAATCCGGACGTTCCCGTATCCAGAGTAATTACCTGCGGACCCTCGATATCCGCCATCCCCAAATTAGAGACCGACGTTGAAAGCGTTACAAGTTGGTTTATAGTTACGGTATCGTCCATAGCCGCTGGGGGTGATGTTACAACCAGCGGAGAAAGAGATAGAAGCGCCGGCGTTTCTATCACCAGCAAAGTCGAGTTGTCGAGGGGCTGCATAAGCTGCGGCGGTAACCCCGATACGGCCCCCTGTCCCCCCGATAATGAACTTGTAAACACCAGCCCGGAATCCGGATCAGGATCGGTGATAAAAGGTATTATTCCCGCAATTGTAGCGTTGCCTGAAATATTCGGAATAATAATGGAATCTAAACTGCTTTCGCTTTCCAGTTTGATGTAAAACGATTGAACCGGCTCCAGACCCAGATTTGAAACAGCCACTTTCACAGAGCAGGCTTGAGAGGTATTTACAAAGGGGACATTTCTCGACATGGCGTAGGTGGAATCTATTCTCAATGAACCCCTGGTCAAAACCGATACGGAATCGGGAGAGGTGTTGAATTGGCGCGTTTCCTGTAGACCGTTATGCGTGCCTCTCAATTTAATAACAGGCAAATAATCTCCGGGAGTGAATTCCGGGATTAAAATCGTAGGGGTAAAGCTGAAGGTCGTGTCTCCTCCGGGCTGTATAATATCGATTCGGACCGATGATGCCGTATCAGAATAAGCAATATACTCCCTGTTGGAATCGCTGAAGGATATCCTGGAGTTTTCGTGATCGACAACAAAAGCGACATCGCCGTTATTGCTTAATCGAATGGAAAAGGCTGCGTTCTGTCCCTGAACCAGTGAATCGATCGATATCGACCCGGTAATGTATTGTAGATCTATTCCCTCCTGGATTGTGATCATATCCGAAAGATTAATGGTATCGCTCACAAAATCTCCGTTTTCCTCGCCATAGTAATAGAGTACAGGTTGATATACGCCCGGTGTAAAAGCCGGATCTACGAAAGCGGAATCCATTATAATCGTTGTTCCCAGGGGCGTGTTCGGCGGCAGGAAAACGCCGCTGGAAATATCGGCTCTAAACAGGCGTACGCTATCGGAAACAATGATATTTGAACTATCGAACAGGGCTAAGCCGGCTCCCCCGGTATTGGCAAGCGACAGGGATAGATTATACCAGTTCCCTCTGGAAAGCGTGTCTCTGCTAATGGATCCCGTAACATAACCTATAATTGAACTGGATTGAATCTCCAGAGTGTCAGGGAAACCATCCAGAGTATCAGAAACCGGGACTCCGCTGAAAGCGCCGAACGCAGCTGCTGAAAACGGATATGTTCCTATCTGCATACCGTAGGGGATAACGAAAGAAACGTCAAAAGTCTGCTGTTGCCCGGCCCCTACGGGAGCGGGAAGGATCGGAGAAACGGAGGAGGGATTAAAGAGTATTTCGTCTTCGGTGAAAATATCGAGTTCGGTAATCACAACAGCCGCGCCTCCGTCGTTGGTAACTTCAATGGAGCCGGTAATGGTATCATTCCATGAAGCCACGCCCTGATCCAGAATTATGTTTTCGCAGGTAATTGCCAGCATTTCAACGGGGCCGGAGATTCCGATAATCCCGGATTGCGAAATCGCGCTGAAGGTCATGAGACCGCCGCGGCCGCTGTAAGATGTTTGTTTGGCCATAAGATCGGCCACACCGTCCGTAAAATCGCCGGGCAGTTTCAAGATATTATTCTGCATGGTTCCGCCGGCAGATGACGTTATCACAACGGTGTCGCCGGAGGCGTTATAGTTTGTTTTAATATTCCCGTATTGGTCAAAAGCGGTTAAATCCGCAGCGCCCGTAAACACGGAATCGTTATATTGCGGTGATGATATATCAAGATCAAACTCGCCGAGACCTCCGGATATTACTTCAATACTATCGGTTATGACGATTGTCGAACCGGATGTACCTTTCATTACCGTGGGGACCGCATTAAAAAGTGTCTGATTGGCGCTCCCGGCCCCCGATACAACCTGAATCGCATTAAAAATAGGGGATGTCCCGTTTGGAGAATTTCCGCCGCCCAGGGAATCGTCTATTGTCACAACGCCATTGGCGTCATTTCCCCACTCGTCAACGGCGCTTGTTATGGCCAGCGGAAAAGGAATACCGCTCATTACGGTGGGAGGTTCGATAAAGGAGAAATCGAACAGAGCGCCGGGAACGACATTGATCGTTTCCGAGATTACTGAAACCGAACCATCGGTCGCGGTTATGGTTTGCGCTCCCGCGGACCTCAAGGAGAACTGGCTGCCGTTAAACGCGAAACTCCCCGAATCGGACGGAATAAACCTGTGCCCGGGATGAAGAACCGCCTGACCGTCGCTGCTTGTAAAATAAACCGAATCCGAATAGTTTATCTTCATATTTCCAAATGCATCGTAAGCGGTTACGATAACGTCGGCCGGAAAAGTATTACCGGCTGTCGTAGTCAACGGATATCCCGTCATCGCAAACTCATTTATGCTCCCGGGGGCAACCATAATCGTATCGGTGGCGGCCACAAAACCTGAGGCCGAACCCTTAAGAACCGTCGGTTCCGCATTAGTAAGGATTTGAAAGGCGGATCCGGAACCGTCGGTAACCATTATCGCGGACAGAACAGGCGGAACACCCCCGGGAGAATTGCCTCCGCCGATTGAATCCGATATAAGAATCGTTCCTGATGTAAGATTGCCGAATTGATCGACAGCGGTAGGATACGGAACAATCAATTGAAAAGACTGACCGGCTGTTTGGTTGGGGCCAGCTTCTAACTCAAATGACGCGATCTGTGCCGCATTAACAGTTATGGGATCGGAATTCGCGCTATTGGCGCCATCAGTGACTGTAACGATTCTGGCGCCGGCGGTTACCAGAGTGAATCCCCCGCCGGCAAAGGCCGCGACACCGGCGCTATCGATCGGAAAACTAAAAGGATTGCCCGAATCAAACGGCAGTGTCGCACTTGCGTCATTCGATTCAAACCATACAATCCCGGAATAGTCGTTTTTAATATTGTCCCGGATATCGTAGACCGTCACGACCACCGGATTGGAGAAAGATTGTCCCGCAGTTCTTTGAGGCGGGGTTCCATTTATGGAGAATCGATCAAACGGCCCCGGAATTACCGTTATGAGACCGGAAGAATCGGTTATGCCGCCGCTGGAGGCGGTTACATAACAATCCCCCAATTTGTCCGCGGTGAAAACAGCATTCACAACATCGCCGCAGGAATCCACGGTTACCGCGTATGAAAACGTTAAACCGTTTATAATGTTATTGTACTGATCATAGCCGTTAGCGCTAAAGAAGATTGACGATCCGGCGGCGACGGAAGTATCCGATTCGGGAAATATTATAATGTGATCCAGTTCATCCGGCAGAAGCGTAAACGGGGCCGAAACGTCGGGGCCATGGGTAATATTATCCAGAGAATCTGTAGCGAAGACATTTACAGTATTATCGCCGGTGACGGTCCGGTTTATAATTTCGCATATTTCAATTGATATTCGGGATCCGGCCACGGCCGGCTGGCTTCCCGAGGAGAAATAGCTCTTAAGGGTCTGGCCAAGATTATCCCAGGACGACACCTGGGGCTCATTGCCGTTATTGGAACCATCATCATCAAAATAATTTATTTCGGAGATTCCTGTAATATCGAAGCCCGCGGGAAATGTAACCCAGATTATAGCCGAATCGCTTAAAGGGGTTATGGTGGTGGTGAAACCGATTCTGTGGGTATCGACTGCCGCAACGATTGAGCCGGAAAGGCTGTCGGTAACGTCCAGGATTTCCTCGGTCAAAATTATATCTGGAATTTTGGGGATATCCTGCGCATGAACTCCGCTGGAAATTACTATAAAGACCCCTAAAAAAACCGCCTTCTTTAGAATCGATAGGCGCGCCCGTATTCGAAGCATTCTTGAAAGATACCACAAGCAGCGGCCGTGTCAACTTTTTTCGAAACCTGCGAAATCAGTCTATCTGACCGAGATCGGTGGTCCACCTCGCCCGAACATCGATAGAATCTCTATGATAAAAAAACCATTCCGCGGTCACGAAGGGATTTATCACTCCCGGCGTCCAGATACCATTACTGTCGGCGTCATCAAAATATCTGAAATAATAGGTCCCCGGCAGTACGGAGTTGAAGTTAAAAACGCCGTTTTCATCCGCATTTGTAGAGAAGGATTCTTTCCCGGTTCCTTTGGAATATAATTCACCGATCATATTCCCGGGTTTTCCGGTTTCGATACTTACCGAGCCGACAGTATCGGCAGGCGCCATTCTGAACCGAAAGGATAATGTGCTGTCTTTCATGGGATTGCCGCCAACATCATATATCTTTCCGGGATCAAGGCGTACCTCGATTTCTTTTTCTCTGGGGATACCGGTCCGGAAATTCAGATGTATGCGGTTTGGATAAACCCAACGCGGAATAAAATTTAATGTATCCGATGAATCTGCAATCACAGATACCGAATTTACAAACCCCAGAGTCCTTATTCTTTCAGAAAAAACCATCTCTATGTGGTCGTTCCGATAAGTAGTATGGGAACCGTCTGAAGGTACCGTGGTTAGCAATTCCGGGCCGGTTGTGTCGATTTCCGGGCTGCCGGTAAAACGAGCGCCCGAGGTATCAAAGCTGTTTCCCCACAAAGAAAAAAACTCTCTGGGCTTGAGCCGGTAGCTTTTTCCGGCTTCCTGGGCTTCCGTCTCGAATACCAATTTCCCTTCCCCGCCTATATAAGCTCCTTCAATTGCCAGGAAAGTCGAATCAGAAGCTGTAATATAAAAACGGGCGGTATCGAGTTTCATCTCATCCGGAATCGGCTGAGACAGCTCAACCGTTATTTTCCGGTTATCTATTGTCCTGACCCGTGAGATTTCGGCCGGAATAGTATCGCGCCTTTCGGGCTTTAATACGAAACCGTTAGAACTCTCTCCGCTCTCGAGTCTTATGATGGCAGGCGGCAGGCCGATGGATTCCGAGGTCGGGTCCCAGAAAAGATCATTATTTCTATCGTCGATAACCACAATAACGTAATTGCCGAATGAGATGTTTTCAATTTCAAATTCATACGTAGAATCTACCTGGGTGGCATAATCCGGTATATCCTTCAAAAATAGAGCGGAAGCTGTATCCTCAAGGGAGTAAGCCCAGATATCGTATGCCGTCGGCCTCTCTTTCTCCAGGTAAATCGAACCCGAAATGGAACCGCTGTCAATGGCGCCGCCCGTGGAGAATGCGAAGCTATATGAGGTGCCCATCCGGTTTCCGTGATGATCTGTAGCATCCGCGCCGATTGTCAAGACGTAAGTTTTATCTTTTTCAAGGTTTTCGGGAGGGGATACGATCAGCTCCCTGCCGTTCCATTTATATGCGGGATAATCCCAGAAGACCGGCGATAAGAAAACGGCGCTTATGGTTTTTTCCCGGTTCATTGGCTTCGAAAAAAGAATATGAAATTTCGTATCAGGCGGGATATTAATGCTTCGGGGTTCAGGTATCACGCCGATTATGGTCGGTTTCGCCGTATCCTCGGGACCGCCGGAAGGAGCTTCTTTTACCGCACATGAAAATAAAATCAGGATGGCTAATGAAGACAGAAGTATTCGAAAAAAAATACTCACCGATTATTTATCTTCGCACGTATCTCGTCATTATCGGGATCAAGCTTCAGGGCATTTCCCCAGCTTTCAACAGCTTTATCAATCTGATTGAGCGCCGCGTATATATCGCCCTGATGATCGTACAATATAGCGTCGTCCTGCTCACTTTCAATGGCGCTCTTCATCGGGATAATGGCCTCTTCATATCTTCCCAGTTTATACAAAACCCAGGCATAGCTGTCAAGGAAAGCCCCGTTATCGGGTTCAATCGTGAGCGCTTTCTCAATCATCCGTATGGCTTCGTCAAGATTTATGCCTTTATCCGCGTACATATATCCGAGATAATTCAAAGTAAGAGCGTTGTCGGGATCGACTTCCAGTATTTTTTTGAAATGTTTTTCGGCCATATCAAAATCACCCAATCGTTCACAGGCGGCCGCCAGGTTGAACCTGAACTGGATATTATCGGGATTCGATTCGAGAAGCCTGGAGTAGCCGTCCCGCGCGAGATCATGCTTTTCATTTCGGGAATGAATCAAGGAAGTATAAAAAAGTATTTCAATATTGTCAGCGGGCACTTTTTCGAGAGCGCTTTTCATAATCCCCAGCGATTCTTCATATCGACCCAGCCGGTCCACCGAGAGCGCCATATTTATCCAGGCGTCCGAAAGGGAGTCCTCGAGGGCCAAGGCTTTACGAAAGTAATCCTCAGATAAATCGTACTCCTCATCGAATTGCTTTAAACGGCCCAGGTAATAATATACATCGGAATCTGCAAAACCTTTTTCGTCGATACGTATCAAAAGCGATTCGGCCTCGGCGAATTTTTGATTTCCAAACAAAATAAACGCATAACGTCTTAAGATATCAGGATCGTCGGTATAATGTTCCGCGATCCTCCCGGCAACCTTCTCGGCGTATTCGATATTATTAATGGAGAAAAATAGCGGAAGAAGCGCCTGCAAAATTACGGGGTCATCCCAATTATCCTTCATGGTTTTTTGATACAGGCTGTCCGCGCGCGAAGTATCCCCCTTGGCCATCATGGCCCCCGCCAGATTGGCCAAGACCCTGATATCGGTATCCTTTTCATTCTGAGCCTCTGAAAATGCATCGATGGCTTTATCATATTTTTTTGCTTTCATATAAAATGCGCCGAGATCGAGAAGACTTCCCTTTTTGTCGGGAGAATAATGTACCGCCGCCCGGTAATGTTTCTCGGCTTCGTTATAGTTCCCGAGCGTCTGTAATAGAACGGCAAGGTATCTTCTGGGCATATACTGGGTGGAATCCAACTCCAGAGAACGCTTGTAAAAATCCGCCGCTCCGCTGAAATCCTTGGTATATTGAAGGCAATTGCCTATAAAATTATAGTCCTCGGCCGATTTATCCTTGATTTCCGAGCGCAATACCGCGGCTTCATTAAACCTCCCCAATTTTAAATAAACACTCGATAGCGTTCGGCGGATTTCGAGGGACGAAGGATCGTATATGAGCGCTTTGCGATACATTTCGGCGGCTTCCGTAAGGCTGCCGGATTGCTCATACAGATCGCCCTTTACAAAATAATCATACGCCCGGTAGGAAGCATAGGAATCCGGTTCGGTCTCAGCTATTTGACCGCCATCATTTCTGGCGGCGCCGCCGCAGGCCATAATAATCAGTGATATAATAAAAAGCGAATTTCTGAAAATTTTCATTTTTTTCCCTTACTTATTTTCCAGATCACACATTCAACTTAACAAAATCAATTTTTTCCAATTCGGCCGCTCCCAGACCGTATTTACCAGCCGTTTTTATATATATCGGTTCCCTTCTGGTACCCTTCAATGTTTCCAGCCCGGCAGTTTTTCTCAAATCCTCTATTATCTTATAGCCCACCGCGTCAATAGCCACGGGATCCGTGCCGATTAAAATTCCGCCGTAATCCGCCGCCCAGCGGGGATGGTATGCCGGTCCGCCGTGAAATTGAACTTTCAATGCGTCCACAACTATCAAACGCTGTTTTGACCTGATCTGTTCCAGGCTGTTCAGATCAGCAATATAGGGGTCGCAGGCGCTGTCATGGTATTTATTGGGGTTATGAATGCTTCCGTAATGATTTTTCAAGGCGCAGGTTACGCCCGCGATTCCATGATCCTTTAAAACCGGGATATTTATGATGGCATCACAGTAATCGACAAGAACCCTGCTCAAAAGCCCTCCCACTTTTCCCCGCGATACGAGGGAATTCGAATAGCCGACGCCGCGATGATCGGTCCCGAAACAAAGCGGTCCGCCGCCGCCGGTATTAAGAGCGAATCCCAGTGCGGATAATTCCCGATCAAATCTATCCCAGATTAGATGTTTTTTGCGCGGTCTGCCGATTTCATCAAGTAAATTGGAAAGAGTGTTGACAACCTCGGCCCGGGTCGACATTGCAGGACCCGCAAGGCCGTTTACTTTCAGGCCGATGACATCGCCGGAACTAAATATCGACTGTAAATAATCTCCATAATCGTTTGACTCCGAAATCGCGTTAAAACCGGTCTCGATCATCTGATGAAGGATATCGAGATCGATACTGCCGTCATCCTCAATAACAAGCGAAGACCGAACTTGAATTACGCTCGATTCAGCCATGGTAAAAATAATATTTCCGTAAATCCAGGTTTTGTCAACTGATAACGATTTATTTTATTGAAATTACTTTTTGGAATTTTAGACGGCGGCCTCCGCCCGGGGCGCTTTGGGTACGATAATCCAGGCAATAACATATGCTATAGCGCTGGAGAGCCAGGCAAATAAAAGAAAAATCGCCAGAAGCCGCACTATAGTCGGATCTATATTGAAATATTCCGCGATCCCGGCGCAAACACCCGCTATTTTGGAATCCTCGATAGAACGGTAAAGTTTTTTAGCCATAAATCCTCCTTATAAATATTATACCCATAAGGACATCAGATTATTCATTAAAAATGAAATATTAGCTCATAAATACTCAAATTTTATAGTGAGATTAAATTACCACAGAATATTGCCTTTACCATAAACGAATTCCCCGTCGATTATAGCGGCAAGAGTTTCGGCCTTATAAACATCGCTCGGTTTCATCCTCACTATGTCATCGGAGAGAACCGCGAAATCGGCCCGTTTGCCTATCTCTATACTTCCGGCAATATCATCAAAACAGCACGCCCCGGCCGAACCGATAGTGTAGGCTTCAATAGCCTTGGTAACCGGGATTTTCTCCTCCGGATACCAAGAAGGTCGATCATCGTTTGCTCTCTTGCGGGCGACGGCGGCGTGAATCCCGGCTATGGGGTCGGCATTTTCTATGGGGGCATCGGAGCCAAATGCGAGATTTGCTCCCGACTCCAGCATAGAGCGGAAAGCGTAAGCGTAACGCGCCCTTTTGCCCCAATACTTATCTGCCACATCCCGATCGGACGTGGCATGGATCGGCTGGACAGACACTGTTATGCCGAATTTCCTGAATAATCCGACATCTTTCTTTCGCAAAATCTGGGCATGCTCGATTCTGGGGATCAGGCCAGCTTTCGCAAAAGCCCCGGAGTATTTGCCTAACGCGTTGAGACTTTGAAAGTTAGCTTTGTCGCCTATGGCGTGAATCGCGACCGAGATACCGTTTTTTACCGCCCCGGCGATAAACTCTTCCATCTGATTCTGAGTCAGTGTTTCAACACCATAATTGTTTTTAGAATCCCTGTAAGGATTAAACATTAAAGCGGTTTGCGAGCCGAGAGCGCCGTCTGAGAAAAGTTTCAAGTGTCCCATCCTGAAATGTTCGCTTCCTTTGCCCGTCCGAAATCCAGAACGGACGGCTTCGTCGAAGTCATTGTCATAAATCATCTTACAAATGCGTAATTTCAGCCTGCAGCTTTTTTCCAGTTCTGAAAGCTCCGATATTACAGTCGGCCAGGTATCGAAATCTCCCACACCCGCGATTCCCAATTTTAATAACTTTTTCTGCGCTTCGGTTATCGAATCTATCTTATCATTGTAAGAAAGCGGGGGCATGCGATCGTAAACGATTTTCACCGCCTGCTCCTTTAGAATCCCTGTCGGTTCGCCCGTATCGTCTTTTTCTATTACGCCACCGGGAGGATCGGGAGTATCCCTGTTTATATTACAGCAGCTTAACGCGGCCGAATTCACCCATAGCAGATGCCAATCCTTGCTATCCAGGGCGACTGGATTATCGGTAATTTTATCGAGGACGTTTTTATCCGGAAATTCGCCTCCCCAGAGATTTTTATTCCAGCCTCTGCCCTTCAGCCACTGGCCCGGTTTCAGTTTGGCGGCGGCTTTTTTTATAATTGAGACAGCGCTGTGGAGGGAATCCACGCCGTCCAGATCAACCTGTTTGGAAAAATTACCAACAGCCGCCAAATGCAGATGGGCGTCATTAAAGGCGGGGAGAACGAATTTCTTTTGCAGATCATACTTTTTATAGCCCCGCCGCCATAGATGGCTGATATCCCTGTTTGTTCCTATAGCATTTATTATTCCATTCTCAACCGCCACCGCCTGCGCCCTTTTCCCGCCAGGCCGGACCAAATAGAAATCGCCGTTTATGAAGATTTTTTTATTTTGCATATGCGGGAATTAGTTCTTCAATTTTCTATAATCGCCGTCTCTAACAGTCACGGCCATTTGGTCGAGTTTTTCCAGAAGCGGGATAATATATTTTCTGCTCGATTTCAGATGACCTTTAATATCAGAGGCGGTCGCCTTTTTTGCCTCTCTCAGGAAAGCGGCAACTTTAATAACGATCTGATTGAAATCCTTTTCGGTAAGGAGTATTCCTCCTTTAAGTTCTATAATTTCCTTTCGATCCCGGAGGAAATTTAGGACGACTTCATAACCGGGATCCTCCTCTATCAGGTCTTTCCGTGTAGGACCTGCCAGGGGGCTGGCCGAGAGCCTGGCCACAAGTCTCCCTTTGAGAACCTGTTGCTCCGGCTTAAGTTCGGCTTTGTGTTCCGGCAGTCGCAGGCAGCCTCTCCCAGATACGGCAATGTTGTTTTCGACAAGAAAATCTATCAAGTCCGGGAGTTTCTCCGGTTTCAGTTTCAATTTCTTGGCCAGTATCCCGGGTTCAACACCGTCGGCCCAGGGACGCAGTTCATGGTCTTTTTCAAGAATTTCCCTGGCGGGCCCGGCATATTTTTCCAGAAACTGCGTCGATATAATACTATCGCCGACAATCATTATTTTTTTGTTGTCGGAGAGTTTTTTCAACGCCGAATCCAGGTCGTTTTTATCGAAAGGAATATTTTTCGATAGTTTTTCATAAGACACTTTTTCGCTTTTTATAAACTCCGATTGAATTATTGATTCCGGAGAGATATTCCTCCTTATTTCCAGGACTTCCAGTTGCTTAGTCTTAGCTTTTCGGCCCATAATCACTTCCGTGTCGAGAACAACTCCTCCGCCGATAGTATCCTGGGGGCTGATTCTTCTTAAAATAAATTTATCGCCGATTTTCGCCGCCAACGGCGATTTCAGATGTATCCTGGCGAAGGATTTCTCGCCGGGCTTCAATACATCGGTTTCGATAAGATATACACGGCCGCAGACATCCGTGGTTCCAAGCATGAAAGATAACTCGAAACCACTCTTTAAGGGAAATTTCGACTTCTCCAGAATCGAAATCTCGGCGGCTATTTTATCCGTAGGAATAACGGTGCCAATTTTACAGATAGCATCGCCTCTACTGACCTCGAGCTTTTCAACTCCTACGAGATTTACCGCTACCCTGCTACCCGGTTCCGCCTGTTTTATGCTTTCCTTATGAGTCTGGAGGTTTCGAATTCTCGTTTTCAGGCCGGTGGGTAGTATCTCTATATTCTGATCCGGGGAAAGCCGGCCTTCCAGCAAAGTCCCGGTCACTACCGTTCCCATGCCCTGAATGGTGAATCTTCGGTCTATAAACAGACGGGCCGCATCGATGTCGGATCTTTTGATATTTTCGGTTAAAACAGAATCGAGAGAGTTCATGATATCGGGAAGACCGTCGCCCGTGATCCCCGATACCGGCACGATCGGGCTGTTTTCAAGAAAACTTCCCTTGAGATGTTCCCGGATATCGTCAATCTGCAGTTCGATCATCTCCTCATCAACAAGATCTTTCTTGGTCAACGCCACGATACCGGTTTTCACCTCAAGCAATTCAATGATATGAAAATGCTCTTCGGTCTGGGGCATCCAGCCGTCGTCTGCCGCAATAACCAGGATGACTGCGTCAATACCTCCCACGCCGGCCACCATATTTTTTACGAAACGCTCGTGGCCGGGAACGTCAACAATCCCAATGGATCTCCCGGAGGGTAAAATCGCCCAGGCGAAACCGAGATCTATGGTCATACCTCGTACTTTTTCTTCGGGCAAACGATCCGGGTCGATACCGGTCATTTTTTGAACTAACGCCGACTTCCCATGATCGATATGGCCGGCTGTTCCGACTACAAACATGTTTTTATGGCTTCAGCTAATATTATATCCTGATCGGGGAAAACAGTTCTCAAATCTATTAATACGCCCGACGAGCCGGATCGCGCGATTACCGGTGGGGAATATGAACGCAATTTCGATGATATCGATGTCGGCTTACCGCTAATCTTAATACCATAGCTGTCATATTCGTATTCCGGAAGAGATCCTCCGCCGAAAGAGCTTTTCAGAGAGCAGGCCACTACATTGCTATTGTTTATTTCACCGGCAATAGATTCGGCTCGGTTTTTTAACGACTCCGGCGAAATAGCCGCCAGCTCCCAGCAGGGATTCCAATCCTTTCCGGTCATATATCCGAGCAACGTATTTTCCATCAAGCCGATAGTCAGTTTGTCGGGACGAACAACCCTGTACAGCGGGTCTTTTCGCAGAGAGGAGATATATTTTTTCCTGCCCACTATCAATCCCGCCTGAGGTCCTCCCAGTAATTTATCGCCTGAAAAACAAACCAGATCGGCGCCGGTTCTTACGGCGCGTATTATGTCCGGTTCGCTTTCGGGCAATTTTAAATTATCCAGAGCAGGCAAACCCGAACCGAGATCGAAGCATACGGGAATTTTCTTTTTCCTGGCCAGTTCGACTATTCTCGATGGTTCGGGCTCCTCGGTAAAACCTCTCTGTATAAAATTGCTTTTATGAACGATCAAGATCAAAGCGGTATTTTTGTTTATGGCTTTATTATAATCCGAAATTGTCGTCTTATTGGTGGTGCCGATTTCTTTTAGATTCGCTCCCGATCTCTCTATAATATCCGGTATTCGGAATCCTCCCCCGATCTGAACAAGTTGACCCCTGGATATGACCACATCCCTTCCACCCGCCAAATTCGCCACAATCATATAGACGCTGGAGGCATTATTATTCACCATCATCCCAGCTTCGGCGCCGCAATAAGCCGCCAGCATGCGCCCCACCATCGTGCCGCGTTTCGACCTTTTATTGGAATTTATATCAAACTCGAGATTGGAATAACCGCAGGCTATATCTTTCATCCGGTCATAATACTCGCGCCCTATGGGAGCCCGGCCCAGATTTGTATGTAGAATTACTCCCGTCCCGTTTACGACCGGCTTAATCAGGTCGTTCTCATACTGACGGAATAAGGCCAAGACCTCGGAGACGATGTCATCCAGACCGGGTAAAACATTTTTCCTGACCGTTTGTTTTTTCATGTTGGCGGCAATTGCTTTGACTTCCGCCGATATGAACGGAAAAGACCATTTCTCGATGAGCGGTTTTAGCTTGTCCGATTCCAGAACAGAGGAAATCGAAGGGAATTCGGAGAGTTTTAGCTTTTTACCATTTTTGCCAGCCATTTTTCTCTTTCAATCACCTCGCCTATTACGGCGAAATTCTGCTTACGTTTATTCATCTCGGATTCCAGGTTTTGAGCAAGCTCGGATTTAATCGAAATCAGCAAACCTCCCGACGTTTGAGCGTCGGAAATAATAAGCTTCTCATATTGCTCGAATCCACCGTCCCACAAAATATCGGCTTCGGCGTTCTGAAGATTGGCACGGCTTCCGCCGGGGAAAAGATCGAGTTTGGCAAGCTTAATCACCCCGGGCATCAGCGGGACTTTCGAATAATCGACAATCGCCGATTTGCCCGACGCCGCCAGCATCTCCAGCAAATGCCCCAACAGGCCGTAACCGGTAATATCCGTAACCGCGCAATTGTAGCTCGGATTTATCGAACAAACAACCGAAATCGCCTCTGAGGCTTCTTTATTTAATTCTTTCATTATGGCAACTGCATGCCGGATTATATCCTCCTCGGCTTTACCATTTTTCGCGGCGGTGGTGATCAACCCGGTTCCCAGGGGTTTTGTAAGATAGAGGATATCGCCTTTTTGAGCGTTGGCGTTGGTCAGGATTCTATACGGGTGGATTGAGCCGGTAATGGAAAGCCCGTAAAAAGGCTCCGGAGCTTTCAAGGTATGGCCTCCCACAATGGGCATGCCCGCCCTTCTGGCGGTATGCAATCCACCTTTTATTATTTCGTTCAACACAGATTTCTCGATATTTTTTTCCGGAAATCCCACTATGTTGAGTGCAGATACAGGTTTCGCCCCCATGGCGTAAATGTCCGAAAGGGAGTTGGCGGCTGCGATAGCCCCGAAATCGTAAGGATCATCCACAACCGGAGGAAAAAAGTCGACGGTTGTAACCAGGGCCAGATCGTCGGATACCTTTACAACCCCGGCATCGTCATACAACTTTGTGCCGACCAATACGTTATCGAAATTCTGTTCGCCTACGTCGCCCAGGACCTGGGCCAAATCATTTTTGCTGAATTTGGCAGCTCAACCGGCGCAGGCGACGTATTGAGTGAGTTTACAGATCTCTTTTCTTTTATCCAATCCACCTCCAAAAAGGTTTCTAAATATATAGAAATCCCATAGTATAATTCAAGACATTTAAATCTATTGCCTTAAAACAGATTACGTCAAAAAAGTTGTCAGATATCAAAATGAATTTTATATTATTATATGATTGAAAATATCGGCATCAACGAGGATTACCGCCTGGCGCTGTGCTGCAATCCCCTACCGCATGATAAAATAACGGGTTTTTTGAAGCCGGAGAGCGGGATAATTTCGGTGCATAAAAAGGGCTGCCATAACCTGAAATCGATTCAACCGGAAAGACTGGTAAACTTGAACTGGAATGAGGTAATCAAGACAGAATCCGCAAATGATGCGGAGGATGATCCGGTACATAGTGAAGTGGATGATACCGATATCAGAATATTAAAACATCACGCCGAAATGGGAGTCGATTACGCCGCCGCGGTAGCGAAATGTCTCAATATCGACAGGGCCACGGTCTTTAAGAGACACCGGAAATTAAGGGATCTGAAACTTCTTGCCAGAGTACAGCCGCGAATGATTCAATACAGGAAAAATATCGTGGATAATAAATGGATCAAGCATAGAAATCATACCTATTATGAGATAACCGAAAGAGGGAGGGAAATAATAAAAAATAAATGATACAATTTGAGAATATTTCTTACAAAATGCCTGGCAAAAGAATGGACCTATTTAATTGGAATGTATACTCTTGATGCCGAGGCCGTAAAGTGTAAATCTAATTTAAAAATATTAGAGAGGTAAAGAATGTCTTTAATACCAGTAGCTTTCAAAATAGGTATATGGAACGCCTGGATATTCATGAGCGTCTTTATACTACAGATGCTGGCTATCATGTTTATAGATAAGCGCCTATGGGAAAGAAGTCACATCCCCAAAGATGCAAGACGAAACAAATTCGAGAGATCCGTGAGCGTCATCGCCAGTTTTACCTGGTTTTTAGCCATGGGATATTCTGTTTTTTTGCCTTTTAAAATTGGCGCTATCTGGTTTTATATTGGCCTATCTGTTTTTATTATTGGCTTGGCGTTAATGGCGGTAGCCACATTTAACTTCGTTACCGCACCCGCAGATCACCCTATTACAAAAGGTGCATATAACTTTTCACGACATCCAATGTATTTGGCTACTTTTTTAATCTGTCTAAGTTCTGGTATCGCTACCGTATCACTGCCATTTATATTTCTCAGTATAATTATGGCTTTATGCTTTTATCAAGAGGCGCTTATCGAAGAAAGATACTGTCTTAAAAGATACGGCAACGCCTACGGGGAGTATTTAAATAATACTCATAGATGGATCGGTGTCCCCAGGAAGTATTATAAATGAAAAACGACTGTCTTTGTGTTTTGATTTTGCGCCGTCATTACTATTTTCATTTTGGAACATTCGTTTGCCTGAAACTTGATGTCCGCTTGTTTAAAGCCAAAATCATATCTTGTCATAGGGATATATTATAAAAAGCAAAAGCGATATCCCGAAAAGTACCCATATGCCGGCTGAGATTTCTTTCGTTCTGCCCGAAATGATCTTTAAAATCGGGTAAAATACGAAACCGGCCGCGATGCCGAAGCCGAGATTAAACGTGAAACTCATAAAGCCTATGGTCGCTGCCGCGGGAAACAGTTCGGTGTAATCGTTGAAGGGGAAGTCTTTTAACGATGACAGCATAATAAATCCGACAATAACCAATGCCGGACCGTAGGCGAACGCCGGAACCGCCACGAAAAGGGGAGCGAAAAACAGGCATAATAAAAACATTAACGCCGTAACCAGGGACGCAAATCCGCTTTTGGCGCCCGCCTCGATACCGGCCGCTGATTCTATGAAAGTGCCGGTAGTGCTGGTTCCGGCGAGGGCGCCGGTTACGGTGGCGACGGCGTCCGCCAGCATCGGCTTCTCTATCTCGGGCAGGTTACGGTTTGCATCGAGGAGATTTGCCCGCGCCGACACCCCGATCAGCGTGCCCATGGTATCCACGAAATCGAGTATGAAAACGACAAGTAATACGGGAAGAAAATCGAGGCTCAAAGCGCCCAATATATCGAGTTTGAAAAGAAGCGGCTCCAGAGACGGCGGCGCGGAAATTATCTCTGACGGCCAATGGGCGGCTCCTGAAATAAAGGCGATAAGCGATGTAACCAGAATACCTATTATTATCGCACCGGGGATTTTTTTAATCATCAATAGAGCAATTAATACTATACAAATCACACCCAATAACGGCCCGGCAGACGACAGGCTTCCGATTTTCACCGGGGCATCCGGAACTCCCAGCCGGACGATTCCGGAGACATTCAAACCGATAAACATTATGAAAAGCCCGATCCCGGCGGCGAAACTGATTTTCAGACTGTCCGGGATGGCTCCGGCGATCCAGCTTCTGATTTTCAAAACGGTGATTAATACGAAAATGACCCCTCCCCAGAACACAGCCCCCAGCGCGGTTTGCCAATTATATCCCATTGCCAAACAAACGGTAAACGCCAAAAACGCGTTCTCCCCCATATATGGAGCGATGGCGAACGGTCTTCGGGCGTAAAGAGCCATCATTATCGTCCCGATAAAGGCAGCGATTATGGTAGCTGTTACCGAGGCTTCATGAGGAAAACCGCCTTTCGATAAAATCGCCGGATTTACTATCACAATGTAAGCCATGGTGACAAAGGTCGATATACCGCCGATGGTTTCTGATCTATAATTGGTGCCCAGCTTCTCAAACCGAAAAAATTTCTTCATAATCTCCTACCCCCTTAAGTAAGAAATATAGAGATAGAATAGTCAATTATTCGCGGTCTTGTAAACAAAAATATGCGGGGAAGATCTAAAAATCCTCCCCGCAATCAGTAAGCCCAGGGGGGGAGGATTTTTCAAATTCGAAACATGTATTGAAGTTTCATGAAATATTGCCTGGAGCTCATTCTCCAGTCGGTATACCTTTCCGGCGTTAACGGATTTATTTCAAATTTGTCGTAATCGTACGTCGATCCGGCATAGAATACCGAAAACGAACTCAGCCTGTATGTCAAAAGCGGATCGAACTCCCATTTTTGGTTGAAATCGTTGTACTGGATCACAAATCTCAATGAGAGTTCACGGTTGGCCTGGTACTGAATTCTGGTTCTGGTAATATATCCGCTATAAAGTTCTTCGCCAGTATTAGCGTCGGTGCTTCTGGAGTAACTCAGATTCGGTTCTATAATAAGCCTGTCAGTCGGTTTCAAATTCACGTCGGCGTATATCTCAGTTTCGATGCCTTTGGTATTCAGCCATCGGGCAATATTTCTTTCCTGACCGAAATATATACCATACCCTATTTTATCATTCAGACGGCTTCCGATATTAAGTTCATATCCCCAGAGATTTTGGTAATCCACACCGTTCCAGAATTCGGAGCCGGATCCAACCTCGGCGTAAAAGTAGGTTTGGGCCAATCTCAAATGGCTATCGACGCTGAAATTATAACTATTCCATTTTTTCTCATTGTCGAAATTCCATCTCCTTTCGGTATAAATTTGGGGTGTTACCATTTCAAACATGCCCTCATCAATCCGAAAATTGTAATTTGAATATACGGAAAAATTCCTGTAGTCATTCCAGGGATCATAGCCGGTCTCGGTTCTGTACGCGGGGGCGACCTGGTTGTAATCCAAGGTAAAATTCCAGTTACGGGCGCGCCGTCTGAACTGAGCGATAAACGCGTCGCCGGAATAAGACTCGCCGTTAAACGCGGCGGTATATCTGTCTTTATCAAACAATATATCCTCAAGCCCGGAGGTGATCGTTGTATCCTCCGGCTCTTTAGTGTAGCTGGTTATATATTGACCCACAATGCTGTAATTCTGCGACAATCTGATATCGCCATCGATACCGGCTATAAAACCGGATCCGCCGTCACCGGAAAAGTTGTCTTCGAATCTTCTGTCGGTAAGGATGAATCCAAGGTGATGATCGTTACCAAATGCGCTGGAGACTCTAATGACGTTTACGTAGCTTTTCCCCGAATTCACTATGATGCTTCTATCGTCCAGAGGAATTATATAGGGCGTATTTTCATCGAGGGCGGATAAAAACCCTATGTTCATACGATTCGTCCTGCCCGTCAGCTTTACCGCGAATTGAGGATCGTTTACAGTCCTTGTATAAAACGAATTGAATATGGTCCTGAAAATATCGCTTCCTTCCTGGAAAAACGGTCTCCTTTCAGGATAAAACAGGGCGACGGTGGTGTTAACATCGATCTGCGCGGCATCCGACTCGATCTGGCTGAAATCGGGATTGTAGGTTCCTTCCAATGTCATGCTGGACGACAACGAGTATTTTCCTCCGATCGATAGTTCTTTTTTAAATCTTCCATCATCCAAGGGCGATTCCGGATTGTTAAAATCCGACATCCGGCTGGTTTGATGGCCCACAAAGGTGGGCAGAAGTTCAAGACCCTTTCCGGGACGGACATTTTTAATACCGTTAACAGTACCCCACTGGCACGGCCAGCATTGCTCGTCGCGATTGTAGGCCGCCCAGGAGTATTGCGTATAGCTTTCCCGGGGCCGGTTCCTCCCGAAATCCATTTTCCAGGTTTGAGCATCTGAATTCGGGAAACGCAGGCTTTCAAACGGGATTGCCATTTCAACCTGGTATCCAAAATCGGTGATTCGGGCCGCTGATTCCCAGATAAGGTCGAATCCCATATCCTCTCCGTGTACCCGTGACCACAGGTAATCTTTTTGAACGCCGTACGGATTCACTAAAAATTCATATGCCCAGGCAGCGTCGCCGTAGGTATCCAGAAGCAGGGATACCGCGTCATCACTATAGAATTGATCCCGCTGGCACATGGTAGCTCTTATGGTGGCTGGATCATCGTGACATTTAAAAGCCACATACAGATATTTTTCATCATAAGTAATGAGGGCCTCGGTTTCCACTTCCGGTTCGGTCATATCGCCCGGGGATCGTTCCACGAAGTTATCGGCGCGGCTGGCGTCGGCCCATCCCGGATCATCCAGTTCACCGTCGATCTGTATCCTGTCAATCGCTTTATTAACTTCAAGAGTGGGATTATAAACGGGTTGAAAGGTACCTTTTGCAAATCCGCCTATCGTTAAGATGAGGATAATAACAGGTATTGTCAAAGAGACATACCTTCTGTAACCATTATCACCACTTCTCTCCATCTCATTCCTCCGGAAAAAATTATTGGTTAGAAAGAGATTATGCTTAATTAAGTAATCGGCTAGTTTCAATGGCGACCAACCTTTTCGGAGCGCCGGGCGCTCCCTGTTTATTAGTCTATACGAAAATATCGAACGGAGGTTTTAAAAATGTGACGGGCTATTATGAATTTTTATGTAACCTGCTGAATAAAAACAACTTTAAAATGAATGTGTTATCCGTAAAATAGCCAGCCGTCCCAGTTCGGGGGCTCCTACGAATTCGATATGCCTGTTATCGAGAATATTCTGAACCGTGAGCGTTAAACGGGTATTTTTGGAAATTGATATCAGAAAATTCTGATCCAATATTATGAAAGAATTTACCCGGGTTCCCAGAAAAGGTCCGTACATATCGAAAGCATCGACATATTTTACCTGCGTAAACGAACCGAAACCGATTCTTTCGTTATTATATTGTAAAAAAACTGCAGCTTTATTCCGGGGTGTATTAAGCAGGATATCATGTATAAGGTTTTCCGATTTCTTGAATATATTTTTCGATAGATAGGAATAATTCCCTCCCAGACTCCAATTTTGGTTCAGGTCGAAACTGATCGAGAAATCGAGTCCATAAAGGGAAACGTTTCCGAAATTCCTGAAGGTAACCAGGACGTCCTCCGGATCATAGGCCTCAACCGGCGTAACAGTTCCAAAAGGAATCCGGGCTGCCCCATAAGAAAAAATATTAGTTAGTTCATCCACCGGGGAACCATTCCCATTACCGCCATATTGCGGCTGATCGAGCAACTCCAATATAGCGGAATGTTCGATATTGGCTGAATCGGCAAGAGCCGACCCGAATTCGCCCGCGAGGTAATCCTCTAAAGTCGCCTGATCGAGAAAGACGTTGGGGGTCTCTATCACCAGGGGGCTGATAAAATTGTTTCTATTGGTATAATATAAATCAAGGGCTATTTTGAATCGATCCGAAAATTTACCTTTATATCCAAATTCAAGAGTATTCGTATAGGATGGTTCCAGGGGATTTATATCGGTTATCTGATCAACGCCGGTGGGCTCAAAAGAGCTTGTATTAGGATTAAAGGTCATCAAGGCATTGTTGACTCCGGAAACTGTATCCGGCGCGACCGCCTGGATCGAGTTTATCAGAGAATCAATAGTCCCCGGCGGCAGTTCCAGTTGAGTGAGTAAATCGGCGAAGCCGGCGATTATTAAGTCCCGGCCGGTATTCCACATAACATTGGTGAAAACCGGGTCGTTGAAATCAATAAAATCACTCTCGCCGATTCCCCGCGGATCGAGAGGGGCAAATGATGACCGGAATCGGGGACCATTGGAATTGACACTCCAGTGAAAACCGTTTTCCGGGACGCCCTGAACTCGAACGTCGATACCAGGATTGAATCCTACGAAAGGCTCCAGGGCGTTTCCTATTCCAAAAGGATCTTCGGCCTGAAGAATATCCAGGCAAAAATTGGTATTATAGGGAGTCGAATAGGCGCGGTTATAGGTCAACCTGAAATTATTATCATTGTCGGGCTGATATGTCACGGCGGATCGGGGCGAGAAAATAAGGCCGTCCAGACGGTTATGCAGATCGAGCCGTGCGGCCTCGATAAATTTGAGTTTTCGGGAAAGCTTAAATTCGGTCTGGAGATAAATTCCGTATTCGTTGACATTGTCCTTATCCTCATTTCGGCCGTTTAAGGTATACTCGGTATTGGGACGGGTAAAAAAGGAATCGAACCCATAAATAAAGTTTATTCTATCAGCGGCTCTGAAATTGTGCTGGACCTGTCCCGACCAGAATCTGGATTTATCGACAATTAACTGCCCGGTACGTAACAGATATGAATCTCCGGCGTCGCTGGCATTCAGATAAACCTGGGCAAAAAGATTTTTCCAGTTCAGCCGGAACTGTCCGAAATAATAGGTCCAATCGACCGCTTGAGCGGAGCCGAGGCTGGTTATCTCGATACCGCTGGACCTGTTGACTCCGCCGTTCGCCGCCACCGATAGATCGCTTTTGACCAGATAATCAATTCTCGCCTCGCCGGAGATTTTTTCAATTTCGAAATCCCTGGTATTTTTCCGGATTTCGCTCTCGTATTCCGGACCGTAAGGAGTCGGCCTGAAAAGCCTGATCGAGTCGGGTTCGTAATGGGTATCAAATGATTTCCAATCGTCTCCTCTATAATACTGCCCGGAAATCTTATATCCCACGCGGTTATTGAAATTATCCGAATGGAGAAACGATCCCAGGAACAGATTTCTCTCGCCTCCGCCGATACTAAAAGATGTTCTTTTGTATTTTAAAGAAGATTTGGTAATTATATGCATAATTCCCGATGCGGAATTGGGCCCGTAAAGGGCGGAACCGGGACCCGATACCAGTTCGATACGCTCGATATCTTCGTTAACCGTCGATATAAAATTATAGGCGTTATATCGCAACGAGGGTATCCGGGCGATACGGTTGTCTACCAGGAACAGCATGGCGCCCGAGAAAACATTGTTGAATCCTCTCATAACCGCGTTCGACTGATTCAATCCCGTTGAAGCGATATCGACCGCGGGCATCCCTTTAATGTGTGCGGCAGGTGTAAGTGTCGTGCGGGCCTCTATCTCATCCGATTGGATAATATTCACAGACGCCGGCGCTTCCAGGATCTTCTCGGGCCGTCTGGAAACCGTAACTGATACGGGTTCCATTATGACGGGTAAGTGGATTAACTCTACGTCGATGGTAACCGACCCGCCGGTTGAAATCTCAATCCCTGTCGTATCGAAAGATTCAAAACCGACCAGCGAAACCGTCATCGAATACAATCCGGCAGGTATCCCGGTAATCTCATAAAAACCGGCGCGATCGGTAGCAGCACCTCCTCCAAGCAGGGATAAATCTTTGGAGGAGATAAATACCCCGGCGCCCCAGAGCGGTTCGCCGTCGGTTTTATTGACAACTTTTCCCTTCATTACACCCCCGAAGGCGGCTGTATAAAGCGGTATAACAAGAATAATCAATGCCAGGGAAATTAAAACTTTATTGAAAAATTTATTCAATTTTTTCAATTAATTAAGCTTAAAGTATTACCGTTCCGGCTACAATTGATATCTTACGGCGGTCAACACGACTGTAAGCCCCTCGTACGAGGTGGTCAAGACCAACGTATCACCGCTAAGCGTCCAGGTCCCGCTCATAATCTCCGGCGGATTCATGGGTCCGGCGTCATTTTCAGTTCTGGTGATGGTTGCGGTATTACCGTCAACGGTGAATGTTCCCCATTCGGTCCAGACCACGGCGCTGTCGGCATCCAATTCCTCATACAGGAAGGACCTGTCGCTGCCCACCGTGAAGCGGGCCGCCACGGTACCGGGCTCCCATCCAAGCAATAATCCCAGGCCGAAGGGAACACCGTTAAGCGTGGCGGACTCATAGAGCCACATTCCCACCAGCTCGGCCGGGACATTGTTTTCCGGCGCGGCCGGGTTATCGTCGTCCTTGCCGCAGCCGGCGGTGAGTAATAACATACAGATAAATACCAAAAGCAAAATTGCTTTAACCTTATTCATATTATCTCCTTGGTTTTCGCTCTTTGAATTGCGGCTTGCATTCGACCCCTCGCAAATCACCTGGATCTTAAAAAGAATTTAGGAAAAACAGGCCATGATATAAATTGAAATTTACTCCGGATATTTGGAAAGGTCAAGTCCGAGCTCTAAATTTATGAAAATATATATTAATGCCTGTAGAAAAGACGGCGCTCCCCGCCTAAAACTCGTACTCTATCCCGAATACCGGCAGAAGGCTCCACTGGTAGATGACGTCTTGATCCTGTTCGATCTCATTCCAGTAGTACTGCGAGATATTCTTTCTGCCGTAGGCGTTCCAGACGGATACATAGGCGATCAGGTTGGAGCCTTTGAAAAACCATCTTTTGTCGGCCCGGAGATTGAGAGAATGGTAGTCAGGAAGGCGGGACTCGTTGACTCTGCTGCCGTCGAGCACCGTTCTATTAATCAATCGCGAGGCAGCCAGGTCAATAGGCGTAAAAGGCGGTCCCCCGGCGTAAATCCAGCGCGTAGAGAACTCCCAGCTTCGGTTGGGCTTGTATCCTCCCTCCACGCTGAACAACAGCCTGTTGTCGTAAACACGATCCCTCCAGATGCCATCGAGACCCTTATAACGTGATTTGTAATATGACCCGCCGATAAGTCCGTAGAAACCCTCCACCAGCTTTTTCTGGACGTAGGCTTCTATTCCATAGGCCACGGCGATACCGTCGCTGGTCAGGTTTTCGTAATTGCCGAAAAAGCCGCGATATACCAGTTCGTCCACCACGAAGAACTGCGGCTGCGAGGGATCGACGGGGAACTCGCGGTAATACTTGTAATATGTTTCCACCGATAGCTTGGTGTTTTCGGTCAGCAGATGATTCAGAGAAAGGACGAGATGATACGATTCCGGGTCGTTGAGGTTTTTGTTTCTCTCCCGTTGGGCCAATAGTGATAGAGGCAGGTTCTGATTGTAAATTCCCGTCGCTGCGGTTATCGAGGTCCTGGGCGAGAAGGAATATGACGCCGACAGCCGGGGCGAGAAATGAGTTTTCCGGTTGTAGTCGAAATAATCGGCCCTGGCGCCGAGGGATAAGGATAACTTCTCAAATGGACGGAACCGGTAATTCAGAAACCCGCCGAACTTCGGCGTTTGAGCGTCCTGGAAGAAATTCAACGGCGGCAGGGTGTCGCCCACCGGATTAGTATATTCCACCACGGAAATTTCATAATCGCTTAAGAAAAGTTTTGTGTCTAAGCCAAAATCGATACTGCTGGTATTGTTCAGGCGGTAGTAGTTCACGTTTCTAATCTGGGCGATCTGCTCGTTCGAGATCTGCTCAGCCAGCAGAACGTCTGTGCTGGTCTCGTAAAGATCGCTTTCGAACCTGGTGCCCAGAAAAGAGATTGAGGTATTGGAATACCCATTCTTATTCCAGAAATACTGCCAGTTGAGACCGCCCGTGTATTCATAACCCTTATAAAAGCCGTAAATATTGTTGCCCTGGTCTTCGGAGTCTTCTTTATTGAATTCGATAAAATCGACTCCCACTATGCCGAGGGCGGAGACCTTATTTTTCGGTGAAAGATCAACGGTTATTTTGCCCTGGTAATCGCTGTAACGCGGCGCCACCCCGGTGCCGATGGCCTCGACCAGCAGATCGAGGTAACTCCGGCGCGCCGAAAAGAGGTAAGACCCTTTATTGTCCGGCATAGGCCCTTCCAGCCCGACACCCAGACCGGCGAAATTCATGTCTATCTGACCGTCGAACTCTTCCCTGTTGCCTTCCCGGAATTTCAGATCCATTATTGATGACAGCCGGTCTCCATAAACAACCGAAAAACCGCCGGCGGAAAAATCGACATCCTCTATAAAATCGACGTTAATAAGGCCGATGGGGCCGCCGGACGATCCCTGCAGGGGATAGTGGTTGATATTGGGAATCTCGATATTGTCGACGTAGAAGCCGTTCTCAGTGGGGGTTCCTCCCCTGACAATGAGGCTGTTGAGCTGATCGTTGACCTTGGCGATGCTAGGTAAAGATGCCATAATCCTGCTGACATCACCCGCGGACCCGGGGGCTCGCCTTATCTCCTCCGACGAGAAATTGGTGGTGCTGACATTCTGATCCTGAACCTCTGGGAAATAGCCGGATATAACCGTAACATCCTTTTCTTTTATGGGGGATATATTTAGTTCCGCGGTAACGTTGGTAATTCTGCCGGGACGGACTATGATATCGGTTTTGCCAAGCGGACTGTAGCCGATACAACTGAAATTGAGCGTATATGATCCCACCGGGAGATCTTTAATCCTGAAATCCCCTTCCGTATTCGTGGCGGCGCCGATTTTTGACCCTTCGACCAGTACCGAGACACCGATAAGGGGGGTTTTGGTATCGCTATCGAGGACTATTCCCTTAATAACGCCTGTTTTAACCTCTTTTTGTGGATTTTCCTGGGCGAGAGAATAATTCACCGCCGAAAGAATTGTCAGAATAAAAATCGTATATTTCATCGATAATTTTCGCATTACTACCTCTCCTGTTCAAAAGTCCAAAGCCTGCTTTATAAACATCAAGCCGATTATACGGGGGAAAACCCGAAAAGATTATATTTTTTTGCGCTAATCAGTTAAAAAAGGGGGGCGGCGAATGAACTCACCCCCGGGCTATTTTGACGGATCTTATATTCGGCGTTATTTTACTTCGTAGCTTCTCTTAAAGCACCTGCCGGGCGTTTTGAAGAAATAAACTCCTGATTCCTGGCGTTCCGCCCGGTGACAGCGGGGACCGGAGGGCAGTCCGCGCAGGCGACCGGATCACGGCCGCCTTTAAAGAAATTTACACCATATGTAATATCGAGCCCATTAAATATACAACTGCCATTAACGTCGCCGGCCACAAACCAAGTTCCGTGCGGGGGACAATAGCATTCAAACGTCGGCGGCTGGCCGCCCTTAAAATAATTAACACCGAATGTAATATCCAATCCATTGTATCCACCGGAGTTGTTAATATCGCCGACAATATAATTACAGGCAACTTTCATTACTATATTTAATATTGTTGAATCGCCGGGCGTTACAGGAATATCACTTAAGATAGTATCATGAAAGTTATTGTGAGAGAACAGCAGATCGTATTCTCCTGAAATCAAATAACCGACAACATAATAGCCACCTGTGTCAGAAATATCATGTATTGGAGTGCTAAATACGTCCACATATACACTTTCTATAGGCTCAAAAT
>CP070742.1:58237-76494 GCA_020348065.1 Candidatus Zixiibacteriota bacterium
CATGCCCCACCCCGTGCGGACATATATTCTCCTGCTCGCCAGTGCCGCCCGCACAGGCTCGGCGTTGGTGCCGACATTCACCATGAAGAAGTTGGTTTCGGAGGGAATATATGAGAGAGCCATCCGATTGAATTCGGCATAACAATAATTTTTGGTCTGATTGGCAAGGTCGACCGTCGCCGCTACATGCAGGTTGTCGTTGAGGGCTGCCTTGGCGGCCTCGAGTGACGGCCGCGAAATCGTGGCATACAACCGGAACGCTCTTAGCTGGTCCATAAAATCATTTTGCCCGATGGCGAAGCCTATTCTTGCCCCGGCCAGTCCGTATACCTTGCTGAATGTTTTCACCACCACGACATTCTTACCGGCCCGGATAAGGTCAATTGCGGTGGGGTAATTCGGCTGGCCTATATACTCATAATAGGCCTCATCAACAATTGTAACTGCTCCCGAAGGCAGGGCGTCAATAAAAGTCTCCAGATCGGGGGCGTTTAGAACGGTCCCGGTGGGATTGTTGGGATTGGTGATACAAACGGCGGTGGTGTTCGCGTCCACATGGTTCAGCATCTCCGCCAGGTCGACCGTATGATTGCTGTCGAGCGGTACGCTGCGCACCATGGTGCCCAAAAGCTGGGCGTCCGCGGCAAATTGGCCGTATGAGGGAGTCGGTACCACAACATTTCCGCCGCCGGGATGGCAGCTTGCCATGGCGCAAAGCCTGAGAATTTCCGTTGCCCCCGCGCCGCATACGATTCTCGTAGGAGATAGATCATATTCGGCCGCCAGGGCCGAAATAAGGGATTCCGCGAACCAATCGGGGTATCGGTGCGCCATCTCGGCTTCATCCTCTATGGCCGCTATGGCGGCCGGAGGCGGTCCCAGAGGATTTTCGTTATAGCATAGCCTCCCGACATAATCGGTAACCATCCCGCCGCCCGGCGAAACATCCGCCAGCGCACGTCGTTCCAGCCCGATAAGCGACCCGGCAGCAGCGCCGGTAATTGTGCCGATAAATCCGCGCCTCGAAATACTATTTTCATTGTTTCCCATATTTTACTCCGGGGAAAATTGATAAGTATCCATATATAGAATAACTTATAATTAATAGATATCAAGAATAATCGACCTGAAGCCTTAAAAAATACCCCCGCAAATCAATTTTACAGGGGATTAAACAAAACTGTCGGAAATGTAATTTAATAGCAGACGTCGACTTCCTTGACGCCTTCGACGCCCATAATAACCTCACGAATATCGGCTTCCCATGTATCGGATCCCACGATAGGTCCCAGCCCGCGGGCTTTAACCTGACCCGTATCGGCGTCGCATTCTATCATCAGCTCCATTCCTTTAGTCCTGGTTGCGCGGGCAAGATGCGCAAGAATGACAGATTTTAAATGAACGTCTCTAATGGTCTTTTTCGCTTCTTCGTCTACAGAATATTCCGGGCTGCGCGCGGCCCGAAAGATAATGTCGGCCATAGTATCAACGCTCATTTTATCCATATTGAGGATAATATCATAGTTCAGGGTATCGTTAAAATCGACATTATAAAGGAACTTGGCCCAGTTTTTTCGTCGAGAATCTATTTCAGAAATATGTTTGCGAGCCTCGGCCTGCGTATAATTTGACTCGCCCATCAAAGCTTGAACCCTGAACTCCAGTGAAGCGTCAACCCTTACGCGCAAGACTCTGGGAACATCAGCTAATTGAAATTGAGCCAGATGACCGTGGTAAACAATATTATCTTTAAGCACGAAATCCATCAGGCTGGCCTTGAAATAGATAAGATATTGCCTGCGTTGAGCGGCCTGCCGGTCCCAGAACTGCGGGGGTCGAACCTCCATATAACCGGTAGCCGCCATGCCGGTCTCTTCCATACCGTATTTTGCCGCGTATTTAATTATTTCCTCGCGGGAAACAGCTGTACAATCGGGATTCTGACTGCATAGGGCGTCGGCCAATTTATAAGTGGCGCTTAACGATCCGCGGGTTAAAGTAATAATGGCCACGGTTTCCTCCTCTGTAATAAATCCAGCCGCCTATTCCTGTCTCAGCTTTGCCGAATACTCTCTGACAATATATAATAATCTCTATCTCAATAAAACAGAAAAAAGACCCGCCCACGGCAAACCGCGAGACTCCTATCAGGCAGCCCCCTTTGATCTATAGCCGATAATCAATTTAATAAATATTAAAGCGGTCATGCCGCCTGCCGCCCCCATAACACAGTATGCCGCCAGCGTGCCGAAAATCTCGTATCCAAACGCGCTATGGGCTTGCTTCAAGGCCACCGAGATTCCGGCGAATATGATCATTATGGCGAATAACAGCCTTATGCCGTACCCTCTAACCAGCTTTGTCGCCATAGCTCCTACCTGTGCGCCTATGGCCGCGCCGAAAAGCATAATAACGGCCGCAACCAGTTCGGTTCTGCCCGATAGAGAATATGTAAAACATCCATATCCCGACATAAAACATACGCTCAAAAGCGAGGTGCCCACCGCCACCGTGGTGGGACATCCGATCAAATAAATAAGCGCCGGCAAAAGAATGAATCCTCCCCCCACACCCATGAAACCGGAAAGGAAACCGGTTAGCGCAAACAAACCAAACAGGATCCAGAACGATATTCCGGGAACACCCGATACGGGAAGCGACACCATGGGAGGTATTTTAAGCGATCTGAGTTTATTGGAAAGCGGGCTGGCCTCTTCTCGAGTCGGGGCTTCCGCCTTTAAATTATCGGGAGCCTCAGATTTCATTTTCTTCGTTACCGAATAGTACTCATAGGCCATATATATGCCCAGGCCGAAGAGAAAAACCATATAAACCCACCTTATAACCGAACCAACATCGCCGATTTTTTCAAGATAAAGAACCGTCCTTTTACCCAGTTCGATACCTACAATGGATCCGGCAATAGAAAAAAGCCCCAGCCGCCAGTCGACGTTACCCATTTTGCTATGCTTCTTCGTAGCGATTATCGATTTCCCGAAAATATGGGCCAGGTCGGTCCCGATTGCAAACGGCATGTTAAAACCGAAAATATTCAATGCCGGGGTTACAATCCAGGCTCCCCCAACTCCGAAAAATCCACCCAGGGTTCCAACACAGAACCCTATAATAAGGAGTATGATAACGCTGAATTCGATTCCCGATATCGGAAGATATACATTTAAAAAATCCACGTCCCGACACTACCCCGCGATTGCCAAATCAAAACATCATTTCAAACCTAAAAACCTTAACAAAATTCCAGTAACCTGACCAATTACTATGCCCACCACAGCCATGGTTGCCGTTACCGCCAGAGCGAACAGCAAACGATGATCGTTATAGAGCTTCGCTATTAAAAGATTAATCCCGCTCTGATTTTCGAGATCTACTTTATGATCCAGATCTCCGGTATCTTCATGGCCCCCGGCAAAAACAATCGCCGGATAAAACGACACCATAACAATCGCCCCCATAAATAAACCGGCGAGAAGAAGAGCCCCGGAAAGTGCGGATTTTTCTTCTCCAACAGGCTTTTTCTTGATCAACATCTTTATATTTTCTTGAAAATTCAATCCCGCCCTGTCTTCTTGGCATATACTATGGCCAGAGTCCGATAAATCATGTGAGCGAACTTCGAATAAGGCATATACCAGAGCAGGAAAAACACGCATACCATATGCACAAAATATATCAGATAGGCCACGATGGGCGCCCCGGAGTATCTTATGAGCCACGACAGCATACCGGACAGGCCGGTGAAGAATAATATGTAAAGGAATAGATAATCGGCATAACCGTTGGCGCCAACCTCATCCCGATTCCTGCTCCGGCGGTATATCAAAAGAAAGGTCCCGACGACCAGGGCCAATCCGCTCAACCCTCCGATTATTTTGACCGGATGCGGCAGATTGATGGGCAACTCGAAGAAAGGATGGAGGCTCTCCAGCCCCAGAAGCGACAGATAATGGGGAACGAATATAAAAATGAAAATCGCTCCCGTAGTAATCATGGCGCCTATAAAACCGTAAAATAAAATAAAATGCGCGACGGCTCTGGCGCGGTTTACACCGCAGTTTGAAAATTTGCCATGAGAGAAAATCTCTTTTACGGTTAAGATAAAGGCTTTAGAAAAAGTTATCTTAGATTCTCCGCCGCTTCCTTTAAGAAATTTCCAGAATCTAACAAATCCGACCGCCGCGAAAATAAAAATCATGATATTTCCGAAAACAAACAGGGCATCGACAGAGCTGTGAGGCAGGAAATAATTGTAATCGATAAGGCTACTTTGCATAAATAGTAAACCACCGTTTTCGCCTCGGGGAGCAAACGCCAGAATACATGCGGCGAGAATTACGACCGGAACCAGGATCAGAAGCGGCAGAACCCTTGGATTGGCAAGGGCTTTCCCCATAAACGACGGGAATGCCATATTCTTATATATATAAGACCTGACCGCGGCCAGGACATCCCCCGGCCTGGCACCCCTGGGGCAATAAGTGGTACAATCATTACATTGATAGCAAAGCCATACGTTAGAATCGCTTACCAGCTTTTCGGCCTGCCCCCAACCGGTCAGGATCATCTCTTTACGGGGAAAAGGATTTTCGTCGGAAGACTGATTGCAAACAACAGAACAGGTCGCACACTGAAAACATTTTTTAACGGTACTACCTCCGGCCCTTTTCACCTCGCGGATAAAATCAAGATCGGGTTCGACCAAACGCCCTGCAGCCATCCAGATACTCCTTTCGCCTCTAAAATCCCGACAACCGCCAAACTGATATTGCATTTAAGCCGGAAGGAAAATAGAAATACCGTCCGATTCTGTCAAGCATTTTTGTTAAATTTTTCACAATGACACAATTTTAATATCAAATAGGACAATATCATCCACAATAATCGGTTATATATTCCTATACTATTTTATAATCAATTCAAGAACTGATTGTCTTGAATATATATACACGTGGTCCGGGATTTTAAAAAACAGGTATAAATTCCCATTTTTATAACGATAATAATTATTTTTATCCCATCCTTTAGTTTCATAATATGTTAAGACATCCTTATTCCTTATGATAAAAATTAATAATCCAAAAAATCATTTTTCTCTTGACACCGCTTGTGAAAGAAATTACTTTCTCGGCGGATATGATAGAGTGGATGGATCAGGGAGGAACACCGTCAAAGGCAGGGTAATTACCGGTAATCCTGAAAATAGAGTTTATGATATTTTTATGAAAAGATTGTTTTCGATAGATTTTTCGCCCATAGCTTGTGAAAAATATCTCATAGTTTCCGATAAAGTAAATAGCTGTTTTTATTGATATTAACGATAAACTGATTGATAGAAGGAATTATTTTATGTCAAAATTAATCTCACCACACGGAAGCGATACTCTAAGAGTCCTTCTCCTTGACGGCAAAGAAAAGGAGGCGGAACTTAAGAGGGCCGCAACTCTTCCAAAACTCGTCATGTCATCGCGCGAAACCGGCGATCTTATTATGCTTGGAATCGGCGGATTCACTCCTCTCGATGGTTTCATGGGGCATGACGACTGGAAGGGAGTATGCGAGGGAATGAAGATGTCTACCGGCGTCTTCTGGCCGATCCCCATTACCCTATCCCATGATGAAAAAATCAAGACCGGGACCGAGGTCTGCCTGGTATCTGGAGAAACCGAAGAGATCATGGGAACCATGAAAGTGACCGAATGCTACGAGATCGACAAAGAATTCGAATGTAAGCATGTATTCACTACCACCGATCCCGAACATCCCGGGGTCAAGATGGTCATGGCACAGAAAAAATACAATCTCGGCGGTCCGGTGAAGGTATTATCGGAGAGTTATTTCCCCACCGAATTCGCCGGCATCTACCAGCGTCCCTCCGAAAGCCGGAAGATCTTCGAGGAACGGGGTTGGAAAACCATCGCGGCCCTGCAGCTTCGCAACCCCATGCACAGAAGCCATGAGTACCTGGCCAAGATCGCCGTGGAGGTATCCGACGGTATCTATATTCACCAGTTGGTGGGCCAATTAAAGCCCGGCGATATTCCCGCGGATGTCAGGGTCAATTGTATCAACACCCTGGTCGAGAATTATTTTGATAAGAGCCGGGTGGTTACCGGCGGTTATCCCCTCGATATGCGTTACGGCGGACCGCGCGAGGGTCTGCTGCATGCCGTATTCCGTCAAAACTTCGGATGTACACATATGATAATTGGCCGTGATCATGCCGGGGTCGGCGATTATTACGGGCCCTTTGATGCCCAGGAAATCTTCCATAAGCTCTGGGACGGCGCCCTGGAATGCAAGATGCTGCCTATCGACTGGACCTTCTGGTGCTTTAAATGCGGCGGTATGGCCTCCATGAAGACCTGTCCTCATGGAAAAGAAGACCGGCTCTTTCTGAGCGGAACGGCTCTGAGAAAAGCGTTATCCGAGGGCGGAGAGGTCCCCGCCGAATTCAGCCGCCCCGAAGTGCTGGCTATTTTGCGTGAATATTACGCCGGTCTCAAGGAGAAAGTTGAAGTGAAGTTACACGGTCATGCTACCGGCGAAACCAAGAAGAAGAAATAAGAATTCGATAAGATAAAGCGATAAAACAATCGTTAATTTTGGGAGGACAGTATGCCAAGTTATGTGATTACCGACAAGTGCGATGGGTGCAAGGCTCTGGATAAGACCGCTTGCCAGCATATTTGCCCCAACGACTTGATGGTATTGGACAAGGAAAAAATGAAGGCCTATAACCAGGCGCCCGACATGTGCTGGGAATGCATGTGCTGCGTTAAGATTTGCCCCGTCCAGGCGATGGAAGTGCGCGGTTACGCCGATTTCGTCCCGCTTGGAGCTTCCGTGACTCCGATGAGAAGCACCGACAGCATCATGTGGACTGTAAAATTCAGAAACGGTTCGTTGAAACGGTTCAAGTTCCCGATCAGAACCACCCCGGAAGGCCAGGCCGTGCCCGATGGCGGATACAAATCCGGCGACGATTTGAACAGTCAAGAATTATTCACTGAACCGGAATCCTGCGGCATGGACACCTTGCCGCCGGTCAAATAAGAAAGGATTGGTATCGCAATGGCTAATTTCGAGACAGTAGAAGTCAAAACCGACGTACTGATCCTGGGTGGCGGCATGGCGGCTTGCGGATCGGCCGTAGAGGCTGCGTATTGGGCCAAAAAGAACAATCTAAGCGTAGCCCTTGTTGACAAGGCCGCTATGGATCGTTCCGGCGCGGTGGCAATGGGTCTTTCAGCTATCAATCAGTATGTCGGCGTCAAAGACGGTCAGAATTCCGTCAAGGATTATGTAGATTATGTAAGAAATGACCTGATGGGCATCACCCGCGAAGACCTGGTGGCCAATATAGCCCGTCACGTCGATTCCACGGTTCATCTTTTCGAGAAGTGGGGCCTGCCCATCTGGAAAGACAAAGAGGGTCATTATGTTCATGAGGGACGCTGGCAGCTGATGATCAACGGCGAATCCTACAAGATTGTTGTCGCCGAAGCCGCCAAAAACGCCCTGGGTATGGACAATATTTATGAAAGAGTATTCGTAACCGAACCTTTGGTCGAAAACGGCAAATGTGTGGGTGCGGTCGGATTCAGCGTGCGCGAAAACAAATTCTACGTTTTCAAGGCCAAAGCCGTAATCGCGGCAATGGGCGGCGCGGTCCATGTATTCAAACCCCGTTCCGGCGGAGAGGGCCTCGGCCGTTCATGGTATCCTCCGTTCAACTCCGGCGCCAGCGCCTACTTCACAATCAAAGCCGGCGCCGAGATGACCTGCCAGGAAGTAAGATTCATTCCGGTCAGGTTCAAAGACGCTTATGGTCCGGTGGGAGCGTGGTTCCTGCTCTTTAAATCGCGGGCAACTAACGGCCTGGGTGAGAACTACATGGAAACCAGAAGACCGGAACTCGAAAACTGGGCTCCCTACGGCAAGGTCAAACCGGTTCCGGCCAACCTTCGCAACTGGCTGATGATGCTTGATGTTATGGAAGGCAAGGGCCCGATTTTCATGAGAACAGAGGAAGCTATTGAAAAGCTCTCCAAGGAAGTTTCCGACGAAAAAGAGCGCAAGAAGAAACTCAAAGAACTCGAATCCGAAGCCTGGGAAGACTTCCTGGATATGACCATCTCGCAGGCGTTGCTCTGGGCCGCCACCAACACCATGCCCGAAGAAAGACCGTCTGAAATCGCTGCCTGTGAGCCCTATTTTATCGGCTCGCATTCCGGCGCTTCCGGCGCGTGGGTCAGCGGACCCGAGGATATCGCTCCCAAAGAATATTTCTGGGGTTATGCTCACATGACGACTATCAACGGGCTGTTTGCCGCCGGCGATGCATCCGGCGCATCAAGCCATAAATTTTCTTCGGGATCGCATGCCGAGGGAAGAATTGTTGCCAAGGCTGCCTGCAAGTATGCTGTGGATAATCCCGGAGAGCCTGCGGTCGATAACGCCAAAGTCGAGGCGCTGAAAGAAAGAATCCTGAGACCTCTGGATCTTTACGAAAAGAATAAAAACGCCACCACCGACGAAACCGTCAATCCCGAATACATCACCCCTCATCAATACATGTTCAGACTTCAGAAATTGATGGATGAATACGCCGGCGGCGTAACCACCAACTTCAAAACCAGCGACAAGCTTCTGACGAAAGGTCTCGAACTGCTCAAATTCCTGAAAGAGGATTCCGAGAAGCTGGGCGCTAAAAACCACCATGAACTGATGAGATGCTGGGAAAACATACACCGCACCCTGCAGGCTGAAGCGCATATCAGGACGATTCTGTTCCGCGAGGAAACACGCTGGCCCGGATACTATTTCAGATCCGACAAGCCGAAAATGGACGATAGCTGGAAAGTCTTCGCCAACTGCAAATACGATGCCGCCAGCGACAGCTGGGAGATGATGAAAAGGGATATTATCTCCATTTACTAAATTCCCCGCGGATTGGTTCGTTAGTTGATTATGGTCCTCCGGAGTCATTTACTCCGGAGGACTTTTTTAAGGCGAAAAAAAACAGTCTGAAAAAAAAGGCACTTAATAACCGGAATTTTGGTATATTAATATACAATGAATGATATTAGTAAAAATTGTCCTTACTGCAATCAGAAAATGTCGCAATGGCTTCCGCCTCCGGAATCGGATTTCCCGCAGCAGATTCATATGGTTTGCTTTAATGACGAGTGCAGCTATTATGTGGAGGGGTGGGAATGGATGCGCCAGCAATACAATCAGAATGTCTCTTACAGATTCAGATTGAATCCGGCTACCGGGGAAAAAGGACCATTGCCGGTGTGGTCGAGTTCTGCGCTAAGAAGCGGAATCATTGAGTAACGGAGATTCGTGATGAAAGAACTGGAAAGATTTAAAAAGACTGTTCTGGAAGAATACCCCCGTCTGGGATTGGACAGCAGATTCTGTTTCCGATGCCATAAAGGCGTGCCCTGTTTTAACGAATGCTGTCGCGACGTAAACATTTTCCTGACGCCCTATGATATTATCAGGCTTAAAAACAAGCTCGGAATAACATCAGAAGAATTTATTAAAAAATATACCATTACACCCTTCGACCAGAATCTGAAATATCCGATTCTTCTTTTGAAAATGGAGGATGACGAGAAGAAAAGTTGCCCTTTTGTCGAGGAAGAGGGTTGTACGGTTTACTCCGATCGCCCCTGGGCCTGCAGGATGTATCCATTGGGGCTGGCATCGCCGAAAGATAGTCACCGGACCGAAAAAGACGATTTCTATTTTCTATTAAAAGAAGAGGTCTGCAGGGGATTTGCCGAAGACAACGAACTGAGCGTCAGAGATTGGATCGAAGACCAGGAAATCGAGCTCTACGATCGTATGGGCCGGGGATTTAAAGAAATAACCCTTCATTCCTATTTCCAGGAAGGAAAAGACCTGTCTCCCCAGAAGATGGAGATGTTTTTCATGGTCTGTTATAATATCGATAAATTCAGGGATTTTATATTCGGAAGCAGTTTTCTCGATAAATTCGAAATAGACGACCAAATGCGACGGAAAATAAAAGAGGATGACGTCGCGCTATTGGATTTCGGTTATGACTGGCTTAAGTTCGCGTTATTCGGTGAAAAGACCATGACCGTAAAAACTGATATACTGAAAGCCAGGCAAAAAGAGCTGGATGAAAAACGGGGCAATTGAATCCAGAATCCCGGTTAAGATCGGGTTATTTGACGCCGCTTTATAATCGCTTTAATTAATATTTTAATCGAAACCGTTGCTTATACATCGCATCATTAAAAAAATAATTTGGGGGGAACTAAAACGCCGCGCGTCCGATATTGGAAATTTATGTTTCTCCCAACACGTTAATATCATTTTAGTTATGAAAGCCCACCGTCAGCAGCCGAGCTAAAGACCTTGACATAAATTTCACAAAGTTCTATATTTACGCGGATTAGGGATACTCTGACTATCCAGTTTTGGCGATGAAAACGAAGTTAAAACTTCTGCGAGGTTTTTACCGTGAAATGGTTTAAAAACCTTGTCGGAAAACCAGAACAGATTTCCGACAGATCTTTGGAAATTATCCAGATCAAGTTTAATAATTTTCTGGAAATACTTCATAATAACAACGCGGTACTGAAAAATGTGAGTGACATGGAGGAAAAGCTTCAGGGCGAGTACCTTTTTGACCTGAATTATATTCGTTCGCTGGTGTCGGAAATCAGAAGGGGTGTTATTGCCATAATCAACAATATGACAGCCCTCGGCGGCGATAGGTATAAAAAGCTCAAGGAATGTTATGCTAAGATCGACGCTGAAATAGCCAGGATTCTTCCGGGAGGCCGGCCCATCGAGGAGGACGAGTATATTAGATTTTTCGATAATATCCGTCGCGAAAACGCGTACAGCGTGGGCAGCAAGAACGCGCAGTTGGGGGAGATGAAATCACGGCTGAATTTACCTGTCCCCGACGGTTTTGCCATATCCGCCTGGGCCTATAAGCATTTTATTGATAAAAACGATCTGCAACATAAAATAAGCGAACTTATCCGTCCTTTAAATATAAAAAGTTACGAGGACCTGCAAAATGTAAGCCATCAGATTCAACAGATAGTAACAAACGCGCCGATTCCGGACGATCTTGCGGATGAAATTACCCGGAGCTACAAAAAACTGAGGGAAAAAAATCCAAAAGCGAGGTTCGCGCTCCGTTCCAGCGCTATCGGCGAGGACACGGAATACAGTTTTGCCGGGCAGTATCGTTCCGTATTGAATGTAAGAGCCGTTGAACTGCTGGAATCATATAGAGCAGTGCTGGCGAGCAAATTCACGCCCCAGGCCATCTATTATTTTCTGAGTCATTCCATGTCGGAGGATGAACTCGCCATGTGCGTCGGTTGTATTATCATGGTAAACACCAGATCGAGCGGCGTGATTTACACTCGAAACCCGGTAAATGCCGGCGATGATAATGTTGTTATAAATTCCATTTTCGGGCTGGGAAAATATCTTGTTGACGGCACCATCTCCCCCGATGTTTTCAGGGTTTCGCGCGGCCAAAAAGCTATCGGGGATTCCTTAATTTCTCTCAAAACCAGGAAACTCGAGATGCATCCCGACGGTGGCACTTCGGACACGGAGTTATCCGAGGAGGAGGGCCGGAAGCCCTCGCTCTCGGATGAGGAGACTATCCGGCTCGCGGAATTCGCGGTGAAAATCGAGGAGCATTACGGAAGCCCCCAGGATATAGAATGGGCCATCGACCATGACGGTGAAATCTATATCCTGCAGACTCGTCCTCTGAGGGTAATAGCGCCTCCGAAAAATGAGATCGAAATCGACGTTTCCGGTTTTGAAAAACTTACCGAAGGCGGTTACACAATATGTCCGGGTGCCGGGGGCGGACCGGTATACAGGATTTCTTCGGTTAATGATCTTCAAGACGTTCCCAGCAGCGTTATCTTGATTACGCCTCATTCCTTCCCCGGTATCGTCACGGTGATGGGCAAAATCAAGGGTTTGATCGCGGAGACAGGCGGGATGGCGAGCCATATGGCCACCATCGCCAGAGAATACGGTATCCCCGCTATCGGGAATCTCAAAGAAACCGGTATGCTCAACAACGGCGATATGGTCACCCTGGATTCAACCACCGCTGTGGTCTACAAGGGATTACATGACGAATTGATTGATAAGCGAAAACCAGATCTCGATCTCTTCGAGGACATAGACATATTCAATATTCTGAAACAGATATCGAGCCATATCGCGCCGTTACACCTCGTAAATCCCAAGGACTCCGGATTTATTGCGGAAAATTGCCGTACTTTCCACGATATCACCAGGTTCTGTCATCAGCGGGCGATGGAGGAGATGTTCTACGGCGCCAGCGAATTAAAGAATAAGGATAGGTTTTCAAGCAGGCTCCAGACCGATATTCCGCTGGCGGTTAATATTATATATATCGATAAGGAGATCCCGGAAAAGGAAAAAAACAGGAAGGTCGATGAGAACAGGATCGAATCGGTACCGATGTCCTCGTTCTGGCGCGGGATCAAGAAGGAGGGATGGCCTGCGCCCGCCCGGCCCGCCGACATGAAAGGGATCTTCGGAGTATTCGCCACCACCATGACCCGAACCGAGGATGACAGATTCTCGGAAAAGAGTTTCGCCATTCTGAGCGATGAATACATGATATTGAGCCTGAGAATGGGTTATCATTTCTCCACAATCGAGGCCATGGTAACGGAGCAGGAGAATAAAAACTATATAAGGATGGAATTTAAAGACGGCGGCGCGACTATTGAGAGAAGAATTCGGAGAATAAGGCTGTTAACGGATATTCTCGCGAAAGCGGGATTTGAAAATTACAGCAAAGGTGATTTTCTCGATTCCAGATTATCCTACCAGGACGCGGAATCGACTAAGGAGGCGCTGTTTTTGCTGGGCAGGCTGACTGTTTTAACCAAACAGCTTGACATGGCTCTCTCGAATGACGCCATTGCCAAATGGTATACGAACGATTTTCTAAAAAAACTCGACATGCCGGTTGATGGTGATTTATAATGAAAGTGTCTTCCGAATTACTGCGAAAAGTCCTGGGATTTATCTTTGGTATAAAGCATTTCGCGCTTATCGCGGCCCTGGTCTTTTTTGCTATAATCAGCGTGGCTCTGTTCCTCATTTTCCAGAACGCCCAGATCATGCTCGACAGGATCAATACCGATTTTAACCAGATGCAACTCGTTCTGGCCAATCAAGCCGCTATACAGATAGACTCGGACCTTTCGGCTATAAGCAAGGAGCTCGAGATCCTGGAAAGGCATATCGTCCCCATGACGGGTATAACAATAGAATCCTCGCTGCGCGCACTGATAGAGAGGACGAACTCCAAGGGCGTGCTCGCCGCGGGAATAATCAATTCGGACAATCGTCTTCAGCATCTTATAGATCCCCAGGACATAATAGAATCGATGCCGCCCGATAATTTCAACTACGCCAGGATCACTCCCCATCCCGATTTAACATTGAGCCCGCTGACTTTGATCAAAGACAAGGACGGCAAAACAATTATAGTCGCCTGTTTCTACCTGCCGGTCGTATTGCCGGGAAATGAACAGGGAGTTTTGTTCTCGGTTTTGGATATCCCTCGCCTGGTTAAAAATGTGACCGAAAAAATCCGATCGGGCAAAACCGGCTACGCCTGGGTTATGGATAAAACCGGAATGTTCCTCTACCATCCCGAAGGCGATTTCATCGGCAAAAACGCGTTTACCGCCCGCCAGGAACGCGAACCGTATATCAGCTTCGCGGCCATAAACGAGATAATGAAGGACAAAATGCTCAAGGGGCAGGAGGGTATCGGGACATACGAAAGCGGATGGCATCGCGGTATCGAAGGACATATCACAAAATTGATCGCATACACGCCGGTCAGAAGCGCGATTCTCGGCAAGGATGATGTCTGGTCCGTGGCGGTGGCGGCGCCCACCACCGAAGTCGCGGAAGCCGTTCATGGCGTGTATATGCGCCACCTGGCCGCCGAAGGCGCCATTATAGCGGGAATGTTCATTTTCGGAATTCTAATAGTATTATATCAATTCAGCTTATCGGAGACCCTCAAGCAACAGGTCAGCGAAAAAGAAAAATATATTTTGAGTATTCTCGGCAATTCCCTGGACGCCATAGTATTCATCGATACCGAAAACAGAATCAAGGTATGGAATCGCGGCGCCGAAAAAATTTTCGGATACACAGCCGAGGAGATGCTGGGAAACACATTCCATAGAATTATCCCTCCAGACATAGACGCCGATAAAGAGCTGAACAGTATCGCGGACGAAGTAATGGACAAAGGCTACATAAGGCATTACCTCGCCAAACGAATCACCAAGGACGGTAAACGAATCACCATCGATCTTTCGAGAACTCTTATAAAGGACGAGGACGGTAACGTCATAGGCAGCACGGCCATAATAAAAGACGTATCGGAAAAAATGGAATTCGAATCCAGAATTTACAACACCGAGAAGCTGGCGTCTATCGGCAATCTGGCGGCAGGGGTCGCCCATGAAATCAACAACCCGCTGGCCGTTATTCTCGGCTTCGCCGATCTGTTGAAGGAAAAGTTTGACAGGGACAGCCGGGAATACGGCGACCTGGTAACAATCGAAGAGAACGCCAACAACGCCAAAAAAATCGTGGAAAACCTCCTGGGATTCGCGCGCGTAACCGAGGGAATGGCGGATATATTCGACGTGGTCGACAGCATAGATACCGTAACTACCATCGTCAAAAATACCCTTATTACCTCAAAAGTCGAACTGAAAACCGAGATACCCGAAAACCTCCCGACTATCTGCGGCGACTCCCGCGAATTCCAGCAGGTCATTTTCAACCTTATAAATAACGCCATGGCTGCCATGGAAAACGGAGGGGGGATTCTTACGATTTCATGTTACGAAAAAAATAACTGGGTTTACATAAATGTAAAGGATACCGGAACTGGCATACCCGAAAGAATCAAGCGGCGGATATTCGATCCTTTCTTCACCACTAAGGAGGTCGGCAAAGGCACCGGCCTCGGACTTTCTTTATGCTACGGTATAGTAAACAAGCACGGGGGAAGATTGACATTTAAAAGCATATCGGCGGAAGATTTTCCCAACAGGCCTTCGGGATCGACATTTATTGTGTCATTTCCGGTCGCGGAACAACCGAGTTTCTCAGGGGAGGAAAAAGATGACTCAAGAAATATTGGCCATAGATGACGAACTCCACATGCTGAGGCTGCTGGAGCGCATTATAACGGACAAAACGCCGTACCGGGTGGAGACTTTAAACAATTCGCTCGAGCTTCCCGCTTTTTTAAAAGACAGAGAATTCGATCTGATTATCACGGATCTGAAAATGCCGGGTATGGACGGTCTTGATATTCTGAAATTCATAAAGGAAAACAAACGCTTCGAGGAGGTTATAATCATCACCGCATTCGGCTCCCTTGACAGCGCTACCGAAGCGCTATCCAGCGGGGTGTTCGATTATATCACCAAGCCTTTCAGAAAAGAGGAGATCATAAATACAATAAACAGGGCTATGCTGTGGCAGGAATGTAAAAAGGAAACCTGCAAATTGAACTCTTTTTTCGAATCCGAACCCCTCAGCGAAGCGATCGATAAATTCCGCGCCGAATATATCAGGAGGATGCTTGACAAATACGACAATTCTATCGAGAAAACCTCCCAACATTCGGGATTATCAATTGATGAAATCAGAGGTATCACCGGTTAAGATAAAAACAGGATTGTGCGCATATGATTCTCGATTTCATTATAGAAGGAGGTGAGAAATGATTACCGGAAAAAGAGCCGGCGATCTAATGATCCCGCTCGATCATTATCCTCATATTCCCTATTGGTTTACTCTCAGGCAGGCCATGGCGGAGATCGAAAACACTCAAATCGAGGTGGAGGGTCAAAAATCCCTTCCCCGAATAGTGCTGGTGTTTGACGAGAAATACAACCTGATGGGAATGATCAGGAGAAGAGACATATTAAAAGGTCTTCAACCGGATTACGTATCGGCTAAATCGGGCGATACCAGGAAGTTATTCAACATAGAGGTCGACCCCAACCTGATGGAGATGTCATACGATATCTTGATAAAAAACCTCAGGGAACGGGCCGAACAAACTGTGAGCAAAATCATGATTCCCATAACCCGCACCGTAGATTATGAGGATCATATAATGAAAGTTGTCCATGAAATGGTAACATATAATCTCAGCCTGCTTCCGGTACTCTGTGTTGGTGAAGTGGTCGGGGTGGTGCGCTCCGTGGATGTTTTTCACGAGATAGCGCATCACATCTTGTGATCGAAATCTTTAATGATACGGTATTTGATACATGAAAAGCTCTGATACTGCTCCTCGCGGCGGTCTTCCGCCGATGCCCCGAAGTATATATCTCAGCAGGGTGGCGAAACGAATTGACAAGAAAAGACTGTTTTTTATTCTGCTCGGCCTTTTACTATTCTGCGCGGTCTATTTTTCGCCTTCGTGGGATGACGCCGTGGATCCGCAGGGCCAGCATTTCCCTCTTACCCGAGAGGGAAAGGCCGCCATAGGCCTCTTTCTTCTGGCGGCGACCTGGTGGGTGTTTGAGGTTATACCCATAGGCGTAACCAGCATTGCCATAGGCGTAATACAGGTGCTGTTTTTCATAAGACCGGCAAAAACCGCCTTTGGCGATTTTATGGATCCTTCGGTCTGGTTTATAATCGGGTCGATCGTTATCGGCCTGGTTTTCACCAAGACCGGACTCACCAAGCGGATGGCATATAAAATGCTGGTTTTAGTCGGCGAAAAGACGAGCATGATTTATCTGGGGACTTTTGTGATGACGGCCTCCCTCACTCTGATAATGGCACATACGGCGGTCGCGGCCACGGTTTTCCCGCTATTGATGGCCATCTACTCCTTATACGGTGAAAACGACAGGCCCACCAAATTCGGAAAAGGCCTTTTTATCGGTATGGCTTTCACCGCCGGAGCGGGGAGTATAATCACGCTTCTGGGTGCCGCCAGGGGCGCAGTTGCCATCGGCTTTTTCAACGATATTATCGGCAGGGAGATATCATTTTTCGAATTGACCTACTATATGCTGCCCGTGGGCGCCGTAATGGTTTTACTCTTATGGGGTCTTCTGATGATTCTCTTCAGGCCGGAGAATAAAACTATTCCGGGATTGCGTGAAAGAGCCCAGACTCTTTACTCCAGACTGGGACCTATGACAACCAGAGAAATTATGACCTTGATCATCGTTTTTTCCGCCATAATTTTTCTCGGATTGGGATCCATCATGCCGGAGTTGGGTCAATACCATAAAAGCGCCGTAATTCTCACAGCGACGATATTGTTTTACATATTCAAAATACTCACCATAGCCGATCTGGAGGAAATTCCCTGGAATATCATTCTATTATTCGGGGGCGCGATGAGCATCGGTTTTTGCCTGTGGCAGACCGGCGCGGCCAACTGGATGGCCATCAACTGGCTGCTTCTTTTCCAGGATGCCCACTGGTTTATTTTCATTATGGCAATAGCATTTTTCGTACTTATTATGACCAATTTCATCATGAACGTCGCCGCCATAGCCATATCGATCCCCGTAGCCCTTGTTATTGCGCCTTATCTGGGAGTGGCTCCGGAGGTTATTCTATTCGCGTCGCTGGCGGCGGCAGGCATGCCCTTCCTTTTGCTCGTGGGAGCCGCGCCTAACGCCATCGCTTACGAAAGTAAACAGTTCACTTCCGGAGAATTTTTCACCTCCGGCATTCCGGCGAGCATTCTGCTCATGATTATTATAGGAATATTCATATTCTTTATCTGGCCCCTGATGGGGATGCCGGTGCTGCTGAATTAGGCGCAATTTGATACGTATATTATAATACTTCTTCTCATTGGCCCCTTATTTATTCAGATTCCAAATGTATACGAAAAAGTCGATACTCTTTGCTTTCCCCTAATGCCATTCCCATTCAAGAAATGGTTTTTCTATTTCCGGCATGGCATTAACCACCAATTGAAGGTGCGGTCAAGTCTCCGCACTTGACCGCTGTCCGGTGGTATGACTTCTTAATGCCATTCCCATTCAAGAAATGGTTTTTCTATTTCCGGCATGGCATTAACCACCAATTCGACCAGTCCGCCGTAAAGTATGTTGCAGCGCTCGAACAAACCGTAGGCGGCGAACATATCC
>CP070742.1:76594-84082 GCA_020348065.1 Candidatus Zixiibacteriota bacterium
ATTATTGGGGGCTGTATGATGGGCACAAGCGACATATAGCTGTAGGCCGCCACCGCAATCGGTCCCAGTAAGTGGGGAGCCAACTGACTCGCCAGAAATATCGATGTCGGCCCGTCGGCCCCGCCGATTATTCCTATACTGGCGGCCTCCTTCATGTTGAAGTTTAAAAGATAAAACGCCGTAAGCGCCGCCGCGAAAATCCCCAGCTGGGCCGCCGCGCCCAATAGAAAAGTAATCGGTCGACCGAGTAACGGTCGGAAATCGGTTAAAACTCCCACTCCCATAAAAATGATCGGGGGAAGGAGCTCGGTTTTAATCCCCGAATTATAGATTAATGCTATAATACCTTCGCCGTAAGAGCCCATATGACCCAGCGGCAGGTTGGCCAGTATGGCTCCGAACCCTATGGGAATTAAAAGTAAAGGCTCGTATTGCCTGGTAATGGCGAGATAGATTAAAATCCCCGCGATAATGAACATAATCCAGTTTCCCCAGCTCAGATTGGCGAAACCGGACTGTTGTAAGAGGTTTATTACCGTTTCCATCAGATCGGCCTATCAGGAAATCGTGAGTATCGATTTGGTGTTATCGATCTCGTCGCCTATGCCGACATTTATGGCGGTTACCTTACCATCGCAGGGTGATTTAATATCATGTTTTGCTTTCATGGCCTCCACGGCGGCGATGACCTGACCCTTCGTAATCGTATCGCCCACTTTTACAAGGATATCAACGACTTCAACCGATCCGGCGAAGGTTGAAAAGACGTTTGTGCCCGCCGGAGCTGCAGCAGGGGGAGCCGCCACGGCTGTCGCCTGCGCCGCGGGAGCGGTATTTGAAGTGCCCGCTGGTTCCACCGTAATGGTAAACGTTCTGGTGGCTGCGCCCTCCTGAACGGTACAACGCGTGGTTACAGGCCCGGAAATAGGAGAAGCGGTGTTTGCAGCCGGCACTGGAGCGGCGGCCGCCAGGGGCTCTTCTTTTTTCTTCAGAGGTACGTCTATTTTTGCCTTGCCGGTTAAAAGCCGTATTCCCTCGTTGAGTTCCATCTTCTTGCCCGGAACCATGGCCGCCAGAACCAGGAATATGTTCTTTTCGGTAACCGGCAGGCCTCTTTCCTCGAGCGCCTGTTTCGCGGGCTCAATATTCTTCGGCGCAGCCTCGAGCGGATCGCCTTCAAAGACGGGCAGATCCAGTTGCTCCGAGGCAATCTTCACCACTTCGGGATCGGGAGGAAGCGGAGTCTTGCCGAAATATCCGAGTATCGCTTTGCCGTATCCGGCATCGATCTTTTTCCAGCGCCCGTATAGAACGTTATTAAATGCCTGCAGCCAGTATTGCTGACTGCCCGGAGTAACCGAGGTCCACGCTCCGCCGGTCTCGACAACTATCGGAAATTCCTCGAGAACGTCGCTGTATTTATCGAGTATCCCCGCTTTAACCATCATATGTACATTGGGCCCGATGGCGCCGCCGGGCATCGGAAATCCCAGAACCCTGGCATCAGCAGTCGTGGTGGCGGGATTGAAATCGTAATCTTTCATTAAATCGTTAAGCATATTCTCGATTTCGCCGATTTTGGACGCGTCAATATCCAGCGAATAGCCTGTCCCTTTGAGGGCATGGGCCATGGAACGAACGTCCGGCTGAACCGTACCGCTTGCCATGGGCCGGACGGAGAGATCGATTCCGTCAACGCCGCCCTCTATACCGGCCATGTAGCATGCCACCGCAGTACTGGCGGTATCATGAGTATGCTGCCAGAGAATCATTTCCGGCGGCATGATTTTTCTCAAACCGACAACCGTGTCATAAATCGTCTTCGGATCGGTAGTACCGCTGGCATCTTTCAGGCAAAGACTGTCGATCCTCATTCCGCTGTCGAGCAGGCGCTTACCGATATTTATGTAAAACTCGGGAGTGTGGACTTTATCTGACTTGAAAGGGAGCCCCATCAAGGCTATGCAGACCTGGTGATGCATCCCGGAATCTATAATAGGTTTTCCGGTTTTAATCAGGTTTTCGACATCGTTCATATAGTCGAAATTTCTGTCCCAGGTAGTGCCGAATTCCACCATCAATTTGGCCTGAAGGGTTAATCCCTCCAATGATTGGGTGGTGAGCGTAACACCCGATACCGATCTGGTCAGAATCTGCAGGTCAACGTCCGGGCCCACTGCCTCACGGATTTTTTTCATGTCTTCAAATGGATCTTCACCCAGATAAAAATATGGGGCCTGATACCGAGCGCCGCCGCCGAACTCAAAATGACGGATACCGATTTCGGCAGAACGCTTGACGGCCGGAAGAAAATCATTCAGACGGACCTTTCCGCCGAACGAGCTCTGCAGACCGTCGCGGAAAGGCATGAACATAACCCTTATTTTCTTTGGTTTTTCAGTGAATATCATTTTATCTCCTCAAACCTTGTAATTGTTGTCCCGGGGTAAACAGCGCTGACGGTTGCCGTAATTGCAGCAAAAACCGCCGCATCATCTTTCGATAATCTCTGCGGAAAGACAGTGATTATTATTCTCATCGCCAGAGATAGAAAGGCCAGTAATAAAAAAACCGCGGCAAATGCGGAGGCGCAAATAACAAGCAAGTCTTGTGGTCCCATTAAATTCTCTCCTGCAAAAGGCCGCCGGATTCACCGGCCGCCATCCCGTTGAAAACCGGCGTTTAAAACGCCTAAAATAATCAATCAGTATAATAATCCGCCCTATGATTATCAAGATCAAATTGATTATTTTAACGCCAATCTTCCTCTTTTTACAGGTTTCTCGAAACCCTCAATAAACAGTTCCAGGTTATTTCCTATAGAAATTACCCGTCCCTCTCCAATCTTCGCGGGAATATCGTCTTGCGAATCATTGTAGATAATGACGTCGCGCCCGATAATATTTGAACATTCGCGGTAACGATTGAGAAGTTTATAGAAATCTCCGTCGATCAGAGTTAAGTAGTTTTTATAGATTGTTTTTTTCAGTAAATCGAAAAGTAAACCGCGAGTATAGAAATTCTGCCCTGAAGCGAATTCATTTAAGGCCGCCGCCCCGGGAACAAATATGGTCGGCTCGGTTAGAGGTTCGGTTTCGACATTTAAACCTATACCGATTACGGCGTTAGTGACTTTATCACTTTCCGCAGCAGTGTGGGCCAGTACACCGCATACCTTTGCGTCATCAATGAAAATATCGTTTACCCATTTAATCCGTGCGCGACGGGAAAGTTCGGGTATCGCGTCTACGGCGTCTATTACCGATACCGCCGCCAGAACCATGAAGCCGGGGCCGTAATGCTCTATCTTTTTCTGGGGGGCAAAATATGCGGAGAGATAAAGATTTCCCTCCGGCGAATCCCAGTGCCTGCCCTTGAAACCGTGGAATTTACGACCTTCACCGGCCAGACATAGAGTGCCATGCGGCAAAGCGACATTTTTCCGGCTTAGTTCGATCAGAATATCATATTGCGATTCGGCGGCCGTTTTCGCTATCAACAGGTAATTCCAGCCATCTCCGGAACTAATATTACCGGCGAATAAATCAGAATTTCCGAAAATCCTGCTCGCCAGAACGGAAATATCCTCGTTTTCCGGGGAGAGGATTTTTCTCCAGGCTATATCCATACCCTCCATGAATCGCTCGGCGCAGGCAGTGTTGTCGGTGAAGATAATCATATTCTTAACAAATCTAAAAATATTTTGCCGATATGTCTAATCCTAATTGAAAGGGCAAACCTGATTTTAAATGGTCTCCTTAAAACGATTCGCGTCGATCAATCAAATCTCTTTCTTTAAACAAGGATCAAACGTATTATGATATCTATGATGAATCGGAACTTCCCTTACAAATCTTCGCGCATACCGATAACGGCAAAAAACATGGTCGCCACATCGCAGCCCCTGGCGGTGCAAGCGGGATTGGAGATGATGAAGCGTGAAGGCAGCGCTATGGACGCGGCCCTGGCCGCCGCCGTTACCCTGACAGTTGTGGAACCGACCGGCTGCGGCCTCGGCAGCGACGCTTTCGCCATCGTCTGGGACGGCTCTAAGCTTCACGGCGTCAACGGTTCCGGAAGATCGCCCGCCGCCTGGAGCTATGAGAAATTCTCCCATCTAAAAGAAATGCCCAAAACCGGCTGGGATACGGTAACCGTTCCCGGAGCGGTTTCGGTCTGGGTCGCGCTATCGGAAAAATTCGGCAAGATGCCGTTTGAGACTTTATTCCGAAACGCCGTTAATCACGCCGAAAACGGTTTTCCCGTATCTCCCAAAATCGCGGCTCACTGGAAGACGGCGGTCGAGAGTTATCGGGAATTCCCGGAATTTATTAAGACTTTTACCATCAATGGCCGAGCCCCGCAACCGGGAGAGATGTTTAAATGCCCCCGGCAGGCCGAAACCCTGAGAGAAATCGCTGCCACAAAGGGCGAATCGTTCTATAAAGGAGAATTAGCGAAAAAAATCGCCGAGTGTTCGGCCAATGAAGGCGGGCTGATGTCCCTCGAAGATTTCGCAAATCACAAACCTGATTGGGTCGATCCGATTTCCGCAAAATACCGGGGCTATGATCTCTACGAAATTCCCCCCAACGGGCAGGGATTGGCGGCGCTGGTAGCGTTGGGAATATTGGAAAATTATGATTTAAAAAGCTTATCATTAGATTCCGCGGATTCAATTCACCTTCAGATCGAGGCTGTGAAAATAGGGTTTGAGTTTGCCAAAAGACATCTCGCCGATCCCGAATTTATGATAGTTAATTATGGCGAATTCCTGAAACCGGAATTTCTGAAAGAGCAATCTGCCAGGATAAAATTAAATCGAGTCTTGATTCCCGACGGAGATATTCCCCATGATAAAGGCACGGTTTACCTCGCCGCCGCTGATGAAAACGGCATGATGGTATCGTTCATTCAGTCAAACTACATGGGATTCGGCTCCGGTGTTGTGATCCCCGAAACCGGAATAGCGATGCAGAATCGGGGTTGCGGTTTTTCTCTTCAGGAAGGACATCCTAACCAGATCGACGGAGGTAAACGGCCCTATCATACCATTATCCCGGGATTTGTAATGAAGGGGAATAAGCCGGTCTTGAGTTTCGGGGTGATGGGCGGGCATATGCAGCCCCAGGGGCATCTGCAGATGATGACGCGGATATTCGATTACGGCCAGAATCCTCAGGCGGCGTCCGACGCCCCCCGCTGGTACTGGCAGAAAGATAATCTCGTAGCGGTTGAGAAGGGCTTTCCTGAAGATGTTCTGGAAGATCTGGCCGGACGCGGCCATAAAATAGTTACCGGTTATCATGAGAGGGAGTTCGGCGGAGCGCAGTTGATTTACCGGGCGGAAGGATCTTACATTGCCGGATCAGATCATAGGAAGGACGGGCTGGCGGCCGGATTTTAAATTCATTCGAAAGCAGGCAGGTTATCGATAACATGAAAAAATATATCGACACCAATCGATCCCTATGGGACGGTTGGGCAGAAATAAACAAGAATTCAGCTTTTTACGATCTTGAGGGTTTCAAAACCGGCAAGAACAACTTGAATTCGATAGCGATTGAGGAACTGACCGGCGTTTCGGGCAAGGCTCTCCTGCATCTGCAATGTCATTTCGGGCTGGATACTTTATCTTGGGCGAGAATGGGGGCAAAGGCAACCGGGATCGATTTCTCCCCCGAAGCAATATCGCTGGCAAAATCCCTGAGCGAAGAGCTGAGTATCCCGGCGCGGTTTATAAAAACCGAACTTTACGATCTGCCCCGGTTCCTGAACGAGAAGTTCGATATCGTGTTCACCTCTTACGGTGTATTGGCGTGGATCCCCGATAGAGAAAAATGGGCCGGTCTCGCAGCCCGATACCTGAAACCGGGCGGGATTTTTTATATGGTGGAATTTCATCCTGTCCTGGGGATGTTTGACGACGACGGCGAAAAACTGGAGTATCCCTATTTTCATTCTCTCAAACCGATGAAATTCCATGACTCGGGCAATTACGCCGAGCCCGACAACAAATTCAAACATGACTGGTATGAGCGGTTTTACGGCCCGGGCGACGTTGTAACCGCCTTGATAAAAGCGGGATTAAAAATCGAATATCTCCATGAATTTCCCTACAGCCCCGCCAACTGCTGCAAATTTTTCACCGGGGATAAACCGGGGAGATATGTGATTAAGAAATACCCCAACCTGGTGCCGCGGGTTTTCTCCGTCAAAGCGACCCTGGAATAATCGGGAAAACAGGCATTGACAAAATTCTATAATTCATTATATTTCATCGAGATACGAACCCGCGCCTGGTCTTGCTGAACCGTATCTGAAACTACAGGAGATCTGGAATTGTTGAATTATTGGATATTAATGAATCGCAATAGCTTTAAAAGATCGCTGTTTCCCGGCCTTTTCGCTTTATTCCTTTCGGCCGTTTTCGTATCCGCAGGTCAATCGGCCGTTACAGGTACGCCCGGTCATTCCGTTTCCTTTAACGGAAAATTCGTGTCGCATCAACCGGATATCGATTATAGATCAATATCGGAAAACGGAATCTATTACTGTAAATACGATATCGCGGCGGTCGGCGATGAGATCCGGGAGTTATCGAAATTCAGATTCTATGCCGATGGCAGCCTCCTTTACGAAATTGAAAAAGCCCCGGGTTCCGATGTTTACATCTCCAATTCCGGGATCGTCGCGTTTATGGATCACACCTTTCATTTTAAAGGTGAGCTGACAATTCATTTCTATTCGGAAACCGGGAATCATCTTTATTCCAAAGAATTCTCCGGAGCATCTTTATTCGATTTTTCACCATCGGGAGAGATGTTCGGCGTTGGAACCCCCGAACACCTTTTTGCTATTACGCCGCGTTCACAGAAAACGGAAAAGTTTAAGAGCGGTTGTCAATTTGATATTTCAATGGATGGGGATTTTGTCGCCGTCGCCGATCAAGGCCGCGTTTACTTATATAATAAAGGAGATCTCATTAAAGAAATTTATACCGACGTTTTCTATGCCCGAAAAATCAGAATATCGCCGGACAATCGGGCTGTTTCGCTGATAAATAAAAAGCGGGTTAATGTGTATTCGTTTGACGGCGCCGTTATTTTCGCCGACACGCTTGGGGCAAATCTGTCCTTCAGAGATCTGAAATATTACAATGATAATATTGCAACAGGCGTTCATTTTCGCGATGACGAATATTCAAAAGGAATTCTAAGGGTATATAGTCCTGCAGGCGGGATTATTTACGAAAGCGAAAAAGAATCCAAATATATAAAATCACCCTCTCCTCCGGAAAATATCGGCAATTCCCTGCTGGACTACGATCCGGTTCCCTGGCCGTTTGCGCCGTTTGACAGCATGTGCACCGTATGGGATCATTACGAACAGCACATGAGCTACGGGACGTCGGATTGGTCGTATCTTCACCAGGGCCTTGACATAATCACGCCCATTAACGAGCCGACTTATGCCGTAGAGAGCGGG
>CP070742.1:84182-102534 GCA_020348065.1 Candidatus Zixiibacteriota bacterium
ATGGCATAGGATCGGGGCCGCCCTTGAAATAGGCGACACCATAGGTGATGTCAAGCCCGTTATAATTACAGCTGTTGTTAACGTCGCCGGCCACATACCAGATGTTCCCGGGAGTACATTCACAGGAATATAATGGTTCCGCGCCACCTTTGAAGAAATTGACCCCAAAGGTAACGTCCAGGCCGTTGAAGGCGCCGCTGCTGTTGACATCGCCCACGATATAAACACATCCACCCGAAAACTCATACAACGTAACATCCACCACGGTCGTTTGGTAAGGATAAACCCCCAGGTCGTTTACAGTTGAGGGTATATAATCGGGATGATAAAAAGATACGTCGTAGGTACCGGGAGGAATATCTTCGCAGAGATACTCGCCGCTGTTTTCGGTAGTATCGGAGACGCCTGTGCCCTGAACCGTAACAAATACATTTTCAATTGGAAACTGAACCGGATCGGTAACTGTGCCCGAAATGGTACCGGTCGCCCCCGGCCCTGTAAAAACTACGGAACTGAAATGCTCTACGAAATTACCTATCTCATTATCCAGAGTGTCCTCAAACACGGTGGCATGGTAGCTGATTCCCGGTCCGAGGCAAGGGACCTGATTCCCGATTAGGGACGTATCATCGGGAACATGCACCACAAACGTGATAATCCTGGTTAGCGCAGGGCAATTCAAAGATGGATTTGTTTCCCCGCCGGTATCGCGCCATCCCACCATCGACTCGCATGACCAGCCGGCCGGATTCGGCGGCGACCCGAAAGGCGGAAGCAAAATCGGCCCGCCCCATTGCGTAAGAACATCATAAACCTGGCCTTCATCTTCGCTGAGAAGGCTGTCGAAATATTGGTCTTCCAACCCTAATGCAACGTGTATAAATCCTATATGTATATCCTCCTTGGTCTGTAAATAAACGTCGATATTCAGCCTCTCCCCGATTGTCGCCAAAATTGGAGATCCGTCAGGCGAACCGTACCACACCACTATATCATCGCTGGGCTCCGGCCATAAAATGGCATCGTAACTTGTAGTATTACCTTCAATTACAATAATGTTATCCGCGACGTGTCCATTATATCCGGATTTATTAAATGAAACCGATTGCGGTCCCGGGCAGATATATTCCAGCAGGTATTCGCCGCTGGTATCGGTGGTATCGATAATGTTCGTGCCTATTACGTTCACGACCGTACTCTCGATGGGAATCAGGCCGACATCAGTTACCGTGCCGCCGATGAATCCTGTTCCGGTCATGACTATATCAGCCGTCGTAATTTCATTATACACGATTGAAACGCCGGACAGTATCGTATCGCAATATAACGGGTGGCTGAAGCCGACATTATATGTTCCGCGGGTTATATTTTCTATCATGTAATCGCCGGCCGCCTCTGATATATCGGAAAGCCCGGCGCCCTCGACCGTAACCGTAGCTCCTTCAATCGGATCCTGTGCATTGTTGGTAACGGTTCCCATAAGGTCTCCGACATAAACCGACGGATCCAGAAAATGAATGGGGCTGAAATGCTGGGTAACCTCATGTTCGATGGTAGCGGTGGTATCGCCGAATACTGCCGCACCGGATCTGCTGCTGATTCCCGGCCCTATACATTGAACCGTCTGGTTGGCGAAAGAGGGATCGTTAACGGTTTGTAAGACGAATGTACCTATTAAAGTGGGAGATTCAAAATGAAGCCAGTCGCCGGTCATGGGGCCGCCGGATTCAATGCTGGCCAGAAGCGATTGACTCGACCATCCCGCCGGATTCGGAGGAGAACTGTCTGCAGGCACAAACTCGGCGATATCCCAAACGGGCATATTATAAGTCCGGCCCAGCGATTCGCTCAAAAAACCGGAAATATAATCGTCGTCGCTTCCCAGGGGCAGATTGAAACAGCTTACAAATGCGTCGGCAGCCGTCTGAATATAAACATCAATCTCAACCGAATCTCCCGGCAAGATATCGATCGGGGATTCATCGACATTACCGAACCACAGCTCGACTCCTTCATCGGTCAGTAAGATATCGTCGGATTTAAACTTATTATAGTCTTTTAAATTTATCAGGGGCGAATCATAATCAAAATCGATATCCGCGATTATCTGCTCGTAATTCGAACCGGATGACGGCCAATCCGCGGGCGGACAGTCCGGGCAGGGCGTTAATTCGCTCCAGTAATGCCTGAGATAGGAAAACATATAGGTAATATCCAGCCCATTATGACTGCAGGAGCCGTTTACATCACTTTCCACATACCATACATTGCCCTGTGTGCATTCGCACGAATATGCCGGACTTACCATTCCATTAAAATAATACACACTATATAAGGGATCCAGGATATTGAAACTACCGGAGAAATTTGCATCACCAACGGCATATTCGCAGGCGGCCGGTTCATAAAGAATTACATCTAGATAGGTGATCTGCCCTGAACTTACAATCACGTCCCGAAATGTAACATTGCCATATAAATAGTGGGAAAACGTTATATTATGAGGCCCCGCTGGTAAAAGATTCAAACTATACTCTCCGTCCGCAAGCGTGGTATCTTTATTCCCGGTAACATTATCCGTCACGATAACGTTTTCTACAGGCGAACCGGCGGTATCGGAGACTGTACCCGCCACCGATCCATACTCGTATAATACTGCATTTAACACCGTAGTTTCGTTCGATAAAACGACCACGTCATAATAATATTGCGGAACGTAATCTGAGTGCGAGAAAATAAGGTCGTATTCATCCGGGTATAAATCATCGAATATGAATTCGCCATTGACATCCGTATAGGTATCCCAGCCTGAATCGGATATTACCACATATACGCTTTCAATGGGCGCCATAAATTCGTCAGTCACCGTCCCCGTGATGGCTCCGGGCCTCGGTACGGGAGACATGGCAACATCCAGGATAGTCGTATTATCCTCGGTGATTTCAACGTCGTAAACAGTGGTGTCAACGAAATCAGGGTGCGAAAATTGAATGTCATAGCCGGTCCAGGTGATCAGGCTGTCAATGAAGTAATCGCCGCTTATATCCGTCCAGGCCTCATGGCCGTAATAGGGTTCGACGACATGAACGTTCTGTATGGGCGACCCGAAAGTATCGGTTACCGCTCCTGCCAGGGATCCGTAAGTGAGAGGACCGGAAGGATAATACAGGGCTCCCATATCGGATATGGTCCCGTCGGGATCGAAAGGACGGGACGGATCGCCGGCGTTTATACAGGGAGAACCTCCGCCGAGGTCATAATTATCATTTGCCGGATCAATAAATAATGGATCGGCGCTGATGCTTCCCGTCCCCGGACTCCAGTTATAATAACCGGCCGGAGAATTACTGTAGACATCATTATAAGCGGTCACAAGATTCGTGTTGTCCTGGTAATTGCAGATGCCGTACTCATTATTGAAAGCGCTGATATTGTTAATCACGGTGACGTTGTTGCTGATACTGACATTTATTGAACCCAGTATAAATTGCGGTCCTAACGAAGTATTGTCCACAAAAGTGTTGTTATAAGCTTCTATATCGCTGCAGTTTGTGATCTCGAGACCGCCTATATAAACAGAACTGTTTGAATAAATAAGATTTCGCTCGACGGTGATGTTGGAGCATTGATTTAAATATATGCCGCCGGCAACGTCGGAATAATTATCATGAATCTCGTTGGAATCGATAATAGCGTTCGTGCCTTGAACCATTCTGATTGCTCCGCCGTTTCTGGGAGCTATAGTCGAATGAGAGCATAAAGTGATCTCATTTTTCCTGATCAGCGGGCTGCCGCCGTCAATCCTTACGCCCACCTCATGCTTTATAATAATGTTATTGTAAATAAACGGAGATGTACCGTTAACATGAATTCCCCAGTAAGACGAATCGCCTTCTACGGTAAAACCGGATAAAATCGAGCCGCTACCCTCGCCGTTGGCGAAGGTCACCACCGGAGAGCCTGAGGTCAGAATTTTTATTGTCGTATACTCCGGCCCGTTTTCGCTGGTCAGTAATATGGCTTTTCCAAGAAAATCAATGTTTTCCGTGTAAGTTCCGTTCACCACCAGCACGGTGTCGCCGTTGCTTGAGAAACCGATAGCCGTCTGAATAGAAGCATAATCGCCCGGAACGTTTATTATCGTCCCCATCGCGGTTTGCGATAAAAGGACGATTATGACCGCGGCCAGAGAAATTGATGGTCTCATCTTTCCTCCCAGGGTATCGAGTTGACAATTCATTTTTAATGATCAAATCCTGTTGGTGAAATCAATGCTGCAGCGCCTGAAGCAATTATTATAAATATAATACTGCCCTATATATTGTAAGGCAAGTCTATTTTTTCCGCATTCTGATATCCTGCTATTTTCGAGATAATTAAATCAGAAAATATTGATAATTATTACCCGTTGAATCCCAAATTCAATTGCCACAATAGACGATTTATGCTACATTTCCAGTTTGAATTGCTGTAGTAGTTGGGGAATGGTATGCAAATCGTAATAATTGGGATGGGCGAGGTCGGGAAACACCTGGCCGCCATGCTCACCGAGGAAAACCACGACGTTACCATAATAGATTCCAATTCCGAGATACTCGAGGCCGCCGAAGACCGTCTGGATGTGCGGGCCATTAGCGGCAATGGCGCCTCGATCAGCACGCTCCGCGCCGCCGAAGTGGAAAAAGCCGAACTTGTAGCCGCGGTGACCGATAACGATGAGGTTAATATTGTCGCTTCCCTGCAGGCCAAGGAATTGGGAGCTCAGACTATTATCGCCCGGGTCGATTCCCATGAATATCTGCCCGGCTGGCAGGGGGCTTATCATGGCATACTCGGAATCGATCTGGTAATATCGACCAGAATTCTGGCGGCCATTCAGGTAAACATGCTCATAAGGTCGTTCGGTGCGGTCAGCGTGGCGAATTTCGCCGACGATAGAGTTCAGATGGTTCAACTGCCGGTAGGAAACAGCGATATCTGCAATATCCACCTCAAAGATCTCGAAACTCCCGGCGATATATTAATAGCAGCCATTTTACGGGAAGATAAAATGATTATCCCCTCCGGCCTGGATATGATTCTTCCGGAAGACGAAATATTTATAATAGGGAAAACGGATAAAATCGGCGCGGCCGAAAACTATTTCGGCGAGGCCAAAACCGGCGGCGCCAGATCAATAGTCATACTCGGCGGCGGTGAAATAGGCTTCGCGGTGGCCAGATCTCTTGAAAAACATAATTTCAATGTCAGGATTATAGAATGGAATCCTAAAGTATGCGAATATCTTTCCGAAGCGCTGTCTGAAGCGACCATAATAAACGGCGACGGCACCGATCTGGAGCTTCTGGAAGAGGAAAAGGTCGGCGATGCCGACGTATTTGTCGCCGCGTCCAAAAGAGACGAAGTTAACCTGATGGCGGGACTGTTGGTCCAGAATCTCGGGGTGAAGAAAACCATCGCGCTGGTCCACAGACCCGATTATATAAAAATTTATGAGCACCTGGGGCTCGACGCTACTATTTCACCGCGCAGGTTTGCCGCCAACCAGATCCTGAAATACGTTCGCGCCGGGAAAGTGGTATCGGTATCCGAAATCGCCGAAGGCAAAGGCGAAATCCTGGAGTTCGTGGCGCCGAGAAAAAGTAAGATTATCCAGAACGACCTCAAAAATACCGGTTTCCCGCGGGGCGCCGTCGTGGGGGCCATAGCGGGAAAACGGGGGATTCTGGTGCCGACCGGCAACGACCGCGTCCATCCCGGCGACAGCGTGATCATATTCTCGACCCCCGAAGTCCGTCCCAGAGTGGAAGAGCTTTTCAGACAATAATAATATGAACTGGAAAACCATTTCACGGCTCTCTGGTATCCTTCTGATAATTATCGGATTCGCCATGTCATCATCCGTAATCTGGGCCCTGGTCGATTCCGATACGGCCAGCCTGCGCGCCTTTTTGATATCGGTGGCTGTTACCCTGGCGTTCGGTTTCGGTCTGTTTCTGTTCGGCAGACGTAAATTTGATACTATTTATATAAGAGAAGCGGTTTTCGTGGTGGCTTCGGGATGGATTCTCGCGGGCATATTCGGCGCGTTGCCGTTCTATCTCACCGGCGCTCTTACCAATCCCGTCGATTGCTTCTTTGAGACGGTTTCAGGATTTACTACCACCGGCTCTTCGGTTATAACAAATGTCGAAGTGGTACCCCGGGCAGTTCTTTACTGGCGTTCTCTCACCCAGTGGCTCGGTGGGATGGGTATAATCGTGTTGTTTATCGCGGTGCTCCCCAGGCTCGGCGTGGGCGCCAAGAAACTTTTCGAATCCGAGGTACCCGGACCTATTTCATCGTCCTTCAGGCCGAAGTTGAAGCATACCTCCTCAATTCTCTGGAGAATATACCTCGGCATAACCGTCGCGGAGATGATTGCGCTGGTTATCTGCGGCATGGATTTCTTCGATGCCGTCTGCCACTCATTCTGTACCATGGCCACCGGCGGTTACTCCACCAAAAACGCCTCTATCGGTCATTACGATTCAACGGCAATTGATATCGTGGTTACAATATTTATGTTTTCGGCGGGGGTCAATTTCTACCTGTATTACATGGCGGTGAAAGGCGAGATAAAAACGGCGGTTAAGGATTACGAGTTCCGGGTGTATACCGGCCTGACCGCCGTCTGCATTGTCCTTATCGCAATCGATATCCTGGTGATACATCCCGATTTCGGAGTTGCCCTGAGAAAGGCGGCGTTCCAGACCCTGGCGGTGGGTACCACCACCGGTTTCGGCACCGACAATTTCAATCTGTATCCCTCGTTCAGCAAGGCGCTCATGGTGGTTCTTATGATCATCGGCGGCTCCGCCGGATCGACTGCCGGGGGCATGAAAGTATCCCGGCTGATCGTGGTAGTCAAAAGCATCAAAGACGAGCTCATAAGAGCCTCCCGGCCCCACGTGGTAAGGGCCATGAAAATCGGAGGACATACCATCCCCAAAGAGATCAGCCGGGGAATACTGGTCTTCTTCGCCATGTTCCTGCTGGTATTGATCATCGGGACTTTGTTTATGACTCTTTTCAAGCTTGATATTATAACCGCGGCGACCTCCGTGGTGTCCACACTCGCCAACATCGGCCCCGGCCTGGAAAGGGTCGGGTCAATAGAGAATTATGCTTTCATCCCCTCGATTGGAAAACTGTTCTTGAGCTTCTGCATGATACTCGGCAGGCTGGAACTGGTAACCGTGGCGGCGGTGCTCCTGCCCAGCTTCTGGAAAAGGTAGGGGAAACACATTCCGGATAACCTGAAACCTTCCATAAAAACAATACCGGGAGACAGACATTCCTGCCTGTGCTTCCGCGGCGGGGCTGACGCTCGCTATGTCCCTGCGACAAGAGTATTTCGCGCGTGTCATAATTTATTATGACCGCCAGCGGGCCTGTATTACGGTCACAACCACGCCGTCGGCGTGGTGACACGCAGAGGTTGCCAGGCAGGCGCTTGGCAACCAGAATATGAAGATTCATTCCATTTTACTTTTCAAAACGCTATATTAGAAATCAAATGATTAGAAAAAAACTCCTCGCCGAATTCCTGTCAATCTGCAAAAGAAAAGACTATAGAGCCGCAATCGAATTTCAGGATAAAATAAAAAACCTCATCCCCGGAAAACCGGCTCGAAAAAAGATTCGAAATATCTGCGGCCTGGATATCTCCTTCGATAAAGGTTCCGAGCGGGTGTTTGCCGCTGCCTCTGTGCATTCATTCCCCGATCTCGCCGTAATCGAGCAAAAAGGCGTTACCTCAATAACCGAATTCCCCTATATCCCCGGTCTGCTGGCGTTCCGTGAGGGACCGGCAATTATCGAGCTTCTTGAAAAGTTAAAATCGCCCATCGACCTGTTTCTATTCGACGGGCAGGGGATTGCTCATCCCCGCGGCGCCGGTATCGCCAGCATGATGGGGCTTCTGCTTGATAAGCCCTCGATAGGCTGCGCTAAGACAAGACTGGTGGGCGGGTATGACGGCCCCGCCTCGCGGAAAGGAGCTTCAAGCCGCCTGACTCATAACGGCATGATAATCGGTAGCGTTCTGCGGACGCGGGATAATGTTAAACCGGTTTTCGTGTCAGTAGGATATAAAATAGATCTGAAAATATCTGTGGATTCGATCTTAAAATGCTGTCGGAAATACAGAATCCCCGAGCCGATCAGGGAAGCTCACAGGCTGTCTAATCAGCTAAGAACGGAGTCTAATATAAATTAGAGTAAGATATATTTACTGGCCAGATAATATTACTCCTCGAACAGATCCTCATCCTCGTCGTCAGCAATTTCGTCATCATTGTTATCGTCCTCGACGTTTTCCTGCTGGGCTTTGGACATATCCATCAGCGCGAACCTGTGGTCTTTGCCGCGAATCACCTTGAATAAAACGAACTTATCGTCTTCATATTTTTCCACGAGTTTCTTGAAAGCCCCAAAATCGGAAACCTTATCACGGTTAACCTCAATTATGGTATCCCCCTCATAAAGATGACCCTTGGCCGCCACCCCCCCGATCTCCACGTAGGATACAAACACGCCCTCTTTGGTCTCCAGAAGATAGGTTCGGAATACATTATCGGTGATCTCCTTTACGGTGAATCCGAACGGCGCCTCGAACTCCTCCTCTTTAACCTTCGGTTTTTCTCCGACAGTGATGTTCAGGTTCTTTTCTTTGCCGTCCCTGAAAATCTGCAGGTCCTTCTTTTCGCCTACTTCCGAGCGGGAGACGGCCAGGGTAAAACTGTTGAGATCATCATCTTTTTCAGCCTCATACTTCTCGCCGTCAAAATCCAGTATAACATCACCCGGCTGAAGCCCCGCTTTTTCCGAGGGAGAGCCGGGTTCGATATCGGCGATAAGAATTCCCTCGAGCTCCGGATCTCCGAGATATTCCGCGAAGCTGCGGTTTAACGGCTGCAGGATCAATCCCAGCCAGCCCCGTTCAATTTTCCCGGAGGCTAATATTTTATTTTTTACCTCTATTGCGATATTGATGGGAATGGTGAATCCCTGGGTCCTTCCGACACCCCGCGAGTTGATACCGATTACTTCGCCGCGTAGGTTCACCAGCGGGCCTCCGGACGATCCCGGGGCAATGGCGGCATCGGTTTGTATGAAATCGTTTATTAAAGGGGTCAGGGAGGGTATGTTGAGAACCCTGCCTTTACCGGATACTATACCGAACGATACCGACCGGTCAAAACCGTAGGGATTCCCGACAGCAATCACCCATTCGCCGACCTGAACCGAATCGGAATCCCCCAACTGAGCAGCGGTAAGTTCGATCTCTTCCGGCACCTCTATCTTTATCAGGGCGAGGTCTGTAAGTTTGTCCACTCCAATAACTTCCGCCTGGTATTCACGGTTGGATTCCAGCGCCACCGTTATCTCTATATGATCGTCCACTACATGCTCGTTGGTAAGAATATATCCTGCTTTATCAACGACCAGCCCCGATCCCATCGATTCAAATCGTTGATCCCGCTTTTTCTTCACAACCTCTATATGCACCACCGCCGGTTTGATAGAATCGGAAACCGAAATAATAAGCGATTTAAGTTTGTCGAAAATCTCAAGACTTCCGTTATCAGCCCTTGCGGGTATCGATAAAAACATTACTGCGAGCAAAATGAATATCTGTCTTCTCATCAGCTTGAATCCTTTACAATTTCGTTTGTTAACTACCAAGATCGAACGCTAAGATAAATAAAACATATAAAAATAGCCATATAAATGATTAAAATGATTAAGGTGGAAATTTATCGACGAAACCAATAACGGAATCCTGCAAGATTAGCCCCATATAATTATAATTAAAATACAGTCAGGTAGAAAACTTATTTGTCAGATATTTTGCGGAAAAAACAGTTTAATTTATTCTTTACGGTAATAAGAACAATTTGCGACAACAAAGATAACCCTTTGTAATAAAATATGTTAATTAATTTTATTTATTAAGCTAAAATGGAACTTTTTTAAATTTTGGTTGTATTAGCTATAAATGGTGTTGACATAATAAATGGGAATTTGTAAATTGAAAATTTGCGCGCAATCAGGAGGATAAAATAGTGAAATTCTGGGAACAATTTAAAGGCGTGATATTAGTGTTGATTTCGGGCGGGTTTTTCGCCCTCATCGGCATGATAATCGGCTCCAATCTCACAATTCCGGATAAGATCCGGGCGGAAAGCGATTCGGAGCAGGAAAGCGTCGCCGAAATTGATAAAGATGAATTTCAGCTGATTACAAAAAACGGCCATTCGCCCTTTGTTTATGTTGCTCAGAAAGTAAAACCGGCGGTTGTAAATATCTCCGCAGAATCGGTTACCGAGGATAAGTTCCATGCTTTCATGGATGACGAATTTTTCAGGCGGTTTTTCGGACTCCCGCCCGGCGGCGAGGACCAGCCTCGCAAGCGGGTAATGGAGAATCTTGGCTCCGGCTTTATAATCTCTGAAGATGGTTATATTCTTACCAATAATCACGTGGTAAAGGATGCAGAGGAGGTTACGGTTACGCTTTCTGACGAGCATAAATACAAGGCTGAAATTGTCGGGACTGATGCCGAAACCGATCTGGCGCTTCTAAAAATATCCGTCGATTACGATCTTCCGGTAATCGAACTCGGCGATTCCGACTCGATTCTTGTCGGCGATTGGGTGATTGCCGTAGGTAATCCATTCCCGCATCTCGGCCTGGATCGGACGGTTACGGTCGGCGTGGTTTCCGCTAAGGGACGTAAGGGGTTGGTATTCGGGGGAGATATACCATCGTATCAAAACTACATTCAAACTGACGCCTCCATAAATCCCGGTAATTCCGGCGGACCCCTCGTAGATCTTAACGGACGCGCTGTCGGCGTAAACTCAGCCATCGCAAGTCCGTCCGGGGGCAATGTTGGAATCGGTTTCGCCATTCCCATAAACCTGGCCCAGAATATCGCCGGACAGCTTAAAACCGAAGGGGTCGTATCGAGAGGTTATCTGGGCATACTGCCGCAGGATATCACCCATGAACTGAAGGAGGCTCAAAACCTTGAATCGACGGAAGGCATCCTGGTGGCTCAGGTCGATGAAGGCACGCCGGCAGAAAAGGCGGGTTTAAAAGTTGGTGACGTCATAACCGGATTTAACGATAAAAATGTCAAGGACGCGCAGCAGTTCAGGTTTCTGGTGGCGGATGCCGGTCCTGGGACCGAGGCGAATCTGGAAGTTATACGCGATGGCAAAAAGAAAGCGCTTCAAGTTAGGCTTGGCGACAGGGCTGAGATACTGGGCAGAACCGGCGGCCGGCCCGGAGAGCCGGGAGAACCCGAAGGTTGGTTGGGTCTTGAGGTTGAAACCCCATCCAGAAGGCATGCTGAAAGATTCAATATCGACATTGAAAATGGAGCGGTAATCGTCTCTGTCGAACCGGGAAGCCCCGCTGATGATGCCGGTTTGGTACCCGGAGACGTAATCCTGAAAATTGCAGGTACAAATATTGAAAATGCCGGCGATTTTTACGGTGTTGCCAGGGGTTTGAAAGATAGTTCAAAACCGATTTCGTTCTATATAAAGAGAGGTAACGCCAACATCTTTATTGCCGTTACCCCCGAATAACGTTGGAAATGGAACTTTTTATTAATAATAATCGGTTAAGTAAAGGTTAGTTAAAAGAGAGTTTGCAGGAAAAGGACCTTTGTAATCTGTCCGAAAGGAGTATGGTTGTCCAAGACAGCTAGGAAGTACCGCGACGAGGATAGGTCGTTAGACCTATATTTAAGAGAGATAGGCGAGACACCCTTGATTTCCGCAAAAGAGGAAGTCTTATTGGCCAAAAGAATCAGGCAGGGAGATCAAAAAGCCCTCGAAAAATTAACCAAGGCCAATCTGCGTTTCGTTGTCTCGGTCGCAAAACAGTATCAAAACCAGGGTCTTTCTCTGGCGGATCTTATCAATGAAGGGAATATCGGTCTTATCAAGGCCGCCAAGAGGTTCGACGAAACCAGGGGATTCAAGTTTATTTCCTATGCGGTGTGGTGGATAAGACAGGCCATTCTGCAGGCCCTGGCGGAACAGTCGCGTATTGTGCGGCTTCCGCTAAACCGCGTGGGAACCCTGCATAAAATCGGCAAAATCTCGTCGTCTCTGCAACAGGAATACGGCCGTGAACCGTCGGCCAAGGAAATCGCCAAGGAGTTATCTCTTACGGAGGGCGAGGTTTCGGATACCTTAAAGATTTCTAACTCGCATTTATCGCTTGACGCTCCTTTTTCCGTTTCCGAGGACAACAGCCTGATAGATATTCTCGAGGACGAGATGCAGCCGTCGCCCGATGAATCTTTGCTTGACGATTCCCTGCGAGTGGAGATCGAAAAAGCTCTCGATACGCTCACGCCGCGGGAGGCGGAGGTAATCAATTTATATTTCGGCCTTAATCAGGAAAAGCCGTTAACGCTGGAGGAGATAGGGGCCAGGTTCTCCTTGACCAGGGAGAGGGTCCGTCAGATTAAGGAAAAAGCCATCCGCAGACTACGGCACGCATCTCGCTCCAAGGCCTTAAGAGCTTATCTCAATTAAAACATATGGCGGGGTTTTTCAGGGCCCGGTTAATTCCGGGCCTTTTTTATTTCTAAGATAATTATTCAGCGGCGGTTTCGGAAGCGGGGCTTTTCCCCAACCTGGTGCCGAACCGGGTCGATAAAACCGCCCCCAGACCCACCGGCAATAATATGAAGATAAATAACCCTATTACAATCCAGCTGAAGACCATTATGGCCAGGTTTCCGGTTATGGCCTGAACGAAAAATAGCAATCCTGGAATTAACCCCAGAAACATACTTCCATATAGGAAGGCCTTGAAGGTATATTGCTCGGTATTCAAGATTTTAAATCCCAGGAGAATGTTTAAGGTCGTGGATGACAGGACATTAGCCGCCAGAAGCATCAGAGGAACCCCGAGAATCGCAAGCGGAATCCCCAGGATGGTAATATTGAGACCTATAAATAAAACCAGGGCCAGGCAATAGGCCAGATATCCCATAAAAAAGGATTTGAAAATGCCGTTTCGCCGCACGGACTGCATGACTGTCTTGACATTTGATTTTAAAAGCGATGCGCAGGTGGCAGTGAGGATAATCCAGATGATATATATAATTAATAAAATCAATCCCATGGATCGATAAACCGATCTGTTGTAATCTACGAAACCTGTTCGGTCATAACGGGTCCCCCAGGTATAAGCCCCTATATATGCTCCCGGTTCGGTTTTCACCTTCCCGGATAAAGCCAGAACTCCGTTTTCCACTTTCCCCGTCGATGAAATATAAATATCGCCCGAAAACGCTATAACACCGCCTTCCACCGTGCCGTTAACAATCACATCGCCGAATGCCGCTACCACGTCCCCCTCTATAACCTCGCCCTCTTCTATGGTTATTGTGCTTCCGAAACGGATTATATCGTTTTTGGTGCCTCCGACTCTGTCGAGGCTTTTAGAGTAGCGAAAGGTGAAACTGCTGTCATTATTAAGCCTTATGAAAATGCTGTCGCCCTCCAGAATAAGCTCGTCTATTTCATACCCTTCCTCTATTCCCTTCAGTACTTTTTCCATGCCTTTATATTTCTTTTCGAGCTTCAGAAGTTTCTTTTCGAGATCTCTTAATATGGATGAATCTAATCCCTCTATATTCTTAAAATCCTCGAGTACTTCGTCTATAGCGTCAAGCACCTCGGGTTCCGGGACCTCGAAATCCTCCATTTCCTCCAGATCCTCAATCACTATCGCCTCTTCATCGCTTTCCGAGGGATCAGGGGGCGCGGAATATACCGCCCCCATCAGTAGCAGGCAGAAAAGCGCTGTCAGGAATTTCTTCATATTTTAAAACCTGTCGATTCTAATATCGCCCGATACAGTAGAAACTCTTAATCTGCCGTTGCCGTTCCCTATGCTGCCCCGCAATTTCGAATCGGAAAGCGATTCGATTTCACCGGAAAGCCGGGAATTAACCGAACCTGAGTTTGATTTGAGGGAAATACTGCCCTCAAAACTGTCGCTTACCTCGAGGGTGACGTCGCCGGAGCTCGATTCTATATCGAAATCGCCTTCTTTGGAGGTAAGTTCCTTTAGCCTTATATCCCCCGAAGATGATTCGGCGCGGATCGAGCCGGTTACGCCAATTGCGTATATATCCCCGGAGGAGGTCCGAATATCGAAATCGCCCTCAATATCATATAATCTATAATCTCCCGAAGAGGCGTATATGGAAACGGGGCCTTTCACGCCGTTCAAACTTCCGTCACCCGACGATGTCCTGATATCGATATTACCCTCGATAGCCTCGAAATCAAGATCGGATGAATTTCCTTTTATGTTTACATCGCCTTTATGCCGGATAATATCCACATCGCCGCTGGAAAGATCCAACGATACTTCCCCGTCCGTGTCTTTCATCCTTACGTCGGTTGACGAGGCCCAGACGTCGAGATTGACGGCGATCCCGGATACCTCGATATCGGCGGACGATGATTTAACTTCCACGTTTTTGCCGCGGGGGACTTTTATTCTAAGATACGAATTTATCTCTTCGTCCCAATCGCCGGAAAGAAGCCTTTTCAATACTCCTTTTTTCCGCGTATAACGCGGAAGATCAATGGTTATCTTTAAATTATCGCCGACGACTTCCGTTTTATATGAGCAGTCTTCATTGATGTCATCGGCGTCATCCTGGTCGTCGGCGTAAATTACATTCTTAAAATCGATTTCGATCTGGTCTGATGTCGATCCGGTTAATTCAATCTCCCCGCGCGGCATATCGATTCTGATCGTCGCGATCTTGCCCCCGTCAAAGCTATCCTGATTCTTGAATGAATATTCTCTGTCGGCGAGGACCGGCCCGGCCAGAAAGGCGGCCAGGATTACTGCAGTTGTAATCGTTCTTCTCATTGCGTTCTCCTACCTCAACGTTTTAAGTTTCTTCTTTAAAAGCTCACGTGCCCGAAAGATTCTCGCTTTAACCGTCCCCACCGGCACATGGAGCATTTTCGCTATCTCCTCATACGATTTGTCTTCTCTGTGCCGCATTACTATCACTTCCTTATACTTATCCGGAAGCTCCTTGATCGCCTCCTCGATGCTGAAATGCCGCCTCTTTTCGCTCAGGTCCTTCTCGGGGTGGTAGGAGTAGTCGGGGACTTCCATCTGTACGTCCCCGTCCTTGGTGGCGATCGGTTTGTCCAGCGAGAGAGCCTCGATTTTGCGTTTCCGGATGGCGTCGATGGAGCAGTTGGCGGCTATCTTGTACAGCCAGGTGGAGAAACGGTAACTGGAATCGTAACTTTTCAAAGAACCGAAGGCCTTGATAAAGGTCTCTTGAACCAGGTCCTTGGCCTCCTCGGCGTTTTTAACGATCTTCACGGTGACGTGAAAAATCGCCTGGCGATGCATCTCGAAAAGTTGCTGATAGGCTTTCTGATCGCCTGCGAGCGCCGATTCCACCAGCGCCCGGTCATTTCCGTCGGGCATTACACTCCCTTTAAATTACGCAAAACCGCCTCTATATGTTGCGAACCTGAAAATAAGGGATTTTACCGGCCATTATCAAGGAGTAAATATATTCCTGATTTTCGAGATTTTTTTTAAGGCAGAGAGGAATTTCCTTTCCCATTAGGGGAATAAATGTGTCTTGTCTGGTTACCAAGCGCCTGGGTTTGTTGGCTTGGTAACCAATAATACGGCGTCAGTCCCGCAAAGCGGGATTTCCTGATGCATTAACGTTGCGTGTCGTAATGACCGCAAATTAGCCTGCGAGTTACCGCCCCGCTTCGCGGGATCCGAAGACTTGCGGTGACCGCAATCGATTTTTATAAAATCCCTTGACAACATCGAGCAATTTGTATACATTTTGTCGGGCATCTGCGATCTGACTTCATGTTGAGCTTTTGTCTAAGGGGGTAGCAATGGACTCATTTATTGTTAAAGCGGCCCGGTTATCTATTATGGCCGCGCTGATAATCGTTTATCCCGCATTGAGTATCGGAGGCGACGGCGTAATCCTGCAGGGCGGCGACACCTTCGAAGACGCCTGCGTAATCAACTGGCTGCCCTTTATCGATTCCGGCACCACCGTCGGTTACAACCTCGATTACGAGAACGATTGCGGCGATTCCCTTCTCAACGGCCCCGACGTCTGCTATTCATTCACGCCGGTGGTCGATATGATGCTCGATTTCTCGCTCTGCGGATCAAGCCTCAACACCCAGATTTATATCTACGAAAACTACTATCCCAACCTGTTCGCCTGCAATGACGATTCCGATTCTTGCAGTACAGGCAGCACGCGATCCTTTATCGGCGACCTGGTGCTTTATGAAGATAGCGCCTACTACATAGTCGTCAACGGCCGCGACGGCTCGGAGGGGGATTACGTGCTGGAGGTCGATTTCGGGAGAGGGCAGTGCGGATATACGGTCGGCGATGTAAATGGCAGCCAGAGCGCCAACGGCCTCGACGTTACCTACGGCGTTCATTATTTCACAGGATTTGGCCCGCCGCCGCACGACTGTGATTGTCCCTGCCCGCCTCATTATGATTTTCATTACAAGACGGGCGATGTTAACGGCTCCTGCAGTTATAACGGCGTGGATATAACCTATATGGTTGCCTATTTCAGGGGCACAAATCCCGCGTTGCAGCCCTGCCCTGCCTGCCCGCCGTTGGGCTGGAGTCCGGAATAAGTGGTAGGGCAGGTCTCCCCGAGACCTGCCGCCCGGTATTAACGAAAAATGAAAGATCTTGATTGAAAAAAAGGAGAGGGTAATGAGAAGCCTGATTTTAGTTGTAAGCGTTGTTCTATTTTCCGTATTCACCGCCTTCGCCCAGGATCCGCTCGCTTTATTAATGGGTACCGTCACCGATGAAATAGCGGCGCCCATCGAGAGCGTATTTATATCGGGAGGCGGCTATTCAGATTATACTGATGAGAACGGCGACTATTTTATTGAGATGCCACACTACGGACTAAATTTCACTTTTACGAAGCCAACTTATTACGACACTACTTTAAGGATCAATGTTTTCGACGATACCGTGATTGTAGATATGACCATGCGAACGCTTTTGCCGGGAGTCCGAGGGAAAGTCATTGACGTGCATCCCGCCGAGGTCGAGAGCGTTATGGTCTCGGTAATGGGGACTTCATTCTATGGTTATTCCGACGATAACGGCGACTTCGTGGTGGAGAACCTGGATCCGGGCATTTATGATGTCTCGTTTTCCCATCCCTTTTACTTCGATACCGTAATCACAGATGTACTCGCGGATTCGGGGTTGGAGGACTATTATCAGGTAATTCTTACAAGCAAGAGTGCAGTAACAGGGCAGGTATTCAATCTACAGGATTCATTACCCCTAAGCGACGTACATATCAGCACATACTACTACTATTTCAATATTGAAGGTCTTTCCGATAGTACCGGTCACTTCATTGTCCGGCCGGTACCCGGGCGCTTATATCAATTGGTACTCAAAAAAAGGAATTATTTCGAGCAGATTTTTCCCGGTATAGCGGTCGGGGTCGCTGAAACTATGTCGCTGGGCGATATATATATGGAACCGTATCCGGGTGACGTTAATGTCTGGTACGGCAATCCTGACGGTTCGCCCGTAACTGTGCCGATAGACGCTACTATTTTCATAGATCTTTATTGTCAGACTGCGGATAGCGTATATATCGGTTTCGTTCACATGCCGCTGGGAACCGATGATCAATATATAATCGATTATTACAGTGAAACCCTCGGGATTCTATATTATCCTTTAACCGAATGGGATGATGTGTGTTTCCGTCCGCCATACGAATATAACCAGGGATGGCATAGCCAGTCCCTGATAGGTTTTTATGATATCCAGGGGGGTCCGAACCCGGCTCTTCACTACACTGAGCCAACCAGGATAGCCACATACGCATTTAAGACGGCGAATGATTCATCTCTAATTGGAGATACCGTTTATTGTTTCACGGAAGGTTTAGATCCGGCAATCGGCGGCCCGATTTTTGGCGGCGCCGATGCTGTGACTCTCTATTATCCGGTTCATCATTTCTCGCCGTTATATTTTTCAGATGAGGCGGGCAATTGTTTCTACACTATTGGCGATGTAAACGGGAGCTGGAGTTATAACGGTCTTGATATCATTTACGCGGTCAACTATTTTAAGGGAGGGTCGCCGCCGCCATATGACTGCGAATGTACTGCAGGAAATACCTGGTATGTCGTCGGCGACGTCAACGCCAGCTGTGACTTCAACGGCCTGGATATCACCTACGGCGTGG
>CP070742.1:102634-116022 GCA_020348065.1 Candidatus Zixiibacteriota bacterium
TGACAACGGTAAACCCAAACTACTTGCCTTAGTTGCCGTTATGAAAAAACTGTTACTAATGATACAAGCCATACTAAAACGAAAAATCCCCTACAAACCCGATTATTTACCCTTGACTTGAAAGACGGTATCTACCATGAAATAGCGATGTCGGTTTTAAGAAGATATCATAAGTGGCGGCAGGTCGGGAGCCCGCAGGGCTCCTGATAAATAGGGAAAAATGCGGGAAAAGAGTCAGGAGCTTTCAGCTCCTGACCTACCGATAAATCACACCTTGAATGCGATATGCTAAACAAACTACTTACAATAATCGTTATCATAATCGCTGTCTATTTCTATCTCAAGCTGGCCCGGTCGCCGCTGTTCAAGAAAAAACGGATCGTCAACGGCTACGAGCAGTACCGGGATTGGTGGGGGCGGTGGCGGTTCACCCATATCTACAACGCCGAGAAAAAGGTTGGCGGCAGGATCTGGAAGGGGCACGTGGTGCATCACCGTGACGGCAACAAGCTCAACAACAGCCCCGAAAACCTGCAGGTGATGAAACGCTGGAAACATGCCCGCATGCATTACGCCAGGAGACGGAATAAGAAGAATTGAAATACGATGTGCTGCCGGGTCACCCGGCCCGGCAGTTTTAGGCTGCGGTCACTGCAAGCAGTGACTCGCGATAAAATTAATGTATAGGTGTCGGGTCAGGCGACCAGACACCACGAATCCAATTACAACTCGTCATTGCGAGGCTCACGTCCCCGACGTGAGCCGAAGCAATCTCTCGTTTAAGGGCACAAGGATTCTCGAAATTCTAAGGGAGAGATTGCTTCGTCGTCCCGTTTTCAACGGGACTCCTCGCAATGACGGGTGTGCGGGATTTAGGGATTAGTAGGTCAGGCCTCCCAGAGGCCTGACATCCATGCTATCGGCCGCGCATCCACTCGATTGCTTTGAGAGTGCGGTCAAGTCCCCGCACTTGACCGCAGGTGGAAGGTACGGGGACCTTCCACCACAGAAATCACGCTATCGGCCGCGCATCCATTCGATTGCCAGCTTTTCATGGGTTTTTATGAAGTCGTTCTTAAGGTCGCCGTATTTCTCGATGTCGTTATCGCAATCGCGGGCGCACCTTCGCTTTAATTCTCCATATTCCTTTGCTATCTGAGGATGGGCAACGAGGTAATCCCGAAAAGCAATATACTTTTTGGCGATAGATGAGCCGGCGTTAAATGCATGTACGTGGTAAATTCGATCCGGATTACCCTTATGGAAATAGCGTCTCCCCGGAATGCCATATTCCCCTTCCGGGGTATATCCTAACTGTTCCATCGCCGCGTTGTTGCCGTCCAGTTCGTTTACGTCCCTGACCTCCAGCTGAATATCTATAGTCGGTTTCGCCGCCGATCCCGGAATTGATGTACCGCCTATGTGATGAATGTGCACAATTAGATCACCGAGCGCATCCGATATCGCCTTGCTCTCGATTTGAAATAAGTCCGGCCACCGCGAATCATAATCGACAACCCGTATTATCCGTTTGTTTGATTTCATTACATTTTCGAATATAATATTATACGGAACATTCTCATAGAAGAATAACCCGATAGGCCTGAAAGATGGTTGGAAGCCCTGCTCTTCCGATATACACCCGTCAAATCCCGGCGGGATTTAACTACGGGCCGTATCGCAAAGATATTTGACCCCCGAGCCGAAAAATTGTATATTTCTTTTGAGGGTATTATGCTTCTTGAACTCAAACAGGGTATACTTTACGGGCCGGTAAACTCGCGGCGTTATGGCAAATCGCTGGGGATAAATCTGATGCCGGCGGAGAAAAAGCTCTGCTCCTTCAACTGCGTCTACTGCCATTACGGTACTACCAAGCGCTGTACCATGAACATCGATCAGTACAGCGGCGAGTTCCCGGAGTTCGACAACGTGGTTAAGGCGCTGGAGAAGAAATTGAAAGCTCCCGTAGAGCTGGATCTGATTACCTTCTCCGGCAACGGCGAGCCGACCCTGTATCCGCAATTCGGCGAGCTGGTGGAGGCGGTGGCCGAACTGCGCGGGAAATACCGTCCCGAGGCCAAAATCGCTCTGCTTTCCAATTCCACCGGCCTGGCCTGCGAGGATGTCGTCGACAGCCTGGATATGATCGATATGCCGATACTCAAGCTCGATGCCGGTAACGAGAATACGTTCCGGGCCATCAACAGGCCCGCGCGAAGCATCAAATTCGAGGATATCTTCGAGCGGCTGTTTTCGCTGGATGGCATCTATATCCAGACCGTTTTTGTCAACGGGCAGCCGTCAAATATCGGTAAAGATGATCTCGCCGACTATATCGAATGCGTCGCCAGGATCAAACCCCAGGAAGTACATCTTTACTCCATCGACCGCCCGGTCCCTAACGCCAGGATATCGCTGGTTCCGCCGGAGAAACTGGAAAAGATGGCCGTGAAGATCACAAAAGAAACCGGGGTAGCCGCGCGGGCGTTTTATGAGTGATTCCGCGTGTAATGCATACCGTGGTCTCGTCTGTACGGCGCGGCCGATTAAATCGTCGAGAACTTGACATCGGTTATTCACGTGGTTAATATGGAAGCAGAATAGAAATGCTTTTCGCAGTCTTTTAAGAAAAGGCGGATCTTTGTTAAGATTATTGCTTATTTTACTGGCTATGATAATAATAGTCAGGCTGCTGTCAATCGTTATAAAAGGCATAAAAATGTACTCCCGCGGCGGCGTTCAGCATAAAAAGAAACGTAAAGAAGAGGTCGGCGAGGGCTGGATTGTCGAGGATCGCGTCGATGAGGAAAAAAAGGCCGATTCCTGATCGGCCTTTATTTTTTAAAATAAGAATTAAATATATCAAGGAGGAGTTATGTTAAGGCAGAATATATCTTCGGGTTCGCCGTATGAAGAGCGTATCGGTTTCTCCCGCGCGGTTAGAATCGGTAACATGATAGCGGTCTCCGGTACCGCTCCGATCGACAGTAACGGCGCAACCGTTTACCGGGGTGACCTGTATAATCAAACCAAATACTGCCTCGGTATTATCGAAAAGGCTATAAAAGAAGCCGGGGGCAGGATGGTTGACGTTATCCGCACCCGGGTTCTCCTGACCGATATCACCAACTGGCGCGAGGCGGGCAAAGCCCACGCCGAATATTTCTCCGATATCAAACCGGCCATTTCCATTTACGGGGTAAACAAGCTTATCGGCGATGACTGGCTGGTGGAAGTGGAGGCTTATTGCTATGTGAAAGAATGAAGAAGTGCAAACAGGCGGGAACAACTTTTATCGTTGCAAGTACGATATTATATGGGCAATTATCCTGAGGAATAGCTTGTGGCATCGTACCGGTTTACATACCGAATCGTGATTGTATATCTCGCGACGGCATATCTGATGAGCGGTTCCGCCGCCGCCCGCAAAGCGAAAGAAGCAAGGACTTTTATCGATAGTTACATGTTCGGATATTCGCCCCGGTCCGCCGCCATGGGGTTCTGCGGCGTCAACCTTGTGGATGGCCGTTCGTCATTCCATAATCCCGCCGCTATGGGGCTGTATCATATAAATAACGATTTTTCCGCGACTTGGGTTGGATACCCGAAATTTAATTATCCCTACGATAGGCTTTACAATTTTGGAATGAGCGCCAGGATCCCGTATATAAGCGATTACCTTTACCGGGGCGATAGGTTTAAAACGGCATTAAGCGTCGGCTATTCGTTAAGCAGACTGGATTACCGTCCCTGGGGGGAGCCTGAGTATATCTGGTTTGATAGATCAAGTTATTACTCCGTCGGTATAGGATTTGAATATTTCGTGAAATTGGGATTCGGTTATATGTATAACGATGTAAAAACCACCCTGAGATCGAGTTTCCCCGAGTATTATGGCACTCGTGTAGAGAGCTCCGCGCGGGATTACGGCTTGATAATCGAATTACCGGTCATCGAAGTTTTGGCTGATTTGACGGGTAAGGATTTATCGTATGAGGAATTTAATTTCGAACTCGCCCCATCGTTTGCGTATGTATGGAGTAATATAGGCGGAAATCAACCCATAGCCGATCGCTACGATAACGTTGGGATATCGATACAGGGCAAAATGAAATTAGGGGAGGTTTTGTTGACCAGCATGCTCGTTTTGACGGAAAAAGAAAATTATAAGGGAGGCTATTATTACGGCGGCTATAATATAACCAAATATGGATATGAATTAAGCTTCGGGGGATTCTACTTTCTCCGCTCGGGCGATTATATAAATGAATTCCTTTACTTTGATTTCGAGGGCCATACGGGAGGATTCGGATTTAGCTTTAACGGGATCAGCAATTGGCTTTATTATCTGGATATAATAGAGGATAAGGGACGGATTTCGGATTGGATTCTGAAAAATATCGATATTACATATGACGTATCCAATTTCGATTGGGGACCGGGAATAGGATCTTACCCCCGTGACGATGTTTTTAATATCGGCATATCATTCTGAGTCCGATTTGCATGTTCATCTTCTTTTCTTGGATTTTTCAAATTGAAAAAACCGCTTTAATATTTCGCGATAATAATGTATTCTTCCGCTCATGATAAATTTGGAAATCCCCGGTTACGGTTCGGTTGAGATAAAATACCTTGTCTGTGATTATTCCGGCACCCTTTCGGTTGACGGGAAATTGATAACCGGGGTAAAGGAGACGTTAAATAAACTTGCCAAAAAGGTAGACATTCATATCCTCACGGCGGACACCCATGGCAAAGCCAAGTCTCAATTGAAGAGTATCAATTGCGCGCTTAAGATTATCGAAGAAGAAAATCAGCATATTCGAAAGGAAAATTACGTGAGGGAGCTGGGCGCCGACAGCGTTTTCGCCGTAGGCAACGGCAACAACGATATCATGATGCTCGGTGCCGCCAGGGTGGGAGTGGCAATCTGTCTGGATGAGGGGGTAAGCGCCGAAGCGGTAAACCTGGCCGATATTCTGGTTAATTCCATAGAGGACGCTCTCGGTTTGCTTTTATATCCTAACAGGCTGAAAGCGACCCTGAGATTTTAGGAGACGCTAACAATGATTAATTTCAACGGGAAGGTAGCCCTCATAACCGGCGGCTCGCGCGGTATCGGCGCCGCCACCGCAAAGCTGTTCGCGCGACTCGGCGCGGACATTGCCATAAATTACCGCGCTAATAAAGACGAAGCTGAAAAAGTGAAAGCCGATATCGAAGGGCTCGGGCGCCAATGCCTTATGTCGAAAGCGGATATCGCCAAAAGATCCAATTGCGAGAATCTCATCAAAACCACGATCGAAAAGTTCGGCAGGATGGATATCCTTGTCAACAACGCCGGCATCTGGACCGAAGCCGCCATCGAGAATATGACTGACGACATCCTCGACTGTCTGCTTGACATAAATCTCAAAGGCTGTTTCTATACCGCATCCGCGGCCGTTCCGTTCATGAAGAAACAAAAATCGGGCAATATTATCTTTATTGCCTCCACTGCCGCTCAGCGCGGGGAGGCGTTTCATTCGCATTACGCTGCCTCCAAGGGGGCGCTTATCGCCTTAACCAAGTCGCTCAGCACGGAATTGGCCGATGATAATATCAGAGTCAATTGCGTCGCCCCCGGCTGGGTGGATACCGACATGAGCCATGAGGCCTTAATCGGCCCTGATGCTTCGAAGATATTGTCATTGATACCGTTGGGCCGGGCGGCGACGGCGGAGGAGATTGCGGGTCCCATAGTTTTCCTGGCCTCGGACTGGGCCGGTTTTATTGACGGTGAGGTTCTCAATGTCAACGGCGGGGCGGTGCTCGCCGGATAAATCTTATATTAGACGTTATTTTCGTTTATACAGCTTTGTGGTTGACAACCTTATTTGCAATGGATATTTTCCTGATTTAAGAAATTGCCGGGAACGAGGAAGTTGCTGGATTAATTAATGGAATTAGCGAAAGTTTTAGCCCCCGTATCAGAACATCTCGACCAATTTGAGATCCAATATAAACGCGCCCTGGAAACGGATTCGGTAATAATCAAAGAGATTACAGAACATCTATACGGCGGTCCCGGCAAAAGGCTTCGTCCCGCCCTGATTTTTATGACCTCCGGCGTTTATAACGACTCGTCGATATATTCGGCCATGGCCGTTGAATTCATTCATACCGCTACTCTTCTGCATGATGATGTTGTCGACGAGTCCCGGACCCGACGGGGAATCGAGACCGTCAATCATAAATGGAACAATCTCGTTTCGGTTTTAATGGGGGATTATTTTTTCGCCAAAGCGTTCAATATGCTGGTAAAGGCAGGATCGCCGGAAATTATGGCTTCTTTCGCCAAGGCTACTGAAAGAGTCTCCATCGGTGAGTTGAACCAGGTTTTCTATACCGGCAACTTCGATATAACCGAGGAACGCTATCTCAATATTATCGCGGACAAGACGGCTTCATTATTTTCATGTTCGGCGGAGGCGGGAGCATTGTGCGCCGGTGGAAACGGGGAAATTCGCGAAGGTCTTAGAAAATATGGAGAGAATGTCGGTATGGCCTTTCAAATAACCGATGATCTTCTGGATCTCATAGGCGAAACGAAAAAGACCGGTAAAACGCTGGGCTCCGATATCCGCGAGGGATGGGTTACATTACCATTAATCCAGGCCATGAAAAAAGATAACGGCAATTCAAAAGAGAGAATAAAAAAGGTTATCGGCAATGAAGTCGGGCAGTCCGATATAAAAGAAGTGGTTGAATTTGTGAAAGATAACGGCGGAATCGAATACGCGGAACAAAAAGCCAGGGAATACGTTCAAGACGCTGTGGATATTCTGCATTCGCTCGACGGATTGCCGATGAAAAATGTCCTGGAGGAATTCGCCGTTCTGGCGGCCGCGCGGGATATGTAGATATTATTAAATTATTTTAACACCGCGCCACTCCGGTTTAGATTAGAGTGGCGTTTTTCATGACAGCGATTGTGGCTTGATGGAAATACTGATATTATCGAAGTACTGGTACTGGTTTGCGTTATTGACCGTAGCCGCATTGGCAATCGGCGTCTTTTCTTATAGAATAAGCTATCCACCGCTGAGTAAATTCTGGCGGATTTTACTGGCTGTTTTCCGCGGGATCGCCGCGCTCCTGCTGGGTTTCCTGTTGATAGAACCATTGCTGAATACCTATACCGAACGTACGGTTAAATCCAGGCTGGCAGTATTAATCGACGACACCTCCAGCATGGGTACGAAGACGGACGGCGTATCCCGGATCGAGCTCGCCGACAGCCTTACCTCGAAAGAGTTGTCCGATGTTGAATACCGGTACGATGTTTTCACCTTTTCACATGGAAAAACCGAATCGAATGTGATTCCAAATATCGGGGATCTGTCCGGCGACGCGACCTCGATATCCGGGGCGCTGGAGACTGTCGAATCTTCGAAAAATTTCCATGAATACGGCGCCGTGCTGCTTGTTTCTGATGGTCGCCATAATCTTGGGAGCGATCCCGTGGATCGGGCGGCCGACCTGGATATTCCCGTGTATACTTTTACAGTTGGTGAAGAGATCGCCGAAAGTAATATATCCATATCCGACGTGGTTTTTCCGTCCGTGGCATACAGCGGGGATAGGTTTAAAATAGAGGCCGAGATTTCGGGAAGGGGATTGGGAAATGCCCGGTCCAGGTTGCTGGTAAAAGAAGGCGCTAAGATAGTCGAAAGCGCGATGTTTGATGTGCCCTCGGAGGGACGAAACGTAAAAGTCGATTTCGAAATCGAAGCCCCCGATCCCGGCAATATCGAATACAGAATTTCAACTCCGGTATTGGAAAATGAGACAAAAACCGCCGACAACGAACGGATAATCGTAATCAGAGTTTTAAAAGGCAAAATAAATGTATTTGTCGGGGCTTCATCGCTTAACTGGGAATTCAAATTTATTAAACAAGCTTTGAATCAATTTGAGGAGTTCAATGTTGACGCGGTTTATCCCGAAACCCCCGGCAGGTTTGCGGCGCCGGGTATTCCCAGGGGGTTGAGCGGATTAAATAAATATGATGTAATAATCTTCGCAAACTGCTCTCCCGCCGATCTTAGAATAGTGATCGATGATTTGAGAAGTTTCCTTTCCGAAGGCAAAGCGATGCTCTACATTGCCGGGAGCGATTTTAATTCCAATATCCGGCGCTTCGGAGAGTTACTGCCTCTGGATGTTCGAAACGCATCCATAGTCGAGGGAGAGTTCTTTTTTGAACCGGCCCTCAGGTACCGACAGCATGCCGCCATATCCTTAAGCGAAGATCCCGATGAAAGCGAAAGATACTGGAATTCGCTTCCGCCGCTGTCGGCAATGATTATGGGGATAAAACCGATCGGGGAGATGTTTCTGGAGGGCAGATCGGGCAAGGGGCCTCCGGCGGTTTATCCTCTTCTAGTTGCCGGAAAATTCGAAAAAGGTCGGGTTATAAGCATTACCGGGTTCCCGATCTGGAAAAGCCATTTCGGATCGGCTAACCTCGACGGTATGGCGGACGCAATTCCGAAATTCTGGAAAAATCTGCTGAGGTGGGCGTCCTCGACCGAAGCTGAAGAGAGATTTAAAGTATTTACGGATCAAAAGGTTTACCGTCTGGGAGAACCGATTAAATTTACGGGCTATTTGAATGATGAATCGAATTCGCCCAGAAACGGCACTCTGGTCACGGTATCGATTATTCCCCGGGGCGAAAAATTAAAATTTAAAGATGCCGTATTATCTCAGGTTGACGACGGTATTTACGGAGGGGAGCTGGAGTCTCCCGGAGCCGGGAATTACATTTTTGAAGCCGTGGCGATCTCATTCGATGACACGCTCGGAGCATATTCGGGCGAGTTTGCTATCGAAAGTTTCAGCCTGGAAATGGCCTCGTACGCGCCCGATTATAAACTGACTCAAACAATTGCCGAGATTACGGGCGCCGCCGCCTATAAAATTGACAACATCAAAGATTTTTCCGAAAATCTTGAATTGAATCCTTATACCGAAACAAAACTGTCTCAGATAAAGCTGTTCGGCATGCCCGCCATACTGGCGATTATCCTGATCCTGCTCTGCGTTGAATGGGGTCTGAGGAAGAGATTCAGGTTGCCCTGATTGTTATAATTAGAGGATTTTCAAATATTCATAAAAAAACGTTGAAAAGGGATGAAGTTCTCAGTAAATAATTGAACGTAGAATCGAAAACGTAAAAGTTCGGGAGAATTATGGCAATCATTTTAGATCTAACAGCGAGGCAGATAATTGATTCGCGGGGCAACCCCACCATCGAGGTGGATTGTTATCTTGATACCGGCGATAGCGGACGCGCCGCAGTGCCGTCAGGGGCCTCCACCGGCGAATTCGAGGCAGTGGAATTACGGGACGGCGATAAGACAAAATATATGGGCAAAGGGGTGCTGAAGGCGGTAGAAAATGTAAATAATACTATCGCGCCCGCTTTATTCGACGGCAATATAGACGCTCTCGACCAGGCCGCCCTGGATGAATTTCTTATTGAACTTGACGGCACCGAAGATAAGGGCAACCTGGGGGCCAACGCTATTCTGGGCGTTTCCCTGGCGGTCTGCAAGGCGGCCGCCGGCTCCTGCGGGTTGCCGCTTTATAGATACGTCGGGGGCGCGAGGGCCAATATCCTGCCGGTGCCGATGATGAACATCCTTAACGGCGGCAGCCATGCCGACAACAACGTCGATCTGCAGGAATTTATGGTGATGCCGGCGGGCAGGCCCAATTTCAGCGAATCGTTACGTTGCGGAATAGAGATATTCCATCACCTGAAAAAGGTGCTGTCGGCAAAAGGGTATAATACCGCGGTCGGCGACGAGGGCGGGTTCGCGCCGGATCTCAAATCGAATGAAGAGGCGTTACAGGTAATTATGGAAGCCATCGAAAAGTCGGGCTACATCGCCGGCGATGATGTTTTTATCGCGCTGGATCCGGCGTCATCGGAGTTCTATGAAGACGGAGTTTATAACCTGAAATCGGAGAACAGGAAACTGACGGCCGAGGAGATGGCCGGTCTCTATGCCGAGTGGGTCGAGAATTATCCTATAATTTCAATCGAAGACGGACTCGCGGAAGAGGATTGGGACGGCTGGAAAATACTGAACGAGAAAATCGGCGGCAAGGTTCAGCTGGTGGGGGACGATCTTTTCGTCACCAATACATCCAGACTCGAGCGAGGCATACAGGAAAACGCGGCCAATTCTATTCTTATAAAGCTCAATCAGATTGGTACCCTGACTGAGACCTTGCGGGCCATCGAGATGGCCCATCGGGCGGGATGGACCGCCGTCGTCTCACACAGGTCCGGCGAGACCGAGGATACAACGATTTCGGACGTCGTTGTGGCCACGGGTTGTGGGCAGATTAAAACCGGTTCGGCATGCAGGACAGATAGAATCGCCAAGTATAACCAGCTTTTAAGGATAGAGGAGGAACTCGGAGATCAGGCCAGGTTTTTGGGGAAGAAGGCCTTTTCCTCGATAATACGTTAGGTTGAAATGTCTGCGTATCCGAGAACATCTAAAAAGTTTGTCCGCAGGGTGAAGGGGTCTAACCTTTTACCTCGGCTGAAGATATTTATCTATGTGCTGGCAGCAGTTTCCGTGATACTGATATTTTTCTGGGGCGAATTCGGTTTTTTCAGGATGTGGATTCTTCACAGGAAAATTGTCAAACTGGAAAAAGAGGTTCTGACCCTGAAGGTGGCCAAGCAGGATCTTCTGTGGGAGATAGATAAGATGAAAAACGATCCCGATTACCTGATCAAACACGCCGTGGAGAACTACGGCTATGCCCGTCCCGATCAAAAGATAATTCAATTCGTGCCCGTGGATACCTCTAAATCCGATCATGAAAATATTAGTTCGGAGTAAGAATCGATAAAAGATGGGGCGTTATAAAATCAATGCTTTTGTGATTCGCGCCACCCGCCTGACGGAATCGTCGCGGGTGGTTACTTTATTTACGAAGGAATTCGGTAAAGTCAAAGCCGTGGCCAAAGGGGTGGACAGGCCCAAGTCGAAACTGGGCGGGGTAATTGAATTATTCAACTTGATTGAAGCGGTACTTTATAAAAAGGAAACATCTGAACTGGGCACCTTGAGCGATGCGTCGGTAATTGATGTGTATCCCGGGAGTTCCGAAGAGCCCAGAAGGTACGGCTTCGGTTCGGCATGGAGCGAGATTCTGGATAAAACATCTCATCCCGACCATCCCCGCCCTAAGACATTCGGTTTAACAGAAGAATATTTTCGGATTTTGAATCGGTCGAAACTGGAGAAATCCGGCCTGCTATTCTGGACGGCGCTTTATAAGTTGTTGATTTTAGAGGGTTACGCGCCCGAAATCCACAAATGCGCCTCCTGTGGGAAAACTGATTTTAAAGCGAATATAATCGTATCGTGGAAAAGAGGCGGTTTGATATGCGGAAAATGCAGAGATAACGATGATACCATAATGAAGTTGTCATCGAAATCACTCGATCTGCTCCGGAAAATGAGTTCTGACAGTCTTGAAGATATGACCGAGGTATCGATCGATGAAAAGACGGGCAAAAACGCAGCCGAGGTGATACTGGCGTTCGCGTCTTATCATCTGGGCTTGCCTCGCAACCTGAAATCGTTTAAATTCCTCGAAACCCTGGCCGATTGATATCGGCAGGCGCGAAACTAAGGGCAGTCGTAGGTCGGGTTTTGAATGAAGTGAAAAACCCGACAAAATATGGATGCCGGATTGAGTCCGGCATGACAGAAAGAAGGCAGTAGAGAATAGGTCAGGAGCTGAAAGCTCCTGGCTTATGGGGACGAAACGGAATTTTATCAGGAGCCCCGCCGAGGGCGGGGCTCCTGACCTACCACTAAGAATCTGGAGAAGGTTTTGGCGAAGAAAAAATCAGTTGACCCCTTGATGGATAAGATTGTTTCCCTGTGCAAAAGGCGGGGTTTCGTTTTTCAATCATCCGAGATATACGGCGGGCTCGGTTCCTGCTGGGATTACGGCCCGCTGGGAGTGGAGCTCAAGAATAATATAAAACGATCCTGGTGGGAGGCCATGACGCACCGCCGGGACGACATCGAGGGTGTCGACGCGGCCATCCTGATGCATCCCGATGTCTGGGTGGCGTCGGGGCATGTGGAGGGTTTCACCGATCCGCTGGTCGATTGCAAGCAGTGCAACCATCGCTTCCGCGCCGATGATCTGAACGCGGATAAATGTCCCGACTGCGGCGGCGAGCTAACCATGCCCCGCATGTTCAACCTGATGTTCAAGACCTTCATGGGGCCGGTGGAGGACGAATCGTCGGTGGTTTATATGAGGCCGGAGACCGCGCAGGGAATCTACGTGAATTTCCATAATGTATTGCAGCCTTCAAGACAGAAACTGCCGTTTGGGATCGCGCAGATCGGGAAGGCTTTCAGGAACGAGATCACTCCGGGAAATTTCATATTCCGCACCCGCGAATTCGAGCAGATGGAGATGCAGTATTTTGTACGTCCCGATGAGGATCAGAAATGGTTCGATTACTGGAAAGAGCAGCGCTGGGACTGGTATCTGGAGCTGGGTATCAAAAAGGAGAAGCTCCGCTGGCACGAGCATGGGATTGATGAGCTCGCCCACTACGCCAAAACGGCGTTTGATATCGAGTACGAATTCTCATTCGGCTGGAAGGAAATCGAGGGAATCCACAACCGCACCGATTTCGACCTTTCCAAACATGCCGAGAAATCGGGCAAGGATATGCGGTATTTCGACCAGGAGAAAAACGAGAAGTATCTGCCGTATATAATCGAGACCTCGGCCGGCGCCGATCGTACCACCCTGGTTGTCCTCGCCGATGCTTTTCACGAGGAGGAAGTCAGGGGGGAGCAGAGGACCGTGCTCAAGTTCGCTCCTAATATCGCGCCGATCAACGCCGCCGTGTTTCCGCTGGTGAAAAAAGAAGGGATGCCGGAGGTGGCCGAGAAGATATATCACGATCTCAAGAAACATTACAAGGTACTTTACGATGACGGCGGCGCGGTAGGACGCAGGTACCGGCGGATGGACGAGGCCGGAACGCCTTATTGCATCACGGTGGACGGGCAGACCCTGGAAGACGATACCGTTACGGTCCGCGAGCGCGACAGCATGGAACAGACCCGGCACAAGATAGCCGAGTTGGTGGAGTTGATCGGGGAGCGGTTGAAGTAGTATTTGAATGGTCGGTCAGGTCGTTAGTGAAACGGAGACCTGACCGCTCTTCATGAATTCGTGGATACCGTCAGGTCACGACCTGCGGCCTACGACCTGACGGAACACGTAATGCTCGCAGCATGCGGCCGGATAAACCGACCGCCTACGTAAAA
>CP070742.1:116122-137798 GCA_020348065.1 Candidatus Zixiibacteriota bacterium
AAATCGAGGGGAAAAATGAAAAATTCAAGCGATAATATTACTATTCCTGAAACCGGGAAAATAGCCTTTCGCTTTTACGATACCAATGGGGGAAAAAGATCTTTTTTGGATAAAGGGCATAACACCAATTATATTACAATAGCGATACTAATGATACCGCTAATTGCGCTGATTATTGCAATGATAAATTATGAGCAGGTGTTAAACGACCGATTCGCGATAATTGCCCTAGCTTTGTTTTGTACAATTTTCCCATCCTACGTTCTATGGACATATTATAACATGGCTCCTGAAATTGCAATTGACGATAATTTCCTTTATGTACGGAAGTTAAAGACGTTTAAAAGGATTCCCTTTGCAGATGTCAATTATATATTATATTCACCTTCAATTACCGGGGCGTCTTCAATCAAGATAATAAAAAAGAAAGGGGCCAAAAGACTATCGTTTACCTATTTCATTATACGCTCCAGTACCCTGAAGGATAAAGAGCTATTATCCACTTTCTTTGCCGAATTGGAGAAAAAAGTAAGATTGGAACATAATAAATGGAATCGAATTTTCAAGAAGAAGAGATCTTAATTCATTGTCTTTTCTCACATATGGCGGACACACGCCCTGCAATACACCTACGATGGGGCTGATCTCCTATTTGAAAAGGACGAGGGTGATACGTTACGGATACGCTATCTCTACGGCCCGGGAATCGACCACATACTGGAATCGGTCGATTCGGTCGGGACAAAACAGCACTTTGCTGACGCCCTGGGTTCGGTTACGCGGATCACCGACAACACCGGCGCGAGGCAAAAGCTGATGGTTTACGACAGCTACGGCGTAATGACCACCGACTCCGGCAGCGTGCAGGCAGACTATGTGAGCTACACTGGCCGGGAGGCCGAGGCCGATCTGGGGATTTATTACTATCGTGCGAGATATTACGACCCGCTGACCGGTAGGTTTATGGTAAGGGATCCGTTAGGATTTGCTGCAGGCGATGTTAATTTCTACAGATATATCTGGAATAATCCAAGTAATCTGAGGGACCCTTCGGGATTATTTTCAGGGGGAATTAGAGCAGGTGGGGATCATTTGGGGCACAGCGATTTTTACGGACACCAAATATTTTGGTATAATTTAGAGGATCTTGATAAATTCGATAGCCCCTGGAATATTAGGACCGATCCATGGTATTATCCAGAAGGATCAAAAAGACATTTCAGGAATATTATTGATGTCGAAAGAGATCTTATTGCCGCAATTGATGCAGGTGACGCGGTATGCGTTGGAAGGCTTTTACATCAAGGTCAAGACTATTTTACACACTATGGGAAGGGTTATAGATATAAAAAGGGCGGCCATGTTTGGGATAGTATTAAAGGATATTTTACTGGAAATGATCCTGATGTTGATGATGAAGCTTGGTTAAGGGCAAATGCATGGACGATATGGTGGGTCAATCAATGGGTGCAATCTAATGGTATGCAATAGTATTTTAGTGTAGATGGAGGTAGTATGCTTTTGAAAGCAATAAAAGTTTCGGCGCTGGTATTAAAGATATTTGCCATTGGAATAGGAGTATTCCTGCTTTTTTTCGGTACAGTAATAGCAATAGTTAATATCGGCCTAGATGGCGTCCGTCCAGACCGTACGCCAGATCAAGGATTTTTCGACTATAATTGTTGGCGTTTTATAGGAATGTTTTTTGCATCTGTTGGAATATTATTCGCTATACCGAATTTCATTATTAATAAAAGTAAAATATTTCCAACAATATACTTAATTATCACCTTTTTATTATCGTTCATCGTTATCGCTTTTGCAATATATGCCGGTTCTGATGAAGCAGATAAATTAGATTTCTATAAAACTATGATATTATATCTAATAATGTCGTTATTCGCACCATTGTCATTGATATTTTCCATGTTGGCAAAGAAAAAAGCAAAAATTGGAAACACTTGATATTTGATTATAAATAAATTGCTCTTTCTCAACTAAATAGCACTTAACGGCCAGAGGCACCAGGCAGTATTTCGCCGATGCCCTCGGCTCGGTTACCCGTATCACCGACAGCACTGGAGCGAGGTACAAGCTGATGGTTTTCGATAGTTACGGCGTGATGAATACCGACTCCGGCAGTGTGCAGGCGGATTACGTGAGCTACACTGGCCGGGAGGCCGAGCGCGATTTGGGGATTTACTATTATCGAATTTGAGGGTGCCCCATATCCTGGTGTGGGTTACTGGTTATTGAAAAAGCGCGCGACTGGAAAGTCGGGGCTATTATTTTGAAACCAGAAAATCTCTTAATAGCCGACACTTTCCAGTGTCGGATAATTGTCTACGAAGGCAATTTCTGTCACCCCGGACTTGGTGCGGGATCCAGGAGGTTGGCATTCATGGATTCACTGCTTCCGCAGGAATGACCTTGCCGACCCTCGGATTCGGTTCGCGGCGTGGTTATGACCGCGAAAGGTCCTGGATCTGTCGCAGTAAATTGCGACATGTAAGTCGATTTGACACAAAAATCATATATATAAGAAACCCCTGTCCCGGAGGGATCAGGACAGGGGCCGGTATAGAAAAGACTCCGAGGAATTAAATGGAGCCTGGGAGCGCTAATTTAAAGCCAAGTCGTGTTCCATGAAAATCATAAGAGCGTCAATAGATGCAAGTTGTTGATATTTATTTAGTTGTTCAGGATTCAGGATGGCACGCGCCTGGATGATAGCATCGACCTCGGCGGCTTTATACGTGGCCATGAATTCGTAATATTCCTTAATCAGCTGCCTTACGGCGGTACCGTTCAAATTTGTCCAGTTGGAGGTGAATTTTTCTATCTCCTGAAGCCTGATGTTGGCCTGGCCTTTGGCCTCAACCATCTTTTCGACGGCGTTTTTATCGATAATTTCGAGTTTTTTGACCTGCCCGTCGGTTAAGGCCAGTGAAGCCTTATATTCGATAATCTTCGCCACCTGGGTTACGGGAAGATTTCCCGCGAAAGCGGGCGCTACTACGGTCAGCGCCAGCAGTATTATCATAGTCCTTTTCATCTAACTTCTCCTTTTGATTTTTTTATTATTTATTGACAAACTCGGGCGCAATTATTATCTTTTAGCCAGCTGAGGGCACAAAAGGTTTTCCTGCACGGAAACTGGATCGTCGGACGTTCAAGGCGGCCAACCTACCCTCCGACGATCTTTGCCCTCTTTTTTTATTCTAGTCTAATTACGTATTATAAAAAAAGTGGTTTCAAAAAATATGGATATGTAAGAAGCGATTTTCAGCCTTTAAGGCTAATAAGAATAACGCCTATTAAGATAAAAGCTATGCCGAACCATTTCACGGTGCTGAACGGTTCTTTCAGAAAAATAAATGACACCAGCACTACCAGGGCATAACCGGTGCTCATTAGAATCGGGTATGCCACCGAAAGGTTAGTTTTTGATAATACCACAATATATCCGGTCACCGACGAAACATACCCGGCCAGGCCCAATAAGACGAAAATATTTGTAATCGATGATAATCCGAATTCCATCGCTGACCGCTCCCCTATCTCGCCCACCTGGTTCATGCCGATTTTCAGGAAAACATGACCGCATACATTCAATGCGACCACGACCGCCATCAAAAGAAATAGAGTCATTTTTTATTATTCCTCGACATTCAATAATTTTTAAATAGCTCGCCCCATCCGGTTTTTTCCAGCCATTTGCCAAAAATCTTCTTGCCCTTCAACGGATACCATAATCTGTCGTGGTAAAATGCCGAGGCTAAAACGAAAATATAGACGATGGGAGTGTGGAACAGCAGCCTTTGAAATACTTTCAAAGGCGAAAACCAGAACATATCGCCGATTTTGGAGGCCATGTTATCGCCTACCGAGAAACCGAAATTGATATCGGAAATATCCTCTCCTATAATATTGATCTCATCTATCCGTCCGCGGCCGAGACCCTTTTCATGAGCCAACCGGATAAATGGTATCGACATAGGATCGAATCCCATCATTTTAGCCGCCACCGCATCAATCGCCACCTGGTCCGACGAGGCCAGAATTATATTTTTCACATGCGGTATCATGGTGCGGGGTCCGGGACCGGAACCGGCCGTGGTTCCGTCCATAAATGCGAAAATGCCCGGATGAATCTCTTTTTGTATGTGCAACAGATCGACCAGGGTCTCGTGAATGCAGGAATGGGTGTAATGCCTTTTGGTATTCAAAAGCCCGCCGAAAGCGTTTTTCATGGCCCCGGTGGTGGTGGTGTAAATGTGCGTTTTCAGAGTGGGTAGGTGGACGATGTTTTTGCCGATAAAGAACTCAGGTATTTTGATACCGCTTGTGAAAATTTTATCCAGAACCATCATTGAAGAATGTGGTTCATATACGCTCCACTTCAAATCCTCAGGATCGTTATTATAGCGTTCCGGAATATCGTATTTTTCGTAAACCGGTTTTAATTTCAGAAGCCTGCCCCCTACGTAAGGATCGGTGACCACGGTATCGTTATGCACCGCCGCCAGATCGCCAAGCCCCGCGTTCTGCAGGGATTTTATCGCCCCCTCCAGCTGCCAGGGAACGCTGTTGGCGCCGGGGAACGGTAGATGCCAGGAGATGTTATCTTTTAATATTGTGGTCTTGCTTTTATCCAGCGCGCCGGAAAGCCCGGCCATTTCTCCCAGTTTAATATAATCGTTAAGCACCGTTTCAGGGCAGGTCTTCAGGACCGCGACGGTTGAATTTGGATTCTCCATTTATCTCTACCCTAAATTAATTACTATCAAGACTGTTATCAACCATAACAAAACACACAACAAAAGCGGCACATCGGTCAGCATCAGCTTCGTGGGATTTCCTCCCATCTCCTTATGAAAAATTAAAAATAGGTAGCGAAAGATCCCATAAAGTACAAAAGGTATGGTTGCCGAGAGCCAGTGGGTGCCGAAATTTTCAACCGCCTCCGGCGACAGAGTGTAAAAAGCGTAGGCCACAACGGTGGATGCGGTTACCACCGAAATCATCTGATCCAGGAAGGGAGTCGAGTAGTTTGCCAGCGCCTTGCGATGATTTATCGCCTCGGCGTTTAAAAGCGCCAGTTCATGACGTCTTTTGCCGAATCCCAGGAAAAGGGCAAGCAAAATGGTGCAGACCAGAAGCCATGGAGAAACTGGAACCTCGATGGCAAATCCTCCAGCCACCGCGCGCAGAACGAAACCGGCCGCGATCGACATAACATCAATTATAACAACGTGTTTAAGGAACACCGAGTAGACCAGGTTAAGAATCATGTAGGTCCCCAGGGCCAGAACCGTAAGGAGATTGGAATAGAGGGCAAGAACGATGGAAAGAATCAACAGTATAACCGCAACCGCTACAGCGGCCGGAATTGAGATTTTTCCTGCGGTTATGGGCCGTTTCGATTTTACCGGGTGTTTTTTATCATTTTCGCGATCAAAGACGTCATTGATAATATACATGGCCGAGGTCCCGAGACAGAACGCGATAAAAGCGGTGAGCGCCAGAATAATCTTATCCGGGTCGGTGTAAACCTGGGCGAAGATCAGGGCCGCGAAAACCACCAGGTTTTTTACCCAATGGCTCGGCCGCATGCTGGTTATTATCCCTTTTATCATAACCTTTTATTATATCGTCAGTAACCGACAAAGGTCAAGGCAAAAGGAATGCCCCGCCGGATTTTTCGAGGTGTCAGCGAGTTGGCAGGCGGGGCTGTATTTTTTATTGGGCCTGGAGACTCTTCTTTTTTCTATCCAGAAATATCCAGCCGGAGGGAAGAACCAACGAGGCTACAATAATTTTAAGAATATCACCCGGCAGGAATACCAGCAATCCCGCGTAAAACGCCTTATCTATGCCGATATAAGCTGCCAGCCAGGAAACACCGAAAATGTAAATCACAAGGTTGCCGAAAATCATTGCCATTACGGTTGTCCAGAATCGCCTGTCCCATCCGGATTCGGCAAGATATCCGGTAACAAATCCGGCCGCCAGGAATCCGATCAAATATCCGCCGGTTACACCGCCGAGAATCCCGATTCCCGCTGTGCCGTTGGCGAAAACAGGCAGGCCCATGGCACCTTCCGCCAGGTAAGCGGCGACCGCCATGACGGCCCGTTTTCTGCCGAGAATTGTCCCGACCAGAAGAACTGCGAAGGTTTGAGCGGTTACCGGCACCGGGCTCAGAGGAAGGTAAAAGGCTATCCGGGACGCCAGCGCGATAACGATTGATCCGCAAACGGCTATCCCAATATCGTATAACAATCCTTTTCCGCGCGTCGCCGGTCTTAGTATTTCAGCGTAGGCAAATGACGTCATCTGAGTTTATCCTCTCGTTAAAATCAAATCCTTTTTTGACAACAGGCCTGATAATATCGGTTATAGGCCCGAAAAGCAAGGAATTTTTATAGACTTGAGAGTATGGATTGTCATTGTTATACAAATCGCGATTTTAACGGCCCTATTGTTTCGGGAATCATGGTTCCCGAAACACAGCAGACAAACGACGTCATCGCGAGCCCTGCTGAAAGCGGGGCGGCCAAGGTCGGGACGACGACGCGATCTCATTCATGAATATACTTGTGCTGCCGGGTACCCCGACCCGGCAGCTTGCGATTAATGTGGTCGGCAGACGTCCTCGCCTGCAAACATCAAATTGGCGCACCGGGAGGTAGAATTACTTGACTTTGCACATAGCAGCCGCGGCTTTCCAACCGCGGTACAGTGTCAAAAATCTATTGGAGTTCCAACTGCGACTCTGGAAAGAGTCGCCTATTAAAGTAGGTTCGTAGGTGGTCGGTCCATATGGATCCATCGGGATTTATCCGGCCGCATGCAGCAGTCTTTGCGTTGGGGGGTAAACCCCCAACCTACAGGCAATTGCAGTATCAAATATTACGCTACAACTTTAACTTCCCGATAAACTCCTCCACCTCCGGCACGCCGCCCTGCATGATGAGGTAACCGTCGAACGGCTCCCGCTCGGTGATATCGCATGCTATGGGCGTCAACATCATCTCCTTCACCTTCTCAAGCTCATGCGTATGACCCAGGACCCAGCCCAGCTTCACATAGGCCACCTCCGGCAGCATGTTATCGCAAGGAACCACGCCGTAATGCATGAGGTCGCGGCCGGTATCGTAGACGAACATTTGCACGAATCCCCACAGGGTCTGCACCGTCATATAGACGGCCACCCCGGCTTCCACCGCCCGTTTGATCGGCTCGTAAAGCGGCTTATTCACATGCCCCAACCCGGTTCCGGCTATGACGATCCCCTTGTAGCCGTTCTCCACCAAGCTGTCGATTATATCGGGCTTCATGTTGGGATAGTAGTATACGATGGTTACGCGGTCATCGAAGGCGGGATCTATCTTCACTTTCTTGTCTTTACGGCGCTTCTTGAATCCCGGACGGACGGGGATCAGTTTGCCGGGCTCGACCATCGCCAGCGGGACGTCACCGATAGTGCGAAACGTGGATCGATACGATGAATGCATTTTCCTGACCCGGGTACCCTGGTGGAGAAGATTATACTTATCCGATGTCGGCCCGAACATGCAGACCACCACCTCGGCCATATCGGCGTAAGCTGCCGTCCAGACCGCGCACTGCAAATTAAAGGCGGCGTCCGATGACGGCCTATCCGAGGATCTCTGCGAACCGACCATCACTATGGGAACCGGCGAATCCTGCACCATGTATGACAACGCCGCGGCGGTATGATGCATGGTATCGGTGCCGTGACCGATTACGATACCGTCGACACCTTTCTCGATCTCCTCGCCGATCGCCTTCGCCAATACCTGGTACTGCTCCGGTCCCATATTTTCGGAGAATACTCCGAAGAGCTTCTTGGTTTCGAGATTGCAGATATCGGCCAACTCCGGCACCGCCCCGTAGAGTTCACCCGGAGTGAAGGCGGGTATAACCGCGCCGGTGCGGTAGTCGAGTCTGGAGGCGATGGTGCCGCCGGTTCCCAAAAGGGTGACGTTCGGCTTTTCGGAATCCTTGGGGAATTCCTGTTCCGGAATTTTGTAATGAGCCTCCTTATAGCCTATCTCATCGGCCTTCGTAATCGATTCCGCCAGGACGCCGATATTGTAGCCGTTATGCATCTTGAGCACGATATGTTTATCATCGGCGGTCTCCGAGCGGGGAAGGATTACACCCTTGAAAATACCCTTATCGGTGGCAATTTCCACATCGGACCAAACCTTTATACCCAGTTCCTTCAACTTCGCCAGGGCGGTTCCCTTGTATCCTTTATAAGCTTCCGAATCAGCCGCGTTATTATTCTTTACCATATCAGTTCCTTTTATACATCCAGGTCAAAAGGTGATTGAATCCCAGCGATTCCCAGAATTTGATGGTGTTTTGATTTTTTATGGCCACCAGAAGCTCGATCTGTTTTATTTTTCTTTTGGTGAAAAAATCAACGGCGTCTTTTACCAGGGCTCTGCCGACACCGTTTCGCCGATACTCCGGTATAACATAAAGGTCGCCTATAAATCCGAATTTGTTCAGCCTGAAATATCTGGGTTTCTGGGATATATAAGAATAGCAGAAACCGATCAACTCCCCATCCGACTCGGCCACCGAGAGCCGGCTGTCGTATTCTTTCAGTTTCTCAAGCATTTCCCCGGAAAATATTTCGGTCGCTTTTTTGTTGATCGAGAAAGACTTATTAAAATCGCTGTTATATTTCATGAAGTTCTTCCATAGACCGGCGACTTTTAGAAGGTCTTCTTCACGAGCGTTCCTTATCTTAAGCATGATAATATGATATTAAATTCAGAAAGCTCTGCAGTCAAGTTCATTAATGAATAAGGAGCCTATCGGGGCCTTAGATTTATTTCCATGTACCCCAGCGCCATCTGTATTCGCCCCCGAAGAGGGACGCGGTCCTCGTCTTTTGATATGTATATCTCGATCCCATCTCCGAAACCGGGATACGGGGAATAGGGCAGTTTCGCCTTAATTAGAAAAGCATCAACCGCTTCGCCGTTCCGGCCTATCGATTGAGCGTCGCTGATCGATTCGATAAGTATCGAATCCTGTCGGCCCCCCATAAAAAGGGGGATATAATACGGGGCTTTTATGCTGCCGATCTCCTGCCGGATTTTGAATATCATGGATACGGTATCGAAATATTTTTTATCTATGTTGTCTATATGAGACGTGGTGGAGATCGTATCGGCGCCCTTGACGCGATTATCAATTACGGCGGCGCTTTGATTTTGATAATCCAAACGATATTCGACAATTCTCTTATCTCCCGGCCGGCCCTCATCGCTTCTGAAATAGATCACGGAGTAATCGTCGGCAACGATGCTCAGGTAGCGTCCGTTTAAATTGAACAACCCCGATGATTCGATTCTGCATTCGAGATCGCGAACCGTTTGTCCCTTATAGGAATAGGGCCGGCTTTCGGTAAAATCGACCTCGGCTATTTTGCCCCCCGCGTAGGTAACGTCATAGACCAGGTAGAGAGGCGGATTGACTATTTCGGCGGGATTTTCGCCGAAGGCCGATTTCGGAACGGCTGCGGTTAACAAAACGGCCAACAGGAAGAGACAGTCCGAGTATCTTTTCTTAGAATCGTATCGCATAACGCTACTTATTAATGTTATATAATTGATTTGTCAAAAAGATTCCCGCGCGGTTCCGAAATTTGAGGGATAACTTGACTATGGCGGCCGAGGGGATTAGATTCGGAATATGGGCGAATCGTTTGTTCGATTTTTTAACGATCATCCCTTCCTGGCGGTATTTATCGCCGTCTTCATGATACTTCCCATGATAGGAGCGGTTATTCACATTATCTTGAAAGCGCTTGGGAGAAAAGGGATTGACAACAGCCCGCCGTCGAGAATCGATTTCTCCACCCCGGAAGACCAGGGCGATTCTGAAGATACCGAAGCCCATAAATAGTAATTATTCTCAAATGACGCATATGTGTACACGCTAAAAGGTTGGCTCTTATGTATATCTATTGGAATATTCCAATATTTATGTTCTGTTTTCAAGAGGCGTTTCATTTTCTATTATAAAATAATCGTTTGTTATTAAAGAGGTTACGAGAAATAAAATGTTAAAATTTCTGTCTTAAATCCCGGAACGGGATTTGCGTAATCTTTTCCTGAAAATATGCAGCGCTAATTGAATTTGGGGTCCTGCCGATAAAAATAAAGGTTCTTTGATAAGAAGCGATCGGCGGGGCGCCTGACAAGGGGGCGTCATGGCCAAGAAGAGGAAACCACAATTTAAACTCCCGGAGAAGACTTGCTGGCATCTTTACAGCCTTCAGGAATTAAATCCTGAGAAATTCGTGAAAGTCGTCGGCAAAATTCTTAAAAAAGAGTATTTACTGATAAAGTAGCGAGAAAAACCTTGACAGTAGAAAAAATAGTAAATAAATTGGCCGCGATTTTAGGAGGGACACCGGAGAATCGTGGTTTGATTTCGAAAAAATACTCGATTATTGTCGTACCCGACAAAAACGAGAGAATAATAAATAAAAATGTGAGCGGGCGGCTGGTTCTGATAACCTGCCTGTTGGCCATTTCTTTTGTAGCAACCAGTTTATATTTCGCCTTTGGATTTATAAATACGACCATCGACCGAAAACAGATGTCCAATTTGGGCCGGGAAAACGAATTTCTTTCCGGGAAAATTAACGAACTTGAAAATACGGTTCATGATCTGCGGTCGGAGATGTCGACCCTGATGGAGAAAGACGATTATATCCGTATGGTTTTCGATCTGCCGCCGCTGGATTCCGAATTGCGCGAGGTGGGTATTGGCGGTTTTACATATGAGGAACCGCAGATAAGTTCGGAACTGGCGCATAGAACCTGGATGGTTGAAGAGGACGTCGAAAAGATTCAGCGCCAGCTGGAACTCGAAAACGCATCTTTTAAAAATCTCGCCCTGGAGATCGAGGGAAAAAGGAATGTTTTAGATCATACTCCCACTATCAGACCTACCGAAGGGGTGTTGTCGCGCGGTTTCGGTATGCATAACGATCCATTTACGGGAATATATCAGCCTCATAACGGAATCGACATCGCGGGTCCGAAGGGTACGTCTATATACGCCACGGCGGACGGAATTGTTAGATTCGCCGGTTACAAAACCAAGCTTGGAAACACCGTAGTGATTGACCATGGGAACGGCATAAGGACCTATTACGGTCATCTGAGCAAATTCAAGGTAAACAAAGGTCAGAGGGTTAAGAGGCATGATAGAATCGGGGAAATGGGCTCATCGGGTTATTCCACCGGTTCTCATCTCCATTACGAGGTCAGGATTAACAGAAGGGCGGTTAATCCCTACAGGTATATTTTAAGCACTTATATATCATAACTGCATTGTCACGGGTGTTAAATTCGCGGCCTCGGTTTCGAGGTTTTTTTTATTGCCGAAATTCCAATAAATTTTATATTCCGCAGGTGAGAAAAACAGCAAGACTTCGAGATGCTTTTCGAGCGGGCCTCTCCGCCGAGGAGGCAACATGTTGCATCAATTCAAGTTAAATCGTACCGGCCTTTTCTCGACGGAAAATATAAGGCGAAGAATACTTTCGGGGGTGATATTTCCGATAAATATCCTAACGAAACGGTTGCGGCTTCCGGGAACCGATTGAGATCAAATGCCATTTTTAGGAATTTGAAAGGGCAGACGCGTTTTTTTAATGAATTGTAAAATCGGATCGGCGAGAAAAAATGAATAATCATCATCGTACAGAAAACGAGCATAGATTGTATGCTGAAAATGGAATAATTGAAAAACGGCTTACCATCGCTCTGAGCATAACCGGTTTCATATTTGTTATGGAGTTGGTCGGCGGTTTTCTATCGAACTCACTGGCGTTGAAATCAGACGCCGGCCATCTTTTCGGCGACGTGACGGCCCTGGGCCTTTCTCTTCTGGCAGTCAGATTAAGCAGGCTGCCGCCGTCCTCAAAAAGAACCTTCGGATATCACCGAAGCGAGGTTCTGGCAGCGATCATAAACGGAACCACGCTCCTTTTCCTGTCGATTTATATATTTTATAAAGCGTATCATCGTCTTATGGAACCGGAACCGATCAAATCGGATTTAATGCTGGTTGTGGCTGTAATCGGATTTTCGGCGAATATATTCGTGCTGTTCAAACTCAGAGGGCATGCTTCGGAAAACCTCAATGTGCGGGCGGCCTTCCTTCATGTAATGGGCGACATGCTGGCTTCGGTGGGAGTGGTGATGGGCGGAGTGATTATGCTTTTTACGGGAAATTATATTGCCGATCCGCTTATCTCTTTTCTGGTGGGCGTGATTATTCTGATCGGGGCCGTGGGAGTTTTGAGAGAGGGCGTCAATATCCTTCTTGAGGGAGTCCCCCAAAATATTGATTACGACGAGTTGAAAAAGGACATAGAGTTCCTGGCCGATGTTAAATCGATACATGATCTTCATATCTGGGCCATTTCCTCTTCCAGGTTTTCGCTTTCGGCCCATATATTGGTATCGAGTCAATCGACGCATTCGTCCCAGGAGATATTACGCGAGACCCAGAAACTCTTATCGGATAAATACGGCATATCTCACGTGACGCTGCAGTTCGAATGCGAGTGCTGTCCGAACGAAGACTGCGGGTGCCGGTGCGATTGAGAATCTTTCCGGGGTCGGTCTTGTCAAAAATCTAAATTCAGAATCGAAACTTTCCTTTTCGGACATTGTATATTATAATGTAGTTTGTCGGGAGATTTTCTGGTATGGCGAATTTTAAAACCACATTAGTAACGGTCATAATTGGGGGGGCGCTGGGCGCGGGCGCTATGTTGTGGTTTCTGAGGTATCTGGACAGCGAGAAGCCCGGGCGGGAGATGACGGTTAATCGGGAGGCGCAATCGGACCGATCGTTCTCAGATCTCGAGGGAACATCGGAAGGAAGAGACGATATTTCTAGGCTCGAATCGGCCACCAGCGATATAGATTTGACGCGCCGCAACGCCATCGTAAGGGCGGCTGACAGGGTGGCTCCGGCGGTGGTTTCTCTTTCGGTTATCCAGATGGTTAAGGAAAGAAGCGGTTCTCCCTTCGGCAGGGATTTCTGGGATTTTCTATTTCTTCCGCCGCCCACCCGGGAACGTCCGGTGCTTTCCCAGGGATCGGGCGTGGTTATCAATCCCGAGGGTTACATTCTTACCAACGATCATGTGGTGGGCGGGGCCAAAGAGATAAGGGTTACTCTGGTGGACGGCAGGGAGTTTCCGGGAAGGCTGGTGGGCACCGATCCTGTTACGGACCTAGCGGTGGTTAAGATTATTTCCGATTCGGCGAATCATTTTCCCAATGGCGTTCTGGGGGATTCGGATGATCTGATAATCGGCGAATGGGCGATAGCCATCGGAAATCCGTTCGGCTATCTTCTCGACGATCCCAAGCCTACCGTTACGGTAGGGGTTATTTCGGCCATTAACCGGGATATAAAACTGGAAAGGGGTCAGACAGCGGTATACCGGAATATGATACAGACCGACGCATCGATCAATCCCGGGAATTCCGGCGGCCCGCTGGTCAACGCGTTGGGTGAAGTGATTGGTATCAACACCTTTATCTTCACTTCCAGCCGGGGGTCGGAGGGTATAGGATTCGCGGTCCCCATCAATAGAGCGAAAATGATTATAAGCGATTTACTGAGATATGGCGAGGTGGTAAAGGCCTGGATAGGGATTAATGTCCGCGAGCTCACTCCACGGGAGGCGGTTGCAACGGGTTATACGGGGGGTAATGGACTATATATCACTTCGATCAGCGATTTATCTCCGGCATCACGCGCCGGGATAAAACCGGGAGACATTTTATACGCGGTGGGCCAGACTGAAATACGACGTCTATCGGATTGGGCCGAGGTGGTTAATTATGCCCGCGCGGATAGGGCGCTGGGATTCGGTATTGTCAGGGACTCCAATGAAATATCGTTGGTGGTCGTGCCCGAGGAGGTGCCCATCAATCGCGCGCCCCGGAAGACGGACAAATTCGGGTTGGAGGCGCTGGAAATAACCCCGAAGGTTAAGAGTTATATGGGTATCAGGGGCGAGGGAGGCATAATGGTCTATGGCGCTGACGATTCCACCACCGCGGCGGCATGGGGTCTCCGGAAAGGAGATATAATTTATCAGATCGGGAGGCACCGGCTTACCGGGCTGGATGATTATATTAACATAATGTCTCAGATCGGGAAGGGGCATAAGCTTATTTTCACCATGGAAAGAGACGGCAGGGTATCGTTTTTGAGGGTGCGGACCTAAACTCTCGATAAAAACTTATTCCTTTTCATATCGACTATAATTGACATTTAATTTTATTTGGGCGATATTGATTTCCCGGCGAAATGAAACCGGTTAATGGGCATGTTGCGTTATTTGGAAAAAGGCGATGAGCAGACCCGGCAAGAATGAAATAGTCAGAGTCGAAATTGATAATCTCGCTTTCGGCGGAAAGGGAGTGGGGAAAATAAGCGGGTATGTGCTTTTCGTCGAAGGAGGCCTGCCGGGCGATACGGCGGAGGTCAGGCTTTTGAGAACAAAATCGAATTTTGCTGAAGGCCGGATCGAGAAGCTTATAGTACCATCGAAGTACCGTATTACGCCGCCCTGCGAGCATTTTGATTTTTGCGGCGGTTGCAGGTGGCAGAACCTGGAATACTCAATTCAAAAAAAGTATAAGGAAAATCAACTAAGGGAAGCGCTTGTTCATATCGGGAAGATACTGGATCCCTCCATTGAGTCCATAATCGGTGCTCACAAAATATACTATTATCGCAACAAGATGGAGTTCTCGTTTCAGGCCGGGGAGGACGGTGAGACAATACTGGGGCTTCACCGGGCGGGTCGTTTCCAGGACGTTTTCCAGTTGAGGAAATGCCATCTCCAATCGGAGAGCTCCAATGAAATAGTAAACTTCGTAAGGGGCCGCGCCGTGGAGCTTGGTCTGCCGCCGTATCATATTAAAAGGCATGAGGGTTACCTTCGATTTCTGGTAATTCGGGAAGGGAAATTTACCGGGGAGACGCTGGTCAATATTGTTACCGGCGCGGGGGAGCATGATGGTATCCAAACGCTCGGTCAGGAAATAGGCCGCCGATTCAAGAATGTGGTCTCGGTATCTCACACCGTGAATTCGCAGAGGGCGAACATGGCGAGCGGGGATAAGGAAGTCATCCTGTTTGGATCTGATCATATTCGGGAGCTTCTGGGTGAAAAGGAATTTCGCATATCCGCGAATTCGTTTTTCCAGACCAACAGTTATCAGATTAAAAGGCTGTATGATCTCGTGGTCGAATACTCCGAACCGGACAGGCTGGACAGGACGGCGGATCTATATAGCGGGACCGGCACCATCGCCATTTATATTGCCGGCCTGGTAAGAAGCGTGGAAGGTGTCGAATCGAATTTAGAATCTATTGAGAACGCCCGAACCAATGCCAGATTAAACAGCGTGACGAACTGCGATTTTATCGCGGCGGATGTTGAGGAATATCTAAAGAGCGCCGCAAATAACGGGGCGAAATACGATTTAATGATACTCGATCCTCCGCGGGCGGGGTGTCATCCAAAAGCGATAAAATCGATCCTGCATATTCGACCCCGAAAGATAGTCTATATTTCCTGTAATCCGGCGACCCTGGCCAGGGATATATCCGAATTGGCGGAAGACGGGTACCGTCTGGAAAAAGCCGTGCCGATCGATCTTTTTCCACAGACATATCATATCGAGGCGGTATGCAGGCTTACACTTGTGGGCTGATATTAATAATGTGATTCATTTTGAGACGTATTTTATATCGATTTTCGGTTAGAACCGATTTCGGCAGATAGATTCTCCGTCTAACTCATTATAAGTCTTAAACATTATCCGGCATCTTTTTTTGCTCAATTTATTTTAGTAAATCTTATCTTTAAAATCGTTTTCCCGATGCCGATATCATCATTAGACATATGAAAATACTGCAGACATCGAATTTTTACCTGGGCAGGTATTTTGAGGATAATTTCGCCGCCGGCAATAAGTTGAGGGCGGGCATGAAGACAATATTCTCATCTGTGGTAGATCTTGCCAAAGAAGAGAAAGCGGACCTGGTAATTTTCGCCGGCGACATTTTCGACAATCTGGATCTATCGCAAAATCTTCTTGATTTTTTTGCCTCAGAAGTCGCCAGGCTAGAAAATATACCGGCGGTTCTATTTCCGGGCAATGGAGATCATTATGAACATGGCAGTTTCTGGGATTACTGGAAAGTCGCGCCGCCATCGGAAAACCTCTATCTTCTCGCGGGCAAAAGGCCCGTTCGTATCGATATTCCGAGTCTGTCTCTGACAGTATACGGCATACCGATTGGCCCCGGGCAGACCGAAGAAGGTCAGTTAGAGTTTCTCAAGAAGAGCAGTTCGTCAAAATATCATATCGCCCTTACAAACGGGGCGTATTCCGTTGGCGCCGATAACGTTACGGGGAACGTCCTAGATTTAAAACCGTTCGAGTCATTCGGATTCAATTACGTAGCAGTTTGTGGAAACGATAATTTTAAAGAGTATGATAATTCGGCAGTAAAGGCGGCATCTTCGGGATCGCCTCTGGATTTGTCGCCTGAGAGGGCGGAATCGGGCGGGGTTTTATTAATCAACATGGGAGATGAATCCGTCTCCACGGAATTAAGAAAAGTACAGAGTTTTGAATGGCGGACCGTGGATATTTCGATGGAGACAATCCATAATTTGGAGGATTTAAAAACCCGTATTCTCGAATTTTCTGGGCAGAACACGTTATTAAAGGTGGAGCTGTCCGGGTTGACATTGCTGGAAGCCGGATTGAACACCGAGCAATTACAGAGTGAACTGGAGGATCATTTTCTAGATCTTCAATTCGAGGACAAGACCAGGGTGCTTCCGCAGAATATTTCGGAGGTAAAAGTACAGGAAAAGACGGTTCTCGGTCAGTATTTGAAGGTGATGGTGGGAAGATTGAACGAAGCTTCCGAGAGCGAACGAGAAAAATACGAAAGATCTCTTAAGATCGGATATTCGTTGTTGTCGGGAAGGGAAGCCTGGTAGGATGCAGATTTCTCATTTGTTATTAAAAGATTTCGGCAGGTTCGATAATTTCGAATGTGATTTTAGCCCGGGATTGAATATAATCAAGGGGCCCAACGAGGCAGGCAAATCCACGATTGTCGAAGCCTTGACGGCGGCTTTGTATTTAGATCCCAACAAAAACGATAAGCAGATGAGCGATGCGAAGCGATGGGGAGGGGGAAGCGCCCCTATTCTGGAGGCTCTTTTGAACGTCGAGGGCAAATCCTACAGGCTAATCAAAGACTTCGAGAATGGCAGAACGAATCTGAACGGTGACGATCTGGACCTGGCGGGCGATAATCCCGCGGCGGTCGACAAATGGCTTTCTGATAAGACGGGGATACCGTCCGAGGAGATATTCAAAGCCACGGCATGCGTGACGCAGGGAGGAATCACCTGCATCGAGGATTCCATAGAAGCCATAAAGGATAAGCTGGAGTCTTTAGTTACCGGCGGTAAAGAGGATAGGGCCGGATCGGACGTAATGAGAAAAATCGATGAGAGAATAGTACAGATAACGCTTGATATATCCCGAACAGATTCGATAACGGAAGAACTGGATTATAATATCAATAAGCTTAAGAGGGATCTGGAAGGTCTTAAGACGAAAAGGGCCGATCTGGTCCAGGTCGAGACCGCGTATAAAAACGTTTGCGATGACCATAGCGAAAGAAAAGAAAAATTCAGCCAGGCTCAAGAGGCTGACAAAATAGGCGAGCGGGAAAAGGGGCTCTTGAGAGAGTATGAGGAATGTAAAAAGAAATTGTCCGAAGCCGCCGGTCTTCATAAGAAAGTCGAGGATTTGAAGGAGCAAATTTCGAATCTGAGAAAAATAACTCCCGGTGAACTGAGAGAGGTTGAGGAGGCGGCAACGGCTCTCGGTTATTACAGGCACGAGAAAGACGGGCTGGAAAGCGATTCCAACGAAGCATTGGAGGAACGGGATAATTTGAAAGTTGGAATATTCGGGCCGGGATTATCCTTACTGGGAGTTATAGCTTCGGGGTCGATTACCGCGATTCATACCATGAAATTGTTTCCGGAGTATTATCCCGATATCTGGTATGCGCTGGCGGGCTCTATATTTACGCTTTTGCTGGGATCATCTATATGGAACTCGAGAAGGCAGAGACGCAGAATGCTTTCGGGGAACGCGGATAAAATATCAAGAAAATATAAGGAAATAACGCAAAAACATGAGACTGCGGAAACGGAGTTGGACGAGCTGCTGAAAAAATACAATGTATCTTCGGTCGAGGAAATGAAGAAAAATCTTTGGCGTTATGAGGAGCTTAACGATCAGTTTAAGAAATCCGGGAAAGAGTATTCCGATATTATGAAGGGGCGGTCGATTCAGGATCTTGAAAAAAGATCCGGGGAACTTGAGTCCGAATTGAAGACCGTATCGGAGGAAATAGGAAATCTCTCTGGGCTTTCGATGGAACCGACCGAAGTTGAAAGAGAGCGGTTGATAATCAACGAGATAGAAGAACGCATCAAGGACCTGGAGCGCGAGAGGATAGTATTGCGCCAGCAGATAGAAAGCGCGGAAGGCGGTTTCGAGCTCTTGGCCTGTTACCTGGAACGCAAAACCCAGACAAAGAAACGTATTGAAGCGTTGAAAAGCGAGATTGAGATTCTCGGTATTACCAAAGATTGCATCGACGAGGCGAGACAGAACGCGTTGAAATCGAAGCTGGAGGTGTTAAACGGCACAACGTCAAATATACTGGATACCCTGACATCGGGCCGTTACTCGAAAGTCAGATTTGACAGGTCCAATTTGAAATTTGAGGTATGGGCGGATGAGAAAGCCGACTGGGTCGATCCGGAGACAGTGCTGTCGTCGGGGGCTATTGATCAGATATATCTTTCGGCCAGGTTGGCGCTTGCGGATCTCGTTTCGGAGCGTAAAAACTCCCTGTATATTCTCGATGATCCTTTTTCGGGGTATGACGACCAGCGACTGGAAAACGTCATGAGGTTTTTGAAGGGGCTCTCCGGCGATCACCAGATTCTTCTTTTAACGAGCCGCGATCATTACGACAAGTGGGCGGATTCGACTATTAATTTGTAAATCTTTTAAAAAGTTCTCTATAAAATTTCAATGCATTCACAATTTCCTTGATTTGGGGATTGAGATTTTTATTTTATCTATACCATTATGGAGAATTTATGGGCTGCGTGGCGGCGCGATTTTATTTTGGGGCCAAAAGAGAAGGGTTGTGTCTTTTGTAATCGGATCTGTAAGAGATCCGACCGCAAGAATCTCATATTGTACCGGGCGAAAAAAAGCGTGGTTTTTATGAATAAGTATCCATACAACGTCGGCCATCTTCTGGTGCTCCCGAAATCTCATAAGGGCGACATTCATAAACTGACGGTGTCCGAGTGGAACGAGATGAATGAGTTGACGCGCGAGAGCTTAAAGATATTGCAGGGCGTCATGCCCACCCGGGGATTCAATATCGGGATGAATCTGGGGGCGGTGGCGGGAGCGGGTATCAAAGAGCATATTCATATCCATATTGTCCCGCGTTTTTTGGGGGATGCGAATTTCATGTGCACGGTGGGCAATTCGCGGATTCAGTCATTTTCCATGATGGAGATTTACGATAAAATGAAGCCAGGATTTGACCGGTTGAGAAAGATAAATTGAGGATTCCAAACAAAAAAGAGCTGTTAGAGCTTCAAAGGAAATATAAAACCGATAGGAAGATAGGCGAGGTCTACGGTGTGCCGGCGCGGTTGGTGGCGTACTGGCGCAGCAAAAAGAAAATAGGTTCGTATTCTCAACCAAAATATACGAATGAACAGATACTGGAATACTGGGAACGTTTCGGGGACGATGGACGGGCCGGGGCGGAGCTCGACATATCAGCGGCCGGTTTCAGGCAATGGCGCAGGAAGTACAAAATTATAAAAAAACCGGCGCAGCTTCGATTGGAACAACTCGAGCTAAATCTCGGCAACAACAACCGGCGTAAATCCTCGAGAAAAGAGACAATAATACAGAAGGTACTGGCAAAGAAAGCGGGATTGAAGAGAGTCGAGGTTGGCCAGTTTATAGACGTCGAACCCGATCTGGCGGTATCGGACAACAATTCCGACTCCGTTATAGAGTTTTTTGAGGAGACGGGGGCGAAAAAAATATGGGATACAGCCAAGGTTGTAATCGTGCTGGATTGCAGAGTACCGGCGGTTTTCGCGGAGATCTCAAGAGCTCACAGCAGAATCCGGGAATTTGCCAAAAAAAAGAAAATAAAGTATTTTTATGATGTCGGCGAGGGAATCTGCAATCAGGTAATCCTTGAAAACGCGCATATACTTCCGGGAAATCTGGCATTTGGCTCTCATCATCAGGCGACCTCTTATGGCTGTCTGGGTGCGGTTTCGGCGAAAATAAATCCCGTAGAAATGGCGGCACTCTGGGCAACGGGTAAGATATGGATGAAAGTACCCTCTACTGTAAAAGTGGTAATAAATGGAAAAGTGGGGCGGGGAGTTTACGCTAAAGATATTATACTTAAACTAATGCGCGATCTCCTGAATCAGAAAGTGAATTATAAATCGTTGGAATTTTATGGCAGCGCGGTATCGTCCATGTCGATTTCGGAGAGACTTACTCTTACGGGCTTTGCGGAGCTGACCGGCGCGAAATCCGCGATTGTACCGTTTGATGATGTCGCTATGAGGTATATCAAGAAAATCACAAAAACCAGATATTCGCCGATAAGATCCGATCATGATTCCAATTATGAAAACGTAATAGAAATTGGTGTCAATTACCTGACCCCTCAGGTGTCTCTGGCCGGTGACGCTGGACGGGCGGTTCCGGTAGAGGATGCTGCGGGAAAGAAAATCGACCTGGTGGTTCTCGGTTCATGCGCAAACGGCCGTATCGATGATATGGAGGTGGCGGCGGGGATTCTGCAGGGCAGGAGGATAAACCGTGACTTGCGGATGATTGTGATTCCCGGTTCCAGGAAGATAATGATAGAGGCTATAGATAAGGGAATTATAAGAACCTTTGTAGAATCAGGGTGCGTCATAGTAAATCCCGGATGCGGTTCCTGTCCATCTTCATATCAAGGATCTTTTATTCCCGGTGAAAAAATCCTGACCACAACCTGCGGGGAGCATGATGGTAAACCGGGCTCCGTAGATTCCGGGATTTATATGGCATCGCCCGCCACTGCTGCGGCGACAGCTCTTAAGGGCAGCATAGCCGACCCGCGTAAGTATATGAGGTAAAATAGGATATAGTGACAGGAAATTTTCATTGACGACCGCGGCGAATTTCCGGAAATATTTAATATTAATTTTTAATACTTGACATGATATCTTCTCATTATGCGCTTCTGTTATCTCCGCTATAGAATTAAAAAAACGCCTTGACATTAATATGGGCTGTAATATATATTATACCTGTAAATCCTAATACGGGGAGGCCAAGATGTTAAAATATGCCATAATTTCGATTTTGTTGTTTGCTATGGTATCGGCAAACGCTGAGGAGATTGAATGGATTGAGCA
>CP070742.1:137898-146454 GCA_020348065.1 Candidatus Zixiibacteriota bacterium
CATTGGAATACTCGTTCGCGGCGGCCAGATCCAGGTCGCCGTCGCCGTTAAGATCGGCGACAAAGACAAAATAAGGATAGCCCCCGGTCGCATAAACAGATGGAGTAGCGAAGGTTCCGTCACCGTTATTCAAGAGAATCGAGACATCATTGGAATTCTGGTTCGCGATGGCCAGATCCAGGTCACCGTCGCCGTCAAGATCGGCGGCAAAGACGGAAGAAGGAGTACTCCCGGTCGCATAAACGGATTGAGTAGCGAAGGTTCCGTCACCGTTATTCAATAGAACCGAGACATTGAAGGAAAAATAATTAGCTGTAGCCACGTCCAGATCGCCGTCGCCGTCAAGATCGGCCGCAAAGACGGAAGAAGGAGTACTCCCGGTCGCATAAACGGATTGAGTAGCGAAGGTTCCGTCACCATTATTTAATAGAACCGAGACATTGCTTGAACCAAAGTTTGCCGTGGCCAGATCAAGATCACCGTCGCCGTCAAGATCAGCGGCAAAGACGGAAATAGGACTTCTCCCGGTCGTATAAACGGATTGAGTAGCGAAGGTTCCGTCACCGTTATTCAAGAGAATCGAGACATCATTTGAATACTCGTTCGCAGTGGCCAGATCGAGATCGCCGTCGCCGTCAAGATCAGCGGCAAAAACGGACCAAGGATAAGACCCGACGCCATAAACCGAGTGAGCCGCAAAGGTTCCGTCTCCGTTGTTCAAGAGAACTGAAACGTCATGGGAATTCTTGTTCGCGGTGGCCAGATCCGGGTCACCGTCGCCGTCAAGATCGGCGGCAAAGACAGTATAAGGATCGCTCCCAGTCGCATAAACGGTTTGGGCCGCGAAGGTCCCGGTTCCGTCGTCGACGCTTATGGTGAACGACCAGGCATAATCTACCAAAGGTACTCCCATTGACGATTCTATATCATCGGTTAATACAATCGTAATAATTTCTCCCTCGGCAAAATCCGCCACCGGGTCGAATGTGGCCGTCTTCGAGGGATTATCATAGGATATTACTCCATCATGTAGTCCTGTTGTCATAGCGTTAACAACAAATGTAGAATCATTAATTGTGGAACTATCTATATCGATATCGAAAGTGGCGGAAATATCAGAACCGGGAAAAACATTCAATTCGTTTTGGGAGGGTACCACCGATAAGATAATCGGCGGAGGAAATATTTCACAGCCAATACCATAGGCCCCAATATCATCTCCTCCTTGTCCAACACCAACACAACAGGAGGAATCTGTAAGATAAAAGTTTCCGCTATCGGGATCGCAAAACATGGGGTCGCAATCGATATTCCCCGTACCGGGATATCCTCCTTGGATGTCACAATATGTAATAGAAGGATTCCCACCAGTAACGTATATTTCCGATCCATAACTTGCATTATTACCCCAAAAGATATTATTGGTTAGGGTTGGAAGCGAGGGGTATTGAACTAATATGCCCCCACCGACGGAGCCATTATTATTACATAACGTATTATTGAGAATTGTGGGATCTGACGAGAATGTACATAAGATTCCGCCGCCGTCTGCATCTGTCGAATTGCCAATTATCAAGTTGGAACTAATTAATGGATCTGAATATTCCCGACAATGTATACCACCCCCGCCATAATATTGGGTCATATTATCTTTTATGATGTTAAAAGAAATTGTTGGGCTTGAATTCCAGCAATAAATTCCCCCGCCCCCATTTACAGATGAATTGTCAGCTATAATGTTATTAATGATTTGGGGGTTACTATTGTTATCGCAATGTATGCCTCCGCCTTGACGCCAGCCAGAAGTAAAGCCGTTTTGAATTGTAAATCCTGTAATAATTGTCGTGCTATCTTCGCCATTTACTATAGTTACAACGGAACTCGAAGAATCCCCATCTATGACTGTCAAAGAAATATATGAGGTATCGCTGGTTGTCAGAAATAAAGAGGCAACAACAATGTTCTTACCGTTGAAATTGATATTTTCCACATATGTATTCGGCTGAACTAATACGGTATCGCCGTTTGAGCTGCTGTCTATTGCCATCTGAATGGTCCCAAAATCGGCGGGAACATTGATAATCGTCCCCGCAGCGGGCAAAAACAGCATCAGAACCGATAATGCCGAAAAAGCAGTAATCCTAATCATTTGGTCCTCCCGGTCGTTACTTGAGAAAAGATTTTAATTTTTTAATTCTACGAAGTCGCCCAAAGTAGAGTAAATTATTTAAAATTTACATATCCCCATACCGAAATCAAGGCTTTTTTGTGGGTATGTAAAGACATTTTTATAGTGAAATAATAGCTTCGTCTAATCGCAAGAATAAAATCATGCCGGCTGGCGGTCGAAAACTGTACCACCCGGATTTAAAATTAACCACGCTAGAGCTGCCAATTAAAGATGCATAAGACATACTCCTCGAAGCGGCCTTTTCATATTGTCGTATTGTTGACGCTGAAAGGCGGGCCCGAGATATAATTAGCTGTCCGGCTCCTCCTGCCCAAAATACTTCTTGCGGATTTTACGCCTTATCTCTTTGACTGTCGATATCGGTTTATGATCTTGTTTACGGTCATGGCCAGCTTCTTCCCTGCCTTGAAGCTATTCAAAACCGTCTCTTATTTCAAATGCCTTTTTGGCACAGAGACTTTGATGAGCCGCACGGGAAAGAATCAAACGCCGGATTATAAAGCGGAGGCGTTCGGCTTATCGGAAAATATCGAATGCAAGATTGGAAAATATCACCAACTAAAAGAACTTGCAAATCTAAAAAATGTCTCATATTTTAGGATACAATTTGTTCGGATTCTTTTGAAGACGTACAAAATTGAGGAGCTAGTATGGAATCTATTATTCCGGATTATGAGGGAATCGGCTCTGTTGCCGTAATCGGCAACTATTTGCCCCGCCTGTGTGGTATTGCGACATTTACTACCGATCTTGTTGAAGCCTTATCGGCAGAAGCGCCCGATATTAATTGCTGGGCGGTCGCTATGAACGATAAACCAGAGGGATACGCATATTCTGGAAAAGTGCGATTTGTAGTCAACCAGAACAGACTTGCCGATTATAGTGTGGCATCGGAGTTTCTCAATATCAGCCAGACCGATATTGTCTGCGTGCAGCATGAATACGGCATTTTCGGCGGATCGGCCGGAAGCCATCTTTTGAAACTTCTCGGAGAGCTTCGCATGCCGGTCGTGACAACGCTGCACACGGTATTGAGAGATCCCGCCCCGGAATATCGGGAAGTCATGCACAGGCTGTCCGACCTGTCCGACAAACTGGTCGTGATGAGCCGGAAGGCTTTCGATTTCCTTAAAGATATCTATACTGTTCCGGAGGAGAAAATTGCCTTTATCCATCACGGCATTCCCGATATGCCTTTTATTGACCCCAACTTCTACAAAGATAAATTCGGCGTGGAAGGGAAAAAGGTGCTTCTTACATTCGGTCTGCTTTCTCCCAACAAGGGCATTGAAAATGTGATTCGGGCGCTTCCGTCTGTCATCAAAAAGCATCCCGATGTAACCTATATTATCCTGGGAGCAACACATCCCCATGTTTTGAAAGAACATGGAGAGGAATACCGTATCAGCCTGCAGCAGCTCGTGGGCAAACTCAATATCAACGATCATGTTATTTTTAAAAACCGGTTTGTTGAATTAAAAGAGCTATGTGAAATTCTCGGCGCCGCTGATATATATTTAACTCCCTATCTTGAAGAAGCCCAGATTACATCCGGGACGCTCGCCTATGCCATGGGAACCGGCAAAGCAGTTATTTCAACCCCGTACTGGTATGCGACAGAGATGCTTGCCGATGGACGGGGAAAAATAGTCCCATTCAAGAACCCTGATGCCATAACGGAACATATTATCGATCTCCTCGACAACGATGTGATCTTGCATGCGATGCGCAAGAATGCCTATACATTTTGTCGCGAGGCAATCTGGAAGGAGGTATCACGAAGATATCTGGAGGTTTTCAGCGAGGTTCGACTCAACCGTTCCCGGCATCCCCGCCCCCGGCACCTGTATATTGAAAAAATCAAATCTATAACGAATTTCGAGCTCCCGGAAATAAAGCTTGATCACCTGAAAAGCCTTACGGATGATGCTGGTATTCTACAGCATGCCAACCATACCGTTCCGAATCGTGACCATGGTTACTGCACAGATGATAATGCCAGAGCGCTGATGGTCGCTGCCATGTGCAGGAAATATCTTGATACGGACGGTATGTGCTTCGATTCGCTCAGCAGCCAGTATCTCAGCTTTCTGCTGCATTCATTCAGCGCTGAAAAGGGACGTTTTCGTAATTTCATGACCTATGGACGGCAGTGGACTGAAGAGGTGGGATCAGAGGATGCTCACGGCAGAGCGTTGTGGGGCATTGGCAAGGCTGTTACTTTTCTTGATGATCCCGGACAGATGGCAATGAGCGCAACGCTCTTCAACAAGGCGATGAAAGCTGTCGAGCACTTTAATTCGCCCAGAGCTATCGCTTTCGCGCTGGTGGGCATCCATGCCTACCTGCATAAATTTTCAGGAGACAGTGAGGCGCGCGGAGTCCGGGAAATTATCGCGGACAGGCTTTTCGATCAGTTCAAAAACAACGCAACAGAAAGCTGGCCCTGGCTGGAAAACACTCTCAACTATTCCAATGGAAAATTATCCCATGCCCTGCTCCTGTCCGGTCAATGGATGCAGCGTAGCGATATGGTCGATATGGGACTCAGATCGCTCAAATGGCTGCTCGCTATCCAGTCCGAAGATAATCACTTCGTACCCATCGGCAATAACGGATGGTATATAAAAGAGGGCCCAAAGGCCCGTTTCGATCAGCAACCCGTCGAGGCTAATGCCATGATTGAAGCCTGCGTCGAAGCCTTTAATATCACCCGGGACAAAACATGGATCGATAATGCGGTCATGTGTTTTAACTGGTTTCTCGGCCACAACGACCTGAATATGCCGCTTTATGACCCAAAGACCGGTGGCTGCCGTGACGGGCTGATGGCTGACGGCATCAACCAGAATGAAGGCGCCGAGTCGACGCTCGCATGGCTGCTTTCGCTTATGACTTTACAGAAGATTTACGCCGACGAGATCCTAAAACAGCCATCTTCACAACCAACCGGTTAGCGTAAAGGATAGGCTATGCGCATTGCAATGCTCTCACCTATTGCCTGGCGCACGCCGCCGCGACACTACGGTCCGTGGGAAAGTGTGGTTTCCCTTTTGACCGAAGGGTTGGTATCGCGCGGCTATAATGTTACCCTATTCGCAACCGGCGATTCGGAGACAAGCGGCGAGTTGCGTGCCGTTTGCCCGCGGGGCTATGAAGAAGACCGTTCCATTATGCCAAAAGTATGGGAGTGCCTGCACATTTCAGAACTCTTTGAGCATGCTGAAGAATTTGATATTATCCATAATAATTTTGACTTTCTACCCTTGACCTATACCGGCCTTATCACAACCCCGGTTGTTACCACCATTCACGGTTTTTCATCGCCGGGGATTCTGCCGGTTTACAAGAAATACAACGGCAAAGTATTCTATATTTCCATCAGCGACGCCGATCGGTCGCCGGATCTCGACTATATCAAGACTATACATCATGGTATTGATATAAACCAGTTTGATTTTCAGCCTGAGCCGGACGATTACCTGCTCTTTTTCGGGCGCATTCACCATGACAAGGGCGCCAGAGAGGCTCTTGATATTGCCAAGGCTTGCAGCAGAAAGCTGATATTGGCGGGAATCATTCAGGATGATACCTACTATCACCGGTACATTGAACCGCACCTGGACAATAACAATGTTGTTTATGCCGGTAGTGTCGGGCCCGTCCGGCGCAATCAACTTCTTGGTAAGGCAACCGCGCTTCTGCACCCCATCAATTTCAATGAGCCTTTCGGCCTGTCTGTTATAGAATCCATGGCTTGCGGTACTCCGGTGATCGCTTTCAATAAGGGAAGCATGCCTGAACTTATAGAAGACGGCAAGAACGGTTTTCTCGTGAATACAGTGAAAGAAGCGATAGACGCCGTTGCGCATATAAAAGATATTGAGCGGGCATCCTGCCGCCGCTACGTTGAACAGTATTTCACAATCAACCATATGGTTGAAGAGTATATTCAGGTCTATGAAAACATTCTCAAAAAGATGATAAAAAAGGAACAACGGCACCGACTATGACTATTCAAGATTCAATTGTAAAACGCTATAATAAAAACCCGATTCTCACAAAAGACGATGTTCCCTACCCGGTAGCCACGGTTCACAATGCCGGTATCGTTAAACATAATGACCGCTACATTATGCTTTTCAGATCGCACAGGCATAACGGGCGCTCCATCATCGGAAGAGCAGACAGCGAGGATGGTTTCTCTTTCACGGTTCATCCGAGACCTTTTCTCACGCCTGCAAAGGACAACATATTTGCGGAATATGAAGAGTTCGGAGTCGAGGACCTCAGGATCTGTCCCGTAGAGGACGAGTACCTGCTTACCTACAGCGCGTATTCACGGCACGGCGTTCGGATTGCTCTCGCGCGCACCAGGGATTTTGAACAGGTTGAACGTATTGCGCTTATAACCCAGGCCGACCTTCGCAACGTCGTCATTTTTCCAGAAAAATTCGGCGGCCGTTATGCGCGTCTGGACCGGCCGCATTCCGAAATTTCACCCCGGTCTATCTGGATCTCCTATTCCCCCGATCTTGTTCACTGGGGCGATTCACAAGTGATTATGAGACCGGTTCCTTATCACTGGGACGAAATGAAAATCGGGCCCGGCGCACCACCCTTCAAAACCGATAAAGGCTGGTTGCATATTTACCACGGAGTATTTAAGACCATGGCTGGCTCGGTATATCGCCTTGGCGTGGCCCTGCACGATCTTAACGATCCGGCAATAATCATCGGCGTTTCCGATCGGTGGATTCTACAGCCTGAAGATCCCTGGGAGGTGAGCGGCTACGTGCCCAATGTGGTTTTTACCTGCGGAACTGTTCCTGAAGCCGACGGTACGGTAAAAATATACTGGGGCGGCGCTGATACCGTCATGTGCGCCGGCACTGCAGTAATTGATGATATTGTACAGTTGTGTCTTACTAATACCAGGTCAGCAATGTAAAAAAGGCAAACGGACATCCTTAAACCGGTATATTTATCAAAGAACCGTGTTCGATGACCGATAAAATACTATGCATCCAAAGATCAAACGCAAAAAGAGAAAAATCCTGGGTGACTCCTCACGGGTCATTGCCAGGCTTCATTTGCCGAACGGCGCCCATCGCATACCCAAAATTATTCAACGCATAGTTGATCTGCCTGACGCAGCGGCCGAAAATCTGCTTGGACAAATAATGCTTGATTTTTCCGAACGGCACAGAGACATAAATCGTGTTTTCGGGCTTCACCTGAATAAGGTCAAAGATTATCTTCCTCGCGATACCGAGATCAGCGAGACCAAACAGGCTCTTATCGGGGCCTATTTTACCATGGAATATTCCATTGAATCCGCCGCCCTTTTTAACCCTTCAATCGTCCCTCACCCGGATCAAAGCCAACTGGGCAAAGGCAGCATTCGCTTTATCATGAGCCTGAGGGCAACCGGCGAAGGTCATGTTTCTTCTATTGTATTTCGCAGCGGCCGCCTTGACCAGGACAATACAATTCTATTTGATCCGATCAGCGATTATGTAGAAACACCGGATCTCCGATTAGACCCGGTTTACGACCGACATCTTTTCCAGCTAAAGCTCGGCGAAATGGATACCCACAATGAGATAACAGCTTACCTGCTTGATCGTCTGCCGGAATTTTTCACCTACAAAGAACTAAGCGAAAAGATTGGCGCGCTTACCTCGCAACCCGTTTTCTCCGAGGCGCGCCAAAACGAGACCTTTGAGGTGGTGTACTGGCTGGCAAATTCCAATTATGAGATGAGTTTCCGACCCGATCACCTGATTTCCGAACGGGTTATTTTTCCGGTTTCGGAAAACGAAAGCAGAGGCATTGAAGATGCCCGGTTCGTGCAATTCACTGATGATAACGGTGAGATTACTTATTATGCGACTTATACGGCCTATAACGGCTTCAATATTCTCCCTCAACTAATCGAAACGAAGGATTTTGTCAAATTCAATATATTAACCCTCAACGGCAGGGCGGTACAGAATAAGGGCATGGCTCTTTTTCCCCGTAAGATTAACGATCGCTATGTCATGCTCTCGCGCCAGGACGGTGAAAACAATCACATTATGTTCTCAGACAATATCCATTTCTGGCAGGAGTCCAAAATCATGCAGGAACCAACACTCCCCTGGGAGTTTATCCAGATCGGCAACTGCGGCTCACCCCTGGAAACCGATGATGGATGGATCGTACTCACCCACGGTGTCGGGCCCATGCGTCAGTATTGCATCGGCGCCATGCTGCTGGATCTTGAAAACCCGGCGAAAATCATCGCACGCCTGGAAGAACCGTTACTTGCACCGCGCGAGGAAGAGCGCGAGGGGTATGTCCCCAATGTCGTTTATACCTGC
>CP070742.1:146554-174660 GCA_020348065.1 Candidatus Zixiibacteriota bacterium
ACGAGGCCGCGGATTATCCTCATTCAGTTTTCGCGGTTGACCTCGATGGCGATGGCGACAATGACCTGGGCGTAGCCAATTATTGGTCCGCAAATATCTCAGTTCTTCTGAATAACGGTGACGGGACATTTCAGGCGGCGTTCAATTACGGAACCTGGGACGGTCCCCGGTCAGTATTCGCAGTCGATCTCGATAACGATGGCGACAATGACCTGGCCGTGGCTAATTATGGCTCCGAAATTGTCTCAGTCCATTTGAATAATGGTGATGGGACATTTCACTGGCCAGTCGATTATTGGGCCGGGCATTATCCTTGGTCAGTTTTCGCGGCTGACCTCGATGGCGACGGAGACAATGACCTGGCCGTGGTTAATTATGGCTCCGAAAATGTCTCAGTTTTCCTGAATAACGGTTACGGGGCATTTCCGGCGGGCGTTAATTACGGGGCCGGGAGTTGGCCTGCTTCAGTTTTCGCGGCTGACCTCGATGGTGACGGCGACAATGATCTGGCAGTTGCAAATAGTGAATCTAACGATATCTCAATATTGTTTAATCTCTCAAACATTACAGATGTAGAAGATTCTCCAGTAAAATATTTACCTATGAGTTTCTATATTTCCCAGAATTACCCAAATCCCTTCAACGCCGCCACCAATATATCATTCAGTTTACCGCAAGCCGGTGAAGTGAAAATAGTTGTCTACGATCTTCTCGGCCGCGTCGTCGATATCCCGCTCAGCGAATTCAAGGAAGCGGGAAATCATTCAGTTACTTGGAAGGCTGATAGATACACCAGCGGCATCTATTTCTACCGTCTGGAAACGGCGGACGGTTCATATACGCAGCGGATGACGTTGTTGAAATAATAAGCATCTGCGCCGGCAGGAGCCCCTTCCTGCCGGAATAAAGCGTCGGGAAACCCCGCCAAAGGCGGGGCCGACGCTGCAAATGGATTTCCGCAGGGGAGGTTTCCTCGCCCCTTTTTATATCAAGTTACTGAGATATTGTTGATATTAGAGATCTATTAATCCATATTTATTTAGATTAAATTTATGGAATTTAAATGGGTCTGGCATTGTTTATTCAGGTGGTAATATAACCAGGGAACGGTTATGAATTGTTTTATTATAAATATGATAATAACGACCTTATTTTTGGGCGCAATCAGGTCCTTCGCATTTGAGCCTCTTTTTTATGCCAGGATGAATTACAGCGTAGGCGAACGGCCATCATCTCTCTATGCCGCAGACCTCGACGGCGATGGGGACGGTGATCTGGCGGTTGCCAATTATATACCCGATTCTATCTCGATCCTCTTTAACAACGGAAACGGGACATTTCAACAGGCGGTGAATTACGAGGTGGGTGTTGGCCCATCTTCAATTTTCGCTGCAGACCTCGATGGCGATAGCGATAACGACCTGGTTGTGGCTAATAGCGACTTTTATACCATCGGGACCGTATCCGTTCTCTTGAATAACGGCGACGGAACGTTTACGCCTCATGTCAATTATATAACAGGTGATTGTCCACAGTCGGTTTTCGCCGCCGACCTGGACGGCGATGGTTACAATGATCTTGCAGTAGCAAGCGGTGCTTCCGACAACGTTTCAATTCTCAAGAACAACAGTGACGGTACTTTTCAGCCGCCGATAAATTACGCCGCAGGCGATTTTCCCATTTCGGTTTTCGCGGCTGACCTTGACGGCGATAATGATAACGATCTGGCAGTTGCCAATGATTTTTCCGATGACGTCTCAATCTTTCTGAATAACGGAGACGGTACTTTTCAAGCCGCGGTTAATTATGTGGCCGGTAATGCAGCCAAATCAGTTTATGCGAGCGATCTTGACGGAGATGATGATAATGACCTGGTTGTAGCAGGGGGAAATTCAGATAGTATTACAATTCTTTTCAACAACGGCGATGGCACCTTTAATGGAGCGGTAAGCTACGGGACAGGAGGCAGCGCTCGGTCGGTGTTTGCAGGTGACGTGGATAACGACGGTGATAAGGATGTGGCCGTCGCCGTGCGTATTCCTCCTTTATCCGGTAGTATCTCAATACTTGCTAATAATGGTGATGGTACATTTCAAACCGCTGTAGAATACAGGGTGAGTGATTTCCCGGTGGCAGTATTCGGGTTCGATCTGGATGGTGATGGTGACGATGACATGGTCTCAGCCAATAATTATTCACATGATATTTCCGTGATTTTTAACAATGGAGACGGTACGTTTAGAGTTTCCGAAACCTATGACGCTACCTATTATTCGACGTCGATTTTCTCATCCGATTTCGACCGAGACGGAGATAATGATCTGGCTTTAACTAATGGTGATGAAGACGATGGATACTTATCGGTATTTATTAACGATGGTAACGGAACGTTCCAACCGGCGGTTAATTACAATGCAGAATATGGGCCCATATCAATTTTCGCGGTAGATCTCGATTGTAATAATTACGACGATATTGCCGTTGCCAATTACTATTCGGATAATGTGGCTCTTTACCTGAACAACGGTGACGGGTCGTTTCAGTGGTATGCAAGCTATACAACAGGAGACGGCGCCAGATCGGTTTTCGGAATTGATCTGGATAACGATGGCGACAACGACCTGATTGTGCCGAATCGAATCTCAGGAGACGTTTCAATTCTAAAGAACAACGGTGACAGTACTTTCCAAACGGCTGTTAACTACATGGTCGGCGGTAACCCTATATCGGTTTGTGCCGCAGATTTTGACGACGATTCTGATAATGATATTGCCGTAACAGATTCATATTCCGACAATGTTTTAATCCTTCTGAATTTTGGTAACGGTACATTTCAGGATCCTGTAAATTACGGGGTAGGAATTGATCCGGTATCTATCTCGACGGAAGATTTGGATGGCGACGGCGACAAAGACCTGGCGGTCAGCAACTTCATTTCAAAAAACGTATCTATTCTATTAAATAACGGAAACGGCACATTTCAGCAGGCTGTAAATTACGAAGCCGGACCTCTTCCCAGTTCAATTTTCAATGCAGATTTAAACGGCGACGGCTTTGTCGATCTCGCCGTATCGAATGTTTATACGGATGACATTTCGATACTTCTGAATAACGGCGATGGAACGTTTCAGGATGGAGGAAAATATGGAGTGGGAGATTGGCCCCTTTCTGTTTTCGCCTCCGACCTCGATGGGGACGGCGATAATGATCTGGCCGTTGCCAACCGTAATACTAATGACATCTCAATATTGTTTAATATTTCGAATATCACGAACCTGGAAAATTTTCCGGGATTATATTTACCTTCGAATTACGGCATTTCACAGAATTATCCAAATCCATTTAACGCCTCTACCAATATATCCTTTGGCCTTCCAAAAGCGGGCAATGTAAAAATCATCGTATATGATCTTCTGGGACGCGTCGTGGATGTTCCGCTCAACGGATTCAAAGCAGCGGGGAATCACTCCTTTACATGGAATGCCGATATGTTCACCAGCGGCATCTATTTCTACCGCCTGGAGACGGCGGAGGGTTCTTTTTCCCGGCGGATGACGCTTTTGAAGTAATAATTAATTGTGCTGTCGCCTATGAAAAGACCCCTTTTTTTATCGCCATAGATTAAATAATATTGCGCAAAATGGTAACGGCTGGATTAATAATAAGCTACTGTATAATAGGTTAGAAGCAGCTGGAGGATTATGCTTGACAAAATGTAGACATGAATTATTTTTATATCGGTTTTAGAATAATTAGCATCTTTCGATTCTTGACATTATAAAACCGTGTAACCGAAGAGTGAATATTGGTAAAGGTTTCATTTTTTCATTGAAGTCCTATAATAGGAGATTGATCATGAAAAGTTCAATTTTAGGTTTTATAATAGTATTACTCTTTTTAGCAGCAATAAACGCTTTCGCCTTCGATCCTCTTTTTAATGCCAGAATCGACTTCAGAGCCGGGAACCGTCCCATTTCAGTTTTTGCGGCCGACCTCGATGGGGATAGCGACAATGACCTGGTTGTGGCTAATTCTTATTCCGACAATGTCTCGGTCCTACTGAATAACGGTGCAGGGATATTCCAGCAGGCGGTTGATTACGCGGCGGGGAATTATCCTGAGTCGGTTTTTTCGGTTGACCTCGATGGGGACGGCGACAATGACCTGGCCGTTGCTAATGGTTTTTCCTACAATGTCTCAATCTTTCTGAATAATGGCGACGCTACATTTCAGGCGGCTGTTAATTACGGGGCCGGGATCCATCCCAGATCGGTTTTTGCAGCTGACCTTGATGGCGACGGCGACAATGACCTGGCTACTGCTAATCTGGGATCCAACAATGTTTCCGTACTACTGAATAATGGAGATGGGACGTTTCAGGCGGCGGTAAATTACGGGAATACGAATGGTGGCGTTTCCGTATTCGCGGCAGACCTCGATGGTGACGGCGACAATGACCTAGCCATTGCAAATAGTGGCGTTTCAGTTCTTCTGAATAATGGTGATGGATCATTTCAAGAGGCTGTTAATTACGGGGCCGGGAATGGTTCCAGTTCGGTTTTTGCGGTTGATTTTGATTGCGATGGCGACAATGATCTTGCCGTGGCCAATCGATCTTCCAACAATATCTCAGTCCTTCGGAATAATGGCGACGGGACATTTCAGGAAGCGGTTAATTACGATACCGGGTATTACCCCAGCTCGGTTTTTGCGGTTGATTTTGATGGCGATGGCGACAATGACCTAGCCGTGGCCAGTCGTTTTCCCAGCAAGGTCTCAGTCCTTCTGAATAATGGCGACGCTACATTTCAAGCCGCGGTTAATTATATGACTGGTGATCATCCACGTTCAGTTTTCGCAGTTGATCTGAATGGTGACGGTAACAATGACCTGGCTACGGCCAATTATGAATCCCACGATGTATCTGTAATATTGAATAAAGGTAACGGCACATTTAAGGTTGCGGTTAATTATGGGGCAGAGTATGCTCCTTTGTCAGTTTTCGCGGCAGATCTCGATGGCGACGGGGACAATGACCTGGCGGCGGCTACGTTCGCTTCTCACAACGTCTCAGTCCTTTTGAATAACGGTGACGGGACGTTTCAGGAGGCAGTTACTTACGCGGCTGGGGATTACCCGTTTTCAGTTTTCGCGGCCGACCTTGATGGCGATAGCGATAAAGACTTGGCTGTAGCCAATCAAGGTTTCGACAGCGTTTCAGTCCTTTTAAATAACGGTGACGCAACATTTCAGACCGCGGTCAATTACGCCGCTGGATGGGAACTCAGGTCAGTTTTCGCGATAGATCTGGATGGTGATAGCGACAAAGACTTGGCCGTAGCCAATCAAGGTTCCGACAATGTTTCAGTCCTTCTGAATAACGGAGATGGCACATTTCAGGCGGCGGTAAATTATGGGACCGGGGATGGTCCCATGTCAGTTTTCGCAGTTGACCTCGATAGTGATGGTGACAATGACCTGGCCGTGGCTAATGGTGCTTCCGATAATATCTCGGTCCTTCTGAATAACGGTAATGGTACATTTCAGGCGCCGGTTTATTATGGGGCCGGGGATGGCCCCAGGTCAGTTTTTGCGGCCGACCTCGATGGCGACGGCGACAATGACCTGGCCGCAGCTAATAGCAATTCCTTCGACGTTTCAGTCCTTCTGAATAACGGCGATGGTACATTTCAGACTGCGGTTAATTACGAGGCCGGGTGGGATCCTAAGGCCGTTTTCGCGGTTGACCTCGATGGCGATGACGACAATGACCTGATTGTATCTAATATAGGTCCTTTCCCAGGTTTTTCCGGAAATGTCGCAGTCCTTCTGAACAACGGTGGCGGCACATTTATGGCGCCGGTTTATTACGGTGCCGGGAATCAGCCTTATTCAATTTTCGCAAATGACCTAGATGGCGACGGCGACAATGATCTGGGCGTGGCGAATAGTTTATCCCACGATATTTCAATATTAATAAATATTTCAAATCCAACCGGCATAGATAATGATCCTGAAATGTATTCGCCGGTTTGTTTTAGTATTCGGCAGAACTTCCCCAACCCCTTTAACGCCGCGACCAATATTTCATTCAGTTTACCTAAAGCCGGTGAGGTGAAGGTTGTGATATATGATCTCCTCGGACGGATTGTTGATGTTCCGCTGAACGAATTCAAGGATGCCGGGGATCATTCTATTAAGTGGAACGCTGATAAATATTCCAGCGGCATCTATTTCTATCGCCTGGAGGCGGCGGGCGGTTCTTATACCCGGCGGATGACGCTTTTGAAATAATATGTACCCGCGCCGGAAGGAACCCATTCCTTCCGGTATTATGCGTTGGGAGGGGGTTCCCGACGCCGCAATGTGGTTAGGGGCGAGATGGCCTCGCCCCGACTTTTTTTATTTTAAAGCTTGACATCCGGAAAATAGTAGATTAAAATCGATTGTAGATAAACAGGGCGAAAGCCCCGATGGGAAGACGGTGAGAAACCGTCACAGCCCCGCTACTGTGATCGGGTAAGCGCCGCGAAAAGCCACACTCGCGAGAGGGGAAGGCGCGGCCGCCCATAACGGGTCCGTAAGTCAGGATACCATCGCAAATAGTTCCTTAAACCTTCGAGGGCGAGGTTCGGAATGGTATCAGGAAGTTCGTCGGCAAGGCGGCAATTATTAACGAAAGCCCTTGGCCGGCTTTTATTTTCAGCGATTATAATAATTATATACTCCAGCAATAATCTAATTGCCCAATCCGAGATTAAGATCGTCGGTAAGGTTATCGACAGCGTTTCGGGCGCCCCGGTTTCGGGGGCGATGGTTTCCATAGTCGATTACGGCAAAATGTCAATTTCCGACTTGAATGGGGAATTCCGTTTTAATGATATCCCCTCCGGAGAATATTCCCTCAGCGCCGGAAGAATCGGATATAAACCGTCTGAAAAGATAGAGATCTCCGTCGAATCATATTCGACGACATCTCTCACCATTGAGTTGACGCCGTTTCCCGTTGAGGTGGAGGGGCAGGTTATTTCCGTATCCAAAACCGAGCCGGTACTGATAACCCGTCAGGGCAATATCACAACTGTGGTAATTAGTAATAACGAAACGTTTTCAATTGGCGAGCTGCAATCGCTACTTCCCGAAATAGAAATTGTCGAATACGGTGCGCAGAAATTCCTGCGGATGCGCGGTTCCGATCTGAACAGCGTTGAAATAAAACTCAACGGCAGGAAAATAAACTCCATCTTATCGTCCAGAGGGGATATCTCGTCCATTCCATTCGGGTCGGTTTCCAAAATCGAGATAATCAAAGGCGGAAGTTACGACAGCAAAGGTTTGGCGGGAAGCGTGAATTTTATAACATCGGATCACCGGGAAAACCTTCAGATAGCAACGGGCGCCGAACGGGGGAGCTTCGACCGAGAGGGATATTCGGTTCGATTATCGGGCCTTAGTCTGCTCAAGACCTTATTCAGTATCGATACCGAGAATATATTCGACCGGGGCGATTTTTCATTTTCAGATCCCAGGGATTCGCTTCAAAAACGGGAGAACAACTATTACCATGACAGAAAGCTTTTCGGAGTCATCAAACATAGATATGATCGTTCATCGCTGGAGTTTACCGCCAGGCTTTTCAATAGGAATTCCGGCTCCCCCGGTCCGGTATTTCAGGTCACTCCCGAGGCCCGATCCGATATTTTCGAGAGGGAGTTAGTTTTAAAGTTCTCGACGGATTTCAATCCCAAATCCGGAGTTGTTTTCACCGGCGGGATGACGAATCGCGAGATCGAATACAATTCGCCCAGGGCGGTTTTCAATTTTATTGCCTATAATTCCACATTCAAAGAAACCGGTCGGGATTTTAAAGCGAGGTACCAGTATAAAGGAAAATTCGATTTCGATATTTCGGGGGAATTGCGGTACGAATCGCTTGAAGGCGAGGATCATATCCGGCCGCAGGTGAGTTTCGGGTTTCATTCCAGGCTGATAAATTCGATTCAGGGCGGATTCGTCTATCGTTTTCCTTATCTGGATAAGATCAATAACCTCACAATAATCTCCTCCGGTTTTCGAAGGGAGGGAGGTTTCGGCGGCGATTTCAACGCGCCATCTGTCACGTTGCGTTCGGTTTTCGATATTTTCGCCAGCCCCGGTTTCGATATTTCCTATTCCCGGTCAAGACGCCTCCCGGATATGACCGATCTTTTCTGGAAAGAGGACGTTTTTGCGGAACCGAATCCCGACCTTAAATCGGAGGTATCAGAGGTATACGAGATCGGTTTTGATATAGATTTAGAGGGAACTATTCCCTCTAAGTTTAGAATATCGCGGCATTATCGAAAATATAATGATCTAATTATCTGGCGGCGCTGGGCGGGAAACAAATTTAAGCCGGTTAACTTATCGAAAGCGGAGATCAGTGGTTGGGAGTTTTCATTTGAAAGCGCCCCTTTTTCGGGGCCTGTAACGGTATTCTGGTCAGCCTCGTTCAATAGACCCCTCAACAAGGAACCGGAAATTAATCATTATGATAAATACCTGACATTTCGACCTGTCGGGACGCAAACAGCGGGAATTAAATTTGCAAAATATGGGATTGAAGTTAGATTGACGGGACGTCATCTTGGGAAACGGTACCAGACCGAAGAGAATACCAAATCAATTCCCCCGGCGGACCTGGTTGACGTACGCCTGGGGTATTCGAAGTCGGCAGGCAAGATAGATATAACGGCTGGCATCGATGTATTAAATATAGGTGATAAACAATACCAGATTCTGGACCGTCAGCCCGAAAGGCCGAGAACATACAGATTTTACCTGAAATTAAAAAATAAAGGAGGTATATTGTGAAAAAACTACTGATTGTTTTGATCCTGGCCGTATGGTCCGTGGTTTTCGCCCAGCGTGAAGCATACGTGGTCAACGGTCTGGCGGAAACGCTGTCTTTGATCGATCTCGAAACGGGGGCTGTCACCAACCATATAGTCACGCTGGGAGAAACGCCCAACCAGGCGGTATATTACGATAATTATCTTTATGTCGTTAATTCCATCTCCGCGGACGTTATGAAAATTAATCTCTCTAATCACCAGGTAGAGCATAATTTCCTGCTTCCCATAGCGTCAAATCCCTATAATGCGGCATTTTATAACGGTTATGGTTATGTCACCGGCTGGGTATCGGGGAAAGTGTATAGACTGAACCTGGCAACAAATTCCGTCGACGGCGAGATTGAGATCGGAGGATATCCCGAGGGCCTGTTATGTCATGATAATTTTCTTTATGTGACTCAAACATATTTCGACCCTACTAATTTCAGTTACGGCCAGGGCAAGATGGCAAAAATCGATCTGAGTGATTTTTCATATGTCGCGGAATATAATGTGGGTAAAAACCCGCAATGGATAAGCGGGGCGCCTGACGGGCGGCTTCATGTAGTTTGCACCGGCAACTATGTCGATGTTGAAGGCTCGATATATATTTTTAACCCTGGGACAGGAGTGGTGGCCGACTCCATACTCATCGGGGGGCAGCCGTCGCAACTGGCCGTTTCTCCCGGCGGGATAGGATATCTTTCGGCCGGCGGATGGGTAACGGACGGTTACATTTATTCGTACGATATATTCAGCGGGGATATTATTAACGGTCCGGCCAATCCGATTACAGTGGGATTGGGAGCGTCGGCGGTAGCCACAGATTCGCTGGGATTTATATATTCCTGCGATTTCGGCGACGATACGGTCAGCAAAATAGATTTTTCCGGAAACGTGGTGGAAACGTACGGTTTGGGAGACGGCCCACTGTCAATAACGATTATCGATGATACTCCGATAGGCGTGGAAGATCAGGAAGCCGGGTACCTGCCCGAATCCGCTTATTTATTAAGGAGTTACCCGAATCCGTTTAACGGCGGAACCATATTAAGGTTGGGGGATTGGAGAAATTCGCCTTCGTTAAATAGGATAAATATCTACGATATTTCAGGGCGCCTGATAAAGACTATCGGCGTAGAAACATTCGGTGGGGAGGCCAGAGTTTATTGGGATGGAACCGACAACAATAATAATGAATGCGCCAGCGGTGTTTATTTCGTTGGAATTAACCCCGAAAACGACGATTCGAATCGGTTCAAGGCCTTGAAGATGACAATAATACGATGAAAAATAAGGCTTTATTGGAAACAAATAGTATTTGCGAAACAGGGATTGCCTGTTATATTTAAACTTTGGAGTATTTTGAAGATGATTGGATCAGGAGGATAAATTGAAAGCGAAAATTCACCCGAAGTATGTTGAAGCCACGATAAAATGCGCGTGCGGAAACAGTTTCAAGACCAGGTCTACCGTAAAGGATATCGCGGTGGAAATATGTTCCAGCTGTCATCCGTTTTTTACCGGCAAGCAGAAGCTTATTGATACCGCGGGAAGAGTCGAGAGATTCAGGCGCAAATACGGCGACAAATCGGGTAACAAGGATAAAAAGGAATAAATCGGGGCTGGAAGCCCTGATAACAATTTACTTCTATGTTTTTCTTCCGATTAAAGAGGTTTTTGGCGGCGGGGGTATCTATCCCCCTGGGGGCCATAGAATCCGTCGATAAGAATGTCGGCGGGCAGGCCGTTATTGAGGGCGTAATGATGAGATCGCCGGAGAAAGTGTCAACGTCACTAAGGCTTTCCGACGGAAGGATCCTGACTAAAACCGATCCTTTTATCTCAATTACCAAAAAGAATAAGATCCTCAACAAGCCGATAATAAGGGGCGTGATCTCGTTTGTGGAGATGCTCGTCCTGGGAATCAGAACCTTGAATTATTCGGCGGAAATAGCCGCCAGAGATTCGGCGGATGAGGAACCGGTAATTACAGACCGGCAATCTGGTAAATTGGATTTTGCCCTGGCGTTGACGGTGATTTTTTCGATCAGTCTGGGATTGGCGATATTTTTCTTTTTGCCCATTTTGATAACTCAATTGCTTTCGATTCCCAGGGACGCAATCGAGTTTAATCTGGTAGCGGGGGCTGTTCGGATGTTTATATTTCTTTTCTACATCTGGTCGCTATCCCGATTTGAAAGCTTCAGAAGAATTTTCCAGTACCACGGCGCGGAGCATAAATCTATTTTCGCGTTTGAATCCGATCTGCCGCTGGAAGTTAAGTCTACGTATGGATTTACCACCTATCATCCCAGGTGCGGCACCAGTTTTATCCTGATAGTGGCGCTTCTGGCCATATTGACCTATTCGGTGTCCGACACCATTTTCGCGATAATAGCCGGTCATCCCCCGGGACTGTTTGAGAGGTTTTTCACTCACCTTTTGTTTCTCCCCATGGTCGCGGGATTATCGTTTGAGCTTTTGAAACTTTCGGGAAAAACACGCTCCAATCCGATAACTAAATTTTTAATAGCTCCCGGTCTCTGGATTCAAAGGATCACCACCAGGGAGCCGGCCGACGACCAGGTTGAAGTGGCCATGGCCGCTCTCAAAGATTCCATCGCCGGGACCGCGCTTGACCTCAAACCGGCTTAACCCCTAAAATAGCAGCACAAATATGTCCGCAGATTTATTAAAAGCGTTAGAGTCTTTAGAAAAACGTTTCGAGGAGCTTTCGGAACTTCTGGCAGATCCCGGGGTAATATCCGACCGAAATAGTTATCGGCCGCTGGCCAAGGAGCACGCCGATATAGAAGAGGTCCTGGAAAAAGGCCGGCAGTATAAGAAAATTCTGAAAAATATCAACGACAATAAAGAGATCCTGGAAACCTCCGACGATGAAGAATTGAGCGAACTCGCCGAAGCGGAGCTGGATGAGCTCCGGGAGCGGTTTGACCAAATAAAATCCGAGCTCGAAATTCTGCTTGTGCCCAGGGACCCCTCTGACAATAAAAACGTTATTGTCGAGATAAGGGCCGGAACCGGGGGTGAGGAAGCGGCGTTGTTCGCGGCCGATCTCTATCGGATGTACAGCCGTTATATTGAAGATAAAGGCTGGAAAATGGACGTTATGAATACCAATGCCACCGGCATCGGCGGTTTGAAAGAGATTATATTTCTGGTGGAAGGCAAAGGCGTATTCGGGGAGTTGAAATTTGAGTCCGGAGTTCACCGGGTTCAGCGAGTTCCCCGGACGGAAGCGTCGGGGAGAATTCACACATCCGCCGCCAGCGTCGCGGTTCTGCCGGAGGCGGAGGAAGTGGATATTAAAATTGATCCCAACGAGTTGAAAGTTGATGTTTTCAGATCGTCCGGGCCGGGAGGCCAGTCGGTGAATACCACCGACTCCGCGGTTCGGATTACCCATGTTCCCACCGGCACGGTTGTAACCTGCCAGGATGAAAAATCCCAGCTAAAAAATAAAAATAAGGCCATGAAGGTGCTGCGGGCCCGGCTTCTGGATAAAGCGGTTAGCGAACATAACAGCGATATAGCCCGCCAGAGAAAAACGCAGGTAGGAACGGGCGACCGTTCGGAGAAAATCCGCACCTACAATTTCCCGCAAAACAGGGTGACCGACCATAGATTAGGCTTGACTCTTTACGATCTTGAAAACATAATCAACGGTGATATTAGCGCGTTGATAATCGAGGCGAAAAAAGCGGCGCACCAGGAGCTTCTAAACGCCAGAAAATAAATGAGATCGGCGGATTCGATTTCGGTGGTCTGAAATAATTATCAATATGGCGCAGATCGACAAACTGATTGTAAACGCGGTCGGGGAAGCCCGATCGTCGGGAGCTTCATACGCGGATTGCCGTTATGTCGAGATAGAGGACGAATCCCTTTCTTTTTCCAACGGTTCACCGGAATCGGTTCAAAAATCATCGGATAAGGGTCTCGGTGTAAGAGTTCTGGTTGACGGGGCCTGGGGTTTTTTCGGCACATCGGTCATTACCACCAAAGAAATTTCAAGGGCGGTAAAAAAAGCTATTGAAATCGGGAAGGCCGCGGCCGGATTGAACGATAAACCGGTAGAATTAGCGGATACGGAATCGTACAAAGACAACTACGTTTCTAATTTTATAAAAGACCCCTTTGAAGTCAGTCTTAAGGAAAAGCTCGATTATTTATCGGAACTGGACGGCGCCATGGCGGCTCATGAGGAATTATCCTCCCGCGACTCTCATATTGACTTCAGGAAAACCAGCTCTTTTTTCGCGTCATCAGAGGGTACCCAGGTCCAGCAGAAGATAATCCATTCGGGTGTGGGCATAGATCTTGGCATGAGCAGTTCCCGGCGCGAAAGAGCATCGCGCAGCTATCCCAAAAACGGCGGGCAGTATGAATGCAAGGGTTATGAACTGTTATCCGAATATGATTTCAAATCTGAAATCCCGCGGCTTTTCGAAGAGGTTAAGGCGCTTCTTGCCGCCGCCGCCTGCCCGTCAAAGATTACTGATATAGTGTTTGAGGGTTCGGTTGTGAGTCTTTTAATACACGAGTTGATCGGTCATCCTCTTGAGCTCGACAGGGTATTCGGTTCGGAACGTAATTTCTCGGGCACCAGTTTCGCCACAGTAGACAAGCTGGGGAGTCTTCGGTACGGGTCTTCCATTATTAACGTTGTAAGCGATCCCACCCACGCTTACGGCCTGGCCTCTTACGGTTACGATGACGAAGGCGTGAAAGCCCGCCGGGCGGATTTGATAAAGGACGGTATCCTGGCAGGCTATCTTTCGTCCCGGGAAACCGCCGCCCTGATTGGCGAGAGATCGACGGGCGCCATGAGAGCCGACAGCTGGGGAAACATACCCATCGTCAGGATAACAAATGTCAATCTCGCCCCGGGCGACAAGTCTTTTAATGATATTATATCTTCTGTTGATAATGGCATATATATGTCGACCATATCATCATGGTCACCGTCGGATGACAGGTCCTCCTTTGAATTCGGATGCGAGATCGCATGGGAGATTAAAGGCGGGAAACCGGGGCAGGTATTTAAGAATCCGACTTTTTCCGGCAAGACCCTGGAGTTCTGGAATTCTGTAAAGGCCATCGGCGATGAGTCATCCTGGAAAATCTGGGGAACTCCCAATTGCGGCAAGGGCCAGCCGGGTCAGAACGCCCGGACAGCGCAGGGCGCGTCTCCAATACTAGTTTCTAATGTTAGGGTAGGCGGATAATGATCGACCAGGAAATACTCGATATTTTCAAGAAGGCTTTGAAAAACTCCAGCGCCGATCAGACGGAGCTGGTTTGCGAATCGGAGGAGTTTTACCTGACCCGGTTCGCCGAAAACCTGATTCATCAAAATATGGGGCGTTCCGATTCGACGATCTGGTGCCGGGCGATTTTTGGAAAAAGGATAGGAGTTTCCCGCTCCAATGAACCAACAGCGGAGGGGGTTGTAAAGCTAATTAAGGCCGCCGAGGAAATAGCGCAAAATCAGAAAGAGGACCCTGATTTTCAATCATTGTTATCTTACCCGGGAAGATCGAAGTCGTCAGGTTTTTACAGCAGCATATTTGAATATTCGGCGGGGGACAGGGCGGATGTTGTTTCCGATATCGTTCGAAGAGCGAAATCCGATTCGCTTTCCTGCGCCGGCACCTTTCAGACCTCGGCAACATCGCTGGCGGTGGTGAATTCGCTGGGAACCGAGAATTTCGCCCGCAATACGGAATACAGGTTTACGCTAACGGCGTCGGTTAAAGACGGTCTTTCCGGCTGGGCGCAGGCGGCGGGAAGAGATGTTGAAAAGTTCGATTTCAAAACCGTTTCGCAAAGGGCCCTGGATAAGGCGTCCTTAGCGGGTGAGCCGGTTGCGCTTGATCCGGGAGCTTACACTGTGATCCTGGAGCCTGACGCGGTGGCCAATTTTCTTCTGTTTCTGGCGTTTCTGGGTTTCGGCGGCAAGCTGCTCCACCAGAATCGAAGCTTCATGAGCGGGAAAATCGGGGAAAAAATAATGGGAGATAATATCACCATAACAGAAGATCCTTTTCATCCCGCCATAGAATATTTACCGTTCGATTATGAGGGCGTTCCCAGGCAAAAGGTTACGATTATTGAAAACGGTATAGCCAGGGCCGGAGTTTATAACAGCTACTATGCCAATCTTGCCGGCACACAGTCGACCGGGCATGCTTTACAACCGGATAATTCCTACGGCCCTTACCCCAAAGCTATGGTCATCGATCCCGGCGAAAATAACGTCGAAGATATGATAAGCTCGACCGATTATGGAATTTATATAACCCGGTTCTGGTATCTTAATTTTCTTAACCCCATGAGAACGATGGTTACAGGCTATACGCGTGACGGGACATTTCTGATCGAAAACGGAAAAATCACTAAGCCTGTGGTCGACATGAGGATTCAGCAATCTATGCTGGAGGCATTTTCCGAAGTGGAAACGCTTTCAGCCGAACAGAGGCTTATTCCCCAGTACGGTGCGCTTATGCTGGTACCGTTTATGAAAATTAACAATTTTAATTTGACAGTAGCATGACGTACAGGATAGTCTTCATCGCGGTTTTTATTCTCGTGTTTTATTCGAGCGGACTTTTAGCTGCCGAAGGGATTTCAATAGGCCTGGGGACAGAATACATACCATTGAGCAAAGTCGAATATGGCAATCCGGTGGTAAACAGCTATGAGATTTACGATAATATGTCGGTGGAAACGGGATTGTATTATAATTTTGATGCGGGATTCAGGACCGGCGTTATCATCAGCCTGTTTAGCAAAAGCATCAGCGCCGGCACCAGCAATTCGGATATCTCCGCCTGGGGAGCGGGATTTCTGGGAGATTATGAGTATGAGATAACCGAATCCGGCAGTACCAGGCTGGTGTTCGGGATGGATACCGGATACAGCAAGTTCAAGGAAAACAGCTTTACCGATCGGTCCGATGATTCCTACTGGGCGGCGTTTTTCGGAGGGATACGGTATTTTTTCAGCGCCAAATATTTTTTCGAGTTCGATTACCGTGTGAAATGGCAGGAGTTTAACCTGATCGGCGTGCCTTCTAACGGCGCGCCGGATAAAACCTTTAAGTTTTCGGGCTCATCGTTGAGACTGGCCCTGGGGTACGGTTTTTTCTCTGATAAAGAAACAACGGAGAATTAGGATATGAAAAGGAGAGATTTTCTCGAATTATCCGCTGTCGCGTCCGCCGCCATAATGTTGGGGAGTCTTAGCGAATTAAAAAATCCTCATTCCGTTAATGGCGAGCGCAACGCTCTGAATAGCGACCGCGGACCCCGGATGTGCGGCGGCTGCAAGGATTTTAGAGTGATGAACGATTGCGTTCCCGGTTTTTTCGAAAGGGAAATTTTTGACGGCTGGGCGTAGTCCCGATACAGGCTCTCTGCTTGACTGGGGAAAAAAACAGCTTAAAAAATCGGGCATAGAAGATTTCGATTTTTCCGCCGAAGCGCTCTTGAGAAATATTCTGAATTTATCCCGCCCGGGACTTTTATTGAATCCGGAAAGACCCGTAGATCAGAATAAAATTGATGAATATAAAGACTTGATTTCCGAACGCGCGAAGCGTGTTCCCCTGCAATATCTGATCGGATATGTCGAGTTTTATAATGTTAAGATAAAATGCGACCGGCGGGCGCTTATCCCTCGTCCGGAGACGGAGGTCCTGGTCGAAATCGTCCTGGAAAAACTAAAGGATTTCAAATCTCCCAAAATCCTCGATATCGGAACCGGTTCGGGAAATATCGCCATAGCCTTGGCGAGTAACATGGACACCGGGTCAGTGGTGGGCGTGGATATAAGTGAGGATGCCCTGAACCTGGCCAGAGAGAACGCAGCCGAAAACAATGTACAAAAACACACGAAATTTCTTACCGGCGATATTCTTGATGGGAAAATTATTGAGGATCTGGATATCTTTGATTGCGTCGTTTCCAACCCCCCATACGTAGCGGAATCTGAAAAAGATATACTCCAGCCTGAGGTGATAGAATATGAACCCCGAACAGCGCTTTTCAGTTCGGGGGATCCTCTGAGATTTTTTAAGGTCATAATCGGGATAGCCCCGAAGATATTAAGATCGCACGGTCTTATGGCTTTTGAAGTCGGGCTGGGGCAGGCGGAGACGGTCAAGGATTTGATGTCATCGACTTTCACGGATCTGTATTCTTACAGGGATCTGAGCGGAATAGAGAGAGTAATAGCCGGGACTTTTACGGGATAAAGGTACCGGGAAACGCCCTGTACGACTCTGACTGGTCGGTCAAGTTGCCGGCGAAGTGTATTATATTTTAATCAGTTATAAATATTATTTAACAATTGAGGCGATTTTTGGTCTAAAAATGTATTCGGATAGGGCCTTGATTATATGATCCTTGGATGAAAGCAGTATGCCGCTTTTTTCCCCTGTATATTTCATAACCGCGTTCAGGCCGTCCAGATCCAGCGGATTGGAAACGGCCAGATATACTCTTTGATTAACCTGAAATGCCGGAATTATCAGGTGATTTACCATTAAATCGGTCGGCACCATATTTATGATATCAGGATTCAATACTATGTCGTTGAGGATAATAGGATGATAGTTCAGGTTATCCAGAAAGAACCTGTTAATTTTGTCGGACGATTTATCTAAACGACTTATAAGGTATTCGAATAAATCGTCGTTCCTTTTTTTACACCGCGAGATAGCCTCGGTTACCTGTTTACGATCAATCAGGTTGGCCTCAAGCATTTTCTTAAGCAATGTCGCTTTATCCAACAACATCAGTAGTTAACTCCCTTTTTTCTATCGATCAATATAATTAATTACACATATGTAAAATTGAAGGCGATTCACAAAAATGATGAAACGTTTAGAAATGAAACAAATACAAATTCTTGGAACGAGTTTTGTTTACCGGACTTTTTCCAGCGCTTTTTTCAGATCCTCGATTATATCGTCCGGGTCCTCAACGCCGACCGAGAGCCTGACCATAGAATCGGTCAATCCGACTCTTTTGCACATATCGTCCGAAAGTTCCGCGTGAGTCATCCGTCTTGGATGCTGTATCAGGGTTTCGGTTCCCCCCAGGCTTACGGCCAGTTTGCAGATTTCCACGTTATCCAGAAGGGAGAAGGCCTCCCTTTTTCCACCCCTTATATAAAAGGAGATTAACGCTCCCGGGCCCTTGCACTGTTTTTCATAGATTTGATATTGAGAACTTTCTTTATTCAGAACGGTGGGATAAACCACCTTCTCAATTTTTGGGTGATCGGCCAGAAAAGCGGCGATTTTGGTGGCATTTTCGGCGCATTTTCTCATTCTGAGGTCGATGGTCTCCAGAGAACGGGATATCATCCAGCAGCAAAAGGGATCGGTGGTCGCTCCCAGTACGGAGCGATATGATTTTATCTGCCAGATATCGTCTTTTTTCCCCAGAACGAATCCGCCGATCAGATCGGAATGCCCGCCGATAAATTTGGTTGCGGAGTATACGACCAGATCAGCACCTAACGGAATTGGATTTTGAAAGACCGGACCCATAAAGGTATTATCAACCGCCACCTTGATTTTGTTTTCCCCGGAACTGTATTTCCCGGCCAGACCGATGATTTCTTCAATATCCGTATGGACAATTGTGGGATTGGTAGGTGTCTCAATGAAGATCATGGCGATTTTTTCTTTGTATTTATCGAGATTATCACGATACTCGCTTATTTCCGGGGAGTATATCGGTTTGGTTTCGATTCCGAATTTGGGAAGGATCATTTCGAAAAGATGTTCGGTTCCCCCGTAAACGGGCGCTGAATATATTATTATATCGCCGGGTTTTAGAAGCGCCAAACACATAGTCGAGATAGCGGACATTCCGGACGGCAGAACCACGGCATCCTCGGCCCCGGGTTCCATCACCAGCATTTTATCCTCGACTATTTCCATGTTGGGATTGTTCATTCTCGAATAAATCAAGCCGGGATCTTCATCTTCTCCTCTTTCTTCGGGGTGGCTCATCAGGTGAAAAAATCTTTCACCATGCTCGGCGGATTTGAAAAGGAACGTCGATGTCGGGAAAATGGGCGTTTTCGCGGACATCTCGGAAAATGCCGGGTCGTATCCTGCGGAGAGCACCCTGGTTGTCGGTTTACAGTTGGGATGTATGTTTTTCCAGGAGAATTTCTTGTTTCCAGCGCCCATGTTCACCTCGCTTTTTTATTCGATCTCGCCATTACATTCACCGAAAACTCGAAAATGAGATTCGGCTAAATATAATCGTTGCCAATTGGGGGGGCAAATTAAAATAAAGGCAAAAACTCGAGTTTAAAGGTTAATTAGCGGCTATTTCAAATATTTACATTAAAAATGTGGAAAAATGGAATTTTTTTTTGTATTATGCGAACCTTGAAAAATTGTCGGAGTATAAGATTAATTTACCGGCTTTGAAATTGAGATTGGAAAGACAAACACTAACAATTGAAGGGTTTTTTAAATGGTTGAAGCAAATGGTTTGAGTATGAATTACGGTCCGGTTGTGGCTCTTTCCGGCGCTTCGTTCAAAGCTCGCCAGGGTGAAGTAATGGGGCTATTGGGTCCGAACGGAGCCGGGAAGACGACCACAATGAAAATCCTCACCACACAGATAGTGCCCACATCGGGCGGTGGGAAGGTTGCCGGATACGATATCCTGAAAGACCCGCTTGAAATTCGCCGCCGGGTCGGTTATCTGCCGGAGACGCCTCCGTTATATGGTGAGATGGAGGTTTCGGAATACCTTGATTTTGTGGGCAAAGCCAGGGGATTATCTGATTCCAGGCTAAAAGAGAGAATTGATTACGTGGTCAACGCCTGTGGATTGCGGGAGGTTTTCAAGACCACCGTCGGTACTTTATCTCACGGATACAGTCAGCGGGTGGGGCTTGCCCAGGCGCTGATTCACGATCCCGAGGTGCTTATTCTCGACGAACCGACGTCGGGATTGGATCCGATGCAGATTATCGGGATACGCGATCTGGTAAGATCGCTGGCACATGACAAAACCATCATCTTCTCGACCCATATACTACAGGAAGTCGAGGCCATCGCGGACAGGGTGGTTATTATCACCGACGGATTTATAGTAGCCGACGAGACCCTGGATGAACTGCAGTCGAAAGTATCGCAGGCGGTTAGATTTACGCTTACGGTTGCGGCTTCGAAAACCGAACTTGCGGCAATGCTCGACGGCTTGAAGGAAGAACTATTGTTGGATTACAATATCAGCGAGAAGGAAGGTTTTTCTTTGGCGAGATTAGAATCGAGTTCCAACGGAAACGTCTGGATAAAACTGGCGGAAAAGCTGAACAGCAGCGGTTGGCTCATCAAGGAATTTAAACGGGATAAATCCTCCATGGAGGAGGCTTTCCGTTATTATGTGAAAATCGGTTCAGAGAAGAAGTCATCCGGAGAGAAAGTGGAGAAATAGCCATGAAAAATGTAATAACGTTATTTAAAAGAGAGTTTTCATCCTATTTCAATTCGCCCATCGCCTACATATTCGTAGTCGCGATTCTGGCGGTCTGCTCCGGATTGTACAGTTTCTTTTTCTTCTTCGCCGCCGGCGTCGCCGAGATGAGAGATTTTTTCTCCATAAATTCGTGGTTGATGCTATTCTTCCTGCCGGCTATCACCATGAGGCTCTGGGCGGAGGAGCAGAAATCGGGATCAATCGCCCTTCTGCAATCGCTTCCGGTAAAACCGATGCACCTGGTGCTCGGTAAATTTTTCGCGGGTCTTGGATTTTATGTACTGTACCTGCTGGGCACGCTGCCGATCCTGATAGCGATTATAATTCTGGGAGACCCCGACGGCGGACCGATCTTCGGAGGATACCTCGGGTTGCTGCTTCTGGGAAGTTTATACACCTCCATAGGCTTGTTTTTTTCGGGCCTGTTTAGGGACCAGATAACGGCCTGGGTGATGGCGGTGATAGGAGCGATGGTGCTTCACCTTCTGGGCTGGCTTCCCATCGCGGCGCAGCTGGACTCGTGGATAGGAGGGATGGGCACCTTTCTTCAGAGGTCCGTCGGATCGCTGGGCCATTTCGAGACCATGTATAAGGGCGTAATCACCATCAATGATATTATTTACTTCTTTTCCTTTACGGCGGTTTTCCTGATTTTGAACGCCCTGACGGTGGAGCAGAGGATGAGGCGGCAGGCCGATCTTACTTTTACCGGCGCGGCCATAGTTATGCTGGCCGTGGCGGCAATGTTCAATATGGTAGTCTACCAGCTGCCGCTGGGACGCTGGGACGCCACCGAGGGTAAGATCTATACCATCAGCGATTCGGCGAAGAATATAATTGAAGATCTTAAGACCACGGTGACGGTCAGGTATTATGTCACGCCTGAAGAAAAAATGCCGCCCGGCATGAAGGATATTGAAAGAGATATCACCGACAAGCTCGGTGAATTCAGAAAAATCTCCGGAAAAATAAAATTCGAGGTTATCGATCCTACCGGAAACGAGGAACTTGCGCAGAGCCTTTCCGAAAAGGGGATTACGCCGTTTACCCTGCGGACTACGGAGCGGGACGCCGTCGGCATCAAGAAAGTTTTTTCGTCGATTTCAATTTCCTACCTGGATAAACCGGAAGAGGTTATTCCCCAGGTGATGCCGCAGAGTTTGCCCAATCTCGAATACGATATCTGCTCGATAATATTCAAAATGACCCAGGAAGCTCCTCCCGTTATCGCTCTTGTCGCCCCCTATGAGCCGATGGACCCCAGATATAACGATCCCAGAATGCGTCAGCTTATGCAGCAGATGGGGCAGCAAATCCCGGAGAAAAACGACAGGTATCAAAACCTCGCAAATACATACAGACAGCTTGGATATAATTTAAGCCGGGTAGATCTATCATCGAAAGAAACCTTACCGGATGATGTTAAGGCGATACTGGTCCTGGAACCCAAAGCCCTTTCGGACCGGCAGAAATACGAGATCGCCAAGCAGCTTTATGCCGGTAAGGACGTGATAATCGCGGCGCAAATGTACAGGTATAACTACAATCCCGGCCGCGCCGGAGATGTCATGATTATGCCGGCCAAGGCCGATCCCGGGATTAGCGGATTGATCACCAACTATGGGTTGTCGCTCGGCGATAAAATTATGATGGATGCACAGAACCAGGTGGTCGGAATACAGGCTCAGCAATCATTGGGTTTTCTTACAGTCCCCGTTAATCTCGACGTTCAATCCCCCGTACAGGTCAGGATTTCTCCTGAAAACATAAGCCAGGATTACGCTTTTACCGCCAATCTCGGTCCCATGGTATATCTCTGGGGTTCTCCTATTAATATCGATTCCACAAAGATTGACGAACTGGGACTCAAGCTTTCAGTATTAATGACCTCGAGCCCCGATACCTGGGAAGCCGAATTTTCAGGGCTGCCGTTGGCCGGCGATGTCGTAAATCCGGATTACCAGGAGAAAATCGGACGTCAGCCATTGGCTGTTATCCTGGAAGGTCAGTTCCCCGATCCCTATGAGAATCAACCTCCTCCGAAGTGGCAGGATCTGCCGGATTCGGTTGAAGCTTCCCTTGAGATAGAATCGGTTACGCCGGCTCCGGGCAGGCTGATGTTTATCGGCAACAGCGAAATATTTTCGGATCAATTCGTACCGGACGCCAGTTATCGGGGTCAAAAGCCTTCGCATGAGGATCTGCTTCTAAAGGCGATCGAGGGGTTTGCTTTAAGCGAGGATCTCCTGCATATCAAGAGCAAGATTATTCAGATCCGTTTCCTGAAAGATACCTCTCCGCTGGCCAAGATACTCTGGAGAATTTTTACCATTCTGCTGGCGCCGGCGGTTATAATCGCTTTCGGCGTTTTCAGGATGATAGTCAGGCGCGATAAACGTTCGGCATACAGGAAACTTCTTGAACAGGCTTCCGGAGGTGTGAGATAAATGAACAGGAAAATTATTTATTCAATGCTGGTTGTGCTGGGGGCGTTGTTAATTTTCTGGGTGGTTTTGAGAAACGTCGATTCCCCCACCAGCGTGCCGAAGAGTTTGAGCGCCCTGGATATCGAATTCGATGCTGAAAAAGCAGTAAAAATAGACGTTTACAAACGCGATTACCCCGATTCGGGACTGCATTTTGCTAAGATTGATACCGAGTGGGTGGTAGCCAATGCATACAACGCTCCCGCGAAAAGAACCGATATAGAAAAACTTCTTACCGATCTAAACCAGGTCAGCGGCCAGATCCGGGGGGAAACCGCCGAGCTTTACGAAGACTTCGATATTACCGATGAGCGGGCCCTGCAGATTGAGATTTTTGACGGGGAGGCTTCGAAGCTATTGCATATTTATATCGGAAAAGGCGGAAGCGGCCGCGATTGTTTCATGAGACTGTCGGAATCGCCGACCGTATACCTGGCGAATGAGAATTTTATCTCCCGGTTTGCGGCCTGGAATGCCCCCCCTGAGAAGAAACTGCCTACGGATAGATGGATAGAACTCAGCCTTTGCAATGTTCCGCGAGAAAGCATCAAGTCTTTTAAAATCAAAAAGGGAAAAACTGAGTACGAATTTGCCCTCATGGAAGAGCCGTCGGAGGATACCCTGGCGCCGCCGGCGGAGGTCTGGACTCAGATTTCTCCCGAAAAAGGGTTGAGACTGGAAGAAAGCAAAGTAAAAAGGCTGCATTCAAACCTGGCGAGCATAAGGGCATCGGGAGTTACCGATCCGGAAAATAAGGATAAATTCGGGCTCGATAAACCTGATTACACTATCCGGGTGGCGGACGCCGAGGGCAACAGCTCGTATATCAAATTCGGCAAACCGGTCAACGAGGAAGAGGACAGATACGTCGTTGTTGATGGGAAAAACGCGGTATATGTCATTCCCAAAAATACTTTCGACAGGATTTTCGAGGACCAGTTTAAGAAGCCGGATAAATAATCTGGATATTTTTGGGAACCTGCCGCCGGATTTTATGGGTCCGGCGGCATTTTTTTATTATATATTTAAACCTGTATGAGACTGAGCGAATTAGGCGAATTCGGGCTAATAGAGAAGATTAGAAATAAAATCGGTCCGCCGGGCGGAGAGGTTATCAAAGGTATAGAGGATGACTGCGCGGTGGTTGAATCATCGGGGGGAAAAGTTTACCTTTATACCACGGATATCCTGGTCGAGGGAATTCATTTTAAGAGAGCATTCTCCGACCCCGTTAACCTCGGCCGCAAGGCCCTGGCCGTCAATATTTCGGATATTGCCGCCATGGGAGGGAAACCGTTATACGCCCTTTTTTCGCTGGGGGCGCCGAAATCCAGCGAGGTCATATTTATCGACAGCATGATCTCGGGGATATCCTCCATGGCGAAGGAGTATGGAATCGACCTGGTCGGCGGAGATACGTCATTATCGCCGGAGGCGCTTTTTATCAACATATTTCTGGTGGGCGAGTCGGAAAAAGATACGGTCCTGTATCGTTCGGGAGCGGGAGCCGGGCAGGTGATTTTTGTTACCGGCGAGGTGGGATCATCCGCAGCGGGACTGGACGTTTTAAAACGCGCCATAAATATAAAAAAATACGCCCCCCTGACGGAAGCACATCTCACCCCGCGCCCTCATATTAAAGAAGGGGAGATTATATCGTCGTCGGGATTAGCGACCTCGCTAATTGACATATCCGACGGGGTTATCGCTGACCTGGGACATATCTGCGAGGAATCAAAGGTGGGGGCGGTTATCAAGCAAAGCGATTTACCCATTCTTGAACTGTGTTATCAATATTGCGCCAATTACGGTCTGAAAGCTGCAGATTTTGCTCTTTACGGCGGGGAGGATTACGTATTAATGGGGACCGTTCCGGAACATTCATATTATGAGTTAAGGGATTTGATGAATTCCGAAGGATGCCCCCTTTTCCCCGTAGGCAGAACAAAAGCGGAACCGGGTATCCGGCTGCAGAATCAGAATGGCGGGATTACGGCGGTCGAGATAAACGGATACGATCATTTTAAAAACCGCGGGGATTGATAACCGACGGTTTTGCAGAATAACTATGCCAAGCGGTTATCTGGCTAAAATATTCACCAAGAATCCGGATAACCGGTTTCTATGCGCCAGAAGCGACATCCCGGCCTTTAGTTTGATTTCGTACGATACCATATGGGCATATTCTCGTGCCATATCGGTATCACGGATACTCGATTCCGCACCCGTTAAATTGATAAATTCCGTCTGGAGGTTCGATTTTTGTGATCCGAATTGGTATTTCTGTTTGGCGCCTATTTCGCCCCGGAGGCTCAATATCTCATCGATTTTCTCGTCTATAAGATTCACCGCCTGGCGGGCCTGTTCGGGATCGCTAATATCGAGATTGTCCAATTCGTCTATATCGGCCACCGAACCCTCGGCTCCGTTTAAAAGGGTCTGGGTACCGAAGCTTGTATTTTTAATAATGTTATTAAAACCCTCGATATTTCTGTTCACGATAGTCTGGTAGGCGGCGCGCATATCGTCGGTAACGACGCCTTCGTCGGATGCCGCCAGGGCGACGTCGCGAATCTCCTGCAGATTCACCTGCATGCTGGCCAGGCCGCTTTCCGCGACGGTATATTTATTATTCTGGTACTCGATGTTTCTGATCAACTGCGAAATTTCGGCGATCCTGGATCTCATTTTTTCCGATATTACCAGGCCTGCGGGATCGTCCGAGGCCCTGTTTATTTTCATTCCCGATGATAGTTTTTCGTAGGATTTCCCCAGTTCAAGCTTGGTATTAATAAGGTTGTTAATAGGGGCCAATGAATTTGTAAATGAACTAAAAAGCACGTCGCCTCCCTTGTAGTGGTTGCGGTAATTATTTGCAAAATAGAGTCCCCTTTATGGATTTGTTTTAGAGCTTAGGGGCAGCCTCAAGATATTACTTGAAAACAGGTTAGAAACGGGCAAAGAATTATATGCATTTTCGGGCCGATATTTCTATCGGATACCGCCGATACCTATGGGATACGATCTTCTTTTTGTGGCTGCGGAAGGGAATTGCGATTTTGGAAAAATCTGTTCTGACATTAAAATCTTGACTAAGAAACAGACCCCTCTTAAATAAAGAATATGTTGAAGATTTTATCGACTATGGCGATCGCGCTGATTTTTTCGGCGAACGGATTTTGCGGGACTATTTATGTTGAGGATATCGAGGATAAGACCAGGGGTGATGGGACTATTTCGGAACCTTACAGGGATCTCCAGACCGCATTATCAAATTCGTCCCACGGCGATACGGTATTGATTGAACCGGGGAGGTATATTTCCCAATCGTATGCGTTTCCGGAAACTTTATGCGGGAACTGCGAAAATCATAATACGCCGGTTTCCGCCAGCCGCGGTTTCCTGATCGAAAATAAAGGGCTCACCATAATCGGATCGGGAGTAGATTCAACCATACTGGTAACTAACGCCGGCTACGGAGCATTATTTTTGCGGAGTTATGATTCATATATCACAAACCTGCAAATAACAGGGGGGAAAAGGGATCTCGATGGCATGGCTACCGACGCGGCCGTTGTCGTGAAATGGGGGAGGGTGACGATTGCGAATTGTCTGTTGGCCGATAACACCGATCGGCCGGAATCGGTTGTAGTGGGTATTGGGGGTGTTATGGGCCGGGAGGGGGCGGAGTTATTTATAATAAGCAACCGGATCGAGAACAACACCTGGGACGGCGTAGCGCTTTATAGAGGAGCCACTGCCTATATAACGGATAACGTTATCAACGGAGGTCGGGGCGCCGGGATAGGCATTACCTGGGATGCCACGGCGGTTATTGTGCGTAATTGGGTTTCGAATTACTGGAAGGGGATAGGCTCCTTCGGAGACAGCCGGGTAATATGCTCCAATAATATCGTCCGGGACAATCTCGGCTGGGGAATTATAGCTACCGGAACATCATACATGGATGCCGCCAACAACGTCGTTTACAACAACGGCAACTGCGGTATGGCGATCTGGTCGGATGAATGCGCGGGAAGGTTTTCGAATAATGTTATTGTGAATAACGGTTGGAGGGAGCAGTGGGTTTGTCCCTGCGTGGGAATCTGGAATTACGGAACGCTATATAATTTTGATATCTCTTATAACGATGTCTGGAGCAATAAGGACGGCGAATACGGAGATATGCCGGATTATACAAATAGAAACGGCAATATCAGCGTCGATCCCGGATTTATTGACGACGAGGATTTTTATTTATCGGAAGACTCGCCGCTGGTTAATGCAGGTAATCCGCTTTTGACCGATCCTGACGGAACACGCTCGGATATAAGTCTTTACGGGGGGCCGAAGGCGCGGCGGCAGTCGGAAATCGTTCCCGGAACAAAATAATCTTTGACATCGCTGAAACAGGAAGTTATTATGAATATGAGTGCGATTTTCATTATCATTTTATAAAATGAGATGAAAACAGCTTTGAAGAGGTAGATAATGGAAACGGGTTGGATTGAAAGTGCCTTCAGATCCATTGCCGGATCGAACCCGATCTGGCAGGGCTTTGTCGGCGGCGTGATTATCGCCATTTTTAACGCGGCGGGGGCGTTAGCGGTGCTGGTATGGCGAAAACCATCGGAGAAATTCCTCAACGCCGCTCTGGGTTTCGCCGCGGGGGTGATGCTGACAGCAAGCTTCACCAGCCTGATCCTTCCGGGCATAGAGTTCGGTGGTGTATGGCCGGTTATAATCGGGATGGCGCTGGGGATTATATTCCTCGACCTGGCGGATCATCTTACGCCCCACGTGCATCCCGTTACCGGACCCGAGGGGCCTCGAACGAAAAAAATCCGGGCAGTCTGGTTATTTATTATAGCCATTACTCTCCATAACGCTCCGGAAGGATTGGCGGTCGGCGTGGGCTTCGGCGCCGGAGATATACCCAACGCCGTCAAGCTCATGCTGGCCATAAGCATTCAGAATATACCCGAAGGGCTGGCCGTCTCTGTGGCGGCTCTTAGCGTGGGATTGGGTACCTACTTCTATGCCAGCTTCGTGGGAATAAGGGCGGGATTGGTCGAGATTCCGTTAGCCCTGTTCGGAGCCTGGGCGGTAACAATCGCCGCCCCGATTTTGCCCTATGCCATGGGATTCGCGGCGGGCGCCATGCTTTATGTTATCAGCGACGAGATAGTTCCCGAAACTCATCGGCC
>CP070742.1:174760-178300 GCA_020348065.1 Candidatus Zixiibacteriota bacterium
AAAAGAAATCGACGATTTCCAAAGCGGTAAAAATAAAGTCATAATAGCCACCCCGGAATCGGGACGAACGGGAATAAACCTGGACGATACCGTAGGTGACAAACCGCGATCTATGATTATGATGACGGCTCCTTTTTCGGCTAACGAGGTCATTCAGATGTTCGGCCGGGTAAATCGATTGAAAACCAAATCCCGATCCGATATAACGACATTGTTTACAGATACCGAAGTGGATCGCTGGAATAAGGGAATAATCGTCAATAAAATGGCAACGTTGGGGGCAAGCGTTTCGGGAGATTACGCCAATATTAACGTAGACGGGATCAATCAAGATCAAATCGATCAAACCCATAAAGACGGCAAAATACCTTTCACGCAGGATTTCAGTGAATTTGAATCGTTAAAAGATTATCAATCGAGGAAAGATAAAAAAGATAAACGCCTTGAAGAATTAGCTTCCGGTAAAATTGAAAAATTAAATAGGATCAACGAATATAAAGCCTTCATTCCAAAAACGGAAAAAGGAGAGTACGATTTTTCGAAACATTGGCCGAATCCTGAGCTTAATTTTGGTAAACATAAAGGCGAGAAAATGTCCACAAAAAGAGATTATGCAAAATGGATGTTCGATACTGCTGGAATTGAATTGACAAGTTCAGAATTCAATAAAATTATTTTTGAAGGAGAAACAAAAGAAGAAAAAGAAAAACAATCAGAAGAATCTACTTTTGTACCTGTTAGGGTTTCTTTTGACGATAAAGATAAATTCAAAAAACGTTACTCAGGCGATACGAAATGGGATAGTGCCAATAGAACTTGGATGATAAGAAAAACCAGGCACGAAGAATTTAAAGAAGACGATTATTTCAAATCCTTCAGAGTGCCTGATTTTATTTTATTTCATCCACAAAAGACATTCCCGCAATCGTTAAATCGTCATAATGCGTAAGTCCCTGATTCTCTTTAAACATCCGCTTTAATCTCCGTTGAACGAATTCGCCTTTTAAATTCTTGAATTGTAAAATAGGCGAATTTATCAGATCGCATCTGAGAATAATATCGTTATTAAAGGAAAAAATCCCGTCCGTGCAAAGCAGAATGTACTCGATATCGTTTTTCAATATATCGATTGATAAATGGCAAAGCGGATTTATATAATCCGATTTCATTTCGATTTCACTGTTTCTTTCGATGATTTTTTTTAATTTCGTTTCTTCTGCATATTGCTTATAAATATTGTCTCTTTCTTTATCTACCTGGTAAGAGATATAATAAGGCATCTCGATTGTATATTTGATATCGATTATCTTGATTCCATCGATTTTGGATTTGATTACAATGCACCCGTCGCCCCAAATGCATATTTTGATAAGATCCCCTTCAATATAAGCGTACATTAGGGTGGCATCGAGACAATTTGTTGGAAGTCCCATATTTTTCACCAACATTCCAGCTTTCATCGCGGCGAGTTTAGCTTTTGTGTCGTATTCGTAATATCTCATAAAATCTATCATGCAATGGCCTAAAATACGCGCACCTACAGAGACATCTTTAGAACTGCTGCATCCGTCCAAAACCATTATGAAAGGATTGTTTTCGTTTCCGACAATCGAATAATCTTGGTTTTCCGAATGCGTTCCGCCTATTTTAGAGAATTTATCGAAGTAAATCATTTCATCCTCATTTTATAGAGATTATTTCCCTTGTGGAAAAAGACTTGAGAGCCATTCGTAGAAAGCAAGCAGGAGTTGTCTATTTGATCGCTTTCGATTATTTTAGTCGTGTTATCCCCGATAATCGATCTCAATATCTCGATATCGGAATCCTCGTTAATCGCAACGATAATGCCCTTATCTAAAACGATAAAATTGGGATCTCCCTGGTAATCGACGTTTTTCTTAATCGCAATGTCGTATTTATTGCCGTTAAACTTAACAATAATCCTCGAATATTTGTTATCTTTATATCCGTATATAATGGCGACGTTATTAACGCATTTGGCCGATATAACGGCATAATCGGCTATTTCCTCGACTCTTACGAATTCGCCGATAATCGAATTGTTTACTACGTTTGGAATCAAGAGATAAGGCACTCCCAAAACGTTTTGATATACCATGCCCGAAAACAATTTAGTAGCCAGGGGTAAAACGTTCCATTTTTTATCGTTAAAAGACAATACATAATCCTTGAGTTTTTTGACGACTACCTGGCAAACGTAATCGTTGGACATCATCAGCGGTTGGTTGCCGACTACTCTTATTTTATCGATCTTGAACGAAATAGGCGTTTCGTCGTCTTTATCCATAGTCCGGTAAGACTTTTTAGATATTTCTATAGGTATCAGCGTTTTTGGATCGACGATTATCTCAGAATCTTTATAGTTCGCCTTATACCGTCTCGGTCCCATATGAACGAAATCTCCCGATCTAACGACGCTTTGATTCATATAGACGAAATGATAGTATATTTCGCTGTCGTAAGATTTTACCAGCTCGATTTCCAAAGAATCGGAATTCGCAATCCTAGTAAATACGGGTTTGGCTTTTTTAATATTCCCCGATATTAATGGCGGTTCTATTCTCTTGTCGCTCTCGAACATATCTTCCATCCAGCTTCTTAAATTGCTTGGAATGCAAGAGAAATCCCGTGCGGCTGGCGGTATTTTAACTTTTTTATTGAAAACGGATTTATTGGCTTTCATTCTCTCGACGACATCGTTTTTTTTAAATCCGTCGAGTCTACCCTTATATGGATGCATTCCGACAAATATCTGAAAAGCGATTATTCCGAACCCGAACCAATCCGTAAGCCTGGAAAACGATTTCGAATGATAATCCTTAGCGAATAAAGTGATTGCCGTCGGCGGATAATTCTTCGTCCCGTAAGAATCCACGTCGATAAAGACGGGTTGAGTCAATTCGCTCGATTTGATTAAAAAATTTATTTCGTTGAAATCGACGATTAAACAATCTTTAGAATGAACGAAATCTATTAAGCGCAACATATTCTCCACCAGCTTAACCGCATCGTTTTCGTTAAATCCGGCTTTCTTTCTGAACCCGTTAGCGAATACTTTGCAGATAGGTTCCGTCTCCTTAAAATACTCCATCGTATAACCGCAAGGAACGCATTTGCTATTCAATAAGATTTCTTGCGGGTTAACGATATGCCTAGCGTTCAAAGCGGACAAATCGTCGAATTTGCCCAAAGGGATCATTTTTTTTTCGTCGTGGTAAATCTTATATGCCGTTTTCCCTTTGCCAAAAATTTGACCTTCGCCTCCCGACGCTATAAAATCTTTACGGGATAGGGCGATATTGCCTATCCCGGCTATATGGATTTTCGGTATCATTTTAAAAGCTTAGCGATTGAGACGGTCCGCCGGTCCCTAGACTTTGGCTTTGGCTCGATATGCTTTTCGAAATAAAATTCGCGAGTTTAGCCAACGTTTTAGGAGTAGCGTTTCCGGCATTGACGAATTGTTGCAAATTAGCTTTGTCTTTGAAATCGTCCAGGTAAGCTTTGCATTCGTCGGTA
>CP070742.1:178400-192985 GCA_020348065.1 Candidatus Zixiibacteriota bacterium
CCGCCGAGAGCGTTATTCATAACCGATGCCGCCAGGAAATCATCGGCTTTTCTCGGAATTCCGGGATTGCCGATAATAATCACGCTTTGCACCGCGCCGGGTTTATCGACAATGCATACCTTAGTTTTCTGAAGGGATTCGATCTCCGCAATCCCCTTTTGAGCGATATCTCCCTTTTTCCATTTTTTAAACGCCTTCCCCAGCTTCGATTTTGCTTCGCCGAGGGTTATATCGCCCACCACGACGGCGGCGGTGTTGTTGGGTAGATAATTCGCTTTATAGAAGCTCTCCAGGTCGGAGCGCGAAATAGCCTTTATAGAGGCCTCAGTGCCGGAGCCGGTATAGGGCTGGGCATAGGGATGATCGGCGCCGTAAATCTCCCTGTTGAAGACTTTGTAGGCCGACGTGAACGGTTGTCTGGCCTCCTGTTGGACCCGGCCTAGATAAATCCCTCTGAGCCTTTCAAGTTCATCGTCGGGGAATGTGGGATTCAATATCATATCGGCCATTAAATCCAGCGCCGGGTCGATGTTTCTTCTAAGGGTATTAAGATTCGCGTAGGAATCGTCGAAGCCGCTGCCGGTATTCAGGGTGGCTCCCAGTCTCTGGATTTCGTCTGAGATTTCGAAAGCGTCTCGGTTTTTGGTTCCTTCGTTAAGCAGATCCGCTGTCAGCGCTGCCGCTCCAGGACGATCAGCCGGATCGGCCGCCCAACCGCTGTTGATCACGAGATTAACCTGAACAAGCGGCAGTTTATGGTTCTCCACCAGATAAAGCTCCATACCATTAGATAAGGTGGCGGTTTGAATTTCCGGGGGAGTAAATGATGGCTCGGGGCCGGCGTCGGGCTGGATCGCCATATCGGGCTTTTCCTCAGCTTCGGATAAATCCCCTTGGGGATCGATACGAAGAATACCCCTGCGGTTCAAATCGATATATTCCCGGGCGTATTTCATCACGCTTTCGGCTGTGGCGTCAGTGTATCGCGCCCTGTCCCAGAGCAGTTTTCCGGGATTACCAAGATAAGTATTATAAGAATTCAATTTCCCGGCCCGGCCGCCGAATCCGCCGACGGCCTGCAGGTTCCTGACAAATCCCGATTCCCAGGTGGTCTTTGCCCTCGCCAGTTCCTCCTCGGTGAAACCGTTGGTTAACAGATCAGCTAAAATAGCGTCGACCTCACGCTCGATTTCATCCAGCGTATGACCCTCCTTCGCTGTTACCTCAATTTCGAATACGCTGCTGATTTCACCGGAGGACTGTCGCGCCGAGACATCCTGCGCTATCTGCTTCTCATAAACCAGCGCTTTGTAAAGTCTTGATGATTTGCCGGATGACAGGATACTGGCCAAGAGATCCAGCTCGGCGTCGCCGGGAGCGTAATATGCCGGTGTATGCCATTGCATGTATAAACGCGGCAGGCTGACCTTATCGGTGGCGGAAGCCCGTTTCACCTCGGTTAACCTCGGAATCCAGCTTTCAATCCTATCAATTGGAGCTCCGGGCGGAATGGGACCGAAATATTTCTCCACCCACTTTTTGGTTTGATCCGGGTCAAAATCTCCCGCCATACACAGCGAGGCGTTGTTGGGAGCGTAATAAAGCTTGAAAAACTCCTGTACATCCTCCAGGCTGGCTGCCGAGAGATCCTCCATACTGCCGATTACCGAGTGACTGTAGGGGTGATCCTTGGGATACATCAAATCGAGCAAAAGTTCATAAGATTTGGCATAGGGCTGGTTATCAAGACGATAGCGGCGTTCATTTTTAACCACGTCGCGCTGGTTATCCAGTCTTTCCTGGGTCATGGCAGGAATTAAAAATCCCATCCTGTCGGCTTCGAGCCAGAGGATCTTCTCGAGATAATTGCTGGGGATGTTCTCCCAGTACATGGTGACGTCCCCGTTGGTGCCGCCGTTTTCGACCCCTCCATATTTTCCGATCGATTCGGAAAAATCGGTATCGTGATGTTCCGAGCCCTCGAACATCATATGCTCGAACAGGTGGGCGAAACCGGTGCGCCCCGGCTTCTCGTTCTTGGAGCCCACATGGTACCAGATATTTACCGATACCATCGGAATGGAATGATCCTCGTGGAGGATAACATCGAGCCCGTTAGACAGCTCATACTTCTCGAACTTCAGTTCGGGAAGATCATCCGCAAGTGCCGCAGATCCCAGCAATATCGCCAGAAAAAGGGGCAATACGATCCTGATACATCGGTTTTTCATCATTCTCCCTCTGTTTTTATTTTATGATTATATTTTGATTGAATTTCGATTTGGCCGCTCCCGACATAATACTCCCTTACAACCTTTCAGGTCGTTATATATAAAACGGATTACCAATATAAAAGTTGCCGATTCGGAAAAAAAGAAGAGTGTGCTTTATCTATACCCGAAAAAGGATAGATTACTATAAAATACTATGCGGCCGCGTCGGCCTCCGCCGTTTCTATAATCGGTTCTTCCGGATTTTCAGGAAGCTCCGGGGCGGGAGGTTCCTCAGATGGCGGCAGATACCTGTTCCGGGTGAGTTCAATTGAGCCGTCGACCCTGTCGAAAAATTCACCTATGCTGGCTGTCAAAATCTCCTGGGCGCCCTGTAATGACGAGGTTTCCACCCCCATCTCCGAGGCAAGATTTTCGAAGAAGAAGTTTATTTTCTCCAGAAACTTATCCTCGGCTCCATCCAGATACCTCTGGACTGTATCGAAAAAGCTCTCCAGCAGGGCACCGGATGCTGTCGGCGAATCCACCAGCGTCTCGGTATTGCCCAGGTAGGAATCAAGGTTTCCGGCCTGGTTTAACGCTTCGGCCTGGCCGTTGAACAGGTTCAATGCCCGCAGATTAAGCCCGAAATCCTGGGTGTAGCGGACATGCAGCTTGCGCGAAACCTTTAAAAATCCATTTCTGTACGATTCCCTGATCTTATAGCTGGTTTTCAGGCTGTCGCGATAGAACATATCGGCCTCGAAACCCCTGGTTCTCATCATGGCGGCCTCAAACTCGCTGGATTTCAGCCTTTGATTGGCTCGGAAGTATTGAAGGGGGCCCCCCGGCCCCTCCATATCCCTGTACATCTCTTTAACGCGGGCCCTGGCTTCCAGTTCCGCATGCAGGCCGATACTGAGATCGGTATATGAAATCGTATCGATCTGGCCATCCTCGGCGTCCTCGGCGAAGGAGCCTACCACCGCGTCAAACTCCGCCAGGTTGAAGATCATGCTGAGATTCAACTTAGCCCAAGATTTTACTTGAGAAACCAGGCCGTTATCATGCGGCGCTACCGGCCCAGTTGGCTCTTCATTTGTCGGAACGACCTCTTCAGGAGTATCCTCGGCGGGGACGATATCCTCCGGCGTATAAACCGGATTTTCCTCGGCGGTTTCGGGAGTCTCGCCGGAAATCTCAATGGTGTCGAGAGGAGTTTCTTCCACCGGGGCGGGCTGTTCGGTTTCCGGGACCTGGGTTGGGACAAGATCGGTGGAAATTTGCGATGGAGTCTGGTTTATATCGGGCTGGTAACTGTTCCCGAAACTGCTGTATGATCCTCTAAAGGTATACCTGCTGAAAAAATCGAAAATATTGAAATACGCGAACATCATGCCCCTCCTGGTTTCACCGTTATAAACTGTATCGGAATTAAACAGATGGACTTATGCGGGCATATTTTTACGAGTGTTTCAGGATGAAACAGCGCCCGTCATTCCGAAAATCTCTAATCGGGAATTTTACCGTTTGGTCAGGTCGTAGGCCGAAGGCCGAGACCTGACCGACAATAAGCCGTCGGATCACGCTCCGCTACGATCCGACGGAACGAAAAACACTGTTTGTCATTCCTGCGGAAGCAGGAATCTATGAATGTGGCTCAGAACGGATGCCGGATTCCTACGGATCTCTACGAGTGGTATGACCGTATGGACGAGTCCGGCATGACAATCGGAGACCGACACTGGAAAGTGTCGGCTATTATGGGTTTTTTCTGGTTACCAAGTGCCTGCTTGGTAATCTCTCCCTGCGGTAAGTCGGAAGCCTGCGCTTCCAACAAAAATCGAATGGGTCAGGCGTCGGGTTTGGGAAGCGATCAAACCCGACCTACCGCCCTTGCTTCCTCCCCCAATACACCAGACTCACGATATAATTCACCACCAGCGCGAAAATAAAACCCGGCACCAGCTCGTAGACCATGGCCTTCAACGCCGGCACGTTGCGCCAGACGACCACGGTGAGGAAACCCACCACCGCCCCGGCGATGGCGCCCTCGGAGGTCGCTTTTTTCCATAGAAAACTCAATATAAATATCGGGCCGAAGGCGGCTCCCAGGCCGGCCCAGGCGTAAAGCACAAATGAGAATATGACCCTGTTTTCTGTAAGCGCCAAGATCACGGCCAATAATCCTATTATGGCCACCCAGAGCCGGTCGATGGTGACAGCATGTCTTGGCGGCAGGTCCTGCCCTCGTTTGCGAACGTATACGTCATGCGATATGGCCGACGACGCCACGATAAGCTGCGAGTCGGCGGTGGAACAGATTGCCGCCAGCACCGCCGCCAACATCATCCCGGCAAACACCCCCGGCAGAAGCTGAATAGAGATTATGGGTAACGCCTGTTCGGCGTCGGGCAAAGACACGAACAGCGCCCGGCAGGCCAGTCCCAGAAAGACCGCGCCGGTGAAAACCAGGGTGCCCCAGGTTATGGCGATGGCGGCTCCTTTCTTGAGGGACTGCTGGTCCCTGGCCGCCATAAATCTGATCAGAACATGCGGTTGACCGGGATACCCGAAGCCGATTCCGAGCTGGCCAATAATGAATCCAAGCCCAAATAATCCGATTTTACCTCCCGCCGCGGTCATCAATAGGGCCGTGCCGGATTCAGCGTCGAGGGCGGCAAGCTTGGCAAACATAGGCCCGAAACCGCCCAGTTTTACTATTACAATTATTGGTAAAAACACCAACGCAGTAACCATTAATAGCCCTTGCACCAGATCGGTCCAGGCTACAGCCCGGAATCCGCCGGAGATGGTATAGGCCAGCACGATAAAGGCTCCCACCAGCACGCTGAACATATAGGTGGTTCCGAACACCGCCGAGAACGCCTTGCCGGCGGCATTGAGCTGGGCGGAGACGTAGGTGGTCATCATGATGGCGATCACCACCACCGAGATCATCCGCAGGGTATTGGCGCGGTCCGGGAAACGGGAGGCGATTATATCGGGCACGGTTAAAACGTCATTTTCCGAGGAGTATTTCTGTATCCTGCGAGCGAGAAAGAACCAGTTGAAGAGATAGCCCATCATACAGCCGGGGATCACCCAGATAGCTCCCAACCCGACCGTAAACGCCTCGCCTACCAGTCCAAGAGTCACCCATCCCGATTCCGACGATGCCGAGGCCGAAACCGCCGATACCCAGGCGCCCAGGCCTTTGCCGGCGATGAGATAATCTTTCGATGACCTGGAGGCTATTTTCGATGCCCACAAGCCGACCAGCACTATAGCGAGGGTATATAAAGAAAAAGAAATTGTAACCGACCACGAGGCTTCCATGTAATATCCTCCTCTTCCGGAAATTCCTATTTTCGCTTAGCATACTACCATCGGGTGAATTTATCAAGATCAGTATGCGATAAAAAAAGCCCCGCCAAAGGCGGGGCTTTAAAAATCAAACGATTAATTTTATTACGCTATATAGGTAACATCCCACTCCCAGTAATTTTCGCCGGATTCGGCGCGGGCATGATATCCGGTCTCGTTGAATGTGATTATTATCGACCAGTTGAAAGTTATTGAACCCTGTTGTGAAGAACCGTAAATGGTCAAATTAAGCGCTAAGGTCCCGGAGACAGGCCTGGGTTCTTCCTCATACATCAACTCCTCCGTGAGGAATTTAATGTCATCCAAGGCGCCGCTGTAATCATACGCCGCCTCGTACAGGCCTAAGGCGACTTCAGCGTTGCTTTCGGCCGTGGCGTTTATAACGCAGGTATCCTCCTGAATACCCTCCAAGAGCAGATTTTCGTTGGCGGTCGCTACCAGAGATCCCGTATCGCTGACCACATTTATATCCAGATATGCCCTGTATTCGATGGAAGTTGTCGTCAGGGAATCCGGGAACATCTGGCATCCCTCGGCATCCTGAAACTTGACCGAATCAACGAAAATCAGGCTGCCGTTGGTGGTATCGGCGCCGACGTAAATGTGCCACCAGCAGGAAAGTTCATCGAATGTAATCAGAAGACTCTCCGCGGCGGGGCTCATAGGCGCGGAACCGTCGAAACCGATAAAATCGGAAGCCTCATCGGCTTCCTGAAAAAACGCAACGACGATAGAATCAGCTGTCGCTCGCGCCGTTTCATAATTTAGATCATCGTAATCGCCTTCGGTGAGCTCGCTTTCGGTGGCGTTATCGGAGCAGGCAGAAAAAACCAGCGCAATCCCCAATACGATTAAAAACAGGAAAAAAATTCTCTTCTTCATAATTATCCTCCAATGTATAGGTTAGATTGTTCGATTTATATATATCGGACGGATTTACGGGTTATTTAGGAATTTATAAGGCCAAATTGCATAAGGCCTTAGAATCCGCAATTATGCTATTTCATATTCATATTATCAATATCGGATACATGGGTACTATCCGGTAATTGCAATAATTGTTCCAACGAATCGGCCCTGGCTGTTTCTATCCGGGCTTTTTCCACCCCGGTGCCGTGACGGTAGACCATCTCCCCGCCCAGATAACCCTCATAACCGACCAGGATCGCGGCCGCCAGGCTGATAATCACCGCTATCCATAACAGTCCGCCGGACGATTTCTTCTTTTTTATCGCCGGCCGGAAAATCAGGGAAACCAGCGCCGCTCCCAGAACCGCGAACCCGATGGTTTCATGCAGATTGATCAACTCGTGGACCTGGTCGGTACGCCAGACCGACTCTTCCGCGATCAGCCCGCTGATAACAGCAGCCACCGCCGCCAGCGCTGCGAAAATCGAGAGGATATTTGCGGCCGATATTAAGGATTTCCCCCGGCCAATAGCTCCCAATAAATCAAGAACAAAGACCACTATAATTAAGGCTATCGGGAAATGAACAATTAACGGATGAATGTTACTCATTATCTTCCTCCATAGTTCTTACAGATTTGGGCAATTTCCATCCGTTTATTATGGAATAAATCGCGGGAATAATCAAGAGAGTTAACAGGGTGGAGGAGATCAGCCCGCCCACCATGGGAGAGGCGATTCTTCTAATGACCTCGGAACCGGTGCCGTGGCCTATCATAATCGGCAACAGCCCGATCATGGTGGTGGCTACGGTCATCAGCTTCGGGCGAACCCTTTCGACGGCTCCTTCCAGGATAGATCTGTTGAGATCGCCCACTGAATTCAGCATTTTATTCGCCATATATCGTTTTCTCGCCTCGTCGAGATAAACCAGCATAACCACGCCGGTTTCCGCCGCCAATCCCGCCAGGGCGATAAATCCCACGAAAACCGCGACCGAGGTGTTGTAGCCGGCGATATAAAGCCACCAGATTCCGCCTACCAGCGCGAAGGGGAGGCCCAACATCACGATCAGGCTTTCGGAAATCCTTTTAAAATGGAAATATAACAGGAGGAAAATGATCGCTATGGTTAAAGGTATTACTATTTTGAACTTTTTCGCAGCGGCCTGCATATACTCGAACTGCCCGCTCCATACGATAGAATACTTGGGAGGAAGGGTGATGTTGTTGGCGATTGTCTCGCGGGCGTTCTTTACATAAGTTCCCACGTCGATACCCCGGATATCAACATATACCCAGGCGGTCTTGCGGGCGTTCTCGGATTTTATGCCAGCCGGCCCTTTATGAATCGATATATCGGCAAGCTGATAGAGGGGAACATTCCCCCCGTTCTTTGTAGCCACAAGCACTCTTTTCAAAGATTCGATATTATCCCTGTATTCGCGGGTGTAACGAACATTGACCGGATATCTCTCCAATCCTTCTACGGTGGATGTCACATTCATCCCGCCGACAGCCGACATGAAAACATCCTGCACGTCGCTTACGGTCAAACCGTAGCGAGCGATCTCGTCCCGCTTGATTTTGAAATCGACGTAGTTTCCGCCGACCACTCTTTCGGCGTAAACCGACAGAGTTCCTTTCTGCCGCCTGATTACCGATTCAATCCTCTCGCCGATGGCGCTCAGGCTATCGAGGTTATCGCCCATGATCTTGATACCCACAGGGGTCTTGATTCCCGTCGCGAGCATGTCGATACGGGTTTTGATGGGCATGGTCCAGGCGTTGGTAAGGCCGGGGAACTGTATGGCGCGGTCGAGTTCCTCCACCAGTTTGTCCCTGGTCATTCCCTCCCGCCATTGATCTTCAGGCTTAAGTAAAATGGTGGTTTCGATCATGGTCAGTGGCGCGGGATCGGTAGCCGTTTCCGCCCGCCCGATTTTTCCGAAAACGGTTTCGACCTCGGGGAACGATTTTATTATGCGATCAGTCTGCTGGAGAAGTTCTTTTGCTTTGGTGATGGATATACCCGGCAAAGTGGTGGGCATATAAAGCAGGTCGCCTTCGTAAAGATGAGGCATAAACTCCGAACCCAGGTTGAACATAGGATAAAGGGTAACTATTAGAATCAGCAATGCCGCCAGCGCGGTCCACCAGCGGTACCTGAGAGCGAATTTCGCCACCGGCATGTAGATCCTTATGAAAAAGCGGGAGATGGGATTTTCCTGCTCGGAGCGTATCTTGCCCTTTATAAATATCACCATGAGAACCGGAATAACGGTTATGGCCAGAACGGCGGATGCCGCCATGGCAAAGGTTTTCGTATAGGCCAGCGGCTTAAACAGTCTTCCGGACTGTTCGCCCAGGACAAACACCGGCAGAAACGATACGGTTATAATCAGAAGCGAATAAAACAGGGCGGGACCGACTTCCTTTGAGGAATCGATGATAATCTGCAGGCGGTCTTTTTTTCCTTTATCGCGTTCCAGATGTTTATGGGCGTTCTCCACCATCACCACGGATGCGTCCACCATAACCCCGATGGCGATAGCGATTCCTCCCAGGGACATGATATTGGCGCTGATTCCCATGTAATGCATGATGAAAAGAGAAATAAGAACGCCTGCCGGCAAAGTGAATATAGCTACGAAAGCGGAGCGGACATGGAGAAGGAAAATGATACATATCAGGGCCACCACCAGCATTTCCTCGAAAAGTTTCTGCCGCAGGTTGGAGACAGCGGAATTGATCAGTTTTGATCTATCGTATACCGGTTTTATAACAACGCCTCCGGGAATACTCCCCGATTTCGTGAGTTCATTGATACGAGCTTTAACCCGGTCAATTACCTTCAAGGTGTTTTCGCCGAAGCGGATAACGACAATGCCTCCCACCGTCTCGCCTTCGCCGTTAAGCTCGGCAAGCCCTCGTCTCAGCTCCGGCCCGAAATGAATATCGGCTACCTGTTCCAGAAGTATCGGGGCGCCTTTATCGTTAACTCCGATGGCCACGTCGCGAAGGTCTTCGAGACTCTCGATATAGCCCAGGCCTCGGACCATGAACTCGGTTTCACCCATTTCGAGAAGCCGTCCGCCGACATCCATATTGGAACTCATTACGGCATGCTTTACCCTCGAAAGAGGGATTTCGAAAGCGGCCAGCTTGTTGGGATCGACCTCCACCTGGTACTGCCGGACGTAGCCGCCTACCGAGGCCACCTCCGAAACACCGGGAATCGCTGTCAACTCATATTTCAGGAACCAGTCCTGAAGCGACCTCAGGTCCGAGAGATCATATCGGCCGGAGGTATCCTCCAGAACGTATTGATAGATCCACCCCACGCCGGTAGCGTCCGGGCCCAGCTGTGGAGTGACTCCTCTGGGCATTCGCGAGGAAACGAAATTAAGGTACTCCAGTACCCTTGCGCGGGCATCGTAGAGGTCGCTGCCGTCCTCGAAAATCACGTAGACAAAGCTGATCCCGAAAAAGGAGTAACCCCTGACAGTTTTGGCGTTGGGAACCGAAAGCATGGCGGTGGTGAGAGGATAGGTTACCTGGTCCTCGACGATCTCCGGCCCCTGCCCCGGATATTCGGCGCTGATTATGACCTGAACATCCGACAGGTCGGGGATGGCGTCGATGGGAATGTTGGATATGGCGTACACCCCGGCCACGATGGCCACGGCGAGGAAAATGAATATAACCAGACGGTTTTTTATCGAATATTCGATAATTTTCTCAATCATTTTTCCTTGTCTTCAATCTTCTTTTTGACAAGCTTCATCCCGCACTCCGGGCATTTTCCGGCCTCACCCAGGACTATATGGGAGTGAGATTCCATGGGGCAGGTATAATACGATCTACCCGAGGTCTCTTCCGCCGGCACCAGTTTCATCCCGCAATCGGGGCATTTCCCCGGCCCGTGCTGTACCACATGCGCATGAGAATCCATGGGGCAGGTATAGACGCCGCTGAGCGCGGAATCGGATTCGGCCGCCTCTTTTTTGAGTTTCTGCTCCATTTGCTCTTTATTCATTATCTCGCGTTCCACCAGTTTCATACCGCACCTGGGGCAACGTCCCGGCTCGGCGGAAACCACGCTATCTTCGACCATGGGGCATTCGTAGACCGTGCGGCCGGAGGTTTCGTCAGCCGGCACCAGCTTCATGCCGCATTCCGGGCATTTCCCGGGGCGATACTGTACTACATGGGAATGCGAATCCATGGGGCAGGTGTATACACGCTCGCCTTCATCTATTTCCATCTCGGATTGCTCATGCTCCATCATTTCGCGATCCATCTTCTCCTGCTTCATTTCGGTTTCGGGATGTTCGACTTCGGCATGCCCCGGTTCATCCTTGTCCTCAACCTCTTTAATTCTGGTAACGGAAGCCATCTGCGCCCGGATTTTTCCCGTGGCTTCACGAAGACGCGATTCCGAATCGAGCATGAACTGCGATGATGTTACCACAACATCGCCTTCGTTCAAACCGGAGACAATCTCGACCATATCATTCTCGCCCACGGCTCCCAGCCTTACCTCCCGGGGCATAAACTTGCCGTCCCCCAGCGACACAAACGCCACGTCGCGAATCCCGGATCGTATCACCGCCTGGCTGGGAACAACCAGCCTGTCACCGGACAACCTGGATTCTATGGAAACGGCCCCGTACATGTTCGGTTTAAGAGTCATATTCTTATTGGGAATTTCGATCCTTACCTCGACGCTTCTGTTTTTGTTATTGAGATAAGGATAGATATAGGAGATTTTGCCGATAAACTCCTGCCCCGGCAGGTAAGGCATAGAAAGTTTTGCCTTCTGGCCGTTGGATATGAACGGAAGCTCGTAGTCATAGATGTTCGCGATGGCCCAGATAGTGGAAAGATCGGCTATCTGGAAAAGACGCATTCCGGGTGAAATTTTATCGCCCTCGATGACCGACTTCGTTATTACATAACCGTCGGCGGGAGAATATAGAATCATTGTTTTCCCGACCGTCCCGGTTTTTCGAAGATCGTCAATCTGTTTTTCGGATATATCCCAGAGCAATAGCCTGTCGCGCGCGGCTTTGAGCAAATCATCCGCTCCCTTTCGCGCTGATTCCAGGCTTGAGTCTTCCATTCTCTCGTAGTTCTTTAAAGCGGAGATAAATTCTCTCTGGGCCGCCACCAGTTCCGGGGAATAAATCTCCAGAAGCGGTTCGCCAGCCTTGACCGATTTGCCTTCATAGTCAACGTAGAGTTTCTCAATCCAGCCGGAGACCTTTGAATTTATGCTGTGGAGTTTCTTCTCGTCATAGGTGATATGCGCCAGCGTATTCAAGGTCCTTGTCAGTTGACGTTTCTCCACCGACATCATCCTGATGCCCATATTCTGCGAGGTTATCGGGTCGATCCTGATAACGCTTCCGGCGATATCGTTTTCGTAAACCGGCACCAGGTCCATGCCCATGGGGGATTTGCCCGGCTCGTTTCGGATATATGTGGGGTCCATGGGGGCCACCCAGTAAGCGATCTTACCCTTATCGCCTTCTGAGGAAGTATTGTCCTTTCTGATGGGGGTAAGTTTCATCTCACAAATGGGGCAGTAACCGGGTTCATCGGAGATGATTTCGGGGTGCATACCGCAGGTGTACTGCTGTTTGCTATCTATTCCTTCTACTTGAATGCCCGCGGTTTGAGACGAGCCGAAAATCGTACGCCCCACGTAAATTCCGATTGCCAATGAGGCAATCACCAGTATTAAAATCCAGATTTTCTTCATTTTGCTTTCTCCTTTTTCTTAATTTTCAACATTTGCAGTTAGCATTTCGATCTCCGCCAACGCCTTCAAAGCGTCTGCCAGCGATCTCCGCTGTTCAAGCCGCGCATTAAGAAAATCCATTTGAGCCATGATGACGTCGAGGAATTCCAGAGCGCCGACCTCGTATGATGCCCGGGCCGACTCCAGCACACCTTCGGTTTGAGGAACAAGCGACTCGCTGTAAAGCGAGTACCGGGATCTATTCCTCTCGTAGCTTAGCACGCTTTTGGAAAGCTGAAACCGCAGCCGGTTTTCGGTATCCGAATATTCATATTCCGCCGCCTTTAAACTGGCGCGGGCAAACGACAATTCGTTTTTCTGTTTCCAGCCGGCCCAGATCGGCAGGTTGAGCCCTACGTGTAAGGCAAACATATCGGTACTGAACATGGGGAACATCTCGTTTTCATGACGGATGCCGTATACGGCGCCTACCGATAAATCGGGCAGGAAATCGAGCCTGGCTTTCCTGGCCATCTGCTTTTGGGATAAAACCTGAGACTCGGCTTTTTTCAAACCGGGATTATACTCTGTCATTCGCGATATTAGCGATGATAAATCCTGCGTCGACAGTTTCGGCGATTCAGGCAAAGATGCCCGAATTTCGGGCCAATTAATCCCGCCTGTAAGCTGAACCAGCATACGTTCCGTCGTTTGCAACATTTGCTCTATCATCAACTTATGATCTTCAAGCTGAGTTCTGGTTTTCTGGGCGTTCAGGACGTTGGTTTGAAGACCCTTCCCGACTATGTATTTCTCTCTTACGACCTGCTCGAGATCGTCTATATACCGGATATTCTCTTCGACAGTCTGAAGGGCCGATTGCCAGTAGGCCAGTTCGTAATACGCAAATTTTACATTGGCGATAAGATATAAACGTCGATTGTCGGCCATCCGGCGGGAACCCTCAGCCATATACCCGGCGGCGTTTTTCATACTACCCAGTTTGCCGGGGAACGGTATTTTCTGGGTAATCCCCAGGGTTATGTTGGGCATGGCCATGGGCTCGCCGACCCAGGAATCCTGGATCGGTCCGGAAAATCCCGCCGAGAACATCGGATCGGGCAAAATTCCGGCGGGTGTTACCCGGTAATCCATCGCTTCAGCGGTTTTCTCTGCCGATTTCAAACCGGGATTGTTGGCGATGGCTGAGGATATGAGCGAATCCAGAACCGGATCTTCGTATGCGTTTTTTGCGGAGGCCGTGGCCGCCGTCCGTAAAAGGCCGATTACCAAAATCAACCTTACTATTTTAAACACGTTAATATCCTTTCGCAAAAGTCCAGATCGACGGGTTAAACCGTCAATATACAATTACCTGTGCGAAGGTATCAACACAAAAGAGGCGTATATCTATAGTCGAGTATTAAAGGCGGTGAGTGTGAGGATATTTCCTGTTCTGATAAGCAGTATTTCGAATCATCAAATATCCCATTACCGGTTTCAGTAACATAATCGAACTTAGATTGCAACGGTTTGGAATCCGTAACCGCGACCGTCACCGCGGATTGATCCGGGACCTGCGATTCCTCGAAAGAGCCGCATCCGCAACCACAGTGCCCCTGCTGTAACGCCAGATCTTCTGTAATTTCGGTCGTGCAACAGCATGATTCCATTCTGCATTCAACAGGATGGGCAACGCCTCCAGCCAACAAAAGAAGGCTTATGCCCGAGACGATCATGCTTCTTTTCAGTTTTACCGGTTTCATTTCCACATTAAACGATTAAAACCCGCCGCCGGTTCCATATTAAGGATCATTATTAATATCGCAAAAAAACAGACCTGAACTTCAATACAACTTTTAAAATAATCCGGTTTTTCTGTATCCTCTTATTTAACTGTAAGTTAACGGATGACAATAATGAGGTTCCGATCCCCCAAAAACCTCTAATCTTTCCCTTTAATCAGGTCTATTTCTTCAGCATCTGTGTCATAATTTAGAATATTTTCAATCTAATATTTTGTATTAAGTTTTTCGCCGGTGGCCTTTTCCACGAGATTGAACCAATCGAGGGATGCTCCGTGTTTGAAATATCTCTCAATCAGGTATTCGGCGGTGGCCTCGTTATCGATTATGCTACCGTTTATTTCTCTCATATGATTCATAGTCTGGGCGGCGATTAGATCTCCGAGTATATAATTCTGGCAGTAAATAGGCGCGGCCGTGAAATGATAAATAGCCGCCCAAGCCTCGGAACCATCCTGCCTGCCGCAAAACAACAATCGTTGCATGGTGTCCCAGAAAAGCTTATCGGGGTTTTCGGCGTTGGTGCGGTA
>CP070742.1:193085-221514 GCA_020348065.1 Candidatus Zixiibacteriota bacterium
CAGCGGCCGCCCAGGGCGCGTTGGAAAACCCAAAGAGCAATCCGCCGCCGATGGAAATCAGGATAGCCGGGACTTTATTCCGCTTTTCCGGCAGGAAAAATATTGAATGTATCAAAAGAGCGACGACTCCCACTGAAATTGACGTTAATAAGGCCGACAGTATATTCAATGATGCGGCCGCGTTACCCAATGGGAAAAACAGGAAAGCCCTGCCGAGCAGTATAAGCAACGGATAGCCCGGAGGATGAGCTATACTCAATGTAAACGCCGCGGCGGAAAGCTCTCCCGAATCCCCGGTATAGACTGTCGGGCAAACGGTATTTAGATATACAACAAACGACACCGCGAAAGGTACGGAGAAGAGCAACGTTTTATTCCATCTATCTCCAAACACTAGAGACATTATAGAAAACTTAAGATTTTATAGCAATAATTAATGCGGGAAACAAAACGCCTCCTTTTTGAGACTTATTCAGTTCAAGAAGAAGACGTTAACCGTCTATTATCGGGATTTTCTACCGTTTTCCGATTCCCTGGTATTCTATTTTCTCCCCCTTTTTAAATTTCGCGGTTACAGGTATCCGGCCGTTTTCCTCGGACGCCACCCATCCGCCGGTGGGTGGGCAGGAAGGACAATAAAGAATAACATCGACGACGTATGCCAGATAATTATAAAGGTAAGTGACATCAAGACCGTTGAAGGCGCAGTTGCCATTGGTATCGCCGGCCCCGAAAAACGGGTAGATCCCGACGTCAGGCCGGCAATCGCAGGTATCAGGTAAAGGCGGCCCGCCTTTAAAGAAGCTGACCATTATCGTGATATCCAAGCCATTTATATTGAAATCGGCGTTGGCGTCGCCGGGCAAATATGCGCAATAACCGATTGTGACAATAAACGCGCAGGTATCCGCTTGCCCGCACTCGTCCGTCGCCACAACGGTTATGGCATTTATCCCCGGAACAGGCGTGAAACAAACCTCGTTGCCAATCATAAAGCCGCCCGTAATGTCTAACGACGCGATATTATTGTCGGGATCGGCAATTTCGATTCCGCCCAGACAGATATCGCTTAAATCGTCCACAACTAAGGTTGTATCGTTGATACACGTAATTATCGGCGGACTATTCAGGCTTATTGTAACAGTCGTGGTGCATGTCGCGAATAGGCCGCAGGAATCGGTAACGGTCAGCGCAATCGTGTTCGTGCCCGCAACCGGAGTAAAGCAAACGTTGCCGTTATCGTAGGTCCCGTCGCTGACTTCAACAGTCGCTATATTGTTATTGACGTCTCCGTAGCCGAAACCGGGAATACAAATGTCGCGTAAATCGCACACCATCATCGAGGTGTCTCCCGGACACCGCACTGTCGGCGGTTCGTTTGTCATCTGTACATTGATATCGACCGCGCAGGTGTCGGCCGCGCCGCATAGATCGACCGCCACGTACTGAACCCGGTAAACGGTATGAAGATTCGGCATGAAACAGAACATGGTTCCGTCGAACGTCCCGCTGAATCCGTCGGTTATAACATAAGCCGAGTCTATATTACCGTCAACATCACTCGAAGAAAACGGACCGACACAGATTTCCGAAACCTCGCATGCGAAGAAAACACCGGTATCGCCGGGGCAACTTGCCGAAGGCGGCGTATTAAGATCCACAGTTACAACCGCTGTCGCAGTATCGGCCGCACCGCATTCGTCGGTAACTATTAAAGAAATGGTATTGGCGCCCGCGCCGGGCGTGAAGCATATCGAATCGCCGGTCAATATTCCTCCGACAACATCAACGGAGGCAATATTATTGTCAGAATCACCGTAATCAAAACCCGGCAGACATATCTGATCGAGCTGGCACAGAAACATTGTCGTATCGTTCGGACCACTGGCGTAGGGCGGCGTGTTAATCGCTGCATTCACAACCGTTATTGCTGTATCCGATTCTCCGCACGAATCGGTTACTATCAAGGTTATGGTATTTCGTCCTATTACCGGATCAAAACAAACCTGATCCCCGCTTAATGTTCCACCGGTTACATCGACCGATGATATATTGCCGTCGGCGTCGCTGTAAGCGAATCCCGAAATACAAATCTGGTTTAAACCGCAGGCGAACATGGTGGTGTCGTTGGGGCTGTTGGCGACAGGAGGCTCGTTGAGATCGACCGTTACAACGGTTATTGCCGTATCAGCTTCTCCGCAGGCATCGGTTACAATCATAGTTATAGCGTTGGCTCCCTCAACCGGAGCAAAGCAAACCGTATCCCGGCTCAGGGTTCCGCCCGTGATATCCACCGACGATATATTACCGTCGGCATCGCTATAAATAAATCCCGATATGCAGACCGGGCTTAAATCACAAACAAACATAGCGGTGTCGTTGGGGCTGTTGGCGACCGGAGTCTCGTTGAGATCGACCGTGACAACCGTAATGGCCGTGTCTGAAACTCCGCATTCATCGGTACAGATCAAAGTAATCGTATTCGCCCCCTCAACCGGATCGAAGCAAACCGTATCGCCGCTTAATGATCCTCCCGTTACCTCTACCGAAAGAAGGTTGTTATCGGGATCAGAGCAGGTAAATCCCGCCAGGCAAATCTCATCCGGCTCGCAAACAAAAAATGAAGTATCGGCCGGCGAACTCGCTACCGGAGGATTGTTCGATGCACAGGGATCGCCAAGACAGGATGAAGAAAATTGCACTCCATTGCCTTCATAAACAAACGGCCCCGTAAACCGATTGCCGTAATCCTCGCCCAGCACCTGTCCGCAGGGATATGTCTTACCCGATACGATCAAGCCGTCTTTATTATATGAAGCCCCATTACCTGATATGCCGGCAAAAACGGTAATATTCGGATCAGTTGTTGGATCAGGTCCGGCCTGAGACTGGTACGGATCGTAGACCCCCGGATAAGTGTCCACAAATCCGGGAACACTACTCAAAGAAACCATACTGCCGCCCAGATATATCTGATCCGTATCGAACGGTGTGCCGCCATGCCCGCTTGACCAGACATTAAAATCTATCGCGCATCCGGCAATATTGATAACCATAAAGTCGTTCGGGTCGCCGCTTCCCTGCTTCCACTCCCGGGTCGAAACATCCCACCAAATCTCGTATAAATTCTCAGACCACTGGTACCATCCCCAGCGGTCATTCTGCAAATAGCAGCTGTTTGCCGTGGTGTCGCCAAAAATTTCGAAACCATCCGCGAAAACATTGACCCCCGGAGACGGCGGAGAATCGAGCAGGGCAAGAACGGAACCGTGGAACTGCTCTAATGAAAAACCTTCCGAGTAAATATGATTGCCTATGTTCCAGCCCGCCGAATCGACCCAGATATAAACACCCCCGGAATCGGGCGGCGGCATGGGAATAACAGGCGTTCCCAGAAAATAAGAACTATCCACTTGATTGTAGTTCGGAGGCGGTCCGGGAGGTACGTTCCCCGGCGGATAATAAAACGTGCCTATCGGCGGATCCGATAGCGACGTTTGCACGCCGAACACGGCAATCGCCAGGAAAAACATCGCCAATACAATGGGTGATTTTCTATAAGGTGTGCGATAGCCCTCTGGCATCAGTATCTCCTATAATCTAAAATGACATTTTTTTCGAAAATCGAACTGTCTATACATGGCGGCGATTTCGAGCCGCTTCCTAGGCGCTTGCGCCGCACTCATTATTATATTATTACCAAAGAGGCAAAAGACAGGAGCATAGATGGTATAAGATAAAAAAGTACACAATAGACCGCGAATTAATAATAAAACTCTCTTTATCACGAAAAATCCCACAATAATTTTTTCACCTTCTGCGTTCCCATAATTAAGCGCGCATTTAAAACTCATACAGAAGTTATTTTAGAAGACCTGGGGGCGCCAAAAAGCCTACAGCACCTGATTTCCTTGAAGCCCCAAGAGGTTGTTATTAATTCACTTCCCTACGATATAAATATAGATACGGCCCAAGATATTGTCAAGAAAAATATGGATTTGCCGATAAATTATATATGCAGGTTCAGTTCAGTCTAAAAATGAAAAACGCCAGGATAAGAAACGAGTACATCGATTATCTTGAGCTCGAGTGGAAAGAGGACTTGACTCCAAGACAATTGGCGATTCGATTTCATACCTGGCTTAGTGATAATACATTCATCTCCAGCAGATTGCCGGATCTGCAAGATGCTGCATATTGTCAATTATTTATAAATCCTCTATCATAAATTCCGGGTAATCGGTTAACTTATTAATATTCAATCCGTTAATTCCAATTTTATTTAAATATAGCATTAGACTTATCATTTTTTGACTCTGCATTTTTGATATATCAACCGTTATTATTGTCTTGCAGGGATCCTCTAAATAAATCAATTCCCTAATCAGAGCGGTTTGAATTTCATTTAGGTTTTTATCGGTATAATCCAATATTTTAGCATAACTTATAAATGTCAGGCCGGCTGAAAAAGCCAGGCTGTCTATTCTGTCGGGAGCGCTGTTTTCATAAATATATCCGATCTTTTTTCCCTTCGCCCGATCAAAAAGAGCTTCGACAAATAAATAATCTGTATCCTCCGACCTTTCAAAACGTAGAAAGGCGATATTCGGATGACGGTTCAACAGATCCATAGCTAAATCCCGGTACTCGGATTCGCCCTTCTCTTTAAGAAGATCATACTTGACCAGGTCTTTTCGGGAGGCCGGAATTGTCAATATTGATGTTACCCACTCTGAACGCAGCTGCGTTTTAATCTCGCCGGCCGGGAAAACGTCAACTTCTGCAAGATAACCGAAAGGAATCCTGCTTTTTACAATACTATTGATCTCCTGATTTTCCAGTTCATATATATTTTTCAGGATTATCCCCAGAAAACGTTCTTCAAGGCCGGTTTTTTTGTCCGGGATGGCGACGATTTTCGCGCGCCCATTATCCCCGGATATCAGCTCACAAACCAGAGAATCATCCCTGCCAAACATTACGCAATTGCAATTGATTCCGGATTTTCCGGTCAATTCCTGAAGTTTTCGGGCGTAAAATTCAAGCGGCAAGCCGGACGGCCAGGGCTGTAAAAATCTCATACGACGAATCCCGGTTGTATCTTGAAAAGCGGTATCCACCTCGGTGGGATTATTCAGTCGAAAACCACGGCCGGTTTGAATGACAAGCGAATCCAATTCATCCGGGCTATTTTTTTGAAAAACGTTTTTGATGGACGAACTTTCCAGCAGGATTCCAAGTTGCGTTCTATAGGTTTTACCGACAACGAGCGATATTAAAATCAGGGCAAGGACAAGCGCGATTCCGGCTTTTTTATTTTTTAATGTCTTCAGCCTCTGTTTTCTGCTGATTCTGTCGTTCGATATCATATTTAGTTAGTGAAGGAATGGTCTTCCCAGACAACGATCCGCCAGAACCCGTCATAAGATTCTTTCATTTTATAAAGCGCCAGCCCATTCGCTTCAAATTGCTGAAAATTAAACGTTCCGCTCAAATCCCTGAGAGACAGATGAAATGTCACCAGCCAGACCTCCCAGGTCTCGCCGTCATGGAGTTCCGGGCCCTCCGGCTCCAGACGATTGGGAATCCAGGTGCTCAGCCTGATTTCGTCAAACGCCTCAAAAAGCCTTCGCGTTCGCAATATATCGCCCGAGGCGCCATCGCGGGGGATCTCCACTTCCTCTATTTCGCCGGATCTATTCTGGTCTATATAAATGAACACAAAGTCCTCGTCCAGGCAATTCTCATATACATCAATATCTCTATTTTCGTATGCGTATTTGAAATTGGAAAGCGCCGCGTAAGCGTTAACCGAATCCGGGCACTCTTCGCAATTTTGCGGGAGTATCGGGGCCAGCGCTCCGGGGCCCGCCTTAGGCGGCGCGAAAGGATTGGAACATGTCATGCAGATTATGCCCAACCCGGCTGAAAAAGCGATATTTATTATTTTACCTGTCATCTGAATAGAGCCTTAAAATCGCCCCAGTCATCCCCGGCCCCCGCCGGGATATCCTCCCATAAATAGATGGTCCACCAGTTGAGCTGTTCCTCCCACAAATGAAATACCGCCCGCCCGGAATAAGAGGCCGTAAAACTTGTATCCTCGTTTGCCGTTATTATCACCAGATCGTATATTCGATGAAGGATCGCGGTCGAATCCTCAATCTGATCACTGTAATCCTCCGAAGGGCTCAGCGTCAATACGAGGTTTGATGAGTCGCTATTGGAGTAAGTCACAAAAATATTGTTTGTTACCGAAATCTCCACGGTCCTGTTCCAGTCGGCAAAAAGGTCCCCGCGGCCGTCATTGACCGCATCAATGGAGTCCTCGGGAGAAGAATAGAAAAAGGAGTCCGAAAAACAAAGCTGGTAGTTTGAAATAATCATTTCATTGTAGGCAAATAGAAGGTTATTCAAGGTTACTTCCGGCGATTGAGGCGTTTCCCAGGTTCCGCTTGTCCCGTAAGGGTCCTCCGTATCTCTGGTGGATATCGGGTTCTTAAAACATCCCGCGAACAGGATAGTTGCCGCTAAGAGCAAAGATAATCCGTTTCTCAAAACAGGTACTCCATCGAAACTCTCACCAGATCATTGGTCTCTTTAGGCCTATCATTAAACTTCCTTAACCTGTGAGATACATTAATATAGAAATTTCTGCGATCATTCCATTTAAAAATCAGCTCGGCTCTAAATATCATTTTGACCTGTTCCCCGCTCAGGGCCCTGATTATAGAAGGTTCATCATCGGGATCGATCACCTTTCCCGGCCTGTGATCATAATTGCCGGTTTTTTCCCAGGAGAAGGACGGTTTAAAATCGACAATTCCGGAAATGTCGTAAATAAATTCTGTTTCCAGGCCGTTCCTGCGTCTATCCCAGCTCACCGCCTGTTGCCAGCCGTCGTCCCAGATCAGCTGACCGTAATCCTCATAACGGTAATAATAGGTCTGATTCATATGAAGGTTTTCCGAGATTCTTACAAAAAGCTGCGTTCTGGTGGAGGCTCTCCTGAAAATCCTGTTTTTAGTCGACACTTTCTTGCGGTCGAAATCAAAAGTGATATAATTGGCCTGTATATCAAAGTTATGATGAATGTCCAGCCAGAGGAGGGGTCTCCAGACGACGAAGGGAGTCAAAACATAGGTGTCGTTGTAGCCGTTGTTCGCGGATCGAGCCCCTGAAACATATATCTGGTGGAATCTGCTTACCCCGCCGGAAAGACCGCCGGTAAAAAACCGGCTGAAAATATGAGTGTACTTTCCATTAAGCAATACCGTCTTCTTATCCCAGTCTTCCTGTGTCAATCCTTTGTTGGGATTTGAAAATGACGCTACCCCCAGAACCAGATCGCCCGATATGGTGTCGCTTTCAGTCAGATTTAACTTTCCGTGGAATGACATCTCGCCGGTATCGGTATCCTGGTCAAGCTGCAATCCCTGGTAGTCCTGGCTGGCATTGCTCCAGCGATAAATGACCTCGCCGAAGGCTATTTCTTTCAATGAGCCTCCCAGAGATACTTCATAGCCTTCGCCGCGTCCCGAATTATCCCTCTGCGCTGAGGTCGCATCGTAAACGATACCTCCGCGATACAGGTACCGCGTCAAATATGCGTTGCCGTCAAACTTTAAACGCAGATCGGCGGGCAGCATCACCGAAATTATAAAATCCGCCTCCCGTTCCTGCTTGATCTGTTTTGTAATACTTTCAGCAGACCCGCCCGGACCGTAAAATCGCTTCGCCGTTTCTCCCCCGCGGACCGAAACGTATATGGTATCTGATTTCCGGAATTTATAAGTGGAATTCAGATAGCCGATGCCCGTTTCGGAAGGAATATTCGTCAGAATAATTTTATCGTACGAAATCCTCGCGTCCAGAAAAGCCCCTCCGTATTTATGGGGCAGCAGGTCGGCCGTGAATCCATAGCCCACTCCCTGATCGTCCAATTGCGCCTCGAGCTCGGACCGCTTCTTACTGTCGACATGTACCATCGGTTTGATTTCAATATATTTTAATGGCTTAACCGCCAATCCCATTGCCAGTTCCGACGACCTGACCCGTCGTCGATCCAGTCCGTTAATAGTATATTCGCCGGATGTTAAAAAAGAAACGCTTTTAAATACGGTAAGCGAGGAATTAAAATCGGTGGTGGCGTTTTCCTGCCACCTGTTATACCTTCCCTTAATAAGGTTGGATCGACCGTCGAATGACGTTCTAAAATTGAACCCGGAACTGTAAATTGAATAGTTAAACCCGGTGAACCAGTTATAGGTTTGGTTGTCCCGGTCGAAATCGACTCTTATTCCCGCATGCGATAACCCGCATAAGAACGACCCCGATGCAATAAACAATAAATGTATTTTAGTATACCTAAGCATTTCCGGTGATCTTTCTGTAAAGAATCAAAAAATCCCGACCGGATAATTGTTCTGATCTTATATCGGTACTTTTGCCCAGCGTTACAAGACTTTTTTCGATTATATCCCTGGGATATACTCCCGATGATTTCAACGAATTGACGAACGTTTTTCTTTTTTGGGCAAAACAATCATAGATAAACCGTTTAAATGAATTATAGTCTATATCGGAATCCAGCTTTATATCCGGAACCAGCTTTACGACCGTAGAGATAACCTTCGGTTTCGGGGAAAAACAGCCCGGAGAAATATCGAATAAGCGGGAAATCGTGTAAAACATCTGTATCAAGACCGAAAGAGAACCATAGTCGCGGTTTCCGGGCTTTGCCTTTATTCTATTGGCCACTTCCTTCTGAACCGTAATCAACGCCAGCTTTATCACTCTGTGATTCTCAATAAGCCATTCAAACAGCGCCCCGCTGATATTATAGGGCAGGTTTCCGATAATTTTAAAATCCCGTCCTCCCGGATCGGAAAGATTCACTTTTATTATATCGCTCTCCAGCAATTTTAACCTTTTATCATCGCCGAATCGTTCCTCGAGCCCGGGAATCAAGTCCCTGTCGATTTCCACGGCGGTCAGATCGGCGCCGGCATCCAGAATTCTCCCGGTCAATATCCCCCTTCCGGGACCGATCTCCAGAACTTTATCGCCCGGTTTAATACCGGCTTCACTTATGATCCTATCAGCCTTGCGATTATCTACAAGGAAATTCTGCCCGAATCTTTTTTTTGAGATACCCATTACGCAACAATCCGCCGGTTATCTTCGGTATATCTCCTTATCCTGAGATTGACTCCCAGGTCTGAGGCCAATTTTCTGCAGGCCTCCAAATCTATTTCCGGTAAATCAACCACCGATACGACCGTCTCAATACCGGTTTTTTTACATCCCTTCACAAACTCGATCATGGCATTAAATGATTCTCGTCCCCGATCAGGCTTACAGATTTCTACATAAGTATCCGCGTCCTGGGCGTTAAGGCTTACCGACACCCTATCGACCTTCCCCAACAGTCTCAAGGGAAGATCGATTTTATTAATTAAGCTGCCGTGCCCGTTTGTATTTAATCTTATTTTGTGTCCCTTGATTTTTAAATTTTCCGCGATTTCGAGCATTTCCTTCAGCCGTATGGTAGGCTCGCCCAATCCGCAGAAAACCACCTCGTCAAAACCGGATTCTCTCTCGACCGCCTCCAATACCTCTTTAACCGAAGGCTCCTTGCGCAGGAACAGGTAATGCCCCGAAACAAAACCGTCAGTCGAACCGCTCCGCGGGCAGAAATAGCAGTTGCTGCTGCACCTGTTGGTCAGGTTAATATAAAGAGAATGCCGTATTTTATAAACGATTTGGGGTAATTTTTCAAACGGCAATCCGAAGAGCCTGCGGGCGTTGTGCGAGGTTATTCTCTCCATATCTTCAAATGTATAGGGCTCGAAAATCTCCGCGAGTTTTCCGATAACGTAACGGACGTACGAAGGCCTGTTCCTCTTTCCCCTGAATGCCTGCGGAGTTAAATAGGGCGCGTCAGTCTCCACCACTATCCTGGAAAGCGGAAGCGATGCCGCGACATCCACGCGAGATGACCTGGGATATGTAATCGGACCCGCGAAGGAAATAAAAAAGCCCATCTCCAACGCTTTCCGGGCCTCGATCTCATCGCCGGGGAATGAATGAAGCACCCCGTTTCTGACACCGGATTTTTCCAGGATTTTGAATGAATCCTCAATCGCCTCGCGGATATGAATCACCACCGGCATATCGAGTTCCAGGGCCAGCTCCAGCTGCTGTTCGAATGCCTTCCGCTGAATATCGCGGGGAGAGTGATCACGGTAATAATCGAGACCAATTTCGCCTATGGCGACCACTTTCTTATGGGAAGCCAACTTCTCCAATTGCGCAAGATAATCCTTCGGAGCATTGCCGGAATCATGCGGATGGATACCAACCGTGGCGTAAATATGCGTATACTTTTCAGCAAGCTCTATCGATTTTCGGGAGGTTTCAAGATCAACTCCTATGTTTACGACCGCTTCGATCCCGTTTTCGAAGTCCTCCCTGATAACCTCTTCGCGGTCCAAATCATACTGCGAAAAATCGAGATGAGCGTGAGAATCTATCATGACGGTAATATAAGTTCTGGCCAGGATTAGTCAAAGTTGGGAATTACAAGAATCTTAGGGCTGCTATTTCAATAAAAGTATTTTCCCGGTTATGCTCGATTCTAACGTGGATATTATATAAATGTATACTCCGGAACCTGAATCCCTGCGGTCAAAATTTATTCCATGATGCCCGCTTTTAGAAAAGCGTCAATTATTACTCCTAACGAATCCCCCAGGATATCAAATAATTCAACCTTAACACTTTCATCACGGCGGCGTAAAACTTGCGCTTGATGTCGCTCAGAACGGATTATCCGGATTTTTTTCATCACGTATATTACCTGTTTTTTTCACCGAAAGCAGATTGAATCACCGGTTTTCCCCTCGGTGTTTTGTTCTTGAACGGCCGCGACTGAAATTGAAAAAATAAATGCGGGCACTATTACCAAAGATATGATCCGCATAATTTTCATCCCTTCAATGAGTTACATAATTATTCCCCGTGGACGGTTGAAACATCCATTTTCTTATATTCCGTTGCCTTCTAAAAGGTTCGCCGGAATCTTCCGATTTATTATAAGATGAATGGTTCTACCATACTTGATGGTTATGCGCCCGTAAGCCTGGAGGTAATGAGGCTGGATTGCGTGCCCGGATTCGATCTTTATATTGTCGGATCCAAAGGGTTGGTGTTATATCGTGAGAAAAACGTGCCCTTCACGCTGAAAAACCTGAAAATGCTTCTTGAAAATAACGTCAGATATCTATATTTCAAAACTACCGATGAAAGCAAATACTTCGATTATATTGAAGACAATCTGGCATCCATAGTTGAAGATAAAAATGTATCTCCCTCAAAAAAGGCGTCGCTGATATACGATTCATCCGCCCATCTTGCCCAACAGCTTATAAGCGAGCCCGACTCCAGAAAAGTAGTGCAGAGAGCATCAAAAGTTATGGATACGATTGTCTCCTTCACCGCTTCCGGCAGAGATGCTTACAAAGATATTATCCGAATGCTTCCCAGCGATTACTATACTCATACCCATAGCGCCAACGTCGCCACCTACAGCCTGGCGCTGGGGCAGGTTCTGGGCCTGACGGTCAACTCCGGATTGTGGGAACTAACTCTCGGGGCGTTGCTCCACGATATAGGGAAAACTCGTGTGCCCCGGGAAATACTTAACAAAAATGGTCCGCTTTCCCGACAGGAATTCGAGACCGTCAAACAACATGTACAATGGGGAGTGGAGATAGCGAGTCAAACCAGATCGGTTCCCCACTCATCCATGCCCGCCATTGCACAGCATCACGAGAGAATATCGGGTAAAGGTTACCCTTACGGCATCAAGGAAATGCATCAATTCGGAAAAATAGTGGCGGTAGCCGATTCTTTTGACGCTATGACCACCAACAGAGCTTACGCCAAGGCCAGATCTTCATTCGAAGCCATACTTATTTTAAAAACGGAGACCACCGAATTCGACAAGAATATCATAAACGCCTTGATCGAAGTTATGGCGGATGAAAAGGTCAGGGTAAACAGATGAAGGAAAAGCCGAATAAACCGCTTCAAACTCATCTCAGGTATTTCCCCGGGGGATTTACGCTCTTGCTATCGGCTCTTGCCATTTCGGCAATCGGCATTCTGACCGCCATAATGGTTTATTCTCATTACAACTATAAAAACTCCCAGAAAAAGCTCTTTATGGAAAAATGGGACTCAATTGCCCTGAGTATTTCGAGGGAGGCGTCAAGCGCCATAAACGACGCGGGTTTGATCGATGACGAATTTGCGTCATATCTTTACTGGATACCGGCCATATCTAAAGAAATCGTCGCCATAAAACTTGTGGATAATCAGAATAATCCTATTTATACGACAGGAATATCCGATGGAGACGGCGTTTTAATCGACGAATGCGCCAAAAACGCCCTGGATGGTAAAAACCAGTTCTTATTCCCGGAAGACTCCGGAATCCTTCATACGATCATAGCCACGCCCGTTTATATCAATGAAAAAATCGGGGCGGTTTTGCTTTTGACTGTTAACGACTATCCCGAAAATATAGGCATAAAATCGGCAATCTTCAAACCGGTTTTGCTCGCCGCCGTTTTTCTACTGTTATGGATCGCAGTCGTCATGGTTTTTTTCTTGATGATGAAAAATAAAGTTTATGCCGCCGAAAAAATCAGCCGATTGCAGTTAAGATTGGCGAATCCCGGGACGGAAAAATCAAAATTGATCATCGAAAAAGGTTTTGATGATATAATGACGGTTTTTGGCTTCAGGGCGGGAGCAATCTATATTAAAAATCCTTTGTCAAGAGAATTCGAATTAAAAGCTTATTACCCCCCTCTGGATAAGAATGCTCAAAAGCGGGTGTCAATCAATTTCGAACCGGGCGATCCCTGTCTGCAGGCGATTACCCATAATAAATCGATAATATACGATAATATTACCAACAGGCCGCTCTCCTTAAAAGATATTAATAAAACGGACAGTGAAGTCAATGCAGCGCTTCCGTTATTATCGGAATCATTGGTTTACGGCGTATTGAATGTGACGCTTTCCGGTAAAAGAGCGATCAATGCGAATTGGCTTTTGATATTGAAGCAGACTCTGGAGATTTTTTCGGCTTCTATCTTCGCGGCATTGGAATCGGAGGAAAAAACATCCCGTAACAACAGTCTTCTCTATATTCTCGACATGATAGAATTAATAAGCTCAGCGGATTTCGTCAATACGGCTCTGGGCAAAATCTCTGAAAAAATCGCCTCGTCTCCAGGCGCGACTTTCTGCAGTATCTTTATCATGGATGAAAAAAACAAGCGTTTGATACTCGCCGCGGAGGCTTTCTCCGGCGAGGGCTTAAGCCTCAAACCCGAAAATATCACTATTGACATTGACGAGATGCCGGTACATAAAATCGCCCTGATATCCGGACAATCGCAAATTCTCAGGTTCGATGAAATTGAAAAACTGTCATTGAGCAAGCACGATCTTTATCATCCCATAATGGAAAACAGCACAATCCGTATCATACCGCTCATAGCGGGCAATACCCGTATCGGATGTTTTTCCATCGGAACCATCGAGGACGGCGACGATTTGTACAATAAAAAAGAATCTTTTGACAATATCGCACACTACCTCTCTCTGATCCTGAAAAATATATTGCTGTACTCCGATATAAAAAAATCGTTTGAACAGCTGCGAGCGACCCATGACAAACAATTAACGCAGGCGAAATTCGTGGTTATCGCCGATCTTGGGCGGGGGATGGCCGGAAATCTCGACTCTATTATGCAGCCGCTCCTGGATGACATTAAAAAATTACGAGATCTGAAATCCGTCGATTCTCTTTCGGATATCGTTGAATCGCTGGTTTCCCATATAGACAGGTATAAATTTGTGCTGCAAAAGTTTGAGGACTTCGCATCGACAGAACCGGACAAAAGACATCACCAGATTGAGGTGGCGCTGATCCTGGAAAAAATGGAGCAAAGGCTCAAAGAGGATTCGAGCGGATGGTCTGTTAATCTCGATAAAATTAGAATGGTGATTTTAAACTCCGGTTCCGGACAGATCCTGGGCGACGAGGGTAAGTTATATACGGCGATATCGAATATAGTATTGAATGCCGCCGAGGCCATGCCTTACGGGGGCGATATTGTGCTGGAATCGAGGATAGAAGGAAGGAGGGCCATACTCGAGATCAGCGATCAGGGTTCCGGTATGAACGACACCGAAATCAACAGGATCTTCGAGCCCTTCTTTACCACCAAGCAGGGTCCCGCCAGGGGCCTGGGTCTCTCGCTGGCTCATAAAATAATCAGCCTTCACAACGGGGAAATTGATGTCAGGAGCAAGCCGGGAAAAGGCAGCTCGTTCACCATAAAAATCCCGTTACTCGATCCCGAGCAAACAGCGCTATACGACTCCAAAAAGAAATCCTCTTCCGGGATTCCGTTGTAATTATGACCTCTGCGAAATCTAAAAAAATATAATCGCTGCTCGTCGGATTCCGCCGAGCAGCTGCTTTTATAACGTTTCAATTTTAGACATTTTTTTTAATGGAAACGCTTATTAATCGTAATAATAACCCTATATCGTCCGATAAGTTAATTGACCATATTAACTAAAGGAGGAATCATGCCACGTAAGACTCGTTGCGCAGGCTGGACCAAAGACAAAAAGCGCTGCAAGAATTATTCTTGGGGCAAGTCCAAATATTGCTGGACACATAAAAATACTCGCTAGTTTGAAAGTTCGGGGCCCGAAAGGGCCCTTTCTTTTTTCAATAAGACTTGAATTCATTTATTTAAAATTCATACCCTTGATCAAAATCAATCTCCATTTTTAAAATAATTTTTATAGATTTATCGAGAACAATATTCACGGCTGCGGGGTTTATGCGTCTGAATGTGACACCTGTAATATCGGGAGAATAAAACGAGATTTTTGATTTCAACTATAATATCGGCCCTGGCATATTCAAACGCTTCCGCTCAAAATCTGGTCCGGCCGCAGGAAATACATTTCGCCAATATGCGGCAGCTGACTTTCCAGGGCGAAAACGCCGAAGCATATTTTTCCGGCGATGATGAAAAGCTAATTTTCCAGTCCACGCGCGATGCTTATAAATGCGATCAGATTTTTATAATGAACGCCGACGGCACTGACTTCAGGATGGTTTCAAACGGCAAAGGGCGAGCTACCTGCGCTTTTTTCAATCCTGCCGGCGACAATATAATATACGCATCCACATATATGGCTGATCCGGCGTGTCCACCCCCCCCCATCAATGGAGCATGGTTATGTCTGGGCCATCTATCGCGCTTACGATATCTTCACCGCCGATAATAACGGTTCAAACTTAACAGTGTCAATCGCATCGCCGGGATATGACGCCGAGGCGGTCTATTCGCCGGACGGCAGCATGATTGCGTTTACATCCACCCGCCCTACAAATATCTTTATGGCCGATTGGGTGGAATAAAAACCGGAATTACGCCCGTGGATACTATCTTTAACATATCCTTATTTATATAATCAATAAGGCGCCGGCCATCTGGCTCCCAACCCCGGCCCCAATAGTACGGCGTTAACAAACAATCGCTTCGATCCATAAAAATACGAACGCATATTGGGGTGCCCGGAAAACAGTATTACCTGACCTTTCCCGCTCGATTCCCTGGTACAATAAGCTGTGTTGGCCCATCTATCGCGGGCTTCCGGCCAGATCAACCCTGACAGCCTTATTCCATTTTTATCTTTTAGCCTGGCAGCCGTTCTTACCGGAGATTTTGACAGGAAGGCATGCGAGGTATACATCAATACCGGAAGATCCTCATCCAGACCGTATGACAGCCATTCCGTTGTATCTACACTGCACTCCAGTATCACACCTTCCGGTTTGAATTTGCGGGCGAATTCATCGCTGCGCCGGATCTCCTCCTTTGAGGGTTTTTCATTTTTGTCTTTTTCGGATTTATCCTTTTTGGGCTCGATGCTGTCCCATACCCGCAGACTGTCGATCGATATTTTGTCGGCGGATATTTCCAACTCCAGGGCGTAATTATATTCATCCAGCTCATCAAGCGCTTGCCGCTTAAGTTTTACCTTCGATATTCCGACCGACGTATCCGCGCAAAACGCGGCCGCATCCCCCATTGCTATCAGAGTGCCGCCGTCTTTTACCCATTTTTTAATATTGGATAAACCGGATTTCCCGAGCGCCGATTTTATAGCATTGGAACTGCCCCAGACAGAGGGGACGACGAGAACGTTGTATTTCGATAAATCTGTTTGGCCAATGCGCGAGATATCTACCGACGCCATCCTCAGACCGAACTCGTAATCCAGCATATGCCAGAACGAACCGTAGCCGGAAACGCTGATCGGGGGGCCGGTCAGGATCGCGATCTTGGGTTCAGTCAGAAGCCTTAAATTGCCTCCGCCGAGATCGGGACCTTTGGCAGCCAGCGCGGTATTTATGCCGAACACCTCTACGCCATGTTTTACGGATAGATCCTCAAGCACCTTTTCCAAGCTATCCGGATTCTCTTTGGAAATGAACAGGATAGATCCCCGGCTGAAACTTTTGCCATCGACGGTTAGAGGTTTCGCGGCAACTCTCATCTTCAAATCGTACCCGAAGGCATCCGCCAGGAGATAGGAGGCGGCGTCGCTTTTGTAGTCTATCATATATCCAAAATCGGGACCCGCCTCGGTCAGGCCTCCCGGACCTTTCGCGGATCCTGAGACAGGCGATGTCGTTACATTTACACTACCCTTCACGATATAACTGTCCAGCCCGAAAGCCAGAGGTATCGACCATGCAGAAACGTCGTACATCCTCGAACCCCATCCTTTTTCGATATACCGGCGTTGCTCTTCAAGAAAACTGTTGGGTATCCTTATATCATAATCAAGCAGCACCTGTGCCAGGTAGCGTGATGGTTGCGCAAAGTCGATTATATATGTTCCCGCGGGAAAACTCTTCGCGGGTTGATTGCCATGTTCATTGTAAAGCCCGGAGAGCTTGAACGACGATTCCGCTTTCTTTACTTCGATGCCCTGCAGCATCATGGTTTCGATAAATCGCCTCACCTTTTCCGGATTCTGGGAGGGGTCGACTATAAACGCTTTTCCCAGCGAATTCTCGTCGTTCGCTATAGCCCTTTTCCTGTGCTCGTGATAGCTGGTTAGAAGCTTTTTTCTATTTTCAGCTGCCGTCCTGATGTTCGCCAGGCTGCTTATATAATGATGATGAACCGATTCTGAATAGGTGAGGATCTGCCCGGTTTTCCGCTTTACCAGCGAGCCGCTCACACCCGCCTGTTCGTAAAGTATGCCGACTATCCCCAGGAAACCGCCCCAGGAGGATGTATACCCCGGATACCACTCTTCATTCCAGTCGCGCGTATAATAACTCCATCCGTATCCGTCAAAAGCTCTGGCCTGGTCGGCGGCAAAGACGTCCCACCATTTACGAAGATCCTTCGCCCAGTGAGGATTAAACGGCGCTCGGGGCGGATTGAAAAGATAAGTATCCATGGAGCCCATCTCATGCGAATCGATTATCAACTGCGGTCGCCATTCCAGGTAAACGGATATTTTCCCTCTTGTCTCGGGGTGAACCAGGGTGAACATATCCCGGTTAAGATCGATGAGGTAATGGTTGCCGCGGCCCCACGGCCAGATCCCTGTGTGCTGTATGCTTTGCAGATCGTAACACGGTACCTTGCCGGTGAACTGCCTAATCTGTACCAGAAACCGCTCGCGGCCATCGGGATTTTGAAGGGGATCTATCAGAACTACCAGATTGTCGAGAAGAAATTTCGTGTCATCGTCGTTACCCGCACAGAGCTGGTAAGCAACCGCTACGGCGGCGTCGGTCGATGAAAGCTCATCGCCATGAATCGAGTAACCCGCCCAGACTACGGCGGGAAGATTTTCTATTAGATTATTCGTGTTTTCCCCTCTCTTCATAGTTCGGGGATCAGATATTCTTGCCGTCATCTCCTTTATAGAACCCATCCGCGATATATTGCCTTCGGATGATATTACCAGGTATAATAGCTCATGCCCTTCGTAGGTCTTGCCGTACTGCAAAAGCTCCGCCCTTGGCGACGTTTGAGCGAGAATTCCGAAATATTCTTTCAATTGCAAATGGCTGATCGGCTTCGACGCCAACGGAAAACCCAAAAATTCAGATGGTTTAGGAACCGCCGTATTATATCGTTCTCCCGTAAAAAATGGCCCCGACGGGGATGAGGCTATATCGGTATCCGAAAAAGCTCCCGAATAAAAAACCGATAAAAACAATAAAACCGAGAATGACAGCTTAATTCCGCGTAATTCTCTCATCAGAAATCCTCCTTTAACAATTTGTCAATGATATCTATATCCATTGAAATCATCAAGTTAAAAATCCGGACTTTCATAGTTCCATGAAATTTGGATGATTCTAAAAAAACAATCCCGGCGGATTGTATAGACGCTCTGTTATGCGATTTTTCATTTTATCGAAGATATTCTATATTTTAAACCAATAATCAACTTGTAATATCGTTTACAATTAATCGCCCTTTATCCTGAGAGCCCTCCTCTCCCTGTACAGCTGGGCTATCTGCGCGCCCACTAAGAAAACAACCGAGGAATAATAAATCCAGAAGGTGAGCACCGCGAAAAGCATGTAGGTGCCGTAAATCCTTTTTAATGACGCTATGTTAGTAATATAGTATCCGAAAATCTCTTTGGCCGCCACCCATAGCAGCGCGGCCCAGAAAGCGCCCACGGCGGAGACCTTAAATCCCAGCCTCCTGTTGGGTATGAGATTATACAAGGTAAAAAACAGAACAAACATGGTTAGAAGCGATCCGATAAAATAGAATTTGCCCTGAGCGCCCGTCATTTGAAATCGCTTTAAAATCTCTATTTTATCCGCCGAATCTTTGACAATCTCCAGAACCGGGAAAACCGTGGTGGCCAGCATGATGAATATTAGCACCAGGACCACCATTCCAAGATCCCTGAGTTTACCCACATAAGCGCTGGGCCCGTTGGTCTTGAAAATCCTGTTCAGGCTGGTCCTCATGCTGCTAAAAAGACCGCTGGCGGCGAAAAGGAGACCCACAACGCCGGTATACCCGGCAATATTCTTATAGGCTATAACCTCGTCCGCGCTGGTATGCAGTATCATCTTAATCTTGTTCGAATATTGCAGATACGGGATAACGGTATCTATAAACAGATCGATCTGCTGGCTTACCGTCTGAGATTCCAGTATCCGACCGAGGAAATAAAATATAATTAGCACAAAGGGTACCATGCAGATAATCACCGAAAAGGCCAGTCCTCCCCCGAACAGGAATATATGATTTTTACCTACCCCCTCGTACAGGCCGCCGAAATAGTACTTCAAAAATCCCAGCGCCTTTTTCGAGAATTTTTTAACTGAATCCATAATCAAAGCAATTAATAAATATAGACCGCTGGCGCCAATAACAAATAAATAAAAAAAATAACCGTTTCATTGAAAATAATTATGATATGCATTATCAAATATGCAACAAAGCGGGTTTCTTTACGTATGTTTCTATAATAAAATCAGGAGGAAATAATGAAGCTAAGTACCGCAATTAAAATAGAAAATAAAATTAATTCTCTGGAAAAAGAGATCTTTGAGAAAAAACGGCTTCTCGCCGAGCTGAAGCGCAACCAGCCCCGTGACGAAGTAACCGATTACCTTCTAACAAACTCGGAAGGTGAAATTGTCAGGCTTTCCGAAATGTTCGGTTGCCATGATGAACTCATGGTAATTCACAATATGGGCAAAGACTGTCCCTACTGCACCTTGTGGGCGGACGGTTTCAACGGTATTGTTCATCATCTCGAAAACAGGGCCGGTTTCGCGCTGGTTTCACCCGATCGTCCCGAGACCGTGAAGGAATTCGCTTCCAGGCGCAACTGGAGATTCAAACTGTATTCGGGAAAAGGATCCGATTTTATAAGGGACATGGGGTTCGAGGATGAAAAGGGCGATTATTGGCCGGGCGTCTCCTCTTTTATAAAGGAAAACGGCAGAATCTACAGGGCCGCCAGGGATTTCTTCGGACCGCATGATAATTACTGCAGCGCCTGGCATCTATTTGATCTTCTGCCCCGTGGAGCAGGTGATTGGCAGCCTAAATTTGAGTATCAGGCTTAAGTCATTTAATTAAAAGAGCAGCTTTGCAGCTATCTTTAATCACATACCGTGATTCCCAAAACCTGCTCGTGTGAGAATTGGGGAATTTACTTATAAATTTGCATTATTTTCCAGAAGATTTAATTTTAATTTGTCCCTCAATGAATTTACCGCTATAATAAATCGGGAGCTTTGAAAATGAAAAAAACAGGTTTTTTAAATGGCTGAATCGTTAAGCTGGGAAGAATACTTCATGACCCTCGCCCTGGTCGCTTCGCTGAAATCGAAGGACCCCAGCACCCAGGTCGGGGCGGTAATCATAGACAATAAAACCCGGAAACTGGTCAGTTCCGGCTATAACGGTTTTCCGCGTCACATTGACGATAGCCAGATCCCTCAATCGCGGCCTGAAAAATACCTTTACGTTGTCCACGCCGAGCTCAATGCCATACTTCATGCGCAGAAGGAACTCTCGGACTGCAGCCTTTACGCTACGGTTTTTCCGTGTTCAGAATGCATGAAAGCGATTGTTCAATCCGGTATAAAGCGGGTTGTATATCTGAACGAATTAAACGGCGACGATTGGAATGACTCCAAGAAGGCGACCATGAAGATGGCGGAGCTGGCGGGCGTAATAATTAATAAGTTCGAATCCGACAACGAGATAATAAAGTATCTGAATTCCCTGATAAGCTTCAGAAAATCCTGATTCCTTAAAAAAGCGACAGTTTGACATACCTTTTCGGATGAGCCTTGATATCGACCAGAAGGCTGTCAAGCGATTCAATTGTGGAAAGCAGTTTCTGATACATTTCAGCGTTGGTGGCAATCTGTCCCAGGGTACCTTCGCCGGAATTAATTTTTTCCAGGGTTGCGTTTAGGTTTACCAGCAGACTATCGGTATGATTGTAAAGGTCGTTTTCGTTAGCCAGTTTCCCCAGCACCCCTCTGCCCTCGTTGGCCGCCCGTATAAAATCGGCCGCTTCCGTGGTCAGGCGCGTAAACTGGTCGTAAAGCACGGGATCATTGATAAACTCCGAAAGCGTGCCCTCCCCGGCCCTGATCTTATAGGTAATATTGGTCCAGAGAACCAGCAGAGAGTCGAGGTTTGTATACATCCTGGGATCGTTGATGAATTGAGCTATGGTGCCCTCTCCCCGGTTTATTTTCCAGGCGATCTCCCTGACGTCACTGGCGGTAAGCTTGACGTCGGTCATAACATCGCCGCTTTCCGAAATCAGGTCGTCGATCTGGTAAGCCTCCAGAGTGGGAATAAATTCCCCCGGCTGGCATTTCTCGGACTCGGGAGATCCCAGGGTTATATCCACCGTCCTATCGCCGAGCAATCCTTTGCTGCCTAAACGGGCTTCGGAATCTTTACCGATTCTTTTCAGACTTTCGCGATTAATGGACATCGTAACCTCGATTGTCTTATCGGCCCTATCCTCGGAAAAACCGATACCGCTTACCGAACCCACTTTCACTCCACCGAGCCTTACCGGAGCTCCTACGACCAAACCTTCGACGTTTTGAAACCTGGCTTTCAATTCGCAGGTTCTGGTAAATATCCCTTCCTCGCCGCCTACCAGAAAAAAGGCCAGAAATATTATTATAAACCCTATGGCGGCCAGAAATCCCACCCTTATGCCTTTGGACGTATTTTCTTTCATTTTACATATCCTTTCCACCCGATCTGAACGATTTTACAAAATCTATGTCACTCCTTTGAAAATCATCGGGAGTGCCCTCAAAATATTTCTCTCCCTCTTTTATAAGCACGATTTTCTGCGCCACCATGGCGGCGCTGTCGAGATCGTGGGTTACAACCACAATGGTGGTCCCCGTATGTTCCCTCACCCTGATAATAAGCTCATTAATGGTTCTGGCTGTAATGGGGTCAAGGCCGGTTGTCGGCTCGTCGAAAAATATATAATCGGGATTATTCGCCATCGTTCTCGCCAGGGCGATCCTTTTCTGCATTCCGCCCGAAAGCTCCGCCGGCATCAAACCCTCGGTCCCCGTCATTTCAACGAATTCGAGCTTCTCTTTCACTATGTCCCTTATTTCCCCCTCGGAAAGTCTGGTATGTTCCCTCAGGGTAAACGCCACGTTCTCATATACGCTCATGGAATCGAAAAGAGCCGATCCCTGAAACAACATCCCCATCTTCCTCCTGACACCCATCATCCGGCTCTCGCTGAAATCGGTGGTATCGATATTGTCGATATAGACTTCGCCGGAGTCTATTGAGAGAAGCCTGAGAATAACTTTCAACAGCACGCTCTTGCCGGTGCCTGATCGGCCCAGGACAACCGTGGTTTTACCTTTTTCAAAATCTATCGAAAGATCTTTAAGGACTTCTTTGTCGCCAAAGTTTTTTGAGAGATTTACGGTTTTTATCATACCTACCTGTAAACCAGAAAGAAAATTTTGGTTAAAATGAAATCGAAAACAAAAATGAATATGGAGGATATTACCACAGAAAGGGTGGTGGAACTACCTACCCCTTTGGTTCCGCCTTTTGTATTCATTCCCAGGTAACATCCGATCGTGCCTATAATAATGGCAAAAACAATCGGTTTAACCAGACCCGAAAACAGATCCTCCAGGTAAATGTTATTCAGCGCCGTTGACTTATAAAGTTCGAAACCGACATTTAAATTGGTGGTGGCGATAATGGCCCCGCCGAAAAAACCGAAGGTATCGGCCACCGCCACCAGAACCGGCAACATAATCAGAAGCGCCGTGAGCCTTGTGAGTACCAGTTTCTTGTAGGGATCGACGGCCATGGCTCTCATGGCATCTATTTGATCGGTAACCTTCATGGAGCCGAGCTCCGCGGTGATACCGGAGCCCACCCGCCCCGCCACCACCAAAGCGGTCAAAACCGGTCCCAGTTCCCTTACCAGGGAAACCAGCACCACCGACCCGATATACGCCTTGGCGCCGAAACGAGCCATTTCGATACCGGTTTGAAACGACAGCACCATCCCGGTAAAGGTACCGACCAAAATCACGATGGAAAGCGATCTATTGCCGATCTGGTAGAGTTGTTCTATGATTTCTTTGAAATAGAACGCCCCCCCGATCGCCGCCCTGATGGTGATCCTCAGAAACAGGATGTAGTTGTAGATATGGTTAAAAAAAACGCCCGGAGGTGAATTTTTTAAAATTTCCTCAATCATCGACTTTTCTATCCTTACAAATACAGCTTCATTATATACATCAATTGACCATTCTCCACCACAATTAATTTAAACCGTCAAAATCGATGACGTCTAACCGATTATATTTACAAAAATGAGCGGTAAAATTGCGAGTAATAGAGATAATACGATTTAAAAAACGGCCCCGACAGGCGACGCCGTTTCCACAATTTCGATTATTCCCCTTTGATCAGCTCGGTTTCGATATTTATGGTGACCTCATCGCCGACAAGGAATCCGCCCGTCTCCAGCGCCTGATTCCATTTCACTCCGAAATCCTGACGGTTTATTTTTCCGGTCGCCGAAAAACCTGCCCTGGTGCCGCCCCAGGGATCCTTGATGGTACCGTTGAAAACGGCGTCAAGAGTCACCTCTTTGGTAACGTCCTTTATGGTAAGATCGCCGGTAATTTTAAAATTATCGCCTTCTCCCTTAATCATCTTCTTCGATTTAAAAGACATCATGGGAAACTTTTCGACATCGAAGAAATCGGCGCTTTTCAGATGGTCGTCCCTTTTCTGATTTTCAGTATCAATGGACGCCATCCGGATAGTGATATTCGCCAAACCGGTTTCCACATTTTTCCCGTCAAACTCGATCTCGCCGTCAAAATCCTTAAACTGGCCGTGAACCTTCGTAACCACCATATGCCTGACAGTAAAACCGACAGACGTATGCGGCTTGTCAATATTCCAGACATCGGCCCATGTCGACGCGGAGAGCGTAAAAACCGCGCTAAACAAGACAAAAACTCTTTTTAACATCAAACAACCTCCAGTTTTTTTCGTTTCTAAGTCGATTTAAATCTATTCTAAACACCGGTATGTAGGCCGGTTTATACAATAAACTTTAACGTTCTAAGATCGGTTCCTGATATGTCTTATAGTTTCGGAGTGTTTAGATGAAGATTGTTTAGAACTGCAAGTCTATATTTAATTACTTCTTTTATCCCCGGGCAGCAGTTTCCCCATACTCACTCGATCCTCCACACCGTAGCCCAGCCTCTTATAAAACTCCACCACTTCATTGTTTGACGCTCTGACCTGTAAATTCAGCTTGGGACAACCGATATCTATCAAACCTCTTTCCACCCGCTCCATCAGGGCCTTACCGATACCTTGCTTTCTGTATTTTTGACTGACGGCGACGGAATAGACCCAGCCCCGGTGACCGTCATAACCGGCCATGGCGGTCCCCACAATTTTCCCCGTTACCTCGGCAATAAAAAACAGCTCCCTCTGCACTTTCAGTTTGCGCTCGATATGATCTTCCGGGATATTCCAGGGCGGGCTGTTGGGAAAAGCCTCCCTCCAGAGAGCCACCACCCCCTGTTTATCTTTTTCCAGGTAAGGCCGGATTTGGAGGTCTTCGAGCATTACGGATAATATACGCAATTTTATAGGCGAATGTTTTGTATAAAAGGGAGCAATCCCCCGGGGAAAATTTCCGACGCCCGATGTCAGAGGATAAACCCCGACCTACAGCTGTGGTTCGTAGGCGGTCGGTTTATCCGGCCGCAGCCGGCGTCGTCGGTCAAATCCCCCCGGGATTTGACGCAACTTTTTTGAAACGCACCCGCAGCAGGCTGTGGGCGCCGGGCGGATAAACCCCGAACCTGCTATTTTTTCATATCATAACTGATGTCTGCATGGGTGAGGTTGTGAATTTTTACCAGCGTATTATACCGGCAAAATATGGTTCCTGAAGGCGTGGAAAAAGCTGTACTATATACATTTATTTGACATCAGGCCGAGAGGCTAATATTATAATATTATGTCAGTTGTAATTAAAAAATCAATGCGCAAAAAATATATTTTGCGGATATTTATCTTTGGCTTAATTATTATCGCGATGGCCTGCAAACCCTCAAAATTACTATTAGAAAAGGTAGGTGAACCAAGAGATGGCATGCCGATAAATAACCGATTGGCGCTTGTCTATTCTTCGAGATATCAAATAAGCCTTTATAAATTGGAAAAACTACATCCGTTCGATATTAATAAATATGCTCGTATATATATTCAATTGATTGAAGACGGCCTTATTTCGCCCGAAGATATTTATGTTCCCGAACCGTTGAGTGATGAGCAGGTATTGTCAGTTCATACCGGGAGCTTTTTAGAAAGCCTGAAAAGCTCCCGGAACATCGCTGAATACCTTGAATTACCTCAAGCCAAAGTATTCCCATCGAAAACGCTAAGCAGGGGAGTTCTTAGACCGTTTTTATGCTCGAGCGGGGGAACGCTTGAAGCGGCTCGTCAAGCGCTGAAATATGGCGTAGGTATAAACATCGGCGGCGGTTATCATCATGCTAAGCCTCATAAAGGAGAAGGTTTTTGCATTTATGCCGATGTGCCCATTGCCATAAGAGTACTCCAGCAAGAAGGTATAATATCAAAAGCCCTTATAATTGATCTGGACGTTCACCAGGGTAATGGCACCGCCCTGATCTTCGAAAACGATGAAACGGTGTTTACCTTTTCAATGCATCAAGGTGATATATATCCTATTCCGAAAGAGAATAGTGATCTTGATATAGAATTAAGAGCAGGAACAGGTGATTACGAATATTTGGAAATTTTGACAAACCATTTACCCCGACTATTCGAATTGTCAAAACCGGATATTGTTATTATTATTGGAGGATGCGATATTCTCCATGATGATCCCCTGGCATCGCTAAATATGACCGAAGACGGCATCGTTAAAAGAGACTGGCTGGCGATTGAGGCTTGTCTGGAACGCAAAATACCGGTGGTTATGACGCTTGCCGGCGGTTACAGCGAGCATGCCTGGCACGCCCAATATTCGAGTATTAAGAATATAATAGACAATATAAATAATATGTAAAAGAAGCGTTAGATAAACATCGAACCTGCCTCAGTAGCGGCGCTAGCCCCGCCTCCGGCGGGGTCTTGTGGTGCAATTCGACGTTTCGTCAGGTCGTAGGCCGAAGGCCGTGACCTGACGATCATAAAAAACGGTCCTACCGGCTCAAAAATTCAAGAAACCTCGATCTGTATTTATCACTGATCAACGCTTTCTTGACCGGCGGCAGCCTCAGAAAACCGCCGACGAAACCGCGCATAAAGGAGTGCGTCAGGCTCTGCGGATTATCGAACATCAGATTCTGAAGATTGCCGCGTTCCAGGGCCTGCAGGATAACCCTCTCGAAAGTATTTTCCGGATGTAAAACCCTCTGTTCCCTTTTCACCAGCTTCATCGATGCGGTGGAACACTCCAGCGCGCAGACACCGCAGCCGATACAGATAGACTCGTCTATTACGGGAGCTTCATCGGTCGCGGCTTCGATAGCGTTGACGGGACAGACCTCGGCGCAATCGCCGCACTCGGCGCAGGAATCCGAATCGTTTTTCGCGATATAGTTCGATGTCACAATGGTATTGGGATAACCGAACTCTTTAATTCCGTGCATTACATTGCAGCAGCAGCTGCAGCAGTTACATATAAAGGAGGTGCCCTGCTTGACATTGTCGGCGCTGAACACCAGACGCATTTCTCTTGAGCGCTCCAGGCTTTCCAGCATCTCCGATTTGGAAACCTCCCTGCCGAAATTACCCCGTATCATATAATCGGCCGCGGCGCCGAATGACGAGCAGGTTTCCAACGGCACCTCGCATCTTTTCTCGCCTACATGATACTTCTCGTGCCGGCAGGAGCAGATACCGATGGCAAACCTCTTATTCTCCTCAACAATGGCGGTGGCTTTTTCATAATCGAGCACCTCCACATATTCGTCCTCAGTCACCGTGCCCTCATGCGGTAACGCTCTCAGGGGGGAAATTTTCTCCCCGTGAGAGAGATTGGCCGCCCAAAATTCCCCATCCTGCATATAATCGTGAAACAGCCGCGCCCATCTTTTGGTGTTCAGGTTTTCGCCGGTCCGCATCATGGTATACTCGAATATCCCCACCATTAACGGAGAGATAATATACCGGGTACCGCTGATCCCCCTGATATCAAATACGAGTCCTTTGGCCGCCAGGCCGTCCAGGATCTTCTGGAGGTTGGTATTTTCGATTTTGATGGTTTTCGCGATATCTTTGAGGGTGCTTAAACCATAGGGCATCTTGATTATTACTTCGGCCTCTTCCTCGGTATAAAGCTCTTTCAATATCTGATAAAAGGTGTCATTCCAGGGCGCCCGCATGATGAGGCCGTCGATCTTCTTCCCCAGTTTGCGGTATAGATCCTTTCCGACCATGTGTCCCACGTTGCCACCCTTGCTAAGGTTTACAGGATTGTTCAGATAATAATATTAAATGAGTTGTTTTGTCAAGATCTGGTGTTTTGCGGAGACGTAGGTTGGGGGTTTATCCCCCAACGGGTTGGTTAATCCGGGCTCCCCGGAAAATGGCCATGAAATTCAACCGGTAATTCATGGCTTCTGATTTTGATAACCTGCATAGGATAAACTATCATTTCGCAATCTCCGAGATCGGGCATGGGACTTATGTGGACTTCGATTACGCCGCGCCTGATGAAAACTGTTCTAACGCAGTTCACCCACTCGTAACATCCGCTGGTTTGGCCCCAGAAAATGCCGATGATCATATTATTCTCGAAATCGACTTCAGGCCGGGGGATACCACCGCCCCAGTACTCATCGCAGAACGAGTCCCAGGAATCATTATCCTCAAACACAAATGTGCCGGGCGAAGTAACGTGAAGCCGGGAAGCCTCGGTGAAATCCTCATAGATTACCGGCACGACCTCTACCGGGGCCTTGCCGCAGGCAGGGAGTATTGCCAAAGCAATTAAAATAGTAAATATTTTTTGTAATTTACTCATTATTCCCCTACCTCACCAGCATCATCCGCCGGGTGATGACATCGTCGCCGGCAGTAAGGCGGTAGAAATAGGAGCCCGATGATACATGATGACCGCTCGCGTTCCTGCCCTTCCAGCGGAAACCGTGTTCACCCCCGCCGAGATAGCCGTCAACCAACTTCGTTACCAGCCGCCCCCTGATATCGAATATCTC
>CP070742.1:221614-247369 GCA_020348065.1 Candidatus Zixiibacteriota bacterium
GATCATCAGGAATCAATGCTTCCAATGGCGGCAAAAGCATCATCCTGGTCTGTTTATGTTCCCTCTTGGTCTGCATATTACCTATTAGCATATCAGATAACTCTAAACAAGGGCTTTTTCAACAAGCCCGTCTGTCGGGGCTTTTTTATTTAAATAGATTTAAATTAAATTTGCGCAGGTCTTACGGCAACAGGACCGGTTTAATTAAGATCATCAGATCCGAGCTGCTTTTGGTATTGGAGCGAGTTTTAAACAGCTCTCCCAAAAACGGTATATCGGAGAGAAGCCAGACTCCTTTTTCTGACTGGATGGTGTTTTCCTTTATGAGGCCGCCGATGACAAGCGTCTCGCCGTCCATTACCAGGACATCGGTGGTCACGGTTCTTTTCGATGTTATGGGCTGCTGGTTATCGGTAGGACCGACCCAGCCGGTTATCTCCTCCACCGAGGGAGTGCATTTTAACGTTATATATCCGCTGTTGTTTACGACCGGCGTAACGTCGAGGGTAATACCGACGTCTTTAAACTGGTATGTTGCTATATCCTGCACCGCGGCCGCCTCGGTAAATCGGTTTATGGTCTGGATAGGTATGGTGGTGGCGACCTCGATACGCGCCGGTTTGCCATCCGAAGTGGTTACGGATGGATTTGAAAGCAGTTTTGAGTTTCCGGATTCTTTCAGGAAATCGATAAGCAAAGAGACTTCCGAGATGGTCAGGGTGCCGTAGGTAAAATCGCTTTTCCCATAGGGGTGTTCGGCGAACGCGAACAGGTTATCGGAGTCGTTATTCTGCGAGGTCTCAAAGCCGGGATCGGCGCCGGTGATTTTCGCCAGCATGCTTTTCTGCCAGTCGAAACCGAATTTCTCCTCGCTGGAGAGATTCGTTTCGATAAGCTTCACTTCAATTCTAACCTGCCGCGGTTTAACGTCAATTTTCTCGATAAACTCTTCCACCAGGGGGATTATAAACTCCAGATCGGTTACGGCAATCATCTTCGATGGGAAACCGGACGTTTCGCCTTCCGCGGAGGCCAGCCCGGCAGATATGATCTGCACCCTGCCTTTTTGCGAAAGCATGTTTTTGACCTGTTCTTCCACCTGGCGGGCGTCGATATAGTCCAGGCTGAATACCCCGGTGGCGAGCTCGCCGGGGCTCTCGTCGGCGAGCGACCTGACCACGACTATATCGCCATCGACATAATATATATGTCCCGATACTTTGAGTATGGCATCCAGCGCTTCCCTGACCTTAACGTCTTTCAGATGCGCCGAAACGGTATTTTCATCCAGGGGCGGAGTAACAATATTGAAATCGTTTTTTCTGGAGAGAAGAGTTAACGCCGATACAAGCGGCGTGTTTTCGAAATCGACGCTTATCCTTTTTTCCAACCATGCGGGATTATCACGTGGCGGTTTTGTTTTAATCGGGACTGTATTATCATCTGCCGCAGAACGGCATGCAATGCAGACCAGCAGGATTAATAAGTATCTAATAATCATGGTTACCCTCCAAGACTTGCCCATATTGTGCTGTCCGGGCCGTCAAACAGCGCTTTCTCCGATTCGACCTTTACCAATCTCCAGACGCCAACGGTTTCTCCAATTTTAATTATCTTGTTGTTCGCTATAACAAAGGTCCCCGATCCACCCATCGAAATAGCCGAAACATTCGGTTTGGCATAGCGGACAGGAATACCGCCCGCGGGCTTTTTCCCTCGATAGACGTTTTTATTTTCAAACGGATTTCGCTGCCGGTTATATCGCAGAGTCAATTGATATTCGTTTGATTTTTCGGTCGTTCGATCCGCAATGATTTCCTCGTCGCCGGATATACTGGCCTGCATGGTATCATTGATCGGCGCCGGAGTATTTACTTCCTTCGACGGTTCGCCGGCCAGAAAGTGAAAATAAAATCCATAAGCGGCAACGATTAGAAATATGGAATAAATTATGATTTTTCTACGTTCCATTTTCGGCGCACCATTCTACAATATTTTTATCGAAGACTCTGAGTATACCCTTTATTATCATTTTAAGCTCGCTCCCGTCGGGTCTGTTTATGGCAACATTCAACTCCTCCAGGCGGTTTAGATAGGGCCGTTTCTCGAGAGATTGCAGGAACCGGCCCATTCTGTAATAATCTCCCTGAAATGAAGCCTGAAATTTCACCAGGATTACAGTCTCGGGATTGTGGCGATCTTTAAAAAACCTGGGAACGTCAATCTGAATATCTCTCAGTTTGACGCCGTGCTGGGAGGCGTCCGATTTAAGCCTGTCCATCAATTTTTGAGGATTCTGCTTGGTATACATATAATGGGAGTATCCGTCTAAATCTGTTCTAACGCGATGATATTCGTCCATCCTTTGCCGGGAAAGGGATATCTCTTCTTTGACAGAGGCCAATTCCTGCTCCGCTTGCGTAATTCTGCTTTTATAATCGAGCGATACGGAATGATTGAAATAAAAGGCGGCGGCCACCGATATAAAAATTAATATCAACGGCCAGCCTTTTCTTATGTAAAAGGCGATTTCAATCATTATGCATATACCTTCCGACAACTTTAAAACTTTCGGTCTTTCTGTAACCCGAAAGCTTATGCCCGAGCCGTTCCAGTTTGATTTGATCCAGGCCGTAATTTTTCAAATTATCCATAAAGTCCAAAATCCTTGTATCCGCCCTGGAAATTTCTCCGTCGAAATATCCCGTTATTTCGACCCGGATCCGGCTGGTTTCCGATAGCAGTACCAGGTTAATATCGTTCAAATAGATATTTTCGGGAGTAAGATTTGCGAGGGCACGGTATAAATTCGACGATTCGTTGTTCACCGCCTCAAACCTGTTTTTTAAAGCGGACATCAGGTTTGTTCTTATCAGATATTCGCGGCTTTTTTTAAATGCTATGGAGCTTTTGATTTGACTCTTCTGCGTCAGGATATTGCCCAATTTCGATTTATTTATATTGACTCCGGTAAGTAAAAATATGAAGAGCAGCATTAGCGTTATCAGGCCGGAAATTAAACCGTAATAAATCGTTTTTCTAATAATTCTATTCTTAATGTTATCTTCGAGGGTTTTAGGAAGAAATATAAAATCGTCATTCCCGACTCTGGCAGCGCCCAGAAGCGGAATATATTTGGAATTAAATATTTCCGTATAGCCGGATTTTTCAATTTCCACATTTTCCGGAAAATCCGCGGGTATTACATCGATAACAATTCGTTCCCTTATTAAAGACGCGAGCTGAGTAATTTCTTTAAAAGACATAAATAGCACGATACCGGCGACACGCTCATCCGGAAAACGACTGTAGAAAACCTCCACGCTGTTGGCGAGTTCATCGACTATCCCGGAAGGATTCAGAAATGAATCGCCGGTTCCGAAAATGGTCTCGGTTGACTCGGCAACAATCTGATGCTGGTATTGCAAACCGTCGGAATTGTAAAACCCGATATATAAAAGGGATTCATCATGAAAAACGTAGCAGTATGATAAATCTTTAGATATGGCGGGCGGTCCCACGGGGATCAATGCCACCGGTGTCGGGACGATGCCGATTAGTTTTTTATCGAGAAATTGCCAGTAATGAATCTGACTCCTGGGAACGGCGCCTACAGTCAGGCTGTAAATTCCATCTTTAAATTCATCTCTTCTGATTTTTAAATAAGAATCGTCAGTTCCTATCGGAATCTGCTTGTCGATCTCCCATCTGGCGGCTCTCTCGATCTCCCCTTTTTTCGACAGCGGCAATTCCAGTTTTCTGATAAAAAAGTCCAGCTTCGAAGTAACGACCAGGATATCCCGGGCTCTTATATTGGATTTGCCCTCAATCGACGCCATGCCGGCGCGATATAGATCAAGCGGATCATCGGAGGCGATCCCCAGTTCTTCCCTGCCCAGGTCGCCGTAACCTTTGACCGTAATTTTATCTTTCTTCTTTATAAGAGCTACATACCTGAAAGAACCGGACGAGATATCGGTTACCAGAACACCTGACTCCAGCCTGTGTTTGAGTTTGCGAGAAATCGCCATCTGATTCGGCCGGGCGTTAGAGTTGTTGTTTTGCGACGAATCTTTGTTTTTCTCTTTGCTTTGAGAAATCGTTCGAACTTCATTCATACTTTGCGCCGATCAACTCCTATTGCTGCGTCTATCGTAGACAACGAGCATCCCGATTTTTTCCTCATATCGGAAAAACGGCTAAGATTTTATAAGAAAGTGTCTTATATGTTATCGACAGAATTTACCGGGATTATGAACCAATTCAGCCGGATTTTATTTGAGAATAGCGCCTTTTCATTTATTCTTTTAAAGCATAATATATTTAACATAAAATGGCTTATGGATTTACCAGTATGATTTCGAAAATCTCAGCTCGCCGAAAGCGACGCTACCCGGCAGGACGGTAATATATTGGGATATCGTATCAGCGGTGGAGATGTACACCGCCCGGATAAGATGATTACCTATGGGAATCATACCGGAAAAAGAGAATTGTCCTGACGGCGAGGGATTTACCGCACTCGAGGTGAGGCCGCCGATCCCATCGGGATAATATATTATTATATCTACGCTGGAGGCGCTGTCGGCCGGCGCTGATCCCAGGCCATCGTAGACGTTTCCCTTTACTGTATTTGCTACCAGATCGTTTATGCTGCCCGCAAACTGTTTTGTGAGGGCCGAACCGTTTCCCGAAGATGTAATTACCACGCCGCCGGAATAACTATATTCATTTCCCCAGGCGTCCTCTTTAAAATCATTCGGATTCTCTATAAAATTGTTTAGTACATAGGGGCCGTCCCAGGTGGCGTAGCCACCGGGATTTGCCACAAGCGCGTCAAGATCAGGCGGCGGCGCTCCGATATCACCGACATAACCGAAATCGGATCTTATGCCTTCGGAAATGAGATCTTTATTCCCGATTATCGCCTGCGCCAGGATCTCCATTTCCTTCATGGTGGCGTCGTTACGCGATCGATCAATGGCCGGCCCCATAGACCGCATGGCTATGGTCGCGACAATGCCCATTATCACGATAATCAAAACCAGCTCGATCAGGGTAAAACCCGGGTCTTTTCTTTTAATTTCCATAATCTAAGGCGTCGCGAATGAGACTGTATCCCCGCTGGAAAAAACCGCCTGGAAATCGATTCCCGACATGTTCACAAAAGATCCTCCGGTGGCCGGCGAATCCCAGAAACTTTCGTACTCTATGGTCAATGTCTCCGATTGACCTATCGTCTCAGGTGTCGGGAAATTCAGAATATCGCCGCTCCCGAGCCTGGGATTATTATAAATTACGATACCGCTCCAGATGAGTTTTTGATAATAAGCGTCCGGTATGACATTGTATATTAATACCGCGAAATTAACCGTGACCGTATCCGATCCCGAATTAAAGATCTCAAATCTGATATTCCTGTTTCCGGGTCCATACACCCGGGCTGAACCACTGACATATTCCAGGAGCCCCCCCGTTTCACCCCCGGATGATCCCCATAATTCCGAGGGCATTCTCAACTCCGTTAACGTTATCGATCCCGGGTTGACGGCCAGATACTTTGACGCCGTATCGCCCGCGTTCAGGTCTACAGCCCTGATAAAGTGAATTCCGATGGGGATTTGATTATCGAAACTGAATTCGCCGGATCGCACTGGCGAGGTCGTGGAACTGGTCATTGAACCGGAACCGTCGGGATAATATACGGTCACGTTTACATGGGAGGCGCTGTCGGACGGCGGCAACCCGGCTTTATCCCGGACTACCCCTTTTATGGTGTTGGAGGTCAAATCTCCCGCAGAAGCGGCGAACTGTTTGGTAATCGGATTTCCATCGGCATTGGAAACAACAACAATCCCTCCGGCATAGGTATAAAGATTATCCCAGGCGTCCCGCCTGTAATCCTCGCTATTTTCATTGAACTTATTCCGGATATAAGGCCCTTTCCAGGTCGCGTATCCTCCGGGATTTGCGACCAGACCATCGAGGTTCGACGGCAACGACCCGATATCACCGACATATCCGAAATCAGTTCGAACACCGTCGGATATTAACCTCTCGTCTCCCGCTATCGCCCGCGCGATATCCTCTATCTCGGCCATGGTTTCATCCAAACGCCGGCTGTCTTCGGTCTTACTGAGAGATTGGATCGCCACACTGGCCAGAATCCCGATAATTACCACCACCAGGATCATCTCGATTAATGTATATCCCCTGTTTCTCATTTTAAAAAGCCACGGTAATTGTATCCGGCCCGCCGACGCTTTTAATCTTTCGACCGCCGGAATCATAAATATAGTCGACGCCCCAGGGGTCTTTGAGATATTCGCCGTTATCGCCGTCAATATAGGGTCCATTCCACCCGATTCCGGCAAATTTGGTCCAGTCTGCAACACCGCCGGGCTTCGTGAACAATCCCTGAAGGTCGGGAGGAAGAGCGCCAACGTCGTTTTCATAACCTCTAATATTGCTTGAACCGCTTTTCCCCACGATCGCGATCTTAAGAGTCCGAAGTTCATCTTTAGCCGCTGAAATTCTGGACGCGTTGATCATATTTCCCATGGCCGGAATACCAACCGTCGCGATCACGCCCAGGATCACTATAATTATAGCCAGCTCTATAAGAGTAAACCCGGAACCGACGCTGATTCCGGGTTTAATGCGATTCTTATACATTGCTCGATTCTACCAGTTGTTTTCTCCGACCGAACTCGTATTCAACCATAATTCCCCGGTAGCCTCCAGATAGGCCCAGCCGCCTCGCGTTCCTACCACGACCCCTTTGGTAACGCCCGTCACAATAGAATCCGGGGCGTTAGTATCCAACTGATATGGATTCTCGGGAATGGCCTGTTCCATTACTACCCCAACGGCGCTCAAGCTATCCAGGGGCGGCCATACAGCCGTACCGGTTGTCACCGCGGCATTAGCGTAATAGATGCTGACACCCGATCTCATGGCGCCCAGAGCCCCCCGTGCCGCGGCTTCGCGCGATTCCGCAACGATATTCCTGTACCTGGGAATGGCTATGGAAGCGAGTATACCCAGAACCACGATGATAATCACAAGTTCGATCAGGGTGAATCCTTTTTCTTTCTTGAACATATACCACTCCTTTTATCGTTATTCGCTATTTTCTAAAAATGCTTATCATATTCCACATAGGCAAAAAGATCGCAAGAGCCAGAATTAAAACCGTTACTCCCACCGCCGCGGTCAAGAGAGGTTCGATCCTGCTGGTCAGTTTTTTGGCGTCCTGCTCGATCTCCATATCGTAATGCCTGGCGCTCTCCTGCAATAATGATTCCAGAGAACCGGTTTCGAGTCCGATGGAAAACATCTGGACTACCATCGGACTGAAATATTTGGAGGCGCGCATAGAAGATACTATATCGCTGCCCCCACTTAAATTTTCGCCCATTTCGGAAATCACTTTAGAAAAATAATAATTGCTTATTGAATTCCTCAATACGCCCAGCGACTGCGATAACGGCAGACCCGCCGATAGCAGGGTCGATAAAATATAGCAAAATCTGGCGATAATTGTTTTCACCATAATCTTTCCCAGAATCGGGAATGAAAGAGAAATGTAGTCAATTATCCTTTTTCCCCAGCCTGTTATCTTTATCCGCCAGAATAAAAAAATTAATACCGGAAGCGCGATAATCAGATATGGCCAATTGGGGGCGATTAGACGGTTAATATTTATTAACAGCCGGGTGGCCCAGGGAAGCTCCGCTCCATAAGCGGTATAAAAGCCTGCAAATTTCGGTACAACGAAAGTTATTACCACAAGAAACGCCGCCCCAATAGTGACGAGGACATAGGCCGGATATCTAACCGCGGATTTGACATTATCTTTCAGTCTGATTTCTCTTTCGATTAATTCCGAGGCTCTGGACAGCATGGTATCCAGCGAACCGGATTCCTCGCCCGCCCGTATAGCGTTGATAAAGAGTTCGGGGAAAAATCCGGTGTGCTTCTCAAACGCTTCGGTAAGGCTGTTTCCCCCCTCGATAGATTGCCCGATTTCCTTCAGGGCGGAGGAAAGCCGGGAATCCGATATATCCGACATAATGATATCCAGCGATCGTAAAATAGGGATGCCGGCCTTATTTAAAGTCAGGAGTTTTCTGGTGAAAATCGCCAGAATTTCAGGGTCTATCCGCGATTTCCACATTATTTTGAAACCGGAATCGGCGCAGGATTTTTTCGAGATCCTGACAGGAATTAATCCGCTGGAACTGATCGCGGAGGCCGCCCTGGATTCGTTCTCTGCCTCTATTATGCCGCTGGATCTGACGCCGTCCTTCGATACCGCCGTATATTTAAATTTATTAGCCACCAATTTGCTCCAGGATGGTTGTTTCGGACTGGTTAGGTGAGTTTATGGAGATATCATCGTCATGCGATATTCTTACGACCTCATCCACGGTGGTAATTCCGGCGGAAACCTTGGCCAGGCCGTCAGCACGCAGCGAGATCAATCCATCCCGCAGAGCCTGTCTGCGGAGCTCGACATGGGGCGCTTTTCTGTTGGCCAGTTCCTGAAGATCGGGGCTCATTACCAGAAGCTCGTTTATGGCGGTTCTGCCGTAGAAACCGGTCATGCTGCATTTTGTGCATCCGATAGGTTTATAAATAGTACCGGTTAATTTATGCCGTTCAACCAACTCTTGAGTCGGAGCGTCGAGATTCTTCTCTTCGGTTTTGCATTTTTCACACAGGACTCGAATCAACCTCTGTGCCAGAACGGCGGAGATCGAGGTGGAGACCAGATATGGTTCTATGCCCATATCCATTAGCCGATTGATCGCCACGGGAGCGTCGGACGTATGCAAAGTCGAAAAAACAAGATGACCGGTCATGGAAGCTCTGACGGAAATTTCGGCGGTGGCAATATCCCTGATTTCGCCAACCATTACTATATCGGGATTCTGCCTGACAATAGATCTCAAAGCCAGGGCGAAGGTCAATCCCGATTTCTCGTTTATCTGCACCTGGGTTACCAGAGGCAGATTATACTCTATGGGGTCCTCAACCGTGACGACGCTTTTCTGCGGCGTGCTTATTCTGGCGAGGGTAGCGTATAGGGTTGATGTTTTGCCCGAACCGGTGGGGCCGGTAATAAGTATTAATCCCTCGGGCCTTTTAATAAGATCCAACCACTTTTTCAGGTTTGTTTCGGAAAATCCCATCTTATTTAAGTCGAGTATCAGTCCGGATTTGTCCAGAATGCGTATCGCTATTTTTTCCCCGAAGGGTGTCGGAATGGAGGAAACCCTGAAATCAACAAGGACTTCTTTAAATTTCGCCTGAAATCTGCCGTCCTGAGGTAGTCTTTTTTCAGAAACGTCCATATTGGCCATAACTTTTACCCTGGAGACGGCTCCCGAGATTAGGGATTTGGGAAGGTGAGCAACATCGTGCATTATACCGTCTATCCTGAAACGAATTCTCAGTCCGATTTCATCGGGATCGAGGTGCAAATCGGAAGCTTTGCTTTTTATACCCCTGAAAATAATCAAATTTATGAGCTTCACTACCGGCATGTCGCCGGTTATATCTTTCTCTATGTCAACCTCGATCTCGTCAACATTGACCGTCAGTTCCTCCGCTTTCATCCCCTCCACCACTTTATTTACCGCTTCGCCTATGGAGTAATGACGTTCAATGGCCGTTTCGATATTAGATTTGGAGGCCACAACCCTTTTAATAACCATTTTTGTGTAGTATGAAATCTCGTCCAGCGCAATAAAATCGAGAGGGTCATACATGGCGACCGTAAGGACGTTGCCTATCTTGAAAAGCGGTATTAGAAGGTGTTTTTTTGCCATATCGACGGGTATGATGGAAGCGACTTCCCTGTCGATAACCATATCTTCAAGATTTACCTGGGGAATATCCAGTTTCTGAGCCGTGATCTGCATCAGTTTCTCTTCGGAAATCATACCCAGAGAAATGAGCACCTGCCCGATTCGCTGCCCGGTTGTTTTTTGCCTGTCGAGAGCGATTTTCAGTTGCTGGGGCGAAATCGCTTTGCTTTCGACCAGAAGCTCGCCGATCCGTTTTTTAAAAACTCTTGAAGTCATAACCCTGTATCATACATATCGACACGGATAATTCCCGGTATATGCCGGTCAAAACAGATAAAACATATAATATCAATACTAATGTAACCTGTTGATATCGCTGCGATTAAGATATTCAGCGCGATTCCGAAGCGGTTGCAGTTCGGAACGATTTCATAAATGTATGTCTGTTTTTACATAAAAAAAATTCTAAATTAAGGATATTGTTTTCATTGATATTTTGTCGTTTATATATAATATTATCTACGGAAGGTTAAACCGATTTGGTCTTTCCGTGTCAAAATAAGATGTAAAAGTCAAATTCAATTTAAAACTTAAGGAGGAGGCTTTAGTGAAAAAAGTCCTAATGGGTGTGTTGGTGATGATATTTATAGCCTCGGCCGTTTCTGCCCAAACGCAGTCCGGTACCATCTCCGGTACGGTATATGAAGTGACATCGGGCGGGAATGTACCTCTGGCCAACGCCCACATCATGGCCTTCCGCGTGAATTGGCCTTTCCCCATTGGCATTGGTGTGTGGACCGATTCGAGTGGGGCATACGATTTAACTGTTCCTCCGGGTGATTTTCAAGTAAAGGCGGTAGCCGTTGATTTAACGCCCGAATGGTATGATGGCGTATATCACCGAAGCGAGGCTACTGTTGTAACCGTCCTCGAAGATTCGACTGTAACGGGAATTGATTTCGTATTATCTTCTGATGCCCCCCCTGCTTTAGGAAGAATTACGGGCCATATTTACGAGGATGGCACCACTAACGGCATCTGTATGGCTTCCGTTACCGCCACCCGGATTGACGGTAATCCATTTGAAAAAACCGTTCATTCCGGCCGGGGAGGTTATTATTCAATAAACGATTTGCCGGCAGGCTCTTATGTGGTTACGGCGACAAAAGAGGGGTGGTCGGAGGGTTCCTATCCCGATAGGATACTTATCGACGGTGATATTCACGAGGATATTGATATTTACCTTCAGGAGATCCCCGTGGTTCTGGGATCGATATCGGGAACGATTACCGATGCCGCGACCAGCGCCCCCATCGAAGATGCACATGTTGTGGTGCGCGGTCCGGGATTCTGGAATTATCATCATACGACAACCTTGGCGGACGGCTCGTATATGGTCGATGAGTTAGAACCCGGCGCATACTCCGTTTCAGCTCACAAAGAAGATTATTATCCGGGCGAATATCCGGATCCTGTGGAGATAGACGGCAACGACACGACCGGAATAGATATCGCTTTAGTTGCCATTGTTCCCACCGGTATTAGAGGAACCGTGACCGATATCTCCACCGGCAATCCGATAGAAGGCGCGAGGGTTCACGCGTTCAACGTCGATTACTGGCTTCATAACGGCGTCGCCTATACCGATGAAAACGGCGATTACGAGATAAACGCCCGGCCCGGCGAATACCGGGTAAGAGCGTGCGCGGAAGGGTATCTTCCCGAGGAATATCCGACCAACGTGATCGTACCCGAAGCCGGATATATAGAAGATATCGATTTCGCCCTGACGGGTTTCAGTTTCGGATCGATTTCCGGAACGGTAACCGATACATCCGGAACTCCCCTGAACAACGCTAAAATAATCGCCTGGAAATACGGTGATTTCTTCGGAAGATCCGCCTGGTCGGATGCAACCGGGGCCTACACTATAGAAAATCTTATTCCGGGCGAATATCGCGTTCATGCGCATAAATGGGGATTCGAACCGGCTGTGTACCCAGATACCGTTGCGGTTCCCGACGGTGGCAGCGTTCCTGACATTGATTTCGCCCTGATCCCGCTACACGCTCATGACGGCGTGATCAGCGGCACGGTTACGGACGACTCCACGGGAATGCCGATTGAAGGCGCGTCATTAATAGCTCTCGGTCATACCAACGGACCGTGGCATCGTTTCATTGTTCACAGAGCGTTCACCGACGCGGACGGCAACTATGTTTTTGATAATCTTCGCGAAATTCCCTTCACAATTCTCGCTCATGCGCAGGGTTATTACGGCGAGTTTTACGATGATGTCCATAGCTATTTCGACGCCACCCTGGTCACTCCCGATGCCGACAGTATAGATATCGCCCTGACTGCGAGGGAAAACCTCGGTATAAGGACGATATTCGGTCGGATATCGGACCCCGCGGGCGAGTTTATTGACGGCGGCATAGTCTATCTGAGGTCCGACGACAGGATCGTAGATATCGTAAGCGCCGATATCGAAGGTTATTACGGATTCACGAACCTGCAACCGGGCATATACGAAGTTTCGGCCTTCACTCCGTATGGAGAAGGCGCCCTGGACAATCCCATAGAGCTGGCTTTCGATGATTACGGCAACGCCGACATTGTAATTGCGCTTACCTCAACCGATGATAATACCGATCTGCTTCCCGAAAAATCGGCGTTAAGCCAGAATTACCCGAATCCGTTTAACGCTCACACTACAATATCGTTCAACCTACCATCGGCGGCAATTGTGGATCTATCAATCTATAATATTGCGGGCCAGAAGCTTATCACCTTGCAGGACGGCCATATGAATGCCGGAGAACACGGCATTATCTGGGACGGCCGTAGCGACAATGGCAGTGAAGTCGCTTCCGGTGTCTATTTCTACCGTCTCTCTACGGGAGATCAAACTGAAACGAGGCGAATGACTTTCCTGAAGTAAACTTCGTCGATGTTTTAAAAAAGCCCCGGACCGCCGGGGCTTTTTTCTAAAAATTTTGAATTGGAAATCAAAAAAATAGCAATATTCTGCATAATAATTCGGTGAAAATGGTATTATATACTAAATATTATTTGACAATGCAGTGCAAGGTTATGTATTTTAAGAGATTATAAAATTGGCGTTTAAATGACAATTCGCAATGTAAAATGGTCTGGACTTTGCTTTTAAACAATATAAAAGTATGAGTATAATGTAATTTTAAAAGGTTGGAGCAGGAAGATAATTGTTTTATTCTTACTAAAACAATAACTAATAATTTATAGAACAATTTGAGGAAAAAACATGTTAAATCAAAGAAAGGCGGAAAGGAGGCAAGGTTTAATAATTTTTTCAATACTTAATCAAATTAATTCAAAAGGAGTTTCAATGAAAAACTTACTTGTGATTGGTATGGCATTAATGTTTTTGAGTGCTTCAGCTTTAGCAACCGATGCCAACCTCAGTTATGACAACATTAAAAAGCCGGCAACGGGAACACCAAATGTTCCTGATCCGAATGTGATATTACAGGGGGGCGATAATATTAACGACGCCACCGTGATCAATGCCCTTCCATACAACACCACGGGTACAACATCTGGTTACACAAACGATTACGATGAATCATGCCCGTACAGCGGTTCCACGGCGCCTGATGTTGTTTATTCTTATTCCCCTTCAGCGGATATTTCGGTTGATATCAGCTTGTGCAGCAATTCCCAATACGACACCAAGCTATATGTTTACGAAAATACCGTCGGAAACCTTCTTGACTGCATCGATGATAATTGCCAATATCAATCCGAATTGCTGGGCCTTGCGCTGACAGGCGGTAATACCTATTATATCGTCGTAGATGGATACGGCACCGAATCCGGCAGTTATACTTTTGATATGGTAGAAGTATTGCCTCCTCCTCCACCCCCCCACTGTGATGAGTCCTTATATGGACAGGTAACGCACAGTCCTGCGGACCCCTGGTCGGCGGGCACATCGGACACCGGGACTCCCGGATCATATCTGGTTTACGACAACTTCTCCTCGGGCGGCTTAATCGGCGGCATCAAGTTCTGGGGTCTGGATATGATGTTCAATAACGGCTGGTTTGAATGCACTGAGGCTTCCATGACCTTTGAATTCAAATTCTATGAAGATTTAAGCGGGCAGCCGGGTACCATGATGCAATCATTTATCGTGACCTGCCAGACGTTACCGACCGGCATCATGTACAACAATAGTTTCGAACTTAACGAGTATTACGCCACTTTTGACCCGCCATTTGTCATGGATCGCGGCTGGGTTTCCATTCAGGGAATAAGCGACCCGCAGAACTGCTGGTTTTTATGGATGTCCGGAACCGGCGGCGACGGGCGTCGCTACCAGTGGCTTGGAAATCAGCTTGAACTGCAGAATTACGATCAGGGATACTGTCTTTATACCGAAAACACATCTTCCGTCGACGAAACCACCGATCTTCTTCCCACGGAACTCGATATGTTGACCTCCTACCCGAATCCTTTCAACGCCAAAACCACTATTGCGTTTTCCCTGAAGGACGCAGGTGAGGTCAAGATTGCCATTCATGATCTTCTGGGCCGCCGTGTCGATGAAATCGACATGGGATATCTTTCCAATACCACCGTTCACAGTGTCAGCTACGACGCCAACAGACTGGCAACGGGAGTTTATTACTACAGCTTGATGGTGGATGGGTCGAAGAAAGCCACCAGGAAATTCAGCCTGCTGAAATAATCGTTTCGTTATGGATCAAAAAACGCCGCCTTACGGCGGCGTTTTTTTTCGCTTTTTTAATGATTTTTCAAAGTCATACAGCCTCTACAAGAAGGTCCCTTTCGACCTTCTTCTTATTTTCGAACAGGTGGTCGAGCTTTCCCGATTCGTAAGCTCTCACGCAAGCGTTCACAACTTCCGGATGGAATTGAGAGCCCGAATTCTCCTTTATTTCTTCTATGGCTTCCGGTAGAGATCTGCCTCCCCTGTAAGGCCTGTCGGAGGTGATAGCGTCCAGAGTATCCACCACGGCCAGCAGCCGGCCGGGATATGGGATATCATTTCCCCTCAATCGCCGGGGATAGCCGGTTCCGTCATGGCGTTCGTGGTGATAAAGTATATATGGAATGGCTTGTTTCAGAAAAGGTATCGATTCAACCATATGAGCGCCGGTTTCCGGGTGCTTTTTCATAATCTCAAACTCCTCGGCTGAGAGTGCCCCGGGTTTATTCAGAATGGAATCGGGGACGCCGATTTTTCCTATGTCATGAAGCAATCCGCCCATTTTTAAATCACCGAGCTGTTTCTCTCCCCATCTCAATTCTTTCGCCAGGATTTCCGAGAGATGAAAAACTCTTTCCGTATGACCGCGGGTGTATTCATCGCGCGCTTCTATGGCGTTCGCCAGAACCTGAACGGTGGCGATATAGGACTCTTTCAGATTGTCATATAAAGTGGAATTTTCAATCGCGCCCGCCGCTTTTGAAGCCAGCAAACCGAGCCCCGTCAATTGACCCTGCGTGAAATAATGCGCGTTTTTGATTCTTACCACCACCAGCGCTCCCAGCACTTTCCCCTTGGCCATCAAGGGCTGGCAGATGGATGATCTTATGCTTTCCTCGTCCGAGGCGAAATCAGGATCGCGCTCGTTGTATAAAGACGCTTCTTTTCTATCTATTACCTTCATCGATACGAAAAAGCAATGTTCGCAGGCGGCGTTTTTTATCGAATCGTCGGTATTGTCAACGGACGCCTTCAGCTCTATTTTTCCGTCCGATTCATGAAAGAAATATACGGACGCTTTATCGGCTTCGAATTCCTCTATAGCGGTATCCAGGATTAATTTTAAAAGCTGATCGAGCTCGATCGCGGTACCCATGGCCTCGGATACCCGGTAAAACGACATCATTTCCTTAAGACGGATATTTTCTCTTTCCAATTTGATAATCTCGCTGGCTTTTTTCAGAGTCATTTTCAATGTTTCCAGGCCGAACGGTTTTGCGAGGTAATCGCAAGCCCCCTGTTTTATCAGTTTTATGGCGTTCTGGATCGTCGGTCGCCCGGTCATGAATATGGTAAGGCTATCGGGATGAATCCTCCTGGCTTCCTCCAGGATATCCGTCCCGGAACCGTCTCCGAGCAATAGATCCGTTAAGACGATATTTATGTTTTCCCTATGAAGAACACTCCTGGCTTCTTCAACGGAGTATGCAGGAAGCAGCCTGTAGTTTTCGCCCTCAAGCATTTCCTGAATGACCGATAAGATCTCCGGTTCGTCATCCACTATAAGCACGCTTGTGGGATCTTCAATCGCCTCATTCATTTTTTCGAATTTCTCCAAGACAGCCACCTTTCCTTACGCTCATATTATCGGCTTTGCGAAAAGACGCAGAATTGAAATTAATATCCATTGAAAATTTGAACGCTTTCGGAGTGCGTTTTTAAACAATGAAATTGTAAATTAGTATTCCGGCCTGTCTTAGTGAAAAATTATGGAGACGATATATTATTTATTTCAGAATTAAACAGAAATCATTAACCGATTTTATTCCTGTACAATGCCAGTTGCCGGTGCGCCATGTATGAACTTCTCACAAGAGGGCCCGCCTCTATATATTTCATACCCAGCGTTTCGCCCTCTTCCTTCAGGATCTTAAATTCTTCCGGAGTGTAATATTTTTCAACAGGAAGATGCCACTTCGAAGGACGAAGGTATTGGCCTATGGTCATTATCTGACAACTATGATGGGCGGCGTTCTCTATAACCTCCAGAACCTCGTCCCGCGTTTCGCCAAGTCCCACCATTATACCCGATTTTACAATAATGTCATTGCGCAGATCGGCCGTCGATTTCAAGATGTTTAAAGTCCGATCATAGTCGGCACCGGGCCTGACGCGACTATAGATCCGCGGGACCGTTTCAATATTGTGCGCCAGGACGTCGGGACCGGAATCGAGAATTATTTCCAGCGCGTCAATATTTCCCGTAAGGTCCGGAATCAATAATTCCACTCCGCATGATGGAATCATGGATTTAATCGATCTTGTGGTCTCGGCAAATATGGCCGCCCCACCATCGGGAAGATCGTCACGGGTAACCGATGTTATAACTGCGAATCTCATGTTAAGTTTTTCGCAGGCCTCGGCGACCCGCGTTGGCTCGTCAAAATCAAAACCGGCGGGGCTGCCCTTTTTAACGTCGCAGAAACGGCAGCTCCGGGTGCAGGTATCGCCCAGGATTATAAAGGTGGCGGTACGCGCCGAATAACATTCTCCGACATTGGGGCAGGCGGCCTCCTGGCAGACCGTATGCAGACCCATTTCGCTTACAAGATCCTTAACCTCGCGATAGACCTCGTCAAACTGCGGCCTGATCTTGAGCCAGGTGGGTTTGCTCAAACTCTTTTTATCAACAGCGCCCATTTATAAAATCAATCGTCCCAGGCTTCGATATATTTATCGGCCGCCACCGCGGCCGTGGTGCCGTCGCCGACGGCGTTGGTAATCTGTTTGCAGAGCTGCTTGCGCACATCCCCGATAGCCCAGATACCCTTGATGCTGGTTTCCATATGCTGGTCGGTGATGATGTAGCCGATTTCGTCTTTCTCAATCTCATCTCTGATAATATTCGAATTGGGGATAAAACCGATGAGAGGGAAAATTGCTCCGGCAGAGATATCCTTTAACCCGCCCGTTTTTACATTTTTGACTGTTACCGATTCGACCTTATCGCTTCCATTAATCTTCTCCACCACGCTGTCCCAGACGAACTCTATTTTTTTATTTTTAAACGCTCTTTCCTGGACAATCTTACTGGCTCTAAGCTTATCCCTCCGGTGAATAATATAAACTTTCGATCCGAATTTTGTCAAAAACGTGCCTTCCTCAACCGCTACATCTCCCCCGCCGACTACCGCGATTTCCTGGCCTTTGAAAAATGCGCCGTCGCAAAGTGCACAGTAGGAAACGCCCTTATTGGCCAGTTCCTCCTCGCCCGGCACTCCCAGCTTGCGCGGATTTCCGCCGGTGGCGACTATCACGGCTTTCGCTCTGTATTCATCTTCGTCGCCTTTCACAATTTTATAACGACCGTCCGAGTATATTTCCAAAATGTTATCGTTTACAACTTCCAGACCGAATTTCCTGGCGTGATTCTCAAATTTCCGGGCCAGTTCCGGGCCGCTGATCATCTCGAAGCCGGGATAATCCTCGACAAATTCGGTGTTCTGAATCTCTCCGCCGGGAAGATATTTTTCAATACAGACCGTTTTTCTGTTTGCTCTCGCTCCGTAAAGTCCGGCGCAAAGCCCCCCCGGGCCGCCGCCGACTATCACAATATCCCAATCCTGCATATTTACGCTCTCCTAAAAATCTATTCCTTTCTTTGCCTTTATTCCTTTTTGAAACGGGTGCTTGATCTCCCGCATTTCGGTAACCAGGTCGGCCCGCTCAATAATCTCATCTTTAGCGTTACGGCCGGTCAAAACCAGATCCAGCGATTCGGGTTTGTTATCTATAATGCTAATAACATCTTCAACGCTTATCAAATTCAAATGTATGGCTACGTTTATCTCGTCCAGAATTACGATGTCGTATTTTCCGCTGTGCATCTTCTCCTTTGCGAACCCCAACGTCTCGCCTGCGGCCTTGATATGTTCCGATTTATCCAGTTTGTCATCTATGATGCCGATAAATCCGAGACCTTTCTGATAGAGCTCTACATTAGGCGCCAGTTTCTTAATCCCGTCCAGTTCGCCGTATTTCCAGCTTCCCTTTATGAACTGGATTATGCAGACTCTTTTATCGTAACCGGCCGCCCTGATACACAATCCCAGGGCTGCGGTTGTTTTCCCTTTACCGTCGCCGGTGTAGACTATTACCAGCCCTTTTTCGTTTTCTTTTTGCACCAGATCTCCGGATTCCTTGAGTTGCTTTTCCGGCCTATTCAACGACTTATTATAAAAAACGGTTCCACAGTATTCAAGGATTAAGAACGTCAGCGAATATTGCTATGTTTTTCGTCAATCGAAGGATAAAATGATCACGCCGCTTTCTTCTCCCCGCGTTTAACAATTACAAAGGCTATAAGTGAGGCCACGAAGAAAACCAGAAGCGCCCAGGCCAATCCTCCGAGTGCGCTTATAATCGTGCGATAAATCTCCAATCCCCAGAACTCTGCCGTCAATACCGGGCGGATCATATCCTCGCGTTCAGGCGCGATGAATCTTTCGAGTTTCCAGACGTTTACCCCGGAGGCGATCCCAACCACGAACAGAGCAAACGTTAAAAATTTGCGCCAGGCGGCCGAAATTTCCTCCCCGATAATTCGGGCGAAAATAGAATCGATCGGTTTTTTGAAAGAAAATATTACCAGAAGCGAGACAATAATCGCGATAACCAGCGTTACAATTAAAAGCAGTAAAAATTCCATTTTTCCCTCCTGCTTGAAAATGAGCCGGCATTATCCTACCATGCTTTCGGCAAAATCGCCACATAATTATTAATTGAATATAGATATCATTTCGGTTAACAGTTGTCGATCGTTAAATTCCCTTGCATTGCCGGAAAGGGATTGATATATTTATTACGCCGATACAAAACCGCATCTATGATAATTTAAATTATTAAAAGAGGCGTGCGAAATGAGGAAACTGATATTTATCGCCGGGGTCTTATTATGTTTGCCGGCGGTTGCTGGCGCCCAGACGCCTTGCTATTACATTTTTTACGGCAATGTTGATGGCTCGACGATCGATGTTTATCCTGATTCGGATATTATTATAAATCTCTGGGCTGCTACCCCGGCCATCGGAAGCGGATGCGAAGATCTTAATGGGGATGACATTGTCGATTCAATTTATTTTATGTACACACCGCTGGCCTCAAACGACAGTTTTATTGTAAGCCGGGACGGCGGTTGCGTTTATTATCCATTAGATCCACAGTGCTATGGTTTTCAGGACACAATTGGGAATTCTCCGCCTGGATTTACAACTCAGGTTTTGTGGCGTTTCGACGCCGGGCTGAATTGCCTGCTGTTCAATACGAACGGGGATACATTACATATTGCTGATTTCTTCATGCGTACCTCCAACGATAGTTCTCTAATAGGTCAGACCGTCTGTCCATTCATAGAAGGTTTTGACCCGGTGAATGGAGGATTAGTATGGGGTATACAGGACGGGGTATTGCCGATAGTTCCCTTTCAGATATTCTCCTGCTTGTATTTTGTCGATTATCTCTCCGGCGATGCTAACGGCTCGGGCTTTGTAAATGGCTATGATGTCACCTACCTGGTGGCCTACCTCAAAGGATATGCTCCTTCCCCGGATCCTTTTCTTTCGGGGGACGCCAATGGGGATTGCGGGGTAAACGGCAGCGATATCACCTACATCATCAATTACTGTAAGGGCGGCCCGGCGCCGTTTCTGGGGAACTGTCATTAAGGAGGAATGCTTACGATAAGGATATTATCGATATTCATCATTTCATTCTTCACCCTGGAGTTCTCAGCCTCTTCGCAATCAAATACTTATGTCATATTCGGCAATCCCGATGCCACACCTATCTATGTCTGTATCGATTCGGATATCGGAATCGAACTCCGGGTTTGTTCCTTTGATACGGCCGCATTTATTCACATCCCCCTGGCCTCTAATGATTCAATTATAGTCTCAAGAGATGGAGTCGAATTCAATTATCCCTTAACGGAATGGGATGACGTTAGGTTTTTAAATCCTGATCCCGATTCTCCTATTCCGGGCTATACAAACCAGTCCGTCCTCGGATTTTGCGATATATATGGCGGCCCGAATCCTCTCTTAATTCCGGGAGGGGATACGGTATTGATTGCCGATTACTTTATGCATACCACCGGCGATACTGCCTACCTATATAGCCTGGTGTGTCCCTTTATGGAGGGGTATAACCCTGCGAATGGCGGTATCATATTTGGATCTGGTGGCGTAATTAATCCACCTCCAATACCTACTTTTTCCTGCCTTTTCTTCGTCGACTATTATCCCGGCGACGCCAACGGCGATGGTTTGGTCAACGGCCTCGACGTGGTCTTTCTGGTTAGCTATTTCAGAGGATCTGGTCCCACGCCCGCCCCGATGCTGGCAGCAGATGCCAACGGCGACTGCATGGTAAATGGTGTCGATGTCGTTTATCTCGTGGCCTATTTTAAAGGCGGGCCGGAGCCGTTTTACGGGGATTGCTATTAGTACATTTATAAACGAATCTCAATGAATTGTAAAATAGAAACATAATTCAGGAAGATTATCAAAAGATTTGAATTTATAGAAGGCGAAAGGAAAAGAAATGACGGCGAAGAAAAAAGCAGCCAAAAAGAAAATTGCTAAAAAGAAAACCGCAAAAAAAAAGACCGCAAAAAGAGTACGTTGGAAAAAGCCTTCTAGATCGCAAAGTACAGGACCAAGAAAAAGAAGACGGTAATAAATGAAATTAAGTGAGTACAGAGAGACATATTATGAATTTTCCGCCAAAGCCAGCGATATAGCAAGACACCTCGCCTTTGCCGGAATAGCAGTAATATGGATCTTTAGAATTGAAGAATACAGGAAAACTACTATTCCTGATAGCCTAATTTTCCCATTAATTTTTTTCATTACCGCTCTTGCTTTGGATCTGGTACAATATATAGCCGGTACTTCAGTGTGGGGTATTTTCCATTGGTACCATGAAAAAAAACTTGACAATGTGCTTGATGATCCTAAACTAGATCATCCCATATGGTTGAAATGGCCTATATTTTGCCCCTTCGTATTGAAATTAATTTCCGTTATAGTCGGCTACATTCTGCTACTCAAATACACTTGGATTATTATATGTTAAACCGCTATTTCCCCCGCGCCGTAAGAAACCCCTTCCTTACGGCATAAATGTCGGGTTTCTTCGAAACCCGACCTACGACCGCGCATTAAAAAAGGGGCGAATATCAGCTCGCCCCTGCGCGAAATATTCTTAGTATCGCCGGGTCGGGTAACCCGACGACACGAATAATTTCTATTTATTCCAGTCCGTAATGATCGATATTGGCCTGGGCTATCTGGCGGATCTTTTCCAGTTCCTCCTTGCCCGCCTCGGTAAACAGGTGCTTGAAGCGTCCCTGAAGTTTGAGGTAATCCTCAACCGGTTGCCTGTTCTTGCCGATTTTACGGACGCGGGTGACCTTGTTGTAGGCCATCTCCACTATGGGATAGAGACCGGTCTTGACCGCGGTCTTGGCTACCTCGATAGTTAATTCGGTTTTGTATATCCAGCCCAGCGGGCAGGGCACGTGCACATGCAGGAATTTGGCGCCCTTGATCTTCAACGCCTTCTTCACCTTCATCATCAGATCCTGTGGAAAACCGACCGAAGCAGTGGCGGCATACGGAATGTTGTGCGCGGCGCAAATCTCCAGCAGGTTTTTTTTCTGATGCTGGTTGCCCCAGCTCTCGGTACCGGGCGGCGACGTTGAAGTTCTGGCGTCATAAGGCGTCAATCCCGAACGCTGTACTCCGGTATTCATGTAGGCTTCGTTATCATAACAGACATAGAGCACATTCTGATTGCGTTCCAGGACTCCTGATAGGCATCCGATGCCGATATCGGCGGTTCCGCCGTCGCCTCCCTGGGCTATGACGTTTATGTCCTCCATACCTTTGTTGCGCAAACAAGCCTCGATGCCTGCGGCTATCGCGGCGGAGTTTTCGAACAGGGAATGAATCCAGGGCACCCGCCAGGCGGAATCGGGATATGCCGTGGAGAACACCTCCAGACAGCCGGTGGCAGTGGTTACCATGGTATTGGGCCCGGCGGCATCCATGACAAGTTTCGCCCCCAGCGCCTCGCCGCACCCGGCGCACCCCCGGTGACCACTTGTTAACAGCGATTCCTCAACCGGCGGCTTCGTCTTTTTGGTCTTTGTCGTATCTGTCATTGTTTTCTCCTTCAACCAACCGGTTTATTATAAAGTCACCAGGCTGCCCTTGCGGGCTACCTCGGGACGCAAGTCAACAAACTCGTTTAAGATCTCTTTGCCTTTTGAAGCCTCGTAGATCTTGATCAATGTCGCAGGGGGAATATCTCTGCCTCCCAGCCCGAGAACGAATCCGGAAATTACCGGCTGGTTTTTATGCTTATAAAAAGTCGATCTCAACTCTTCCTGAAGGATTCCGCCCAATCCATAGGAGGTAGCTTTTTCGAGAACGATCATTTCCTTAACGCCGCCGCTTACTTCCCTGATCTTCTCCTTGGGGAAAGGCCTCAATGACCTGATTTTTAAAATTCCTGCTTTTTCTCCTTTCCGGCGAAGATCGTCGACAACGTCTTTCAATGTCCCGATCATCGAACCCATAGCCACGAAAACGCGCTCGGCATCATCCATTCGATACGTGTCGATAAGCCCGCCGTAGTAACGTCCGAATTTTGCTTTGTATTCATCCGCTACTTTTTCAATTACAGCTTTCGAGTCCTCCAGCGTCTCAAAGAGTTTATAACGGGTCTCGGCGTACCATTGCGGTTCCGCGAGATTGCCGAAGGTTTTGGGATTTTTAACATCGAGGAAATGCTCCGGCTTATAAGCCGGCAGAAATTCATCCACGTCTTTTTGATCGGGTATCTCTAATGGCTCCACCGCATGAGTTAGAATGAATCCGTCCATATTGATCATTACCGGAAGCATGATTTCCGGATTTTCGCCGATTTTGTAAGCCTGCGGATGCATATCCGCAACCTCCTGGTTATCCTCGGCCCAGAGCATGATCCATCCCGAATCCCGTAAAGTTATGGCATCGGAATGGTCGTTCCAGATACTGATGGGAGCGGAGATAGACCTGTTGGATACATTTATCACCACAGGCAACCTCATGCCGGCGATATTATGAAGGACCTCGCCCATAAGCAGAAGCCCCTGCGAGGTGGTCGCCGAGAACGCTCTTCCACCGGCAGCCACCGCGCCAAGGACGACCGACGCGGCTCCGAACTCCGATTCGACGTTAATAAACTCGGCTTTCAACTCCCCGTCGGCTTTGAACGCGGAGAGGTTTTCGACAATATGGGTCTGGGGCGTTATGGGATACGCGGCCACGACATTGGGACGGCATCTCATTACCATATGAGCCACGCCCAGGGAGCCTTCAATCATCATCCTCATCACTTCACCTCCAGAACCATTTCGATGTCATCAACCGGGCATTCATGGACGCAGATTCCGCATCCTTTGCAGAACTCGAGATCGGCGTCATAAACGCTGTCCTGTCCGAAGATGCAGGCATCAGGGCAGACTATCACGCAGATCCGGCAATCGTTGCAGGTATCATGCTTGAATACCGGTCTTTCGGTGCGCCAGGTTCCGGTCTTGTAATTTTTCGATGAGCCGGGATCGGTGTAGATTTGAATAGGCTTAGACATTGACCGCCTCCTTTGCCATGTTGAACGCTTTCTCGGCGGCTTTAACGTTTTTCTGGCCTATCATCCCGGGAAAACGCTCCTCGATCGCCTTGCGGACACCCTCAAATGATATTAACCCGGAAACCGCGGCGAAATATCCCAGAAGAGTCGTATTCTGAACCGGCCTGCCGATTATCTCAAGAGCGATTTTGGTGGCGGGGACAGTCATTACTTTGCCGTCCACTTTAAGACCCAGTTCCTCCGGCGGCAGTTCCGAATCGACTATCACCAGCCCGCCGGGTTTCAATCCTTTGGCCACATCAATCATCCCGATAAGCGTCCTGTCCTGTATTATTAAATAGTCAGGATTCTGTATCTGGTTCCTCGCTCGAATAGGTTTGTCTGATATTCTCACGAAGGACTGCACCGGCGCTCCCATCCGTTCCGACCCGAAAGATGGAAACGCTAAAGCATATTTCCCGTCGGCGAATGCCGCCAGCCCCACAATCTCCGACGCCGTAACCACACCCTGCCCACCTCTTCCGTGCAGGCGAATTTCCTTCAATTTGACCTCCTTGTATCTATGTCGAAGGTTTCAAGACCTCGACCAATCTATCATTAATCTCGACCTGCTGCCCTGATTCCTTAATTCGGACAGCGCAGGCCGTTACTACTTATCTATTTTAGGAAACGTAATATCTTTCTGTGCCTGGTACTTTCCTTTCTTATCGGCGTAAGAGATTTCGCATACCTCGTCAGCCTCCAGAAATATAATCTGCCCGATACCCTCGTTGGCGTAAATTTTCGCCGGTTTGGGCGCGGTGTTGGATATCCCGATGGTGGCGTAACCCTCCCATTCCGGTTCGAAGGGGGTGACGTTCACCAGTATGCCGCAGCGGGCGTAGGTCGACTTGCCGAAGCAGATGGTTAAGATATTCCTGGGTATGCGAAAATACTCCACGGTTCTGGCGATGACGTAAGAGTTGGGAGGGATAACGCAAACGTCGCCTTTGAAATCGGTATAGTTCTTCCGGTCGATGTTTTTGGGATCGATAATCTCGGAGTTGCCGCCCTCGAATACGCGGAACTCATCGGCGACGCGGAAATCGTAGCCGTAGGAAGACAGGCCGAAGGAGATAACCCCCTCGCGAACCTGCCTGTCGGCGAACGGTTCGATCATGCGATGCTCGAGAGCCATCTTACGAATCCAGCTGGCCGGCTTAATTGACAAAGAACCTCCCTGCCTTACCGCCCCGGGCGTTTTTTTGTAGGCGGTCGGTTTATCCGGCCGCGCGCCGCCCGAAAGATCGTAGGTCAAATCCCCCCGGGATTTGACAACATTTGCGTCAGGTCTCGGAGAGACCTGACCTACGACTGCGGCCGCGCACCACGCCGCCGCCCGAAAGCGGTTTTCAAGCCCCCAAATTAGGCAATTCCAAGGGGCAGGTCAACCGATATTTACAAAAATTTGAGAATTTTTTCACAAAGAGGATTTATGGCAGTCAATGATCCATGTTTGCCCGATTGCGAATATGTTCCGTCAGATCC
>CP070742.1:247469-254457 GCA_020348065.1 Candidatus Zixiibacteriota bacterium
AATTATTAAAGATGCTGTGAGTGTTTGCATCGGATTTCCTTTTTATTTTCAGCACGTCTATTTCAGCACTATTTCTTTGATTAAAGTTTCTTTTGACCCAATCGTTACAAGATAAAAATATAATCCTGAATCCAGTCCACGAAATAATTCAATAAAATTACAGGTGTAAACGTGTGTGCCTTCTGGCAATATTTGATTAAACTCAATCCTTTTTAGACATTTATAGAGATCAAGAATTAGAATTGAAACTGCAGCGCTGTCTTCTGAGACTTCTAATTTAAATGACCTTGGAGCATATAAATATGGATTGTACTCGTGATCAATGACATTTTCCAACCTTTCTATCCTGCCTGATCGCCCCATAATTATCATTGTATCAAGTGCAGCATAGAATTCACTTATTCGACCCTCATTATATATTTCAACCAGTTCCGGATAAACTGGCTTAAATACCTCTCTTTGCGCCAAATCTTCCAGCAATCGGCCTTCAGTTTTCACTTTATCGGCCCCACCGGCGCACCCCAGAGCCAATAACATCGAAATCGATATGTATCCCGCTATTTTCATCCGTCTATCTCTTATACGCGCCACCCTCGTTCGGGGTCAGGAAAGGATTCCTGACCCCGCCGTTCTGTTTTATTACTCTCTTGAGGCGACCAAAAAAATACCCGTGCGCCGTCAGGAACCCCTTCCTGACGGTGGAATTGATGCCGAGAGTGTTTGCATATTCTTTCCACCATTTATATGCTATTATAAAAGCCTCTAATCGAAAAATGCAAATTATGCCTTTCTCTTTTTTTCAAGTTTCTCATAAATTATAACTATAATATAACCCAACGCATATACAAAACTCAATGCTGCCAGTAGGCCAAAGACGATTAATATCTCAGAAACATCCTTAAAAATAAATGCAAGTATAATAAAAAATGTAAATGCTCCCACCATATAAGGACTAATTCTTTTGAGAAAAGAATTAGTTTTTTGTTTATTCTCAGGCATTTTCTCAAACCCCCTTTAATTTACAGCTCCGCGCGTCACTGCCCCGCTACGCGGGATCCAGAAACTTGCAGTGACCGCTCCCCTGCCTGCGTGTCGCAATTTATTGTGACCGCGACCCTGCTTTTCTCCATACTGATTTTCCTGAAAACCACATTGCACGGTTACATACCCATTATTCCCGCCAATATAATCGGCATAACTGCTATACGGATAATCGCCGCACTCGTCAACTAAATTATGCTTAATAGGATTCCCGTGCATATAATTCAGCTTGGCCAAAAACTCCCGTTCGTCTCTAACGGCCTTTTCATCAAATCGGGGCTGCCAGATCTGGTATTTTCTAAATGGCGGTAAATTGTATTTCTTAGTATTCCCTTCGAAAATTGCCAACCATTCGTTATTATTATCCTGGCAATATTCTATTATATATTTTACCGTATAGCTTTTCCATTTTTTCATGATTACTGAAAGTTGCCCTTTTTTTTCGGTCTGAATAAGCATATGCAGGTGATCAGGCATTAATGCGAAGCCGAATATTATCGCATTGTGTCCCACTCTGATTGCTTCGAGATTATTTAAAGCATGTTCTGCTAAGGCAATGTCGGAGAATACAGGTGTCCATTGCACTATAGTAGTAGTTACAAATATCGGCTGCATTGAATCGTCGATTAGATATCTTCGCCTTTTCATGATAGTCCTAATCTGCGGTCATAACAAGTTATGACACGCAGATTTCATTGCCTTGCGTGTCACAATTTATTGTGACCGCTACCCCGCGCCGTCAGCCCCGCCTTCGGCGGGATTTCCTGACGGCTTCTTGCCTACTTTTTTTTCATCGGTATCTTCACACCTTTTTTCTCCGCCACCGCAATCGCCTCCTCGTATCCCGCGTCGGCGTGGCGGGCAACTCCCGAGCCGGGATCGTTGGTCAGCACCCGTTCGATCCGGATATCCATCTCCAGGGAACCGTCGGCCACTGTCACCTGCCCGGCGTGGATCGCCAGTCCCATCCCCACGCCGCCGCCGTGATGGATCGACACCCATGACGCCCCCGAAGCGGTATTCAGCATGGCGTTCAATAGCGGCCAGTCGGCGATAGCGTCGGAGCCGTCCTTCATCGCCTCGGTCTCCCGGTTAGGCGACGCAACCGACCCTGTATCCAGATGATCGCGCCCCATCACGATCGGCGCCGAGATCTTCCCCTCCCTCACCAGCCTGTTGAACTCCAGCCCCATCCGGTGACGGTCGCCATAGCCCAGCCAGCAGATCCTGCAGGGCAACCCCTGGAACTCCACCTTCTCCGATGCCATTTTGATCCAGTTCATAAGCGGTTTATCGTCGGGGAAAAGCCTCAGCACCGCTTCGTCGGTAACCGCGATATCCCTGGGATCGCCCGAAAGCGCCGCCCAGCGGAACGGCCCCTTCCCCTCGCAGAAAAGCGGCCTGATATAGGCCGGTACGAAACCGGGATAATCGAAGGCGTTCTCCACCCCCGCCTTCTGCGCCTGGCCGCGCAGGTTGTTGCCGTAATCGAAACAGACCGCCCCCATCTTCTGCAGATCCAGTATCGCCCGGGTATGAACGACCATGGAGTCATATGCCATCTTGATATATTTATCAGGATCTGATTTCCGAAGCGCCAGCGCCTCCTCGTATGGAATTCCATGTGGAACGTATCCGTTAAGCTCGTCATGCGCCGATGTCTGGTCGGTCACTACATCGGGAACGATCTTCCTTTTTACAAGCTCAGGTACAATATCGGCGCAGTTTCCCACCAGCCCGACAGACAGCGGCTTTTTGGCCTCTTTGGCTTCGTTTATCCATTTCAACGCTTCATCGAGACCGCGGGTTTTCTTGTCGCAATAACGTTTCTCGATTCTGCGGTCGATACGTTTCTCGTCCACCTCCACCACCAGTATCGCCCCGCCGGCCATGGTGGCCGCCAGCGGCTGGGCTCCACCCATACCTCCCATGCCGCCGGTGAGAATGAACTTGCCGGAAAGATCCGAATTGTAATGCTTCTTGGCCAATGCCGCGAACGTTTCGTAAGTCCCCTGCAGTATTCCCTGAGTGCCTATATATATCCACGATCCCGCCGTCATCTGCCCGAACATGATCAGCCCCTTCTTATCCAGCTCCCGGAAATGCTCCCAGGTAGCCCACTGCGGCACCAGGTTGGAGTTGGCGATCAGTACCCGCGGCGAATAAGGATGAGTCTTGAAAATTCCCACCGGTTTGCCCGATTGCACCAGCAAGGTTTCGTCATTCTCCAGCTCTTTTAACGATTTTATGATCGCTTCCAGGCATTCCACGTTCCGGGCCGCCTTGCCCATCCCGCCGTAAACCACCAGCTCTTCCGGCTTCTCCGCAACCTCGGCATCGAGGTTATTCATTAGCATTCGCAGGGCAGCTTCCTGTTGCCAGCTCTTGCACGAAATCTTGTTCCCCCTCGGCGCTTTTATATTCTTTAGATCCATTAATCCTCCCTTATATTTACCATAATTAAGTAAAATTACATTACTCCGATTAAAGTGTCAACGATTTAGAAAACGGTAATATTGTAGGTCGGGTTTTGAGTGAAGCGAAAAACCCGACAATACTATCGCAATCACAACGTCGGGTTTCTCCGAAACCCGACCTACATCCTGTTGACATTCTATGCCCGATTTACCTTATTGCACAGCATGAAAGAAAAAAACTACCAGTTTCTGAAAAATATCGCCGCCTCGAGAGGCGCCGACCTCTTCGGAGTGGCCGACACGCCGCGCCTTGAAAAATATATTTACGAGGAATTGAAAAACGAAACCGCGAAAATGCCTTACACCGTCAGCATCGGAATAAGACTGCAGCAAGCTGTTTTAAATACAATCATCGATCGCCCCAACCAGATCTATAAAACCCATTACCGCCATGTCAACGCCCAGCTCGACGGTATAACTTCATTTATGGCGGGTGAAATCCAGAGGAAAGGTTACAATGCGATCCCCATCGCCGCGTCATATTTAATCGACTGGAAACTGCAGAACGCCCACGTTTCGCACCGCCACGTCGGATTAGAAGCCGGCCTCGGATTCTGGGGCAAGAACAACATCCTGGTACATCCCGAATACGGCGCCGGCATCAGGCTCACCAGCCTCTTCACCGATATGCCCCTGACCGTCGATTCCCCCATCGAAAACAATTGCGGCGACTGCGCCGTTTGCATGGCCGCCTGCCCGGCCGAGGCCATCTCCGATGACGGTTTCGAGTTCGATAAATGTTACCAGATGCTGCGACAGTTCTCCAGGGAAAATAACTACGGCGTAATGATCTGCGGATTATGCGTGAGAGCCTGTGCCGATGCCCGCAGCAAAACCTGAAGTCAAATCGGTAAAACTGATCTGCGCGGTACTGTTTTCCCCAGCCGCCGATTTAGATTCAGCGGTCGCGGATCTGGAAAACCTATTCGGTAAAATCGATCATAAATCTCCGATATATGATTTCATATTCACCGATTATTATAACAATGAAATGGGTGACGATCTAAAAAAGCAGTTTCTATCATTCGAAAATCTGGTTATGCCGGATCAATTAGCCGATATAAAAAACTCCACCAACAAAATCGAAGCCAAATATTCGGCGGATAGAAAAAGAACTGCCAACCTCGACCCCGGCTATCTCGAGGAATCGAAGCTGATACTCGCTTCCACCAAAAATTACTCTCATAGAATCTATCTCAAAGAAGGCATCTGGGCCGAGCTAACTCTGAGTTATGCCGCCGGAAAATTCGTTATTCACCATTGGACTTATCCCGATTATCAGACCGAACTGGCATATGATTTTCTAAAGAAGGTCCGCGACATTTATATAAGCCAGCTAAAAACCTGAATGTGTCGTCAGGTCTCCGTACCTGACGACACTGTCGCGGCCAAGTACGGAGACTTGACCGCATAATTCTAAATGGAGAAACAATGAACAACATTCACGAATTATTCGAGCAATTTATAGATAGGTTTAAAAGATGGGCGAAAAAACAGGACGATATCAGGGGAGCATACATACTCGGTTCGCGCGCCAGGAAAGAGACGCCTGCCGACGAGTGGTCCGACCTAGATCTGCCGATAATCACATCCGACCCGGATAGGTATATTTCGGATATATCATGGTTGGATAATCTTGGTAAGCATTGCCTGACTTTTCTGGAAAAAACAGGAACCGGCCGTGAAATTGAGCGCAGGGTTCTGTTCGAAGGCGGTCTGGATGTGGATTTCCCCATAATACCGTATGATCTGCTTAAAAATCATACTCTCAGTCCTCTGGATATAATTATGCTTAACAGGGGATATCGAATACTGGTAGATAAAGATAAGGAATTGGCGGCTATAGTCCGCGGTTTACCCGAACCGCCGGAACCGGTTCATCCATCCCTGGACGAATTCGACAACAATGTTAACGATTTCCTCTACCACGCCATACTGGCGGTTAAGAAATTTAAAAGAGGAGAGCTTTTTTACGCAAAATCCGTGTGCGATAGTTATATGAAGCGTTTGTTACTTTCTATGATATCCTGGCACGCCCGCGCCAAACACGGTTTGAATTATGATGTCTGGCATGACGGCAGGTTCCTGGAAAAATGGGCCGAGCCGGAATTTGTCGACGGTTTGAAAAAGACTTATGCTATTTACTCCGCCAGAGATTTTCCACGCGCCTTGAGGGAAACCATGAATTTATTTCGCCGAATTGCGGTTGAAACTGCCGAAATGCTGGGCTACCAATATCCGGATAAAGGCGATAAATACACGGTGAGTATAATTAAAGATTATCTGAATCGAAAATAGTTCCTTATAACCGCTGTTATTGAGTGAGTAGGTCGGATTGATCTCTCCCCCAAACCCGACAATTGAACCTACACCCTCTCCACCATCGCCACCACCCATCTATGCAACGGCAGCATCGCCTTGAAATGCTGGTAACATAAATCTATCAGCTTCGATGAGTAAAACTCTTTGGGGATTTTCATCGCGATCGAAGCGAATATTCCTCCATATAAAAGCCATTCCGCATTGGGATGCTCAGGATCCAAACCGCGCGGCACCTTCTTGAGCGATTTGCCACCGATCTTGTAATGTTTATCCTTGGTTATATTCTTTATGGCTTTGACCAGCTCGGCCCCATATCTATCATGAACCACCGAATCACGGTATTCCGCCAGATGTTCCTTCGGGAACATGTAGAGGCCGGCCGCAATTATAATCTTGTCGCCTTCGAAATGAAAATAGAAACCCGAACATTCCATCCTCTTAAGTTCCCCCTCCCAGAGCCAGATCCCCAGGTTGGTCTTAAACGGCCTCTTATCCGGGGAAAACCGGGTATCGCGATGGATCTTGAAAAGCGACCTGTTCACCCTGGGATCGGCTATGATATTGGGCGCGATCTTCTCCAGCTTCTTGCCCAAGTCCACCACAAAATATCTCGACGGCATCTGAACATATTTTTCATATTCCTCTTTATGCTGCTCGAACCATCTTTTATCGTTGTTCTTTTCCAGCCCCTTGAAGAACTCTATGCATTCTATCGGAAAACCGGTGAAACCTGCCATATTTTTCTCCTTATTTATTTGTGGCGGCAGGTCCCCGTACCTGCCGCTTTAATATGCATTCCCGTTGGTGCACCGGGAGGTACACCAACCACGAAATAGCTTAAGAGTAGGTCGGGTTTGATCTCTCCCCAAACCCGACGCCCGAGCCGCCTTGTGGTCAACCTGTCGGGTTTCTCATTACATCCGAAATCCGACCTACTTATTCGCATTTTGTGGTTGCGGACGTCCCCGTCCGACAACACCCAGAAAGTAGGTCGTGTTTGATCTCTCCCCAAACCCGACGCCCTGGCCGTGTCGTGGTAAACATCTCGGGTTTCTCATCCCGCCAAAGCCGGGATTCGGAACCCGACCTACTTAAATACATATTCACGCCACACCATCGCCCTAACAATAAGCGACCGGACCCTTTCC
>CP070742.1:254557-267827 GCA_020348065.1 Candidatus Zixiibacteriota bacterium
ATACAGAATATAATACCCAGGCGCGCGGCTAACATTTCTCTCAGATCATATTTCAAGTCCCTGGTTTTCAGGTACTTGACAGCGTAATACATACCGATACCGAACGCCACCACCGTCGCTATGGCCAGAGGGAAATGAAAATAAATAATCCTGAATACATCGGCGTTAAACTCCACCGGGGTAGGAGCGGGGAAAATCCAGGCCCCCACGCAAACCCATGCCATGACCAAAAAAATTAAAAACTTCCACCACATAACCGTTTCCTTTAAACACCGCCCCGATGTCATTTGTTTCGATACAGATAATAATAAATATTAATTAAGTCAACTTCAAATTATGACCTTTGTCCCTCTGCAAGTTGCCATATTACACCAGCTTGATGCAATGGAGATCTAATCGTTCCAGATAGAGTCAAATAAAATAAAACCCAGGACCGTCATCACCACCACGTAGGAAACCAGAACCTGGATCTCCATCCGCGCCAGAGAGATCACAGATTCCGGAATCAATGCTTTTTTGGTGCCCGAAATCGCCATCATCATCAAGGGCAGTATCAATGGAAATGAAAGAACAGCGAAAAGCGCTCCCTTGATTGACGCCTTTGAAATTATAGCGGCAGCGAGCGTGGTGGTCGCCACAATACCCAGAGATCCCAGTATAATGATTATTATAAATAGGGGAAAATTATGGATGTCCAATCCTATAAAAATCCCGAATAACGGGATGGTGAGCAGGTTTAATACGGATAGTAAAATAAGATTAAAAATCATTTTACCGCCCAGAACCGCCGAAGCAGGACAGTATAACCTCAGGGCTAAAGCGGTCTTCGATTCTTCCTCTTTAACGAAACTCTGGGATAATCCCGACAGAGAAGAGAAATAGATGACAACCCATAGAAGCGATGCCTGCAGAATCTCGCTCAGGCCGGCTCCCCCGATCGCCCAGGAAATGGCAAAGACGGTTACCAGGGCAAACATCAGAATAGCGTTTATCGCGTATCTGGTCCGAAGCTCGCTTTTCAAGTCCTTTAAGAATACCGCAAAGGCTTTACTTGCCGAGCCTGATGATTTGATCTCCATAGTCAAGTTCGGATTTCTCGTTGGTCGCTATTACCAGAATCCCTTCATGTGATTTAATAATTTCAGCGGCGAGCGCCTTGCCCTGGTCGTCGAGATTCGATGTCGGTTCGTCGAGAAGCAATAACCCGGGATTCCTCAAAAGGGCCAGGCAATATTTCAGCCTCTGTTTCATTCCGGAGGAATACGAGCTCACAATATCGTTTCCTCTTTTTTCCAGCCCGACCAGCGCGAGACGATTTTCAAGATCGGTTTTCCCAAATCTAAGTCCGGCAATGTCGCCGAAAAAATAAAGATTCTCTAATGCCGTTAACTCGTCATAAAGCACCAGGTCGGGCGATACCAATCCGATATAAGGGCGGATTTCTATCCCGCGCAATTCCTTACCGTTCATGGCGAGTATCGCATTACCTCTGGATGGACGAATGAATCCGCAAATAATCCGCAGCAGGGTCGTCTTACCTGATCCATTTGGACCGGTAACAGCCAGTACTTTTCCGTCTTCAACAGTGGCGTTTATATCTTTAAAAACAAGCCGACCGGGATATGATTTTGCCAGCCCTCTGATAATTAGACTTATTTTCATGATAGAATGCTAATTAATTAAAATAGACGGTCTTTTACAAGAAAAAAGCATTCGGTTTTGGGAGTTTATAAGATCGCAGGTTATTTTCAAAGTTGACTATTGTCCTGAATCGGAATCGGTTCGAAGCGCTCAGTTCAGATCCGTCGGATCCCCAATAACCTGTATTTTAACCATTTCCCCGGCTTCTATATAATTTATCTCCGGAGGAATAACAATTATGCCATTGGCGCATATAAGCGCCCTCACATTTTTCCTGGGGCGATGGTTTTCCGGAATCGCCAAAAAACCGTCATCGGTTAGTTTTATTTCAGCGCCGACAAAATGCGTTTTCCCTCCACCTCCTTTTATCTCCCTGTCGAGCCTCGCCACCACCTCCGTTCTTCGTATTTCGCGGCGTCCCAGCATCTTCATGATAGCGGGTCTGACAAATTCCTCCATGACTATAGTGGTGGAAAGGTGGTTTTCGGATAATCCGAAAACAGGAATACCGTTGTAGGTACCGAAGATTAACGGTTTTCCGGGGCGAATGGCGACCCTCCAGAATTTCAGGTCCATGCCTCCTTTCTGAAGGACCATTTTTATTTTATCGAAAACCGCCGGCGACGATCCCGTCGAGACAATCAACATGTCCGAGTTACCGGCATTTTCTAAATATTTCCTGATTTCTTCGGGATCGAGTCCGACTATGCCCATGTTATCGGGCGCTGCGTGATACTCTTTGAGGTGAGCTTCAATAGCAAAAATATTCGCCGATCTGATCTTACCCACATCTATAGGCTGATGAGGCATTACCAGATCGTCGCCACAGGTGAAGAAAGAAACTCTGGGATTTCTATAACAGGAAACTTCGGTTAAACCAAGGGTGGCCAGGATTCCTATATCGGAGGAGCTTAAAATCCGGTTCTTGCTGAAGATCAGCTCTCCTTCTTCTATTTCTCCGCCTCTCATAAATATATGCTCGCCCGGTTTTTCCCGTCTGTAGATTTTTACGCTCTTGGAGTTTTCTCGAACCGCAAAATCGCTCGATATAATAGTGTCCGCGCCCTCGGGCAACGGTGCCCCCGCTTCCACCATAACCGCATGGCCCGATTGTACTATTTTTTTCCAGCAGCAGCCAGCCCTTACAAACCCGTCGAGGATCAATGCTACCGGCGATCTCTGGTCGCTACTGACCACGTCGGCGCTTCGAATGGCGAACCCGCCGATCCTGGCGATATCCGCGCAAGGAATATCCTCTTTCGATATTATGTCTTCCGCCAGAACCATTCCGTATGATTCGACAATCGGCATTTTAATCGGTTCGAGGATCTCCGTATTTTCCAATACTATCTGCTGTGCCTTTTCAAATGATATCATAATACCTTCCCCTCCTTTTGAAGGTAAACTCAATCATCATCCGATAAAAGACGACTTTTGCCCGCCGGTATCGTCTGATTCCCGTTTAATACAAATAGAGGACGCTGAATACAGCTAAACTAAAAAGTCCCCTCCAACATAGACTATGTTGTATTTAATAATATTATCCCGGTCAAGAAAAAATTACGGATAACGAGATTTTTTTTATATTCAGGATCTTCATTGAAATAATAAAAAAATAGAATAATTGAATAACAAAAAAGGCCGATTTTGGAAAATCGGCCTAAAGCTGGCGGTATTTCCAGATTCTCTTACCCGCCCAGAATACTGGTGTATTCTTCCGGTGTGGACAGTAGTTCGATGGCTTTCTTGACATAGGGATCGGTTTCCAACACTATATTCTCATATACCGCTGATTCTCCGTAAAGCCGCGTCAAAATATCTCTTTTTATTCCCCGCTTTATAAAATCGATATTCCTGTCGAATTCTTTTTCTTTTTCAGCCTCTATTATAGCTCGAATATCCTCGAATTCCCCGGCGTACAGATCGAGAGTTCCCTGTTCTTTGGCCGTTTCCTGCATTTCCTCGAGTTCGGTTTCCAGCCTGCTCTTATAGGTGAAATCCATTTCCTTCAAGTGACCTCTGAACTTTTCAACCATCTCGTCGGTAACCTCGAAATCGGGAGGGAGATCGGGATGCTCGGTGGTATATTTTATTGAGAAATCAAAGAAAGTCGAAAGCCTTTCCAGGTTGATTTTCAACTGGTTAAATTCCTCTCTCTCGACAGTGATATCCGGGGATATACCTCCGCCGCCGTAGACTATGCGCCCGCCTCTGGTATGAAATATCTCTAATTCGCTTGAATCCACCGGCGCGGTCTCGACTCCCGCGATTTCCTCGCTGTCCCTATCGCGAATCGAATGCACGTCTTTCTGTATGCACCTTCCGGAGGGCACATACCATTTGGCGGTTGTGAGTTTCAACGCCGTCCCTTCGGAAAGCTGGTAGACCTGTTGCACCAGTCCCTTACCGAAAGTCGTATTGCCGACAATTACTCCTCGATCGGAATCCTGGATAGCCCCGGCGACAATCTCCGAAGCCGACGCTGACATCTCGTTAACAAGTACCACTAAGGGAATGCCTGGAATTTCCGGGTCCCGCGTGGCGTAATGATTCCTGTTCTGATCCGAGTTCCTGCCTTTGGTATATACTATTTCCGTACCCTGCGGCAAGAAGTGATTGGCAACTTTAACGGCCTGGTTTAAAAGTCCTCCGCCATTGGAGCGCAGGTCGAAAACCAATCCGTCGATATTTTCCGCCTTTACTTTTTCTATCGCCTCTATCAACTCGCTGTCGGCCTCTTCACCGAATCGCGCCAGACGAATATAGCCGATTTTCCGGCCGCCTTCTTCAATCACGCCGGCGTAAGGCACCATTTTTATCGTAATAACCGCCCTCTCGATAGTGTATTCCAGATCCTCGTCAATACCTTCGCGTTCCACTTTGAGCTTTACGATTGTCCCGGCCTCGCCTCTCATCAACTTCGATGCCTCGAACGTATTCATCCCCTCGGTCGATTTTCCGTCGATTTCGACTATGCGGTCCCCCGCTCGAAGCCCCTGACGGTACGCCGGAGTGCCTTCCATGGGCGCGACGACGGTCACCCAGCCGTCTTTGAGAAAAATGGTCATTCCCAGCCCGGAATACTTGCCCGAAGTGGTTTCCATGAGATGTTCGAAATCGCTTTTTTCGAGAAATTCCGAAAACGGATCCAGGGTTTCGATCATTCCCCGTATGCCCGAATGAATCAAAGCCTGGATATCGGGTTTGTCCACGTAACGGGCGTTTATCTTGAATGCTATATCCGAAGCCAGCTTAACCAGCGAATAGATCGAATCGCCGGAACTCTGGGCGAATGTCAATGTAAAAAACGCTATTATTAATACGATTGTTAATGATGCCGAGCCTATCTTTAGTTTGCTCTTCATAACTCCTCCGTATTCAAGACTTCTTTTCAAATTAAGAAACAAAAATCCGTGTTATTCTGTTTCGGTTATTTTACTTGAGCAAATACCATAAAGTTGCCGAGATGATCAGACCTATCACGATCAATGACCAAAACAGGAACGCGACTCCGAAAGCTATCAGGATTCCCGGAACCAATACCGTGGCGGCCATCGCGCCATAAAGGTCTGCGCCGTATAAGGTTGCCCCGAATCTCCTGTCGCCCGGATCTCTCTCGGCAAGTTTTGCGAATCCTCCTCCTGAACAGAATCCCGAAGCAGTCGCCAATATGTATAGCAAAAATAATGTAATTTTCAAGCCAATTCCCGATTCAATCAAATGCGGCAGGAAAAGCATCGAAGTAAAACATAACAATATCGGCCCCATAATCGCGTATGGTTTTAGCTTGCTGCCGTAATGGGCGCCCAGCGCCATACCGGCCATAAAAACCGCTATGATAAGCCCTATGAGAAGATAAAGATAACCGAACAAAATCTGAAACAGGTATATGGCCGCTATCTCCGACGCCATTCCCAGGGATCCGAGCAAAGTTATCGATAAAAGCGAAAGGAAATCCGATTTTCTAAATATCAGGATTGTCAACGGGATCAGGATCAACATGGGGAAAAATAATAGCGGGTAGGGGAAAAGATATATTCGGAATAAATACTTCGATCGCCCGAACATCGAGCCGATCCATTGCAGGTAGTAGATTACCGATGAGGGTTTGAGAATATTATTGCTGGTTTTATAATCCGTAATCTGGCTCTGCAGGCGTGCGATTCTGAATGGCGCGAGCCTGTTGGCGATAAGAGTTTCGTTGAAATAAGGAGAATCGATTTGCAGCTTGCTCAAAGATTCCACCGGATTCAGATTATCTGCCCCGCGGCTGCAGACAAATCCGATTTTATATCCGGGGATTAAAAATACCGATTCAAAATAGTCATCCAGAGTGTTTTTAATGGCGGATAAATAGTGTCCCAGTTCCGGAGCGATATAGTTTTCGTCGGATACCGCACTTACATAAAGAACGCCATCGCTTTTCAACATATCGGCGTATTTTTCAAAAAAGAAACCGGTTTCGAACCTGTTATCGCTGAGATCGCCGCCCCCGTTTAGAAGGATATTGACAATATCATATTCTGTATCCGACGAATATGATAGGGGATCGACAACCATATAATCAGCGTTTTCCTGGACGCCCAATTTAAGAAACGCCTTATCGGTTATCAGTTTCTTGGCCCGGACGCCTTCCGGCAAGTATTTTTCGGCCTCAATTCCTTCGAATCCGATTAGCAGCATATCCCGGGCCTCCGGATTATAAAGAAAAGGCCACAGCAGGGCTTCTTCCGCTGATTGTCTGTCGGGAATGGTCTGCAGATGTTCGCCATTGTAGGTAACGGTGAACTGTTTTTCACGGGAATGAAGCGCCCACAGGCCGGAAAAGCCGTGAGCGGTTTTTACGGTATGAAAACCGGGCCATCTAATATCCAGGCCCGCTTTATCGAGTTGCGGCCCGATATAAAATCCGACTATGAAAAAGACTGCCGGAATCAAAGATGTTGATAATCTACGAAACAGGATTCTGGAGATTTCGATGCCGGAAAGGAGGAATAATACCGTGAATCCGCCTATCCCTAAATACGACAACACTACCATAAGCAAACCGCCGGTAATGGAGCCGACAGCCTCGTTTCTGTAAACGGTCGATGTTTTCGATACATTCGTTATCAATAGAGGGAATAATAATCCATAAAGGATTCCCGAGGGCGCAATCCCGATTAAAACTAACGGCAGAAATCTTAAAGGATCCAGGACTCCGGTAAAAAATGAGGGGTATATAAAAACGAAAAACGCCAGCGGTATTTTAAATACCGCGGATAGAAGCCAGATGGTTGACCGCTTCAGATCTTTTATTTTGCTTCCCAGAAAGGCTCCGGTAGCAGCCGAGGCGATCCAGCCGCCAATCGCCAGGGCCGCGTACAGCTCGCCGCCAACCTGAGATGAAAGAATTAATTTTATATAGACCGTTTGGGTGGCGATAGAGCCCAGCCCGAGGATAAAGGCGTCGAATAATCGAGATCTACCTTTTTTCAAGACCAGACGCCGGGGATGGCTCGCCCGCATTTTTTACAGGCGCCGTTTTCGATTTCATTTCTATCGATTCGAAATCCGCTTCTCTTTATTATGGCTTCCCCGCAGCCGGAGCAGTAGGTATCCTCGCCATAATGCCCGTAAACGTTGCCGACATAGGGATAATTTATCCCCTTGTCCCTGGCAATCTTGTAGGCTGTCTCCAGACTCTCAACGGGGGTGGGAGGGAGGTCTTTTAAAAGATACTGCGGATGAAACCTGGTAAAATGAACCGGGACATCCGGTCCCAACTCTCTCATTATCCAGTCACATAAGTTGCTGATCTCGGCCGGTTCGTCGTTTAAAGTCGGTACCATCAGGTATACTATCTCCAGCCACTTACCCGATTCTTTTATAACTACCAAAGAATCAAGTACCGGTTTTAATTTGCCGCTGCAGATCTCGTCGTAATATTTTTCCCTGAATGATTTCAGGTCTATTTTCACCGCCGCGAGGTGAGGAAGAAGTTTTTCCAGCGGTTCTTTTTCGATATACCCCGCGGTAATCATAACCGAAACGACATTCTCCTTATTGCCCTCAATCGCGCAATCCCTCATGTATTCGTAGAAGATAATGGGCTCGGAATATGTGTATGCTATCGACCTGCAGTTATACTGTGTCGCGGCGGAGGCTATATCCTCGACTGTCATCCTGAAATTCTTGATCTGCTCGGGCCTGAATTGAGAGATTTGCCAGTTCTGACAGAACTTGCAGTTTAAGTTGCATCCGGCGGTGGCAATCGAAAAAGCGTAGGTGCCCGGTAGAAAATGAAAAAACGGCTTTTTTTCGATGGGATCTACGTTCGCCGAGCAGATATTGTTGTAAACCAGAGTATAATATTTGCCGTCCATATTCTCTCTTACGCCGCAGTAGCCTCGCTCCTTATCTCCAACCAAGCATTTTCGGGGGCAAAGCTGGCATTCGATTTCCCGGGCTTCATGTTTTATATAGAACTCCGCCTCGCGGAGCGTTTCCCGATCAATTTCGTTGGCGCGGGCGATGCCGCTCAGTCCGAATAATTTTGAAAGAGAATTATCTGTCGATATGGGTAATAGGGTGCATCCGGCGCATACTCCCGATACTCTCAGAAAATCGCGTCGATCGATCATATTTCTAAATCCCGTCTTATCCATAATGCGTCCCCCCTTTATAAAATAAACCCTGTAAAGTTTACAACTCTAAGATCCGCGTTTCAATAGATTTTTAACTTCGTCGGGATTAATAATTTCATTGCCGCAGATATATCGGAATTTCTTGCGGGGAGCAATTTTCTCGAAGTAATTGTTCAGGATTTCAAGATTTCGCGTTTTCCGGCTTATTATCTCATTTGGTGGATTACTATCCGGAATAAATCTGTAGGTTCTGTTTGAAATGAATTTGCTCCTGTCGGCGATGATAAAAACCGGCTTGCTATATTTAGATCCGAATTCTAAAGCGATTCCCGAGCCGGTTTTATTTACAAAATAGGTTTGAGTGACAGCGTCGGCGCCAAGAAAGATCGCGTTTGAATTCTTAATCAGATCCGGCATATTGGCGTCTACTCCAAGGGTAACGGGAATTCCCAATCTCGCCAGATCCGAAGCCAGGATCGTCCCTTCGTTTTTGGGACGCGACTCGGCGATTTTAACACCGCCTCTCCATCCGAGGTTCCCGGCCTCAATGATAGCTTTCAAGATTAACGAGGAACCGGACAGGGTGAATATCAAATCGTATGATTTTATTTTTCGCGCCGCCCTGGTTACGGTTAGGCCGCGTTCATGCTCAATATTTTCTTTATAGCCTTTTATTGCTTCGGACAGGTATTCGACATCTTTTTTTTCCAATATTTTCTCTGTGAAAATTACCAGATTCATTATATTCGCCATGGCGGAAAACCGCTTTTTTATTTTGACTATCGCTCTGCGAAGGTGCCGTGGAGAATGCTTTTTATGTATTCTTATTATCTTCTCGAATAGGCCTAAAATTCCGCCTTCGATTACCGCCGCCCCGGATGTCCTGTCTTCAATGATAGAATGGAGCCTTTTATCAAGTGACAATTCTTTTGGTGTTTTTGAAATGGACCTTGGCAATTCTGGCCAACTCCTCTTTGCCATGCTTTGCGAAAATTCTCTTGCCGACTTCATCTACCGGCGCTCCCGCGCCCTTGTGGAGATTTATACCATATTGATTCGACAATTTCTCAAGACGTCTGAGAAATTCCGCTCTCGCCAGCACTGACGCCGCCGCCACCGCCGGAACGGTTTCGGCTTTATGTTTCTGTGTAAGTTTAACACTGCGTCCTTTTTTCATTAATGCGTTTTCGATAAGGCTCTTGTCGCCGAATTGATCGGCGATAACCTCACGCGGATTGGTTTTAGCCAAAAGATTTTCCAGGGCACGGGAATGACCCCAGGCCAGAAGCCTGTTGAGATTTCTCATCCTGGCGTGAAGCTCGTTGTATTTTTCCGGGCCTATAACTACTATTTCAAAAGGGGAGAGTTTTTTTATTTTCTTTTCCAGGATATAAGTACGGTAATCGCTTATATTTTTGCTTTCTTTAAGCCCTATCTTCGCGAATTCTATATCGATTTTTTCGTTGGAGAAACAGGCGGCTACCACCAGGGGACCGAAATAATCGCCTTTGCCGGCTTCATCGATACCGATGAGCCCGTCCGGTTCGCCCAGTAACAAATCGCTTTGCAACTCTCAGTTAACTCGTTCGAGGTATTTGCCTTCAGAAGTGTCTATTTTGATTTTTTCGCCGACTTTAATAAAAAGCGGGACCTTTAGTTGAAGCCCGGTTTCGACCACCGCGTTTTTTGTCAGATTGGAAACCGAATCACCTTTTACTCCCGGTTCTGCCTCAACCACCTCCAGAATTATGGCGGGAGGCATATTTATGGAAATCGGAGCGCCCTCGAAAAAGAGTATTTTGTATTCGGCGTTTTCCTGTAGATACCATTTGTAATCGCCTACCTGGTCTACAGTTAGGGCGTACTGCTCGTAGCTTTTTGAGTCCATGAAATGGAACATCTCATCGTCGTTGTAAAGATACTGCATTGAGTGTTCTTTGAAATCCGGATCGTCGAAGGTCTCGCCGCTGCTGAACGTCCGTTCGATCACCTGGCCGGTTTTGAGGTTCTTAAATTTTGTCCACATCTTGGCCTTGCCGCGGGCCATCTTCTGGTTTAGAAAGTCGACTATAATATAAAGTTCGCCGTCGAGCGCTAACTTCATACCCTTTCTGAAATTACTCGTACTAATCATCTTACCTCCATAATTGACGTCCAATTATAAATATCGGCAATATTTTTCGCAAGTCATATTAACCGCATATATAATATATTTGGTTGACGATTCGGACATTAAGTCATAATTTCATGGAACTTTTGAAAATAAACGCAGTAATAAAAATAGATTTGGATGATTCCGATAACCTTAATAATTAATTTACTTTAAGGAGAATAGAGATAATGGCTACGCTCTGGGACTGGACCAAACAATTGGGCATCGCGCTTATCCTTGCCCTTATGATAAAAACCTCCATCGTTGAAGCCTATAAAATCCCCTCGAGTTCCATGGAGAACACGCTTCTGGTGGGCGATTTCCTGCTGGCCAATAAATTTATCTTCGGCATGCGGCTGCCGATTCCATTTACGGATATCAAAATGCCCGCCATTTCCGATCCCAAACCGGGCGACATTATCATTTTTAAATATCCCGGCGATCCCCGCCAGAATTACGCGGGCAAGGGAACGAATTATATTAAGCGATGTATTGCGGTGGAGGGGCAGACGGTGAAAATCGTAAACAAACAGGTGTATGTCGACGGCAAACCGATGGAATTTCCGCCCTTCGGCCAGCTGGATTCCACGCGAATCCTTCCCCATTACAGTAACAGGTTCGAATGGGGTCCGGGAAACCGCGATAACATGCCCGAATTTGTGGTGCCTAAAGATAAACTTTTCATGATGGGCGACAACCGCGATAACTCCTCCGACAGCCGGTTCTGGGGCTACGTGGATCGCCATGACGTACTGGGTAAGGCCATGATTATCCACTGGTCCTGGAATCCCTGGAGCGCGACTGATTCCAATCCCGCCAACAGGTTGCCTGAAAATGTCTCCAGACCGCCGGACATCTCGGCGTCCAATCCCTATTCGATACTGGAATCGGTGGCGTATAATATCTACCATCTTCCCGAACGTGTCCGCTGGGCCCGGATAGGGGACCTGGTGGAATAAACCCTACCGCGATAAATCGAGATTTTTCGCCGAGGCGTCAGGAATCCTTTCCTGACGCCTTTGTTGCGTGTCGTAATTTATTACGACCGTAGAGAGGTTCTACTACGCGCCGTCAGGAACCCATTCCTGACGGTTTATATTTATCGTTCGGTCAGGTCGTGAGCGAAGCGGAGACCTGACCGCATATAAGATAGATTAAACCTTCGCCGTCAGGTCACGGCTTGGGGACTACGACCTGACGGAACAGGTGATAGAAAAATGGCCGTAGGGGCGAGGTCCCCTCGCCCTATTTCAACAACACCATCTTCGCCGTTTTCGACGATCCCCCGGCCTCCAGCCGCGCGAAATATACGCCTGAAGGATAATCCGACGCGTCCCAGCTTATCGCATGCTCGCCCGCCTCGCGCATCCCCTGGAATAATTCTGCAATGCGCTGCCCCTGGATGTTGTAGACGCTAAGATTGACCATTCCCGCTTCTGAAAGGGTGAAGCTGATGGTGGTGGAGGAGTTGAAGGGGTTGGGGTGATTCGAAAGGGAGAACGACGCGGGGGAAATTACTTCATCATCATGAGTGCCCGTTAATTCGTAAAGAATCGTATCGCGCGGTATGGCATAATAATAGCTGGTATTAATGTGCGAATATACGAAATCTAAAGTATCTGCATATATTCTTCTTGCCGAGCCATACGTAGCGTTCTGCGGATAAAAGCCGGATACGAACCATGTATTACCGCCATCTGGGGAATGGAAGAATTGTGTTCCGCTTTGAGCGCCGCTATCAATCAATAAAATTTCATTCTCATAAGGACCAAAACAGATCTCAAACATGGTGCATTCCTGGACGTCGTCCCATGACGGCCTTAAGTACCTGAAGCCGTACTCCTCGCTCCAATAATAATGACATCCCCAGCCGGCCCAACAACCTTCTAAATCTCTATTCAACTCAAGACATATTCTTCCTTGCCAATCCAGCATTATATCATAGAATATAACCATATCGTGGGGATATACGCCCGTATCGAAATAATAGGCCTCTGGTGGTTCCGAAAAATCAATCGGCTCACCTGTGGTTGCCAGAAATTTATATAGAGAATCAGCGTCCCTATCGTAAAAAACGGCCCCGACGATATTGTTGTCTGGGGATGCAGCGAGCCGCATAAATGGCGGCATATTGGTGAGTGTGTCAATTATCTCAATAGTATTCAAGGTGTCTGTGGAAAATCCATAAAACAGGGTATCTGATCGTCCTTCCCAAATCATGTGAATGTTATTCTCTTGATCGAAAACCGGCCTGCCCGGGCAGTATCTGGTGATATAATAATAAGGTGGATAAATCCCGATAATAAGAGTGTCGTCAATTGGATCATAATAAAATTGTCTATTTGAGGAATCCATATAGAATTCCAGATGATCTCCGTTTGTACTGGTGATACCGTAATCATAAACCCAACCCCATGGGAAGCGGACATGACAATGTGCCTCGTAATCATATGGATAAACAGATTCAACTGTTGCCACCCAAATGGTATCAAAATAAGTGCCTACATCGTCGTATTTGTATATCGCGACCTTTGCCCATCCGAGAGGAGAGCTCAATATCCAGCCGTCCCCGATAACCTCGGGCTGCGCGAAAACTGTTAATGCCTGAGTTAAAATTAAACCGATACATAATAAAATTATTTTACCAATTAGCTTGAACATTTTTGCCTCCCTATTTTACTTACCAAATATTGCTAACTATCTCCATAGAAGTCAATAAATTAATGGTACGGATACCACTTTATAATGCCTTCTTGATCTAAGCCTCTTTTTATCATATATTTAAGTAGAAACATGATCTGAATACCGAAAGGAAGCCCGTGTCGACCCTCGAAAAATTCTACGCCGGCGA
>CP070742.1:267927-273154 GCA_020348065.1 Candidatus Zixiibacteriota bacterium
ATTCTTTCGTTTTTGGCGATATTGACCCCTAAAGATTCTAAAGTATCGTCATAATCTACCCCTATCATTTCGCAATGGGGATATTTAAGTTTTACGATTGCACCGGAGCAATGGCCGTCCATGTCTGTTTTATGATAAAAACATTTCATTTTTTTTCCTTTTTATTCCGAGTTTTAAATTTACCGCAGCCACAACTTTTACAGTCGCCTATTGTAAGCCTATGTGTATGTACATACAACACCTTGCCGCAATCGCATTTTACTTCATACTTATTGTTTCCGCGCGAATCGACTTTTTTATTTCCCGTAATAGTTAGGTTTTCTATACGGTCACCGGGTTCGTACAAATAATTAAGATCGGACCATTTTACCAATAGCCAATCTTTATGTTTCTTTTTTCGACCGCGTTTAATATCGGCAATACCGTTAATAAAGCTCTTAGCCTCTTCTTCTGCGAAATTAGTATAAGCGTATGCTTGCAGGTTATTGAATTTTATCTTTTCGCCTTCTGGCGATAAAAGAACATAATTTTCGTGTTCTTTGTATTTTTGCGTTCTTTTATTCGTTCTTTTATTTTTACAATTAGGACTAAGGCATTTACCGAATGTCTTAGTCCTGATTTGCCAGGCGTATAAAAATCTTTCTTTCCCGCAAAATATACATTTGCACCTGTACATATAATTTCCGCATTTATCTATTTTATGCCCTTTTACAATTTCAAGGTATCGAAATTTTTTACCTATTTTATATCGATATTTTAAATTTGGAGATTTAATCAGTTCGTAACCCATGCGATTTATAGGGTCACTTTTTCTGCCCCTTTTTATAGCATAGAAACTATTAACAAAGCGCTGCGCTTTTACATAATCGAATCTTTCGAACGCGAATTTTCTAAGGCTTTTTAATTCAATCCTTTCTCCTTCAGGAGAGAGAATAATCCAGTCATGTTTATCGGTAGTTTTCATGATTTTTTATTAAGAAAGAATTTAATAACCTTCAAACTGCCTTCTAATTTGATCTTTCCATTCATTGTGTTGCTCACAATGATGACCTTCGTCGATTGCTGTGTACCCATATTTCAAGTCCTTGGGGTCTCATCATTTCATGATGCAATTCGATAAAATCGATTTTTTTGATTACTTCTTCAATATTAATATCATTCATCGTTTTTTCTCCTTTTGTGTTGGGTTTCCACGACTGTTGGTTAATCTAAACTTTCACAATCCAGACAATCAAATGTATCTCTGATTTCAAGGTACAGATCCAGATCTGGATTTTCATCGATCTCACCTTTTTTAATTGCGTTAATCACTCGCTCAGAAAATGATTCATATTCACTTAGTACATTTAACATTAAATCATATTGCTCAACTTTTCCATTATCCGGCCTGATATTGTTCCACTCGACCAAAAATTCATAACGCAGCTCTTTATGTCGATAAAGAACTTTTACTTGATTTTTATCGACTCTAAATGCTTTTATTAATTTAATTACTTTTTCTTGTGATTTTGTCATCGTTTCCTCCTTTTTTGGGCTTTCTTTCTCCATGCTCGCAGAATAGCCAAGGTTGCTTTAGTTTGTAATCTCATTTTACCCCTTTTTGTGCCGGTTACCCGGCTTATGTTAATGAAATGTTTAACCCCGCCGCATTTCTTCGGTAATAAAGTCAACCATGTTTGGCAACCCTTGTGCCACATGGGAATCAATAGCTTCTTTGTTTTTATCGATAACAAGACCATCAAAAAGCTCTGATTCTATTACGCCAATTTTTTCGTCATTAACGTCGAACCAATATATTACAAATTCATTATCTTGCTCTTTCTCGATGAATCTAACGTTTTCCATTTTTTCTCCTTTTTGAACTATCCGGAAAAACCGGATAGTCGGTTATTTTAATCGAAGCATTCAATGCCGCATTTATCAAAAGCCCATTTTGTGAAAACAAGATCGTCGTACGGATCTTCCGGCGAATCCAAGTATTCATTTTTGTCGACAAAAACTATTGGAATGCACTTTATGCGCGAAAAATTTTGCGCCGAGACAGCGACCAGCGCGACGATATTATCATCAGATGTATCATGAATGGCAATTCTTATTAAGATGTTTTTTTCCAGGTTTTTATGCGACGACATCAATCCAGTCGTTGTATTTCTCTGTTCTCGAATTTCAATGTTTGATTTCATGCTTTCTCCTTTTTAAGCAGGGTTCCCGATTAATTGATTTTATAATCTTCATACAATTCATTAAATTCGTTTAATTCCAAATCGCCGGCTAAAACAGCGATAACATCTTCTTTTAAACGCTCTTCGTATTCTACCTGGTCGTCATGTTTATTGCCTAAAAGCTCAGAACAGATCTCACAGAGAGAAATCATGCAATCAATTTCAAAGCCGGAAGATCTATCGTAAGATTTTCCGATCTCAAGATCTTGATCGCATCTGAAAATGATACGGTAATTCCAGCCAGCGTTTTCACGCTCGGCTAACCACTTATTGTCTTGAAGTTTCTCCATAATTATCATCGTTTTCTCCTTTGTGTGTGTTTTGTTAAATCTACCGTCTCACATTTTAAAAAAAATGTCAAACAAAAAATTAACAAAATATAAAATTAAAAGTTGTTTTGCTTTTAAACGCGCAATATGATTTGATAGAAGAAAAATAAAAAAAGGAGGAATAACGATGCATCTCACTTACAAAATACCGGAAATATTAGTTGTCCCTGTTCTAGGAAAAATACTGGAAAAAGCCTTCGTTCGAGCTACTACCTATACGACGAAAAAAGGAAAAATCGTTAAGCGTAAAGCTTATACCGATAAAAGAATAGCGAAGGAATTCAAAGCTTCAGATAAAATCAAACGTCCCTGGACAAAATATAAAACCTATAAAGAAGTGAAAGAAAAGCTTCACGAAGAAAAAGAAAAGCTCGAAGACGATCTCGAAGAAATCAGACGGCATAAAAAAGAACTGGCCGAAGCCAAGGAAAAGAAAGAAACGCATACCAAGAGCGGTATCCATGTCAAAGACGAACATCATATAGATCGGCATCACGAAAATCTTAAAGAGAAATTGGAGCACGTAAGCAATAAGATGATGCTGCACGAGCGGCATGTAGAATTAGGACAGGAAGCGAGAGAAGAAAGAGCGAAAAAAGCCAGGGAAAAAAGGAAAGCTGAAAAGGTCGAGAAAGTCGAGAAAAAAGAAGTTCCCAAAGAAAAAACGTCCGATCAGTATTTTAAAGATTACTATGCCGCTAAAACAAAAGAAGAAAAAGTTCGTATTGGCAAGCTTGCCCGCGAACAGTATATGAAAGAAAATCCAAAAGCCAGCATGGGAGATTTTTTGCAAGCTTCGAAAGAAGCCAGGGAAAAATACGCTGAAGTCCCCAAAGAAAAACCGGAAGTTAAAACCGCCGAAGTAAAAAAACCGGATCTCAAAAACTGGAAACCAAAAATCAAAAAAGGCGACAATACGACTCATTACGATTATTCGGACGAACCTAGGGGTATTATTTCGATGCCGGAATTTAAATCGACCGGGTTCGTTAAATTCACTAAGCGCGATCTGGAAACGGGGATGAACGCCGGACCGCTTCAAGATGCCGTTAATACGTTTCTGAAAGAGAAACAGGAGATTATCAGCAGTGTCGAAAATGAGCATAAACGAAGCGAGGAATTTGCGAAAAAAAGAGACGGTTCTTCCACCGTATATCATTATATCGAACCGAAAATCGACGCGGGATATCAGATAATCGACGGTAAAGCTTATTTAAGGCTTAACGCAACTAAATATTATGGATATTACAAAAAGGATGACCCGCTGCCCAAAAAATTATCGAGCAAAAAAACGACTTATATAATCACTCCCAATAAAGATAAAGTAAAAACCGGGCAATCGTGGAGAGACGAAATAAACGTGCAGAAAGAAGTTTACACCAAATATTCCAGTTTATCCGACGAAGATCGGGATTTAATAAATAAAATAAACTCGGCTTCTTCGTATCATAGGCATAATTTTTTCCAGAAAGCTAAATACGATCCGAAAACAAATACGATTTACGCCGAATTAAACTTTAGAGCTAATTATGACGCTCCCGAAACCAAGATAAGCGCTAATTTGAACGTTCCGAGATTTTTACATCTTCTCGCTTATTATAATTCGACTAATACTAGGGGATTTTCATCAGGATATGTCATTCCCGAAAAAAATCTGGGCGGAAGCGTTAAAGAACAAATCGGCATCCATCGCGAAGACAATCGAGCATTTGGGGAACGGATATCGTCTTCTTATTACGAAGCTTATTTAAAAGGCCTTGAAACGTCTTTCGGAGAAAAAAACGCCAAAGATACGTTAAAAGGAGAATACGGGGTCAGAATCAAACGTCAAAACGGCAATAAAATGGACGACGAAGAAGTCAATATGCTTAGAGATGCTTTAGAACATACGTATACTTCAATCGGAAGCCCGGACTTATTAAAATCGTTCGCGGAGGAAAGAAATTTAAAGGTCTCTTTTTCCGGCAATAAAAAAGCGTTCTTAACGAAAGCTGATGGATTATACGTTCCAACGGAATCGACTATTGTCGCAGGATCAGGTTTAAGGAATGTTCTTCCTCACGAATTCGCGCATTTTGTCGACGACGTGATCGGAACGAAACATGGACAAGAAGGAAACGGTAGAGGTTATTACGCTTCCGAATTGACTAATACGGATATCGGACAGATGACGGCCGAAGGAAGACAAAGTTTTATCAAAGGAAAGAGAACGACAAGCGCTTACTGGTCAAGGAGTTGCGAAGTATTCGCTAGAATGATCGAGCAATACGCCGCGTTGAACGACGGAAATAAATCTTATTACAGCAAAGAAGCTTATTGGAGCGAGGAAAATTTTAATAAATTAAAACCGAAAATCGAGAAAGTTCTTAAAACTTATTTGGGAAAATCGTTTTATTCGCTTTTTAATAAAAAACTACCTTCAATCCTACTATTCAAGGTTGCCTAATGTGCCAATCATGCGGAGATGTTAATAATATTCATGCCGGAATATTCATCGAAGGCATTCATACCGGAATACAACATATGGATATGGAAAGCTGGTATTATCCCGGATTGAATCCCTACGAAATCGTTTACGACGACATGGCGAAGCATGTCTCGATTTCCACTTCCGGCGCGGCGACGAGATACGGCGAAGAACCTATCGACAAGTATATTCAGGAATTGCTTGAAGAG
>CP070742.1:273254-279672 GCA_020348065.1 Candidatus Zixiibacteriota bacterium
GAGAGCGCTTGACCTAAACGAGATTCAGTTAATCCCCAACATTCTTTCAGATTTAGTGCTCGGAGAATTAGGCAGAGTAATTCCCAAGGATATAGTAGCTAGATATGCTATAGGATCAGTTGCTTGTCAACAGTTGGCAAGAAAACATCTGACGGGAACCGCTCAAAACCGCATTGAAGAACATTTTAAGAATATTGATAAAATCGAGATTGCACACTCCGGTGCTAGTGCGGCTGTGATTGATGTAAAAGCATTATGGTTTCAGATAATTGATGATTTTAATAAAGCCGAGGAATTGTACTTAATGTCACTTCCAATTAAGTATGGTGATAGTCATGAAATTGTCCGAGGGTGGTCACTAAGCAATAGAGGACTCTTGAAATTTCAGTTACGTGATTATCACTCTGCCCTAGAACTCTTCAGCGAAAGCATTAGATTACGGAAAAAAACTCTGGACTTGGCAACATTGGCACTTGCTTATTACAATAGAGCAAGAACATATAAAGAATTGCGAAATTTCAATCAGTATTCGGATGATATTGCATCCGCGTTACTAATATCCATAAATGTCGGGAATAAACACCTTGCTGACTTCATACAATCAGAGATAAAAGATTAAGGAATAGCTATTCGCTACCTAATAACGTCAAACTCCATTATTCATTAACACTGTTTTATAGAATAAACTTCATAACAGTTTATCTGTGTATTAAGTCTTTTATTACATACATCTCTTTCTAAATTTTTCCAACAGAATCAGCCAAATCATTGGAAAACAAGGGAATACTTCAGATCACCTCAGAAACTCCGCCCGTACGCTTTCATCCTCGTCGGCCATCATTTTCAGCGTCATAGGGAATTATAAAAAAGCCCCGGCAAACGCCGGGGCTTTTCCTTAAGGGGCCTATTTGAAAAGCCTATTTGTAGACTATCCTCACGCTGGCTGAATTTCTGATGCTATTTCCTATATTCGCGGGCAGTCGAAGATTGTCATCCCCCAGAAGATCTGTGATTGCTATCAATCCGTAATTTGTCCGCTGTTCCCCGACCACCTCCATAACGAAATTGGTGATATCTACATGAAACTCGTTTTGATTGGTCAACCTGACCGTGTATGAGCCGCTCATCATGCTGTTGGCCACATCTACAGCTTCTTCATAGTCGATTGTCTCTTCCGACCACTGATCGGTAGCCGGAAATATCATGAATTCATAAAGGGCGCTGTCATTTTGATCTTGAAGGGAAAAGGAAAAACTTAATTCGACGTAGATAATTTCCTTACCGGAAACAGCTCCGGGCAGATCAAAGTGCATGACAACAATACTTTCAGCCGTTTCATCTCCGGAATCATTCAGAACGACGCAAGCGTTCAGACCGACGGAGGTCTCCGCGGCGTAAAGGACCGAGCTGATCGCCAACAATATCGTAATTACAATTAAATACCGCATTTTTCCCTCCTATCGTAAAAGAAGCATTTTCTTTGAATCAAAGTGATCGCCGAATTGAATTGTGTAGAAATAAATACCGGACACGACCGGCGACCCTGAACTGTTCCTCCCGTCCCAGATGACGCTGTGGCTGCCGGCATCCAGCATCTCATCAACCGGAGTCGCAACTTTCTGACCTAATACATTGTAAATCGTAAGCGCCGTTTTTTCCGGTTTATCTAATGAAAACGAAATAATCGTGTTAGCATTAAAGGGGTTTGGATAATTCCGGCTGAGCGAAAATTGCGGCGGTAATTGTGAAGCCAATTTCGCCTGAGGATTTTCCTCTAAATAAGGTTTGTAGTACATCTTAAATAACGGTGGCCTATCGTAAAGCTTCGACGTATCCGGACCGTCCGGATCTCCCCACCAATTCTGTTGGGCATAGAGATCGTCACCCTCCTCCGGATTCATCGTGAATCCGCTAAAATAGATTAACCAGATGCCTTTACCGTTCGAATCCAAAATTGAATTATACCCGTATTCGCCCTCAGTATTTTTGCCCAAATCGGCTGCACCCGTACCAAAAGAGAAATCATAAATATCAACATCGAGCGAATCAAACAGACAATCTCTGACTTTTGGAGAAGATGCCAAACAATAAAGCCCGTATAAACCTGCCCTTGTAAACGTACAATTAAGAACAAGCGCGTCCGAGTTATCCAGCTTTATACCCCCCTCGTCATAATATCGTACCTCGGAACTATCTATAGAGATGTAATCGTTGTCCTCAATGTAAATTCCATATTGAGTACCGCCCATGCCGCTCGTATCGTTGGTTGTAACAGTTACTTTATTAATGTAAGAGTCATCATTCGATGACGTTGTGCCGCTCAATCTGATCCCATAAGAATTGTTTTTATGAAAGGTGGTATTGGAGACAGAATCTATTGCCATGTAACCGTACAGTCCGTAAGTCCAGTTATTTGAGATATAAGAATCGGCCAGCTTGAGATCCCCTTGATAGTTGTAAATTCCCATGGAAGAGTGATTGCTGATATGGCTGTGTGAGACAACAGCCTCCGCGTCTTTTCTCATCTCTATCCCTATATCACTATACTGAACACTGCAGTAACTCATTTCAGCAGAGGCGCTGGAGTCCAGGAATATTCCTACCCAATCGCCGGGATATGGATTGTCGGATGCCGGAATAAATTTTATCGAATCGCCCGACGATCCCTGAGCCATTAGCGTGCCCTTGACTATTAGCTCACATGAATTCTGATCCGAGCCGCTCCCGTTCACGTCAAACTCGGGCGCAAAATAAATCTCCGCCCCCGCTTCTATTGTCAAGGTTACACCGCTATTCACGGTTATATCCCCGATCACGAAAATAGGATAATCGTCAGACCACGTGGTGTTTGATGCAATGTTTTCATCGAATACTATTAGGTTAGTCTCGTAGATGCCGTTATCAGTTCCTACGTAAAGTATGCGCCCTTGGGTAGTCGGGTTGGTTGGGCCGATTTCAATATCTTTTATTGAATTGAGAACTGCCGGATTCAAGCCGCCCGAAAAATCAGTCCAATCTGATCCACCATTGATAGTAATGTATACGTGCGGCGTGCTGGAACCTTCCAAAGACGTCGCTAGAATGACGGACCTGTGATCCGGGTGGCTTTCCATACCCTTGATGTTTTTATGGGTAATACCATTTTCGGAGTAAGCCCAGCTGGTTCCGCCGTTAAGCGATCTCAGAAGACGGTAGTTCGGGGTCTGATCTTTACCTGCCACAAACAGAGAGTCAGCGGTGGCTGCCGAAAAGATCTCGATTACCGCAATGTCATCGATGTTAAAATTCACATCGTTCAGGCCGGCCGATTCCCACTCCGGGGTTGGATCGTCTTCATCCAATTTATATAATCCCAGGCTTTTGGATCCTGCGTATAGAATATCAGCCGGCTGAGAAGCGTCAATTGCCATCGCTTCATCACCGATTCCTGATGGCCAGCCATCGTCAAATTCCTCCCAGGTATCTTCAGTGGGATTAAAACCCCTTTTAATAATCCTAGGACCGGCATCAAGAGTAGCATATATATAGAGATTTCTACGGGCAAAACCATATACATTGCCTATGTAAGGATCGCTGTAATAACCATATTCTGCAGTGAAAGATTCACCCCGGTTTTCGCTTACATAAATCGAATCCTCGTCATTCTCCCCTCCGCCAACAGCCACTGCTATGTACTGACCAGTTCCAGTAGTAATGAAATCCCTAAGAGAATTATCATCTACCATAAATCTATTGGACCAGTCTTCTCCAGATTCTTTCAATGTAAGCATATTGCCGTCTTCACCAGGATCGGGCTGAGTGCCGCCAGCCCAGATTGTATTAGAAAAATATTCTATATCCAGGGAGGAACAAGTATGCATGCCTTCAGTCTTTTCGGTCCAGGATGCGCCGAAATCTGTGGATTTATATACCCCTCCATAAAAGTCATAAGAAGATTCACCGAAAGGCCCTCCGCGTGTACCAGTATATAATACGGTAACGTCATCCGGATCTTTCGCAAAAGATGTCGCATAAGGTAGATAAATCCCATCGCTTATATTATCCATGTCAAGGGCCGGCGTTCCGGGAAGTTCCATTCTTAATATTCCTGGTTCGAATAACGGCTCCGGATCACCTTCCGACCACGAGTGAGATAATGCCAGAAGAGAATATAGAGAATTATCGGGGTCAGGGGTCTTTATCACGTCGAAATCAGTAAAATAACCCCATTCATTCTCCTGATGGTACCCGTAAATTGTCCAGACCCAGTCGAAATCATCATTTACTTCCTCGCCCCTCTTAAATAATGCTATATCAATATGCTGTTGTATGTAATCCACTCTTTGTGTGTTCACGTAACAATAAGGACCCTTTACGGTTGGGAATTCAGGATTTTGAATTATTTTTCTTATGTCGTGAATAGGATAATATGCCCCCACGGGCACTCCCCCCAATACCTGATCCCAATTATTTCCGCCATCTGTACTATGCCACACACCCAGATTTGCCAAATCAACGGCAGGATAGGATAATAAGCTCGATCCGACCCATATTTCGTCGGCGTCGCCTGGCTCAATGTACATCGCCGTAACATCCAACTCATACGGGCCGTCTGATTTGGGAAAACTCTCAAAGGTTTCTTTCCAAGTTTCTCCTTCGTCATCGGTCACAAATATCCTCTCTTGATTATCTCCCGATACTGCCCGACACGTGACATAGACATCATAGGGCGAATTCGCGTCGATATATATCGAGGTGATCGAGGTGTTGGTGAGTAAATTTTGCCCGGAACCGTTTCGATCGGTAAATGTTTGCCCACCATTTTCACTTACCCAGAAACCTTCGTCGCCTGCGGCATCCCGGGCAATGTATACATTTCCGGGAACATATGGATCGGCGATGATGAAGGTGGCGTTAGTGCCGTTAATAGCATCGCCCAAAACCCAGGATTCGCCCTCATTCGTCGAATAGTAGATGCCGGCGTCGTAATCGGCCGAAAACAGGTAAATAGAACTGTTCCACTCCACCGCCGAGAGGCCGTCAGAGGTGCCGTATGTCGGGCCGTTAACAGGTTCCGAATAGGGCTGCCAATCGGCGTATGTTGTGTTTGCCATCCATATCAGGGACAGCAATACTATAACCATGAGTTTATGGGAACTCATAAACCCTCCTTGACATTTATAATTGTTAGCGTTATCTTAAATACAGAAGTTTTTTGATTTTTACGGCTTGGGGCGTCGATACCCTGGCGAAGTAGACTCCGCTAGAGACCGCTTTGCCGGAGTTATCTCGTGCGTCCCAGGCCGCTTTTATTTCACCTCCCTCTTTGTTTGTTGTTTCAAGCTCTCTAACCAGCCTGCCGGTTATGTTGTATATCCTTATGCTCACATCACCTCCTTCCAAATAGTTGACTGTTATGGTTGTTGAGGAATTAAACGGGTTGGGATAGCTGTTAACTATCCTATCTGATTTCGGAATATTTCCGATCGGCTCCGATATGCTTGTCAGTAAATCACCCCGTTTATAGTAAACCTCATAATATGTCCATTCGGGATCGAGGCGACCGTCGCACCAAGTCAGATGCGCAATACCATTGCGTAACTCACAACTCGGCTCAACCGATTGCCCAAGGGCTTCAGTCAAACGCACCTCACCCGCCCAGGTCCTCCCACCGTCATATGAAATGTTGCCTATTATTTCCCTATCTCCGTATCTATAATCAGAATATGCCAAAAATACTGTATCCGCATCGGCTGAAATATCAGTGGCTTTCACCAGATGCAGATCGGTCATCTGGACAGGCTGGCCCCAGGTCTCCCCGTTATCGGTGCTTCTGCAGATAAAGGCGTCCCCGGTCCAGGCATATGGTGAGTATTTATAATCAGTCCAGGAAACTATCACGTTGGAGTCATCCCAGGCGGCTATCTGCGGCCAGAATGATCCGCTGGTGTCGTAATGGGATAGCAGATATGGCCCTTCCCAGTTGTCGCCTTCATCGATGCTGCGATTGTAGAGAATCTCTGTGACTGCGGAGGATAGGTTTTTCCCCCTTATTAAATGCAATCCCCCACCATTAAGAGTCAAATCGGGGCCCAATCCGGAGGCAATAGTATCCGAAACAAACATTGTATCGCTCCAAGAAACACCAAAATCAGAGCTTTTGACCATATAATAATCGGCGTCTCCCGGAGGTACAAGATCCACAGTAATACGGAAGACAACATAAGCGTTGTTGTTAGAGGAAGTTACAACCGGGACCCCCCCATAATTCCTGGCCGTGTAATACAAACTCTGCGTTTCCTGCCAGGTTGCCCCCCTGTCTGTACTGCGCTTCAGGTATATCCCCTCGTATGGCCGCCAAGCCCTGTAAACCACGTAAACGTTATCCCCCCAGGCGCTTACCTGGGGTCTTATGGCGTTATAAGTGCTGCTATCGGAA
>CP070742.1:279772-298574 GCA_020348065.1 Candidatus Zixiibacteriota bacterium
CGGTTATGGAAGCGTTCGTCGAGGATTATCCCGAAATGGGCATAACCGGGATCGAGACAGAGGAGATCGATGGCGTTGCCCATTATATGATTGAATGTGGCCAGGGGGAGATGGAAGTTATATATCTCGCCGACGGTTCGCTGTACGCAGTGAAAGAAGAGATCGACGTGGACTCTCTTGCGCAGGCGATAGCGGACGCAATAGCCGTTTCCTACCCGGATGGGGAAATCGCTGAAGCGGAGATGATAACACGGGGATCGGAAACCGAATATGAAGTGATCGTCGTGATCGAGGAAGATAACGAAGAGATGGTTTACCAGGTAATAATCGCTGCCGACGGTAAAATAATTGGCGACCAGCAGATCCTGGATGAAGATGAAGAAGACGACGATCCTGGCGACATCGATGATGATTATGAGGAAGATGAGGATTAAAATAGAGCACGAAGCCGTGTCTGACTCTCCGGGATAAAGGAATATATTTTATTGCAGACGTGCGTCGCGATTTATTCCGAGCACAATCGGGTTCGCGATCATAATAAATTATGACACTCGGTGCAGTCATGGCGATAATCGACTCGTAAGAATCGCATTCAGCGACTATGGAAGTTTGAAGATCGGTCAGGAACACCCCTTCCTGACCGTGGATTCCGTCGGGAATGGGTTCCCGACGGCGCGGATTTACGGAATTTTCTAATAGTCCCAACTTTCCAATCGGGGCATTCTTTCAATAAGCGCTATATTGAATCCATATCGGGGATAATCAACATTTTCGAGTTGGGTGACCCGGAAGCGCAGTTTAATTAATAAGATAGTGTCTGAATTACTTGAATTTTTCCCGCATTTTTTTGGTTAATTCCTCGGATTTACCTTTGGGGACGCTTAAGGTTTCCCATTTTTCACCGGCGTAATGCCGCGCCAGGTAAACAATCTGCCCGATATGATAGGCGTTGTGGTTGATCTGCCTGTTGATCGCCTCGACAACCGTATGCGGCTCGCCTCGTATCGTAATCTTTTTCTCGAGATCCTCCGGTTTTAGCGGTTCAATAGAATCGAAAAGAAATTTCCAGCCCCGCTCCCATCGGATCATAATCGTCTTCCTGGAATCGTCGGGCTCAATCTCGAATTCGGTATCTCTGTGGCGATCCGTTTTCTCGCCATTGGAGATTAAAAAATCTCTCCAGCGGGAACGCATATTTCCGGCCATATGCTTGATCATTATGGCGATGCTGTTTGATTCAGGCCCAGGCTCGCGAAAAAAATCCCGGTCGGAAACCTGGCTCAAAGCTTTTTCCACAAGTTTTTTATGTTTTCGAAATTGCGAGATAGAATCTTTTAAATAGTCTTCTGATATCATAGATTTGTTCTGGTTATATTTTCAAAATCCAAAACGGTCAATAAAATCGAAAAATATAATTCCCGAAACATGAAAGTTATCTGATGTCCCTCTTGCTTGTAAGAATCAGATCCATGATAGGGAAAAAAAGCCCCAGCGTGAATGCGAATAAAAAGGTAATCTCCCAGTTGAATCCGCCGCGCCCGAAAGCCAGCACATTGTAAATAAAAATAGCGACCGTATTAACTACGAAGGTCACCGCAAAGGATAAAAGAAAATATATGACAAATTGCGTGGTTCTCATTCGACTCTCCAGTTATTAATCTAAACCAGTCTCATTACCAATTTAATATATTTCTCATTTTTGACAAGACCCTATTTTTAAAAAACTATGCAACTTATTATTATTCAATAGATTAAAAGGGACACTATTGTGAACTCCCCTTGTCATCGATGTTTCATCCCGAACATCGATATCACGGTGAATCGCTATTTTGTTTGAAAGGACTGCGGTTTTCCGATATCGAGAATAGTCGAATGGGGGAGGGATTATGATCAATCACAGAGTCGCGGCAGCGTTAACGGTTACATTTGTCTTACTATTGTTAATCTGGGGTAAGCTGTCGGAAAAGGGTTATGATACGGTAATACCCGAATGGAAGCAGCAACAACGGCAGGCCCTCGAAAACCGCAAAGAGTTAGACACGCTGGTCAGGGAGGATATGGCCGCCCCGGGAGTTTCGCCCTCGGATCAAAAGGAGAATATGAAACAACTGGTGAAGGAGGGATTTCCAAATGCGGGTATGCCGCCGCGTCAGCTGCCGCCGCTGGGTACCTGGGCGGGAGTAAGAAAAGGCGAGAGCGATAATCCGGCATTTATGAAATTCGACATAGAAAATTACCGGCTATGGATTAGGAATCCGGACGGCGAAGACATCAGGGAAAAAGGCCAATACGAATTTAAGTTTGACGTGATTCATTTTAAGCCCCGGGGGAAATCGGCTTATTATATGGATTATTATATGGTTTCCAAAAGGGAGATACAGCTTTCAGGATATAATTATCACTTCAATTTTGAGAAAGATGAGAGTATAGCTTTCGATTTTTAATATATTTCTGGCTTTAATTTATTTCATTTCCTCGACCGAGAATACGTCCTCCCGGAGAAAGTAATAGGGGGGATTGCCGCCTGTTCCCCGTGATGGCGTGCAGACGCAGAACAAAGTCGATTCAAAGATCGCTATAATCTCCTCTTCCGGAGCGCCCGGTTCCAGGCCGCCGTATTTTTTGCCTACCCGGATAACCATTTTCGGAATAGATCTCTGCCGAGGATTTACGCCGATAGATTTTATCTTTTTCTTTGAGATCCTGACGCCTATGGTTTTTTCGAGATCGGATCGGATCTTCTCCCGACTTTCTTCTGATATCATATATTATGATGGAATCCAGATTTTCTGGGCGGCGATAATTTCCGCATCGCCCGGAAGATTCAATTTTTCCGCCGATTTGGTGTAAAAAATCAATCCTTTATAGCTGGAAAGATATTTATATCCCGACCAGAACGATTTATCGGTCATCACGATAAGCGGATTTTCGGCCCGTGTGACGATGTTGATAAAATCCCTGGGTTCGACTCGAATAATGGCCCCCCACGCTTTTACGGCATTAGCGATGGCGGCCGCGGCGGCAACGCCTCCGGCCGCTCCTCCTGCGTATCCCATTACAACCTCCTTTTTAAGATATTATAACCAATTACATATATTAAATTCAATTAAAACGGTTAACAGCGACCTATTTTTTATACCTATTCCTGGAATTTCTATTATATTAATACTCTAAGGAAAACATAATGGATGAGAAAAAAACATCTTCAGGCATTCCGATAAAACGGATTTATTCTAATATTGAAAATATCGATCATCTGAAATCCGATGCCGGGGAGTATCCATTCACGCGCGGTATTTATAGGGAGATGTACCGTGAGAGATTCTGGACCATGCGTCAATACGCCGGGTTCGGCACGGCGAAAAAATCCAATGAAAGATACAGGTATCTTCTGAAAAAAGGTCAGACCGGGCTATCGGTCGCTTTCGATCTTCCCACCCAGATAGGCTATGATTCCGACCATCCCATGGCGGCGGGCGAGGTGGGCAAAACCGGCGTGGCCATCGATTCTCTGGCCGATATGGAAATTCTCTTTGATAAGATCCCTCTGGACAAAGTCTCGACTTCCATGACCATCAATGCCACGGCGTTTATACTTCTCGCTCTTTATATCGCGGTTGCAAAGAAGCAGAATGTATCTTTGAACAAGCTTAAAGGAACAGTACAGAACGATATACTAAAGGAATATTTCGCCAGGGGGACCTACATATTTCAGCCAAAACCGTCGTTACGCCTGGTTTCCGATATTTTCAAATACTGCAAGGAGTATGTTCCCAACTGGAATTCGATATCGATTTCCGGCTATCATATAAGAGAGGCCGGCGCCACGGCGGCCCAGGAGGTCGCTTTCACCCTCGCGGATGGTATCTGCTATGTGGAACATGCCCTGAAAGCGGGGCTTGAGGTTGACGAGTTTGCGCCACGGCTATCGTTTTTCTTCAATGCACATAACGATCTTTTTGAGGAGATCGCCAAATTCAGGGCGGCACGATACGTGTGGGCCAGGATCATGCGGGATAGATTCAAAGCCAAAGACGACCGTTCCTGTATGCTCCGTTTTCACACGCAAACGGCGGGTTCCATGTTGACCGCCCAGCAGCCGGAAAATAATATTGCCAGGGTGACCGTTCAGGCTCTCGCCGCGGTACTGGGAGGTACACAATCTCTGCATACCAATTCCATGGATGAGGCGCTGGCGCTGCCGTCGGAAAAATCAGCAACCATCGCCTTGAGAACTCAGCAGATAATCGCGCACGAATCCGGCGCCGGCACCACGGTGGATCCGCTGGGCGGGTCGTACTATATCGAAAATTTAACGCTTGAACTGGTCGAAAAAATCGAGTCGTATATTTCGGAAATCGACAAGCTCGGAGGAGCATTAAAAGCGGTGGAGAAGGGGTATTTCCAGACCGAAATACAGAAATCGGCCTATGAATATCAGAAACAGGTGGAATCTAAGGAAAAAATCGTGGTTGGAGTCAATGAGTTTATTTCTGATTCCGAAGAGCCGCAGAATCTCCTGAAGGTAGATCCGGAACTTGAAAAAAAACAGATCGAATTTGTAAAATCTATCAGGAAAAAGAGAAATTCATCTGAAGTCGGGAAACGCCTTGAAGAATTAAAAAATACGGCCAATTCGGATAAGAACATAATCCCCGTCGTGATCGATTGTGTGGAGTCGATGGTTACGGTGGGAGAGATTTGCGGAGTTTTGAGGGAAATATGGGGTGAATACAAGGAGAACCTAGTATTATGAAGATAAGGGGTATACATCATATCGCGATAGCGGTGGACGATCTCGATAGGTATTCTGATATATTTAAGAAGCTTTTTGATCTGGAGACCGGTGAAATTGAAATCAGCGCGACCGACAATACCAGTCTTACTTTTATAGATCTGAAGAACTGCGAGCTGGAGTTTTTGAAACCTCTGAATGACGATTCCAGTATGGCGAGGTTTCTGGAGAAGAGGGGTCCGGGCATTCATCATTTTTGTCTTACGGTGGAAAATATTGTCGAAGCGCTGGAAGAACTGAAAGCGAAAGATATAGAATTAATAGATCAGACACCCCGGCCGGGAGCGGGCGGTTCGCTTATAGCGTTTATTCATCCGCGTTCCGCCGGAGGCATTTTAATTGAGCTGAAACAGGATAAAGAGGAATAAGGGGGTAGTAAAATGAAGACAGCTACAGTTATGGTTTTATTTATGGCAGTTGCCGTGACAGCCAATTCCGCGCCCATCGATTACGTGGTGTCGTCGGCGCTGACGCCTGGAGATTCGGTAGTGTATAATCTCGATTTTATCGATCCTTTTAACCTTCCGATTTTCGACGCGGAGATGAAATCGAAAATAGCCAATACCGAATATACGACTCCGATGAGCGAAATCCCGATACCGCCCTATGATATACATACTTTCGAAGGTGTCCAGGTCTACTCGAATCCCACGGGAGAAATCGAATTCTACGGCCGGGTGGAGGCCGATACGCTTCTGATCACGCAGTCTTACAAGAATCAGGCTAACCAATTTCCACCCCCGCCGATTCTATACGCTGATCTGGCCGATGATTCGGTGGGGGATACTCTGCCGGGATCAGCAGGGGAATGGCTGGATATTACCGGCTCGGCAATCTCCTATTCCGATGACAGGATCTATGTCAGGCTTAATAACGCCGGCGGAGGCTGGCCCACCAGCCAGGGTTTTAATTTCTTCGCTTACGCTTTTGCCCTTTATAATCCCGGTAGCTCCGACTTATCAGGTACGGCGTTGGTGTATGTCAGCGTTCCTTTTGTCTTCACGCCCGGTCTGTACCATGTCGATCTACGGGATACGTCTTTTACAAGAATAGCGGGTATTGATTATCAGACCACCGGAGACAGCCTGCATATGTCCTGCGCCATTTCGGATCTTCTTCTCGATCCCAACTGGAACCAGTGGCCGCCCGAATCGGAGTATATCCTCACCGGCGGCATAACTATTTCAGTGGTTTCACTGCAGCCGAGCTTGAATGATTTCACCTATCCGTCGGCTTTTATTCCCAAGACGCAGTATCTGAATACGGAGCAGAATACTCCGCCTACGGCCGGCGTGTTCGGAATGGATCCGATTTATAACGTTTCGGTTGAAGGATTTTTTGAATATATCGATGAGGATAACAACCTTCCATTCATGTACTTCTGTATTTTTGACGGCGATGAGTTTCCAATGGAAACCACGGATCATTCCTATAACGATGGTTCAATGTTTGATATCCTAATTCCATGGCCCGGAGACGGTTGGCACACATATTATTTCAGCTTTTCCGACGGCGCCGCTGTTATCGAAACCCAACTGGATTCCATCTTCTTAACGCCTATAGGTGTTGACGAAAATCCGGTACCGACGGCATTCGAGCTTCGTCAAAACTACCCCAATCCGTTTAATTCCGGCACCACTATCGAATTCGGGCTGGCCGAACCATCTCAGCTTGAGCTTTCAATATATGGTATTACCGGTAAACAAATAACCGAGTTGGCAAGAGGCAATTTTGAAGCGGGGACGCATAGAATTATCTGGAGTGGCTCGGATAGTTTCGGCAATCCCGTGTCTTCCGGTGTCTATTTTTATAGAATTAAAATCGGCAATTATGTCCATAACGGAAAAATGCTTTTTATGAAGTGATTTTTCTTGACATTTTCATAAATTGTAGAACAATACCGGCATTTGTATCGTATTGATACCGGTATGGCTTGGACTGAATTAAAAGATCTCGAATCAGCGACAGAAAAATGCCGTCGATATTATGACGCCCAATATTCGAAATCCAGCAGTTATTGGGGCGAACAGCCCAATCTTCTGGTTCCTCTAATAAGCAGTTATCTCCGCCCGGATTCGCGAATACTCGTCGTTGGCTGCGGCGAGGGCCGTGACGCCATCTTCCTGGCCAGGCTGGATTTTGAGGTTGTCGCTACTGAAATATCGTCATTCGGTCTCAAGCGGGCGAAAGAGATTGTATCCGAAGAAAATGGCAGTCTGGTCCTGCTCATGCTTGACGCCCATGAACCGCACGATCACCTGGGGCAATTCGACGCCGTGCTGATGATGAATGTTATCCAGCATCTAAGTCCCGATTTGATTCCCGATAGGATTGGGCATTTCAAATCGCTGGTCAAGCCAGGCGGGATATTTTCGGCACAGCTGTTCACAGTAGAAGACCCGCATTTTTTAAGCGCTGCAAATTCGGCCGGCGGATTCAGCAGGCGTCTAACAATAGAACATCCCGAACGGAAATACAGGATCCGGTTCTTTGAAAAAGGGGAACTGAGGTCATATTTCAATGGCTGGGAAATGATCCATTATCATGAGGGGCTGATCTGGGATAAGCCGCACGGCGTACAATCGGATTTTCATCAGCACGGCATGGCCCGGATGATCGCTCGTAGACGATTGGGTATTTAATAATATAGATAGCTTTCTATACCTAACTTAATCCGCGTCGGAAGGATTCAGCTTTATAATGGTCTGGCCCGGTTCCACCAGATCGCCGTTTTTGAAATTTACCGATACCACCTCGCCGGCTGTGGGTGATTTTATCTCGTTTTCCATCTTCATCGATTCCACTATTACCAACGATTGTCCCGCCTCGACACGATCCCCTTCGCTCACAATAATCTTCACCACCTTGCCCGGCATGGGAGTGCTTATCTCGTCCTTAACGCCGAATTCTCCGCCTGCGCCGCCGAAGCCACCGTTACCGGCGCCCGGTTTTTTAAATTTAATTACGCGGCCCTCGATATGAACAAAAACCCCGTCATCCGATTCGGCTACATAGGCCTTCATGTTTTTCCTGTTCAATAATATGGAGAATTCGTTGAGAGAAATATTCGACGCGGTGAACTCGTATTCTTTATCAGCTATCACGGCCTTATAGCCGCCGGAGGAATCGCCGTCGATCTTCACCAGGAATGTTTTACCGTCGTAGGAATATTCAAAATCCATAATTCAATCCAGCTATTTTCCTATCTCCCAGTCACCAAGAGTACTCCAGGGCGAGGGGAACTCCTCGGATTTTCCCGAAACAACCGTCCGTTTACCGACGTTATCGGAATAAATCGCGGCCGATAAAAGAGATCTATTCAGCATCTCATCGTCAACAACCGGTTTCCAGTCGGGCATATTGACGGGGATGAAATTGGTAAAGGTGTTTCCCTTCAAAAATTCCGGATGAACGATGACGTCGTGTAAGAACTCGATATCGGTTTTTATACCGAGAACAGGAAAATCGCTCAATGCCGCCGCCATTCGTCGGCAGCAGATTTCGCGGGTGAGAGCCCAGGTTATCAGTTTGGAAAGAATCGGATCGTAATATACGGAAACTACGCACCCGGAATAGACTCCGCAATCATGGCGGATTCCCGGTCCGGTCGGTTCTTTCATGTAAAGGATCTTTCCCGCGGAGGGAAGGAAGTTGCTTTCCGGATCTTCGGCGTAAACGCGGCATTCTATGGCGTGCCCTCTCTGGCTAAGATCACCCTGAGAAAACCACAACTTTTCTCCAGAGGCTATCCTTATCTGGGCATGCACCAAGTCGATTCCGCAGACCATCTCGGTAACAGGATGCTCCACCTGCAGGCGGGCGTTTACCTCCAGAAAATAATAGTTGCCGTTTTCGTCCAGGAGAAATTCGACGGTGCCGGCGTTGGTATAACCGGATACCTCCACCACTTTCAGGGCCGTTTCGCCCATTTTTCTCCTGAGATCATCATCCAGAGCGGTAGAGGGGCTTTCCTCGATTATCTTCTGATGCCGCCTTTGAATTGAGCATTCCCGCTCGAAGAGATGAACGGCGTTGCCATGGTTATCGGCCAGAATCTGAAATTCAACATGTCTCGGTTTTTCGATATACTTTTCCAGGTAGACGGAAGGGTCGCCAAAGGCCGTCTGCGCCTCACGCATACCGGCCTCGACGGCGTCCTTAAGTTCACCTTTTGAATTGACCACCCGCATACCCTTGCCGCCGCCGCCCGCGGAGGCTTTTAAAAGAACCGGGAAACCGATTTTTTCCGCTTCCGATAAGCATTCATTTACATCGGTGCTTTTATCCTTCATACCCGGTATAAGAGTAATGCCTTCCTTTTCAGTAACCTCCCGCGACGCCACCTTATCGCCTACCAGTTTCAATGCCTTTGAATCGGGGCCGATAAAGACGATTCCCTCTTTTTCGCAGCGTTGCGCAAAGAGATAATTTTCCGCCAGAAATCCATAGCCCGGATGAACCGCCTCCGCGCCCGTTTCTTTAACCGCTTTAATGATGGCGTCAATATTTAGATAGCTCTCATTGGGTGAGGCCTCTCCAATACATATCGCCTCGTCGGCCGTGCGAACATGCAGGGCATCGCGGTCAATGGTTGAGTATACCGCAACCGATTCGATACCCATCTCGCGGCAGGCTTTCATCACTCTGATGGCAATCTCGCCGCGGTTGGCAATCAGGATTTTTTTAAACATTTTTTTACTTCTTTAGGCGGAGAACTTATCTCCCACCGAAGAGCCGTCGGTAGATTCACCTCAGACTGATCGACCGACATTTTTTTATTCTCGATTTTGAGATTGCTTCGTCGTCCTTCGGACTCCTCGCAATGACGTTAAATGTCCTAAGCGGTCATAATAAATTATGACACGCAGTTATCTTACTCCTTGTACCAGTTCGGCTTGCGCTTTTCGAAAAAGGCTTTCATGCCCTCCTGGCCCTCGTCGCCCATTCTCAGCTTGGCGATAACTTCGGCAGTATAGTCTCCCACCTGCGGTTCGGGCATGGAAGGGGCATTCTGAAGCAGTTGTTTGCACCACGCCAGGGCGTTAGGACCGCTGGAGATTAATTGTTTAACCCGCTTGTCTACCGCTTCATCAAGCTTGTCCGGGGACACTACCTCATTGACCAGATTGGCCTGTTTCGCTTTCCGGGCGTCTATTCTTTCACCTGTCAAAAAATATTCGCGGGCGTTTTTATCGCCCATGCGGCGGATTACGTAAGGAGATATGCAGGCCGGAACCAGGCCGATTTTCACCTCGCTTAAGCTGAAGACAGCTTTTTCCGACGCGATAACAATATCGCATACGGCCACCATCCCGCACCCGCCTCCGATGGCGGGGCCGTTTACCCGGGCGATGGTCGGAAGGGGACAGCTGAACATCCGGTGAAACATGGTGGCGAGATTCCTGGAGTCCTCGTAATTTTCTTCATAGGTATAATTGAGAACGTCGCCCATCCATTTCAGATCCGCCCCGGCGCAATAGGAACTGCCTTCGCCGGTAAGAACGATCACTCTCAGATCCTTTCTCTCGTTTATATCTTTAAAGAGAGCCGATAACTCTGAAATCATGACACTGTTGAAGGCGTTCCTGACTTCCGGGCGATTCAATGTTATCCAGCCCACTCGCTTTTTTATCTCGAATTTTATTGTCTCATACTTATCAGCCATAAAGCCTTCTAAGTCTATATGGTCTACATCCTGAAAACACCGTATCGTTGGTCAGGGATGGAAGCGTTCAGGGACGCTGAAATGCAGAGTCCCAGGACCTTCCTGGTATCCACGGGGTCGAAGATGCCGTCATCCCAGATTCTGGAGCTGCTGAAATAAGGGGAGGCCTCGTGTTCGTATTTCTGCAGGATCGGAGCGAGAAACTCCTCCTCTTCTTTCCTGGTCATTTTCTTGCCCTGCGCTTCCAGCCCCTTTTTCTTAACCGTTAGAAGAACATTGGCCGCCTGCTCGCCCCCCATAACGCTGATACGAGAATTCGGCCACATCCACAAAAACCTGGGATCGTAACCCCGTCCGCACATGGCGTAATTACCAGCTCCGTGCGATCCGCCGATAATAACGGTTATTTTGGGCACATCGGCATTGGCTACCGCGTGAACCATCTTGGCGCCGTCCTTGGCGATGCCGTCATGTTCATACTCTTTGCCCACAATAAATCCGGTTATATTCTGCAAAAATATCAACGGGATTTTTCGTATGGTGCAGAGCTCCACAAAATGGGCGGCCTTCACCGCACTCTCGGAAAAGAGAACGCCGTTGTTGGCAATTATGCCGACCGGGTAACCCATTATCCGGGCGAAACCGCAGACAATGGTCAGACCGTACAGCTCCTTGAATTCGTGGAATTCGCTGTTATCGACAACTCTGGCGATAACCTCTTTAACATTGTATGGGATCTTGGTCTCGGTGGGGATAATACCGTAAAGCTCCTCCGGATCGTACTTAGGTTCCTTCTGTTCCGATCTTCCGATATCGAATTTTTTCGGCGATTCCAGGGCCTGGATAATATTGCGCGTAATCTGAAGGGCGTGATCATCGTTCATGGCGTAATGATCCGATACCCCGGAGATACGGCAGTGAACGTCGGCGCCGCCCAACTCCTCGTCGGTGACATCAACGCCGGTGGCTGCTTTTACCAGGGGAGGACCGCCGATGAAGATAGTACCCTGTTTGCGGACGATTACAGTCTCGTCGCTCATGGCCGGAACATAAGCGCCACCCGCGGTGCAGGAACCCATTACCACCGCAATCTGAGGAATAGCCAGTGCGGAAAGCCGTGCCTGGTTATAGAAAATGCTTCCGAAATGGCCCTTATCGGGGAAAACATCTTTCTGATGGGGAAGAAATACACCGCCGGAATCGACCAGATAAACGCAGGGAAGCCTGTTCTTTAGCGCTATCTCTTGAGCGCGAACATGCTTTTTAATGGTCATGGGATAATAGGTGCCGCCTTTCACGGTGGCGTCATTGGCGACCACCAAAACCTCGCGGCCGTGCACGACCCCTATACCGGTAATTATACCGGCACAGGGAGCCTCGTTGTCATACTGATCGTAAGCCGCTAAACTGGAGAATTCCAGAAACGGCGTATTCCTGTCGAACAGGTTTTTAACCCGATCACGGGTAATGAGCTTGCCGCGCTTCAGGTGTTTTTCGCGGGCATGCGGCGGGCCGCCCTGCTCGACTTGCGCAAGGCGTTCCTTAAGCTCGGCGACCAGTTTCAGATTCTGTTCCCGGTTTTTCTTAAATTCCGCGCTTTTGGTATCGACCTTAGATTCTATCTGAAACACTTATTTTCCTTGTTTATCGTGTCAGGATGTCGTCCCCGCGTTCCGCAGGGACATCCATCCTGACACATCAATTTATTTCTTTATCTCATGGCCCCTGCACTTGATGTATCAGGATGGATATCCGTCAAAGACGGATGACATCCTGATACCTTTCATAAATCGGTAATCTAACCTTTTTACCATCGGAATAATATTTAAAACTCGAATACTCCCAATCTCCCGGTGACTTCACCAAGCCTCTTCTAACGGGATTATTATGAATATAGTCCAGCTTCCTTGTTAGGTCGCCTTCCTTCGAAATAGAAAAAACTCTGGGTTTTTCTTTCCAAAATCTGAATCTCGATTTACCGCCTGTTTTTGAATAAAATACAGATAAATCTATATCATGATTTGGATAGAATGAGGTGATAGTTTTATCGTTTTCCTCAATTAACCACCCCACTTTTACGGAGATTGACCTTCTTCCTCCACGAATATACTTCAAAATATTTTCTGCCTGCTTGCTTTGTACTAACATATGAAAATGCTCGGGCATGATCACAAAGCCGAACAACTGAACTTGCCATCTCAGGAGCATGCGATTAAATTCAATTGTAAATATCGAAAGTATATCCGGGGATAGCAATACTGGCTGCCAGCCGTGAACTGTTCCAGTTAAATGGTGGACAGCGCAATCCTTGTAAAAATTTTTCCAGTTTGCTGTCATAGACCTTTCGTCGTGTCAGGATGTCGTCCCGGCGTTCCGCGGAGACATCCATCCTGACACATCATAACCACAATATATCCCTACTCCGGAACGCATTTGTACCCGTAGGCGAGAATTCCCGATTTGCCTTCCTGCTGAATCTTCCTGAATTCAAGGCGCACGGGCATACCGATTTTAAGCTCCTCCGGTTCGCAATCCGCTACTTGGCAGAGGATCCTGATATTATCTCCCATATTCACTATGGCCACCGGATAGGGAGCCTCATCGGTAAATTGCGACGGGGGAATCCTGACTATGGTATAGGTTTCAATGGTACCCTTATCGTTGATTCTGGTATTCTCGAATTCCCGGGATTTACATGCCGGACATGCCAGCCGCGGAGGGAATAACACCTTTCCGCATTTTTTACACTTTGCGGCCTCGAAGCGGTAACGCTGGGCCATCTCCCTCCAGTATTTTGGCGCTGACATCTTACACCCCCTCCAGTATATGAACCACGCTGCTGGCCCCGCTTCCGCCCATATTCTGGGCCAGGCCGATGTTAGCTTTCTTCAGCTGTCTGTTTTTATCCAGATCGCCGCGGATCTGCTCGGTTAATTCAACAATCTGCGCCACGCCGGTGGCTCCGACGGGATGGCCTTTCGACTTCAAGCCTCCGGATGGATTAACCGGGAACATGCCATCAATTGCCGTCACGCCATCCATAGTGGCCGGCCCGCCTTTACCGACCTTGGCGATGCCCAGCGCCTCGATTACCATTATCTCAGCTATGGAAAAACAGTCGTGGACCTCGGCGAAATCGATATCTGTTATCTTCTTGCCCGCCATATCCAACGCCTGTTTCGCCGCCAGTTCCGTCGATTTTAAATAAGATAAATCGTCGCGCTGAGCGAGCTGAATTGTATCGGACGCGTGTCCCGAACCGACTACCTTCACCACGCGTTTCCTGGTTATCTCTTTGGCTTTGTCCAGGGAACAGAGAATAACCGCCGCAGAACCATCGGTGATAGGGGAGCAGTCCAGAAGAGTCATGGGATCGGCAACCATCACCGAATTTTTAACCTGGTCCAGAGTAACTTTCATTCTAAATTGCGCCAGTTCGTTGTTGTAGCCGTTGGCGTGATTCTTGACCGACACCTGCGCCAGCTGGTCTCTGGTGGTACCGTATTTATTCATGTGATGATTGGCCATCATGGCGTAAAGGCCGGGGAAAGTTATGCCGTTATAGACTTCGTATTCCTGGTCGGCGGCCGTAGCCAGGGCAAAAGTGGCGCCGCCACCGTCCACGTCGGTCATCTTCTCGACTCCCGCCGCCATGACGATGTCGGCCGTTCCCGAGGCCACATGCATGTATGCCGCCCTGAAAGCGGCTCCACCTGATGCGCATGCCGATTCCACCCTGGTTCCCGGTACCGGACATATACCGGAATAATCGGGCCCGATCGCTCCCAGGTGCTCCTGGTCGGTGAATAAACCCGATGTCATACATCCGATATACATCGCCTCAACCGAATCTATCCCGGCGTCATCGAGGGCTTTAAGGACGCTTTCGGCCAGAAGATCGCGTATGGCGACATTCCAGAGCTCGCCCCATCTATTCATCCCGACCCCGATTACTGCCACATCTCTCATAGATTTTCCTCCGAATATCTTAATTCCACCCTGGTGGATCATTCTCCTCTTAACTTTATCTTACCTCTGAACTTAGTGTAGGTGCCGTAATCGAGATACTTCCTTCTTTCCGAATCGAGCATCGCTCTGGTATGAACCGCCCTGTTCTGAACACCGGGCAGTCTATCTGTGGCCTTGAATATGAATCCGTCGCTTCCCGCTCCCGAACCGTACGATACCATGAAAATCAGATCGCCGGGTTTAGCGACGTCGAGTATGGATGTCAATCCGATAGGGGAGGCGCCCGAATAGGTGTTGCCGAGAGTAGGGCAGAGCCAGCCCTGTTCCATCTGCTCGGTCTTGAATCCGATACGTTTACCGACGGTCATGGGGAATTTGCCGTTGGGTTGATGGAATACGGCGTAGGCAAAATCCTCCGGTTTCATTTTCGATTTTTCCAGAAGCGCCTTCGCGCATCCCATTATGGTTCTGAAATATGCCGGTTCGCCGGTAAAACGGCCTCCGTGGCTGGGGTAAAACTGATGTTCCCTGCGCCAGAAATCCGGGGTATCGGTCATCCAGGAATGGGTGTAAAGGCATTCGGCCAGTACGTTCTGTTTGCCGAAAATGAACGCCGCCGCGCCCGCTGACGCCGAATACTCCAGGGCATCTCCTGGCGCTCCCTGTGAGGTATCCGCTCCTATTCCCAAAGCATATTTCATTTCTCCGGCTTTAACCAGGCTCATCGCCACGAACATCCCCTCTGAACCGGCCTTGCAGGCGAACTCGTAGTCGGCGCAATGGCAGTCCGGCGTAGCCCCGATAGCCTCGGCCAGCACCGTGCCGGACGGTTTTACCGCGTAGGGATGAGACTCGGAACCGATATAAACCGCGCCGATATCTTTGGGATCTATCCCGGCCCGCTTTAGGGCGTTTTTGGTCGCCTCCACCGACATGGTGATGGTGTCCTGGTCGGGCGACGGCACCGATTTTTCGCGAAGCTGCAATCCCCGCTTATAGCTGGGGGCGTCGGCGCCCCAGACCTTCGCTATCTCCTCGACCTTGATGCGGTTGCGGGGGATATAGGCTCCGTATCCGACTATTCCGACCATAAATATCCTTTCTAATCCATCTATCTATCTAAAAATCAAACACTCTTCAATGTTCATAATGGGCTGTAATCTAAAATTTTAGCGGTGTAAAGTCAACTTATAACAATGGGGGAGGGGATATAGTTTTTTCCGTCAGGCTTGATTTACAGTCAATCAATATGGAGCCTACGAATTTGATCGAACTGAAGGAGATTTCGAATTTGATAAAATTCTGGCCAATATAATATCGGGGATTTTTAAAACTGGACTATATTGTAATCTATTCCATACGACATACAAAATATCGTTATTTGGATTGAAGTGAGCAAAATATTGATAATAATTATGTAATTCATTATTATATCATAAATCATTCATAAAAATTAAGTTCATATAATTAATGCGGTTAATTATGGTTTAGATTGTAGCATAAATTTTGGCATATCCATATAATAAGCAAGCGACTGGTGATAGTATTTTGTTAAGTCAGATATAACATTTCGGGAACTTCAGAAACTTCGCTTTCGTTCTGTATCTCGCGCGCATCTGGTTGTGAGCTCAGAAAAACCGGATTTCTCAAAATCCAGGAGCCCACGATTGGCGTGGATCCCCGAATCTAAGTGCGAATGACGTGCCTTATCTCAACGGATTGAGGACATGTCAGTAAGGAGATTATTCCGTTCAAACGGAGGTAGATTGAATTGTACGGTATTCACCAACTTCACAAATCGGAAATAGAAATTACATATATATAGACCGGTTGCGATCATATGATCGGCGGAAGGGGAGATAGATACCGGAAAATGTGGGTATGAGTATCGTTTATCTTTTGGATTAGCTGGAGATGCGACAATTGGATTGTATTCCTGGACTATCGTCCTGATTAAACCGCAGGGAGCAATTAGATAAAAGAGAGGAGGTGCATGCAAACAAGCCTTTTCCAAACCGATCTATTTTCCGACATCCATGAAGGAATAATAGGCTGAATTAACTGATCGTTAAAGAAGTAACGAAAGTGAGGATTCTTTCAATGAAGTTTTACAATGTTATTGTAAAATCGGCTCTAATTCTATCGGCCGTAATTGTCTTTCAGGTTTTGGGAATAGGGACAGTCATGGCTCAATTCCCCGGGTCCGGACAGCTTCCGCTGGCGCCCGGTAGCGTACTTAAATATGTTGATCCTCTTCCTCATTTCGCTTATCCCGCCGCGCGTCTTGACGCCACTGCTCCGGGTACGCCCCTTACCATTGAGATGACCACCCATAATCAGCAGGCCCTGTCCACCGGCACAGTGTTGCCCAACGGGACGGTCGTATCGCCCACAACCGGCTTGACGCATGTGTGGGCCTACAGAGTCTCCAATGGGACTACCACCTTGGGACCTCTCTGGCCGACCCATACGATAGAGGCCGAAAGAGGAGTACCTTTAAACGTACTTTATTTGAATAACATCAATGAAAGTTACGACGCCGTGAACCTCGCGGTGGACCAGACTTTGCACTGGGCTATGGGCAATTACAGCATGAATCCGTACCTCGGGGATGTTCCTCTGGTAGCCCATCTTCATGGCGGCGAAGTACCGTCCTGGTCGGACGGCGGCCCTGACGCCTGGTACACTCCCGCTGGCACGGTTGGCGGGCATGGGGCACTTACCAATGTCTATTATTACCCAAATACTCAGGAAGCCGCTACTCTGTGGTTTCATGACCATGCCCTCGGTTTGACCCGTTTGAATGTCTACGCCGGGTTGGCAGGCTTTTATTTCCTCAGGGATGATGCCGAGGACCTGCTGAATCTTCCCGGATGGTCGGGCGACAATACCGTTCAGGAAATAGACCCTGTAACCGGCGTGCCTCACGGCACGGCTTATCTGCCCGAAATCGAAATTGTAATTCAGGATCGCATGTTCGATCAAAACGGCGAGCTTTATTTCCCCGCCGGGCCCGGAATAGCTCCCAATCCTATGATACATCCCTGGTGGAACCCGGAATTTATCGGCGATATCATTACGGTTAACGGAAAAACTTGGCCGCACCTGTCTGTAGCGCCGCGTAAATATCGTTTCCGCCTGCTCAACGGCTCCAACGCCCGCTTCTATGAGCTGTGGCTTCAAAACCAGCCTACCGGTCTCCCCGGTCCTATCATCTGGCAGATCGGAACCGACGGCGGCCTGCTGGATTTCCCGGTCGCTATCGATCCCAGCCTGCAAAAGCTGGTTATCGCGCCGGGTGAACGTATGGATTTGATAATAGATTTCGGCTCCGTGCCCAATCCGGATCCCGCAGCACCGTTCGCGGTCTGGACACTCAGAAATTCAGCCAGAACCCCATATCCAAAAGGCGGCACTGTCAGTCCAAAAACTGTCGGCCAGATTATGCAGTTTGTTGTCAACGGACAGATGACCGGACCTGACAACAGCATGATTACCGGCCGCACCTCGCCGTTGGAGAAGTTGGCCGACTTCAATACCGGGACCCCAATTGTTCCGGTCGACCAGATACGTCAGTTGACCCTGAACGAAGTCATGGGAATAGGCGGACCGCTGGAGGCCCTGGTAAACAACACCAAGTGGGGCGGCCATTCCACCCGTCCATACAACGACTTTGTTGTGGATCCATCCGGCGGCTCGACCACCATGTTTTCCGAGATCCTGAACGAAGGGCAGACGGAAATCTGGCAGGTAATCAACCTTACAGGTGATGCCCATCCGATTCATCTGCACCTGGTGCAATTCCAGCTTTTGAGCCGTCAGAAATACAACGTAAATCGTTATAACCGCATTTACGCTCAGGCGTTTCAGGCGGCAGGTTTTCCGGGAGTACAGGATGCCTGGGGACCTCCCCTCGATTACAATACGGGTAACGATCCCTCTGGCGTGAACTGGACTCCTTATCTCGGCGGTAATCCCAACATCGATCCCTACCTGCAAGGGCAACCCACGCCTGCTTTGCCGAATGAGCAGGGGTGGAAGGATACGTTTATCATGTATCCCGGAGAGGTTACCACGGTAATCGCTCGCTGGACGCCTACCGATGCCAACCTGACCGGAACCAATTATTTTGATTTCGATCCCAGCACCGGCCCCGGTTATGTCTGGCATTGCCATATCATTGACCACGAAGATAACGAGATGATGCGACCCTATGCTGTTAACGCCAACGGCCCCGGCGGACGTATCGACGCTCCCATGTATGCAGGGTACCGGACCGCTCATCCGGATGGCGTCTTCTTTGCCAGGCAAGACGGTGATGCTTCAACTACCTCTTCGCTGCCGACCGGTTTCAGTGTTAGCCAGAATTACCC
>CP070742.1:298674-301685 GCA_020348065.1 Candidatus Zixiibacteriota bacterium
AAACAATATGCCATTGGGATCTTTCTCCCCGGTCCAGGATTCCATTATATTATCGGTATGCGCTCTTTCTATCTTCGACGATATCGAATCGATTAAGGCTTGTTTTGTAAGTTTCTCGGCTACTTTTTTATCGATTAAATCGTTTTTGGTTTTCAATTGGTTGCGATCCGACGAAAGTCTTTCTTCTTCGATTTCTATCGATTTAGATTTTTCCTCGATAATCTCTTTCTTTTCCCTTTCTTTTCTTTCGTGAGTGCGGAATAGCGTTAATTCTTCCGTCAATTGTTTGATTTTTTCTTCGATATTTTGGGTACCCAACCATTCTTCAGGTTGATTTTCTTCTTTGAATTTTTCGAGATCGGCTTTATTGTTTTCAAGCCTCGTTCGTTTCTCTTCAATTTGCTTTTCTAATTCAGCTTTATCGATTTTCATTCCATCGATTTCGGAATTGATTTCTTTTTCCGCCGTTTCCGCCGTTGTTAGTTCTTTGTAAGGCTCAATGATATTCCTAACTCTTTGTTCGTTACGGCTTTTTAGAGCATTTAATTTTTGCTGTTGATCTGAAATCGAAGCGGGATCTACATATGTAGTAGCCCAATTCGGTTGAGGTTTGTCCAGAGCGTCGAACTCTGCTTGCAGACGTTTTAACTCTTTGTTTTCGTCTTGAAATTGTTGGAACAATTGTTCTTCGAGCTTGACGAAAGGAGCGAAATCTATTCCGACCATAGCGGCCAGTTTTTCGGCTAATTTTTGATCGCCAGACGGTTCGTTTAATGTATTGACAAGTTCTACTGGATCGAGAAACATTCCGAGCAATTTTTTGATTTTTTCGCGCGGTGTGGTATAATTTTTCCCCGTATTGTCGTCCGTAACGGTAAGACTGACAGTGCCTTTTTCGGTGACGGAAAAATGAACGTATAATTTCGAAAGGGAATCTCCTTCCAGTTCCAATACCTCTTGATCGCCTTCTATGCCGATATCTACCGTGGCTTTTTTTATTTTATCGGTCGAAAAGGGTCCTACCGGGTTATCGATTTTTGTAGGAAGATCGCTTTGTTTTCTTCCTTTGAGCGCCATATAGAGAGCGTTGATAGTATCGGATTTACCGGAACCGTTTTCCCCGTATAGTATACACGGTTTATAGTCGTCGAATTCGTATTCGAGAACTTCTACTCCTTGAAAATTCTTAATTATAAATTCAAATATTCTTGCATTCGGTTTATTTTGTACCAGCATCTTCTTTCTCCTTTTCTTCGATTATCGTTAAATAGACTTTCATTGCCGTCTTTTCGTCGTTCGCGCGTAGAACGTTTTGTTTTGAAGTCGGTTTCTCGATTGCCCCGTTTTTGATAAGCTTTTGAATTATGGAGGCGTTGTTTACGTCGTCTACGATTTCCGACAGTTTGAAGACATACGAGTTTTTAAAGTCTTCATGAATTTTTAAAACGTCGTCCCATCTTCCTTCCGAACCGGCATCGACATATTTTATCCATAATTCTTTCGATAACAGATTACTATTGTTCCATAACGTTAAATCGGCTTTGATTTGATCGAGATTTTCGGGTTCGGAAACTATGACGGCTGATTCGGATTCTTTTTTATCCGGCTTTTTGTCGGAAGTTTCGATAGAAGTTTCGATAGTTATATCGTCTTCTCCGTATTCTTTTACTTCTTCCTGGGGATCGTCCGGCTTTTCCGACTCTTTGTTTTTTAGCTTTTCGCTTAGACTTTCGGTAGCGGATCGTTCCATAAATTCGTTATCCAATTCCGATTCCGGCGTTATTTGACCTCCAAGTCGAGGTAAAATACGAGCGAATAATTTTCTTGCGGCTTTGCCCGCTATTGAATCTTCTGTTGTATAATTGTCTATTTTAACAACAATAAAACACTTGTCAGCTTGATCGTCGCCTAACCCGATATTTTGAGGAATATCGTTTATTTTCCATTTCGCAAAAGCTTGGACCTTAGCTTGTCCATGTTCTACTTTTGACGAAGTAATACTAAACTTAAAATCACTAACTCCTTCGGTATCGATAATCTTCCGATACAATCCATTTTTAGCCGGATACATTTTGGAAGAAATAATATTGAACTCGTTATTATCTAAACGATAACCGGATAATAAAGCTTCAATGCAACAATCTCTGATCGTCGGCCATTTATATTCTTCAAGTGTTTTTCCCTTACTTTTCGCTTTATATATCGCTACAGGATCGCGATCCGTAAGAAATCCGATTTGTGAATCTTTCATCGATAAAACCAAAGTTTTAATTTCCGGTTGATCGAAAAATCTTCTCAATTCAATAATAAGATTAGCCCTTTTAAATGACTTTAACATATGGTTTCCAATTTCACCTGACATTAAAGCGTTATCGTTTAATAATTTCTCAATATCTTTGATTTTATTTTCAAGATCTTGAGTAATTAAAGATATATTTTCTGTATTTTCTTTTTTCATTTAATCTCCTTTGGCAGAAAACGCCTACTGCCTATTTTTGTTTTTTGATACTTCTCGAAAAGCTCAGGATAATCGCTTCGAAAAGCCTCTTTATCGAATTTTTTTGAATCCTGGTCTTTAATCCACGTGATGATGATTTGGTCTCCAAAATTCGATAAAGCTTGATGATTTCCCATGTATTCTTTAATTTTTAATTTGATATCGTTTTTTTTAGTTTCTAAAGATTTACATTGTTTAACGATTTCAAGCAATTCCTTATAGCATGCATAAATCTCGGGGATACTTTCGATAGTGTCCAAATCGCCGTATCGATAAAGCATGTCTACATCGTCCAACGTTTTCGATTCCGGCGGAACGCCTTTCTTGACGTGATCGAACCAGAACGTTTTCAGCTTTTCGATAATGACTTCTTCAAGTTCCAAATTCCGATAAATTTGATAAAATTTCAGCCCAAACCCGCCAATCAAAGCGGCAACGTCCCATCGACCACAGTTTATGATCGACATATACATAGCGCATTGAGCGATTATCGATTCCGGGACATGATCCGTTC
>CP070742.1:301785-380867 GCA_020348065.1 Candidatus Zixiibacteriota bacterium
ATAATAAGGACATGGTAATCATGTCAAGAAAAATCATGCGTTTATTCCATTAAAATATAGCGGGAGACGAGGCTCGAACTCGCGACCAACAGCTTGGAAGGCTGTGACTCTACCAGCTGAGTTACTCCCGCTTAATAACTTAAATAAAACGCGGAAGAAGCGTTGTCAAGTATGATTCGAAGACCGAATCCGATTAAAATCAATCATCCTTCTTCAGATTCTTTCACGTAGATTATCCGAAGATTATCCAAAATCGAACACCATGGTCGATTTCGGGCAATCTGAAAATAAATCGGTTCGTATAACCCGTTGTAAATAAACGGACTATAAATTGGCACGAGAATTGAATGTCATTAAGACGAGGTATAAACCATGGACAAAGAACTTAGCCAAAATGAGATACGGAAAATAAAGCTGAGAAAGGCTGCTTATTTCCTGCTGCCAGTCGGTTTGATTATAATCGGCGTTTTGGCTTTTCGTTCCATTATTAATCCTTCGGTTAAAAGAAGCTCTATTTTAACCGCTTTCGCGGAAGTCGGATCTATTGAGGGGACAATTTCAGCATCAGGTATAATCATCCCCGAACACGAACAGGTGCTCGCCTGTCCGGTTCTATCCCGGGTCGAGGAGATATATTTCCGGGTCGGAGAAAGCGTAAAATCGGGCGGCTCGATTTTGAAGCTAAATACCGAATCTCTGCAGAACGATTATGATAAGCTGTTGAATGAATTGGAGTTGAAAAAAAATAACAAATCCCAGTTGAATTTAAAACTGGAAAAACTTAGGATCGATCTTCAGGCGCAGTACGATATCAAGGAGCTTCAGGCAAAATCGATAGAAACCGAAGTCGAGCAAAAAAGGCATCTTCATAGCATCGGGGCCGGAACCAAGCTGGATCTGGAGCAGGCGGAATTAAAACTGGAAATTGCCAGACGTGAACTGGCGCAGTTAAAAAACCAGATAGAAAATCAGCAGGCTTCGCTGGCGGCTGATCTGAAAGAGCTGGATCTGCAGATAAATATTCAGAATAGCAAAATCAAGGAACTGGAACGCCAGATGGACCTGGCCCGGGCACGGGCGGATCGGAACGGGGTCATAACCTGGATCAAGGACGATATCGGATCGTCGGTGAACACGGGAGATATGATCGCCAAGATCGCCGATTTGAACAGTTTCAAAGCCGAGGCCGAGATATCGGATTTTCATATAGATAAACTCAACATCGGCGGCCCGGCTAAAATCCGAATAAATCAAAACGAATTAACCGGCCGGATATCGGGTATCATGCCCACCATTCAGAACGGCGTTGTGACATTTACCGTCGAACTGGATGACAAAACCAACCAATCCCTTCGCTCGAATCTCAGAGTCGACGTCGACGTGGTAACCTCGATTATAAATAATATCATTAGAGCAAAAAACGGACCCTATATTAACGGTCCCGGTCTCCAGGAAATTTTTGTGATAGAGGGCAATAAGGCATTTAAAAGAAAGGTGAAAATCGGGGCGACCAACTTCTACTATATTGAGATTCAAAACGGCGTTAAAGAAGGCGAAGAAGTTATCATATCCAATATGGAAGATTACATTCACCGCGACGAAATAAAAATAAAATGATTTTAAGCAAAGGAATAAATTATGGTAAAGCTTAAAAACGTGGAAAAAGTTTACCGCACGGAAAGCATCGAGACCCTGGCATTGCATGATATAAACATCGAGGTGGAAAAGGGGGAATTTGTATCGGTTATGGGACCATCGGGATGCGGCAAGAGCACCTTGCTCAATCTCATGGGACTTCTGGATAACCCCACCCGGGGTGAAGTTGAAATAGAGGGGAATCCTGTAAAGTCCTACGGCGATCGGAAAATGGCGAAGATCAGGAATGAAAAAATCGGGTTTATCTTTCAAAGTTTCCACCTGATAAACGACCTGAACGTAGTCGACAACGTGGAAATACCTCTTTTATACCGCCGCGAATCCTCATCAAAAAGAAGAAAGCTGGCGCTTTCGGCATTGGAAAAAGTAGGGCTTTCAGCAAGGACTAAACATTTTCCGAGCCAGCTCTCGGGGGGGCAATGCCAGAGAGTGGCCATTGCGAGGGCGATAGTGGGGAAACCGGATCTTATTCTGGCGGATGAACCTACCGGAAACCTTGACTCGGTCATGGGCGGCGAGGTTATGGATATACTTATGAACCTGCACGAGAACGAAAAGACCACCATCGTCATGGTAACCCATGATGAGAGGCTGGCCGGCAAAACCGAACGGCTGATACGGCTTTTTGACGGAAGCCAGGTGGATTGAGGGGGACCCGATGCTTAAAAACTATGTAAAAATAGCCATCAAAGTTCTTCTCCGCCACAAACTTTTTACCTTCATCAGTCTTTTCGGAATCAGCTTCACCTTATTGATCTTGGTGGTAATTACGTCGCTGATAGACCACTCTTTCGGCACCATGGCGCCGGAGAAAAAACTCGACAGGACACTATCTGTAACCATGGCGAAATTGGAATCAACCAAGGGCGGACTGTGGACCGGCCCCATGCTCAGTTACTGGTTTCATAACAAATATGTAAAGAGTCTTCAGACCCCGGAGTACGTTTCGATCTCGTCTTTCCATAGTCCCATCATCACCTACAACGGCAACGAGAGGCTGGTTCTCGATATGAAATTTACCGATGGCGAGTTCTGGAAAATTCTGGACTGTAAATTCCTGGAGGGAAAGCCGTTCTCACCGGAAGACGTCGAAAGCAGAAATCCGGTAGTAGTCATAAACGAGAAAACCCGTGACGATTATTTTGATGGGCAGCGGGCCTACGGCAAGATGATCGAAGCCGACGGTACAAATTACCGAGTGATCGGGGTGGTGAAGAACATATCCATCCTGCGAATTATGCCTTACGCTGATATCTGGGTACCCATTACTTTTCATAAAGAGGACCTGAACAAGAAGACCATGACCGGCAGTTTCCCCTCATTTTTCTCCATGATTCTGGCGAAGGACAAATCAGATTTAACGGCCATAAGAAATGAATTCCAGCAAAAAATAAGCAGCTTCGAATTCCCCGAAGGCAGATTTAACAGCCTGACCGTCGAGGCTTCCACTTACGGCGAGGCCCTGGCCCGAACTCTTTTCCGTTCCGAGGAGGGCAAGGTCGGCCCGTTGATTCTTATCCTGTTTATTCTGATGGTCCTTTTCTTACTTCTTCCCACCATAAACCTGGTTAACATTAACGTTAGCCGGATTATAGAAAGGTTATCAGAAATTGGAATCCGCAAATCGTTCGGCGCCTCCTCATTTACGCTTGCCGGACAGTTCCTGTTGGAAAACATCATAATAACCCTGATCGGAGGGGCCATCAGCCTGATTCTTTCCCTTATCGTGCTGGCCCTGATAAACGATAGCGGCCTGATCCCGCACGCGCATCTCGCATTAAATCACAGGATATTTTTCTACGCTCTAATAATCTGTTTTATTTTCGGGATAATATCCGGCGTATACCCCGCATATAAAATGTCCCGGTTAAGGCCGGCGGAAGCCCTCAGAGGAGGCAGAGAATGATCAAGCAATTCTTTAAACTGATATGGAATAGGAAAAAACACAATTTCCTCATGATTTCAGGGATTTTCTTTTCCTTTCTGGCGCTTGCCCTGGTGGCTACATCCATTAGCTATTCTTTTACCAATTACGCCAAACCCCTGGGATTTAATTACGAGGACGTATGGATTTTGAACATGGATTGGAAAAACCTGAGTTCGGAATCGGTGGGAAAGACACTGACCCAGATCGAGAAAACCTTGGAATCGACAAAGGAAATTAAAAGTCACGCCTTATCAGCAAATTACATCTTTCAGCCCATGGTTTACAGCGGTAGAGATTTTTTCTATGAGGGGAAAAAACTCAGCTGTTTTTCCGGAGAGGGTGGTCCCGGTTTCTCCGAGGTGCTGGACATAGAGATGATTGAAGGGAAATGGTTTAACGAGAGTGACCATGTGGGGCACAGAACTCCTCTGGTTATCAATACCGATTTCAAAAATAAGTTTGCGCCTGATGAAAACGCGGTGGGGAAAATCGTCACCGACGACGACAATGATGAATACGAGATCATCGGTGTCATCGGGGAATTTCGGCGATCGGGGGAGTTGGCCGGTTCCGAATCAGCGGTTTTCCAGAAATCATCCTACCATGATGAAAAAAGCCTGAAACAGCTGACCTCCGACAACTGGTACCGCATTTTATTCAGGGTCGAGAAAGATACGCCCGTTGCCTTCGAGGCACAGCTCTTAAATCGGCTGAAATTAATCGCCAAAGACTGGACATTAAGAATCGACACCCTAGACAAAGCAAGAAAAAGAGCCTTTAAGACCACTCTTATAATGCCGGTTATCCTCGCGGTCGTATGTGGATTTCTTTGTATAAACGTAGCTCTGGGACTATTCGGAGTAATCTGGTACAGCACCAACCGGCGGAAAGCGGAGATCGGACTCAGGAGGGCGCTGGGAGCCAATACCAGAGCGATTTACGCCCAGATCATAGGTGAAACCCTGGCCCTTGCAACTGTCGGCATAGCCTTCGGGTGTTTTCTGGCATTTCAGTTCCCCATCCTGGATGTCATCGGGTTTATCGACGACAGCGTATATTATTATGCTTTCGCCGCTTCAATCATAGGAATTTATGCCATTGCGGTAATCTGCGCCCTTTATCCGGCCTGGCTGGCGGCCAGGATACAGCCGGCCGAGGCTTTGCACAATGAATGATTGATATTTTAAAACCTTACAGTTAAATTATGGCGGAAATGGCCTCACAAACTTTACTGGTAATCGATGATGACGTCGCCGTCAGAACCTCGCTGGAACTTTTTATGAAACAGTCGGGATTCCGGGCACTCAGCGCCTCATCCCCCGACGAGGCGTTAACGGTCCTAAAAACCGAACCGATCGAACTCATCATAATGGATATGAATTTCTCGGTGGAGACGTCGGGTAAGGAAGGATTAAAACTTCTAAATGGTATAAAAAGGGATTCACCGAATATTCCCGTAATCCTGATAACCGCCTGGGCTTCTATTCAGCTTGCCGTCGAGGGCATGAAGGCTGGGGCCGCCGACTTTATAAGTAAACCGTGGAATAACGATCATCTTCTGCAATCGGTTAATACCGCGTTGGCCATTTCAAACAGCAAAAAAACAATCGATAAGGTAAAACCTGAAAGAAAGAAGCTGGACAGCCTCTACCAACTGAAAAATCTTGTGGGTGAAGATCCCGAATTTCTTTCGATACTGGACACTATCGGCAAGATCAGCTCGACCGACGCGTCAGTATTAATCGTCGGCGAAAGCGGCACCGGTAAGGAGCTTATCGCGGAGGCGATCCACAATAACAGCCATCGAAAAAACCAGGCATTTGTCAAGGTAAACCTCGGCGGTATAGCGTCAACGCTATTTGAAAGCGAGATGTTCGGCCATAAAAAGGGGGCTTTCACTGATGCCAGACATGACCGCATGGGACGATTCGAAATGGCCGATAAAGGCAGCATCTTTCTTGACGAGATCGGGGATCTTTCCCTCAACGATCAGGTAAAACTGCTCAGGGTGCTGCAGGACAGAAAATTCGAAGTTCTGGGTTCAAGCGTAACAAAATCGTTGGATATCCGCGTTATATCGGCCACCAATCGGGACTTGAGCGAGATGGTATCGGCCGGCGATTTTCGCGAAGATCTTTATTACAGAATCAACCTGATCACCGTCAAAATTCCAGCCCTTCGAGAGCGTCCGGACGATGTCCCGCTACTGGTCAATCATTTTTTAAATAATTTAAAAATAACCTATAAAAAGCCGGAATTGAGGGTAACTCGCGGCGCCCTTGAATGGCTTAAAGATCTGCCCTGGCCGGGCAATATCCGCGAATTAAAAAATCTCGTTGAAAGATCGGTGCTGGTAACAAATAAAGACACTCTCGATATAGATGATTTTGCCGGACATTACCACGTTCACCGCAAAAAACCTGTCGAAAAGAACCTCCCCCCGGTCGGATCGGCAACTATTGATGATATGGAGATGTCGCTGATAAAACAGGCGCTGAAATTTCACGACAATAATATCAGCAAAGCCGCGAAATCTCTCGGTTTAAGCCGGTCGGCGCTTTATCGTCGTATGGAAAAACACGGGCTGGATAAATGAAGCTCCGGCTGAAGTTTGTATTATTCATAACTATACTGCATATAATTTTGGTTCTTTTCTCCTTACGATTATTGCGGGAATATAAACTCTTATTTATGGGAATAGAGTTACTGATCCTGGTGTCCGTGGTAGTATCAATATATCTGTATAAATCTTTCATCCAGCCCTTAAACCTGATTTCCGCCGGAATCGAATCGTTAAAGGACAAGGATTTCAATACCAAATTCGTGAAAGTCGGCCAGCGAGAGATGGACGATCTGATCGGCGTATACAATCGGATGATCGATGAGCTGAGAATCGAAAGAGTGAAACTTAAAGAACAGCATTATTTTCTGAATAAGCTCATTAATGCATCCCCTTCGGGAATTATCGTGCTTGATTTCGAAGACAGGATCTCTCATTTGAATCCGTCGGCCCGGTCGCTTTTGAACTCGGGCGGAAAAGAACTTATCGGAAAACGTTTAATCGAAATTGACGGAATCCTTCCCCGGAAGCTGAGCGCGCTTGATCAAGGGGAATCTGCCATAATGAACGTGGATGGTTTGCATTCGTACAAATGCAGAAAATCTCATTTCCTGGATAGAGGCTTCCACCATCATTTCATCATGATTGAGGAATTAACCGAAGAGATTCTGAAGACTGAAAAACGGGCCTACGGTAAGGTTATTCGCATGATGTCTCATGAAGTAAGCAATTCCATAGGAGCTATAAATTCGATCCTGAGTTCTTCCCTCAACTACAGGGATCAATTGAAACCCGAGGATAAAACAGATTTCGAAAATGCGGTCAAAGTTGCAATTGAGCGTAATTTTAGGCTTTCCCGGTTCATGACCAACTTCACCGACGTGGTTAAAATCCCGCCGCCGGTAAGAGAATCTTATGATTTAAATAGATTGCTCAATTCCGTAAAAGTGCTGATGGGCCCCCAGTGCGAAAGCAATAACATAGAATTGATAATGGATCTAACGGATTATCCTATTTTTGTGGACATGGACCCGCACCAGATGGAACAGGTAATTGTAAACATTGTTAAAAACTCAATAGAATCGATCGGTGAAAACGGAGAAATATATATTCATATGGAAAACGCGCCCGCCGGACGATTGTTGATAAGGGATAACGGTAAAGGTATCTCCGATGAAGTCCAAAAAAATATTTTCGCCCCTTTTTTCAGCACCAAAAAAGAAGGACAGGGATTAGGGCTGACTGTAATCCGTGAAATATTGATAAACCACGGTTTTGATTTCTCGCTGGATACCAAAGCGGACGGCTATACCGATTTCGCCATCTGGTTCGAAAAAAGGCCTCATTAAACTTATTTTCGAAGAACTTTTTTTTATTCCCTATATCATAAAGGTTATAGGTGGGCCATGATTATTTTAAGAGTGTCATTCTCCTGCCAAGCGAGCGGTTATCCGTTTTGATTCTCACGTAATATATCCCGGTGGAGGCATCTCCGGCTTCCCAGATCTCCTGATAGGTACCGGCGTTTTGAAATCCTTTATTCAATGTCGTTATTTTTCGGCCCAGCATATCGTAAATATCCACTGACACCAATGACGGCGATTCCAGGATATACCTGATAGTGGTTGAAGCGTTGAAGGGATTGGGATAGTTAATGGCACCGAAATTATCGGGGGACGGGATTTCAGCGAATTCGTTGGAGGTCGGAGTTATGGAGACGAAATCGATATAGTGCCCGTAGAAAATCGGAACTGCGATGACATTATTGTGTACGTCATAGAAAATATCCGCGGGCTCGGGCGCGTGAGTCGAAATCTGCTCGGGAGGGTTCGTAAACGTCGAATCATATTTATATATGGCATTTGTGCTCCAGGCTGAAAAGTAAACATTCCTATGCTCATCCATCGTTAACCCGTCAAGAATCGAAATACCTGTATACACAATGGTTGACAGGGAGGAATCCTCGAGGCTGATGGCTTGAAGCGGCGCAAAATTCCGGGCGGATACCAACAGCAGCCTGTTGTAAGGCTCGTCAAAATAAATCCCGTTGGGAACTGAAAGACCGGAACTGACGAACAAAGAATAACTTTGCGCGCTAATGTTAACTTTGAAAATTCTATGTGCATTGGGATCGGATACATAAAGGTTGCCGGAATTATCAGCCGTAATATCGTTTAATACGTTTGATTCGGGGATATCCACGTGCATGAACATCTGACCGGTTTCGAGGTCAAATCCCCTCACGCCTTCTCCCCGGCAAGCCACATATATGCTGTCCCCGACAATCTTTAACCCCGCGTAGCAATGCTGGCTGATAATAAAGTAATCCTGCACTCCATCGCTGTCGATCTGCACCATATGTCCGGTGTTCCAGTTGGATACCAGGTATCTATCGCGCAGAGAATCATACACTACGCTTTCGGGATTGTTCAACAGCTGAGCTTTAGCGACCGGAAAACCTATCAACGCGACTATAAACGCTGATAATAAAGTATGTGCAAATTTCATGGCGGCCTCCTCGGTTTATAGACCCGACCTTTATTTTACAAGTAACATCCTTCTAGTCGATGTTCGATCATCTGCCATAATCCTGTAAAAATATATTCCTGATGATTTATTCTCCGCGTTCCAGCTTACGCTGTTATAGCCGGCGGGTAGATCCTTATCGACCAGCGTCTCGATTTGTCGTCCCAGAATATCATAAACATCCAGCCTGACGCGCGATCCGGCGGGAAGATTGAACGCTATCACGGTTCGGGCATTAAACGGGTTCGGATAGTTTTGCAGTAATTCAAATTCATTGGGAATATTTGGGTTTTCCGAAACGGACGTTACGACATTCGCAAAACCATTGGACCTCCAGATATCCCTGCCGAAATTCGGCCATTGAATACCGGCCATGGTGGCGCTGGACTTGTAATCTATCACGATTAAATTCTGAGAATTGGTTTTCATTCCCACTACAATCTCCATATCCGGGTCGCTATCGAGTTTGCCCAGAGCGGGGGTTGCCGTTATGGGACCCGTTACCCCAGGAGAAATGGGAAAGTTGGGCAGGAAATTCCCGAAGCCGTCGAAGCAATGGATATCCCCGCCTCCGGTAACGGCAATTATGTCGGCGCTGCTGTCGCCGTTGATGTCGCCGATAATGGCCTGAGCGGTTATCGATCCGCCCAATGATACGGGAAAACCCGGTAACGCCGTCCCGTCACGATCAAATACATAAAAACTGCCGTTGTTGCTGCCGATCAATATCTCGAGTAAACCGTCCCCATCGATATCCGCCAGCGATGGCGCCGATTTCACCACTCCGTTTAATAGCACCGGAAACCCGGGCGCAACGCTTCCATCGTAATTAATCAGGTACAAGTTGCCTGATGATGTCGCTGCCGCGATCTCCATATTCGGAGATGGAGTAACGTCACCAATCGCTACTGAACCCCATACCACATTATCCAGCTGTACCGGGAATCCGTAAAAATAGCTTAAGTCTGCGTTAAAAACATGCAAACATGAATCAAATCCGGCGTAAACAATCTCAGTTAAACCGTCCTCATCAATATCACCCGCGGCGGGAGAACCATACCATCTTCCGCTTCCCGTAAAGGGCCAGCCCGGGTAATCCGTGCCATCATGGCTGAGCACGTAGATATTGTTATTGGAAAACGATCCGGCGATGATTTCAAGATTGTAATCACCGTCAATATCGGCCAGCATAACTCCCGAATAGAAAATGCCGCCCTTATCCACCGGGAAATTCGGCAGAAGCGAGCCATCGGCATTCCAGGCGTAAAACCTGCCGTCTTTGGTCACCGCCACGACGTTCAAATGATTGTTTATGTCGATATCACCAACGGCCACCGCGCCGACTACATCACCGGTTACGGGCTGCGGCCACCCGGGACTGTTCCGGCCGTCCTGTTCTATGGCGTAAACATTGTTATCCGAAGCTCCGAACACAATCTCATTCTGTCCGTCGCCGTCAAAATCGACAATAACAGGCGACGATTCTATGTTATCCGGAATATCTAAGGGGAAGTTGGCCTGATATAACGATACGAATATCGATAATTCCCTGTCGACATCATAGCCGTCGGCCGCTATGTTCATATTTAAAATCTTGGTTCCCGGTATCGATAATGAATTAACCGTAATCACAAAAGGATCGGACGAATTGTTATTCGTCTGGCCGCCCGGAATATTACCGTACGAGGCCGTAGAATCGATCATGATAAAATCATCGTTCCCGGATAATGTTACATCTACGTTCTGAGCGTCCGCCCAGATATTTTCAAGCGTAACAACGAGCTCAAAAGTCTCTCCGGGATTAAGTATACCGTCGCCGTCGCCCGCTGTAATATTTACGGTCTGGCTTCTCTGTATGATGTTGGGATAATGGATGGACGCCAGCGCGGCATAAGCGTTAATTCTCCCGGCTCCCAACAGGCCGCTGTAACTCGGATTTAACGAATCGATATTGTCCGCGGTGGATAATATCCTTGATATCACTTCCATATCAGTAAGGTCGGGTTCGGATGCCCATATCAGCGCCGCCAGGCCCACGACATGGGGCGCCGCCATGGAAGTGCCGTCCAGAATAAAATAGGAATCGTTAAAATAGGTTGAATAAATCCCGGTTCCCGGGGCCGAAATATCCACCCAGGCGCCGTAATTCGAAAATGATGATTTAAAATCGTTCTGATCGGTCGACGCCACCGTGACAACATCGGGTCTCGAACCCAGGTATGATGGATTCTGGTTGTTGCTGTTGCCGGCGGATGATACCACGATTACGCCGTTGTTGGTGGCGTAAGTGGTCGCAGCCCCGAGGCCGCCGGAGTTCGATGAGCTCCACGAGCAGTTTATAGATCTGGCTCCGTTGTCAGTAGCATAGTAAAAAGCCTGGGCCGCGAAATCCATCCTGATATAACCCTGCCCGGTAGGATCTTGCCATCCTACTCTTAGAGGCATGACACGACAATTGAATCCGACGCCCGCGATGCCGATACCATTATCCGTCACCGCCGCCGACACGCCGCTGCAGTGGGTGCCATGGCCATTGAAATCCATGGGGTCGTTGTCAGGGTTCATATCGTCTTCGCCGGGAGCCCCGTTTACTCCATGTACCCAATCCCAGCCGCGATAATCGTCAATATAGTTGTTGCCGTCGTCGTCAAATCCGCTAATCCCGTTAACTTCGGCCTCATTGACCCAGATATCATCGGCAAGGTCGGGATGATCCCAGTCGACTCCGGTATCGGCTATACCGACCACAATATTGGAATCGCCCTGTGAAATATCCCAGGCCCCTCTCGCTTCGATTTTATTTATCGCCCACTGCTGGCCGATCTGCGGATCGTTGGGATCGTAATCAATGGGGTGAATCGCAATCGGCTCCACATGTTCCACCTCTATCAGCGCGTCATACGCCTCCAGCACGGAAATCATCTCGTTTCCAGAATCGAACGTTATGGAATAATATCCCGCAAGCTCGATTTCTCCTTTGTTTTCCGCGCCGGGGAATATTCGCCTGAATTCCGAAACCTCAAACCGCGAATTAAGATTATCAATCCCGGCCCTGCCGGTAATGATTACTTTGTGCCCGGTATGGATATTCAGGGGGAGGATATCCGACGAGAACGCGACAACAACGGCGTCGGGCACGTAATTAACGCCTTCTTCAAAATGAATTTTGCTTCTCTCCGAAAGTGCGAAAGCCTTTGAAACGATCACCAGCATGGCGAGAAAAACCATCGCCAAAATTAATCCGACTCTGTTCATCTCTTCTCCTTTTTCCTGACACTTCCGAAATTTATTTTAACAACATCATTTTCCCTGCTTTAAATCCGCCCGCCGTATTGATTTTATAAAAATATATTCCCGAAGGATTGTTATGCGCCTGCCAGATTGCCTCATTTTCACCGGCCGGTTTTATATCGCGTACTATATTTTCAATTTTCTGACCGAGCACATTATAAATATCAATTTCGACAAAGGTTTCCCAGGATAAATCGTATTTTATGGAAACCGAGGAGTTAAATGGATTGGGATAAATAAAAGCGGAGAGGTTATGACTTACAGTATTTTCGAGGGATTTATAAATATCGGTCTGACCCATCGGCGCTCCCGTCACCCACTCCGTGGCGCTTAAAGCGCCATGATTGCCGTTTCCCGTGAAATCGTTTACGAATTGGCCGTTGCCCTCATTCATAAGCCAGTATCCGACCAGACCGGGTTCGCTGCCGTCTAAGTACTGATACATATATGACTGAATCTCGCCAGCGGTTCTCACAACATTCCAGACCCTGACTTCGTCAATGACACCATCGAAAGTATTAATCAATGATGCTGAATTGCCGATCATCAAATCGATTGCGGAATTATCGTTCAGGGCGCCGGAAGGCGGGAGGGTTTGCGTAATTGTCTGCTCGGAGCCGTTGAGATAAATTTTCACCTCGCCCGCGGGCCCATCGTATGAAGTCGCGACATGCTGCCAGGTATTGAGCACAATCGAACTTTCGGGTATCGCCGAAAAGCTGTTCCCGCCGCTTTGAGTGAATAACCAGAGGCAGAGGGTGTTGTCTCCCAGGACAGGATTTGATTTTAAAGTAAAAAACCGGGTTACGTCCTTATCCACTATCCTGCCGAATCCGGTTCCGGGATTTTCGCCCCACCCGAACGGATTTATCCAGGCTTCTACGGTAAACTGATCTGTCAGGTTAATTGTCGGAGACGCCGGAACCGTGACAACGCTTTCTTCACCGTCAAACAACAGGGCGCTTTCACCGCCGAAAACTAAAACATAATCTTCCCGTACCCTGCTTTTATAAACTGTATCACAACCTATGATGAGCTCCACACTATATGACCCTGCAGAGTTATAGGTCCATTCGGGATTCTGATCATATGAATCCACAATTCCATCGTTATTAAAATCCCACTCCCATGATGTTATGGTCCACTCGGGATTTGAAAGATCATTGAATTGAACGGTTAACGGAGACTGACCAGTTAACGGTTCCGCCGAAAAATCGCAAGGATTGATAGTTCCCATGGCTTCGGCCAGAAAGGAAAGCGAAATGGAAAAACGGTCAGGATTATAATGCCCGCCGGGGAAAAGCGGGAAAGCGTAATCCAGATTCAGGAGAGCCAGCGAATCGGCGAACGCCATATTCATACTCATTTCCAAAAAAAGACCGCCATATCCGCAGTCGAAGTAAATAGCGGGCTCCTGCCCTGAAGGGATCTGGGCAGCAAGCGTCGGCAGGTTGTTTGGTTGCCATCTTGCGATAACGGTATCAACAACTCCACCGGAAGAATCCAGGGGAAAATCCACCTGGTAGGGTGAATTATTCAGGTTCGGTGAAAAAGCTCCGGCGCAGGTAAAAGCAATATTCGTTAATGTCCCATTGTTATAATTATATGTATACGGCGGGCCGGTACCGTTTTCCAAAAGAATATAATCTACCCAGCTGTAAAGACCGAAAACGACCTCCAGAAAGCCGTTGTGTGAAACCACAGCCCCGAATTTATCCGTATGTTTGAACGCGAGCTTCATGGCGCCGTAACCACCCATACTGTGCCCCATTATCGACCGTTTCCAACGAACCGAATTCGTGGAATAATTGGAATCGATAAACGCAATAAGATCCATGACTATATAATCCTCAAAATCACCGTACAGTTCGGAATTTGTATAAAAACTGCCATCAAACGGGCCGACACCACCGTCTGGCATTACCAGAATCATCGGATCAAAACAACCATTCGTAATCATGCTGTCAAGATAGTGGTATATTTCGACATAACCGGTATAATCGGCCAATGTGCCGTGGAGAAAATAGATCACCGGATAAAGTATTGTATCGTTGGGATCGTAGCCTTCGGGAAGATAGATACACATATTTCGCGTTTCCCCCAGAGAATTGCTGTAAAACGATACTGTTTCCACAGATCCCTGGGAAAGAGTCAACGTTGGAATAAATAGAAAGAAAATCGTGGCAATCCGCCTCAATAAATCCTCCTAATAATCATACACTTACAGCGCTCACGCGGCCGGTTTAACTCCTTTAAATCCAGAAATAATGCTCCCCTGCAATATAGACTATCCCAAAGATGTACCGGGCGACTAACCCGACATCTCTGAAATACCTACAATACCATCTACGAATTAGTTCCAGAAAGGTTAGGAACTAAATATATATTTGACATCAGCATAAAAAATTATGGATTTCCTCGTCAGTTTTTCTCGCGGATAGACCGGGCTGTTGTGCGATAAATCCTTATTATTGACAGAAATCAATAAATCCCTTATCATTCACCAGATTTCGCACTCCAAGCTTGCTCCCGTAGAGGTTTCTAATTGATAATCGAATACTTAAGAGGAGTCGCCATGAAAAAATCTATATTGCTATTCACTGCAGCATGGCTATTGGGTTTATATACCATCATATTTTCTAGCGTCTGGCAGAGAGACGTGGCCGACAGCACCGGTACATATAAAGGACTGTACAATTCTATGGCAATCGATAGCGAGGACAACCCGCATATCGCCTACTATGACGAAGATTTCAACGACCTCAGATATGCTTATTTCAACGGTGAAACCTGGTCGGTCGAAGTCGTAGACAGCATCGGTGATGCGGGGCTCTACTGCAGTATCGCCCTGGATTCGCAGAACGTACCTCATATAAGCTACCAGCAGGAATACCTCGGTTACCACTGGAGTCTCAAATACGCCACCCCGGCCGACACGGGATGGTATAAGATTTTCGTCGATTGTTCCTATGATACCAGCATCGCCGAAATCGGAGAATACTCGAGCATCGCGATTAATAACGACGGCTATCCATGCATATCTTATACGCAGAACGGGCCTGACGAAGTAAAATATGCCTATAAAGACAGCGGCGGCTGGCATATCGACGTCGTCAATAATGATGTATATCAAACATACTATAATATGTTGAGATTATTCAACGGCGAAACGCCGGTAATAGGATATCATAGGCTGGGCGACCAGAACGATAATATCATGGAAATCGCCTCCTATAACTCGGCCGATTCAAGCTGGACTATCGTACAGGTACCCGATTCCGCTGAATATATAAGTTACGGAGATATGCTCGGATTTGATATAGACAATCAGAACAATTTTTATTTCATGTATATCAATTCCGATTATGACCTTCAACTTGCCAGATACATCAAAAGCAGCCAGAGCTGGCTTATCGAAACATATCTGGACTACCCCTATTTCGGAGGCGCTCCGACAATTTATCTTAAAATTGACAATGCGGGCAATCCCTGCCTGGCGGCTTTCCAGGGCGAAATCTATTTTTACAGAAAACATAACGGGCAGATTGATACATCCCTGGTCGATGAGCTGATCTCCCCCGCCTGGTGGTGTTGCCTGGATTTCGACAGTGAAAATTATCCGCGTCTTTCCGCATATGCTCATACGCCGGACTACAGCTACGGTTTATTCTATTATCGCTACTGGCCGGGAGATCCGACTATAATTCTCCCGGAAACATTCCATAATTACGGCGTTGTCTGGACGGAGAGCTATTCCGACTGGAACTGTCCTGTCGAGAATACCGGGACGGCGCCCCTGATAATAAGCGATCTCGTAACCGCCTCGCACTGGACCGACAGCTCTTTTCAGGTCATTAACGTTTCCCTTCCAATGACAGTTTTGCCGCAGAAATCCGATTCCATAACCATTCGTTTCACGCCCTTCGAAGATCTGGTTTACTATGACACGCTTATTATCTATTCCAATGATTCCCTCCATCCCGAGGAACGCGTCGCTCTTCAGGGCACGGGAACATCCAGCGGCGATTTCGGCGATCTGACTGTCTACGCCAGGAACTGCTATGCCGCCCTGGAATATCATGAATTGAATGAATCTCCGTTAACCGGCGCGCAGATATCTCTCTATCAAAATAACCAGCTTATCTACGGCCCGGTGGAATCGGGTACCGATGGGTCGGCGTATCTGGAAAACGTGGCAACCGGCGTATATAATCTGACGGTAGCCAAAGAGACCCTGATACCCGGAGAAGTGCCCGTACCGGATACGCTGGGACGAACATTTACGATTGAAGTCGGCCCGGGGACAAATACCGAATCAATTGTGCTTCCGGAATCTTTAACCGTGCAGAAGTATCAATCCATCTACGATCTTACCCATATCATACGGGAAGGTCCGCTGGGAGATACCGTATATATGTTCAGCTACCCTGCTGAACTGGAGGTGCGAGAATTGCTGGATTCATGGCAGCTCGATCTCGACCCGACCGTAAAGTTGAGCATTGCCAGACTGTATCTGGCCGAAAGAATGACCGACCTGATGTTCGGCTGCGGCTACTCCATAGGCGGCGCATTCGTTCATTGTATTACCGAGCTGATAAATTTCATATTTTTCTCGGATTCCTGGTTTGACGAAATTATTGATTTCCTGACTTTCATCTGGAATCTATTCACCGATCCCATTTCCGCACTCCTGGACGTCGTAAACGCGTTCGCCAGATCATTATTGCTGGGCTTGATGGATGATGCTATCCAGCAGGCGGCGGCGGAGCTTCCCTGCATTACATACAATTCAAACGTGATAGTCTGCGGCGAGGAAATCGTGGTGGATGCCTGGAGAGAAATAAAAGAGGAATTCTCGGGATGGGAACGCATATTCCCCGGATTTTCCGATGATTCCTGGGATGAAACCGAAAAATTCATGCATCGGGTTCTAATGGGCCCTCTCTTTCAGGTTGTCTACGTTGACCTTCTAACTAACGGCCAGATAGAAAAGGCCAGGGAATATTCCGAAAACTTCCAGTTTGATGGAGAATTCTCCGAAGCTTCCGAATATTCCGAATGGTTTATAAGCGACAGGACGGACGACGTTGAAACCGACGCGGATATCTGCCGGGACCTGATAATGTCCGCGCAATTATTCTACGCAACTGCTACTCTGCTTGATATCGCCGGGAATCTCATACCGGGAGCCGGCATTCTCAGCTCCATCGGTGATGCTTTGGAAGTAGCAGCTTATATAGAAGTTATCGCGGGCATAGGAATCTCCGGACATACGTTTTTTACTCTGCCGGACCAAATGGACTATGCCGTAGACCGAATTTATCATCCTAACGGTTTATTACAAGAAAGACCGGATACCCGCTGTCCCTGGCCCCGTTCAAAGATGGATCCATCGCTAATTGCATCTTTGAAAACCAACCTTCAGCAAAGCTCCGAAGAGTACGATTCCACCCTGAGCAACATCGGAAATCTTATACAATCGGGCGATTACGAAAGCGCTTTGCTGGGCCTGGAAGACCTGATGAATGCCGAAAGCGATTTCAGAAACGATCTCAACGTCTCCTGCGCGCCGGTCTACGCTATGGCAAATATAGCGAGGGACAGCCTGGCTGGTTTTCAAACAATATATGATTCCCTGAAATCCGAATATGCCGGCTCTGGAATGGGACGATTCAAGGATCTTCTTTACGTGGCTTTCTCTCCCGCGGATTCCGGACAGGAAATGATCGACAGCGTTCTGGCTCAGATCGACAGGTCGATTTTACAAAATCAGGCTCTGGTAAACCGCGTCGGTGAAACCCTCGACACCGTCTCGGTTCTGGATATGCCGGCCATCGTAACCGTAAGCGACGCCGGCCAGAACGTTTATGATCTGGGACAGGGTCAAACCGCCACTATACGGTTAAGCCTTAAAAACGTGGGCGCCTTGCCTGCGGAAAATGTCAGCCTGGTTATGAGCACTAATGACGCCCTATCCATAAACGAGGCCGATAGCATGTATATAGGAAGCCTTCAGCCCGGAGAAGAAACCGAGACATATACCTGGACTGTCGAACTGGCAAACAACGACTACTCACGGGGGATCTGGACTGCCAATATCAATTCCTCCAATGCCAGGACTTTTCCCTATAGCGGATCTCTTGTTACGCCATTGGTTATCACCCCCCCTACCGGCGGCAGGCTCACCAGGGATAACGTTTATTGTTATCCCAATCCTTTCAATCCCGACATCGTGGAAACGACCCTGAGATACAGCCTGGAGAGGGCCGCCGAGGTAACGGTTAGGATTTATGACGCCGGCGGTAACCTGGTGATAACCTTGATGGATGACGTTCGACAACCTGCAGGCGAGGAATTGAGCGTCGTATGGGAAGGCAGAAACGGTAAAGGAGACGTGGTTTCCAACGGTGTCTATTTCTTTATTATAGAGACGTCGGAAAATGAACGCGCGGTTGGCAAAATCGCGGTCTTAAGATAAGGAGACGGCAAAATGAAATGTCCGATAACGTTTTATGTCATCATATTTCAGATCTTATTGTGGTCGCCCTGTTTATCTGAAAGCGAATGCGGAGGAAGTGCCGGTGCCTTTCTTGATATCGGCATAGGCGCCAAGGCAATTGCCATGGGAAAGGCGTATTCAGCTATGGCTGGCGACGCCACGGCGTTGTTCTGGAATCCTGCGGGCTTGGCGCTTTCTGATAAAAAGGAAATCTCCGCTATGCACGCGTTTATATTCGAAGATCGGGCGATCAATTACGCCGCCTTCGTGTATCCGATTTCCGGACACTCCCTCGGCGCGGCCTGGATCCGGTTCGGCGTTACTGGCATACAGGAAAGAGGCGATACCGGTCAATTAATCAGCGAATTCTCCGACTCGGAAAATCTCTACATGCTCGGTTATGGAAGATCCTTATGGTCTGATGCCTACAAGTCCATCAGCCTGGGGACAACGATCAGGTATTATTATCATTCATTATTCGGCTACTCCGCCAGCGGCTGGGCGGCGGATTTCGGCGCGCTGTTTACATTATATGAGCAGGGTTTTGCCAATAATTTGAATCTTTCAATTGCCGTCCAGAATATCGGGGGCGATATCAAATGGAATACTCCGGGCAGCCTTGAAGAAAATATCCCGACTTCATTCAGATTCGGTTCGTCGGCCGAATTAAACAGTCTGCCGATTACATTTGCCATAGATCTGGAGAAACAGGAAGATAGGTCCGTCAGATTTCATTCGGGGCTGGAATATGTATACGGTTCAATTTTGCCGCTTCGAATAGGGTTCAGCCATAAATATCTCTCGGCCGGAATCGGATACATAATAGAAACCGGGAAAACCGACATTATCGTCGATTACGCCTTTACCGACGATCGAATTTCTGATAGGGGATTGCATTTCTTTTCCATCGGTGTGAGATTTTAAGCAGGAACTTTTTTGCCTTTTATTTAAAAGACCGCCTCTGTGATATTACCGGAATTCTATAATAATGAAGAAGGGCTGATACGATATCAGCCCTTCTTAACCCCTGTTTCCTGAAAAAAACAAGTTAGCGGGTTGAATTCTTACTTAATTAATTTCCTGTCCTTTGATTTGCTTGAACGATCCCTGGTCATATCTTTCAACTTATCTCTAATCATCTGCATACGTATTAATTCCGGCGGAGGACAATCCGCGCAGGGCATGGGATCGGCTCCGCCCTTGAAATAGGCCACGCCGTAGGTGATATCCAGGCCGTTGTAATTGCAACTGCCGTTTACATCCCCGGAAACATACCAGATATTGCCGGGCGTGCACTCGCATTCATAAAGGGGAGCCGCACCGCCCTTGAAAAACGCTACACCGTAGGTAATATCCAGCCCGTTATAGCCGCCGCTGCCGTTCACGTCGCCTGCTACGTAATCGCATCCCGGACCCCCGCAACCGTAACCTATCTCCGCGGTCGCTTCCAGAAAATCAAATTCCCCGCCTGTTGCCACCAGAGAATCATTAAGAAATACATTGTAATAGCCGTTACCATTATCGCAGCAAATCCCGTCTCCGTACTCATCGTAAATTATAAAATCATAACAGCCGGAATTTTCAGCGCAAATATATTCGACAAACAACATGTTGCGGCCGTTGTAAGGACCGCCGGAACCGATAACATCGGAGGTTCCGCTTTCCAGTATCTCCCATGTTGTCTCATAGGGATAATTGTCGGTCATTATCTCGATTACAATACTATCTTCAGGGCAACCGCCGCAGGGCGGATTGAAATCGGCGCAGGTCCCGTCAATTATAAATCTCACATCCGGTCCCTGGCAGCTATCCCGTTCAACGTTCTCATTGCATTCCGCCAGATCATCGTTACAGCACGCCCCCGTTATTGCCGGACAACCGTTGCCGACGTACGAAAAAAACGCGGAATCTCCTGCAAAACTATGGTTAGACTCTATCACAATCGAATTCAGGTATAGTTCATAGTATGCAGGTATAATCAAACCGTCTCCGTACTCATCATATATTATGAATGTGTAACATTCACTGGAATCCACGCAGACCGTATCAATATATAAAGTATTTATATTATCATAAGGTCCGCCTGAAGCTATGTTCGCTCCTGCCGTATTCCTTAGAATCCATGTCGTTTCATCGGGGTAATCGTCGGTTAGGATGTGAACCTGCAATTCATCCTCCGGGCACTCGACTCCTCCCCCGCCGCAGGGGGGATTTAATTCGGAGCAGGATGAGAAGGCCCCGAAGCGACCTGCACAGCTGTCCCGCAAAACGTTCTCTTCGCATATTCCGCTTGAATCGTCGCAACATGCGCCAAGGATCGAGCCGCAGCCGTCGCCGATTCCAGCCACGGTATCCGCGACGCCATATTGACCTCCGGAATCAACCAGAGCCCCGTTAAGATAGATTCTATAATAACCTATCCCGTAACCGCAGCAGATTCCATCTCCTTCGGAATCAAAAATATAGAAATCGTAACAACTGTCGGGAGCGGCGCAATAATAATATTGATAAAGAGTGTTGTAGGCGTCCAGTCCTCCATACGCGACACCATAGCCGGTACCGCCCGCGAAAAGGCCCCACGTTATCTCACTCGGATAATCGTCCGGCATGATTTCAATTGTAATTACGTAATCCAAACACCCCCCGCAGGGCGGGTTAAAATCTTCACACCTCCCGTCAGCAATAAATCGCATGGACGATCCCTGACAATTCTGTTCCTCTATACGCTCATTGCAATCGGCGGTTGTATCATCACAGCAGGCGCCCAGCACCGGACCGCAACCGCTGCCGAGATGGGATACTATCAAAGATTCAGCACAGAATGTATTGTTGTAAATCAGCAGGCTGTCATTGAGGTAAATTTCAAAGTAACCCGGCGGGAAGATACCGTCTCCCCATGCATCAAAAATCGCAAAACTGTAACATCCCGTGGAGTCCGCGCAAATAAAATTTTTGATTAGCGTGTCCGGCAGGTTTGAGTAAGGTCCACCCGATGCCAGTACGCCACCCGATTCGTCTCTTAATTCCCATGTGATCTCACTTGGATCACCATCGGTCATAATATGAATTTCAAATAGATCCTCGGGGCATCCCCCGCACGGCGGGCTGAAATCTTCACAGCTTCCGTCCGCCATAAATCTCATGTTCGGTCCCTGGCAGTTCTGTTCTTCGATATTTTCGTTACATTCGCCAGTTGAATCGTCGCAACAGGCGCCCCAGATCTCAACCCGGGTTTCACCCGGATTCCGGGACATGGCAGTAAAAGAAATTAGTAATATTATAACAAGCACCGCAAGCACTGATTTTAAGCCAAAGCCTTTTAGCATTTTTATGTTCATGGTTTTAATTTCCTATATTTAGTCCTTACGTGTAAATAGCCGGGGCTTTTAAAGCACACGCTCTTCTCCTTATTTTTGCTTCTTTATCTTCTTAACATGATCCCCGGTATTATAACCATCGAGATCATTTCTTATCAGCTTTCCGGAATCCGATGATATGCTAACCGCAGGGTTCGGAGGACAATCCGGGCAGGGCATGGGATCGGGACCGCCCTTGAAATAGGCCACGCCGTAGGTAATATCGAGTCCGTTGTAATTACAACTGCCGTTTACATCTCCCGAAACGTACCAGATATTGCCGGGCGTGCACTCACATTCATACAGGGGAGCCGGTCCGCCCTTGAAAAAGGCTACACCGTAGGTAATATCCAGCCCGTTATAGCCGCTGCTGCCGTTCACGTCGCCTACCACGTAATCGCATCCCGGACCGCCGCAACCGTAACCTATCTCCGCGGTCATTTCCAGGTAGTCGAATTCTCCGCCCGCCGCTACCAGAGAACCATTGAGAAATACGTTGTAATAGCCATTTCCGCAATCACAGCAGAGACCGTCCCCGGAGTAGTCGTAAATTACAAAATCATAGCAACCGGAATTTTCTACACACAAATATTCGATAAACAGAGTGTTATAATTGTTGTAAGGACCGCCGGATCCAATAACGTTGGAGGTTCCGCTTTCCAGTATCTCCCATGTTGTCTCATAGGGATAATCGTCGGTCATTATCTCGATTACAATACTATCTTCAGGGCAACCGCCGCAGGGCGGATTGAAATCGGCGCAGGTCCCGTCAATTATAAATCTCACATCCGGTCCCTGGCAGCTATCCTGTTCGATGTTTTCATTGCAATCGGCCAGATTATCATCACAGCACGCGCCGGTTATAGCTGGACAACCGTTGCCCACATAAGGGACTGCCGCGGAATCACCCATAAAACTGTGATTCGACGCTATCAAATCGGAATTCAAATAAAGTTCATAGTATCCCGGAATTATTATGCCGTCACCCCATTCATCATAAATCGTGAATGTATAACATCCGGTGGAATCCACGCAGACCGTATCGATATATAAATTATATGGAATTGCATAAGGTCCGCCTGAAGCCACAGTTGTTCCTGCGGTATCCCTCAAAACCCAGATGGTCTCGCCAGGGTATTCATCGGTCATAATATACACCTGCAGCTCGTCCTCGGGACAGCCGTTAATGGCGCCGCACGACGGATTCAAATCAGCGCAAGATGTAAATGCCGTAAAGCGAGTGGTACAGCTATCCTGTAAAACGTTTTCATCGCATACCCCGGTGGAATCATCGCAACATGCGCCCCGGATCTCAACCAGCGAATCGCCCACGATTCTCACCAGATAAAAATCGGACGGGTAACTGAACGAAGCCGAATATCCAAATGCGACATATCCACCATCCGCGGTCTGTTTTATTGAAAAGCAAAAATCGTAATTATGCCCGCCATAAGTCTTCTCCCAGCTTATATTACCGCTGGAGTCGATTTTCATTACGTAAAAATCTTTCTCCCCCATGCCGAAAGATTCCGTGCGGCCGCCCACGATATAACCGCCATCAAACGTCTGCCAGGCCTCCTGGTCCATCTCGGCATTAACCCCTCCGTAAGTACGTATCCATTCAGGGTTTCCATTAGAATAGGTTTTTATCAGGTAATTATCGGCGCTTCCGGCGCCGTAAGAAAATGTATAGCCGGCGATTATATAACCTCCATCGGAGGTTTGCTGAACCGTGTTGCCGCCCTCGCCGTAGGCGCCTCCAAAGGTTTGCGTCCACAATATATCGCCGTTGGCATCGGTCTTTACCAGCCACACGTCGGAACTGCCGGATCCGAATGAATAGGTCGACCCGGTAAATATAAATCCGCCATCCGATGTCTGCTGCCCGCAATAGCCGTCCTCGCGGGCGGAACCGCCATAGGTTCTGGCCCATAATGTATCACCGTTAGCGTCAGTCCTCAACATCCACACATCATAATTGCCGGCGCCGAAAGAATCGGTCCTGCCGACTATCACATACCCGCTGTCGGATGTCTGGCGCACCGAAAAACTCTTTTCCCAGCTGGGACCGCCATAAATCCGTGTCCATAAAGAATCCCCCGCAGAGTCGATTTTCATCAGCCATATGGACGAGGTTTCGGTCGCTGTGGAAGACGTATGCCCGGTAACGATGTAACCTCCGTCAAATGTGGGCTGAATATCATGCGCTATTTCTTCCCGGCCCCATCCGTAAACCCTGGTCCAGAGCGTATCACCCCATGCGTCGGTTCTTACAAACCAGAAATCGGCGCTTCCCGCGCCATATGATGCCGTCATGCCTACGGCCAAAAAACCGTCATCGCTGGTTGGAGTGACCGCGTGACCCTGATCCCAGAGGGTACCGCCATAAATCCTCGTCCATAGCGTATCGCCCGGGTTCTGGGACATGGCAGTAAGAGGAATTAGTAATATCATAACAGGCGCTGCAAGTACTGCTTTAAAGCCAATGCCTTTTAGCATTTTTCCGTTCATGGTTTCAATTCCTTTATTTACCCCTCATGCGTAAAAAAAAACGGGGGCTTTTGGAGCCCCCGTTGTCAATCGCCGTTTATCTTTGCTTCTTTATCTTCTTCACATGATCCCCGGTATTATAACTATCGAGGTCATTTCTTATCAGCTTTCCGGAATCCGATGATATACTAACCGCGGGATTCGGAGGACAATCCGGGCAGGGGAAAGGAGCAGCCCCGCCCTTGAAATAGGCAACACCGTAGGTGATATCGAGTCCGTTGTAATTACAACTGCCGTTTACATCCCCCGAAACATACCAGATATTGCCGGGCGTGCACTCGCATTCATACAGGGGAGCTGCCCCGCCCTTGAAAAAGGCTACGCCGTAGGTAATATCCAGCCCGTTGTAGTTGTCGCTGCCGTTCACGTCACCTACTACGTAATCGCATGCGGGACCGCCGCAGGGCGGATCGAAATCTTCACACCTTCCGAAAGCTATAAATCTCATAGTTGGTCCCTGGCAGTTTTGTTCTTCGATATATTCGTTACAATCGCCGGTTGAATCGTCGCAGCAGGCGCCGAGAATCAGGTCCCCGCAGGGCGGATCGAAATCTTCACACCGTCCGTCCGCTATAAATCTCATGGTCGGTCCCTGGCAGTCCTGTTCTTCGATATTTTCGTTACAATCGGCGGTTGAATCGTTACAGCAGGCGCCAAAAACCGGACAGCTTATTTCTAAAACAGTATCGGTAGCTCCAAATTGGCCGCCGGAATCAACCAGAGCGCCGTTGGAATAGATTCTGTAATATCCGATCCCGTAATCACAGCAGATTCCATCCCCCGCAGTATCAAAAATATAGAAGTCGTAGCAGCTGTCGGGATCGGCGCAGTAATAATATTGATAAAGCGTATTGTAGGCGTTAAGCGGTCCTCCATACGCGACAACATAGCTGGTGCCGCTTCGGGTCAGAATCCATGATATCTCATTCGGATAGTCGTCCGGCATTATCTCGATAACGATTTCGTCTTCGGGACATCCTCCGCAGGGCGGATTGAAGGCGGCACAGGTGCCGTTGGGCATAAAGCGCATTGACGGTTCCTGGCAGTTCTGCTCTTCGATATTCTCATTACAATCGGCGGTCGTATCATCGCAGCACGCCCCGTAGAGAGGTCCGCAGTCGTCGCCAAGACGCGGTATTGTCAACGAAAAGCCGTAAAACGTGTTGTTGGATTCCAGAAGAGTTCCGTTCAGATAAATCTCGAAATACCCCGGAGGGGCAAGGCCGTCACCATATGAATCAAAAATAGTAAAACTGTAACATCCTATGGAATCGGCGCAAACATAATCGGTAAACAGCGTAATCTGCTCGGGATAGGGACCGCCCTGTGCTACTATAATGTTGCTGCTATTCCGTAATTCCCACGTGGTTTCGTCAGGCCCATAGTCGGTCATAATCCTAATTTCGAACAGATCCTCGGGGCATCCTCCGCACGGCGGGTAGAAATCGTCGCAGAATCCGTACTCGATGAACCTGCGGTTGCCGCCCCCGCAGTCAAACAGGTCGACATACATATTGCATTCTGCAAGAGAATCATCGCAACAGGCGCCCAGTCCGCCGCAACGGCTGCCCACGTAGGAGACAAACGCCGAATCGCCGTCAAAGCTGTAATCGGCCCCGACCAGCTGGGAATTCAAATATATCTCGAAATATCCGGGGGGAGTGATTCCGTTCACGCCGGAGTCGTATATTACAAAATTATAACATTCTAGCGAATCCACGCATACGGTGTCGACAATTAAAGTATTGTTCTGGCCGGGATACGGCCCGCCGGATGCTATCAGGCTGTCGTCTTTGTCGGTAAGCTCCCAGGTGGTCTCTTCCGGGAAATCATCGGTCATAATCTTCACCAGAATTTCGTCTTCGTCGCAGCCCGCACCCGTGCCGGGGCAGGGAGGATCCATATCCACACAGAGAGTATCGGGCGCGAATCTTGCGGTACATTGCGATTGCAGAACGTTGTCTTCGCAGATACTCAGCGTATCGTCGCAACACGCTCCGCGGGGTTCGCCCTGCAGCCCGCTGTTTATCGCTACCAGCCAGAAATCGTATTTCCCGATAGCGCTAAATGCATTGGAATGGCCGATGGTCATGAAGACGGTGTCGTCGGCTATACACCCCCCCCATCCGTACTCCCTGTATTCGGTTTTGCCGTAAGTCCGCTCCCAGATAACCGTACCCTGGGAATCTGTCCTGACGACATAGAAATCATCCGCAGGAGTTGGACCCTTACCGCCGAAAAGAGCATACCCGCCGTCAATGGTCTGCGCGATCTCCGCAGCCCTTTGAGAGCTCGATATGCCGTAATTTTTCTGCCAGATAAGGCTGCCGGCAGGACTGACCTTCAATACGTAAGCTCTCATTCCACCGCCGAAAGATAATGTAAAACCGCTGATCATGAAATCGCCGTCCGAGTTTTCGATAACCGACCAGGCTTCGTCATTTAATGTGCCGCCAAAGGTGTTTTCCCACTCCACGCCGCCGGTAAAGTTTGTTTTCACCACGTAAACGTCATCGTTACCCGACGCGTTAGTTTTACCTACGAGAATATACCCCCCGTCGCTCGTTTGCGTGACACAATTGCCGTATTCATCGGTCCGGTTGCCGCCGTATTCTTCGTCCCAGGCTAAATTTCCATTGGCGTAAGTCTTCACAAGATACGCGTTATGATATCCCTGGTTGCCCTGGTTCCATCCTGTAAGTATATATCCTCCGTCGGATGTCTGCTCGACCGACCAACCGAAATCCGAATTGCTTCCCCCGAACGTTCTGGTCCACATGGTATCGCCGTTTGCGTCGGTTTTTATGAGCCATATATCATACTCATTTGTCGCTACCGCCGCACTACCGGTAACGATATATCCTCCGTCTATGGTCTGTTGTACATCCTTAGCATAATCTACGGTGGCGATGTCCCCGCCATAGTTATAGTATTTTGACCAGACTTGGTTGCCGACAGCATCCGTCTTCACCAAAAAGAAATTATATGACCAAAAATCCGGGATTTCTACTCCCATGCCACATAATATAAACCCCCCGTCTGAAGTTTGCCTGACCGCCTCACCCCAATCAGCCCCCTCCATACCGTAATTATGCGTCCAGATAGTATCGCCGGGGATCTGCGCGAAAAGCAATGCCGGCAGTAACCACACGATAGCTATCAGGTAAGTTAAGGTGGAGCTCATACTTGTCCTGTAGTTTTCCATTTTTTCTCCCGCATTTCATCACAAAAATTTTTAAAAAATTATTAGACTTAAATTCTGGTTAAAATAAACCTCCTTCTGGATTAAATTTGCGGCCAACCATTATTCAAATTTTTTTCCTCATTTAACAAACCGAATCTCATACAGAATTCGGAATGAAGCCCATATAAATATAGTAATTACCCTCCATAAGAGCAAGCATATTTTTCATTTTTTTATATTTTTTTATATTAAGTTTTATCATTTTATCATTGTTATTTCCCGGGAAATTTCGTTACCGTCAACTAACAGCCTGCAGAAATAGATGCCGGTAAAGTATTTTCCGCCATCCCATTCTAAATAATCGAATAAAAACCGGTATCCTGATTTCCATAACATATTGTTTCCAAATAGGTTCCCGGCAAATCACATACGTTCTGTCGTACACCGCATTATCATTATTAAGATCATTGAAATTTATGTCCTCGTTATAAACAACAAGCCGAACCGTTGCCGTATCATCGTCTGTGCAGAAATTAATACCCTGCCGTATTGTGGCATAATTATCCGGGATACTAATAACTGAAGCGGATATTCGGAATATGGGAAATAAAGATAGCAATATCGCTAATTGTCTAAACATTAAAAAAAACCATGTGAGAACAACAAAAGTCCCGGTACCGTAACTTCAAATCTTTCAATCAATTACCAGCCTCGAAGCACCTCACGCAAAGAGATCGCTCAAACAATATGCCGCTACTCTATATTAAATTACATTGTTATTTTTGATGATGTTTCATTTTAGCTATTTTTTTAAAAAATGACATCATTTATACTTTACTTTTATTGCCATCTTATTATTTAATTTATGGATATTTATTTTTAAACAAGATTTATAAGTCTCACAGCCTGTTAACCGTATCGCAGTCGTATTCCAATATATTCTATTTTTTTGCCGGCATGAATCCGAAAATAATATTATAATTATATTTTATCTTCTTTTCATTTCTACAGTTAAGGGCGCCGCCTCTCCCATTTTATCCCGGCCCATATATAGCGTAATATGCGGGAATGGTATTTCAATGTCCTGCTCATCGAACGCGATCTTCAAACGCCTGTTGAATTCACGTCCGATTCTCCATTGTTTGATAGGCTTGGTTTTGGTTCGGGCTTTAATAATTATGGCCGAATCCCCGAATTGATCCAGGCCGAGAACCTCGATTGGCTCCATAATATCATCAGAATATTCAGGATCATTTCGGAGACTCTCGTCTACCTTTTTTATAACCTCAACAACCTCGTCCACATTCTCCCGGTAAGCCACGCCGATATCGAATACGAACCTGGAATAATCCTGAGTCATATTGGTTACGATATCAATCTGCCCGTTGCGGATGTAATGAACGTTGCCGGCGAGATCCCTCAGAACGGTCATACGCAGATTCACTTTTTCTACCAGTCCGCCCTTGCCGGCGGTCTGGACCACGTCCCCCACCCTTATCTGATCATCGATCAGGATGAAGAAACCGCTTATGATATCCTGTACCAGGTGCTGTGCTCCGAATCCTATGGCTACCCCGGCGATACCGGCCGCCGCAAGGATCGGTCCGATGGCGATTCCAAATTCGCCCAATATCATAACAAGGGCGATCCCCATAACGGTAGCGCTAAGAAGATAATTGAGGAGAGAGTTGAGCGTATCCAGCCGCTTCTTTGCCTCGGCTTCCTCAGCTTTTTTCTTAACGGTGGCGAGGATTTTGCCGGGGATAATTCTGACCAACTTTAAAGCGATTAATGTAATTATGACGATTACGACAATTCTCAGTCCGCTGGAAAGAAACCAATCTACAGCGCGATCCAATAAAGCCTGAAATTCCATGGTACCCTCCTGAAGTTTATTTCATATTTAAGTATCTTCTTATTTAAAATGCCTGCCCCATTCCAAGATACAATTTCCCGGATGCTTCATCAGCCCCGGGGTCCACGTTGAATCCGTAGTCAAGACGCGCTATTCCTATGGGTGAGTTCAGTCTCAAGCCTAATCCTACGTCAAAACGGATATCCTTCAAATGGGCAGATTTGATATTCGTCCATACGTCTCCGGCGTCGATAAATACCGCGCCGCCGAAGATCTTATATATCGACCGGCGAAGCTCCAGTACGTTCCAGACAATCTTAAACTTGCCCCCTATGGGTTCGCCTTCGGCATCTAGCGGGCCGACCAGCTGATACCCGAATCCCCGTAACGAGGTAGGCCCTCCCGAGTAGAATCGCTCGTTTAACGGGATTTCCTCGTCCGAACCGAATGAATCCATCCATCCGATTTCAAAGGCGGATCCCAGAACGGATTCCCTGCCAAGAGAGCGGAAATGCTTCGCTATCAAAATAGACCGGACAAAGGTATTCGATCCTTTCAGGAAACTTCCCGCCAGCTCGTTACTCCATGATAGATAGATACCTTTCTGTGAATTAAACAGGTTGTCCCTGGTATCATGAGACAATGCCAGTATAAGGCTTCTGATCCTGGGATCTATATCAAGTGCCTGTTCGCTTATCTTGATATCGCTTAATTTTGTATTTTCAAAACGGTAACTTTGTGACAACTTCGTAAAGGGCGAGAGTTTTCTTCCGACTGTAATTTTCCCCCCATAGGTCCTGGCGTCGTATCCGGGCTCCTGGCGGAGTTGGAAAAATAGGTTCAGATCGGACTGCCATCGAGTGCCGAATGTCCAGGGATCTGAGAATGATGCCGCTATTCCCTGCTTGATGAAATTGGCCTCAACCGCGATCCCGGTTTTGCGGGCGGTTCCACGCAGGTTGCCGGTATTCAACTCGATGCGTCCCCTGATCCTCTCCACCGAACCGTAGCCCAGCGAAACCGCAATTTCGCTCGATTCTTTTTCCCGAATTTCGATAAGGATATTCTTTTTTGTGGAATCGTTGACCGCATTGGGCACCGCCCTGATAAATACGCTTTCGAACAATCCGGTAAGATATAGACTTCGCTGAGAATTAAGGAGCCTGGAATATTTGATGTATTCCCCGGAACGAAATTGAAGTTCGCGCTTTACCACGTGACGCCTGGTTTTCTCCAGGCCGGTTACGGCGATGCTGTCAACCGCGGACCTGTATCTCTCCTTTATCAGGAAATCCACCATGGCGAGATGAGATTCGGAATTAACTTTTACTTCGGGCGTAACAGAAACGTCGATAAAACCATTTTCCGCGTACCTGGATAGAATTGACGATACCGCGTCCTCGATCAACGGTCTTTTCAGGGGATCGTCGCGCCGTAACTTAATAAATGAAAGAACCATTGAGTCGGAGAAGAATTCGTTGCCGAATATAGTGATATCCTCGATCCGGGTTAGTTCGCCTTCCTTTATCCCGATCACAATATTAACACTATTATCAACTGTATCGATCGAGAGGGAGGTGTCCGCGAGGGCGGCTTCAAGGTAGCCGTTTTGACGATAAAACATAATAACATTGTTTAAATCATCCTCGAAGATCTCCGGATGGAATTTTGACGGCGAAAGGAAAGCGGCCTGCCGGGTCAGCATCAAACCCTTAAGTCTACCTTCCGTATAGGCCGAATTCCCCTCGAATCTCACCGACCGAACGGAAACCTTCTCAGAAGCGTTTCCGCATGCCTGATTCGCTCCCAACGTCAACAACGCGGAAATGATAACAATGCCAAATCTTACGCGACTCATTTGAATTTCAGCCCGTATCTTAGATCGATTCCCGACCTTCCCGCCTGGTCGGTCTCTCCCTGGATTGAAAGGCGGGGCGTCAACTTATATCCCAATCGGACTCCCTGATCGTTGAGATGACCCACCGTAGTGGAATAAGTCAATTCAACCCTTTTCGAAATGCGCCGTGACGCAACCAGGCGCGGCCCCCAGGAATCGTCGAATCTAAAGAGATTACCCTCGACGGTAAATTCATCAAAGCCGAACATGGAACCCACCTTATCAGAGATAAAACCCGAAATCCTGTTACTGGTAAGCCCGGCCGCCCTTTCTACCAGGGCGTTTTTGACGCCGCCGCTCTGAGCCTCTTCCCTGCCTGTTAAACTGGACCGCGTGGCCCCCAGAGTCAACAGGGCGATAATATCGGATTTATCCAGCGGAGGTTCCGAATATATATCGGGGCGGAGGTTTTCAAGGTCGCCCTCGACTTTGATATGAATTACATACTTTTGCGCGACAGTTCTTTGATATTCGGTTACCTGCGTTTTCGCATGCAGCATTATATCGGGATTTAATTTTAACGGATCGCTTAAATATAAATTTCCTTCTTCGTTTTTGAATCGCCGATCAAGATAAATAAGGTATCCCTCTTCAACTCTCACAAGCCCTGAAATATTCGGCCTGACAGGTGTCCCGATAATACCCAGTTCCGCTTTCATCCTGATATTGGCAAGATTGTTATCGATCCACAGATCGTCGTTTTCGCGAAAGCGCACATTCAACCGAGTGCGGGCAATTATATCGGGCAGCTCATATTCAACTGTCTCGACCGACCGCGCCCACGGCAATATTGACTTAAGGGGAAATTTCGCCGTAAGTCTTGATTCACCAAGACTTATATCACCATCAAGAAAATACTGATCCTCTTTTCGGCCGTAATTAAGGTCCGCGGACTGCAGCTTTGCTTTGAAAATATCGGCCTTTTCATAGGAAATATTGGAGGCCTTAAGGATCAGGTTAATATCTGTCAGCGCTCCGGCGTCATGGACCAGGTATCCCGATACAACCATAGAACCCCCGTTAATATCAGCATACAATGAATCTATATCTACGCGAGTCCTGTCGAACCTGGCATCCAGTAATCCGGATTTGATGTTGGCGGATAATTCCGACGAAAGAAGCGAAAAATCGGAGACTTTAATAAATCCCGTAATCCCTGGCATAGCCAATTTACCGCTGATATGTACTTCAGATTTTAAATCCCCCCCCAGAGAATCCGCCATTGTTAAAAAGGGTCTCAGGATCTCCAGATCGAAATTATCGGAAAATATTCTTAAATCCAGACTATCTTTCAGGACCCTTCCCCCTACCGAAAGCAAAACTATATTATGAACGCTTAAATCGGCGAATATATCGTAGTCTTCGGGGAATTTGTATTTTACGGCCCCCTTGACCGACAAAGGCGTGCCTGATGAGTAACATGAAGCGCTGTCGATAGTCAATAATGAATCGCTCAGGTTTAGACGCAGGTGAATTTTATCCAGGGCGTTTGAGGCCTCCGTATATTTCAAATACCCATCGGTTATATCCACCCGACCCTCAAGACCGGGATTCTTTCTGGTACCGTCCCAGGTCATATTAGCGGATGCTTTCCCCGCTAATGCCCCGGTTGGTGTTACGTACGGTTGGAGAATTGACAGATCCAGGTTTTCCATGGCCATCTCGCCCGAGATCGCCGATTCGTCCCCCCAAATCAGGGTGTTGTCGGAGTCGCGATCAAGATAGATATCGGTATTGGCGTATATAGAATTGCCGTAAGCGAACAATCGGAATTTTTCCAGACGCAAATAATCGTCGTCGAGTTCGGCCGCGACGATAACCGAATCAATTTCATACGATGGGTGACTTATAGAATACGCGGAGGCCGATAGACTGCCAGCCGGATTGGCGAGGCTGCCCTCGAAATTCAGTCTGAGGTTCAGGAAACCTTTATCCGGAGCGTCAACCGCGAATAAAGATTTCAACAATCCCACCCAGACAGTATCGCATTTTATATTATATTTAAAATTATTATCGCCCGATAAACCAAACTCGGTACTTATGATACCACGCTTGACCATTTCAATATTGACTCTTGATTCCCTCTCCTCGATAAAATTGCTATCAGCAGTGATAGAAAATATATTCGTTTTCAGGTTACCTTTCGCGGAAACGGTATCATACGACCCCGAAGACCTAAAAACAATATCCCTGAAATAAACGTTAAGACTGTCGAGATCGACATTCGAACCGCGGACGGTGGCGGCCGCAAACGCTGAATCGACGGTATAACCCGGGTATTCCAGGGAGACAATTTTCACCGAAAGCTCGCCATCCAGATAATCCATCGATCCCCGAACGTCGCAGCTATATTCGAACTCGCCATAAAGGGAGTCTACACCGAGAATATTTTGGTGCATGGCGCTATCAGGTCGCCTGCCCGATAATTTTAAAGAGTTTATAATAATGCTGCTATCTCGGTATTGTATATCACCTGTTAAATTATCTACGGGGAAATTTTGATACGATATCTTATCTCCCTTTAAACGAATCTTTACGAGAGGATTTTCCGTAGATCCGCCGAATGTTCCTTCCGCGATGATATTTCCTTTCAAATCCGGGATATTAGCGAAGCGGGAAATGGAGGAGATCTCCGGAATATCGGCGTAAAATTCGCCTTCCATATTTCCGTTTTTTAATACCGCGGCCGTTCTTATCGTATCTTTGTCATGAACCAGCGTCATCTGAGCCGTATCGTTCAGGACTGAAAATTTCAGGCCGAGATCCGCCGCCGGCCGATCCTGATATCGCAGATTAGAAATATCCAGTCTTCCATTAATGTCCCAACCCGAGATATTATTAACCTTGCCTTTCGCCCGAACAGAGCCGTTTAAATTTCCACCAAACGGTGATTCGCTTTTGTAAATTGCCCCCCACAATTCAGACATTTCTATGTTTTCAATCCGCAAATCCACGTCTGTTGTGGCTGTATCCTCCAACGATATAAAACCACGAGCCCAAATATCGCCGCCCAGCGATTTCACCGTCGCCGTATCGACGCTGACCATATTTGAAGAATACCGAGCATAGAGCCGCAAAGTATCCAGATCTATATTTTCGACCCGGCTTTTGCCTGATGTTATACGAAGCGCAATTTCCGGTTCTTTGATACTTCCTCGGGCTTCGGCGCTGATTATAATATCATCGACTTCGACCGGGGGAAGCTCATATCTCTTTTTGAGAATTTTAAGAACGTTTGTGGGATTGCCCTCAAAAGTGCCGTTCAAAAACAGCCCGTCAAGTTCGGGTATACGAAGAGAGACTCCGGCATTTAGTTTAATGTCCTCTATATCGGCAGTCGATGTTACCGACAACTTCTCGCCGTCCCATATGAAATCACATTGCAATTTCCTCATGAGAAACGGCTCGCCCTCATAACGAGCGATAACGCTATCGGTGCACAGCATGCCATCGTATTCGGCTTTGCCACGTCCGTTTATATGCGATGACAGATTATACAGATTGATATCAACCGGTATCCGTTTATCACTATAGATCGCGTTAACCTGACTTAAAAGCATTTTATCAATGGATATGGAAACTGAAGTTCCCTCCTCATCAGGCGCTGTTTTTTCCGCTGTATCGAGCATTGGAATACCATAATTGCCGAGGCTATCCACGGAAATATTAAGATTTACATTGTCGATAACAGCGGATTTGAGATTGGTATCACCGAAGAGCAGATCGAAAATCGAGTAGGTCACCTTTATCTTATTAATATAAAGCAACGAATCAGAATTGGAGGATATCGGGGAAATAACGGTTATTTCATCCAGCTGAATCCTCGAAAACAGGTTGGTCTCGAATCTCCCTATTGTTACCGATAATCCTGATTTCGAGTTAATTGTCTTAACGAGCTGGCCTTTTATAATATTTTCTCCGGGCGAACCCGAAAAGAACAATAATGTCAGGACTATCAGTCCGGCGATGGTTGCGGCAAAAATAGAAATGATCTTTAAAATTCGTTTCGACATGTTGGTATTATGCTGAAATCAGGCTGTATTTTTCTATATCCGCAATACCGATCACAGCCATTTTTTTCTTTTGAAGAACCAAAGAAGTCCCCCCGCCACAATTATCACAAGCCCCCAGAAAAAGAGATAGCCGTAACGGAAACCCAGTTCGGGCAAATTAAAGGGACTTATGCCGGTATCGAAATTCATTCCGTAGACCCCTGCCAGGAATCCCAGCGGGATAAATATGGTGGTAAATACGGTAAGGACTTTCATGACTTCGTTCATGCGATTGCTTACGCCGGTATGATAAAGGTCCAGCAATCCGGAAACCATGTCACGATAAGTTTCCACGGTATCGATAACCTGGATGATGTGCTCGTATAAATCCCTGAGGAATGGTTCGGTCGAGGGATTGATAAGTTTGGATTCGGTCCGCTCCAGGCCGCTTATAACCTCGCGCAGAGGCCACAACGCCTTGCGCATAAATATCAGCCTCTTTTTAAGACTTCTAATGATTTCTAGGCTTTCCATAGTGGGATTTTCGGAAATTTCGTCCTCCAGTTTCTCGATTTCCTCCCCAAAACTCTCCAGTATTACAAAATAGTTATCTACAACCGCGTCTATAAGGGCGTAGGCCAGATAATCCGATGTCATGAATCGCACCCTGGGCACTGTTCTCTTAATTCTTTGCCGAACCAGGTCGAAAACGTCCTCACCGGTCTCTTGAAAGGTTATTGCCCAGGTAGAACCGAACAGTACGCTCACCTGCTCGGCTTTCAATCCATCATCTTCCTTGCCCTGATAAAGCATCTTCATGACCACCAAAAGATAATCCCCGGCATCCTCCATCTTGGGACGTTGACCGGTGTTGACAATATCCTCAAGTACGAGAGGATGCATACCAAAATGGGACCCGATTTGTTCGACCATCTGGGGTTCATGGATGCCGTCCACATTTATCCAGCTGATGGTCGGGCTGTCCTTAAAAGGAAAACACTCTTCTACCGTGGTGGCGATCTTTTCCTGGTATTCCCTCTCGGTGTAATCGATTATGTTTATATTGACTTTTTCGGTACGCTCCGCCCCCACATAAACAACGCTTCCCGGCTTAAGCCCGAGCTTTTTCGATACTCTACTCACCCGCTTTGCCATGGTCTACGTCTCCTTTAATATTTTACCTGCCGTCCCGGCGTTTATAGCTATCTTATGAGTTACGAATTACTATGCCGCGAAGAAGCCTGCCCAGAATGTCCGCGCCGGTAATAATCTGTTTCTTATCGCTCCAGAGCAATATAATGTCTTTATCGATCACGTCATCATCATGGGATTTGGGATCGACTTTTAATTGAGGCAATATTTCTCCCAGAGTCCGCATATCGTCATATACAATTATGGGGAGATGGCAATAATTCAGCGGGTTGCACTCCCCCGACTCAAAAATCAATGCCCGGAGAAAACCGTCCGCGTCCAATACAAATGCAGGCTTTTCATACCGGTCGGTGATGACAACCCATTTTTTTCCCGATTTCTGTATCTTTTGTATAAAAGGATTATCAGCTGATCTCTCAAATTTCGGAAATACCGGCATATTGTTTTCTATTGCCAGCGATATGATGCTTTCCGGATCGATAAATTCGCCCTCCTGTGAAACAGGAAGATCATCCAGAGCCAGGAAATTAAGGGCGCCGAAACCCTCCAGCCTGTCAATATCAACATCATCCGCTTCGACATGTTTCTTGATCACTTCGCGCAGTTGATGTTCCCTGAAAAACTGTATGCCTTCACGCCCCAGCAGCCGGTCAAGAAAAAAAGCTGTGGGTTTCGCTATCGGATATAGAACAATCTGATATAACCTGATAACGGGAGCCAGCAGCGATCCCATGCGTAAAGCGTGACGCGAAAAATAGGCCTGTGGGATAATTTCTCCGATTAGAGTAATAATAAATGTCGAAAACATGAAAGCGTATAACCCCGCCAGCAGTGAATTTGACAGGATCGCCAGAAGAGTGTTGAAAGCAACGTTTCCCCAGAGAATCGTGGTTAATAGAAAATGTGAATCCTGCCTTAGCTTTAAAATCCGTTCCGCTGATTTGTTACCGCCTGAAACTTCGACTTCCAGTCGCAACCTGGTTACCCCGAACAGCGCCAGGTTCAAACCTGAAAACATGCCCGAATGCAAAATGCAAATGCCGATCCCTATCCAGGTTATGATTGTCACTTTAGCTGTCACCCTTTTCACGTTCGGCAATATATTCGGATAACCGCTCCAGCCGGGTTTTGATTGTATTCATTTCGAGCTTGCGGCCCGCCTTCCCGGATTCGTCCGATTCGCCGTTAGGATCCGACCTCAATCTCTCCAGTTCCTTCTGCAATTCTTCCTTTCTAATTCTCAGCTTTTCTATCGATTCCGCCTCTTCCGCTTTATCAAACATGACCTTTTCCGGAATCTCTTCAACTTCGGGTACGGATATAATTTCAGCGGCCGGCGACGGGATAAACCTCTTTTCGGCAGGTATCACGCGCTGGTTCATAAAAGAGGGCGATACGATTTCTATGCCGCCGGCGTGCAATTGATCCAGAATCATCTCGCGTAATTTTGAGCGGCAGGTAAGAACGCTTTTTACCTCGGTAAGAAGACCCGCGACACGGTAGGTCACCGAAAAATCTCCCAGTTCCGTCACATGCACAAACGGATCCTCCAGACCGGCGCCCTCCGCCGCCGAAAGAAGCAAGCGGTCCACCTTTTTTCTTTGAATGTCATAACCCAGCGATACTTCGGCCGTTATAAGCGTACCGGAAGATCGAATGACCTTTACGGGATTCGTAACCAGATACAGGTTCGGCAGAGTGCTAAGATCACGTTCCTCGGTCTGAATCTCGATATGAAAAAGTCCCCTCTCGGAAACCCTCCCGAAATGTTCCCCGACCCGAATGAAATCGCCCGGCCGAAAATTCTTTATGGCTCGAAGCATCAGGCCCGCCAGAATATTCCCCAGTAACGTTGTCGCCGATAAGGCTATAGTGGCGCTTAGCAATAATCCCAGAAGGCTCAACAGTTGCCCGGTGGTAGATTCACTCACCGGAAGCGCGATAATTATAGCGATCAATCCCGCCAGGGAAAGGAATAGGGTAATAATTTGCAGTCGAAATCGATGCCCGGAATATTTCGCGAAACGTCTATTTAAAATAAAGCGCACCGCCGCCATTAAAATTACGACAATCGCTACGGTAATTCCGGTGGGAATCAGATTATTTAGATCATACAAAATTTACCGCCTGAAATAGGTTTCATACTTTCATCCGATCATTAAATGTATCCTAGAGTCATTATATCCCTATATTACGCCCAAATTGACGTTGACCTGTATTCCCTCCCGATGTTAAAATAATAAAAAATATATATGTCGAGGTTGAAAATGACAATTAAAATATTATTCGATAGTATAGATTAATAATGGCAAAATCGGATTTGTCTTGAAATGGGTGATACGGCTCTCTCGCAAATGGCCCTGACAGTATCTCTGGCGCTGTTATTCGGAATAATAATACATTCCCTGGCGGAGCATCTTCGAATACCCAGCATTGTCTTGCTATTGAGCGCGGGGGCGCTGCTCGGCCCCGATTTGCTGGGCTGGATAAAACCTGAATCCGTCAGGTTTGTCCTGCCTTCCATGATAGGCTACGCCGTGGCGGTAATTCTTTTCGAAGGAGGGATGAACCTTGAATTGAAGCGGTTGCGTCGAGAATCAACGGTGTTAAGACGTCTTGTCACGTACGGCGCTTTCATCACCGCCGCCGGGGGAACATTCGCCGCAAGGGTGATAATGGGTTGGGACTGGAATATTGCGGTGCTTTTCGGTACCCTGGTAATCGTGACCGGGCCCACAGTAATTACACCTATTCTGCGGCGAATCAAACTGAATCAAAATCTGCATACCCTGCTTGAAGCCGAAGGGATCCTCATCGATCCTATCGGGGCCATAATTGCGATAGGCGTTCTGGAGGTGGTGCTGCACCCCTCGGAGCATTCATTCCTTTACAGCATAATTGACGCATTTTTGCGGATCGGCGCCGGTACCCTTCTGGGAATCGCAGGCGGATTCATAATTGTTGTTGTCCTGAGACCCAAAAATATAATACCGGAAGGCCTGGAAAACGTTTTCACTCTGGCGGCGGTGCTGGCTCTCTTCCAGTTGTCCGATCTCCTGATGCCGGAAAGCGGTATCGCCGCCGTCACGATAGCCGGATTGGTCGTGGGAAATTTCTGCCGGCGAATCCTCCGCGATCTGAGAGAATTTAAAGAACAGTTAACCGTTCTATTAATAGCCATGCTTTTCATTCTTCTGGCCGCCGATGTTCGGTTTGAGGAGATCGCCCTCCTCGGGCGCTCAGGAATAATTACGGTAGTGTTCCTTATGATAATTGTAAGACCGATCAGCATTTTGATATGTACGCTCGGAATGAAAATGAAAATACGGGATCGGGCTTTCCTGAGCTGGCTTGCGCCACGGGGAATTGTGGCCGCCGCCATAGCCTCATTCTTCGCGGTCGCTCTTAACAACGCGGACATTCCGGGAGGCGACTCATTGCGGGCCCTGGTTTTCCTTGTTATTGCGGTTACCGTAACCGTACAGGGATTATCCGCCGGAATGATCGCTCGCCTGTTAAAAATACGCCGGGAGACAAACAGCGGTTATGCCATACTGGGGGCTAACGAGTTGGCAAGAGCTCTGGCTCTGGAATTGAAAAATTATGACGAACGAGTCGTTCTGTTGGATTCAAACGCTGTTGCATGCAACCTGGCCGAAGAGGAAGGTCTGAAAGTAATTTTCGGAAATGCCATGGACGAACGCGTATTGATACGAGCTCGAATCGAAGATATGGCGGGATGCATTGGATTGACCCCGAATGAGGAGTTGAATTTATTGTTTGTCAACCGGGCCCGGGAGCAATTCAAGGTGCAGGGCCGCCTGATTTCGATAAGCGAATCCAAGGGACATACGTCTATAGAAGCCATAAACGAAACCGGGGTATCGGTGTTATTCGGCGCGCCTTATGACGTGGATTTATGGGCGATAAGAATACGCAGAAAAATAGCCCTGGTGGAACGCTGGAGGTTCGAACCGGACGATAAAGACCGGGATACGATTCCGATCTCCGATATACCGTTTCAAAGTCTCGTTCCGCTGGTAATACTGCGAAAGGGAAATCCCTTACCGGTTGATAACAGCATAGAGTTCCGGCCAAACGATCAGGTATCTTTTATTGTGTTTAAGGAAATGCAGGATGATGCCCGAGGATGGTTCGGGCAAAACGGATGGATTCCATCTCCCGGGCAATAACTAAAACTCACCCCAAAAATCATCCTATCATACGACTAAATGGAATATTACATAATCTTGACATTTATCGTATTTGGCGATATAATAGATGTTTGAGGTAATAAGGATCATACTTAATTGATTTTTTCAGAAACATTTAAAGAACGTGACGCCGCCGCAAAGATTTAAATTTCAAATGACATGACCGGGATTCCAATAAAAAGGACGATTCGATAATAGAACCGCAGTAGTCTTCAGGAATGAATATGTCGATCTCAAAGCAAAGAACTGTCGAGGATTTCCGTTTCCTGTCGCGTCGAATAATGGAATGCGCCAATCGCGGTATTCCAAAGGTCGAATTCCTTCATGAGATCGTGAAGATCCTGCTTGAATTTACCGGCTGCGAAACTGCGGAGTTGTGGCTGAAAGAAAGCGACAAATATATTCATTGCGGGATCGATTATCAATCGGATGCCGCCTTTAAGTACGAAATTGCTGATAAAAAAGACCACGATGATGGCGCTTCGTCTCCCTTTTTCGAAGAATCCTCCGTTATCAATCAGTTGATAGTCAACGTGATTCAAAAAAAATTCGATGACTCTCTGGCTTTTTTCACCAAAAACGGGAGTTTCTGGACGGGAAATATGAAGTCAGACCTGCACGCCGCCATAAAATCCGGGGAAAAAAGTAGCGACCAAAATCTCGGTGTTGATAATTCGTATAATTCCCTGGCGTTGATTCCGCTGGTTGTGGGCGATGATTGTATAGGCCTTCTGCAATTTATGTGTTTGAAAAATGATTATTTTACGAAAAATGATATCGAGCATTTTGAGATCACCGCCGAAACAATCGGCGTTACGTTGGTTAACGAGAGAGCCCAGGCGGCGTTACGTGAACGGGTCAAAGAACTGACTTGCTTATATAGTATTTCCCAGGTGGTTGATCGAAAAGGTATATCACTGGGTGAGATACTAAAAGGAATCGCCGATCTTTTGCCTCCGGCATGGCAATATCCGGAAATCACCGCTGGCAGAATAATACTCGATGACCAGATGTATTCCACCCCCGGTTTTCAGTCCGATAAACAGAAACAGGAAGCGGACATCATCATAAATGGAATTCGGCGAGGCAGGATTGAAGTCGTATATCTGGAGGAAAAACCCGATCTGGATGAAGGACCTTTTTTGAGAGAGGAACGAAGCCTGGTTGACGCCATCGCCCGGCAGGTGGCGCTTATCGTGGAACGCAGAGAGGCGGAAGAGGAAAGATCGAAACTGCAGGAACAGCTCAGACATGCGGATCGCCTGGCCACCCTCGGTCAGCTTGCAGCCGGAATAGCCCATGAAATCAACGAGCCCCTGGGAAGCGTACTCGGTTTCGCTCAACTGCTGAAGAAAAATCCCGGGATTTCCAAACAGGCCGTAAAGGACGTATCCAAGATTGAGGACGCTTCTTTACACGCCAGAGAGATTGTAAAAAAACTCATGCTATTCGGCCGTCAGATGCCGCCACAAAAAACCGGCGTGGACTTGAATAAATTGGTTGAAGAAGGCCTGTATTTTCTAAAATCCCGCTGCAAAAAATCCGGGATTGCCATAAAACTATCGCTGGATAAGAACATTCCCGAAATCCCCGCCGATCAATCGCAAATCTATCAGGTCCTGGTTAATTTGACGGTTAATGCCATGCAGGCTATGCCCGATGGCGGCGAGCTGACCCTGAAAACCGAATTGAAAGGTCCCTATGTATCTCTTACCGTTATGGATACCGGTGTCGGCATGGACGAAAACACCAAAAAGAAAATATTCATGCCGTTTTTCACAACCAAAGATATCGGCGAAGGCACCGGCATAGGGCTATCCGTCGTTCATGGAATTGTCACCTCGCATAGCGGCAAGATTTCATTCCGGAGCGAGGTCGATAAGGGTTCGAGCTTTGAGGTCCAGTTGCCGGTCAAGGAGATTTCTCGATAAAGGGGAATTGAATACAATGTCTCGCGACGAAAAAAAAGAAAGTATCCTGGTTGTTGATGATGCTCCCGACACGCTGGAGTTGCTCAAGAGAAATTTGACGTCTCAGGGCTATAAGGTTTACACCTCATCCGGGGTTTCCGGGGCCATAAAAATACTGGAGTCCGCGCATATTGACCTGGTTATTACCGACCTTAAGATGCCGGAAATCAGCGGACTCGATCTGGTAAAGCATGTCAGGGAAAATTTTAAAAACACCGAGGTGATGATGATCACCGGGTACGCCTCTGTCAACGGCGCAGTCGAAGCCGTAAAAAGCGGCGCCGAGGAGTACCTCGCCAAACCGTTTACCGACCAGGAACTTTTTTCCGCGGTCAGGAGCGTGATCGAAAAACTTCACATAAGAAGATCGACAAACTCGGTAACGATCCCGCAGAAATATGATACGTACGGTCTTCTGGGAAAATCAGACGCCATGAACGAGGTTTTCAGGGCCATACCAAAGATATCAAGCTCCAACGCCAACGTTTTGATAACCGGGGAAAGCGGCACCGGAAAGGAATTGGTCGCCAGAGCGATTCACTATAACAGTGGCCGCGCGTCGTCTCCTTTTGTGCCGGTAAATTGCGGGGGAATCCCGGAGGGGCTTCTGGAGAGCGAGCTTTTCGGATATGTTAAGGGAGCTTTTACAGGGGCTACCGAATCCCGGGCGGGGTTCTTTCAGACGGCCGACGGAGGCACGATTTTTCTCGACGAAATAGGCGAGATGAGCTTGTCAATGCAGGTAAAACTGCTGCGAGTTTTGCAGGATAAAGAAGTCTGCATGGTGGGGGCAACTAAAACGCGCAAAGTGGATGTAAGGATTCTGACCGCGACCAATAAAGATTTGTTCGGATTGGTCAAAAAGGGCGTTTTCAGGGAAGACCTTTTTTTCCGGCTGCATGTTATTACAATCTCCATCCCTCCCCTGCGCGATAGAAAAGACGATATCCTTTTCCTGGCGCAACACTTCGCGGACAAATACGCCAAAGAAATGGGAATAGCCGCGCCCCGGTTCGGCGAAAAGGCGCTGGAGGTTATAAGAAACTACAACTGGCCCGGAAATGTAAGGGAGCTCGAAAACGTCATACAGAGACTCATAGTTATGAACGAGGGGGAACCGATCGAAGTCCCCGATCTCCCTTCCCTCATGCGTTTTTCCGCGCTCCGCGAAACCGGGCTTACGCGAACCCTTGAGGATGTCGAAACTGAATATATCCGAAACGTTCTGGAAAGCGTTAACGGCAATAAAACTCGAGCCGCCGAAATTTTAGGAATCGATCGAAAAACTCTGCGGGAAAAGCTCAAACACCGCTAATCTCAGGATTCCTTTCGAGAATTCAGCCGGGGAAAAATTCCCCGACGATTCAAAATCCCCCATTTCAAGAACATATAAATGTCGATCCGATATCACCATCATAATATCGATAATCTATTGTTAGATATGTAATTATAATGAGGGTGAACTGCTCCCTATTCTCTTTTCTACCCGAAAGGCCATTGGCATAGCAATTGCTTTATACCGGTTATGGAATTGAATGGTTTGATTTTCCTCGATGGCAAGGAGATTACGGATTAAAGGCGACGTAAGGAGGAAATAACGTGGCAGATACTTTTGAATCTGGCCGACTGCGTTTCAGCAGTAAGGAGGAAAATATCATGGCGGATATTATCGAATACAACGACCTTTGCACTACGTGCAATTACGGTCCCGATTGCGTCAGGCGTAAACATCACGGCAAACCGGTGCTGTATTGCGAGGAGTTTGAAGATTATCAGCCCTCCCCCGAAAAATCCCACAGGGCACTCGCGGATTATGATCCCGGCGAAAAGCTGGAAACATCAAAGCTGGCGACGTCGCGAAGCATGGGTTTATGTGCGTTCTGCGAAAACCAGGATTTATGCACTATTCCGAAAAATGAGGGAGGCATTTGGCATTGTGAGGAATATCGTTAAAAATTTCCGGCTGATCGGAAATTAGGACGGTTTTTTTAATTTTGAAAGGATTGATATGAATCCCGTTAACAGCGATGGTAGCCTGAAGAAACTCGCGGAAGAGCGTGACAGCCTGATTGCCATCCTTGAAAATATTCAGGCCAAGTATGGCTATTTGCCTGAAGATGCATTAAGAGAGGTTGCCACGGAAACCGGCAGGTCCCTGGTGGATATTTACGGCGTGGCCACGTTTTACCGGGCCTTCAGCCTTAAACCGAGAGGTCGACATCTGGTATCGGCATGCCTCGGTACCGCCTGCCATGTGCGCGGCGGCCCGGTTATCGCCAAGGAAATCGGCAAACAGCTCGATATAAAACCGGGACAGACCGCCTCGGATAATGAATTCACCTTTGAAACCGTGAACTGTCTCGGAGCATGTGCCCTGGGACCGGTAGTTGTTGTGGATGGCCACTATTTCCCCAATATGAAGACCTCGATAGTTAAACAGATCCTGGAAAAATCAAAACTGGGTCTTGAAGCGATTGAAATTGACACCGATCAACGTGTTTTCCCGGTGGAGGTTAGTTGTTCGAGGTGCAACCACAGCCTGATGGATTCCGGCCATCTTATCGACGGACATCCTTCAATTCGCATAACCATATCTTTCGGCAATGTTCATGGCTGGCTTGCTTTGTCGAGCCTTTATGGCAGCTATAACGTTTCCTCTGAATACGAAATTCCTCCTGATATAATTGTTAATTTTTTCTGCCCGCATTGCCATGCCGAGCTTTTAGGGGCCTCAAAGTGCGGAGAGTGCGGCGCTCCCATGGTACCGATGATCGTCAGAGGGGGAGGGGTAGTACAAATTTGTTCTCGCCGGGGCTGCAAAGGTCACATGCTGGATCTGGACGGCGTAAATGTTTAATTGATAAGTTAAATGAAATTGACAATGGGATAGAATTATGCAAAGCGTAAAATCGGCAGAGGAATTTTTAGACCTTCGTAAAAGAATCATCACTGATCGAGATTTAAAAATTCCTACTATCGTAATATCGGCGGGTACCTGCGGACAGGCAAGCGGCGCCAACGATCTTATTCGGGTGGCGAAGCGTGAACTTCTCTTCAAAAGTCTGACCGAGAGAATTCATCTCCGTATTACAGGATGCCATGGTTTTTGTGAAATCGAACCGTCTGTGCTGATCGAACCAAGGGGAACGATTTATCCGAAAGTCGGGATAAATGAGATGGTTCGTATAATTGAAGGCATAGACCAGGGAAGAGTAGTAGAGGATCTTCTATATACAAATCCGGCTACCGGACAGAAAATCGAGAAACAAGCGGATTTACCATTTTATAAAAGACAAACCCGCACCATACTATCTCAGAACGAAAAAATCGATCCTATTCGCACCTACAACTACATAGAAAACAATGGCTACTTAGCATTGGTAAGAGTCCTGCAAAAGAGCGATTCCAAATGGATAATCGAAGAAATTAAGGCCTCAGGCCTTCGGGGCCGCGGGGGAGCGGGATTTCCCACCGGTCTAAAATGGGAATTTCTGGCTAATCAGTGTGACAGCGGCGAGAAGTATCTTGTATGTAATGCCGATGAGGGTGATCCCGGCGCATATATGGATCGAAGCATCCTCGAAGGCAACCCTCACAGTGTTATCGAGGGGATGATTATCGGCGCTTATGCCACCGGAGCTACAAAAGGAATTATATACGTTCGTAACGAATACCCGTTAGCTATCAAGCATCTGGTAATAGCTTTACGACAGGCCCGCGAATTGGGGGTCCTGGGCGATAATATTCTTGGAAGCGGATTTTCATTTGATATCGAACTGGTAAGGGGCGCGGGTGCCTTCGTTTGCGGTGAAGAAACCGCCCTCATAAGATCTATCGAGGGAAAAATGGGCGAACCGCGTCAACGACCCCCTTTCCCCGTTCAAAAAGGAATAAACGGCAACCCGACCGCAATAAACAATGTCGAGTCCTGGGCTAATATCCCGGTCATAATAAGGGATACCGCTCGCAAATATTCAAAAATCGGAACCAAAGGCAACTCGGGCACCAAAATATTCTCCCTGGTTGGAAAGATAAAAAACACCGGCTTGGTGGAGGTTCCGCTGGGCATTAAAATCAGCGAGGTAATTTACGATATTGGAGGAGGCCCGGTCGGCGACGCTAAAATAAAAGCGGTACAGACCGGGGGGCCGTCCGGCGGCTGTATTCCCGCCAGCATGTTCGATTTATCCATCGACTATGACAGCCTCACCAAAGCCGGATCCATAATGGGTTCGGGCGGAATGATCGTTATGGATGAGAACACCTGCATGGTCGATGTCGCCAAATACTTTATGAATTTTCTCAAAGACGAATCCTGCGGCAAATGTTTCACCTGCCGCAAAGGCACTCAGCGAATGTATGAAATTCTGGATGATATCACGAAGGGTAACGCCGGGATGGAAGACCTCGACCTTCTCGAGGAACTCGCTTCGGTCGTTAAAGATACAACCATGTGCGGTCTCGGGCATGGCGCTTCAAATCCGGTACTGAGCACGTTGCGTTATTTCCGCAGTGAATATATAAGGCATATTGTGGATAAGCGCTGCGACGCTTATGTATGCAAGGATCTGGTGGGGGCGCCCTGCCAGTCGGCCTGTCCCGTGGGAACCGAACCCTGGAGATACATTGCCCACCTGGCCCGAGGCGAGTATGAAGAAGCCTATCGCGTTATAAGGGAAACCAACCCTTTCCCGTCAATATGCGCCCGCGTATGCGACCACAATTGTGAAAACCGATGCAAGCTGGGTACCACCGGGAGCAAGCCTGTGGCGGTAAGGGCTTTAAAACGGTTTATCGCCGATAGGGTTGATCCGGCAAGTTACCGTCCGGTCAGGCAGCCGACCGCTGAAAACGAATCCAAAAAAGTGGCCGTTGTAGGTTCCGGCCCGGCGGGGCTTACGACCGCTCATTATCTCTCTCTGAAAGGATATAAAGTAACGATTTTCGAGGCGGACAAGGAGCCGGGGGGAATGTTGCTGGCCGGAATTCCGGAATATCGCCTCCCCAGAAACGTCCTTCGCAAAGAAATCGAATGCCTTTTGGACGAGAATATAAACGTAAAATGCGAGACAACGTTGGGCAAGGATTTTACCGCTGATGACCTTTTTAAGGATGGTTTCGGTGCGGTTTTCCTGGCCCTTGGCGCCCATCACAGCAAAAGTATGGGGATAGAGGGAGAAAACGCGGATGGCATTTATCCTTCCATAAATTTCTTGAGGGAGTTTAACTTTAAAGGGCAAAATTTGGCGAAGGGGCATGTGGGAATAATCGGCGGAGGCAATTCCGCCATCGATGCTGCGCGTGTCGCCTTAAGACAATCCGACGTGGAAAGCGTTACGATCTTCTATCGCCGGTCGCGGAAGGAAATGCCGGCTTTTCAGATGGAAATCGACGCGGCGTTGGAAGAGGGAGTGAATCTGCAAACCCTCGTTTCACCGACCGGAATAATATCTGAAAATGGCCGTTTATCGAAGGTTGAATTTATACGTAACGAGCTCGGTAAACCGGATGCCAGCGGCCGCCGCAGCTTTAGAGAAATACCGGGCTCCGAATTCAGCGCCCCGCTGGATACCCTGATAGTCGCCATTGGCGAACAGATGTATCCATACGCTCTCGACGGTTCGTCCGGAATCGAGACAGTCAGAGGCGGCGCCATAGCTATCGATGAGAATAATCTTTCAACCAAACGTGAAGGCGTGTTCGCTGGCGGCGATGTTGTTACCGGTCCCAACAGTGTTATCAACGCTATCGCGACCGGCAAAAAGGCGGCTCATATAATCGACTGCTATCTGAATGAAAGGCCGATGATTATACCGGCGGAGAAGAGATTGCCGGAAGTCTACGTGGAGCCCGTTGCCGTCTCTCCTGAAGATCAGGGATCGGCTGATAGAATTGAGCCTCCCAACCTGCCCGTTGAAGAGCGAAAACGCACGTTTGCCGAGATTGAATTATGTTATTCCGTTGAGGATGCCCGCTGTGAAGCCAGGCGATGTTTGAGGTGCGATCTGGAATTCACACAACCGGAAGTCGAAGAAGATGACTACGTTAAAGTAGGAGAAAATAAAGCATGATCAATTTGCATATTAACGGTCTTCGGGTATCGGTCGAGAAAGGCACAACCATCCTCGAGGCGGCGAAATTTCTGGGATTCCCCATACCTACTCTTTGCCACATGGAGGGTCTCTCGCCCTACGGCGCCTGCAGGCTTTGCGTTGTGGAAATCGGGGAAGGCCCGAGATCTAAACTGGTGTCGTCCTGCACTTACCCGGCGGAAGAGGGATTGAAAGTCCGGACCGCTTCGTCCAGGGTTGTGAAAGCGAGAAAAATGGTTCTGGAGCTTTTGCTGGCCTCGTGCCCGCAATCGAAAGTCATCCAGGACCTGGCTTCGGCTCATCAGGTTTCCCGGCAGCGCTTCAAGCAGGAATATGAAGATTGTATCCTCTGCGGATTGTGCACACGAATGTGCGAGGAGCAGATGATGGCAAAAGCCATAGGCTTTCGCGGAAGAGGCGAAAATAGAAGCATCGGCACGCCCTTCGATATCAAATCGGAAGTCTGCCGTCTCTGCGGCGGATGCATCTACGTTTGCCCGGCCTGTCAACTCAGATGCACTTACAATCAGCCGGAAAAAGCCATTTGCGGCGGATGCGCAAACCTGAGCCCGCCCTGCGTTGAAAAGGAAAAATTCGATGATATGATGTGTTACATGGACCCTTGCGTCGTTTGTGAAATAAAGAAAGACTGATATAAACGGAGGAAAAATACAATGGCAATCACGTTTTCAAGAATAAACTCCTCGGCAGCAACCCTGACGAAAAATAGAACTGAAGGTTCCATAACGCCCAATTCAGGGATGTGCGTAACCTGCGTTGACGGTTGTATAGGAATGTGCGAAATCGGGAAATCGGCATACCGGGGCCACGAGGTGATATATCCCCAGCCTTTCGGGGTCATCACCACCGCCGCCGAGAAAACCTATCCTGTAGATTACTCGCATTTTAATATCATGGGCACCGCCGTCGGGGCCCACGGTATCGAGGCCGACAGCGATAAGGCCATATTCCCCGCCGTAAATCTTGAAGTCCATTTCGGGCATGATAAAGGAATAAAATTCCGCTATCCCTGGATAATCCCGGGAATAGGCTCGACCGACATCGCCAGGAACAACTGGGAGGGTCTGGCTATCGGCTCTGCTCTAGCCGGTACCGGCCTCACCATCGGCGAAAATGTGGCCGGCATGGATATGGAATCGGTCATCAAAAACGGAAGGGTCGTCGATACTGTGGATCTTAAACGCCGTATCAAACTTTATCAGGACCATCAGAGAGATGGCTATGGCGCGATAATAGTACAGGCCAATGTGGAGGATACCCGTCTGGGCGTACAGGAGTACGCTATTAACGAGTTGGGAGTCCAGGTTGTTGAGCTCAAATGGGGTCAGGGTGCGAAGAATATCGGCGGTGAGGTAAAAATCCGCAATCTCAAAAAAGCGCAAATGCTTTATGAACGCGGATACGTGGTGTTGCCCAATCCGACCGACCCGAACGTAATCAAAGCTTTTGAACGGGGAGCTTTCAAAGAGTTCGAAAGACATTCCAGAGTCGGTATGGTTTCAGAAGAATCGTTCGCCGCCAGAGTGGAGGAGTTGCGCAAGGCCGGAGCGAAATATGTGTCTCTTAAAACCGGAGCCTACAGACCCGCCGATCTGGCCCGGGCGATTAAATTTTCCTCCAAATACAAAATCGATCTGCTTACGGTGGACGGCGCGGGAGGCGGAACCGGCATGAGTCCGTGGAGAATGATGAACGAGTGGGGAGTCCCCCCGGTCGAACTTCACTCCCTGCTTTATCAGTATGCAAAATCCCTTGCAGATAAGGGAGAATACGTTCCCGCTCTGGCGCTTGCCGGCGGTTTCACATTTGAAGACCAGATATTCAAAGGCCTTGCCATTGGAGCTCCCTTCGTAAAATTGGTCGGTATGGCAAGAAGCCCGATTGCCGCGGCCATGGTGGGCAAGACCATAGGCCGCACCATTGACGAGCACCAGCTTCCGGTTTATGTTGAGCGGTTCGGCAACAGCAAAGATGAAATATTCGTTACCTCCGGGGAATTGCGCAAGGAATTGGGTGATGATGAATTCGAGAAATTGCCCACCGGCGCAATCGGACTCTATACCTACTATGAGCGCCTGGCCCAGGGTCTGCGACAGCTTATGTGCGGCAGCAGAAAGTTCACGCTGGAGCATATAACGCGAGACGATATAGCTTCCTTGACCCGTGAGGCGTCCGAGATAAGCGGTATTCCACACGTGATGGATTTTGACAAACAGGAGGTTGAGGAAATCCTCAAGAATTAGAAAATATATTAAAAATAAAGCTTAATCGATATGCCGGGTGACTCGGATTCTCCTTGCCTGGGGACATAAATCCGTAAGTTTCAGATTTCACAAATCAGCCCGGCATATTGATTTTATAAAAGCCTCGCGGCTAATTCCGCGGGATTTTTATGTTTATACGATTACGCGAACTTAGAATTAGTGTGGACACTCTTACCTGTTAGAATCTATTTAGAGACATAGGAATAATAAACCGGAGAGGCAAGGGTTCGAAAACCGGCGATTTTTTAATTTCTTAGCTATTAGTAAATTACTTGGAATCCGTCGCCTGGTAAGGGATTACTTTATTCAAGTACAGGCAAGTTGGCTCAAGTACAAGCGAGTTTTATGATGTTTGCTGTTGGAAAATTGTTGGAAAACTACAATTCTGCAGTTGGATTGTCTTTACCCAATATTTTAATATTTCCCTCCCCTCCACAGTATTTACTTATTAACTCTTTAAGTTCAACAAGAGCCTCATATATTTTCTTATTATCTTCCGGGATTGGATTTTCTATAACTACGATAGCATTTTTTGTATTAGCGGTTAATTTAGTTCTGTCTCCTTCCCTCCAATTCCAACATCTACAAACAATCCCTTTATCGTCTTTGTATACTACTTCACCTTCCCATGGAGGATTATTCTCTTCTTCTCCTAATGGAATAAACTCTTCATTTCCTTTAGCAAACCCTATGGTCAAATCACCTTCTATTGAATCCAGGTCTTCTCCTTCAATAGTCAAAGTGTCTTAACTAACTATCCACTTTTTCGGGGGAAGGTCAATGCATATCGGTTCCCTTGCGAATAAATTAATCTGTTTCTAAATATCAATTTTTTGGGAAATATTCCTAAAATGGTGTTTTACAACTTCATAATTATAGTCCTGACAATGCCCAATATTTGCTTTACTTCTCTCGAATTTTATAATTTCCCACAAGTCGCTTAGGGCAAATATTTCACAATCCTTATTTTGTACCGAATATTTTATTATTTCTGGATCAGATTTCAATAGTTGTTCGTTCAACTCTCTCTCTCTTTTTATTCTTTTTAGCCGAGCTTCATCGCTTTGCGATAACCCACTTTTCGATAATTTATCTAAGGAATATTCGATGTCAACCACAATATGAATTGCTATTATATTACTCACATTTACTTTTTTCAGGTCTTTACTTAATTCCACCACCCCTGCTAGACTATGTCCTGATAGCAAAAGATCATACTTATAATTTTCCATTATATCTTCAAATAGAATCCCATATTCAGATTCATCAAATTCGCTATTTTTAGTATTAATGAATTTATTTTCTTTTTTAAGCCGCTCGAAATCAAATAAAGAAATATATCTATAATCAAGACAGTATGCTTCTCCCTTACGCTTATCCCGCGTTGTACATTTGGCTACGATTTTCAGTTCGTTACATCTATTACTTAGGGCACTTATCAATTTACTCTTGCCGGAACCTGAGGGGCCAACCAAAATGAAGGCTATTCTACCTAAAGGAATAGGAGAATATACAGGATTTATTGCGTGGTATGTTCTTATTGTAAATTCTTGCATCCATTTCAATCTAGAAATATATGCAAGGAATATACCAATAGTTGAAAATATAAATAATCCAGTTAGAGTAAAATAAAGCGCAGCGTTTTTTAAAAATAAATTTAAGCAATAAGGAAATACTAACATTAACAACAAGTTCGGTATAATTAAGCCCCTGCAAAATCTCACGTCGTTTCTATGAATTTTAAGTTGATTAATAACATCAGCAGAATGAACATTTAAATGAGCTCTAATTAAACTAAATAAATCAGCGATTTCATCCGACTGAATTTCAAGGCGATTCTTTAGATATCTTTTTATCAAAGGAAGATTAGAATATTGCTGGGATTTTATGAATTTATTCAATGTATTTTTTCTAACACCAATTTCTATGGACTTAAATATTTTCATTGAAAGCGCATTATTGCTTGCGCCTAACGCATATGATATTGTAATCCCCAAAATGCCAATAATTATAAAAAGTTGTGTCGGGATATTATTAATAATCTTGTAAATATTGTCTATATTATTATAATTATAAACAACACATAAGACTATTAACGCTGAGCAAAATAGCAACAGTATCCCACTAAAAAAGTATTCGGCTATTAATGACTTTTTTTCCAACTCTATGTTAACTTGAATTCTTGGTTATCTTCAAGTATTATTAGATTTTTTAACTTTAAATCATATAATTCATCCATAATTTCTAAGCGCCTTTTTGGTTTTAAATGAAATACATAAAGATTGCACGACCCAAGATTATTTTCCCTGACAATTGAATTCAATAGAGTGGGTGTTAAATGACCATCAATGTGAGCTTTTTTTAACTGTGAATTCGGAAGTGAGCATTCAATTATGATATCTTTCACCTTATTTATTCTGCAATAATTCCAAAATTCACAGCTTGGTCCTGTGTCTGAAGAATATCCAAAAACGACAGCCCCATTTTTAATTATATAAGAATATGTTGGGACCGTATGGCTAACTGGAACTGCCATAATATCATACTCAGAAAAATTATAATACTTTTTTTCCAAAATAGGAAAATAAATTAACGGCGCTGGATTAAATTTATTAGTATTCGAATAATCAAACCAAATATTTGAATTAAATATATGACTCCTAAGAGCTGAAATAATCGCTTTAGGAGCAATTATTTGAATGGGAGTATCGTGATTCATGTCTCTTGAGGGAGGTAAAAATCCTAATTCTTTTATGTGATCCAAATGCATATGAGATATCAACACATATTTTATTTTTCTACGTTCATTGATATCTAGCTGTGAGGCAACAGAACCAGCGTCGATCAGTAAATCATTGTTTATTAAAAAGCAAGACGAATATTTACCGGGATAAGGACTGCCGTTACACCCCAAAATTCTTAAATTCATTTATACCTCACTATAACTTATATATTCAACCTCAAAATTTACTATATTGAAAATCACTTTATAAATTGCTGTAAATGGAATATCTTTAATGTGTCTTCCAAATCCACCCCACAAAATAGCCCTAATGAGGCTACTGTGTGTTACGACTAGAGGATATTGAAATAAGATATTACCGATATTATTTAAAATGAAGGAATTTAGTCGCAAAAATCCTTTTTTATAACTCTCTATACCATAATGCTCGCTTTCAAAGTTCCATTTATCATCACTCCTTTTACCATGTAATGATTTTAAAATTGTATTTGAATCAATTTCTTTTTTCGTTAATCAGTAAAGAACACCCTTAGCAACGTCGGATAATTCCAAATAGGTAATAATATTTAATTTCATGATATTAGCAATTATTCTACTTGTTTCAATGCTTCTCGCATATGGAGAAGAATAAATATACCGAATATTTAAATGTTTTAATGTTTCCATTTTCTTTTTTACAGATTCTATTCCATTTTTACTCAATTTTGAAAGTTTAGAGATATGTATCGTTTTTGATTCGTGTTCATTTGTCTGGCCATGCCTCATAAAATGTAAAGATATTATTCTCAAAGCAATTAAAGAATTAAAAATATTTCGGTAAAAAAAATCTCGTATTATCTTTAATATCATTCATTACCGGAATATATCGGTTATTAATGTTCTTTGCAACAATTATTTGGATTGATTTTAAAACTGGCATGGTGCTTAATTATATATTAAATTAACTTGTTAAAATAATGAAGATTACGAAAACTCAAGAGGTTTAAAATAGATTTTTGCTTTGATTGTGTGAATATTGTGAAACATTATTATAGATAAATTGAAAATAATTAAATCCCAATCTTCTCAATAGACCTCTTCAAATGCTCCTCGGTCTGGTGAGTATAGATCATGGTGGTTTCTATGTCTTTATGTCCCAATATCTTGCCCATTGTAGCCACATCCACACCATTCATCTGCATAATGCTATTGAAAGTATGTCTGAGGTTATGAACTCTTGTAAAATCCTCTAGACCTGCAGACTCAGCTACTTTTATCAATGCACTCCTCAGTTGATCATTATCCAATTTTTTCCCTGAAATATCCTTGAATATATACCCTTCCTTATCTTTAAAGGATCTTAATAAATCCAAACAGGTTTCATTTAAATAAAATTCCCGGGCATAGGTCTTGGGCGACCAATCTGGTTTTTCCTGAATTTTTATTAATCCTGCTTCTAAGTCTATATCATTCCACGTTAAATTACATATCTCACCCGACCGAAGGCCAGAATTCAGAATAAACTTAAAGGCTTTGAAATAAACCAGAATTCGTTTATCCGATTTCGCCATCGATTTAGCTGTCTTCAAAAAGAGCGCGCATTCTTTTGGCGAAAGTATCTTTGTTTTATTTAAGATCTTTGGTTTGAGTTTTTTGACTTTTTTAGTAGGAATTTTATCAATTAATTCATGATTCTGAGCCCAAATAAACGCCGTCCTCAAAACTCCAATCTCATAATTCACTGTCTGAGGTAAGGGTAATTTTTTATTTTTATGATTGCCATTTTTTACTCCGTCAGCCTCAATTTTTAACTCAATTGATTGGAGCCTTTGTTTTTGATAAGATTCAATATGTTCGGCTTTTATCTGTGAAAGATGTTTTATGCCTGGATGGAACTTTTTCAGAAACACCAGAAACGTGTTTAAAACAGCTAGATATCTTTTTACAGTATTAGAGGACTTATGCAATCTGACATAATCAGCGAAATTCTGAAAAAAATCATCTATGCGGATAGACCGAGAAGTAAATCCAAGTTTCTCAATTCTCTTTGATTCTTCCAAAGATTCAACCTGCTTTTTTAGCTTCCTGGCGTCAACAAGAGTGCCGGCCTTGAGCCATTTATGTCTTCCTTTCAAGGATACAACAACATAAAAGGTCTTTTTGCCGGTCTTATTTTTCTTGAATTGAATGCTCGCCATTGGCAAAATCCTGTTAGAAAATTATTAGAAATATAGAAAATCGGAGAACCAATTGTCAATAACTATTTTGATTTCAATAGGTTAATTTGTTAGAAAAAAATAATACGGAGAGGCAGGGATTCGAACCCTGGAGGGGCTTTTGACCCCTACACACTTTCCAGGCGTGCTCCTTCGGCCAGCTCGGACACCTCTCCTGTTCGAAAAAACGAAACATAATGCCGCCTCATCAATATGTCAAGCAACTGATTTTTCTCCTCTTTTAGTAAACGGTGAAATTATGAGGTTGACTTGGGTACGTCACACAAATACTATATCGACCATGAACAATTTCGAAAGGCTTGTTGAAATAATGGCCAAACTCAGGGGACCCGAAGGATGCCCTTGGGATAAGGAGCAGGATCATAAATCCCTAAAACCGTATCTGATAGAGGAAGCCTACGAGGTTCTGGAGGCGATTGAAACGGGAAACGACAGCAAATTCGCCGAGGAACTCGGAGATCTGTTATCGCAAGTTGTTATGCACGCGCAGCTTGCGAAAGAACGAGAGGTTTTTGATATCGATATTGTGGCGAGAAAGATATCCGAAAAACTAATCGAAAGACATCCCCACGTCTTCGGGAACAAAAAAGGCCTGACATCCAGAGAGGTCCTCCATAATTGGGAAATAATCAAATCGAAGCAGGCGACAAACAATGACTATTCCATACTTCAGGGTCTTCCAAAATCACTGCCTGCTCTTCTGAAGGCGTTCAGGATTCAGGAAAAAGTCGGCCGATACGGTTTCGATTGGGACAATATTCTGGACGTGGTCAATAAAGTCAAAGAAGAATTCTCGGAGTTCGAATCAGCCTTAAAAAATAATGAAGATAAGTCGGAATTGGAGAATGAATTCGGAGATCTTCTTTTCGCTCTGGTTAACCTGGGAAGACATCTCGACCTTCAGGCCGAACAATCGTTAAATACCACGATAACCAAATTCATGAAGCGGTTTAGATATATTGAAGATAGATTGCGCGGGATGGGAAAAACCGTCTCCGAATCTAATCTCGAAGAGATGGACAGGCTCTGGGATGAATCCAAAAAAGAGAGCGATCTTCAATAAATCAAAAAAAAGCGAGGCCGCAGAAGCCTCGCTTTCCGTATTCCATTTACCGCTGATTATTCTTGGGTCGATTGTTGTACCGGGACTATTTCCACTCGTCTGTTTTTCTGTCTCCCCTCGGACGTGCTGTTATCGCCTATAAAGAATTTCGGATCTTCGCCGTATCCGGCGGATGTCATTCTGTCGGTGGAAATTCCCTTTTCGAGCAGGTAATCCATGACCGCCTTCGCCCTTTTTTCAGAAAGTTTCTTGTTCCCTCTCGCCGATCCCAGGGCGTCTGTGTAACCGTTTATTTCTATTTTCAGGCCGGGATATGCTCTCATAGTCTCATACAAATCATCGAGGATAGAGCGTGCTGCCACATCGGGTTTGAAAGATCCCGGCGAGTATTTTATATTCAACATAATCTTTTCGGTTAACGGTTTCGCTTTTGGACATCCGAATTCGTCCACGGCAACGTCCGCGGGCGTATCCGTGCACTTGTCTATGCCGTCGGCGACACCGTCGGCGTCGCCGTCAAGCGCTACGCCGTCGACATCGACAATCGCCCCGGCCGGCGTATCGGCTTCCTTATCCTTGAAATCAGGCACTCCATCACCATCCGTATCCAAAGGACATCCGCGGGAATCCACCGATACGCCAAGTGGCGTATTGGGGCATTTATCCAAACCGTCGAAAACCCCGTCCTTATCGTTATCCAGAGGACATCCAAGATGATCGACAACAGCGCCTTCGGGGGTATTCTCGCAGGCGTCTATTCCATCATATATTCTATCTCCATCGCTGTCTTTGGGGCAGCCGTATTCATCCACCAGGGCGCCTAACGGGGTGTCGGGACACTGGTCGAACTTATCCTTGATACCATCCGCATCCGAATCGCGCGGTCCGCCGAAGAAATAGGTCAGGGCTATGGACGGTTCCAGATAACCGTTGAAAGGACGGCTTTTCGAACTGCTCCAGTCAACGTCATTATAAAATCCCGCCTCCTCCGAGGAAATGTTGGCCACGCTGTAACTCATTTTGCCCTGCAGGTCTATAAGGAAATCCTCACCCAGCCAGAACCCGATCCCGGCTCCGAATCTCAGACCGAGATCCTTGAAATTTTCCTTGTCGCCGTTGTCCTGATTTTCCAGACTCCACATATCCAGGCCCAGGCCCCCCAGCAAAAATGGTTGGACATTTCCTTCCGGGTAGAAATAGTATTGCCCCTCGAGTCCAAACCTTATTCCGTTGAGCTTAAAGCCGGCATTATCAGAGTTGAAAAACGCAAAAGATCTGTCGGATCTCGCCGTGGAATCGTCATAAGTGACGGTATATCCTCCCGTCAGACCCAGCACAAAAGTTTCGCTGAAACCATATTTTATAGCCCCGGATACGTTCAAGCCCATCATGAACGGTTGGAGAGCGGCGCTTCTATAATCCCTGAACTCCGAGCCTTTTAACAACGGAGCTAAAACCGGTCCGCGCACCTCCACTCCCAAACGTCTGTCCCATTCCGCGGAAAAGGCCGCGCCGGTCATTATAAATAGTATAAGAACAATCGCCAGAATCCTTAGCTCTTTAGACAATTTTCCTCCTTTATGATACCATTTCATACATTTCCATAAAAACACAGTCATTACCGGCAACCGAACAACTGCCAGAATTCTGTCCTCCGCCAATAAAAAACCTTTCTCCTTCTTGATATTCGCCATTTTTAACGAGCCAAATTATAGGCCCAGATTCATAAACTGGCAAGATATTTTTACTCTATATTATTTTCGGGAAATGATCAAAATAATTTACTAAAATATTATTATTTAACATTCAGGTTATTCGCCATCAATCCAGAGAATTATCGATCTCCGGATAATATCCCGCCGCCGATTTGAGATTCAGCCTTGCCAACGCCAGCCTGTAAACCGATAAATTCAATCCCATCTCCGCCTCCGCCTTTTCCAATTCCGAATCGAGAAGATCGGAAATACTTAAAAATCCCTCCCTGTAGCGGGCCTCGGCGATTTCTAATCCTTTCCCGGCCAATTCAAGCCTTTTTTGCGCCAGAACGATTTCATCTTCCGCGGCCGCTATTTGCAATTGTGACGATTTTATATCGGCCTTAATTCGCAATGCCAGATCCGATCTCAGATTCCCGGCCCGTCTCGATTCATATCTCGCTCTGGCAACCCTGCTACGCCTGCCGCCGCCGTCAAAAAGGTTCATATTTAAGGATAAGCCGACCGTCCAGAAATCCTTGATCCTGTCGAGATCCGGCTGATAACCGTTTTGCCAATTGTAACTGGCAGAATAAGATAGGCTTGGGAAAAAGGTCCTTTTATGATATTTTGCGAACTCATCCTGTATCTCAATGGATTTTTCAAGCTTTAATATATCGATATTTTCACGGATATCTGATTCCGGCGATTCCGGAACCGCCGTTTCGAATAATTTCAGATCCCCTATCGGCATGATCTCTTCAGTCTGCTCCATATTTAATAAAGCCTTTAAGTCCGCCCGAACGTCTGTATATTCTTCCTCGGATATGTTCAAATCGGACTCATACCTGGATACCAACAGTTCCGCCCTGATACTGTCATAATCTGACGCCAATCCTTCGGATATCATCGACCTTACAATTTCAAGTTTCTTCCGTGCCCTGGAGACGTTATTCCTTCGAATTGTCAGGTTGTCCCGTGTGAGAAGGGACTTCAGGAAAATCCTCGCCAATTTATCATACAAAGACCTTTTATATTCTTCTTTTTCAAGCTTCGAAATATCGATACCGAGCTTACCTGCGCGCTTTAACGCGGATCGTTTTCCAAACGTAAAAAAGTTGTGTGATAGAGTTATTCCAAAATTATACTTGTCTTCGGGAAATAGACCTATTCTCTCGGTCCCGGACGTCAGCGGATTAAAAAACTCTATTTCACTTTCCAATGAGGACCTCGAATATGATGAAAATATATCGAGTCTCGGGTTGAAATTCGCCACCGATTCGGATACTCCATATTCGTCGATCTTTATTCGATTTTCCCTTGCCATAAGGCCCGGATCGTCGGTCAGGGCCATCTTCAACGCCTCCTCAAATCTCAACGGAATCGGATTCTCCTGTGAATTGGCGTTTACAAATACCGCCCCGACAATTACAGCAATCGAAATTAATTTGTTAATATTTATATTGTATTTTCCATAATTCATTCCGCGAACCTTATCTGGAAAGTTATTGAAAATTCTCACCGGGACCTATTGAAAATGGGGTTTAATTTTCGACTATTATCGTGCTTTCTCGCGAACTGCCGGTGGATATAAGCCATACCGGCACGTCAGTTTTAACCGAAATATAATCTATATATCTACGGGCGTTTTTCGGTAATTTATCAAACTTGTTTATACCGACCGTCGGTTTTCCCCAACCCGCGATTTTCGTCAGCACCGGCCTGGCATTTGCGAAATCGGGATGATTCGGCGGAATCACGTCGGTTTTGTTGCCCTCCAACTCATAAGATTCGCAAATAAATAGCTCATCAAACCCGTCAAGAACGTCCAGTTTGGTCACCGCCAGTTTATCGATACCGTTAGCCTTGATGGCTCTTTTTAACGCCACCATATCGAGCCAGCCGACCCGTCGCGGCCGTCCCGTCACCGAACCGTATTCGCCACCGCTCTCGCGAAGCTCATCGGCCTGTTTACCCTCGATTTCAGATACAAAGGGCCCATGACCGACACGGGTCATGTAAGCCTTCGTAATACCGATAATCTCGCCCACACAATCGGGCGGAATCCCGAGGCCGGTGAAAAGTCCGCCGATTGTGGTATGAGACGACGTAACGTAAGGATAGGTGCCCAGATCGACGTCGAGCAGCATCCCCTGCGCCCCCTCAAACAATACTTTTTTTCTGGAGGATATAAGCTCCATAACCCTGGCGGCAACGTCGGCAACAAACGGCTCATACTGCGAGGCCAGCTCATCGAGCATATTTTTCAGCTGCTCTCTGTCTCTCAGACTTTCGTCGCCGGCCTTATTAATACACTCCTCGTGCCTTGATAAAACATAATCGATTTTCTCTTCCAGCCGGGTTCCATTGTATAAATCCGCCATACGCAAACCGACTCTCGATACCCTGTCGGCATAAGAGGGGCCAATTCCCCTTTTGGTAGTATCTAAAGCCCCTTTTCCGCGGAGCGATTCCTGGTAACCGTCGGCCACTTTATGTAACGGCAGGACGAGATGAGCCGCAAAATCGATGAACAACCTCCCGTCAACAGTTATGCCTCTTTCGGCCAGTTCTTCAATCTCGGTCTTCAAGATCCAGGGATCCAGGGCCACGCCGGAGCCGATAAGACAGATCTTACCCTCATGCAACACCCCTGATGGCAGCAGCTTCAGGATATATTTCTGGCCGTCGACCACGATGGTATGGCCGGCGTTGGCGCCCCCGCTGAATCGCGCCACCGCGTCGCATCTCTCGCTCAAATAATCGATTACCTTACCCTTGCCCTCGTCGCCCCACTGCAGCCCCAGAACCGCTATGCTATTCGGTCTCATCATCTATCCTTTCGCCAATCCATCGCCAGATAAGATCGTTCCCCTCACCGGTTTTCGCAGAATGCAGTATCGGGAAAAGACTATCGCCCGCAAACCCGGACAGGATCTCCATCGTTTTTTTTAAAATCTGCGTCTTTTGCTGCCGACCCAATTTATCCGATTTGGTGAGAATTGGACAGGTTTTTTTGCCCAGCGACTGCAGATATTCCATAAGCTGAATATCGTCATCCTGAATCCCCCGCCGGGAATCGATCAAGAGTAAAAAACCTTTAAGACGTTGTGAATTTTCGAGATAACCTTCGACAAGAGCCTTCCAGCTGTCCCGCGTTTCGTGCGAAACTCTGGCGTAGCCGTAGCCGGGAAGATCGACAAAGTAGATTTTATCGACATTTTTGTTGTTCATAACGGCGAAATAATTCAAAAGCCGCGTCTTCCCCGGCGTTTTGGAGATCTGCGCCAGCTTTTTCTGGTTTAAAAGGCTGTTTAATAGCGATGATTTCCCCACGTTGGACCTGCCCCCGAAGGCTATCTCCGGCAAACCGGTTTTGGGCGCCAGTTTATAACTCGGATATGATGCCAGGTAGCGCGCTTTCGAGTATTTCATCAAATTCTCCCGCGCCATTATAGGAGTGTTGGATGGATGAAGCAAGGATTGTTAATATAATTCTATTTTTCGCTAATTAGAATATTAACAGTTACGGCAGGTCGTAGCCCCACCCACGGCGGGGCGTGACCGGACGGTATCGAATAAAAATCGGCAGGTCACGTCCTGACTGAAAAGTCAGTGGTAGGTCGGATTTCGAATTTATGAGAAACCCGACAAAATATGAATTTTTGAATAATTTTAAACTTATATTAAATTATACGTTATATAAAACTAATCGGGATTCGTTACATAAAAAAGATGTCGGCTTTTTCTCCCCGACTAATAGTCGGGGTTCAGAACCCGACCTACACAATTATATAGAATATTAAAAACTTTGATTTACGCCGACTTCCGCTTCTTTTCGGCCCTGTAGATCAACTGCGGCGGGGATTTCTTTTCGATAACCTCTCTGGAAATTATACATCTCTCGATATCTTTTTTCGAGGGGATATCATACATGATATCGATCATCACGTTTTCCACTATGGAGCGAAGCGCCCGCGCGCCGGTCCCTTTCTTCAAAGCGGCATCGGCTATAGCTTCCAGGGCTGTCTCCTCGAACTCCAGTTCCACCCCCTCGAGCTCGAAGTATTTTTTGTACTGTTTCACCAATGCGTTTTTCGGCTCTTTCAGAATTGTTACAAGCGCCTCCTTGTCGAGCTCCTCCAGGGCGCAGACCACCGGCAGCCTGCCTATTATCTCCGGTATCAAACCGTATCCCAGCAGATCCTCATCCTCGACAAGTTTAAGCAGTTCCGATATCCTTCCGCTCACGGTTTCGGTGTCAGTCCGGAAACCTACCACCTTCCTGCCCACGCGCCGTGCGATGATCTTCTCCAGGCCGTCAAACGCCCCGCCGCAGATAAACAGTATGTTCTTGGTATTGATCTGTACCAGCGGCTGTTCCGGATGTTTCCGTCCGCCCTTGGGCGGCACCGCCGCCACCGTGCCCTCCAGTATCTTCAAAAGCCCCTGCTGCACCCCCTCGCCCGAGACATCGCGGGTTATGGACGGGTTCGCCGAACGCCTGCTGATCTTATCGAGCTCATCTATATATATGATGCCCCTTTCGGCCTCCTCCACGCTGTAATCGGCGGCCTGCAGCAGCCTGACCAGAACGTTCTCGACATCCTCCCCCACGTATCCGGCCTCGGTCAATACCGTGGCGTCGGCAATGGTAAACGGGACATGTAACATTTTCGCCAGCGTCTGGGCTATCAAGGTCTTGCCCGTACCCGTCGGCCCCACCAGCAGTATGTTGGATTTCTCCAGCTCCACCTCGTCCCGGTTGGACGGCGATTGATTTAGAATCCGCTTGTAATGATTGTAAACGGCCACGGAGATAACCTTTTTGGCGCGTTCCTGCGCGATAACATATTTGTCGAGAAACCCTTTAATCTCAACGGGTGGGGGAATATCGAATTCTACAGGCTTCGATGCCTTCTTTTCTTCGGTCAGGGCGTTATGGCACAGATCTACGCATACCTCGCAAATGACAGCGTTGCCGCCGCCGAACAGCTTGCCCGCCTGACCGGCAGGGCGCCCGCAGAAATCGCATCTGCGTTCGCCGCCGTTATTAGATGTCTTGCCCTTTTTATCCGGCATTACTTCTTTTTGTCTTTTCTTTCGTAAACCTCATCCACCAGGCCGTACGCCTTGGCTTCCTCCGCGGACATGAAATTGTCCCGGTCGGTATCGGTTACGATTTTCTCAAGAGGCTGGCCGGTATGGTTGGCAAGTATCTGGTTTATCTGTTCTTTGGTTTTGACAATCTCCTTGGCATGTATTTCGATGTCCGAGGCGGCACCCTGAAAACCTCCCCAGGGCTGATGGATCATTATCTTGGAATTTCTCAAAGCCGCTCTTTTGCCCTTGGCTCCTCCCGCCAGCAGTACCGCCCCCATGGATGCCGCCAATCCCACGCAGGTGGTGTTCACGTCAGGCTTGATGAATTGCATGGTATCGTAGATCGCCATGCCCGCGGTGACCGAACCGCCTGGAGAATTTATATAGACGAAAATATCCTTTTCGGGATCCTCCGCCTGCAAAAACAAAAGCTGCGCTATCACCAGGTTGGCGATATTATCGTCAATCGGAGTCCCAACGAACACGATCCTGTCTTTCAGCAACCTGGAATATATATCGTATGCCCGTTCGCCTCTTCCGGTTTGCTCTACAACCATCGGTATTAATGTCATTTAATTTCCCTCTCTATTTTTCCATTTTTATTATTTCCGAATTGTCAATTATATATTCGAGGACCTTGCCCTCGATAATTGAATCGTCTATTTCACTTTGTTTCCTCGATTTACCTAAAGCCTCCCGGGCCCTTTCTTCGGTCAGGTTATGAGCTACCGAGAAATCGTGAACCCATTTTGCCCTATCTTCCGACGTCACCCTGATATTTTCCGCCCTGGCGATCTCATAAAACAGGAAATTCCAGCGTATCAGATTTTCGCCCATGGGACGATATTGATTCCTTATTGAATCTTCATCGACAGCTTCGCCCCTCGATTTATAATCATCCACCACAGTATTCAGATATTTATCTAAAAGGGATATGGGAACATCAAAGCTGTTAGTCTCAACAACCTTCTTGATTATTTCGGACCGCAGGGCTCTGGTGGCTTCGTTTTCAGCTTGTCGCTCAAGGTTTTTCTTTAAAGATTCCCGAAATTCGCTAACCTTTTTATGAGGAGAGACTTTAGCAACCAACTCGTCATTAACTTCCGGTAAATTCCTTTTCTTGACCTCCTTGACCACCGCTGTATACGTAATTTCATTACCGGCAAGATTTTTATCATAGTAATCCTCTGGATACTTGACAGCGATATCCTTCATTTCACCGATGCGCATATCCAGCAGACCCTCCTGAAACTCCTTCAGGACGCCCTCGGCGCCCAATATTATCTCAACGTCTTCAAGCTTATCTTCCTTTAGCCGGTTCAGCTTATCGAATTTCTTCAAAAGATCGACTTTCAGCTGATCGCCGTTCATCGACCGCCGTTCCACCGGCTCGAATTCCGCCATCCTTTCGCGCATGTACTCTATGGAATCATCCACGTCCTTCTCAGCGACTTTGCGGACAATTTTCTCCACCCGGAATCCCTTATACTTTTTCAGCTTAACATCCGGCCTTATTTCAATTTCGGCCTTGAATCTTAAGGATTTGTTCTTCTCGAACTCAACGTCGGTCACTTTCGGGCTGGCCAGGGGCCAGATCTTTTCCCGTATAATGGCCTGCTTATAGGCCTCATCGACAAGCGATTCCAGCACCTCCAGATTGACATCGGCCTCGAATTTTTTCTCGATTATATTCATCGGAGCTTTGCCCGGCCGGAAACCGGGGATATTGGCTTTCTGGCGAAAATCGCCGTAGACTTCCCGGAACTTCGCATCCACTTTTTCGGACGGGACTTCGATGGCAAGAAACCTGGTCCAGGACTGTCCCTTGGAAATATCAACTTTTAAATTCTCTATTTCGTTGCCGGATTCAATCTCCGGATCAATAGCGCCGTTTTTCTGATCGTCATCAGGGTTCTTGGTCATCTCAAATCCTTATTTTATCTCTTAATGCGAAAGGGGGGATTTGAACCCCCACCCCTTGCGGGACTGGATCCTAAATCCAGCGCGTCTGCCGGTTCCGCCACTCTCGCAAAACGCCTAAACCAAAATATTACACAAATATCGCTGAAAACGCAATTGACTTTTCTATTTGCCGATGCGGCGATTGATAAAAACCTTTCGCTAAATAGAGAATTTTCGACCGCTAAGTTATAGAATCCAGGTCAAACGATTTTAAACCGCTCCATAATAACTACAATATAAATATCATATCGGTGAAATTTATTTAAATAGTATCGGAGGGTGCCTAAGATATTCCGTCGTTCGTTTTTTCTGATCCAGGTCGCGCCATACCCGTTCAACCTGTTCGACCGTTAATCCCATAACTTCGGCAACCTCATCAATAGGAAACCCGCTTTCCTTGGCATACCACAACTGATCCATAATCTTGAAATCGAGCCCGAAAAAGAACTCCTTTTGGCTGACATCGGATGGGTAAGTTTCCGCGGACGGCGTTCTGGCACATATTTCCTCCGGGATATCCAGATATTGGGCAAGCTGAAAAACCTGCGTTTTGTAGAAGCCCACTATCGGTTTAATGTCTACGCCGCCGTCGCCGTATTTTACAAAAAAACCCTGTTCATACTCATTTTTATTGGCCGTACCGACTACCGCGTAATTGCGCTTTTCCGCCTCATGATATAGTGTCAGCATCCTTATGCGCTGCTTCATGTTGGAGGCCGCCACAATCTTCAGGTAAGATTTCAGCGGGAGCCTCTTTTCCATCTTTTGACCATCCGGAGACTCCACCGCGAGACGATAAACGTTTATCCTGTCTGATTCCAGAATATTGGATGGCAAAACTATCTTGGCCTCCCATCCCTCATCCCATTCCGGGAAAACCATTCTGAAACCGTCATTCCGATTTTTATAGCAGCCCGCGGCTTTCAACGGTTCCGTAACATCATCGATCACATACTCATACCCCACGGTCTTTGCCAGTTTGACGGCGAACTCCGTCGACTCCGGAGAATTGTCCCGGTCCGGCATTATCACTCCCAGTACCTTACCCGGGCCGAAAGCCTTTACGCATAACGCGGCTACCACCGATGAATCCACCCCGCCGGATGTCCCGACAACCACTCCCTGTCGCCTGAACTTCGTATAAACATTGTCCTTAAGTTTTCTGACCAATTCATTAACGACGTTCGGACAATCGAGTTTTATCAGGCCTTTAGAAAATCTCAATGCTACCTCATCAACCGGATTTTTTGCGATTGACGAAATTGATCAGGTTTACTACGGAATCAAGGTTTTCGGGGATAAGCTCTTCGTCATCAATCTGTATATCAAAATTCTCCTCCAGAAATCCTATAAGCTCAAGGATGCCCGTAGAGTCTACTATCCCTTTATCCAGAAGCGAATCGCCGTCCGCAAGATTTTCCGGATTCATGCCCATCATAAAATTATCCGTAATGAAATTTCTAACTTTATCCCGAATCTCCAAAATTCCTCCAAATATCTGTCTGGTCGGAGTAGTAGGCGACGTAATTTTTATTTAACAAAGGTTCCCCCCGCATCTTAACTTAATGACCCCAAAACAAGTTTCGACTTTATTCACATATCCTTTATTTAGGCACAAAATTTAATCGGCAAATATCTAATATTCAACTATTATCTGGCTTACTCAGAAAAATCATGCCACACCTTATAAGAGTTTTCGCTTAAGGACACGGCCGGGCTAAAATTATCGACATACCGGTCTATTAGAAGTTGAGCGGACAAAATACCTATAAATGACATATTATCCTTGAACGACAGGTGAGCGTGATAAAGCCTCGAGCATTTCGCCGACAGCTTCGAGACGAATAAAGGATTAAATACGCCTGCCTCCTTTAGAGAGGTCTCGGAAAGTATATCGCTGATATAAGCCGGGGAATCCTTTTGAAAGAAACTGTTTGAATCCGGCGCCATATACGGCTGTTTGACTCTCTCGGTAATTTCCGGCGGAAGCTCTTTTTTCATGGCCTTTTTAAGAACCAGTTTCTCCTTGAGCCCCAATATCTTATACCAGGGAGGAATCCTCGCTCCCAGTTCCACAATCCGATGATCCAGAAACGGATATCGCCCCTCAATTGAATTCGCCGCCGATACCCTGTCGCCCTGCGATGAGAGCAGATAACCCGAAAGCAATGATCCTGCTTCAAGATATTGTGCTCTTAAAAGATGACGCCATCCATAAAAAGATTCCGGTATATGATCTTTAAAAGATCCCACCGAATCATGGCCCTTCAGCTGCGATTTAACTTCATCCGTAAAATAGTCTTTTATCTTGGTTGTGGTGTTTATTCTGGGAATATGAGAAAAATAAAACTCCTCCGTCTCCAAAAGGCCCGACCTGTAAAAGGTTTCAAGATAAAATCTTGCCCTGGAGGCCGAAAGCGGCAAGGTCGGATAGAGCCTTTTCAATAAGAGAGGCCTCCATTTCGATTCGGGTTCTTTAGCCCAGAAATTACGGATCAACGTTTCCTTAAAGATATCATATCCCGCCAGAATTTCGTCCGCGCCCTCGCCGGTTAATACCACTTTGAAATTATTCTGCCGCACCAGACCGGACAGCATATAAAGAGGTGCGGGGGCCGTGCGAAGGATCGGGCGTTCCGTATGCCATACAACCTTCGGGAAATTCTCGGCGATATCTTTATAAGAGCACTTTATTTGGTGATGGTTGGTGCCGAGAAACTCAGCCATCTGATTCTGGTATTCCGATTCGTCATAGGCCTTATCGTGAAACGCGATAGAAAACGTCTCGACTCTTGTATCCGTGAAGTTCCTTATAAGAGCCGTCGTAGTCGATGAATCGAGCCCACCGGATAGATACGCTCCCACGGGAACATCCGCCCTCAATCTTAACCTGACGGCGTCGACTAAAAGGGCATGCAGTTCCTCGGCCCAGGAATCCAGATTCCTACCTGAATCGAACTCAGCCGGAAAATCCATAGACCAGTACTGTCTTTTCTCAAGCCGACCATTCTTAATCTCAATAAAAGTCCCGGCCTCAAGCTCATTGATATTTTCAAATGCCGTGCGGGGCGGCGAGGTCGTCCACCAGGTGAATATCTCGTCCAGTCCCTTATAATCCAATCTTCTCGGAATCGCCGGCTCGCAGAAAATCGATTTTATTTCGGACGCGAAGTAAAAACGCCCGTTATACGTGGTATAAAAGACAGGCCTTATCCCCAACCTGTCCCTGGCCACGAAAAGAGATTTATCTTTTTTATCATATATGGCAAACGCAAACTGCCCATTGAAATGGCTGAGGCAGTCTTCCCCCCATTGCTCGTATGAGTGAACGATCACCTCCGTATCGGAACGGGTCTTGAATTTGTGCCCGCTTTTTTCCAGCTCAGTCCTCAGTTCAATATAATTAAAAATTTCGCCGTTAAATGTAATCCATAATGTCTCATCCTCGTTGGAAAGCGGCTGAGAACCGGTGGCCAGGTCTATGATCGACAGCCTCGCCTGTCCCAGTGTGCATATATTATCCATGTACGCCCCGAATTCATCCGGCCCCCGATGCCGTATCATATTCACCATCCGGCCGATTAATTCCCGGTCGGGCGATGATTCGCTTTTCAGGTTGAAATATCCCGCTATACCGCACATCCAATAAAACCGGCCGTTTAAAGTTCCTTATAATATTTTACTTTTTCAATATTTTCCCGGATTCCGATTGGGGAAGTTTTTCGACAATCTCTATATACCTGGGGATCATCAAATCCTCGAGGTTTTCCCGGCAGTGACGAAGTATCTCATCGATCGAAATATCCGATCCCTGCTTTCTGACAACCTCCGCCTTTATGGCATTGCCCATGATTTCATCCGGAACCGGGGTAACCCTGACCGCGATAATATCTTTCAATTCATATAGTACGTTTTCTATCTCCTTGGGGGATACTCTTTCCCCCCGGCATTTAATTATATCATCCAATCGGCCCCTAAAATATAGATAACCGCCCTCATCGATCCTGAATAGATCGCCGGTATACAACACCTGTTCCCAGGGGTACCGACCCGGTTTGAGCACCTTCGCGGTTCCTTCCGGGTCATTCCAGTAACACCTCATAACGTTCGATCCCCTGACGACAAGCTCGCCGGTTGCATCTCGTTCTTTGAAATCCCCCCTTTCATCGACCACATATACTTCGGTATTGGGCATTGCAATCCCTACCGAATCCGGTTTTTTATCTATCATGGCCGGCGAAAGGTAGGCGACCCGCTTGCATTCAGTAAGCCCGTACATCGAATAAATCTTGGCGTTTGGAAATATCTTTTTCAACCGGGGAATATAGCTGGGCGGAAGCGCCGCCCCGGTATTGCTTATATAGCGGACACTGGAAAGATCCTTTTTCTCTAAACCTTCCATTTGCAGAAAAATGGCCATCATGGTGGGCACGCAGGGAAGACCGGTTACTTGCTTTGACTGTATCAATTTAACCAGCTTGAAGGGATAGCCGAATTTTTTCTCTAAAACCACTGTCCCGGAAAATAAAAACGCCGTAAGTACCTGGTAAAGACCGTAATCGAAAGACAGCGGCAGAACGTCCAGAATTATATCCGAGGTCACGTTTTCCAGATACTGTGTAATCGATCGCGCCGCAGTAACCATGTTCCGATGAGACAGGGTCACTCCCTTGGGATCGCCCGTTGAACCTGATGTATATATTATAGCAGCGAGATCGAGATCTATAATTCTAAGATTCGGTAGTTCCGAATCTTCGTTCATTATATCCTGGAATTGTAGCGCCCATCCGGGATTATCATCAATTGTGATTATCGGCGGTAGATCGATTTGCGTCTTAAGCTTTTCCAGCATCTCTGTCTTGGTACTGTCGGTTACTATAAACTCGGGAGAGCAATTTTTTAAGATATAAAGGAATTTGTTCGATTTTATGGTTTGATTTACTACCGAGAAAGCCCCTCCGGCCAGGAGAGTCCCGAAAATAGATATTACCGTCTCCGGATTATTCTCGAGGTAAGTAATGACTCGATCCCCTTTTTTAAGCCCACGCTTGGCCATGAAACCTGCAAAATTACGGGAATATCTATATATCCGGCCATAACTGTATGAATCGTCGCCAAAATGCAGGGCGGCCTTATCCGGATAATCCGAGGCCGATCTTTTCAGAAAATCGCTGAGTAAAAAAACATTCATCTCGTAATTTAAATCGCTCCTTTGGATATTCGGGGCCAAAATATCACATCCCGGGAAAAATGTCAATCCCCGGCTCTACAAAGACAAAACTTCAATAATATTGTCGGAAACCGAGGCGCCTTTTTAATAAATATGACCCCCGATTGACACTTATTTTAGAATAATAATTAAAAATTCAGATGCCTGTAAATCTCTTGCGCGAATACGCTTTCGAATTCATTCAGATGCCTCAGGCTTTCTTCGTCCCTATCGCTGATAATTCTCACAAAAGCTATATCGTTGGATCTGAATGTCAGGGAACTGATCATGCTGTAGAATTTAAACATGTAATCGTTAGAGGTTTCGCCATATCTGGTAATATACCAGAAATCCATAACCATTTTTGATTCGCCCCGGCTTATATCGAAACTCCCGATTTTTATAACGCGATCATTTACCATAATTTCACGTTCGGTCTCTTTTAAAATCGCCCAGCCCGAACCCGGCACGCAATTACGGGGGGAATGGGGTCCCCCGGGATTACTCTGGCCGGTAAAATAATCGAAAAACAGGTGAGCCGTAACCCCATCTCTATTTGTATACGTGGCGGAAAAAATAACGGAGGGATTTAGCATTTCGATAAATTCCGGTATCAAATTATCCCTGCTGCCGATCCAACCGTCCTTCTCCAGCGGAAATTTGTCAATATTAACAACGTTTAATGCTTCCGGTTGGAAGCGTTTTATGGCAAATCCAAACAGGAAGACAAAAATCTCCACCGAGAGAAATATTACGAACGCTTTTCTGACCATCTCAAAATCGACCCCATAATTACAATGAAAATAAAAGCTACTGCGAACACCATTATTCCGGCTATTTCATGAAGAAAGCCTTCAGCGAATTCCACACTGATCGTATAGGCCGCAATAGCCGAGAAGATGAGCCTTAGAATATTCGTGGCAATGGCTATGGGAATCGCGGCTAAAAACAGAATAAGTGGACGAATTTTCCCGGAAAGCGTTAAATGCCCATACAACGAACTAAGAGCCAGAAGCGAAACCAGGCTTCTCAAACCGCTGCAGGCCTCAACCACTTCCAGCGAGTACCCGGGGAGATTAAGGATATTTCCATGTCTGACCAGAGGTACTCCCAATACGTGTAGAAAAACCTCCGAGACTTTGCTGGCGAAAAGCTGCATGGGAAAGGTTGCGGAATAATAGACAACCGCCGGAACCGGCACCATAAAAATCAGAAACGCAAAGGAAAACCAGACTTTCTTAAAATTCGCTTCGCCAATATAATAGAGCGAAATACCGGCAATCATCATGAGCATTGAAACCCGGGTCGTAAAATGCTCGCTGGAAGCGATTCCTAAAATATAAACAAATGAACCGAAACCGAATAGCAGAATCCCCCATCGGCTCGGCCTCGCCGGCAATAAAAGTTCCTTTCTTTTGCGCCAAATCAGAAAAATAAAGACCGGTATGACCAGAAATCCGTGCGAATAATTGCTGTCATACAGCCAATCCCCCACCAGGTTTGCGATTTCCGGGATATTGGCCAATAATATCGGTAATATTAAAATATAGAGATACTTATGTAATCTCCAGTGGCGCCATAAAACTTCACTGCCTGATTGCATAAAAATCTCCTTATCGAAATTTATATCGGCCTCCAAAAAATATCAATAAGATATTTTTAATCCTCATCGTATGGTATTTTATGCCGGTAATGAATCTCTATCAATAATATTCTTAACTCACTGCTTTTAAATGCAACCTAAAGGCGCCGCTCTATTCCAAAACCGATTGAGTACTGTTCAAATATCATATCGCGGTCGCGTATATATCGACCGGAGACATGTATTATCTTATCACCATTAATTTACCCCTGGACGTTCCCGAAGGGAACTCAATGGCATATAGATAAACGCCGGGAGCAAGCTCATTGCCCCTCGCGTTTTTCACATCCCAGATCCAATTTCCGCCGGAACGAACCTTCTCGGATATCTTCACGATGTTTTCCGAAACGGTCATAATTGTGATATGGGATCCCTCCGGGAGATTGGTAAATGTAATGTTTGAATGACCCTCTTTCACCATGAAAGGAACGGGATACGCATACATATCTATTGCCACCCCGAAACTTATCGCCGAAAACCATTCCAGGTTATCTATACCAGCCCGCCAATAATATATTTTTTCATTAGAAAGCGGTTGGGAAATTTCCCATATGGCGGTATTATTCGCGGCGATGGTGATAGGTCCCGACTCGATCGGCGAATCAAAGTCCACATTATCGTCAACCTGGAAATATATATAATTGTTGGCGTCTTCGCACGACGCTTCGAAGGTTGGAGTGAGGGTGTCAATTGTAGCACCTTCTGGAGGGAAGATACCGATGCATTCTTCCCCCGCCGCTACTCCGCCGCCCAGCGAAAAAGTTGCGGTCGATGACCAGTCGCTAAATAAGGAAGTATTATTCGACGAAACTGCTCTAACCCTCCAGCAGTATTCGACGCCGGAAATTAGACCACCAAATGATGCGATTACCGTATCGGTAACCGAAAAAGGAAAAACTAACTCGGGGGCCGGGAAATTAATGAGCGTATCAAGCTCAAATTCATAAAATACCGGCATGCCGGCATCCACTGCAGAGGCATAAGCAAGCGCGGAACTGCTGTCAATAATAGTCCCCAGAGTGTCAGGCGTTGGGATTATAGGAAGAGTCCGAACAGACAATGTTGATGATGTATCTACAATACCTTCCGATGTATCCCAGGATATAGCTCTTATCTGGTATGTGGTATTTTGCTCCAAACCACCTATATGAATCGTGTCAGGATTTTGTGGAGCCACCACTGCATCTTTCCCGACAAACGAAGAGAAATTGTCCGTGCTCCATTGATATTCAGTCGTATCTACTGTTACATCGATTAATATATAATCGTTCTTTACATCTATGATAGACCACGTGGTATCCACTACACTTAGGACCTGCCCCAGTGAGTCATTGTAATCGTTCTGGTATGCGCCGTAATTATAAGCATAAAATGTGTCGCTAATCGGCGGCCCGGTAACCACCTGAACGCCCCCCAGTTCGTTGCTGGCTAATGGTCTCCTGAAGTCTCCTGCGGCAGTACTGTTGAAAGCGGGATCGGTGCCCACGACAGTGTTTGAATCCCACCCAAACCGAGAACGCCATGTCGCCAGATCAAAATGAGTTCCCGAACCGACAGCCTGAAAGGTCGTATCTCCCGCTTGCACATAATACATATTGGAATCCAGCGTCCAGTAAAGAGAATCATTCCATAATATCTTACATATACCGCCGCTCCAACTATCATTTGCATCCGGCACGAGGTAAACGATATTATATTTGAACCTGTTATCGCCGGTATGGTAATTTGCCGCATTCCAGTCACACGCTTTGAATCCGTTATAACTACAATTAACCATCGTATTGTTCACAATTAGCAAATCGGTCTTATATTCGCTACCGAGAAATGCGCGACAACCTATACCGGTTGTCAAAACGCCGTTTCCGACGATAACATTCCCATAAATACTAATATCGGTATAATCTGCAGTCAGGGCTATGCCGTTGCCCCCTGATGGCATTTCAATATAATTATGCCTTATGGCGCTATGCCAGCAATCCGATTTATATTTTATTCCCTTATAATATTCTCCCGCCACATAACAACTTTCGACAATCGCCCCCCACTGACTGTAAAAGCACAATCCAAATCTGTGAACCGACGAATCCATATTAACATCGAAAACCGAACCCATAAGAGAGCAGGCCCTGACGACGTTGCCCCATCGCGTAGCGCTGGAATCGGCGTTGGGAGATGTCCAGCCGGAATATATCAAAGAAGTATTAGCCTGATTACCCCCGGCCGCCCTCGAAAAATGACAGTGTTCTATGTAATTGGAATCCGCATGACCGCCAAGATCGAATTTTATGCAACTACCACTACCATACCGCAGCTTGAAACCCCAGATTTTCGTATGGTTTTCATCGTAATAGCGGACACATGGTCTTATTGCGACCTCGATAGTAATAGAATCTTCGGCGGGATCGCCATCGCCGTATAGCCAGACATACAGGGTATCGTCGGCATGATAAAATTCGCCTGCATCATCGGGCATAGCGCCGGTTCTACCGTTGTAAGTAAGCAATGTGTCGTAGGTGTCGTCAAGCTGTCCTACCATATAGACCGCAGTATCCACAGTCGGATAATATACCTTATATATATAGCCGCTATGATTTTCCCAGCCCGTTACCAAATCGCTCCCCCAGATTGACGCTATGCCTTCGGTGAATGCGGAACACGCGTAAACGGTGGGGTTCGCCGCCGTTCCGGAGACCGGATCGAGACGACCTCGATATATGCCCGACCCAAAAAACACCGTATCACCGCCCGAAACCCTGCTATTAACAGCTTCTATCGTTGCCCAGGCATTACTCCAATAATCCGTACCGCTGCTGTCGTCATCGCCGGATTCGCTTACAAAATATGTTGTTCCCCAGGAAGGTATTGTCAAATAAATAAACAACGGAACCAACAAAAGAAGTGTTTTATTCATTTTTGTTAACGAGCTCATTCTTTTCCCCCGGTGTTTTCAAAAATCTCCATTACTATATCGGCAGTATACTACAACAATTGTGCCTTCGCCAAGTAAATTTTAATCCTTGCAACAAACCTAACTGCAGTTAGTTAGAAAGCCCGTTGAAATAAAAAACTTCACGATAACGTTCAATATTTAATAAATGGTAATTGTTTGACCATCCGGAAAGATTCTTAGTCGTGTTTGGATACCGTAACGCCGGATAAATAACTCCATATAATCTCCTGAGATCTGCTTTTTGGCGCGGCAGGCTTTGGCCGACTACACTGGCATTTTTGGGGCACCTATAAATAATACCGATACCGGCACCTTTTTGCCGCCATGTTCAACTAATTGCCTATCCCGATATCAAAAACATCTTGTTTTTCGCAGCCACGGAATATAGATTTAAAAAAGATGGCTGGAATTAGAATTTTCTTTGTTCCCGGGGATAGGGAGAATTCCTGTATCTTTCGAATAATGCCGATAATCCTTTAGGTGAATTATGAAAAAGATACTGATGTTTGCTTCAGAGTTTTCACCAACCATTGGAGGAATAGCCACATACACTGTTCAATTGTCACTGGCCGCTCACGAAATCGGCTATGACATCACCGTGATAGCTCCCGAATTTGGAGAAAGCCTTTATAAGAGCGATAAGGATAAGTATCCATTCGAAGTTATTCGCTACAACTCGACCGGTTATTCCGCCAGGGATCTCCCGTCCATGATATGGCGCGCCTGGCGCATTACCCGTTCATCCAAATTCGATATTATTCATGCCTCGGACTGGCCGGATTTGGCCACCCTTGGCCTGTTGAATAAATTCAAGCGCGTTCCATTTGTATCCACAAATCATGGCAACGAAATTCTAAGGGCTTTAGCGTATAATTATCTGAAAAGACGCATACAGCAAAATCTTTTCAAAACCCCGCGATATATATTCGCAAATAGCAATTATACGAGGTCGCTGATGTTGAAATATTTTCCCGATTATCCGCAGCGAAACGTCATCGTAACTTATTTTGGCGTCGATCCCCGAAGATTCGGAAACGATAATATTAACCGGGACATTAGAAAAATATATTCAATTCCTCGAGATCATATTATACTATTAACAGTTTCACGTTTGGATAAGACAAAAGGCCATAAGACAATCCTTAAAGCCCTTACTGTACTCCCCGAAGAATTAAAAAACAAAATAACATATTTAATTGTCGGAAAACTTCCCACCGGCGGAACTACAAGTAAGTCATATGTAACAGATATCCATCAGCTTGCCGGTAATTCCGGCGTTAACGTAGTGTTCGCGGGAGCTATAAATTATAATGACTTGAAATCTTATTATTCATGCGCAAATATATTTTGCATGCCATCGGATCCGCATCCGACGATAGTTGAATCCTTCGGCCTTGTTTACCTTGAAGCCGCGGCCCAGGGAGTCCCATCCATCGCCAGTCGAATTGGAGGTATTCCCGAAGTAGTCCTGCATGAAAAAACAGGGCTTTTAATAGAACCGGCGGATGTTTCCGGAATGGTTCAGGCATTAACCAGGTTGCTAAAAGACATGCCTTATCGGGAAAGGCTCGGCCGGGCCGCTTTGAATTATGCCGGAACCTTCACCTGGAAACGCTGCGCTGAACAAACTTATGATTTGTAATTATCCTTGATTTTTACAGATAATAAAATACTATAAGTGATTATCCGGAGGGCAGACAATTACATTCCGGTTGCTTAACCTGACAGATTAACCGCTAATAACGTATATCGACAGATATTCCAAACATTATTTTCAAAATCAAAATAGCCCGCTTCCATTGTCTCTTGAATACGCTCATTGCGGCGGCCAGAATCAGACCAAAATAGACGGAAGGTAATGCATACGAGTAAAATTTCCGTGTGAAAACGATTTTATTCTTTTGCACATGGTATTCTGAAAACAGCCTGAATTTATAAGGCGAATCGCTTTTTTTTATGCTCATCCCATTCTTGTGATATACAACGCTTTCACGGGCAAAAGCCAGTGTAAATTTATCTCCGGCTCGGGCAGCCCAATCCAATTCCTCAAAAAAAAGGAAATAGTCCTCGCTCATCAAACCGACAGTTTCCAGAAAAGAACGGGATACAAGCATAGATGCACCGCTTATATTATCAAGACGACTCTCGATATCTTCCGGATCGAGCGCGCTGATATCCCGGTCAAAATCCACCAGAAATCGATTCCAGCCTAACCACCTGTTATATTGACCTCCTCCAAAAGTCTGGACGGTGCCCGGATTATAATAGTAACGCAATGTCGAACCGCACATGCCGGCTGAAGGCTTTTCCTTCATACGATTTAGCATTTTTATCAGCGCCGTCGGTTCCGCGACGGTGTCATTATTTAACAGCCAAACGTATCGAAGATTATCGTCATTCAAAGCATACCTCAAGCCCACATTATTACCACCCGCAAATCCGAGGTTCTCCCCGGAATTAATGATTATTAAAGGAAGAGATTTGTCTGATGATAATCCCGCATTTTCTTGGAGATCGATGTCTTCCGCCTGTTTACGGTTATATTCGGCAAATTCAATCGGCTTTGAAATCGGCGGAAATGATAAATTCCTCAACGAAAAAGCCAAATTGCTGATTATTTCCAGTTTACCCCCGGCCCATAATTTTATTTTTTCCACGGATCCGTCGTTGGAAGCGTTATCAACAACGGCGATTTGATAGTTGTCGTATTCTAACCTCAGCAGGCTTTCAAGGCATTCGATAGTGTCTGCCCAGCCGCAATAGTTCACCAAAACGATCAGGACTTTCGGGTTTTTTGTCGATAATGTCATAGATTTTACCTTGTTTTGTTGCCATATCGCTTTTTTCTAGCGTTTATAAATAACCCCGATACCGGCTCCTTTCTGCTGCCATGAATCTACTATTTCAGTGTGTTCGTACAGAGATTTTATTTCACTCCAGAAGCGATCGACGCCGCAGCTTTTATCCTCAGTATTAGGAACGATGTCGTGGAAGGCAATAATTCCGCCCTTCCTGACGAGGGGCCCGTACATTTTAAAATCCTGCTTGACGCCCTCATATGAATGATCGCCGTCAATGAATAAGAAGTCAAGCGGCCTGTCGCCGATTTTTTCTTGAATTAATCTTAGACTGGACTGTTTATGTGAATCGGCCCTTATTAAATGAAGTTTCTGACCGCGCAAGGCAAATGAACGAAAAATCGGAATTTTCCACCAATAATATCCCCCGCCATACCTACCTCCCGGAAGATCCAGACTAATAATGAAAGCGCCACTTGACACCACCCTGGTAAACGAAAATAACGTTCCACCTCGGGCTGTCCCGATTTCAAGAAGGGTTTGCGGCTTTATTTGCTGAATCAATTCCAGAAACGCTATAAACTCTTTTCTTATTTGCAGAGGCGTAATTAATCCGCCTAAACCGGTAAGGGAAAAATCAACTAATTCCTCAAGGTTTGAAAAAATGGGCTTTTGCCAAAATTTTAGAATTGCACA
>CP070742.1:380967-391165 GCA_020348065.1 Candidatus Zixiibacteriota bacterium
CGGTTTGGGAACGGCGTTGCCCGTCGTCGGTTTTTCGATCCTGATAGCCTTCGGGGCCCGTTTCGTGGGGGCCGCCTTTAACCGTCTGACGCAATTCGAGTTCTGGGCGCGCAGGGTTACGGGGGTGATATTCCTGCTCGTAGGCATATATTATATCCTTATATATATTTTTGGCCTGAAACTCTTGTAAAAGGTATTAAAAAAAGATCAAAGATAACATTTTTTGTTTCCTCGGATTAGCAGGACGAACACGAACATTTATTTTCGGTGAAAAAAAAATACAAATGATTTTTTCGAATAAGGCATATATTATATTTAGAATAGATATGGAATCCGAAAGGTGTTTATTCGGGAAGAAATATGATCGATAAAAGTAATATGGCTGAGCAACCCTGCTGCCCGAGTTGCGATTGCGCCGCTCAGATAACAAATGATCAGGTACGGGCGAGGATAGCCGATAAGCCCTGGATTGAAAGATATCTTTCCACGCCGGCAGGAGAAGTCCCTATTGTAAGATCCGAGCTGCTTTTCTCCGATAAGCTGGGAACATTCAGGGTGAGATGGGGAAGCGGACGTATTAAATACCGGGTGACGCCCGGTCTTTACGCCGTCGGTAATCCGGCGCCTGACTCCCCGGTATTTGTTACCGCCAATTACAAGATGAGCTTCGACAGGCTTCGTTCGGAGTTGGGCGGTATCGACGGCTGGATCGTGGTGCTCGATACCAAAGGCATCAACGTCTGGTGCGCGGCTGGCAAGGGAACTTTCGGGACCGATGAAATCGTCCGCCGGATAGAGGCGGTCGGTTTAGATAAAATTGTAAATAAGAAGAGACTTATACTTCCCCAGCTGGGCGCGCCGGGGGTGAGCGCCCATGAGGTTAAAGAGCGTAGCGGATTTAAGGTTAGATACGGACCCGTAAAGGCCAAGGATATACCCGCTTTCTTGAAAGCGGGCAACAAGGCGACTCCGGAAATGCGGCGCGTAACGTTCAATATGTGGGAACGGGCGGTATTGATACCGAACGATATCGTGCAGAATTTTAAATACCTGTTTTTTACCTCGGTCGCCTTTTTGCTCCTGTCCGGATTCGGGCCGGGTATTTATTCGCTGAATAGAATTGTTACATACGGATTACCGAGCGTTGCCATGCTCGTAATCGCCTACCTGGCGGGAATGATATTGCCGCAACTGCTTTTGCCCTATATACCGGGACGATCTTTTTCGGCCAAGGGCGGATGGATCGGGGCAGTTACGGCCGTTCTGGCCGGATGGTTTTTATTTGAAAACCAGATTATTAACAGCTATTTCGGTTTAACGTCGTGGTTGTTTATCATACCTGCTATTACCAGCTTTATATTCATGAACTTTACCGGCGTCTCTACGTATACATCGCTGTCAGGGGTTATCAAGGAGATGAAGACGGCCGTACCGATTCAGATAGCATTCGCCGCAATCGGAATCGGCCTGTGGATAACCGGCCTGTTTATTTAGGAGGAAAGGATGCCTCAATTAAAATATCTTCCCAACGTTTCCACCTTAAGGCTCGATGTTGAAAAGTGCAACGGCTGCGGGATGTGCGTAATTGTCTGCCCGCATGCTGTTTTCGTTATTGAGGAACGATTAGCCAGAATAACCGATATCGATTCCTGTATGGAATGCGGCGCCTGCGCCGGCAACTGCCCCGAGGAAGCCATCTACGTGAAATCGGGTGTGGGATGCGCCTACGCGGTTATCGCGGGGACGCTTCGCGGCACCGAACCCGACTGCGGCTGCGGCGTGGAGGAAGAGAACGATAGCTCGCAGTCGTGCTGCTGCTGAGGTTGGGGCATAAACAAAAAGCCGCCTGCGAGTCACGGCTTGCCGTGACCGCACGTGGGAAAATCTATTTGTGGCGGCAGATCCCCGACCCTGCCGCTGTTTGTCGTCAAGTACGGGGACTTGACGACACGGGGAATATATCGAATTTTCGTTTGTATATTATTATCGGGAGCGGTATTTTTAATCAATAACATTAATAACTGGAGGGCAGCAAAATGCTGAAATATACACATATCTTAAAAACAATCCCCTTTATCGTATTATTAGCGATTTATTCGTGCGATGACAATCCCTCATCGACCGGGTCACTTTTTGAGGTGACCGTTACCGACACTCTGGGCACTCCGATCGAGGGCGCCATCCTGGAGGGAGGAATGGACTGGGATTATTACCGGGTAATCACCGACAGCCGGGGGCGGGCGGTGATGCCTGGCGTTGCCCGCGATGTCAGAACGGTTATTAAGAAGAGCAACTTTTTCTCCATTGCCGAAAATCATCTTTACCCCCGAACCTATGTCCTTACCCCCACCCCTAAGATGCTGGTTGAGATCGGAGATATAGAGGGGGATCTAATCAGGTTCGAATACTTCCGGATTCTGACCATAAACTACCAGGGCGAATACCGGGTTTACAATTTCGATGGCAACAGCCTGTACGAGATCCTCATGGTGGAATTTCCACATCAGGTGAAGGAGTTGAAACTGCTCGGCGACGAATTGTGGTATACCACTCATCAGGACGGTATTTATGTTTACTCACTTTTCAATTCCTTGAATCCCGTGGAGTTATTTCATCTGGATATAGAGGGTTACCTGAAACCGTTCGCTGTTAAAGATTCCCTGGTGGTGGTGGGTTCTCAAAGCAGCCCGGGGCCGATTCGTGTATATTCTTATCATAACGACGGCACGGTTACCGAACTGGATCGTATCGGGGATTTTTCAGTCAATAAGATATACTTTCGCGGCGACTACCTGATTGTAACAGGTTACTATTCAAACCTGTATACCATATTCAACCTTGAGAATCCATCCGATATTCGGCTGGTATACAACGGTCATTACGGCGGCTTCGAATCGTCGTTTCTATACGGGGAAACGCTTATTATAGCCCCTCGTTACCCCGGTAACGTATATATCATGGTGGATTTATCAGACCCTACAAATCCTGAGGAGATAGGTGGCTTCGCGGTAACCGGCAGGTTGGAAGATTTCATAAACGATTCCACGGCCGTGGGCAGATATTATTACAATAATGACGGGCTTTGTGTTTTCGAAAGGGCCCCCCGCACGAATTTCCAGGCAGTTGCCATGGTATCCGAATTCTACGCGTATCGGTTTCATCACGGAAGCGCGCCCCCGTATTTTCTAATTGGCGGCAAACTCTGGAAACTGGAGGAGAGATAAGTCGTCTTGCGGCCATTAAAATGGCCGCCTACAATAATAATATTGTGGCTGTGAACGACCGGGAATATAGTATACACTTTGATAGCGCGGCCGGAAAAACCGACTGCCCACTTATTAATAGACCAAATAGACCTACTAATAATATAAGACATCCGATTTTAATAAAATACGGTAACCGTATGGGATCATTTCCGTATCTTTATTTGTCCATTAATAAGAGAGCTGCATCGCCGAATAACAACTTGATTACATTGAAGTTAGAGGATAGACGATTTTAAAGGAGTTGGAGAGGAAGGAAGTAAAAATGCCTAAAAGACCAATAATCGGGTTATCATGTCTGCTTCTAATCCTGGGCGCCTGCTCGGATTCGGATAGGCATATCACTTCTCCCAATCATACCATTTACGGTTCAGGGAACCTGATAAGCGAGACCCTTTATCTGAGCAATTTCAGCTCTATTACTCTAAACACTGTGGCCACGGTTAATCTCACCTACGGAGAAAGCCAGGAGGTCATTATTACCGTAGACGATAACATCAGGGAGTACGTGAAGTTCACCGTTTATAACAGACACTTTTATCTTGACACCAGAAAAGATGTAAACCTGGATGAATTTACCATAATAATGGACATTACTATTCCTCAGATTGAGACCATAGTCATCAACGGTGTGGGCAATGTTATCGGCCAGAACGAGTTTGCCGGAGATTACCTCTATCTGGTAATGAACGGAGTAGGATATATACAACTGGATCTGGATTTTTACGAAGTTCGCTCCGACATGAACGCAGTCGGAAATGTGAATCTGGGCGGCTCGGCAGTAAATCAAATAGCTAACATATCCTCTGTGGGTAATCTTGATGCTTTCGAACTGGAAACCGACACCTCCTATGTGTCATGCAACAGCGTTGGCAATGCCCACGTTAGGGTAAATAGATATTTGCGCGCCACAATCGGCAGCCTGGGGTCAATATATTATCGGGGTTATCCGGTTATTCATCAGACTATTGAAGGCCAGGGTAGAGTAGTAGATGCCAATTAAATTTCGCTTAAATAGCGTTGATTTTACCCATAAGAGTGGGTCAGGAGCCTTGTAGAGATCGCATCCTAATATTTCATATGCAAAAAGATGTAGGACACAATCCTTCAGCCCCACCTTCAGCGGGGTATCACGAAATTTTAAAATCCGCAACCCCATTATCCATTTTTCGTATTTATAGATGTTACCGTTCAGGTTAACCGGGAGTAAGCAGTACAAAAACCAATTCTCGACATTAACATGGAGAGATACTGAAAGGAATTTAAAATGTATCACAAAATTATAATCGCTCTGGGAGGGATGTTATTAGCATTCTCGGCTTGTTCGGATAATCATGACGTTACTTCCATCCCGCGTGAAATTTACGGTTCCGGAGACCTGGTTTCCGAAACGCGTCAACTGCCGGGATTCAACTCCCTTGTTGTAAACACGGTAATAGACATTGCGGTAACCCGCGGCGCGAGTCAGGAAGTGGTGGTTACCTCCGATGATAACATCATCGAATATATCAGGACGCCCGTCTACAATGGAGTGCTTTACATTTATTTGCAGGATGGCGTTTCCATATCCGATTTCTCGATGGAACTGGATCTTACCGTAACCGACCTGGAGGCAGTAGTCATTAACAGCGTTGCAACAGTTGAAGGGAGTGGTAATTTCGACGTTGATGATCTGTTTTTCGAGATGAACAGCGTCGGAAATATATATCTCGATATAAACGCCAATGAGGTCTATTCTATCAATAACAGTTCAGGCAACATAGTCTTATCCGGCTTTGCGTACAGGCACAACGCCGCCGTATCGTCAGTGGGATACATTCAGGCTTTTGAACTCGAAACGGATACGACCTATGTGGTCGCCAACAGCGTGGGAAATGCCTACGTAAAAGCCAACGTATATTTACACGCTACCATCAGCAGCATCGGCTCGATTTACTATAGAGGTTATCCTGAAATTCACCTTGAAGATAACGGCACCGGGAGGCTAATAAACGCTAATTAACCAGAAGGAGAAAAGTAATGAGAATTAGAAAATGGCTGATATTGGCGTTATTCTTATTCTTGCCGCCGTCGGTAACCGTTTTTGCTCAACATAATCTCGGTTTTATGAGTGGGTTGAATTTTTCAGATCTTGATCTATCTATGCATGCCGCAAGCAGAACGGTCTTCGGATTCGGGGGTGTGTACGATTTCGACTTCAGCGAGAATTTTACGCTTCATATTGAAGGATTGTTTCTTCAGAAAGGGGGCGTGATCGATTTTCCCGATCCCGGTCCGGAAGTCAGGTTGAAATCGGGCTTTTTTGAATTGCCGATATTCCTGAAAACATCGTTCGGAGACGGCATTCGGCCTTATTTCATATTCGGGCCATCGTTTGGAATGCTGTTGACTTCAAGCATAGAAGCCGAGATAGAAGGGGAAACCTTCACAGCCGGGATTCAAGGTATAACATCGGGACTCGATCTCGGTTTCGCGGCGGGAATTGGAGTAGACTATCATTTTGGCGACAGAAAGATATTCATCCAGGGAAGATATACCTATAGCTCGAACAAGATGAGGATTCACGGCATTGCGGAGTTAAGAGGCGGCGGTACCACAGAAATCATTAGTTTCTCTGATGAACATTATAAGAATAAGGGTTTGCAGGTTCTGGCCGGCATTACATTTCCGATCAATGCCCGATAAATGATAAGAAATTTTTCAGTAATTTAGCGGCGCCCGGGGCGCAGTTCCCTTTATTGTCAATTTATCCTGTTTACAGCCAATCTATCCTGTTATAAATATACTCTATGGCCGCAATAGATAACGCCGACAATAATAAATTTACCGGAGGCAAAATAGTCGGCCTGGTTTCAGGCTTGGTTCTTTTTGTAATATTCGTATTCAATATCCCCGGTTTCGATATGCCGCCGCAAGCCTCCGCGACGGCGGGTGTCGTTCTGCTCATGGCTTGTTTCTGGGTTTCGCTTTGCCTGCCCATTCCGGTAACATCGATCCTTCCGATTGTCCTCTTTCCGCTTCTGGGGGTGGCGACATCGGGAGCGACTGTAATGTATTACGCCAACAATAATATATATCTTTTTATGGGCGGATTTATAATCGCTCTTGCTATAGAGAAATGGGGCCTGCATCGGAGAATCGCCCTTACAATAACATCTTTTCTCGGTACTTCTCCCGCGCGTATCGTCATGGGATTTATGTGCGGGACGGCGTTTATGTCCATGTGGATCTCCAACACCGCCACCACCATGATGATGCTACCCATAGGCTTGGCCGTAATATCGGAGACGATCAAACTTACCGGAAAAGAAACCAAATTTGCCGTTGTCCTCATGCTGGGTATAGCTTACGGCGCCTCAGTGGGCGGGATCGCCACGCCCATCGGGACCCCACCCAATATCGAGTTCCTGGGTCAGTTTGAACGAGGATTTCCCGATGCTCCCGAGATCAGTTTTTTTAAATGGATAAAGGTTTTCTTTCCCCTTACTATGATTCTTATTCCGCTGGTATGGTTTGTATTAGTCAAAGTATTGGGATTGAAATCGCAAAAGATCGGGATTGCGAGAGGTGTAATTAAGGCCGAGCTGAAAAAACTCGGCCCCATGGATTCCGCGGAAAAGCGGATTCTGGCGGTCTTTGCGTTGACGGCTTTTTTATGGATATTCAGGAGCGATATCGTTACCGGGATATTTACAATTCCGGGCTGGTCGCGGCTGCTTCCGTATCCTGATCTTATCCATGACGCTACGGTGGCGGTATTCATGGCGATCATGTTGTTTATTATTCCGGCCGGGCGAAAATATCCCGGAGGTTTTCTGATGGACTGGTCGACGGCGGTAAAGCTTCCCTGGGGGATTCTGCTTCTCTTCGGCGGCGGATTCGCTATAGCCGGCGGATTTACGATTTCGGGCTTGGATAAGCTGATAGGGCTCGCCCTCAAACCCTACCTTGTTTTCCATCCCCTGATTATCGTATTCATGATTTGCCTTCTGTTGACCTTTTTGACCGAGTTAACGTCCAACACCGCAACAACTGCGGCTCTTTTGCCTATAATGAAGGGTACCGCCCTGGCCTTAGGTTTTAATCCTCTTCTTTTGATGATTCCGGCCACTATATCGGCATCGATGGCGTTTATGCTACCGGTAGCAACGCCGCCCAACGCCATTGTGTTCTCGTCGGGAAGAATAAAAATGGGGCAGATGGCCAGGGTTGGTTTGATATTGAACCTTACTATCGCCATAATAGTGGCATGTTTTGTCTATTATGTCGTGCTTCCGGCCTGGGGATATGACGCCTCGATGCCGAGTTGGGCCCGATAGATAGTTTTAAAAATTATTGCCTGAATATCCCGGTAAAAAAAGTTACCCCCGGTCAGGGTCCGAGGGTAACTCAGGAGAGAAAAGAGAAAAATTTCATTAATTATTACGCAGAGCCTTATATTTTGATTCCTATTATTTTAAAAATCGGTTGTTTTTTTTGAGTCATGTGAAAATGCAAGTAATGTCTTGGGATATGGGGAAAAAAAAGATCTCTTTAGGTATTTATGGGATTGCTCTTGACATTACGATTTGGGCGAATATATTTGATGGTTACGACGCGGGGTGGAGTCCCGCCCTTGGCGGGAGTAGCTCGTCGGGCTCATAACCACCCTGATTGAAAGAAGAATACGGCGCGGGGTGGAGCAGTCTGGTAGCTCGTCGGGCTCATAACCCGAAGGTCGGCGGTTCAAATCCGCCCCCCGCTACCAAGTTTAAGCTCCTGAAGTTCAATGAATTCAGGAGCTTCTTTTTTAACTGAAATTTCCTCAAAATCGCTATTTTCTAAAACTTTTCAAAAACAGGAAATCTCCAGACACTGGAAACCCTATAAATTTATTTTACTTACGGTCAGTGTTTAATGTTTCTTTGTGTTCGGAGTTCCCCATTGGATTTACAGACCGCTGTAATGCAGGCTTCTGACCGCGGGCGGCGGATGCAGCGCTCGACGGTGGGCAGTCGGCGCACGGATTTGGAGCCGGACCTCCTTTGAAATACGCTACACCATAAGTAATATCCAGACCGTTATAGGTGCAACTACCGTTAACATCACCGCAAACCCAAAAAAATGGATGCGGCGGGCAATCGCAGCTATCGCAAATAGGCTCAGAGCCGCCCTTGAAGAAATTAACGCCATAAGTGATATCAAGTCCGTCGTAACTTTCGCTGCCGTTGACATCACCCACAATATAATCACATCCACTACCAACGCGCATATAGACGACGATATCCGTGGTATCTCCTGCAGTTACTGTTGCGGTTAACGCCGTATCAGAAAAGCCCTCCCTGGAAAAGCGTAGCTCATATTCCCCCGGTTCAAACCAGTCAAGGCTGAAGCCGCCTTGCGAATCGGTGGTGTCAGATCTTGGCAAATCCTCTGCTTCAACAAGCACGCCTGCAAGCGGGCTGGAGCTGCTGTCAAAAACTGTCCCGGAGATATACCCGACCTGCGATTGAGACAAGAAATAGACGGAAGAATAAAAGGACGTAGGGAAAATGGGCGTTATGCCATCCGAAAGCCCCCATAACAACACTTCATTTCTGGGACTATACCCCTCTCTTAAAATTGAGATAGTATCGTCCTGGAATGAAACATCATCGGTAACCTGCATGACAAAGGTACAGATGAGGACCGTATCACCATCGGTCACAAGATAATTTTGAGGGTTAGTGGGACTGGATATTTCTGCAAATCCCAGCATCGACTGGCTGGTCCAGAATGGCTTCGGCTGATTAAGATCAGGGGGCTCGAAATGTACATAATCCCATAATCCAACCAGAGTGTCGGGGAAATAACCGCCTTGGCGAGCCGTGATGGCGGAATCAAACGATGCCACTGGAATATGCATAAATACGACTGAGTCCTCGGTATTTCCGGATTCGGTAGCGCCCCAGACGGGAATGTCAAGCCGCCCGCCAATTAAAGCGGGAATAGGGCTGCCATCCCTGTTACCGACAAACATCATGTAGTCTTCGTATAGCCCTGTAATTTGTATGTTTAACTGCACGGTATCCCCCGGTGGCACCGTGACGTCGGTCTGTATGAAGATGTAATAGTCTGGATGAGTGACCCTGATTTCATGGGCTTGGGGTCTCAAGTCACCCAGGAAATATCGACCCTGAAGGTCGGTAGTGTCGATTACTACGGCGGTATCGGCAGCGACTACCACTCCTTCGATCGGATTATTCATATTATTCGTCACAGTTCCCCGAATCGCTCCCCTCAGCTCCTCCGGACGGAGGACGATATTAAGGTCTGTGGTATCGCCCGAATAGACGTTTATGTCGGTGAGCGTGGTTTCAGCGTAATCGTAATGGCTGAATAAAATATTATAGGAGTCTTGCGGCATGCTGCCCAGAGAAAACAAACCGCCGGAATCGGAGCTGTCGACCAAAGACGATCCCAGAATTGAAACTAAAACGTCTTCGATCGGTTGTGAATTCTGATTTTCGATTGATCCCCGAAGGAGCCCGTAATCCGTGAGATACGGCGCGTAAATGGCGCCAATATCAGGTAACGTGCCGTCCGGATCATTCGGGATTGCCGGATCGCCCGAATCAACGCAGGGAGACGCCCCCATAAGCCGGAAATCCCGCCCGGCGCGATTGGCGAACAATGGATCCAGATGAATGCATCCAATACCCTCGCTTGCCCCATATATATTACCATTGGAGTTTTCGTAAAAATCATCGTATATAATATCCACCGCAGCGTCGCTGACATAGATACCGCGACCCGTATTGAATGCTATAATGTTACTTGTCATATGCGCATAAGAGTCCCAGCCCACCACGATCGCGCCGTGCAGAGAATTCATGCAAACATTGCCCGCGATTGTATTGTTGGATACTATAATAAGGGGACAATCGCTTACGGTCATTGCAGAACCGAACATCGCC
>CP070742.1:391265-396750 GCA_020348065.1 Candidatus Zixiibacteriota bacterium
CGGCCACCAAACCGAACGATTGCCCAATACCCTGAATCTGACCCTGCCCGGAATGCGGGGCGAATCGGTTACCCTGGCGTTGGATCAGAGAGGTATCTCCATATCTTCCGGTTCCGCCTGCAGGTCCGGCTCCCCGAAACCGTCGCATGCCCTGCTCGCCATGGGAATGAGCGAGGACGATGCCCATTGCGCCATCCGGTTATCACTGGGGCTCAAAAACACCGAAGACGACATTGACTACGCACTCAAGCAGTTCGAGGCGGTAATCAAAGACGACAAGAGCTCGGTGCGGTTTATTCCCTGCCGGTAATTTTGGCCTGAAAGTCCTCCATAAAAACCGATTGCATAGTCTCCCTTATTTCCTTAGATTGCGGCGTTTGTGATGAAAATAATGGTGAACTTTTGATACGGGAGATTTGAAGAATGTACGGGAAGATCAAAGAAGACCTCAAAAAAGAGCTTCAGGCCACGCGTGACGCCGGCCTTTATAAAGAGGAACGGGTAATCATGACCCCGCAGGGCGCGGAGATAAAGGTGAAGACCGGCCAGACGGTACTTAACTTCTGCGCCAATAATTACCTGGGATTGTCCTCCCACCCCAAACTAATTGAAGCCGCCCACAAAACGCTGGACGAGTGGGGTTACGGGCTTTCGTCGGTACGCTTTATCTGCGGCACTCAGGATATCCACAAGCGGCTGGAGGCCAAGGTCTCGGAGTTTCTGGGCACCGATGACACCATCCTCTACGCCGCCTGTTTCGACGCCAACGGCGGAGTGTTCGAGCCGTTTTTCGACGATAACTGCGCCATCATCTCCGACGCCCTCAACCATGCCTCCATAATCGACGGCGTCCGGCTCTGCAAAGCACAGCGGTTCCGTTACGCCAACAACGATATGAACGAACTCGAAGACTGCCTGAAGAAAGCTAAAGACCTCAAGTATCGCATCGTCTGTACTGACGGGGTCTTCTCCATGGACGGCAATATCGCCAACCTGAAAGGGATTTGCGATCTGGCAGAAAAATACGATGCCTTGGTCTTGGTGGACGATTCCCACGCCACCGGCTTCATGGGTAAGACCGGCCGCGGTACCCACGAGTACAACGGCGTCATGGGTCGGGTCGATATTATCACTACCACCTTCGGTAAGGCGCTCGGCGGGGCATCCGGAGGATGTACCTCCGGTCATAAGGAGATAATCGAGTGGCTTCGCCAGAAATCGCGGCCATATCTTTTTAGCAACACATTGGCTCCGTCGGTTACAGGAGCCACGTTGGAGATGTTCAATATCCTGATGGCCACTACCGAGCTCCGAGACAAACTCGAAAACAACCAGCGCTATTTCCGCAAAGCCATGACCGATGCAGGCTTCGATATCAAACCCGGCGACCATCCCATCGTGCCGATCATGTTCGGCAAGTTCCCCAACGACGCCAAGCTGGCGCAGGATTTCGCCAAAGACATGCTGGCCGAAGGGATTTATGTTATCGGTTTTTCATACCCGGTTGTCCCGAAGGGCGCAGCCCGCATCCGCGTGCAGCTCTCCGCCGCCCACGAGATGCATCATATCGACAAAGCCATCGAGGCGTTCGTGAAGATCGGCAGGAAGCATAAAGTGATCGGGTAAGTTTTAGCAAAAATATGGTTCCCAAGCGCCGCTTGGGAACCAGGGAAAGCAATCTATAGGGACAGATTACCGATCTGTCCTTTTTTTATTGTAGTTTTAAAATAGATATTATCGGGGAATATTTATTATAAATTTTAAAAATCGCCCAAAAACAGTATTCATAAAATCATTATCATGCCACCAGGCCAAATTTACATTTCCATAATGCTTCGCAACAGATTTCGCCAATGGGATCTTATAGTCTTCAATATCAATCTCATACTCCCGTGAAATAAAATCCCTAACAGATTCCTTATCTTGTCCAAAAGGACTAGAAGAAACTCTTTTTTCATACTCCTCAAATGAGACGTTTATTGGAATATCATTTTCTATGAGGGCTTTAAAAAACACATCATCCCGAATGGCAGATTCAAAATCAAAAGGAAAAGCAAATGTGTTCTGAGGATCAACTAAATTTTTATTAATCAATTCCTGAAAAATATTATGATTTTTCCCATCACCATCTCCCTGAATGTAAACTTTATAGCCGAAATCCTTATGATCCTTAATCAACATTTCGATACGCCTTGGTCTCGCATTGTCTTTTCCATCATAAGACTTTATTAATAGATTAATAAACCAGTTCAAATTGGATTTTCGCATTTCACTCAAAAATGTTAACTCCGTTTTGCCTTCAACAAATAATATTCCTTTGCCTATGTTCAACTCTGGCAAAAACTTAAAATTATTTCCAATGTTATTTAATATTTCTCTTTGGTTGATTAATGAAGTAAACGCAATTGGCGCATATCGACCATAAAATTTCATAAATCCATCGTAAATAATAATACCCAACTTAACTTCGGTTTCAAAAATATATTTTGCTAAATAAAAGGTACCGTCCAAATATTTTTGTTTAGAATCAAATGGTAACTCTGAAAATATATTAAAAGTCGCTTTTACAAAATTCTCTAAAGCCGTCGAAACAATACCGCATCTGATTTCTTCATCTTCTCCACATGCGAACTTGCAGTAATCCGAACGACCACAATCTGCCTGACATTCACAAAGTTGAATCCATTCCGTAATAATTTTGGATGTTAACGCATCTATAGAATATTGACCATCTAATTGGATTTTACAAATTCCATCCATATCATAAATCTCTAATCCTGTTAAGTCTATAGAATCCATTAAAACAAAATATTACTATAATATTGAAAATGGCAATGTTTATTTTCCCTAAAGATAGGCCCTATAGCCCCTACCCGGGATCTTGAAATTAAATTCGGCGCAAGCGCAAAGACCCCGGTCCCCGTATTCCGGGATTCCTTTAGAACCCCGGCTACGAATTATTAGTACCGGGTGGCACTCCCAAACTCGCTTTGGGAGTTAACTCTATATCAACCCCAAATAAATTTGTGGTTGCCACCCCACCCAACGGGTGGGTTGGGAGCCAGCGAACCCTATTTCAATCCCAAATAAATTTGGGGTTGGTGCCCGGTATAAACCGGGCAGATGGGTTACAGAATAGACCGGGGACATAGGTAACAGGTTAAATTACGGCGCGAGGCAACAAGGAGGTGGATCGTGCCGTGGAAAGAGACCTGTCCTATGGATGAACGGATGAAGTTTATGGGGTTGTACTTAGAGCATGAGTGGACTATGGCGGCCCTTTGTCGGGAGTTCGGCGTCAGTCGCAAGACGGGCTACAAGCTGGCGCGGCGGTATATTGAACAAGGTTTGGTGGGTCTTGAGGATCAGTCCCGCGCTCCTCACCACCATCCCAACGCCGTAAGCGCCGAGATTGAACGTGCCGTGGTCTCAGCGCGGCGAGAACACCGGACTTGGGGGCCAAAGAAGCTTCGGGCCTGGTTGCAGCGTCACCGGCCGGACACTGATTGGCCGGCAGCCAGTACCATAGGGCAGATACTGAGCCGTCATGGCCTGACCGTGCCGCGTCGTCGGAGCCGCAAAGCGATGGTTTACAGTGAGCCGTTTGTCGGGTGCGATTCGCCCAACGCGGTCTGGAGCGCTGATCTGAAGGGCTGGTTTTTAACCGGTGATGGTTTGCGCTGCGACCCCTTGACCATCACCGATAATCACAGTCGGTTTTTGCTGCGCTGCCAGGCGGTCAGCGCAATCGATCACGCCGCCATCCAGCCGATCTTCGAAGCGGCTTTCAGGGAGTATGGCTTGCCGGTGGCCATTCGTACCGATAACGGTCCACCCTTTGCAACTACAACGGTTGGTGGTTTGTCGAAGCTGTCAATCTGGTGGCTGAGGCTGGGCATTATCCCCGAGCGCATTGAGCCGGGCAAACCGGAACAAAACGGCCGTCACGAACGGATGCACCGGACGCTCAAACGAGAGACGGCCACACCGCCCCAGCGCACCTGGCGGGCCCAGCAACGGGCTTTTGATCGATTTCGGATGGAATACAATCAGGATCGCCCGCACGAGGCCATCGAGCAACAACCCCCCGCCAGCCTCTATTGCCCGTCACTGCGACCCTATCCGTTGATGCTATCCGAGATGTCTTACCCTGAAGGATATGTTCTCCGCAGGGTATACGACAAAGGAGGCATCGTGTGGCAAAACCGCCAGATCTATCTGAGCGAGACATTAGGCGGGGAGATCGTCGGCCTGCGCCAGGTCTCTGATCGCATCTGGGACATCTACTTCGGACCCATCAAGTTGGCTCAATTTGACACCTACGAATTCCGATTGATTCACTTGCCGCGAAAAAGAAGAAAGACTAATGAACAGAAAAAAGAGTGAAAAATCAAAAAAAGTGTTACCCATGTGCCCGGTCTGAAGTGTAACCTATGTACCCGGTCGTACAACCCCATCGACACCGTTATGGTTCCCAAGCGGCGCCTGGGAACCAGGCGTGAAAAAAATGTAGGGACAGATCATCGATCTGTCCTTTTTATACAAAATTCGGGCTTACTCAATAATATTTGAGATCTTTTTTGGACATGAACTGTAAAACCATTTATAGTATACATTCCTTAGCAAAGGAGAATCAAATGGGCGTATCTTTTCCATGTCGGCGTTACCTATTAGCAGTTTTTACTATTTTCACCTCAGTCGCGTTAGTTCCCGTACTCGGGCAATGCCAGGTGCGTAATATTGAAGCTCAATTCCTCTTAATACCCCCGGACGCACGCGGCAGAAGCCTGGGCGAAGGGGGAAGCGTGTTTTCTAAAGGCGCCATCTCCGCGTATTATAATCCCGCGCTTCTTGTGACCAGCGAGATGTTTTCCGGCGAATTCAATTACTGCGATTACGCGCCGGAATTTTACGACGGTCTCTCCGTTAAAAATATCTTCATATCGCAAAAAGTAGATGAAATGGTTTATTGCGGCCTGGGTTATACCAGGTTTGATTTTTCAGGTATGAACAATATAATGGAGGAGTTTAAATCTTACGATTACTCTCTTGGTTTCTGGGCTGCCCTTGATTTCGACCAACATAATTCAATCGGAGTGGGGATTAAGTACATAAAAAGGTACTATGAGAATATTTATTATTACGGGGATGCGCGATCTTATGAGGGCTCATCCTCTGCCTTCGATTTCGGTATCCTGTCCCGAAACTATTTTCCCGACGCGACCTGGCGGAATGATAAGATATATTATCCGGATCTTCACAGGCTGTTTAGAGTGAAAAGAGACGAGGGTTTTTCATTCGGGATATCCGTAATGAATGTGGGGAAAGCTATGGCATTTTTCGCCGAGGATCGGCCCGAACCCCTTCCCCGGAAGTTCAGATTCGCCGCGGGATATCAGGCCGTCGATTCGGAGCCGGTGGGGCTACGATTGACGGTCGACGCCACCAAACTGCTGATCAATGTAAATGACACCTTTAGAGAAGA
>CP070742.1:396850-401458 GCA_020348065.1 Candidatus Zixiibacteriota bacterium
AGCATTCTATTAGGTTGTTAAAGAACTATGCTCTTTAAAAACGATATGGTGCCCCACCCAACGGGTGGGATTGACAACCGAAAAAGACTGTAAATCGGCAGTTTATCTGCTGACAACAAAGCGCGGGGAGACAAGCTCCCCGCCTACAGGTCACCGACCCGACAGATTGTAGATTGTAGGTCGGGTTTCCCCGAAACCCGGTGCTCAGACTGTAGACTGTAGGTCGGGTTTCTCTGAAACCCGACGCATGATCGAAAAGCTTCCCGGTCGCAATGGCGTGGGGGAAATACCCGTTCCCATTCCGAACACGGCAGTCAAGCCCCACAGCGCCGATGGTACTGCCCCCTGCAGGGGTGGGAGAGTAGGACGTCGCCGGGATTTAATCTAAATCGCCTCGATGAAAAACGAGGCGATTTTTTATATTGACAAGGATTTGTGACTAAGTATAATCCTGGTAGAGAGGTAAGTTTATGCTATTCACGGTTGAATCCATGAAAACCGCTATCAGCGCTACACTTGAAAAATACGGTGTAATCAAGGCCGCCCTTTTTGGCTCTGCCGTCAGGGACGAAGCGACGGAGGAGAGCGATATTGATCTCCTTGTTGAATTCGAGGAGGGGAGAAGCTTATTGGATCTGGCAGGCTTAAAATTGGAGTTGGAAAGATTGCTGAACAGGAAGGTCGACGTCGTCACTTACCGTTCTCTTCATCCGCTCCTGAAAGACCGCATTTTGAGCAATCAAATCGTAATACGATGAAAAAGGACCCCCGCGTTTTAATTGAACACGTCCTGGAGTGTATTGATCTAATTGAAGATTATCTCGACGGTAAAACAAAAAACGACTTTCTGGAATCAAACCAGCTTCAGGATGCTGTCATCAGACGGATAGAGATAATCGGTGAGGCGGTAAGAAATATCCCATCGGATCTTAAGTCGAATTATAAGGATATCCCCTGGAATGAAATAGCCGGTATGCGAGATATTCTGATTCATAAATATTTCGGAGTAGATCTGGAACTGATATGGGAAGTGGTCGTCAGCGATATTCCCGATTTAAAAGAAAGATTCCTCCGGATCAGGAGGGATATAAAATAGGACGTCGCCGGTCGAGGTCACGCCAACGGCGGGACCGAGATCCCGCTTCAGCGGGAGATTATATTCAAAGCCCCTCCGAGAAATCGGAGGGGCTTTTTTTATTCTAATGTTGACATATCAATAATATTGCATATAATAGTCACAAAGGGAGAACAACCGTGAAAGAAAACAATTTCAATGTGGTTTATACCAAAGAAAAGGGCTGGATCGTGGCCCGCTGCATTGAAGTCGACGTTGTTTCGCAGGGCAAGACCATGCGATCGGCGCAGAGGAATATTAAGGAGGTTATTAAGCTATATATGGATAGCATTAGCGACGATCTATATGATTGATACAACATTATTGTTAAAATTAATGATGCATGGAAAAATAAATTCATTTCGAAATCAATATTGAAATATGTGGATAAAAGAAAAATTTGAGGAACACCCAGTAGTATATATTATAGTGGCTTTGGCTATTGCGATTGGCTTCATTGAAGGTTTAAGGTTGGCCATTTTTCCTGAATATGCAATGTATCTTAAGGATAAATATGAAGATTGCCAGTCGCAAAATAGGGCTCGAAGAGATTCAATTAGAATTCTCGCTGATTCTTTAAGTTCGTTAACTGCCTTTTTTGAATATACTCAAGTCGAGGAATATGATACCTTAATAGCTTCATATAATTTAGCCGTCGGCGATAGCATAATGCCATTTAATAGCCTTTCAAAGATCAAGATCATGAGAGTTGCTTTAGACGAATTCAAGAATCAAGATACTATAGGATTAATTATTAATTTTGTATTTTATACTTATTCCCGATTTATCGATGCAGAATATATTGATTCAGTTAGATCCGGTTATAGCTTGTATAACCGAACGTTGGCGAAAAATGAGAGCTTTCCATTTCACCTCGGCAGCGGGAAAAGTTATAAATGCAAATTAACTGATATTTCAAACTCGAATGGAAAAACTTTGGGGACTCTTGAATTTTATAAAATAATAAGGAAAAAGAAAAGCTAATTTTTATTTGTCTCCTATGAGCTATAAGATATGGATAGAATAGAAAAAGCGGTCAAATATCTAGTTGGTAGGTCAGGAGCCCGTGGGGCTCCTGACAGATATATGGAGGAAGCGTCAGGAGCTTTCAGCTCCTGACCTACGGTCTGCCGACTGTTAGTAAGAAGATCATGAATAATAACGATAGAGGCAAAAATATTAAGGGGCCGTGGTATCAATTTAAACCATTATACAAGCATATTGACGAAGGATTTGGTGCAATTGCGGAAGCTTTTTCTGACGCTGCACAGAGACTTAATGAGGTTATCAGCAAGCAGAAATTTGCGAATTCCTCTATCCCCTTATCTTTTCTTTATAGGCATTCTATCGGACTATTTTTAAAGTCACTAATAATAATTCTGCATAGAAAGATAAATATTCCTTTCGAAAATCATAAATGGTCTAAATATGCCATTAAATCGGAAAAAGGCGTAATTCCCTTGGAAAATATTCATGAAATTAAAATACTATATTATTATTTCCGTTGCCTGCTAAATCAAAATAATGGTTTTTTAAAAGAATTTACGAATACAGATTGGAATTCTATTCCAAACGAGCTTGAAGATTGGATAGATGAAATTGATAAATTTGATGTTAGAAGTACCGTTTTTCGATATCCTGGCCTATACGACGAACTCAAATCGGACTTTAAGGAATCAGCAATTTCGGATATAAGGCCTTCCATAGATGCCAATCAAGAACCCATAAAAGCCTTCTTAGAAGTTGATAAAAATGACAATATAGCTAATGTCTACAAATTGGATAATTCTCGATTACAATCGATAATTATAATTTTGGAAAAGGCCTTGGATATACTATCGACAATTCATTTTGCCGCGAGATGCGAACTTGGCAACGGTAGTTAGGTGGTTAATACTACCCGTAGCCGCGGTCTTGCAAAGACCGCGGGCCATGTTCCGGGGTTCTTTCCGAACCCCGGCTACAAAATATCTGTGTCGGGTGGCACTTCTCCCGCCGTAGGCGGGGCTTTGGAGTGATAATTATTTCAACCCCAAATAAATTTGGGGTTGCCACCCTCAACCGGCGCGGGGAGACGAGCTCCCCGCCTACATTCTTGGGCCCAGGTGGATTATTACTTTACTGATATAATATTCCAACTTATATTTATTTTATAATGCCCAAAAAGGCTAAAACCAAATCCAAGACCGCAAAAGCCCGGATAACCGCGGTTGCCGCGCAAACGGCGATCGAACAGAAGATCTATTTTTTTCGAGGGCAACGGGTTATGCTGGATAATGATCTGGCGGAATTGTATGGTGTTGAAACTAAAATGTTGGTAAGAGCGATGAAAAGGAATATTGACAGGTTTCCGTCCGATTTCATGTTTCGTCTTACGGCTGAGGAATTTGAAATCTTGAGGTACCAATTTGGCACCTCAAGAAAATGGGGCGGAAGGCGCTATCCCCCATATGCTTTCACCGAACATGGGGCTGTGATGTTGGCCAGCGTATTAAATTCTCAAAGAGCTATTGAGGCCAGTATATTTGTGGTCAGGGCATTTGTAAGGATGCGTGAAATCCTATCCGTGCACAAGGAATTTGGCCGCAAGCTTTCCGAACTCGAGCGGCGAGTGGCTGGCCATGACGAGGATATCGCGACGTTGATAAAAACAATTAAACAGCTAATTCATCCGCCGGAAAAACCGAAAAAGCGGATTGGGTTTACGTCTTGATGCCAGAGCGCGGGGAGACGAGTTCCCCGCCTACAAGCCGATGGGCTAACAGATCACAGGGCGATTAATAGGCAGTTCACTATAGGAGGATAATTTAACATGCCGAAATCCGATCTCGAAATGCTCCGCCATACTCTGGCGACACTGGCGTATAGAGCTGCCAAGGCCGTAAGAACGGCCCCCGAATCGTTCGCCGATTTTCTTCCGGGGCCGACCTCGAATACTCCCCTGCAAATACTAGGCCATATGGGGGATCTGATCGACTGGGCGTATACCATGATATCGGGCACCCCCGAATGGAACTCTTCGACCCCGAAGGACTGGCAAAGCGAGTGCCGGCGGTTATTCGATTCGTTGAAGAAATTCGATGATGCCCTGGCATCGGGAGAGCCCATCAATTACGAATTGGAGCGTATTTTCCAGGGGCCTATAGCCGACGCCCTTACCCATACCGGACAGCTCGCTATGCTCCGACGGTTACACGGTTCGCCGATGAAAGGGGAGAACTACAGCCGCGCCGATATCCGAATGGGTAGCGTAGGAATGGATCAAACCCCGCCCGATCCGCGGAATGAATTCGATTAAGAAGATTCGGGCGGGCCGGGATGTCTGACTTATATGTGATAAACGGCCGGTAGGTCAGGAGCCCGCAGGGCTCCTGACAAAGGGCCAAAGGAGAAGTCAGGAGCTTTTAGCTCCTGACCTTGTATCTTATCGCTGTAAAGAACGGTATATTAGAGCGGATCGGGATGAAACTGTTCCTGACCTCAGGTTTTTAAGC
>CP070742.1:401558-412904 GCA_020348065.1 Candidatus Zixiibacteriota bacterium
GGGCTTCTATAATAATTCTAGATTCGATAAAATGGATTTCTCAATTAAATCGCTTAAATATTGAAACTGAAATCCAAAGTATTAGAAATCGCATATTAAAATTGGCATATATTTGGGAGGATGGTGAGTTGAGGTAATCACGCCATTTGTAATTTCCCTACACCCGCCAGCCCGCCAGCTCCGCTTCCCCCGCCGGGGCGGTTTCAAGGGAGCCGTCACTGGAGCCGCCCACATAGGTCACGCGCAATAAGGGCTGGTTTTTGCCGTCGCAATACCGCGCCACCACCGAGGCGGCCGTCATCATAACCGTCTCATCGGCCTCCCCCCGCAGCAACCCGATCGGGGAGCCGAACTCCTTGACCTCAAGGATACAATCGTCCGGCCGCCGCAGCGATTCGATCAGGTCATTTTCCTTTTCATCGCGTCCCACCACCAGTTTGGCTTTGTCGCTCAGCCGGAAATGCCGTCCCACCCTGAGCAGGTTCAGATCGTTGAAATCGGGGTCGGGATTGTATTTCAGAAGATCCCGCAGGCGGTCGGAGTAACGTATGTCGGTGAGCAGGCATCCGGCGGCGGGATTGGGGTATTCGGTCAGGCCGAACTCCTCGGCCAGCGCCATCTGACGTTTGCGGGAACGTCCCTCGATATCCAGGAGCCACTCCCTTTGTATCAGCCCCTCTTTCTCCGGCGCGGTGGGGGGGAGGAGTCTCCCGCAAAGCGGCCTCACCAGCCTACCGTCGAGACCGCAGTTTTTGGCAATCAGATCCAGCGAAAAACGCCGTTGCGACATAGGCCGCTGCCCCAGCACCTCGCCGGTTATGATGAACTGCCCGCCGGCCGATTTCATGTATTCTTTCGCTTCCTCCAACATTAGCAACCGGCAATCGATACAGGGATTCATGTTTTTGCCGTGCCCGTAACGGGGATTTTTCACGATATCGATGAATTTCTGCCCCAGGTGCGACAGCTTCACCTTGAAGCCGAACTTCTCGGCGGCGGGGTAGGGGTCGTGCCCGCAGGTCGATTTATCGGAGACGTCACAGCCGAAGTGGGTCATGAAGGTGATCGCCTCCACCTCCACGCCGTATTTCATCATCTGCAGTATAGCCAGCGTGGAATCGAGGCCGCCGGAGTACAGCGCTACCGCTTTTACCCTGCCTTTATTCACTACTCATCCCGTTCAATCCCAAAAGAACATATTTACGCTAATAAAAGACATTTATTCTCGAAAAAATCAAATAAAAAGAAAAGGGGCGCGCACCGGCGCCCCTTTTACCTTAGGTTTACTATCGTTCCCGAATTCGAACAGGTAACGCTTTTTAATTGCTCATCGATTCAACGGGATTCGACTTGTCGGCTTTTTTCCTGGCAAAAGGATAATACTTATCATAGTCGAATGAAGCCAGATTCACGGAACCCAGGGATTTTACCACCCTTGCCTGCTCACCCTGCCAGAACGAATGCATGGCGCACTGCGGCTTCATGCTGCAGCCGCTCTCGTCGGAATGACGGATACAGTCATTTACCTGGATTTTACCCTGCATCGACTCGATGATATTCAGGAATGTGATATCTTCCCGTTTCTTGGCGAGACGATAGCCGCCGTTGATTCCCTTGTAGCTGTGCAATAAACCTTGAAGAGACAGCTCTTTTAAGATTTTTGCCAGATATTCTCTGGGAACCTTCTCCGCCTCAGAGATCTCGTTTATCGAGCAGATCTTGTCGTTCTCCCAGGCGGCGACGTAAACCATAGCCCTTAGGGCGTAATCTGATTTTCTTGAAATTTGCATCGTTTCTCCTTAATCATGGAGTTAATTCATCCATTTATCTCAAATCTACATATTGACTATACTCAAAGTCAAGGGAAAATGTTTCCGCGAATAAGAAAAATCGTAACAATTATCTATATCGATTTTAATTATATTTAATAACAACGACTTAACTTTAAAAGCACCTATTTTACTCGATGTTTTTTTCATCGATCTTTTCCCTTCTTTTTCGTTTTGAAAACCTTAAAATAACAGACTTTATAAACTAAAGCAAATAGAAAAATAGTTCCATATTAAATTAATTATTTTATATTTTTTAAGACTATTAAAGCGTGCCCCCGGATTTTTTCAAATCCCTTCTCGAAAAGGGCCGTGTCCCGAAACTGCCTATTAAACTGCGGTTCCGTCATATCCAAGAACGCCCCGATATCAAATTTGGATAGAAAATCCTTTGCTATAAAACGGGCATCGGAGGTTTCAACAGGTTTATTGTTGTATGGGCATACAAGCTGGCAAATATCGCACCCAAGAACCATGTTAGCCATTTTAATGGCGATATCCTCGGGTATTTCGTCCCTGTTATGAGTCGTGTGATACGAGATACATTTAACGGCGTCAATTGTACAATCTTCGAGTATAGCGCCGGTGGGGCAGGAATCTATACACCGCCTGCATTTCCCGCAGGTGCCTTCGACAGGTTTATCCGGTTCCAGCCGCAGGTCGGTAACGATAATTCCGAGAAAATGAAAACTCCCTTTGTATATAGACCCGTTCAGGCTGAATTTGGGAATGATGACCAGACTGTTTCTTCCTATAAATCCCAGTCCGGCCTTAACGGCGATTGTTTTTTCGGAGATCGGCGATGTATCGACAAAGACCCTGAAACTGAATTTGCCGAATTTATTCATTATCCTTTCGCAAAGATCGTTTAACTTATCCTTTATTACTATGCGGTAATCCTCGCCGCGCGCGTAGATCGAGATATATCCGCTTTTCGGATCGTTGGCCGGATCAGTATAATAATTATGGCTGCATACTATTACCGATAAGGCATCTGGAAGGTGAATTCTGGGATCGAACCGTTTGCGCGTTTCCCTTTCGAGATAATCCATCCCGGCATTATATCGGCTTTTTAACCAGTTTAAAAATTTATTATGAGGGAGGGGATTATAGTCAGTGCCCGCGATACCGGTTTTCAAAAAACCGAGCCGCGAGGCCTCTTTTTTTACAAATTGTTTTAACTCCATGTGCTGTTATCAATTATATTATTTTTAACGCTCAATGTCACGATGGATAATGAGAACTTCGTCTTTATAATTACCGACTGTAACCGGTATTTTGAGTTTGGCTTCCTTAAAAAAACAGACGGCATCGGTCCCTATTGTACAACAAACGACCCTGTAATATAAATACAGGTCGGCCGTTCCCGGATTTACTGATAACGGGAATGCAAATCCCTTCTCCGGATCGTCGCCGGCACCCTCGCCGATCTCAATAATATCCGTATTGCTGGATTTGGCGGCCAGTTTAACAGGGGCGTCCTTGATAAATTTGAGTGTCCGGGGCAAGGAGAGCCTCAGCCTCAATAAATCCGCTTTCGATGAAATACTTTTGCCGTCCAGTTCAATTACGTCTTCGGAGGACCAGTTTATTTCTTCTTCGGACATCTCGGTTATGGCAGTATCGCCGGAAAGGGAGATGATCGAATCCGCAGCATTACTTTTCCCCAGATTGAGCGTATCCGAACCGCCCCAGATTTTGCCTTCGAGGATGACAGGTGTCTTTTTGGTTTCGTCCGAGAATGCGTTTATGGCAAAAATGGCGAACATCGCCGTCAAAAGGCTTATCCCCGTTAGTTTTCTCATCCTTTTCTCCGCTATTCTTTTTATCTTTTCAAGGGGGGAGATTTTATCATTCGGAAATAGGCGATGATCTCTCCGCGATGATGAATTTCATGTTCTATCACCATGTTTATCATGGCCGATACCGATATATGGGAGTGGCTCACGGTGAGGAAGCGGAAATCCAGTTTGTCATCATCGAGCCTGGAGATAAAATCATCTCCCAGGTTATGAATCCTTCTCCATTGAGAAAGCGAGGTTTCCAGATTTTCCGACGGTTCATAATCAAAGGGTATCTTCTCAAACTTCAGCGCCATGCCGGTTTCATCCAGGATCTCGGCCTCCACCGCGGAAATATGGTCTATCTGCTCGCCGAACGACATCAATTCCGGCAACAGTTTTATGTCAAACCACTCAGGCTTTATGCCCTGCAGGATCATCTCCGTTCCCTCGAAAAAGGCTTTCCTCTGGGCGAGTATGAGCTCAACGGAATTCAAAGTTTAACGGCCAGTCCCAGTCCGTCGCGGATCGGAATTATCGACGATATGATGCCGTCGGAATTAAAAAGCCTGCCGTTAAATTCTTGAATGCGCCGGGTGGTCTCGTCCGGTTCCTGCGAAAGTACTCTTCCCGACCACAGGACGTTGTCGGTTATGAAAATCCCGCCCGGTTTCAGAAGTTTCAGGGCCAGATCGAACGCCTTCGGGTAATCGTGTTTGTCGATGTCGTTTAGGATAATATCAAAGGGGCCGGCCAGATTCGAGGCGATCTCCAGGGCGTCACCGAGGCGGAAATCGATCTTCTTATCGAAACCTCCCCGCTTCAGATATTCCAGCGCCCTTTTTTTATTGGATTCGTCGCTGTCGGTGCAGATTATCCGGCCGTTATCCGGGATTCCACCTGCGAACCAGTATGCCGAGTAGCCGAATCCCGAGCCCATTTCGAGAATATTCCCGGCCTTTGTTATGACGGCCAGCTGCCTCAAGAAAGGACCTACCATGGGGCCAATTATGGGAAAGCGATTCTCGACAGCGTATTTTTCCATCTCCTTTAAAACGGGATCGGATGAATTTCCTATCGATTTTATATACTCGTTTATCCTGGAATCTGTAATGTCGAATCTCTCCATCGGCCCGCCTTATTCCAGGGGATTAAATCCTATTAATATATTGTCACCTTCAATTTTTACCGGATAGGTTTTCAGATATCCCCATGATTCCAGAGGCGGATCGAGCAACGGTTCCAGGTCGCTCGGGATATCAGGATGAAAATCGTAGGGTAGCGAGCAATCATCCGGATTCGCCGTATCAAATATTTCGATGGCAAGGGGATCGTTTTCGACAAAGGTTATTATTATTACCTTACCCTTGAAAGTAATCTTAAACCAGCCTTTTTCGGCCATTTGCTGAAGCTGGCCCACCTTTATATATTCGGCAAAGGTTATCATTGATCGCACCTCGCCGGCTCCGGTATGATTGAATCCAATGAGTCTGCCGGTTCGATTACATAATCGAATATGTCGGCAAAGCTACTCTCGACCCGGTTTTTGACATCATTTATCGCGACTTCATGCCCCAGCGCGGACTTCATGGAACCTACCGGGTATTCGGTTATACCGCAGGGAGTTATGAGCCCGAAGTAATCGAGGTCGGTATTGACATTGAGCGCCGCGCCATGATAGGCTATCCATCTGGATACAGCCACCCCGATGGCCGCCAGCTTGTGATTATCCGCCCAGACTCCGGTCAGGCCTTCCTTGATTGTGGCCTCAATGCCGTATTCTTTTAAAACCATTATTATCGTTTTTTCGAGATTTCTCAGATACCTGTGCAGGTCGCGGCCGTGGCGGTTGAGATCGAGAACAGGGTAAATTACCAGCTGCCCGGGGCCGTGAAAGGTCACATCGCCGCCCCTCTCGATTTCATACAGCTCCACGTTTCTCATTTTCAGTTCTTCGGGAGAGCAGAGGAGATTTCCGGATGTGCCGGCTCGGCCCATGGTGATCACCGGATTATGCTCGGTAAAAAGCAGAACATCCGGTATCTCGTTTTTATAACGCAGTTCCACGAGCTTTTTCTGAAGATCCCAGGCTGTTTTGTAATCGGTGCGGCCGAGATCGACGCTCACCATTTTTTTCGATTTTCCGCTCATTAACCTCTGCCTCTTAACTAAATATCTATGCTATATACATTAACAACGGCGCGGGTCAAGCTGTTTCCGGTTTTGGGCTCAATTTCGTGATTCGGGAGGTGCGGAGTTGGTCGTAGGTTGGGGGTTTATCCCCCAACACCTTAAATGGCGGCTCGCGGCCGGATAAACCGACCGCCTACAAACACCCCTCACAATGGTAGCTCACAGCTTGCCGTGGGGAAATATGAGCGCAAAATACGGCGGCTGGAAAGCCGCCGCTATTAAGAAGTTATGAAATTGCAGTTAAGAAATAATAGCCGCGAATTTCCAGTCGGGGCGCTTTTTCAACAAACCCCAGGGTGCGGGCACCCAACTAATCTGGCTCCCCAAATAAAAAAGGGCCGATTGGGGGGTCGGCCCTTGCATCAAAGGAGTCTGTCACAGTTGAGATAATTTTATTTCTTCGGCGTCACGGCTTGCCGTGACCGCAAATAGTCCGTTTATTCGATGAGCTTTATACATTCCGCCGGGCAGGATTCCACGGCCTCGCGAACTGCGTCCTCAACATCATCCGGTACCTCGTCGACGATGACCTTGGCCACGTCGCCGTCCATCTCAAACACCTCCGGGCAGAGATCCACGCAGATCTCGTCTCCTGTGCACTCGTCTTGATCTATCTCGACCTTCATTTCGGTCTCCTTTCGGGTTGTCATCCGGGCCGGCGGCGGCCCGCCTGCGGCCCAAAATCGGTTCCTGGCAAATTTTAGGACGTTAATATGGAAATTTTATTGGCTTGCGCAAGTGTTTTTTTTGGGGGGGGAAGGGGTGATATGATTATCAATTTAGTATATTCTTTGAGAATTTATTGTGCCTTAAGTATTTTTGCCATAATTAAATTTGAAAATTGAACAATTATTGAGGATAGAATAATTATTGCAGATTTAAATTCAAATTCCGCCCATGGTCCTAAAGCAGAATTACATAGATATTCGAATTTTCTAAAAACCGCCATACGATATTATAAACTCTCCTAAAATATATTAATTCGCCGGGTGAATAAAATTGCCTTAATATTGTCACAAGAGCTATCAGATTGTCTTTTTCCGGCCCTTCTTGATTTATCTCAGAGAACCCTTTATCGCCGGCTTTTATATGAAAAGTTATTCTAATTGTTTTCGTTTGAAATGCTTTTGAATCATAGATTTCTTTTGCCTTTTTACAAAATAATTCTAAATTACTTTTTTCGTTCTCGTTAAGAATATTAATCCTCCCAGCCAATTTTATTTTTATGCCGACTATAGCTGATTATTTTCAACACCATCTTGTTTAACCAATGATACTTTTATCGTATTTTTTCCTTTTAAATAATCTTCTAGCAAAGTTCTAAAATTCTCTTGTTTTTCTTTGCTTTCACCGGATTCAATATGAATAGGTATAGAAAAATCGCCGGAAAATAAACTAGTTAATCCTTTTCTTATTATTAGTTGTGCATCTTCAATTTGGCCGTATGCTTCAGGGATATAAGAAGTCTTTTTTATCACCGTTTTCGAAAGATCATATTCAAGGCAAATTGACATTTTTTCAAGTAACTCATAAAAAAGATCTGGTCCCTTGGAGCCCCAACTTTCTAATGAACTATCTAATAGTACTTTGTTTTCTAAATGGTCTAAATATGTTTTCCAGGCTTCTACGACATCTTTTGATTCTTTGCTCTTACCATAAAATTCTATGTCAATCATATTTAATGCATTAATATGGTCAATAGATAATCTTGAACCTCGCGTTGCCATCAAAGCTCTAAAAACATGCATTTTCCTTTCTTTTTTCGCTTTTCGATCCGCCAAATATTTACTAACTTGAATAGCAACCAACGGAGCTAACAGGATTGCTATTATAGTAAGAAATTCACTTAGTCCCATTTTAAGTTACTCCAGTTTTTTTTATTATGGCTGAACTCTAAAATATGTCAAACCTTCAATAGGAATACCGTCTTTTTCATATCTTCCGAAAGCCCAAAATTCTGGCCTATTCATCATTACAACCCAAAGGAACAAACCGAAACACTTTCCGGAAAGTCTTTCGTCATAATTACATGCCTTTTCATAAATAGGCTGAAAAACGGTATCAGTCCAATCTGAACCCGGAATCCAACTTGATGTATGCACTTCGTCTGAATCTATCCTGTTATTCAATTCATCAATAATGGCCCGATATTCATCTTCTGATAATCGGCCTCTCCATAAGTTGTAATCTCTTTCATGGGGTATGTAGGTAATTTCCCTATTTTGGCCGGTTGAGTATAGCATATCAACTTCCTTTATCTATGTCTTTTCTATTTTATAATAAAATAATCCCCCACTGATTGCCCGTCAACACCTTTTTTATGCAATAAGAGGGCTGGCATGCTTTTTTGATTAAATCAAATAAGCATGCTTATGCCTGCGGCCCCGCCCCTGGCGGGGCATGCCACCCAACCCCGAAATTTAATATGCCTCAGAATGGATGTCCCGCCGAAGGCGGGGCAACATCCTGAGGGCAATGAGCGTCAGGATGTCACGGATTCCGTCCTGGCGCGTAACAAACGGACAGAACGATGTTCTGTCCCTACGGCTTTGTTGCTATCGGGTCGGGTGACCCGCCAGCACAGTATACATTTTATACCCTCAATATCGGCCTGGTAAGGCAGGTAGGGCCGCCGGCGCCCTTGCGGCAGATCTCGCCGCCGTCGATCTCGAAGACCTCCGCGCCGGCTTCTTCCAACATTCCCTTTGTTACGGGATTGCCGGAAAGCATGATACATTTCCGGGGCTCCACCGCCAGGACGTTACAGGCCATGTTGCCGTACTCCGAATCGGGAACCTCAATCAATGATACTCCCCGCCTGATGAGCCATTCCCGAAACGGCACCGGCATCATTTTCGGATACACAACCGCCAGATCACGGTCCACCGGGCTGATCATGGACATCAGGTGCAGGCAGTGTTCCGGCCCGCGCCAGTGGGGGAGAGGCACCACGAAAAATTCGTATACCAATGATGATGTCAGTTCCTTGAGTTGCCTGATCCCTTCAGCATTGGTGCGATATCCCTCGCCCACGGCAATGGTCCTGTCATCCAGCCAGACCACGTCGCCGCCCTCGAGGCGGCCGTGGCCCGTGATGATACCCAAAATCGGAATATCAATAGCTTTGAAATATTCCTCGATAGCGCCCGGTTCGCCGCTCCGTTCGGCTTTGCCCATGCTGCATAGAATAGCGCCCTCCTTTGTTACCAGCACGGGATCGTGGACGTAAACCGAATCGAGGCCGGTTGAATCGCTTTGGGGCAGATATTCTATGTAAGGAACGAATCCTTTCAACAGGGTAACAAAATTGTCGTATTCGATAACCGCTCTTTTATAATCGGTTGGGCCGGAATAATTGAGCTTCTCCCATTGTTTATCGATGGAATCCTGGTTGATATAGGCGTCTTTGGGATGTTTCAACATTAGCCGTTCGATTTTGCCGTATTCGGTCTGGCACCCGATTTTCATTTAATCCTCAACCATTTTCATAATGATTATAAAAAAGGGCGCCCGAGGCGCCCATACAGATTTTTATTTTAGAACGGTTCGAACCTGGCCTCATCGAAGATCGCTCTCTGGAGAAAACGTTTCTGAGCGATCAGCGCCCGCAGATGCTCGCCTTCCCAGACCGCGAGTTCGTGAAAGAGTTTTTTGGCCTTGGGGTCCCGGGAGCTTTCTTTCTGCTGACGGTAAAATTCGATGGCGTTCTGCTCCAGCATTATCCCGATGGACAGCGCCGACATCTCGAAGTTCTTTTTCTTTTTGCTTTCTAAAAATTCTCTGGAAAAGACGGGAGATTTTACCTTGAATCTCGATCTGGGCGGCTTTTTGAACGGTTTGAAGTCTTTACCTTGAATAATCAATTGATACTGGTCGTTAAGCATGTCGCGGTGTCTGAGTTCATCTGCGGCAAGCGACTCGAACATCTTCTTCGCGCCCTCGTCTTTGGATTTTTTGGCGGCGATTATATAAAATTCGAATCCCTCGAGCTCTGTTTGTATGGCGACAGCGAGACCGTCTGCGGCGGTTAATGTTTTTTTCTTGGTTGTCTTTTTTACGGGCACCCGGTCCTCCTTACGCTAATGTTAATTTATGATATGAATCGCCTTTTTATTCACGTTTAGTCCGGCCTCCATCAATGCCTCCGATAGAGTCGGGTGGATGGCCATGATGTGGCTGAGATCCTCGGCGGTACCGTCGAACTCCATCAGCGCGGTCCCTGCGAAAAGGATATCGCCGGAATGCGGCCCGAAGATATGTATACCCAGTATCTGGTCGGTTTCGGCGTCCGATATCACCTTGGCAAATCCGTCGGTGGCCAGGGTAGCGATACCCTTGCCAACAGCCCGATAGGGGAATTTCCCGATCTTAACTTTCCTGCCCTCGGCTTCGGCCTCGTTCTCCGTCAAACCGATACCGGCGATTTCGGGATCTGTGAAAACGGCGTATGGTACCGCCTTCCAGTCGCCGCCGATATTGGAACCGGCGATCGCCTCGGCGGCGACAGCGCCCTCATGTGAGGCTTTGTGCGCCAGCAGCATTCCTCCGGTTATATCGCCGATGGCGTAAATATTCGATATGTTGGTTCGCATTCTCTTATCGGTGGGGATGAATCCCTTTTTATCCGTCTCTACCCCGGCGTTAACCAGGTTGAGCTTTTCGGTGTTGGGCGTCATGCCCACGGATACCAGTACCGTATCAAAAGTGAATTTCTCCTCGCCGGCCGGAGTCTCCACGGTTAATACGATACCGGTATCTTTCGTTTCGGCCGATGTTACCTGCGACCCGGTCAGTATTTTCATGCCCTGCTTGGTGTAGGCCTTCTCGGCGGCTTTTGATATCTCTTTATCCAGCATTGGGAGCACGTCATTCATTAATTCGATGATTGTCACCTCGGAACCGAGAGTATTATAAACGGTTGCCATCTCTACGCCGATAGGGCCGGCTCCGATAATCCCGAATTTTTTTGGAACGGATGGAAGGTCGATGGCTTCCCGGGCGCCGATAATAGTCTTGCCGTCAATTTTAAGCATCGGAAGCGAGGCCACCGAAACTCCAGTGGCAATAATAAAATTATCCGCCTCCAGATAGCTTTTTTTGGCGCCGTCGGATATCTCGATTTTATGGGCGTTGGCAAACGAAGCTTCCCCGCTGACAATTTTTATCCCGGCTTTTTCGAGGAGCAGCTTTACTCCGCCGGTGAGCCGCTTAACCGTATCATCCTTATGTTTTCTCAGTTTATCGAGATCGATGGCAACATTATCGGCGTTCAGTCCCATTCTTTTAGCGTGTTCGACTGTCCTTTTCAGTTCGGTCGCGTACAGCAATGCCTTGGATGGTATACATCCCCAGTTAAGACAGACCCCGCCGAGATATTCCTTTTCCACAATCGCGGTTTTCAAACCCAGTTGCGCGGCACGAATAGCCGCCACATACCCGCCGGGTCCCCCGCCGATTATCACTAATTGATACTTTTCCGACATCTAAATCACTCCAATCAGCCAGCTTTCAGGAACTTCCAGATACTCTATCATCTTACGTAA
>CP070742.1:413004-434510 GCA_020348065.1 Candidatus Zixiibacteriota bacterium
ATCGGAATCATAGATCGAGATCACCTGACAATCCTCAACCATCACCCGATCTGACCAGGGTTCTCTACCCATTCACACCCCCGTATTTTTCCGAAATGTTTAGTTTTAAATTGCACGAAAATCCTTCATAACCCGCACTATTTCAATCTATTACAGATTTTTGCTGCTTCATAAAAGACTTAACATAGGGAACTACTAATTCCGGAATAATCTCAATTATTCTCTTATGCCTGCAGCCTTTTCCGCTTCTTCGCGACTCAGATTACCGTCATGTTCCAAAATACCGGCACGTTCGTCTTTCTCATAATCGTCATCCGACAGGGATTGATCAAAAGACTTGCCCTTCTCCCGGTCAATATCCCCAGCGTATTGCTGAAGCAACTCAATTAAGTTCATTTTCCCCTCCTAACTCTCTAACCCATGCTAACCCTTATGGCCATTCATAACCCGTTGAAAATCAATTGATTAAATCTGGGGTTAGCAAGGTTAGCTAATTTTTCGATATTTCTTTTTAATATTTCATTTGATTCCTAATCCTAATTTTTTTCAGAAACTTTTAGTGGTTTCTGTCTAACCTCTCTAACCCTTCCCTATAATTGTTTGACATGCAAAAAGTTAACTGGGTTAGATAAGGGTTATTTTGGGTTACAAAGGTTACTTTTATATGCGCTTGATTATCCATATTGTCTTGTTTCCTTTACCTTTTCGGTCAAAAATGGTGTACTCATCGGCCAAGTTTGCACGCAAATTCTTCATTTTTCGGCTCAAACCGGACGAAGTTTTGTACAAAAAGGCGATATTTTGGGTTTCTGCGAGGCTTTTAAACTTAGAAAATAGCTCTGCAGATGAGAACTCCTCACCGTCGTGATTCTCGGTAAATTCGTAAAGTAGTTCAACAAGCATTTCATCTTCCAGAGTGAAATCCGATTGTGTCTTCGATAGATCCTCCAATATCCTTTCGATTGCGGGTTTTATTCCCGCCTGATTGCCGATTTTGAGAGCAAAATCAGCGAAATCAGACATCCTGAATTTATGTTTGTGTATAGCGGTTTTCTCTTTTTCAAGTATCCTGATGATTTCCTGAAGGTTTAACAAAACCTCAGACATAAGCCTATCACGATTATTATCAATCTCTCCGAAAAGCTCTGTTTCTCTCTTGCTTTCGCCTATTGCGTCAACAACTCTTTCTAATTTCATTATCAACATCCTTTCCGCTACGTCATCTCTGTTGAAATGCGGGGTTCGCGATGTAATGATAAGGAAGCATTTGATAGGATAATTAAGTTTCACGTCATTACTGTATAGCCTTCGCTTCTGGATATTTCCGCCCGTAGCTGCGATGGCCAATCTGTCAGGTAACCATTTGGAGTGTGTGTCAGCATTGTCCAGAGCCAGAACATAGCTGTTTATCAATATTACATCGAAATCATCTTGCTTATCCGGTGGAGAGATAACCTGAGCCTTTTTGCCGTACAGAATCCTTAGAAGAATTTTTGCCGTGCATGATTTTCCAGATCCTTTTTCACCTATAAAGGCCAGTATGGGCTTTGTTGGCATGATCGATTCAAAAAATAATGAAAAAAACCAAATCAGAAGAACCAGTTTTCTCTCCGTAGAAGTTAGCCGGTCCGCCATAAAACATATCTTACATAGGAATAATTTGTCGAGAAGCGATTCGTTCTTATCTATATCAACAAGTTTAAACGGTTCGCAGATTTCATCTTTCAGGAATAATACTCCGTCTTTACCGTTATCCACCGCATCTATCGAATCTTTAGTAATTCTATATATTTGGTTATTGCCGTTATTAAGATAGAGGTTATATTTTTCGGGATCGAAATAACAGCCCCTGCGGACTTCTATTGATTCACCGTTATTCCTGGCGGCGATCAATATTTCCTCAATAGCGTAATCATAAATTCCCTCAGTTGGATTCAGCTCGTAATTTGCCAATAGCAGTTTGGTGGCGTCATTATCTGAGTCGATCTTTATCAATTCTTTGTTTTCTTCATTAAAATAATAAATGTCATGAATATCGAAGTAAAACCTGCCCCTCTCTCGCAAATCATCTATAACAAGATTTGATATTTGTCTTTTCCGGTCATACTCCTTGAGCCTTCCAATGCGAATTTTATTTATATCCTGCAAAATGAAGTCAATGTCCCTGTAATAATCCACTGCATCTTTTATAAGGCCCCTAATGCTCTCAATAGCGGATTCATAATCTGCCTTATAAAATCTGATATGGCTGTCCAGATCGGAATCAGATCCTGGAGTGGTAACGGCTTTGATTGATATAGTTTTCTTGGCATTTTTAATCATCTGTAGACCTGCACCGTCGTTATCATAGAAGATAAATGGCTTCCTCGAAATCTTCGCAACCGTCTCAATATCGCCCCCCGAAACCCCGCCCACGGCTATCGCCCTCTCAAATCCCTTTTCCGGAGATTTCTCGTTTTTTTCAAAGTAACGGGCTAAGAGCGATTGCAGTTGAAGCTGGTTGAACTCGCCTTCCACCACGATCAACTCTCTATTGAGATTTGGTTTCTCGCCATAATCATTTGCCGTAAAAAGCCCAAGACCGAATACCCCCGTATTGCCGTTGCAGGGTTTGAAGATCATAAAATTCCCCGTATATGGCTTGCGAAACTTGATACTGGTTATCCTGTGATGCTCATCTGTATAAAAGAATGCAATCCAGCCCCTTGCTTTTTTTAGGATTTCCTTGAGATTTTCTATAGATCCAGGCGGTTGATTGTCGGGGGTGTCATCCGTATAGTCCTTACGTTGAAGGCCGGGTGTTTTCTTAATCTTATCATTTATCCTGTATCCCTTCGGTACTATGCCAATAAGAGAGTGCTCTATAACCTTCTCATGGATTTTTCTTTTTTCTGTGAGATACTTATAGGCCTTCTGAGATTCAGGTGTTTTCTTTTCCATCAGTGCTTTGTGGAAATCATCGCACAACGTCATTAATAAATCGAACATCGGATTATTCTGCTTTTCTTCAAACCATGACGCTATCCATTTCGGGCAACTTGGGTGGAAGCATTTTGCCAGGGTGTCATCTTTTTTCAATGACATTGTTTTATGTTCGCAAAATGGGCATTCCGACTTTTTGCCAGGTATGACCTGAAGGCCATACTTCTCTGATAGGATTTCTGAAACCGGCCTGCTCATTTAGTCACCCCCGGATGAGGCGGTGATCCAATTCCGGCTTTTCTTTAACCGGACCTTATCTGAAATCATCTGAAATTTGGAAACTGGTATGGCCAGCATGATGTCGTCTTTGCTGGTTCCCTCCGATTTATTCCTTTGAAATGATACCAGCTCAATCTTACCGAAATCAATTTCCAGAAGCCCCACACAATCGGTCCAGGCTACCGCAAGGTATATCGATGGATTGGCCTTCTCGATTTTCAGATTAAGCAGCTCAGTCCATTTCCTTGATGAAATTAGAAATTTAGAGTATTTATCCCTGCGGCAATTCCTGCACCTTATCTCAACGTATGCACTTTTGTCAACGGAAACAAAATCTGCCGGAGAGTATTCGGGCATTTGCTTGAGCTTCTGTCCCAGATACCTGCCGACCAGATCGGCCACCGCCCGCTCATTACTGCGGTCAGTGCTTGACTCGTAAGAAACCATAAATTTCGTCCCTCCAAAATCGATTCATGGTTAAAACGATTCGCCTTATATGAAAATATGAAGTTTTTCTGACTTTGGTAAAACTATGGGGCTTGACAATTCGTGGCGTTTCTCTTAGATAGAAACAGCCATTACTAAATTTCGACATTGGTTTTGGCTTAGCGGGGAAGGGCCTCTAAACTCAACCCCGCTTTTCCTTTCGTTCTTTAGCATTTAATCATACACCTCCTTTTATTTTCCTCGTTCCATGTCCAATTCTTGTTGCGCCGTTATGTCTTCACCGACCATTTTAAAAATCTCATAAGCCATCTTATGCTCAAAGATTGCGCTCATTAATCGTTTGGGCTGCTGTTCAAATAACAAGTTAATCACTGATTCCACCACTTTGTCAGAATTCTCGGGGGAGGTATCCTCGAGTTTGTTTATCTTTAACTCGATAATTTTTAGATATTTTGTCCAAACACTTACTTGAGACGCTGTATCACTTTTTTCTTTTTCATCCGCATCTTCGGATACCGATAGTTGTTCTATACTTATCCACCTTTGTAGTTTTCTTTGCCATTTTTTATAGTAATTTAGTACATTCTTATTTATCCACAGTTCTAAAGCTTCATTAAAAACAGAGTTGATATTTGTATTTAGAAAATCGGCGAACTCTTGTGCTATTATGTAGGTTTCCATTTTTCCGGGTGGTATATATATAGACCTTGAATGTCCCTTAGAATTTGAATCTTTCTCCCCAAGGATGTTGCCTTCGTCTACGACATCGTAAATGAATAAATCCATCTCAAAAACCTCCTGCCATAATTCTGCCATTATAATGGCGTACATGTGCCACAAAAGCAAGTATTTTTTTCCTATTCTCCTAAAAAAATTACAACATATTGTATAACAACGGGTTCTAAAGCACCACGTGTCGGGCCGGAAATTAAAAGTAGCCCGATATCGCCCAATTGGGCGGATTCCCAGCATCGGAAATCGACCCCGATGTCCAATAATTTCATTTGACACCGCTCCAAAATGGACTATATTGTAATTAATCCCACCCCTGGTTATGCCCGAATGACTGGCTTCGGGATTATGAAGATGTGTGTTGTTTATTCAGATTCATCGGAGGCCGACCCTTACGGCAAAGCTAAGATTGAAAGATCGAGGGGATTAAAAAGCAACGAAGATGGTACAGGTTAAAGTTCATAAGGTCATCTATATTTTCGCTTCTCTTGTAACTGCGGCAATTCTATATGGAAAGAAAAACCCAAAGGAGACGAAATTATGAAAAAGATCCTACTCTCAATCTTAGCCGTGATTATCGCGTATTTGATTGTCGCTGGGTGGGCAGGCCTTTGGCCATATTGAGAATTGTCGGGGGCATAACTGTCGGATAGGAAGCGAAATAACGAATATCTACTTATCACTTTCCGCCTTGACACCATTCTTAATATGGACTATCTTATACCCGCAACTCGTTCTGCTTGCATTGATCGGCTACACACATATTACCGAAAACAACGGTTTAATGCCTGTAGATAGAAAAAACAGATTCATCGGAGATAGGAATGATTGAAGGATGAATATGCCGTATCGGAGTGTTCTATGACGGCTCGTTTTTCTCATGCGCCCAAAGGTACTTTGCTTATGCCAGAGAAATGGGCTGGCTGCAATTTCAACCTTTCCATGATTTGATTCAGTCTACAATGAGAGATAAGGAACAGGGGTTTGCCAGCTACAAAGTAGTCTATGCGGGCTGGTATCAAGGACTTTTTAAATCGACAAAGGCTTCGTTCGAGCAGCTTAAGCTGGACCGAAACCGACATCATGATTTGATGCATGCTGGCATTGAAGCCAAGTTTCTCCCGATGTCCGAAACCGAAGGTGAAAAGGGAATCGATGTAGCCATGGCAGTAGATGTCCTACAGGTTGCGAATGATGGAGATATAGACATAGCTGCTTTGGTAACCGGGGATGGTGATTTTATACCGTTGGTTCGGGCAATTATGAAGTATGGGATTAGGGTAATGGCCGTATATTTTGAATTTGACGAAGGTGACCACAAAAGCTATATCAATGAAAGATTGCTTAGAGCGTGTAATTACGCCATAAATGTGAACGCTTTAGAAAAGGATCATAAGTTCAAAGATCATTATAAACGGCTTTTTTATAAGAGTGAGAAAGGCACAGGCAAGTAGGAAAAGCCAATTCAATTATGCCTTGAGTATTTATTCAATCTTAATTATATATGCGGATAAGGAATATCAATCAGATCCGGTAACAATTCTAATGGAGGCTCGCTGACATGCCAGCCAAGAAGAAAGCCACTAAAAAGCGTCGTAAGGCCAAAGCCAAAACCATTAGGACCGAGGCGTACGATCACGATGGCAAGGAAACGCTGATTCGCCCTGAAATCGGGCTGCAATCCCATTTCAAGAACAAAAAAGAGCCGGTCAAATACCGGTTCGATAAATCCCTCGATCCCGAACTATCATGGGACATTAACGCCGACCGGGAGCATGCCGAATCGCTGATCGCTAAGATCCAGTCGGCCACATCTCTTGAAGTGGTCAAGGCCGCCGCTGAGGAACTCAAGCGGATGTCTCAACCATTCCTGAATTGGGCTGGCAAGGCCGAAAAGCACGAGATGACGGTTCCTACGCTCCCTCTGTTTATACACGAGAGGCTATCCACTCAGGCCATTCTGGAGACCCTAAAAGGCCACAAACGGGATACCCAGATGGATTTGCTATTTGCCGATCCCCAACTTGACATAACCGACCGGATTACCAAGGCATATGAGCACAAAGATAGGTGGGTCAATCGCATGATTCTGGGCGATTCTCTTTTGGTCATGAATTCCCTACTCCAGTACGAATCAATGGCCGGAAAAGTGCAGATGATCTATATTGATCCCCCTTATGGCGTAAAGTTTGGCTCGAATTTTCAACCTTTCATTCGTAAGCGTATTGTTAAACATAATGATGACAAGGACTTTACTCGTGAACCTGAGATGGTACGGGCTTATAGGGATACCTGGAAATTGGGGTTACATAGTTATTTAACATATCTTCGTGATAGGCTGTTAATAGCTAAGCAATTATTGACACCGTCCGGCTCGATTTTTGTTCAGATTAGTGATGAAAACATTCACCACGTGAAAGAGAATTTGGATGAGATTTTCGGCGAAGAGAATTTTTGCGCCATTATTCCCTTTAGGAAAACAGGGGGTCTTCGAAGTAGGCTTCTTGATTCAATAGTAGATTTTCTTCTTTGGTACGCAAAGGATATTTCAGAAATAAAATTTAGCAAAATCTATAAACAAAAAATGCCTGGCGAGAGCGGTGCACGCGCATATAAGTATATAGTAAAAGACGATACTGTTGTTGAAATTAATCCCGAATCGAAAGATTCTTCTGATTTTAAATTATGTACCCACGGTGATCTTACATCCCAAGGAAATCCTGTATCAGAATACGTTTTCAAGAATCAAGTATTCCGAGGGGGATGGAAAACTACAAATCCGCAGGGCTGGATCGTCTTAGGCAGGCCGGTAGGATAGCAGTTTTTGGGAATACAATTCGATATATTCGTTTTTTATCAGATTTTCCATATTCTCCAATAAATCAACTATGGGATGATACTGGGATCAGTGGTTTTGTGAGTGATAAGCTATATGTTGTACAGACCAATACTGAGGTTATCCAACGTTGTCTTCTTATGACTACCGAGCCTGGTGATATAGTTCTCGATCCCACATGCGGCAGCGGAACTACAGCGTATGTTGCCGAACAATGGGGCCGCCGCTGGATAACCATAGACACGAGCAGAGTTCCATTAGCCCTGGCTCGCCAACGTTTGCTAACGGCTACTTTTGACTATTACGAATTGCTTGATGAGAAATATGGTATTTCCGGGGGTTTTAAATATGAGCGCAAGCAGAATAAGAAGGGCGAGGAAGCAGGGGGCATAGTACCTCATATCACATTGAAGAGCATAGCGCAAGATGAAAGGCCGAAAGAAGAAGTATTAGTTGACCGGCCCAATATCGTTCCAGGCATTGTCAGAGTTTCAGGGCCATTTACGGTCGAGGCAACGATTCCTACACCGATTGAATCAGAGGGGGACTCTAAGAAGGCTATGGAAATTGCGATGACAGAATCAAGCGATTACAAGACAAGGATGCTTGAGACTTTAAGGAAAGTGGCTACGTTTCAGGTTAAGGGTAATATTGTCAAATTCAAAAACATAAAGGCTCCCGCAAAATCGCTTTCACTCCACGCAGAGGCTGAGCAGATCGAGACGGATCTTGAGGATATTGGGGAAGAAGCAGCTATCCAGAAATCTCTATCTACCAAACCAGGCAAACCGGTTGCTTTTGTATTCGGCCCTGAGAATGGTGCAGTGACAGATAAACTCGTATTTGAAGCCGCACGTGAAGCCTATGGCAGGAATTTCAAATACCTATATGTTATTGGATTCTCATATCAGGATTCGGCAATGAAATTTATCTCTAATTGTGAAAATACGATAGGGATACCAGCGTCGTATGTGTCGGCCACGATGGATCTTCAAATGGGCGATCTACTAAAGGATCAAAGGTCGAGCCAGGTATTCGCCGTTACCGGTTTACCTGATGTCAGGCTAATAAAACTCGATAAGAAAAGCGACGACGGGCAGGTTCAATATCAGGTTGAATTGTTAGGTTTGGATACATTCGATCCTGTGACGATGGAAACGGTTCATATGAAAGGTGACGATGTCCCTGCTTGGTTTCTTGATTGCGATTATAATGACCTGGCGTTCTGCGTGAATCAAGCATTCTTCCCAAGAACGACGGCATGGAATAGCCTGAAGAAAAGTCTTAAGGGAACCTATGATGACTCCGTCTGGGAGCATCTTTCCGGAGCGACAAGTACGCCTTTTGTGGCCGTTGATAAAAAGAAAATTGCGGTGAAAGTCATAGATGATCGGGGTAATGAGCTTATGATCGTCAAAGGCCTGAAAGAAGCGATAGAGGAGAAGTAGCGGTGCAAGAGGTAAACGAACCAATTATATGCTCCCCATTTAGAGAACCCGATTTTCATTGGTTTATCGACGAAGGCAAGCCCTGTGAGAAAGTAGCCGGTAGGCGTCCTTCTGTCTATTACTACCGTCCACCGGGTAGGGGAACCGGCAGCGGTGAGGGTAGCGAGATCGGTCAGCCGATAGAACTTAAGCTGGTCAATGAGATAAGGGAACGGGTCAAAATCTGGCGAAATGAAGGCTATCCGGGCATAGGGCGCACCACATTTGAACTCCTGCACTATTGGAAACGTGACGGCCGCCTGAAGCGTTTCTTCTTTTGTCAGCTTGAGGCTATAGAGACAATAATATTCCTGATTGAAGGCCGGGCCGATCTCAAGCAGGGTCTTGATATACCTCGTGAGGAATTGCCTGAAAATACCCGCTGGCCCGATGGGAAGGACGGGGAAGAATACCGAGGATTCATTAGATACGCTCTGAAAATGGCCACGGGAACTGGCAAGACTATGGTTATGGGGCTGGTGGCTGCCTGGTCTATCCTGAATAAAGTGAATGACAGATCGGATAGCCGCTTTTCGGATCTGATATTTGTCGTTTGCCCCAATATTACTATCAGGGATCGACTGGCAGAACTCGATCCCAATGGTGGTGAATCCAGCATATACAGGATTTGGGATATTGTTCCACCCAATTTGATGGATAAAATGAGAAGCGGCAGAGTAGTCATCACTAATTGGCATATATTGGAATCTCATAACACCAACCAGGTGGGGGGTACGGGAGCCAAGGTTGTAAAAAGGGGCAGAGAATCGGATTCTGCTTTCATTAGAAGAGTATTGGGAAAAGCTGGCGCAACCAAACAAAATATAATCATCTTCAATGACGAAGCGCATCATGCATACCGTTTATTTCAGGAAAGACCTGATGAGTGGGATGATATGACCAAGGAGGAAAGAGACGAATGGCTTGAGGATCGCAAGGAAGCTACTGTTTGGATTGACGGCCTGGATCGAATTAACAGAGGTCTTGGGATTAACTTCTGTCTCGATCTATCGGCTACGCCCTATTTCTTAAACCGCACCGGAAACGAAGCCAACACCCCCTTCCCCTGGATTGTTTCGGATTTTAGTTTGGTCGATTCTATTGAAAGCGGTTTAGTCAAGATTCCACAGTTGCCCATCAGAGACACGACCAGTGATGAAACACCCGCATATTTCAACGTCTGGCGTTGGGTGATGCAGCAACTTACAACTGGCGAAAGAGGTGGCAAAAGAGCTCAGCCGAAACCGGAGGCGATATTAAAATACGCTCATACCCCTATTGCTACGATGGCAGGATTATGGCGAGAAAAATATTACGAGTGGCTAAAGGAATCTGATCGATATCCTACACCGCCCGTATTTATCATTGTTTGCCGGAATATTAAACTCGCCAGGATGATCTACGAATGGATCGCTGATGATAATTGTCCCACGAGAATTCCTCCCCTTGGAATTGAAGAACTTCGGAATAAGAATGGCGAAATAAACACGATCCGTGTTGACTCAAAGGTTATTCTCGAAACTGATACTGAGGCTTCCAAGGACGATGAAACCAAGAGGATGCGGGTTACCTTAGATACTATCGGTAAAATAGAATGGCCAAATAGTAAGGCCCCCCAGCGATGGATTGAACTTGCCGAGAAGATGGATTTACCTGTAATAAGCCCTCCTGGAAGGGACGTCCGATGTGTTGTTAGTGTGGCTATGCTAACCGAAGGATGGGATTGTAAAACAGTAACCCATATTATAGGATTACGGCCCTTTATGTCGCAACTTCTTTGTGAACAAGTGGTAGGACGTGGACTGAGAAGAACCGTTTATGATCCTAACGAAGACGATATGCTACCGGAAGAGATTTCCAAAGTATACGGTGTTCCATTTGAAATTATACCGTTTAAGATAAATCCCCAGGGACCTACCCCCCGCCCCCCGAAGATCCATCATATCAGAGCGGTTTCACCGGAAAAAGACAAATACAAAATTAAATTTCCACGAGTAGATGGTTATGCATTCGCTATAAAGAATCGCATAAAAGTTGACTGGGATACTATACCTCGAATCCAACTCGATCCATCAAAAATCCCTCCAGAGGTAGAGGTTAAGCATTTGAATGTCAATAAGAAGGGTAAATTCTCTCTAATGGGCCCCGGAAGAGCCGATAGAGATACTTTGCAGCAATGGCGAGATAGTTCGCGTTTACAGGCAGAGAAGTTCGATTTGGCAAAATCCTTGGCTAAAGAATACGGTTCTAAACCGGGCTGTGAGATTCCCATTCATGAGTTGTTTTCGCAAATGCTGGACATAGTAAATCGTTTTCTGGGAGAAAAAATAATATGCCCGGATGGCCAGGATATCAAAGACACTTTCTTATCACCTTATTACGGCTGGGCCGTAGAGAGAATTATCGAGGCTATCCAGCCCGATACCGAAAGCGGTGAGCAACCAGAGATGCCGATTTATGAAAGAAACCGGCCACATGGTTCTACTTTTGATATAGACCTCTGGACGAGTCGGCCCGTCAGAGAGGTCATTCACTCCCATGTAAACTATGTCGTCGCAGATACAAAAAAGTGGGAGCAATCGGTGGCCTATTATCTTGATAAACATGAGAGCGTCGAAGCCTTCGTCAAGAACTCAGGCTTAGGATTTGCGATCCCCTATCTCCATAACGGCCAGCCCCATGACTATATCCCCGATTATCTTGTTAAACTGAAATACGAGGACGGTTCGACCGGGATGGTAATTCTTGAGGTTAAGGGCTATGATCAATTACAGGAGATAAAGAAAGACGCTGCTCTTAGGTGGGTCAGGGCTGTTAATGCTGAAGGCAATTACAACCAATGGAAATACGCTGTTGTCTCTGATCCGGCAAAAACCAATGAAGTAATCGTCGGTTGCATAGAGGGGTATATAAGTTAATCACGTCATACATTACTTTAGTATTCAATTTTTGGATTCGACTTTAAAGATCTTCTATGAGCAGATTTGAACTGCATTTTGACTGGTCACCATTCGCAAAATTAGATCAATTTGCATTGCAAGCACGGCAAGACTATAATCTGGGAAACGACAATAAATGGTTCAACTGCTTCCGGGGAGGATTGTTCGGACTAAAGGCGAGACTGAAAGGCGTCGAAATGCTTTATGCGGATATTCACGAGTGGGGGAAGGCGTTTGCCAATAAACCAATTGAAATTGAGGCAATATTGGGATCGCTATTCTTTAATATGGATTCCGTGCTTGAATGCTTCGTTTTTGCTTTAAATAGTCTCGGATATTCCCTTGACCCCAATGGTTTTCTGGACATAGGCAATAAGGCAAAACTTAAACAAATTAGTCCATATAACTTAATAGGAGACAAGCCGATTCCGGGTTATGCGGAATATTTCCCCCAGACCAAAGCATTTATTATTGAGCACAAGAAATTAATCAAGCTCATCACTGCCAGCACGACGTTTCCAAGCATAGACGTGCTACTTTTCAAGGAGGAAAACCCACGTTTGACCCGCCGCCTCAGTTTTTTGAGGAGATTGGCGTTGAGGAAACCGACAAAAACAGGGTTTTGTTTGCTCCCCATTTTGAAATTGTTTTGATGAAAGATCCAAAAATCCCGGACGTAGAGAGAAAATCCATACCATATAACCAGCGGCTGGTTCTGGAGGAAATTGGACCAGAGTTTAATCTCTTTATTGACGAACTCGGATATAAAGCTTTGAATGATGTGCAAATGAAGATAACGCCTATGCTGTAATGCTGCCGACTTGATTGAGCACACGATAAAGGAGACTGTAATGTATAAACCAAGAAGATTCGTGTCACTGCTGTTGATCGCCGCTATCTGCTTTGCCTTAATTTTACAGCTTTCATCTTGTGGCAAGGATTCCGATCAGCCATCCGCTGAACCAGAATATTACATCGGCAACGTCAACACCGAAGTGTTCCACCGGCCCACCTGCAGTTATCTGCCCGATCCCGAAAACCCGATAAGATTTGAAGCCCGACAAGAAACCGTAGATGCAGGCTACAGGCCGTGCCAGCATTGTAATCCATAGGTCAAAAAAAATATGGATAAAAGGAGGAGAAACATCTTGCCGTTTTTACCAAGAATATTATATTATCAAAAGAATAGTGGACTAAATGGGAGGATTTCATGCGTAGTATTATCCTGATTATATCGATGGCAATACTTATGGCGGACCAGCCAATCTCATTAAACGATCAAACTTTCAAGAAGAAAACCACAACGAATGCTACCGAACAACACAATCCAGATCCCGACATCATCTTGCAGGGAGGTGATACCGTCGACGATGCTTATGTAATTACTTCCATACCGTTTATCGATAGCGGGACCACAACAGGATACACAAATGATTACGATGCCGTGTGCCCTTATTCTGGTTCTTCTTCTCCCGATGTTGTTTATCTTTATTCGGCAGACGAAGACACGCTTATAGATATCTCCCTTTGTGTTGGATCATCATATGACACCAAAATATATGTCTACGAAAACACGGTAGGCAATATTATAGCATGCAATGACGATGGATGTCCTGATTACTTATCTAAACTCGATACGGTTAGAACAAATTCTGGTAACGATTACTTTATTATAGTGGACGGATATGGTGGCCAATCAGGAAATTACGTTTTAGATATTAGAGTTAGTCCTCAACCCATCCCGCCACCGACATGTGATGGTTCAATCTACGGGCAAGTTGTACATCTCCCGATGGATCTTTGGAGTATTTCGATATCGGATGCGGGCTTTTCAAGTGTGGCTTATGATAACTTTATTCAAGGCGATACTATTGGCGAGGTGAAATTCTGGGGATTTATTCTGGAATTTAATAATGGCTGGTTTGATTGCGAAGAAGATCCAATGATATTTGAAATTTCAATATATGAAGACAACGCAGGGCAACCCGGAAATCTTTTTCGGGCCTATCAAGTGTCATCATCGCAACAATGGTCCGGTCTTCGGTATTCTGGCCAATTTAGGTTATTTGAATTCAAAGCTTTTCTTGTGCCAGCAGTTGTTATAGAGAGTGGTTGGATTTCTATACAAGGAATAGGCGACCCTACAGACTGTTGGTTTCTCTGGATGTCAGGGTACGGCTATAATGGTGCAAGCTACTGGTGGAATGGTAGTCAACTGCTTTCAAAACCATATGATCTTTCTTATTGCCTCCTACCGATAAGATGTGAATATGTCGTTGGTGATATCAATGATAGCGGCGAGTTCAACGGTTTGGATATTATTTACGCAGTAAATTACCTAAAGGGAGGGAATCCGCCTCCCTACGAATGTGAATGTAATTTTGGCGAGGTTTGGTATGCAGCAGGGGATATCAATGGAAGCTGTAGCTTCAATGGCCTGGATATAACCTACGGAGTTTCCTATTTCAAAGGCATATTTACACAGCTTATTCCCTGCGCTGATTGTCCGCCATCGAATTTATTTAACTATACCCCATAAATCCTGAATTCTGCGTCCTCGTTTTTTGTGGCTACCGTGCCGATAGGTTCTGTTGGTTAAAGCCAGTCAGCCAATATAGACTCACCACCCTATCTGCGGGTCCCATTCAGGCAAAAGCGGGTATGGGGCATGGCGTAGCGGTATGTCCGATATTTCGCTTCTAAGCGACGATCACCGATTGGCCACCCCCAGGGTCGTTTTCGCATTTTAAGCCCTTCCTACGGGCATTTGTGGTGAATTCCCTTTTTTGGGCGTTTGTAAACGGTTGATATTTATGGTGTTATAAAACGCTAAAATCGGCTAATTTAAAGCACAGCCCCATACAGGCGAAAATCCCTATGTATGGTCACCGATAGGGGCAAGTGGAGTATGCACCACAGGTGTCGGCCTCGGACGTAGCCCCAAAAAACGCCAAAAATATTATATACTTTGTCGGCCAACTATTTACTACATGCAGACCCCCTCGGTCTGTCCCCCGCCGGTGGGGGTGGGTACGGCGATTCCATTTTTTCAAAAGTGATTGTGTGTATACGTAAATTCATATTCAAGGTCGAATGCAGTGACGTGGCCGGTCGGCGAGATGTATGCCATACCTTTATTAGAATAAATTCTTTTCGTTTACGTAAGGAATAAGCTATAAATAATACCTAAACATAATTCGCGCTGTAAAAAATAATTAAAAAAAGTTCTTGACTTTCTAATATCAGTGTGTATATTAGATGTAGTTACATGAAATCATTAAAACCAAAAGCCTTAAACAAAGGGGAAACAGTATGAGATTAGATGAAAAGTATCGCCCAAAAGACTTTGATTCGGTCATCGGCCAAGACAAAATCGTTTCCTTATTAAAGGTGATGGCCGAAAAGAACGATTTCGGCGGTCGATCTTTTTGGATAACCGGCAATAGTGGAACCGGCAAATCGACTATTGCGATGTTAATTGCCGCTTGTTTAGCATCTAAATTCACAACGTTTGAGACAACTGGACGTGAATTGACCGTATCAGACCTTAAACGCTATTCAGATTTTTGGCGATCTAAAGCGATAACTGGTGACGGCTGGGCATTGATAGTCAATGAATCTCATGGATTGTCAAGGCCAGTGATTGAAGTATTATTGAACACCCTTGAAAAGTTACCCGATCACGTTGTCATTATATTTACTACCACAAATGACGGCAACGATCTATTCGAAGAGCAATTGGATTCCGGTCCGTTTGCAAGCCGCTGTATTTCCCTAAGGCTTGCAAGTCGAAATCTATGCGAACCGTTTGCGGCCAGGGCTAAGGAAATCGCCCAACTTGAAGGCTTAGACGGTAAACCGATTGAAGAGTACGTCAAATTAATGAAACAGTGCCGGAACAATCTTAGGCAAGCATACAGGGAAATCGAATCCGGCGCAATGCTGGAGTAGACAATTAACAAAGGGGAAACCATGAATCTAAAAAAGGCATATTCACAAGCTAAAAAACTCTTGCGAAACCGTAGGGCTTGTGATTTGGCAAAGCCTTGGTCATTCCTTTATATCGTTTGGAGCATCGAGGAATGGGATCGACCAGGGGAACATTATCATATAGCTACCGAACACGAAATAGACAATTTTTATTCCGGTTGCGAAATCATAGCAACCATAGAGCTTTAACCTTAACAAAGGGATATCTATGAAAGCTGAAGAGATTATCACCCAGCGAATAATCGACAAGCTGGAATCGGGAACCATACCCTGGCACAAGCCCTGGGCCGGTGGTGGAATCCCGAAAAACCTTATCAGTAAAAAAGAGTATCGGGGAATCAATCCCTTTATACTTGGTTCCGCTGGATATGCCTATCCGTATTTTCTGACATTCAAACAAGCCAAGGAATGCGGGGGACATATAAGGAAGGGATCTAAGGGCTTGCCAGTCGTTTTTTACAAAAGCATTGTAAAGGAAAATCCGGACAATCCAGAAGAGACCGAAAAATATTCGGTTTTGCGCTATTATACCGTTTTTAACATCGAACAAACGGACGGGATCGATTACGCCAGCAGCATAACCGACATTCCCGTCCTAAGTAACTTCCAGGCTCTGCAAGAAGCTGAAAGTCTAATTCAGAATATGCCGAACAAACCTAAATGTCAAGTAATAGAGAACCGGGCCTACTATTCGCCCACTAAGGACATTGTGAATATGCCAAAACGGGATATGTTTGAATCGGAACCGGCATATTATTCGACCTATTTCCATGAGTTAACGCATTCGACCGGCCATGAATCGAGATTGAACCGGAAAACTCTTAAGGATCTGGCCGCATTTAGTGACCATGATTACACTAAGGAAGAGCTATGCGCCGAAATGGGAGCGGCTATGCTATGCGGGAATATCGGGATCGAGAACCGGACAATTGACAATAGTGCCGCATATATAGCCGGATGGCTTAGGGCCTTGAGATCCGATAAGAAATTCGTAATCCAAGCCGCCGCCCAGGCCCAAAAAGCTGTAGATTATATTCTGGATCGGAGATCTGAGACTTGAGACTAAATCTAAAGGTTGGGGCTTGGGCACGTACCAGGCCCCTTTTAAAATTGATTTTACGAATAATTTGACGTAGACTTTAACCGCAATAACGGAGGAAATGAATTTGGAGAAAAAGAAACGTAAAAAAAGCGAAGAAACCCGTAGGAACATTTATGTCAAGCCCATTGATTTCGAGCTATTCAAGTGGGCCGAGAGCCAGCGGCAAAGCTTATCCGAGGTTATCGCCCTGGCCTTACGCGATTACCGCAAGAAGCATGATAGATAGGTTTATTTCTTATGCATGGTGTATGTAAAATTAAACTTGCTTTATTTTATTCTGTAATCTTAATTACAGTTCGAGTTCACAGAGAACGTCTGATTACCTTGTTTTTGGCGAGGGAGACATTCTGTAACTTATTGATATATAGAAAGATCTCGCCACCGTAGCTCAGCCGGTAGAGCAGCTGATTCGTAATCAGCAGGTCAGCGGTTCGATCCCGCTCGGTGGCTTTTGATAGTCGAAAAAATCAATATGAAATTAATGTGTGGATTGTTATTCTTTACCGCGCTATTCTCAAGATCCGCAAATCATCCCTGGCAGGATAATGGAACGACAACCTATCTAATTTCATTTTTTATGTATGACATGCGCTATAATAAAATTACGCCGCGATTTGGATTACCTTGCCGGGCGTCGCATTCCGTAACCGCAATAATAGTAATGCCTTACAGCGCCCTACGTATATCGTTCATCTGCTTTTGCCGGCAGATAAATCTTGCTATATTGGCACGTGGCGTTATATTTAACGTAGCTTCTATGATTTGCCTATAAATGCTGATCTTTTGAAAAAGCACAAGCAGGGGGAAAAATGAAAAGGATATCATTATTGACCGCATTGGCGACCTTTCCGCCCCGGATCTCTCCGGCGAGGGATATGGTTGAGACAAAGAGGATAGCGTTGTTAAAGTAAGCGGGAAGACATTATGAGAACTGCTATTATTTTTTCCCTGGCATCTTTTTTACTGCTGGCCGGAAACGCTTTCGCTTTTGACCCGCTTTTTTGCGCAAGGATTGACTATGCCGCCGGGGATGGTCCTTATTCGGTTTTCGCGGCTGATTTCAACGCCGACGGCAACAACGATCTGGCCGTCGCTAATCCTGACTCCGATAGTATATCGGTTTTCCTGAATAATGGTAACGGGACATTTCAGGCGGCGGTTAACTACCGGGCCGGTCATGGTCCCAGCTCAGCTTTCGCGATTGATCTCGATGGCGACGGTTTTAATGACCTGGCTAATATTATTTCAATACTAATAAATCTATCAAAACCGGCAGGCGTATATAATTCTCCTGAAACGTCCTTGCCCGGGAGTTTAAGTATTTTACAAAACTACCCCGACCCCTTCAATGTCTCCACCGCTATAGGATACGGCCTGCCGGATGCGGGACATGTAAAAAACGATATCTACGATCAGCCCGGCCGCAGGATCGAAACATTGAAACAAGGGAGACTGCCGGCGGGATATCATCAGGTGATATGGAATGCATCCGAGTTTTCGTCAGGCGTTTACTTTTATAGAATAGAAGCGGGGGGCTTTGTCGAAACCGGGAAGATGATATTATTGAAATAACAAGGAGGAGGTAAATTATGGGGGCTAAGATATTAGCAAGTTTATTCATGGGGATTTTATGCATATGCGCAATCGCCAGCGCCCAGGCGCCGGATACGTTATGGTCAAGACTTTACGGCGGGCCGGGCAATGATTACGGGTACTGGCTGGATGAAACAAGCGATGGGGGCTTCATTGTTGTTGGCAGCTATTTCTGGGAAGTGGGTAATACCGACTTCTATCTAGTCAAAACGGATGAAGACGGGGATACACTCTGGACAAACATCTTCGGCGGCTATTTTTATGATGTTTGCCGCTGGGTGTATCAGACGCCTGACGACGGTTATTTCGTGGCCGGTCTTACAAGTGCCGAGAATAATACTGAAAAGGATATCTATATCTTCAAGACCGATTCCCTCGGAAACGTATTGTGGAATAAAATCTACGGCGGCGACCAGGAGGATGGAGTTGTTACCGGTCAGCGAACGGCCGATGGCGGTTATATACTCGTCGGTTATACCGCCTCTTTTGGCCTCGGGTATATGGATGTATGGTTGTTAAGGCTTGATGCCGTTGGAGACACATTGTGGACCAAAACCTATGGCGGGGAAAATTACGATTCCGGACGCTCGGTAATTCAAACTCCCGACGGCGGCTATTTGGTTCTCTGTAATATTAATTACGAATTCAATGATACCGGTTTGACCCTGATAAAAACCGATGATGCCGGCGATATACTCTGGACCAGAAGATATTGCCAGAATTACGCAACCGGCGTTTCCATTATTTCCACCCGCGATGACTGTTACCTGATTCTCACCAATACCCTCGCATTCGGTGACGAGTTCGATATCCAGTTGCTGAAAATAGATGAAAACGGCGACAGCCTCTGGACTCGGGTTATCGGTGATGTAGATATCGATATGGGGAATTCAATACAACAGATGGATGACGGCGGTTATGTAATCTGCGGAATCACAGGGCCCTATTTCGACCAGGATATCTATGTGGTAAAGACCGATGCCAGCGGCGATATGCTCTGGAGCTCAACATTTAATGGAACTTCGTATGGCAATGATATGGGTACCTGCGCGAGACCGACTCCTGACGGCGGGCTCATACTAACCGGCTCTCTTTCAACCAGCGATTCCATGCAGGAGGTTTGCCTGATCAGGTTCGAGTCGGAGCAGGTCGGTGTTGAATCAGATGACCTGCAAGTACCTTTGATCAGCTTTTCGTCGAATTATCCTAATCCCTTTAACACTTCAACCATTATTCATTTTGAGGTCGCGAAGATGAGTGATGTGTCGTTGACGATATATGATATTCTGGGCCGCGAAGTTACGACGGTTTTAAACGAAACGAAACAGCCGGGAACTTACGATATAAAATTCGACGCACCGGGATTATCAAGCGGCGTCTATTTCTATCGTTTGCAGGCGGGAGATATGGTTGAGACCAAGAGGATGCAGTTATTGAAATAAGAAATCAAAAAAGGAGAGAAGAATGAAAAAAGTAACGATCCTGTCGGCGCTGATTCCGTTTTTGGTTTTTCAGGCCGAGGCTTTTGAGAAGAGCTCGCCGAAGGAGTTCACAAAAAATACCGCCCATAAGCCGGAATTAAGGAAAGCCGCGAATATCAGGTTTGATTGTGACAAAAATGGAATCACAGAAGGTTGGAAAAGGGTACCCGCGCCTTATTTCTTTCCGGAACCGGCGTCAGTGCTTGACACCGGAGATGTTATTCATACCGTCCCGGCGCCGGCCTCGAGATGTCAGGGCTTAACCTATGACGGCAGCTCTTTGTGGGTATCGGATTACCAGACCGACCTGATTTATGAAGTCAGCCCGGTTGATGGTACCGTTCTGAATTCTTTTGCCAGCCCCGGAGAGTACGTTGAGGGATTAGCATGGGATGGCTCCTATTTATGGGCAGCGGATAACGGCGGCGGGTCAAGTTCGCCCGACATGGTATATAAAATCGATCCCTCAAGCGGATCGACGGTTTATTCTTTTGAACCTCCTAACAACTGGGCACACGGGATAACCTGGGACGGCCAAAATCTCTGGATGGATGATTTCGATGCGAAGACCCTCGACAAAGTCGATCCTGTAACCGGCCAGCTGCTATTGCAACTTAATGCTCCGGGTAATTATTCAATAGGGTTAACCTGGGACGGGGAGTTTTTGTGGAGCAACGATTTCAACGCTGACAGCCTATACAGAATTGATCCGGTTACGGGCGACGTAGTGGCCCAGGTGGTGGCTCCCCATACCAATCCCCGCGACATGGCTTGGGATGGCCAGTATATCTGGGTGCTGTCGTGGGTATCGTCTACCATATACCAGGTGGAGGTCGGCGCTGCGCCAACATCGGCCGATAACGAGCCGGGAATACCCCAAAAGTTTCAACTGCTACAGAATTATCCCATTCCCTTTAATGCCACTACGATTATTCATTTTGAGATAGCCAAAAAGAGCGATGTAATTTTGACCGTTTACGATATTCTCGGCCGGGAGGTAACGAAAATAGTAAATGAAACAAAACAACCGGGATATTATGATGTAAAGTTCGAAGCACCGGGATTATCCAGCGGTACTTATTTTTACAGGCTGAAAGCGGGGGATATGGTTGAGACAAAGAGGATGGTGTTATTGAAATAATATTTTGGCTTTTTCAGGGGAGAGAGAAGTGAAGAAAACATTCATACTTATTTTCGCTATACTTCCTGTTACTCTTTATGCGCAGGGAACAGTCGTCGATACCTCCTTTTTCAGCGCTTCGCTTAACGAAACCCGTAATGTCGATATATATCTTCCGCCAGGATATGATCCCGATGGCAGCGCGCAATACACCCTGATATATTTTCTTCACGGTGCGGGAGGAGATAATAACAGTTATGGTCAGATGATCGGAATACTGGACAGCCTGATAGGGAATAGTGTTATAGACCCGGTAATCGTGGTCAAACCGGACGGCAGCGTTGCGCCCTATTGGGGTAGTTTTTATTCCAACTCGGAGCTCTACGGTGATTTCGAGAATTATATCGTATACGATCTGGTCGAATTCATCGATTCAAATTATAAGACAATCGCCAACCGCTACAAGCGATGTTTGATAGGGCATTCCATGGGCGGTTACGGCACGGCCAAACTTGCCCTGCTTCACCCCGATATATTCTGCGCTATGGCTTCGCACAGCGGCCCGCTCGATTACCTGG
>CP070742.1:434610-437378 GCA_020348065.1 Candidatus Zixiibacteriota bacterium
GTCCCAGGTCAGTTTTCGCGACTGACCTCGATGGAGACGGTGACAATGATCTGACCGTGGCTAATGTTGATTCCGACAATGTCTCGGCCCTTCTGAATAACGGTGACGGGACATTTCAGACAGCTGTTAATTACGGGGCCGGGGATGGTCCTTCCTCAGTTTCCGCGGACGACCTCGATGACGACAGCGACAATGACCTGGCCGTGGCTAATTATAATTCTCACAATATCTCGGTCCTTTTGAACAACGGTAACGGGACATTTCCCGCACCGGTTAATTACGCGACCGGCGAACGCCCCACGTCAGTTTTCGCGGCTGACCTCAATGGCGACGGCTACAACGATCTGGCCACGTCTAATAAGGATTCCAATGATGTCTCAGTCCTTATGAACTACGGTGACGGGACATTTCAAGCGGCGGTTAATTACGGGGTCGGAGATTGGCCCTGGTCAGTTTTTGCAGCTGATCTCGATGGAGACGGAGACTATGACCTGGCCACGGCTAATTGGTATTCCGATAATGTCTCAGTCCTTTTGAATAACGGTAACGGAACATTTCAGGCGGCGGTTAATTATGGGGTCATTAATGGCCCCACTTCAGTTTACGCGGTCGACCTCAACGGCGATAGCGATATTGACCTGGCAACGAACAATAATGGTTCCGATAGCGTCTCAATCCTTCTGAATAACGGTGATGGGACATTTCAGGCGGCTGAAAATTACAGGGCAGGGATGGCTACTACTTCGGTTTTTGCGATTGACATCGATGGCGACAGCGACAATGACCTGGCCGTGCCTATCGCTGACTCCGACAATGTTTCGATTCTTATGAACAACGGCGACGGGACATTTCAGACGGCTGTTAATTACAGGGTCGGGATTAATCCTACTGAAGTTTTCGCGGCTGACCTCAATGGCGATGGCGACCATGACCTGGCAACGGCTAATATTCTATCCGATAATGTCTCAATCCTTCTGAATAATGGTGACGGAACATTTCCGGAGGCGGCTAAATACGGGGTCGGAAATTATCCTGTTTCAGTTTTCGCGGCTGATCTCAATGGCGGTGGCGGCAATGACCTGGCCGTCGCTAATAGCATCTCAGATAATGTCTCGATCCTTTTGAATAACGGTGACGGAACATATCCGGCGGCTGTTAATTACGGCTCCGGGGATTGGCCTATTTCAGTTTTCGCAGTTAACCTCGATGGCGACGGCGACAATGACTTAGCCGTGGCTATTTTTGGTTCCAACAATATTTCAGTCCTTTTGAATAACGGTTACGGGGTATTTCCGGCGGCGTTTAATTACGGGGCCGGGGATGGTCCTATTTCAGTCTGCGCGGCTGACCTCGATGGCGATGGCGACCATGACCTGGCCACCGCCAATTGGTATTCCGATGATGTCTCAGTCCTGCTGAATAACGGTAACGGAACATTTCTGGCGGCGGTTAATTACGGGGCCGGGGATTTGCCTATTTCAGTTTTCGCGATTGACCTCAATGGCGACGGCGACCATGACTTAGCCGCGGCTAATAATGGTTCCGAAAATATTTCAGTCCTTCTTAATAACGGTGACGGGACATTTCAGGCGGCGGTTAATTACGGGACCGGGTATGATCCTCATTCAGTTTACGCGATTGACCTCGATGGCGATGGCGACAATGACCTGGCCGCGGCCAATGGCGGTTCACACAATGTCTCAATCCTTCTGAATTACGGTGACGGGACATTTCAGGCGGCGGTTAATTACGGGGCCGGGTATGATCCCTGGTCGGTTTTCGCTGCTGACCTCGATAGCGACGGCGATAATGACCTGGCCGTCGCTAATTATTTTTCCGATAATATCTCAGTTCTTCTGAATAACGGTGACGGGACATTTCAGACAGCGGTTAATTATGGGGCCTGGGATGGTCCCTCTTCAGTCTTCGCGCTCGACCTTGATGGCGATATCGATATTGACTTGGTGGCGGCCAATAATAATTCCGATAATGTCTCGATTTTATTTAATCTGAGCTCTGAGGGCGGATGCAATTATATCACAGGCGATGTCAACGGCAGCGATAACTACAACGGTCTGGATATCACATACGGTGTTTCCTTTTTTAAGGGCGGTACTGCCCCCACTTATGAATGTAACTGTCCCCCTCACGGTATCTGGTTTGTAGCTGGAGATGTTAACGCAAGCTGTTCATACAACGGGCTGGATATTACCTATGGCGTGGCATATTTCAAAGGCGGCCCCGGACCTGAGCCTTGCCCTGATTGCGAGCCTGTGGAATAGAAAACTCCCTGCGTGTCATAATTTATTGTAAACGCGGCCAGAGGGACGTGGAGTACCTTGATCGTCATCATAAGCTGGTTTTGATGAAATAATAATACCGGCCATTACATTCGGATGCGGAGAGCTTATATAACCCGTCATCGCGAGTAGTCCCCCGACCGAAGGTCGCGGGGACGACGACGCAATCTCCTTTATTCCGGAGCGCGGTCAGTCCCGCGATGCGGGATTTCCCGGCCTTTCGCTTGTGTTCCGGGGACTATAGAGGTTGTCCCAAGAGATTTGATTTGAATCATCAAGAATTTTATGATATGAGCGGTTTGGCATAGCTAATTAACAGACTGGGAGTGATAATGATATTGAAGCCGGATAGCGCATTGCAGATGATGTTTATAAGCCGCGATGAGGTATTGGGTAATGAGGTCTTGGTGCGGATTGTGGGTGAGGTGGTGGAGGGGCTTGATTTAGAAGGCTTATATTCTCGTTACA
>CP070742.1:437478-441373 GCA_020348065.1 Candidatus Zixiibacteriota bacterium
CCTTAACGGCAGCGGTTTGTTTGAATTTATTCCTGATTACACTCAGGCCGGATCGGATACGGTTAGATTTATAGCTTCCGACGGTATCGCGGCCGATACTCAGCTCGTCGATATAACCGTTAACAATACGAATCTTGCGCCGGTACTGGATACCATTCCTTCACCACAGATCGTGGCGGAGGGCTCGTTATTACAGGTGTCTGTTGCGTCGAGCGATCCTGACGGAACAATCCCGATATTGACTGCGGAAAACCTTCCGCCCAATGCCGTATTCGCTGATTCCGGCAACGGTGCCGGTTTGTTTGAATTCGCGCCGGATTATAACCAGGCCGGGACTCATCAGGTCTTATTCATAGCCTCCGACGGCGATCTCGCCGATTCGCAATATGTTAATATAGATGTAAGTAATACCGATCGAGCCCCCGCGCTTGATCCGATTACACCGCCCGCCGTGATCGAGGGCGATCATCTTGACCTCAGGGTAACCGCTTCCGATCCGGATGGTGATACAATCACTCTGATAGCGGAGTTCACCTCTGCGAATATGGCTTTTGCCGATTCCTCGGGAGGAGTGGGAGGCTTGACCTTTGATCCGGATTATACACAGGCGGGCGTTCATCCGGTTCGCTTCATCGCGCAATCCAACGCGCTGGCGGATACCCAGCTGGTCGATATTACGGTTACAGATGTTGATTTGCCGCCTGAGCTGGCGTTAATATCTCCTCAGAGCGTTGCTGAGGGCGATCATCTCGATCTGCGGGTAACCGCTTACGATCCCGATGGTGATATTATCACTCTGCTGGCGGAGTTCACCTCGGCCAACATGGCTTTTGTGGATTCTACCGGCGGAGTCGGGGGTCTGACCTTCGATCCAGATTATACGCAGGCGGGATTGCATCAGGTAAGATTTATCGCGCAATCGAATACTCTTGCCGATACCCAGTTGGTGGATATAACCGTTACGGAGGTTGATTTGGCGCCGGCGCTGGCGAGTATACCGCCTCAGAGCATAAATGAGGGTGGACATCTGGAATTCCAGGTGACGGCGACCGATCCGGATGGCGATTCGATAGCGTTAACAGCCGAACTGTTGATTCTCAATATGGCCTTTGTGGATTCAACCGGTGGGGTGGGAGGATTCACGTTTGATCCCGATTCAACGCAATCAGGTTTTTATCAGGTAAGATTTATTGCCTCATCGAACTCTCTTGCTGATACTCAACTCGTTGATATAACTGTCGGTAATGTTGATCTGCCTCCGTCGTTTGACCCGATCACGCCGCCTGCGGTAGCTGAGGGCGATCATCTCGATCTGCGTGTAACCGCTTACGATCCCGATGGTGATACAATCACTCTGACCTCGGAGTTCACCTCCGCCAACATGGCTTTTGTTGATTCTACCGGCGGAGTCGGGGGTCTAACCTTCGATCCAGATTATACGCAGGCTGGCGTCCATCAGGTAAGGTTTATAGCAGCATCGAACGTCCTTGCTGATACACAGCTTGTTGATATTACGGTGACTAACGTCAATCTTCCGCCGGTACTTGATTTTATAGTCACGCCGCAGGCAGTGGCCGAGGGCAGTATGCTGCAATTCGCTGTTACGGCATCCGATCCGGACGGTGCGATTCCGGCGTTGGTAGCGCTTGATATTCCGCCGAATGCGAACTTTGTGGATTCATTAAATGGACTGGGCCTGTTCACCTTTAATCCCGATTATGCGCAGGCCGATGATTACCAGGTGTTGTTTATAGCGTCAGACGGCAATCTTGCTGATTCTCAGTATGTGGATATTACGGTTACAAATGTCAACCGGACGCCTGTTCTTGATCTTATATCATCGCCTCAATCAGTGAACGAAAATGAAACTCTCTATTTGAGAGTTACCGCCAGCGATCCTGATGGTAATATTCCTCTGCTCTCAGCGTTCAACATACCGATTAATTCGTCCTTTGTCGATTCCGCCAACGGAGCGGGGGGTTTTGTCTTCACTCCGGATTACACTCAGGCCGCCATATACCAGGTCTCGTTTGTAGCCTCCGACGGAGCGCTTGCCGATTCGCAGATGGTCAATGTTATTGTGGCCAATGTCAACGCTCCGCCGGTTATAACCGTCGTAGGTCCGCAGACGGTAACCGAGGGCAATCCGCTCCTGTTCACCGTCAGCGCCACCGATATTGACGGCACGACCCCGGCGTTATCATATTTTAACGGCCCGGTTAATTCTTCGTTTGAGGATAGCTTAAACGGTGTCGGGCTGTTCAGGTTCTATCCCGACTTCACGCAGTCGGGAACATATGATGTAGGTTTTATAGCTTACGATGGTGCGCTTGCTGATACCGATTATGTAAATATAACCGTATTGGAGATTGGTAATCAGGCCCCGATTTTATCGCCCATAGGTTCTCGAACCATTGGCGAGGGAGAGACTTTGCTTGTTGCGGTCTCAGCCGTCGATCCGGACAGCTCCATACCTCAGCTTTTAACCGGAACGCTTCCTCCCAACGCTGTTTTCGAAGATTCATTGAACGGGCGCGGTCTGTTTACGTTTATGCCCGATTACACTCAATCAGGCATAGATACGGTATTGTTTATTGCCACAGACGGCGCGCTATCCGATTCCGAATATGTTCAGTTAACGATTACCGAAGCGGGGAACCAGTATCCCGTGCTCGATTCCATAGGTTCTCAAACGGTAGATGAGGGAAATTCGCTGATATTGACAATAACGTCCAGCGATCCCGACGGGAGTATTCCGGCTCTTTCGGCCTTGAACCTGCCTTCGGGGGCCGGTTTTATTGATAATGGCGACGGCACCGGCGATTTCTCGTATTATCCCGGATTCTTTGATGAGGGATTGTACACGGTTATCTTTATTGCCTCCGACGGAGTACTTGCCGATACCGAGCATGTCGATATAACCGTTAACGACACTCCCAGGCCGCCGGTCTGGAATTCAATAGCTGACAGGGCCGTATTTGAAGGACAGACCATCAGTTTCGTGGTTCAGGCTACGGATCCTGATCTGACGATCCCCGCGCTTAGCGTTGAAACCTTGGCTGAAAACTGGGCATTTACCGACAGCCTTAATGGAAAAGGACTGTTCACATTCTCGCCCGATTACACTCAGGCGGGTCAATATACGCTGACCTTTATAGCTTCGGACGGTACGTTGTCCGATTCCGAATTTGTAGAGATATTTGTATTCGAGGCCGGCAACCAACCGCCGGAGATAGATTCTATAGGTCCGCAAACCGTAATAGAAGGCGAACATCTCGAAATCCTTATAACGGCGAGCGATCCCGAGGGCATTATCCCCGCGCTGCAGTCATTTAATCGGCCGGCGAATTCGACGTTTACCGACTACGGGAACGGCAGCGGGCTGTTTACATTCGATCCCAGCTTTACGCAGGCGGGCGTTTATAATGTTTTATTCCGGGCTTTTGATGGAGAGTTATACGATTCTTTGTGGGTAGAGATCACGGTAATAGATTTCGGATTCCCGCCCACTCTCGATCCCATCGGGCCGCGATCGGTTACCGAGGGAGAGATTCTGTATGTATCAGTTTCGGCCTCCGATCCGGATAGCACCATACCGCAGCTTTTAGCCGAACAGCTTCCCGCCAACGCCGCGTTTGTGGATTCTCTGAATGGAACCGGATTGTTAACGTTTATTCCCGATTATACTCAAGCCGGAATCGATACCGTTCTGTTTATAGCTACGGATGGAGCGTTATCGGATTCGGAATATGTGGAGATAACGGTCATAGAAGCGGGGAACCAGCCGCCGGCGCTTGCGCCCATTGATCCGCAGACAGTTGACGAGGGTTCCTTGCTGCAATTTGTGGTTAGCGCCAGCGATCCGGACAGCACCATACCGGTATTATCGGCGGAA
>CP070742.1:441473-444280 GCA_020348065.1 Candidatus Zixiibacteriota bacterium
ATTGCAGGATTGCCGGAACTCCTCGATCCTGACCATATACCTGTCCCAGACGTCCCCGTTTTTACCGGTGGGGATTTTAAAATCGAATTTATCATAAACCGAATAGGGTTCGACTTTTCTAATATCCCATTCAAAGTTGGATCCGCGAATAGTGGGGCCGGTGGCTCCCAGGTCTCTGGCCAAATCCAGGGGAAGGATTCCGATGCCCTTGGTTCTTCCCAGGAAGATCGGGTTCTCGGTAAGTATGGCCTCGTAATCGTCCACTTTTTTCCGGAATGATTTTATGAATTCGCGGCAGGATTTTTCAAATTGCGGGGGTATGTCTCTGGAGACGCCGCCCACCCTTATATAATGATAGGTCAGTCTCTGGCCGCAGGTCATTTCAAAAAGATCAAGAATCCATTCCCTTTCCCGGAAAGCATACAAGAAAGGAGTAACCGCTCCCAGATCGAGGGACATTGTTCCCAGCCAGATCAAGTGGGAAGCGATTCGATTTAACTCCACCATTATCACCCGAAGATATTCCGCCCGCTCCGGCACCTCCAATCCCGCGAGTTTCTCTACCGCCACCGCGTACGCCAGGTTGGAAGGCATGGAGGCGCAGTAATCGATTCTGTCGGTGAAGGGCATGAACTGGTTGTAGGTGCGGTTTTCGGCGATTTTTTCTATGGAGCGATGAAGATATCCGACGTGCGGGGTAAGTTCACGGATAAATTCTCCTTCCATTTTCAATACCAACCGCAGCACGCCGTGCGTGGACGGGTGCTGAGGCCCCATATTAATAAGGAATTCTTCTTCCCTGAGTTTTTTGCTGTCGGTCGCGTGTTCCATATTAACTTTCCGGCATGGGGATGAAATCGGGGCCGGTCCAGCCTTTTCTCATAGGATAACCGTGATCCCAATCTTCAACCAGCAAAAGCAGCCTGGGATCAGGGTGATTTTTGAATTTTATTCCGAAAAGCTCCATCGCTTCTCTTTCAAACCAGTTGGCAGCCCCCCAGACGTCCGATACGGTAACAGTCTCCGGATTGTCTTTATCGAGTTTCACTTTTATTACCGCGTTATGCTTTTTTTCGTGCGACGATATACAGAGGGCCAGTTCAAACCGTTCGTCGGGATAATGAACTCCTCCCAGCAAAAAAAGGAAATCGAAATCGAGATCGGGATCGTTTCTGGCAAACTCGCACAATTGGTGATACTTTGGTTCCGTAATATAGAGGTAAGATTCCGGCTGTTCGGATTCGATGACTTCCAGATCGGAGCCGAATTTATTTTTGAATTTTTCGGAGATCTCTTGTTTAGTCATTCCGGTTTAAACAGGTGTCTGTCTTAAGCTTTTTTCCTGTCGGAAGCCCAGTCCGACATTTTTTCTTTTTTGATCTTCTGCTGGAGTTTCAGGCATCCTTCCATCAACGATTCCGGACGGGGAGGGCACCCGGGTACGTAAATATCTACCGGAATGACCTTATCAATGCCTTTCAAAACAGAGTAACAGTCATAATAAAACGGTCCCCCGTTGCAGGCGCAACCCCCCATGGCCAATACGTATCTCGGTTCGGCCATCTGCTCATACAGTATCTTGACCCGTTTGGCCATTTTATGCGTGACGGTTCCGGCAACGAACATGAGGTCTGATTGGCGGGGAGAGGCGCGGAACATCATGCCGAACCGGTCGAAATCGTAACGGGAGGCGCCGGCCGCCATCATCTCGATAGCGCAACAGGCCAGCCCGAAAAGCATATACCATAAAGAGCAGGCCCTGGACTGATTCAAAACCCAATCCATGGTGGTGGTTACTATACCGCCGCCGGGTATCCTTTCTATATATGCCGGGACCTTCTCGATTATACCCATCTAAGAGCTCCTTTTCTCCAGGCGTAAATCAGGGCGAATATCAGTATGGCGAGGAAAATGAACATTTCGATTAACGCAAATAGGCCTAATTTTTTAAAAGCCACGGCCCACGGAAAGAGGAAAATTACTTCAACATCAAAAATAACGAAGATCAAGGCGAATATGTAATAACCGACGTTATATTGAATCCAGGAGCTTCCCATAATATGCTCCCCGCATTCGTAACTTTCTAATTTAACAGGACTTGGACGGTGAGGGCGCAGGAGCCGGGCGATAAAAAAGGTGACCAGGACAAAACCGATGCCTATCAAAAGAAAAATCCCTGTTATCGCGTAATCGTCAATCATCGAAAAACCTTACTTGTGACTAATTTCACTATTTCCAATCAGGGCGAAAAAACGCTATATAGGAAAAAATGTCAAGTTTATTTTTTGATTTGGCCGTTTTTTAATTAAAATTAAAATTAGACCTATATATATTATTATTATGCCGTTTCCGTTATTGCAGGCTTTTACGGATATGGTAAATTATAGGATTCTTGAATTCCGCTCAGTTTTTTAGGAATTTGCTGGACAAATAAGTTCAATAGATTAAATTAGTTGTCAGAGAAGTCTATCTTCCTTTTCTTCAGGTTTGGCTGGGATGCTTTGCCTAATTGAAACAAGAGAAATAACTTGACGTCTGTTTGCTCTTGAGAATAAAAATCCATCTTTTTGTAAATGCGGTTGAGGATGGATTTTCGGATTGCAGGGCTTTGGTATAGAAAAAGGGTTTAAATTTGAATTTTGGATATTAGGAAAGGAGAAAGGATGATTAAGGGTTATTTATTCAGGAGCTCCGCGATATTTATCCTGATACTTATGTTTACTGTTGCCGCCATGGCGGTAGGCGAGCAGTCGATAGCGGACCTGATCGCGCAGGCGGAATCCGGCGTCGAGGCACCCGCCGATCCG
>CP070742.1:444380-450855 GCA_020348065.1 Candidatus Zixiibacteriota bacterium
CCGTCAAGATGCAGCCCTGGGGATGGACCGCGGAGATCCGCATACCCTACCATTGCCTGCGATTTACGGAGAAAGACGAGCATGTATGGGGGATGAATGTTACCCGCTATATCAACCGAAGAGGCGAATCGCCCTGGTGGGCTTTCTCACCGTCGTCGGAGGGCGGTTTTGTATCCCGTTTCGGACATCTCACCGGTTTAAAGGGAATTAAGCCGACCCGCCATCTGGAGATTTTGCCATACGCTATCTCAGGATTGGAGACGGAACCAAAAGACCAGGGCAATCCTGACGGCCGCGATTATATGAAAAATATCGGCTTCGATCTCAAATACGGATTATCATCCAACTTGATTCTGGATGCCGCCATCAATCCCGATTTCGGGCAGGTGGAACTCGATCAGCCGGTTTTGAATCTTTCCACATATGAGACCTATTACGAGGAAAAAAGACCGTTCTTTGTCGAGGGCGCCAACCTGTTCAGTACCCGGTACAGCCTGTTCTATTCGCGGCGTATCGGACGTCCTCCGCGCGGGGAAATCGATGATGAAGATAATTTCAGCTATGATCCCGATTTCGATTATTATTCACATTATCCCAAATCGACCACCATACTCGGCGCCGCCAAGTTGACAGGCAAGCTCAAAAGCGGAACATCAATAGCTTTTCTCAACGCAGTTACCCAGGAGGAAAACGCGAATTACGTCACCATCAACGGGATAAATCGTGACGGAATAGTTGAGCCATCGGCCAACTATTCGGTATTCCGGCTGCAGCAGGATCTTTTTAAAAACTCCAATCTGGGCGGGATGGTAACATCGGCGGTTCAGGATAAAAGAAATCCTGTTACAACCGGCGGAGTTGACTGGCGTTTGCTTACGAATTCCGGAAAATGGGGTTTTACCGGACAGTCCGTATTCAGCCGCATTGATAATGAAAATACCGGATTCGGCTTGAACTGCGACGTGGGGAAAATGGCCGGAGAGCATTTCCGCGGCAAAATAGGGATAGTATTAGAGGATAATAAACTCGACCTCAACCGGCTCGGCTATCTGGGTAGAAACGATTTCCAGGGAGGTTGGTTCTGGGCGCAGTATCGCACCAATGATGACTGGTGGATTTTCCGCAATACCTATCATAATATTAACTTATACGGCGGGCAGAACGACGCCGGCTATAACATCGATAAAGGCTGGAATTACAATACCTATATAGATTTTATCAACTACTGGTCGCTGGGAGGCGGCTTCAATATGCAGCTGGCGGAATACGAAGACCGTGAGACCCGTGGCAACGGTATCTGGGATCGGCCAGACTCCTGGAACTGGTGGGCGTCCCTGAATACCGACGTGCGCAAAAAAATCTCACTAAATCTCAATCCCGGCAGCGGGGAGGCTCGCTACGGCCATTGGTGGGCCCACTGGACCGGGATTACCTATCGCCCGGCCAGCAACATGGAATTCACCGTCGGTACAAATATTATCAGGTCATTTCATCAGATTATCTGGGTGGAAAATGTCGAGGACACATCTGTTTTCGCCGATATGGACCAGGACGAGCTGGTATTACAGTTATCGACCAGCATTACACTGACCCGCGATCTATCGGTGCAGTTATCCGGGCAGGGGTATATTTCCGGAATCGATTACAGCAATTACAGACGTTATCTGGGCGGTGAGAATTACGAGCTCTACCCTTTGGAGGAGAAAGATTTCAATTACTCCGCCCTGAATTCAACATTTATTATCCGCTGGGAATATATACCCGGCAGTACACTCTATGTGGTCTGGACCAGGGCTATGTCGGAATCCGATGACAACATAAATAATCTCGATGTCCAGCGTGATCTCGACCGGCTGTTTTCCGGCGATTCAGAGAACGTCTTTCTGGTAAAAGCCAGTTACTGGTGGAACCTGTAATTATTCATAGAATCCAGAACCTCCGGAATCTATACTGACAATCGGGATTGAATCAAAATGTCTTCCAGAAGATCTGAGCTTTTTACAATTTACGGTGAAAAGTTTTTAAGATAATTAATATATAGTATTACTTTATTTTTTTCCTGATACCCTGGATAAAGTTGTAGCTCAGTCTCTCTCCGAAAAGCGTATACAGCAGGATTTTTATCATCATGGCAACCGTCGCGCGGGGCCCGGTGGTAAGCCAGTTGAAAAACCTGTCTCTCAAAGTCGCTTTGAAATATGCGGTATAAAGACGATGCTGCCACAGGAGTATTTTCTTTCTGTCGAACTCCGGCGTTTCTATTGAGGGCTGTGTGAATATCGCCGCCCGGTAATTGACAAAATCTGTCTCGTAACTTTCTTTATCAAGATAGCCTCTGGCGATGCATTCATCGTAAAGTTTCGTACCCGGCATGGGAGTGGCCACGAATATCGAGACGTTGTTGAATCTCAGATCGCTCAATAGCTTTCTGGATTTATTGATCGATTCCTCGGTCTCCCCGGGCATCCCGATCACGAAATAGGCGTTAGTTTTGATTCCCATCTCGCGGCAGGCTTCCGCCACCGCGTAGATACTCTCGGAGCTCAAGCCTTTCTTGATAACTTTATTTCTTATGAATTCGTCGCCGGATTCCACGGCCAGGTTCAACGAATCGCACCCGGAGCGTTTGGCCCACTCGATAGAGTTCCGGTCAAGGGAGCCGACATGCACGCCGTTGGGAGTATTCCACTTAATATTAATGCCCCTCTCGACAATCCCTTTACATATGGAAACGAACCTGTCATTATCGTACGTTAGATTATCGTCCTCGAAGGAAATTTCATCGACATCGTATTTTTTCACGAGCGTACCTATCATATCGACGACATAATCCGGCGAGTGAGCGCGGTATTTCGGACCCATGACATGGTGAATGCTGCAGAATGTACATCTGAAGGGGCAGCTTCGGGAGGTCACAACCGGGGCATATCGGCCTCCTCCCAGATCCCAGCGTCCCTCTCCGATACCGAGGTATTTTTCCATATCGAACAGTTCCCAGGCCGGGAATCCCAGGCTGTCGAGATCTTCTATATACTCTCTCCTGCGAGTGATTTTGATATCACCGTTTATCTTATAGGCCAGCCCCTCAATATTATCAAAATCCCTTCCATCGGAAATTGCATTTAGAAGATCCACGAAGATCCGCTCTCCCTCCCCGATTACGACGAAATCAATCTCGGGATGAGAGCAGACCTCCCCGGGCATCAAGGAAGGATGTATTCCGCCGGTAACGGTGATAATACGTTTGTCGATCTCCTTGACAGCTCTCGCCGTCTCCAGTACCGCCGGGAACCTCGACGAAAAAAAACAGCCGATCCCGACTATATCCGGTTTAACAGCGGCGATTCGCTCTCGAAGCTCGTTCTCGTCGAGACCGAAACGTAACAGGTTGTGCTCGATTTCCCGGGCCGGGCTCTCCGCGGCGGAGTCAAGTGCGACAACATCAAAACCCGCTTTTTTAACGGCAGTTCCGAGGTACGCTAATCCCAACGGAAACGATATCCCCAGCCCCGCGTCCCTTGGCGCCAGAAACGATGGATTTAGAAGCAGAATTTCCACATCAACAAGATATAATATATATTTCTCTATATTATAGAAAAAAAGCGGCCTTATATAATCCTGAGTTTTACTCGGGCAAGAACCTTAACCTAACGCGTCCTCTGCCAGTCGAAATCGCTTAAGAAATCATCAAGTTTTTGCCAGAGCGACTTCAAATCGCATCTCATTAAAACCAGGTCATGTTTTACGCCGTCAATATCCTTTGCATAATCGTGAAGAATCGAATCCTTGTGGAATCCCAGCTTCTCAACCACTTTCCAGGCGGCGACCTGCGGCTCCATAAATTTTACCACGATCTCTTCCACGTTTTTACTGGCCGCGATGGAAAAAAGCTCCCGGGCCATGATCATTCCCAGACCTTTTCGCTGGTATTGATGCGACACAATTAGCCTTAATTCCGCTATGTGTTCTTCCCATTCCTCGGTTTCCAGCTCCAGGGCGCCATCGGCCACGATCTGATCGTCAATAACGGCGACAAGCCGTATCACCTTGCCAAACTTCATCATCTGTATTCTGCGTTCCACGTTTTCGGGCTTGGTGACATCGACTCGAAGGTAAATCCTGTCCTCTTTGGGAAGGGCCTGGAAAAAGGCGATAGATTTGTCAAGATCGTCTATTGTCAGATCCCTGATAACTACCTCGGTGCCGTCCTTTAATTTTGCCTTATGCTCCATAAACCTGCTTTCTCCCTTACAAGCGTGGTAATAGACCTCAGGATTTTAGAACCCGGCATACCACTCAAGTTGTCTATCGGAGTATGCGATGGATTCAGATTTCAAATATCAAACAATTAAAGATAATTATAGAATCCCGATTCGACAATAAAAAACTTCCTGCGATAGGTTAACTTATTACGTGACCATGAATTCCGGGAGAAACCCTTATGGGCATCTCGGCCATAGCGCTATATGGTCATCGTAAATAGAAGGCAAACGATATTTCCCGTAAGTACTCCGGCGGAAAACTTATTTCAAAAGCATCATTTTATTAGTATTTGTAAAGTTGCCGGCTTTAATCCTGTAGAAATAGATTCCGGACGGTTGATCAATGGCGTTCCATACAACCTGATGATATCCAGCCGGCTCCTCTCCTTTCGCGATTGTATTCACCTTACGACCGATAACATCAAAAATATCGATTGTGACATGAGCCGGCTGCGATAGAGAGTAATAAATTGTCGTGTACGCGTTAAAGGGATTGGGGTAATTTCGCGCCGGCACAAAAATACCGCGCATAACCTCGCTATCATCCTCGATTCCCGTCATGATCTCCCGGTCGAAAACGGATATCTCCAGAGAATCCATAGTGCAGGGCAGTCCTGCGATATTACGCAAATAGTTATTCCAATTTATCAGGCTGCGGTTATAATTGCCATTGGGCTGGTCGGGATTTGAATGATACGGATAACGAGAGATGGGAGTAAGGATAAATTTTGCCGTATACCACGACGCCGCCACCGGGTCGGCGGAGGCCGCCAGCATTTTTGTTTCCTCGACCCAGACGGTATCATGGGGTCCGTCGGTTGTAGTCCAGGAGGCATCCACGATTACAAGTTCCGGATAAGTAACCTCCAGAACCCTGGCGACCAGGGCGTACTGGCTCCAGAAATAATTGTTATGCATCGGCCAGAAACCGCCGTAACGTTGATCTGCGTACGCAGTTGTCAGTACCCCTATCCAGTTCTTTACAGCGATGGTCGCGCCGGCCAACGTATGCTCTTTCAACACGGGAAAATCGATAATACTGAGGCGAGAGGAATCATACTGAGCCGATAAGGAATCCCAGATACCGTAACGTAACGAAAGGTAATATTCACCTGAGGGCGTCATAAACTTCGGGTATGAAATTTTCGAATAATCATCATAGACATACCCGTCGTTATAATCGCCTTCGGAATATTCACCGGCGACAGCGCCCCAGATCAGGTTCCAATCAAGACTATAAACCGGGAATCCCTTGGCGTAAAATGTTCTCACAACATCCGGTATGGATTGATCGCGGTCCTCGGAATTATTGTCGTTGTCGTTAATTCCGGTGCCGATGTCCTGGCTATTATCACATACCAGGATTTCACCGGAGAATCCATCGGGATGCTGAAGGACCTGACGGATCAATCCTTTGATACGATCCGCGCTGGTTGTATTTCTTCCGTTCCATTGAAAGTTTCCCTTTATCACCACGACATCATCTGATCCCACTATTCCGTCCGGCTGTGTACCGGTTTGATGTAAGAAGATCCCGCGGCCGGCAAGCATCATTAAAAGAGTGTCGATTGCCGGATCTACAAGGTATTCGTCGGGAACGGTGGTATCACCGGGCGCGAGCGAACCGATTGTCGGAGGGATGGAATCCATTACAAAGACGGTGGAGACCGGATCATCGACCTCCCAGACAGGCAATGATTCGATATCGGCAACGCCGGATCTGGAGAATTCAGGCAGAGAAATAGAGAACCAGACCGCGCCGGCCAATAGAATCGGCGCAAAAGATAGCCTGGCAAATTTCCGCAAGAATATGCTCCCACCCAGATACGCGGTTACGGCCAGAAGCCAATTTACGGCCACAGGTATTGTCGCCTGCTGGCAGGGATATGTTATTCGTTGCGGTTTCGGACCGCTTCTAAGCAGAACCCATAAAAACGCCAGAAACCCGGCAGCCCAATAGCAAAGACGCCGCGTTTTAAAATCCTTTAAAAATCTAATCATAATTTATCTCCTGCTTATCAGGTATTATTACGACAAAACCGTGCTTTTCGTTTAAACAACACCCCCGGCCCGAAACCCGCAAAAGACCTGATTGTAAGATAATATTAGACTTGCAATTAACGGGATCTTATAAAATCTAACTGTTTCTACTCCTTTAAATGGCAAAAACATAGCATTCCCGGATAATTTACATTTAAATATACGAAATATTC
>CP070742.1:450955-459008 GCA_020348065.1 Candidatus Zixiibacteriota bacterium
TGCGTCAAATCCCGGGGGGATTTGACCTACGGCCCAAGGCTATTGTAGCTCAGTTGTTATATCGGGAGCCCCGCGCTCCCGACCGCTATGGGCCGCGAAATCCACATTTAGCTTGACATGAATTCGGTTAATCGTATTTTACATACAGGATTAACATTTTATCGCTGGGGGCGGTTTATGCGGTATTTATATCATAATATTTACGAGTCTAAATAGGAGATGGATTTTGAAACGTTTGACTTTATGTATGATAACAACATTGTCCTTTTTGACAACGATAGAGATTAGTGCCTTTGAACCGCTATTTGAAGCCAGGATAGATTACGAAGTCGGGTATTTTCCTTTTTCAGTATTCGCGGCTGACCTGGATGGCGATAGCGACAATGACTTGGCGGTAGCCAATTCAGTTACAGATAACGTCTCAATTGTTCTAAATAACGGTGATGGGACATTTCAGACAGCGGTTAATTATGGAGCAGGTGAATCGCCTAATTCTATATTCGCTGTTGATTTGGATGGTGACGGGGATAATGACCTGGCGGTGGTTAACTATGACTCCGACAATATCTCAGTTCTTTTCAATAACGGTGACGGGACATTTCAGACGGCGGTTTACTATTGGGTCGGGATTTCTCCATTCTCGGTTTTCGCGGCTGATTTTGATGGCGACGGCGACAATGACCTGGCCGTTGCTAATTATAGCACCTCCAATATCTCGGTCCTTCTGAATAACGGTAATGGAACATTTCAGACGGCAGTAAACTATGTTGCCGGGAGTCATCCGACATCAGTTTTCGCGGTTGATTTAAATGGCGACGGCGACAATGACCTGGCCGTAACTGATGGGGCTTCATATCCTGCTTCAGGTTACGTTTTAATTCTCCTGAATAACGGCGACGGGACATTCCAGGCTCCGGTTGCTTACGACGTCGGCGATCTTCCTCATTCGGTATACGCGGCTGACCTCGATAGCGATGGCGATAATGACCTGGCAGTGGTTAATGCCGGCTCCAGAAATGTCTCGGTCCTTCTCAATAACGGTAACGGGACATTTCAGACCGCAGGTAATTATAATGCCGGGGGTTGGCCTGTTTCAGTTTTCGCGGTCGATCTCGATGGCGATGGCGACAAGGAGCTGACCGTGGCTAATTCAGGCTCTGCCAATGCCTCAATCTTTTTTAATAACGGTGATGGGACATTTCAGGACGCGGTTTATGTCAGGGCCGGGAAAGGCTCTTTTTCAGTATTCGCGGTTGATTTAGATGGCGATAGTGACAATGACCTCGCCGTGGCTAATGGTTATTCCCGCGATGTCTCAGTACTTCTGAATTACGGAGATGGGACATTTCAGACGGCAGTTAATTACGAGGCCGGGAGTTATCCGTCATCGATATTTGTGACTGATTTCAATGGTGATGACTGCAATGATCTGGCCGTTGCTAATAATGAATCCCTCGGTGTTTCGATCCTTATGAATAACGGTGACGGGACGTTTCAGACGGCAGTTAATTACTGGGCCGGGAATTCTCCGACATCAGTTTACGCGGCTGACCTTGATGGAGATGGTGACAATGACCTCTCTGTGGCTAATGGTAGTTTTCCCGACAGCGTCTCAATCCTTCTAAATAACGGTGATGGGACATTTCAGCAGGCAGTCAACTATGAGGCCGGTAGTCGACCAAGATCGATATTCGCAATTGATCTCGATGGAGATTACGATAATGATCTGGCAGTTGCTAATAGAGGCAACCAATTTGCTTTTGGCAATGTCTCGGTACTTCTGAATAACGGTGACGGGACGTTTCAGGAGGCGATTAATTACGAGGCCGGGAATCGTCCTATTTCAGTTTACGCGGCTGACCTCAATGGCGATAGTTACAATGACCTGGCCGTGGCAAATATTGAAAATTCTGACGACGTCTCAGTTCTTCTCAATAATGGCGACGGGACATTTCAGCAGGCGGTTAATTACGGAGCCGGGGATTCACCTGTTTCAGTTTTCGCGGTCGATCTCGATGGCGATAGCGACAACGACCTGGCCGTGGCCAATCTGAATTCCCATAATGTCTCAGTATTTCTGAACAACGGTGATGGGACATTTCAGGAGGCGATTATTTACGGGGCCGGGTGGTATCCTACTTCGATTTTCGCTGTTGATCTCGACGGCGATGGCGACAACGATCTGGCTGTATCCAATTACGAATCCTCCGATGTCTCTGTCCTTCTGAATAACGGTAACGGCACATTTCAGGCGGCAGTTAATTATGGGGCCAGGAGTAGCCCTTATTCTGTTTTCGCGGCGGATCTCGATGACGATGGCGATAATGACCTGGCGGTCGCGAATTGTGGATCTGACGATATTTCAATATTGATAAATCTTTCAAACCCATCAGGTATTGATAATCTTTCAGAAACACCTTTACCCGAGAGTTTTAGGATTTCTCAAAACTACCCGAACCCGTTCAATGCCAACACTACTATCAAATATGAATTGCCGGAAGCGTCATGGGTGACAATCGACATCTACGACATTCTCGGCCGTAAGATTGAAACGCTTGAGAACGAGTTATTGCCAGCAGGAAACCATCATATAATCTGGAACGCAAGCGATGTTTCATCGGGAGTTTATTTCTATCGGATTAAGGCGAGTGAATTTGTAGAGACGAAGAGGATGGTGTATTTGAAATAAGCTCCGCGTCGGGGGACAAGCCCCCGATATAAATCAACCGCAAAATAGAATGCGTCATTGCGACCCCGCTTTCAGCGGGGCGACGAATGTCGGAAAGACGAAGCAAACTCTCACTTATAGGTACATATGCTCTTATATTTCAAAACTGGAGATCGCCACGTCGTCCGTCTGACGACGGACTCCTCGCGATGACGAGATTTAATTATCTTCGCCGCTCATTTAAAGAGCGGCGGATGTTTTTTATGGAAATCGGTGGCGTCCTGATAAATCTTTGCCGCCGCCAGTACCGTTGCCTCGTCGAATAATCGTCCCATAAAGGTTATACTGGTGGGCTCGCCTTCATCGTCGAAGCCGTTGGGCAACACCACGCAGGGATGGCCGGAGAGGTTGGTCAGAAGCAGGTTATCGCCTTCCCATGATGGCGATACGTAAACATCGATATGGGCCATAAGCTCTGCCATCTGCGCGATCAGCACTGTTCTTATCCGGTTGGCCTGAATATATTCCACAGCCGGTATAAACCTGGAAGCCCGAAAGGAATTGGGCCAGGCGTTCTTGATCTGCCTTACCAGGAGATCATCGCGGTTGGAGCGGGTAAGCTCATCGAACGCCGCCGCGGCTTCGGCGGAGAGGATGATCTGCATAGGATCGATGGGCAGATCGGGAAGCTTAATCTCTATCAGATTCGCGCCCAGTTCGCGCAGTTTGTTCAGGGTCGCCCGGTTTTGCTTGGCAAAGAGGGTATCTTTTTCGAAATCCTCTTTCAAGTAACCGATTTTAAGACTGGTTATATCAATATCGTAATTGTAATTGAAGGCGGCGTTTATAACGCTCAGATCTATACTATCGGAACCGCGGATGGCGTCGAATACGATGGCGCAATCCTCCACCGTACGGCAGATCGGTCCGATCTTGTCCATGGACCAGCTGAGTGCCATAGCCCCGGCGCGGCTGACACGTCCGTATGTGGGCCGCAGGCCGGTGGTGCCGCATACTGTGGACGGAGAAACGATTGAGCCCCAGGTTTCGGTACCGATAGCGAACGGCACCAGGCCTGCGGAAACGGCCGAAGCGGAGCCAGCCGACGATCCGCTCGATCCCTTTTTCGGGTTCCAGGGGTTGCGGGTGGTGTCGGCATACCAGACATCGCCCCAGGCCAGCGCCCCCATAGACAGTTTAGCGACAAGTACCGCGCCCGCTTGTTCGAGTTTCTTGATGACGGTGGCGTCGCAATCCAGCATCTGATCTTTGTAAGGCATCGCTCCCCAGGTGGTTTTATAGCCCTTTAGGGCCAAAAGGTCCTTGGCGCCGTAGGGGATGCCGTGCAACGGCCCGCGATAATTTCCGGCGGCGATCTCGGAATCTGCCCTGGCCGCCTGTTTGAGAGCCAGCTCCTCGGTGAGAGTTATCACGCAATGCAGCTGCGGATCATATTTTTTCAGACGGTCTAAGCATAGCGCGGTCAATTCGGTCGAGGTTGCTTTGCGGGTTTTTATCAGTTCCGCAAGTTCTCGAACCGAATAGAACGCCAGATCCTCGATGTTTTTCGGCCGTTCGATTTCACCTACAGGGCTATAAACTATTGAATTTTGCCGGGTTTCCGGCTTTACACCTGATGACAGGGGATTGAAGATGAAAGCAGGGGAGACGGAATTATCAACGGGTACTTCCCGCAGATCCTCATAGAAACCCAGATTATAATTGAGATCGTCGAGCATGGAGTCCCTTTCAGATGGGGTAAACTCCAGGCCGATTATTTTTTCGGCTTGCTCGACCTGCGGAGTTTTGATTATTAACGTATCCTCCTGAGCGAAGCAAGGTATGGTAAATGTCATGCTCACGATTGAAAATAGCGTCATAAAACCTGCAATTCGGCATTGCATATTCATCTCCTTTCTTGATTTTCGATCCGGCTATTTTTATAACGGCAGGAATATTCTGTCAACATGAAGAATGTGGGGCGCTGATATGTTGGCGGGCAATCGGTTAGCATATAAACATTTATCTTGATTTTTGGATTGAAGATTATATACTGCGTTCGTCGATTCAGGTCAATTTAAGCCGGTTACCGACGATAAAATCAAAGAGTACGCCACCGTAGCTCAGCCGGTAGAGCAGCTGATTCGTAATCAAACGTTCTCTAACGAAAACCTAAGTCGTTGGAGGACAACATGGTTACAAAAAACAGAACACCTGATTACCTTGAAATCTTCATCCAGGATTGTCGATTCAGAAATCTATCTGAAAAGACTCTAAAAGACTATTCCTGGCATCTGACTGCATTAAATAAAGAGCTTGGCGACTGGCAGACGATTGATAAAAGCGGCGTTAAAAGCCTCGTTCTAAGGCTTATGGATAAGGGATTATCCCCGGCGTCGGCCAACCACTACATAAGGGCCGCAAAAGCATTCTATTCGTTTTTGGTAAGGGAAGGATACCTTGAAAATAATCCCATGGCCGGATTACAGCTCGTAAATATGCCGAGGAAGTTGAAGCCGGTCCTTGAGCCTAAACAGATTTCTAAGATGCTTTCGTCCATTCCCGACACCTGTTTCTACAAAATTAGAGATAAGGTAATGATTCTGATTCTGTGGGATACGGCCATACGGCTGAAGGAACTTCTGAATATCCAATTTGACGATCTCGATTTGAAAATGGGGACAGTCAAGATAACGGGGAAGGGAAACAAGGACAGAATCGTTCCTTTGGGCCGCAAAACCATACGGGAACTCATAAAATACTTAAAGCATAGGGGAGATAATCATTCGCCCCTGCTATTCAGCACAAAGGACGGTGTGAAAATTATGCAGAGGAATTTCCAACGGACTATTGCCAAGTATGGTCAGAAGATTGGCGTAAAGGTTTCTCCCCACTTAATCCGCCATTCCGCCGCCACCTTCCTGGCCAAATCCGAAATGCCCGCTCAGCACATCCAGATCCTGCTTGGCCATAGCAGCTTGAATACCACCCAACGCTATATCAATCAGATCGTCAATCAACAAGGGTTGCAGATCAGCCACAGGCGGCTGAGTCCGGGGGATAGGATTTGACGGATAGACAAGATCAGGCAAAAAGAAAGGGGAGTCGTAGTGGCTCCCCTTCAGTATATCCATATAGTCGGTTTTTTACGCAGCCTTGCTTAACGCCGCCCTCTTTCTCACAACCGCCACCGTGCCTAAGACCAACAACAGCAGCCCCATAATCAGCATGCCCCATTCGGAGAGGGTGGGGACGGAACTAATTTGTTGGCGGGCAATCTGCGCAGTGAATCGGATCGGCTCCACCCTTGAAGTAGTTTACACCATAGGTAATATCTAATCCGTTGTAGCTGCAGCTGTCGTTAACATCACCGCAATACCACCAACCGGGACATAAGGGACAATCTTCGCACAACGGATCGGGACCACCTTTGAAGAAGTTAACGCCGTAGGTGATATCAAGCCCATTGTAGCTGTCGCTGCCGTTGACATCGCCGGTAACATAATCGCAACGGGCAAAAGCTGTACCGGCAAAAATTAACAATGCTATCACCGTAAAAGCAATAAATAGAGTTGGTTTCATTGAGTCCTCCCGTCGTTACGTGTAAGAGAAATTAATTTTTCAATTCTATGCAGTCGCCCGAAGTAGAATATGATAATTAAAATATAAGCATTATGGTAGAGCCGGCAAGGCTTTTTTATGGGTGTGTAAAGCTATGTTTACAAAAATAATAACTCTATCAGTAGAGACTGCCGGGTAAAATTCCTATTTCAACAATATTACCCGGATCATCACCCGCAGGCTTTTTCCGATATTGCGTTTCTGCGCCGGATCACCGCCACCGTCCCCGCTGCCAGCAGTAACAGCCCCATTATCAGCATGCCCCATTCGGAGAGGGTGGGGATATCTTCAGAACTACCCAGATTTATTAATACTGAAACGTTATTGGAAATATTATTTGCAATGGCGAGATCGCTAAGGCTATCGCCGTTGAAATCAGCGGAAAATACCGAATAAGGTTGCTCTCCAGTTCCATGGTTTTCTGCTGGTTGAAATGTCCCATCGCTATTGTTTAAAAGTACCGAAATATTATTAGAATTTGCGTTTGTTAAAACCATATCGCTATTTTGGTTCCCATTTAGGTCGATTAAAAATACCGACATAGGCATATCGCCCACACTATAACTACCTACAAGCTGAAATATTCCATCGCTGTTGTTCAAAAGAATCGAAACACTATCGGCTTCTGCATTTGCCACCGCAAGATCATTGTCGGTGTCTTCGTCTAAGTCATCTGAATAAACGGAATAAGGCCCGTCCCCAGCACCATAACTGACGGCTGTCTGAAACGTCCCGTTCCCATTGTTTAGAAGGATTGAAACATTATCGGAGTAGAAATTTGCGACAGCTAAATCATTATCACTGTCGCCGTCTAAATCAATTGCAAAAACTGATCTTGGGGCATTCCCAGCATTGTAGTTGACGGCTGAATCAAAGGTCCCATCGCCATTATTTAAGAGAACGGAAACATTATCAAAATAATTTGCTGTGACCAGATCACTGTCGTTATCCGCATCGAGGTCAGCAGAAAAAATAGACTGAGGCGCATTGGGCGCCCCATAATTAATCGCCGCCTGAAATGTCCCATCACCGTTGTTTAAAAATATCGAAACATTATCGGAATTATGATTTGCTACGGCCAAATCTCTATAGCAATCACCATTCAAATCAACCGAATAAACTGATCGAGGTCCATTTCCGGCTGGATAATTTACGGCCTCCCCGAAAGTTTGCGCAAATACCGATGAGCTAACCGCAAAAATAAAAACGGATAATAGTCTACTATATATAATAATTCTATTCATCTTTCCTCTTTTGGATCATTAAAAGCCATCCAGTTGAAAAGAATTTCTTAGTTCTAAATATCGGTGTAAATCAATTTAAGCCGGCCCAGCCCCAAACACTCTCCTCGGTGAATAATGGGGCGTTCAAGATGGACGCAAGTTACGCCTCTGCTTTGCCAATGTCAATGCCCAAATCCATTTTTTTTGCCCCAAAAAGGCTGTCTTAGACACTGGTGACACTTTTTAAATGGTAGATCGGTTAAGTCTCTATCATATTGGGGATTACGCCAAATAAGCAATCCCAAAATGGTGTACATATATGGAAGTTTTCACCAGGTTCTTACTCCCCCAACCGAAGCGAATTACGTCCTGACGTCGAAAAACTGCCGCCCTTACGCACTGTTGACACTTTTTGAGAGCATTTAGTCATAACTCTTTATCATAATGCGCATTATGGCCAAAAATCGAATTGGGAAAATCCTGAAATAGTATATATTTGTATAAGTTTCTGCCCGATTTCCGCCCCCTAACCAAAGCTTAA
>CP070742.1:459108-468713 GCA_020348065.1 Candidatus Zixiibacteriota bacterium
AACTCCTCCGGGCCATCGGGGTTAATCTCGATTGTGGCCGGGGTAACCCGGATCATCTCGCCTTCCACGACCGTACCGTCGATCAAAACCAGGCGGAAATACCCCTCGGCCAGGGCAGAATCGGCCCGGCAAAGGCAAATCAGGAAAATTGTTGCGAATAATCCTTTAAATCTAAAAGTTTTCTGCAAAGATCCCTCCCGCACTCTACATTCAATATTTCGGTCGAATCGATCCGGCAATTTATAAACCCGTTTCAGGAAATATGAAACAGTTCCGGGGAAGCCATATCGGCAATTTCGGGAGGCGGAAAATCGCTTGATCTCGTATTGCGGTGAAGCGTATAATAATAACGTCTCGGCGCGGCGAAGCTTGAAAGGAATATTGAATATAATGGTGTTCAGATCATTTTCGATGCCTGCGCCAGCCCCGCCAAAGGCGGGGCTGCGGGTGGGCTGGAGGTAGATAATACCTTAAGCTGTAATTACTTCAAATCGCCTGCGGTAGTATTCGTAACCCCCGGCACCGGCGGGCAGTCCGCGCATGGCTCAGGCGCCGGGCCTCCTTTGAAAAAGTTCACTCCGTAGGTAACATCGAGGCCGTTGAAACTGCAGCTGTTGTTGATATCGCCGGCCACATACCAGGTTTCGCCGGGAGTGCACTCGCACTCATACGGCGGAGCCGTACCGCCTTTGAGAAATGTTACCGAATAAGTAACGTCAAGGCCGTTATAGTCGCCGCTGTTATTCACGTCGCCTATGGTATATTCACATCCGGGAGAGCCCCCGCAATCCGGTATCACGACCGATACCGCGTCAATCCCGGCTTCCACAATGGAGCCCATTCCGAGATCCGATGCTTCGAATCGGACCTTCACCAGGCCTATGGGCGTCACATAATTGCCCGCCACAAACGAATGCACGTTCCATCCGGCGGATGTTACCGGCCCGAAGGTTTCGACGTGAGTCCAGTTCGCGCCGTTATTACTCGATACCCAAACCTTAAAAAGATCGTTATCGGGATCGCTCCCGTTGTTGTTGGTATACCAGAGGGCGTATTCAATAGTGCCGTCGCCGCCGCTGAGATCGAAGGCGGGCGAGATCAGGTAGGTGTAGCCGCCGTCGACGTCGGAGTTGCCGTCGACGTTATCGGTTACGTAACATTGCCCGGAACCGTCGTAGTCGATGGGTGGATCGCCGCGATCTCCCCCGCCTACCGGCACGCCTCTATTCCAGGCGCCGTCAGTCAGGTCGACTGAATTCTGTACCGTCCATCCTTGGTTGGTCTCAAAATTATCGTCGAACGCTGTCACCAGATCATACGCTGCTATGGTAGCATAGGCGGAACCCGGCGCGTCCCGCGGATCGTAGACTGTCATGCCGCCGTCGGTTTGCGCGCTTACATAATATGAAACCGACGATCCGCAACTGACCGCAGGAAACACCGCTTCGTAAACGTGCGGCGATACCATATTCATCTGAACGCTTACGAATCCGCCGCCGATATCATAATGGAAATAACCCGTATTCAGTTGCGGCGTTCCCGCCACCGCCTGAACCTCGACGGTCATAACCGTGTTGCCGGACGGATTGACAAACGCCGGTTTGCCGTCGGGATAATAAAAAGTTACCAGATCCACTTCGGGGCAATCCATATTGTGCGCGTTGAATCCGGCGCAGATTTCCATATAATGCGGCGTACCGTTGCCGATATTGCTATCGTCGTCATCGAGGGTAAGATAATCTATGGCGATACTCGGCGTGATTTCGGTGCCGGAATGTAACAAAAAGCATTGACAGCCAGGCCCCCGATAATATCGATATAGCTGCCGGGATAGTTTACAATCAGTTCATTACGAATACTCCATACGCAACCGGAAAGCAGTTGCCCGCAATAATGTATTTCGTCGGTGCAGGGATACTGAATGGTATTATCGCCGGTGCGCATATATACAAGGCAGTTGCCGTAAAATCCGTAACCGAGGCCGGGACTGTCGGTTATCAACATTCCCATTACATCTCCCATCCCTTCGCCGTACTGTCCCTGGCCGCTTCCGCCGGTATAAACCAGATGGTGCCCGTATTCATGATGAATGACCGTGGAAAACGCGCTATTGGAGCATCCTCCTCCGGAGGTGAAAAAATTGATGGAACTGTAATCGTAATAAGCGTTGCAGTTCTCATTCAGGTTAACGTTGACGGGGAATTCGGTTTGCATAAGCTGCGGGTAGGATGGATGATAAGTAAGCGTGAAATCTCTGACGATGTTCGCCTGAACGTAGCCGTTAACTTCGGCCCTGTTATACTCGCTGGTATTGCTCAGATTATGGATAAAATTGGCGGGGCCCGGCGGCGTCACCGTTAGCGGTATCTCGGCGTCAAGACCGTTCCGGTTATAAACCCTGAACCACCGGCCGCGTATATTTGAGGTTACCGTAACCGGCGAACTGCCCCCGTTGGGAATTATAAAACTGCCCGTCTCATCGGCGTAAGCCACGGTTGATCCGATATAAACCCGTGCATATGGCATCGGCGTTTGAGGCTCGGGACCGCAAATATCCGCGCCGTTCCCTGAGGTGGCCATACCGCTGACAGTCCCGACGACATCCATTTCGAGAATCATATTTTCCGAATATAGAATTTCACCGTCGATTGCATCTATTAAAAACAGTCTCTTTTCATAATCAGGCGTGGCATATAGGCCGTTATCAGCGATAATTTCGATGGCAAGAGCCGGCTCGACCTCCATATCATCGACGCCGGCCCAGACAACAAGCCTGGCATCTGAAAAATTTACCAGATCATCTGAGTACGATCTTATCGCGGTTTCGGCCAGCGCAGGATTCAACACGACACCGTCGGGTGCTGCAAAATCGCCGAGGTTTTTTAATGAAGAGGCCGCCAGAACCAGCGGATATCCGTTTTCATTGCGTACCAGAAACCGGAGATCGGATTTGTAAACAGGAATATCATTTATGTATTGAGAATAATATACCAGCGTGAATTTATATGCGCCGGTTTTCTGATCATACATAACCGGCTGGGTATGCCTGCCGTCGTAAAGTAAGCTCACAGGCTTTAAATCGGATGGATCGACGCCGAATATCATTGAGTAATTATTCTTGAAACGCTCGGCGGTATTTTCGGGAGAATCGCCCTCGCCCAGAGGCCGACCATAAATCCGCGATATTTTGGACCCGTGTCTAAAAATATCAACTCCCGGAAAATCAGCCTGTAATTTATTAAATGTTTCAAATTTTATAGATAAATCGGATTCCCCCGCCGCAATTGGCACGGCCGGTAAAAACAATAGGAAAACGAACATCAATACGGAATACCTGTAAAATCGTCCCATTCAAAACCTCCCGCAAATTTATTTCATTGAAGAACCTTGCCGGTTCCGCTCCCAGGAAAACCTTAGAATAAGGTGATTGATTCATAATAGCATATACAGGAATAAAATGTCAAGAAAACTCGGCGGCTTATAAAATCAGCAAATGGATATTTTGTACAACCATTATATTGCGCGATAAAAGACGTTATTATATATTACGTAGAATTGTAAAATAAACGTTTGCCAATAACGAAAGATGCCAGTTGAAAGCCTCGAAATCAAAACTCAAGACGCCGGTAATAAAATCGCTGGTTAAACTTTATCTGACCTTCGGCGCGGCGATTTTGTTTTTCATAATAGCGTTTCAATTCAATTTCGTGCATGAAACCGTGGTCGTTCCGTTTACCGCATTCGTGGCCCACTGTTCCAGTATCCTGATGAACATATTCGGCGCCGGCTCGAAAGTAACCGGCTATACGCTGTCGACATCAAAATACAGCATCAACGTCGTCGACGGATGCAACGGGATTTACGCCACCGCCATCCTGATTTCCGGAGTTATCGCCTACCCGGCTTCCCTGCCTCATAAATTTTACGGTATCGCGTTCGGCTTTACCGCCGTATTTCTGGTAAACCTGATTCGGGTTATAAGCCTGTTTTATATGGGACTGCATTTCCCGGATATTTTTCAAGAGGTGCACGTATATGTCTGGCAGCCGATCATCATCCTCTGGGCGATTATCGTCTGGAACTTCTGGTCGAAAAAAACCGAAGAAAAAACTGCCTGACATCTGGGCATTCATCATCGGTTTTATAATTTTTTTCGCAGTCGCGTTTTTAATATGGGATACCACAAAGCCCGTGGGAGCAAAAATATTCGCCTACTCCGGCGAAAAGGTGGTCAAACTCCTTGAGAAAAAAGATACCACGAAAAAAATAATAACTCAAGACGGTGAAATATTTGTTTTTTTTCATCCATCACCCGGCAACGAACCGCTGTCAACGCAGTTTAAATATTACACTTTCAACGGCGTGTTCCTGCTCGCCTTAATAATGGCGGTGCCTGGAGTAAACTATAAACTGCGCCTTAAGATATTGCTAATCGGCTTTATATTAATATTCCCCTTCCAGCTTCTCCTTTTCGTGGTTTTTGTTTTAAACAACTATGCCAAACGCATGATGATAAGGGACGGTTTTTTATATCCGGATTTTATCCGTTACTCTCTATCCTACGGTCAGAAAATATTGATCCGGGTCGAGGGGCAGCTTGTCCCGATTATAATCTGGGGCGGATTATTTTATTATTATAAATGGCACAGTACACTTACCAAACGAATAAAATCAAGATCATCTGAAAACAAAACATAAAAAACAGGGGCGATATCAATCGCCCCTGGCAGATTTGTACAAATTAGAGTCCGGTTCAGTTTTCAACCGGTACCCTTTTCCTCCTGCGCACTACGGCTATCGTGCCCGCGGCCAGAAGCAGAAGCGCCAGAATCAGCATACCCCATTCGTTGAGGGTCGGGATATCTTCCTCCTCCTGACTGGTGATAACGAAGGCCAGGTCGAGAGAGGTCTGCACACATTCGTGCTCTATCCAGCCGTCGACCGTAACGTCCGTGGCTATAACGTCGATAGAAACCCACTCCGGATTGTAAGCGGGTATGGTTATGGAGACGGTAGTATCAATCCCGATTATGACATCTATAGTATCACGCACTATATATTGCTCTTCCGGGACGGGAGGCGGATCCGGGAAGTCGGTCGGCAAAGGCGGTCTGCCGGGAACGCCCTCCAACGACCAAAGATCCGTCGTATAATTTAAGGCGAAGGTGATCCGGGGGCTGTTGCCGAGCCGCTCGACGTCTATGTAAAGAGTGATTTCTTTGCTATGTTCCCTGGTATATGGGTTGTTATAGAACCAGATGTTCCACCAGCCTGACGGATATCTATACCAGCCGTCGCCATAGAAGTTGGTCGACATCGAACCTTCCCATACACGACCCTCCGAGTCGAAATAACCGTGGAAAACGTTATACCTGGGCGGCTCGTACATCTCCTGCCACATACCTGTGGGATCCTGCCATACCGCGTCATCCATGAAGTGATCCCGCGAATTCTTCCAGCCCCATTGAAAGTTCACCGGATCACGCAGATTCGCGGTAATGCTCAGCCAGTAAATCGAACCCGAATCCTGAACGAATGGTGTGGTCCCGGCCGGCAGAATGAAATCATACCGCCAGTAAGGAACGTGATCGTTGTATATTACATCATTGGGCACCGGCTGCGTGGGATCATACCATCCTTCCAGCGTGGGCGGTTCGGAGGGCTCACCGCGGATTTCTCCTTCCCAGTTCCAGAGCAATGTAGCGGGTCTGCTGGGCGGACCGGGATCATTGGACCAGATTCCTATTGTAAACATGGGCATGGGCGATTCGAAATCGTCGGTCGCGGGGACACCGTCCTGGTCCTTCCATGAACCCCAGAAATGGATATCCTCCACCGGCCCGGTTTTCGTGCATTCCCAGTCATCGGCCAGTGTAATACCTTGTATAGGAGGTTGGCTGTTGGAGGTCGCGTTTACATCCCAGCCGATCAGATCCGGTAGCTGCGGAAAATGCATCTTGTGGTTAGGCCACTGTTGCGCAGAAAGCGGAGAGGCCATAAGACCGATTACAAACGCGGCCGCCGTCAAAACTAACATTAATTTCTTCATTAAAACCTCCGTTTAGATTGGAGTTATGACATAAAATGATGTTAATCGTAAAAAGAGCTTAGCACTGAATATATAAAGGCGGACCGCGGGGGTCCGGTAATAATCCCGGATTACTTCTGAAGAAATTATTCTGTGAGCTATAATGGACAGCGAATTCTTTGGTAAAATCATAAAAACGACCGGAGAAGGCCATTCGACACAGGATTTCAATTAAAAACAACAATAAGGAATTAACTGCAATTATTAAAAACGCGATGGAAAGGAAACCAAAAAGCGAGGCGGCCCTGAAAATAAAACCCGCGTCGCTTTTTAGCGATGCAAAAACGCTATTGAACTCAAAATAAGATTTATGAAAATACTCAAGGGGCAAACATAAGGCCGCAAACAACAAAACGCTTAAAACGATATATCTCTTCAACCGGTTTACCGCGGCGGAAAACAATATAAACGTAAAACACAGCAAAAGAATATTGCCAACATACTTAATCGGCGAATTTATAAAATTATCGGTGGAAATTACAAAAACAAAACTTAACGCCAAAAACAGGCCCGCGATTACCGATCCCCTGAGATCGGTATTTACGACTCTATATAAAAACGGCAATAGAGCGAAAATATAGATAAACCAAAAATCGGTATAAATGTACGCTATAGATAGAATCAGAGCGGAACTGCCAGCAAAGATAAAATGCATGAGGAACTGCAATAATGAGTCGTTATGATCCATTTTTTGCTTCATATCTTTGTTATCGGCCTTTTTCCAAATAATGCACGACGTCCGTTCAAAAAAAAATGCGTTGAATGATTATTTCAATGAAGGCCAGCCCAAATACATTCTTACGACCCGAAAGAAAAGGAAGACAAAATAAACGAAATTTTATATCTTGAGTATTTTCCATCAACTCCTTTTCGAAAGATTTTCTGTTTTAAAAACGTAAAAAGACCGCCAATACGGCTATTCTCGGAAGCATTATAATAAGGACATGGTAATCATGTCAAGAAAAATCATGCGTTTATTCCATTAAAATATAGCGGGAGACGAGGCTCGAACTCGCGACCAACAGCTTGGAAGGCTGTGACTCTACCAGCTGAGTTACTCCCGCTTACATTTTCTTGTAATGCTATGCGCAACAAGGTGATATGGAATGATCCTATTGGTGTTTCTTCAGATCAATTCACTTTCATCCTTTATCAAATACGTATCTAATTAATTCTGCTATGGTACATTGTCAAGTCAAAAAAAACCGCCCGTTGAGATTCTGGTAGGCTAGTCTCAGAAGTGAGCATTCTCATAAATGCTCATAGCTCGAAGGCCGGTGCGCAAAACCGTCCGCATTTTAAAATTTAACATCTGAATTTCAAAGACCTCGGGAGTACTATTTTCATCCAATTTTGCTTCGAAATCCAGGTTTGCCAAATTCATTATACACCATTAGTGAAGGCTGCCAGAGTATCGACCTGCGCGGTTAGACCGGGATTTAAGGGCAAGTCTAACTCAATGCACCGGTTTTTTCACTTTGCCCCAAGCACACGCTAAATCTCTACAGTAATCCCAAGTGTCGTTGTTCCGTGGAAATCATTAGCCGCAAACCTTTCCCCGTTCAGCTCAACAGACGGCGGCGCATTATCATATCTGAGGTCATAACCGAAAGTAATGTTAACTTTATCATTCCCCTGCTTATCATTAGATAGCTTCAGTTTCGCCAGGAACTGGGCGTCGATACGGTAGTCACATTGGTTGTCCACTTTTTGGGGATGGAAGGCGGGCGCCTTCAGATAGCAAAAACCTGATAGTGAAAGTTCTTTTGTAACCTGATATTTAATGAATGGGCGAATGACAATCCGAAATCGCGCTTCGGGCGCGAGCGAGCATGTGGTGTCTATTGTACCCACCTTTGCTACAATTTCCTCGGGCTGCTCAAGCTCCTGAAAAAAAGTGAGGGCGAAGCTGATCTCCAATCTACTGTCTCGCTTTTCTATGGAGGTCAAAGCCGTCTCTTTGTCTTGTCTTAGCGAATCTCTCTGTCTTTCGGATAACTGTCCGAATAATTCTCTTATGGCCCCCATATTTTCTTTTTCTTCTCTGTTAACTAATCCCAAAAGCGTAAATTCGTACAAAGCGCCAAAGCCGATTTCAAACCGATGTTTGATTCCCATGTAACTATCCTTAAAACGCTCGAGGAACGCGTAGACCTCGACAGAAGGTTTGATATAGTAATCATAATTAAGCAGAAGCGTTGTCACATCTTCCTCAAGTTTGTCATCCTCAAGTCGAATATCGCTTTTTTCCTTGAAACGAAGCTGTCGGGGGTACCTTCCTTTGGTGATCTCCACGGAAGTTTTCAGCTCCGACGTATTTTGGCCTCCGGCTTCGTCACCTGAGAAATTTGCGGTTAAGCTCACTTCCCACTTATTACTTTTTACTTGCTCCTCTTTCAGTAGCCTTCGCAGACTTTTAATTTTCGGTAAAATTCGTAGATCGTCAATTAGCAACGAGTCTCCGACCTCATTATTTTTCACCTTGACTGTACCAGAGGTCTTTTCTTTTGTGTCGCTCTGCTCAGCATAGGACAATACGTGCATAACTGCCAGCGCTGTAGTCAGCAAAAAAGTAATAACCAATTTTCGCATAATAGATCTCCTACTTTTTATGTTTAAAGAAAGCCAAGAATAATGGACATTTCCTTATGATGAGATTAATAATAATTTATCGGGCTAGAATATTTTGTCAAGGAATCTTCGATAAATATTTAGAAAAATAGTGACCATCAGGCCGCTATTATCTACCAGCTGAGTTACTCCCGCTTACACAAATTAAATAATTCGCCGATACGGCATTATCAAGCACGATTCATATGCCCTTCTCGTTAAAACCTTAATCCCCGGCGATTTGTTCTTCTCGGACAGATCATATTTTATCCGCAACCGGACAAACTGTCCGGATCCGGGCAATATCAAGCTCGGTCACAAAAACTAACTTGTTACCGACAAAGTGGTTATTGCGTGGCATGAATATTGAATGTAGATGGTTTCAGGTATTTGAAATGGATAAGGAACTTACACAATCCGATAAACGGAAAATCAGGATGAAAAAAACGGCCTATGCCCTGTCGCCTTTTGTGCTGATTATAATCGCTATTTATGCTTTCCGGGCGATTATCAATCCGTCAATCAGCAGGGATTCCATACTGACAGCATACGCGGAGGTCGGATCGATTGAAGGGACTGTCTCGGCTTCGGGAGTGGTTATCCCTGAATATGAACAGGTTCTTGCCTGCCCGGTTTCGTCCAAAATCGAGGAGATATATTTCCGGGTAGGAGAAAGCGTGAAAGCGGGCGATTCGATTTTGAGGCTGAACACCGAATCTCTGGAAAACAAGCATGAAAAGCTCCTGAATGAACTGTAACTGAAAAAAAATAACAAATCCCAGTTGAATTTAAAACTGGAAAAAATGAGGATCGATCTTCAGGCGCAGTACGATATCAAGGAGCTTCAGGCAAAATCGATAGAAACCGAAGTCGAGCAAAAAAGGCATCTTCATAGCATCGGGGCCGG
>CP070742.1:468813-473308 GCA_020348065.1 Candidatus Zixiibacteriota bacterium
ATGAGGGATAACAAAGGCGTCGGGAGCGCGGGGTTCCCGGCATACGGTCGGGGCGTCGGGTTTCTCGTTCGCTTCGCTCACTCGGAACCCGACCTACGGCTACGACAAGGCGCAGCAGGAGCGTTTTTCATGATGTCGCGGGTCTCCATCATGAGGGATAACAAAGGCGTCGGGAGCGCGGGGTTCCCGGCATACGGTCGGGGCGTCGGGTTTCTCGTTCGCTTCGCTCACTCGGAACCCGACCTACGGCTCGGAACCCGACCTACGGCTCTACTATTTTCGGCCGGCCTGGCTGAGGGCGAAGCGGGAGAGCAGGCGCACGCCCCAGCCGGTCATGCCCTTGATCTGGTAAGGATGATCGTTTTCCTGGTTATCCATACCGGCCATGTCGATATGCGCCCACCTGTAATCCTCGGCGAATTCGGAGAGGAACTTGGCGGCGGTAATTGCTCCGCCCCATTTTCCTCCGGAATTTTTCATATCGGCCGAAGTGGTATTCAAGAGGGGCCGGTAATCATCCCATAGCGGCAGTTGCCAGAGGCGTTCGCCGGAGCGCTCACCAGCGGCGATCAGAAGCTCGACAAGCCTCTGATCGGTGCCCATAATACCCCCGGCGATATGAATTCCCAGGGCAACCATGCAGGCGCCGGTCAGAGTTGCTATGTCTATAACATATTTGGGTTTATATCGTCCTGCATAAACCAGAGCATCAGATAAAATAAGTCGCCCTTCGGCGTCGGTGGAGATGACCTCAATGGTCTTGCCGTTTGACGCTGTCAGGACGTCGCCGGGCCTGTAAGCCTGGCCTGAGGGAAGATTTTCGACGAGGGGAGTGATGCCGACCACATTGATACGGGGCTTGAGCCGGCCCAAAATCGGCATCATAGATATGACCGCCGCCGCTCCCCCCATATCCCCCTTCATCACCTCCATCCCCTGCACCGGTTTGATCGACAGGCCGCCGGAATCGAAGGTTACGCCTTTACCGACAAAGACGAGCGGGGCACTGTTTTTCCGACCGCCGTTATATTCCCATACGACCAGCCGGGGACGATTTTGCGATCCCTGGCCGACGGCGAGCAACGCTCCCATTTTCAATCTTTTTAAATCAGGTTCATTCAGGATCGTGGTTTTAATATTGTTTTTCTTGCCGAGTCTGACGGCCTCCTCGGCGAGTTTTCGAGGGGTCAGGAGGTTCGCGGGAAGATTGGCGAAATCGCGGGCAATGCAGGTTCCCTCGGCCAGTATCCCGGCCTCGTCGATTCTGGATTCGGATATTCGAATATTATCCTGGAAAAACGATATTTCTCCAAGCATTATCTCTTTTTTCTCGGATTTCAACTGATCAAAACGGTAGTTCCCCAGAATAGAGCCTTCGACCATAACGGGGATAGTTTCTTTTGGATTACCAATCGGCAAAAACGCGACTCTTTTTTGATTTTGAACCGCCTTGACGGCAATACCGGCGGCTTTTCTAATATCCTCCAACGTTGATTTTTTCTTTTTTCCGAGTCCGACCAGGATTAATCTCTCAGCCTTAATTTCATAGCATGGAAATATCTGGAAGATCTCGTTTTTTTCAGCTTTAAAGCCGCCTTTTTTGCGCGCCCTGTCGACAACGCCCGCCAATTTTCCTTTAATTAGCGGTCCGTCTTCATACTGAAGACTTATAAGGGCGTCGCCCGAATATTCCTCGACCTTTTCCTTCGCTATCCCGCATTTCATACTTTCACCCCGCTTTGAATACGTTATACCCTCATACAATCGAACAAGATTTAATCTTTGAAGATCTTGAACTTATCAATTGAAGCCCCGCATACGGGGCATTTATCAGGAGCGTTACCGGCAACAGTATTGCCGCAGATTTCGCAAACGTGATATTCGCTTTTTCTATTCTTGCCCAGATTCTCAAGAGCCTTACTATAAAGATTATTGTGGATCTTTTCCACCTCCGAAGCGTTCCTGAACGATATCGTTGCCCTGGTGTTAGCCTCATTTTCAGACTGCTCGATAAACGCGGGATACATCTGGGTAAACTCGTATGTTTCCCCGTCAATCGCGGACATGAGATTTTGTTCCGTATCCCCCGCTTCGCCCAGTATATCGAAATGCGCCAAAGCGTGAATAGCTTCGGCCTCTGCAACAGCCCGGAAAAGCCTGGCGACTTCATGATGACCTTCTCTTTCGGCAATTACGGCAAAAGCGAGGTATCTAAAATGAGCTTTACATTCGCCTTCAAACGCCGCCATAAGATTTTCTCTGGTACTCAAAAGACCTCCTGTGTTTTCAGATTTTCATTTAGTTACGTCATACCGCCGATTTAGTCAAGGCTTATCGGATAACAGGGGGAAGATATGGAGGACCCATATCTACCATACATAATACGGATACCGTAACAGGCTGATGAGTAATAAGTTATAATTATTTTAAAAAACTTTACTTTTTTGTAAACTTTTTGTATCAATAAGCAGTTATATAAAGCCAGCGAGGTGATGAATGAAAATAACGGCGCTTGAAGAATACGGTTTGAGATGCATGGTGCTTCTGGCACGCCAGAGGGACGACGATCCCTTGACGCTACCGGAGTTTGCCACAAGAGAGGGTTTTTCAATCCCTTATGCGGGGAAGCTATTGATGATCCTAAAGAGGTCGGGGCTCGTAAAGGCGGTTCGCGGGCGTAAAGGAGGCTACGTTCTCGCGCAGTCACCGGAGGAAATTACCTTGAAGGAAATCTTCGAGGTTCTGGGTAAACCTGTATTTTCGGCCGGTTACTGCGGGAGATATGCGCGTGAACATGAGGTCTGCATTCATTCCGGGGACTGCACTGTTAAGAACATCTGGCAGACATTCGATGAATTCATCGAATCGTATCTGGAGCAAGTGACCCTCGCCGATCTGGCATCCGGCGACATAAGTCCGCTTGAAGAAAACGGTTTGAAACTCCAGCAAAAAGCCTAACAGAACTAACGCAAAAAAGACAGAGTTGGTAGAGATCAGTTTAATTTTGTAATAAAAAACCAGGAAGGTTTGAGATGGCAGGTAAAGGAGAGATTTTTTCAATCAGGAACATACATATTACGGTTGAAGGCAAGGAAGTTGTCAGGGGAGTTTCTCTGGATATAAAGAAGGGCGAAAAGCACGCACTCATGGGGCCGAACGGTTCCGGGAAATCGAGCCTGGCGCAGGCGCTGGCGGGACATCCCAGTTACGAGATAACCTCCGGCGAGGCCTACCTTGATGGTAAGGATCTGCTTGAGATGGATGCCACGGAGAGATCTCTGGCGGGGCTGTTTCTGGCATTTCAGTATCCTTTTGCGATACCCGGCGTAACCGTCGCGAATTTTCTGAGAAGCGCGATAAAGGCGCGAACGGACGGAGATGAATCGGTTTTGAGGAATTTCCGGAAAGATCTAATGGAAAAATTCAAGCTTCTGGAAATGGATAAGGTTTTTGCCACCAGATACGTTAACGACGGTTTTTCAGGCGGCGAGAAAAAGAGACTTGAGATTCTACAGATGGCAATGCTGAATCCGAAAGTTGCCATACTTGACGAAACCGATTCCGGATTGGACATAGACGCGCTGAAAATAGTCTCAAACGGCATAAATACCGTATCGTCATCGGAAAATGGTATTTTGCTGGTAACGCATTATCAGAGAATTCTGAATTACGTCAAATCGGACAGAATTCATGTCATGATGGACGGAAAAATCGTGCATTCCGGTGGGCCGGAGCTCGCGTTACGGCTGGAGGAACGAGGGTATGATTGGATGAAGCGTTTTTCAGCGGAGCAAATCGAGGCTTAAAATGAATGAAGCGATAAAGAATAATAAGCTAATTGAAATCGGCGACGATTACGCCACGAAATACGGTTTCAGCGATCCTGAAGAGTATTTCCACAAGGGCGCCAAAGGGCTCAACCATGAAGTGGTGGAGATGATCTCCAGGATGAAAAAAGAGCCGGATTGGATGCGCGAGTTTCGCCACAAGGCCCTGGATATATTTCTATCGAAACCGATGCCGGGCTGGGGCAATACTAAACTCCTAAACGAGATCGATTTTGATAACATCTTCTACTACATTAAACCTATCGAAGCCCGGGGAAGATCATGGGACGATGTTCCTGAAAATATCAAGAACACATTTGAAAAGCTGGGTATTCCCGAGGCGGAAAGAAAATTCCTGGCGGGCGTCTCGGCTCAATATGAATCCGAGGTGGTATACCACTCGCTGAAGGAGGATCTCGAAAAACAGGGAATTGTATTTCTCGATATGGAAAGCGGCCTTCGCGAGCATCCCGATATCGTAAAGAAATATTTCGCGACGGTGATACCTGCCATGGATAATAAGTTCGCGGCCCTCAATTCCGCGGTATGGTCCGGGGGTTCGTTCATCTATGTGCCGCCCGGCGTGGATGTGAAAATACCGCTCCAGGCCTATTTCAGAATAAACGCCGAGAATATGGGGCAGTTCGAGAGGACCTTGATAATTGCCG
>CP070742.1:473408-477652 GCA_020348065.1 Candidatus Zixiibacteriota bacterium
ATTGGTCTCGATTATCTCCGCCCACGCCTCGATATATTCCCGGTTCACCTCTCCCACCAGGTCAGGCTGGGAGAGGTTAAGTTCGTCGAAACAGCGATCGTAGGAGACCCCTTTCTGGTTGAGGTAAGTCCCCATGGCGCCGTCGCAGACAATGACCCCCTCGTCGAGACGCTTCTTGAAATCGATAGCCATTGTCCGGGAATTTAAGAGAAAATAGGAGGCATGTCAACTTATCGTCATCGCGAGGACCCCGCTGCAGGCGGGGGACGAACCGATCTCGAAATTTTTTATGTGGCGGCGGGCAGCCTGATCCGCCGCATTGAAACCCGTCATCCCGAACTTGATCCGGGATCTATTGGCATCCCACATGGATTCCCGATTAGAGATTTCGGGAATGACACACAATACTGGTTGCCAAGCGCCTGGGTTTGTTGAAAAAGTCCTGTAGGTCGAAAGGCTTGCCTTTCGACAACCCGGGTGTCGAAACCATAAAGGTTTCGACCTACGCGACTACCCCTTAAACAGATGCTTCAATATAAAGAGGATATTCTCCTTGCGCTCGCGGAGACGACGGTAATAGTAGGGGAACCAGTGAGTGCCGAACGGCACATAGACCAGCATCCCGTAACCCTCCCGCACCAGCTTCACCTGGCCGGAACGGTTGATACCGAAAAGCATCTGGAACTCGTATCTGTCTTTACTGATGCCCTTTTCGTCGGAGTATTTTTTCGTGGCCTCGATCATGACGTTATCGTGGGTGGCGACGGAGTGGAACTGACCGCTGTCCAGGAGCATCTTCATCAGCTTTATGAAATTCTCATTGACCTGTTCTTTCTTCTGAAACGCCACCGACGCCGGTTCCTTGTAGGCGCCCTTGCAAAGCCGTACCCTGATACCACGTCTGATAAGTTCGGCTATATCATCAGCGGAACGGTAGAGCATCGATTGAATCACCGTGCCGACATTATCGTATTTTTCCGCCCATCTGTATACCAAGTCGAGCGTGCGCTGGGTATAATCAGAGCCCTCCATATCGATCCGCACGAAATTGCCCCGGCCGCGGGCGGCCTCGATTATGCGGCTAACATTATCGAAACAGAAATCGTCGGAGATATCCAGCCCCATCTGGGTCAGCTTCACCGAGACGTTGGCCTTTATATTCTCATGGTTTATGGTCTCAAGAACTTCGATATATTTGTCGGCAAGATCCCTGGCCAGTGCTTCGGAGGTGACGTTCTCGCCGAGGATATCCAGCGAGGTTTTCATGCCCAGTGCGTTGAGATCGCGCACCGCCCTTACAGCATCCTCTTTTGTTTCCCCGGCGATAAACCGTCGGGCCAGAAACGTCAGTAATCCCAATCGTCCTCCAAATCAGCGCCAAATCTAAAAAGAATGGATATAAACAGCAAGTGAAAATTTTCTCAAATAGTTATCTTATATTGGGTGGCATGCTTTCCCGAAGGGTGAGCATGCTAACAGCAAACAAACATGCTTATTCCGATTTTATCGGAAAAAGCATGCCACCCTTCGTAGGTTCGGGGTTTATCCCCGAACAGAAGTAAAAGAAATTGACTTTGCACATAGCAGCCTCGACTTTCCAGTCGAGGTACTTAATTAACAAGTCCCCAAGACGGGGCCGAAGGTGCGGGATGGTATCCCAAACGGATTATGATATGTTTACCCCCTACTTTTTTTGGCAAAACAGACAATCCTGTGTGGCCATCCTGAACCTGAATGATGAAAAGATCCCGCATAAAACCGACAGAAATGTCTGTCCTCCGGAATTTTAATGTAGAGGGAATTTTTAAAGCCGCAATACAGCTGTAGTCTCTAAAAAAACTTCTCGAAATTCAACGATAGATAATACCTGTCGTTGAGATAGTAGGAATAAATCAATATCTCATAGGAGCCGTCCTGGTAGCGGCTGACGAAACGGGTCTTGATATCGGTGGTGGAATCTATGGAGGAGCCGTTGGATTTTTCATAGACATCATATGTCGCCTTAATAGCCTCGGTGAATTTCCTGAGCCTTTCCGCATGCCAGTCGTCCGATTTCACGCCTTCGGTTTTGAGGGTTACGCTTTTTAATTTATCGTCGGAAAATCTGAGATCGATTTCAGATACTTTTACGCCGTAAAACTCCTTATTGTAACCGGCGCGGATAGCTCGATCGGACTTGTGGATTATCCGGGTACCAAGGCTTTCCAGTATTGAGATCGCCGAATCCCGGCTCATCTCATGCCTGAATCCCAGCGGGTATTTTACCGGCTTTTTGGATTGCGGCAATGCGGTGGCCGCCATAATAAACGCCAGAAGCGCAGAAAAAACGGTTATTTTTACTAAATTGTTCATATCTTTCCCTTCCGGCGGTATTTTATATTAAATCGGCTCCGCCGGATATTGGGATTATATACCCGGAAAATCTCTTCCGGGTTTCCTGTTTCAGAAAAAAACGGTTATTATCTAATAATTCCGGGGAATTTGCGAACGTTTAATATGAAAATCCCGGACGGCCGTTTTAATATAATAATTATATAAATAATCAGCCAAATATGTTGAAAAATCGGCAGAATAAAAATATAATCGAAATTAATGTTTGAAGATAGGATGTTTTTAATAGGGAGAATTACCCATGATTAAATGCCTGATGTTTGCTGTTTCAGCAACAATATTGATAAGCGCAACAGCTTCCGCGGCGGAAAACAGCGATTTCGGCCTGGGAATAATACTGGGCGAACCGACCGGCATAAGCGGTAAGCTCTGGACCGGCGGCAATTCGGCGGTTGATGGCGCCGTGGCCTGGTCAATGCATAATAGCGCCTCGCTGCACCTTCATGCCGATTACCTGGTTCATAGTTTCTCCTCCAGAAGTGTGGAAAAAGGCCGGCTTCCTATATATTACGGGGTTGGGGGAAGGATAAAATTCTCTGAAAATAATAACGATAATTTTATCGGGGTGCGCGCCCCCGTCGGTATCGAATACCTTTTTGAAACTGCGCCCGTGGATATATTTTTCGAGATCGTTCCCATTCTGAATCTCGCCCCGGATACCGATTTCGATCTGAACGCCGCCGTCGGGGCCAGGTATTTCTTCTAGCTCGCGTTAGGCAATGCCTGATGAAGAATATATTTTAATGCCGTGAAGGGACAGAGCATCGTAGTTCTATCCTTTCGTTCTTGCCATTGCGGATCGATCTCAGGGGTTTGTTGAAAGGGAACGTTGAAAAAGCGCCCCGGCTGGAAAGTCGGGACCGTTATTTTTTGGTGATAATTTCACATTCCCTTAATAGACGAGACTTTCCGGTTTCGCTACTCGACGCCTGGATATCAAATAATAGATGACGATAGCTTTTTCGATAAGTTCTAAATTTAGCCCCGCCAAATTTCATCATATCCAAAATTCATGAAATTCCATTACCGTGAAAAAATTCCGTTTGACATTACGGTATTGATTGTAATATTATACGACAGCGCGTAAAATAACATCCATATCCCACCTGGAAACAATTGAAAAGCCACGCTGGCTCGTGAAACATTTGCCGCCCGAAATATCTCATGCAGGAGGACAGCGCGGAAAAGAGGCCAATAACGGCGGATATGTAAAAAGGAGGTGGCGAAAATGGAAAATTCAAAATTTCAGATACTCAGGGGCGAGAATAAACAATACTATTTCCGGCTGAGAACCGGCCGTGGTGATATTATTCTCCAGAGCGAAGGTTATAATGTCAGGGCGGGCGCCGAGAAAGGCATAGATATCGTAAGAATAAGCGTTTGCCATAACGACAGATTCAGGCGAAAAATGTCGGCGGATGGGAAATATTATTTTGAGATCCTGACAATAGACGGCGATATATTGGGCACAAGCAAACTCTATGAAAGCCTGCAGGGCTGCGATAACGGCATTTTTGCGGTAAAAGATCTTGTCCCCAAAGCGGTAATAGAGAATTCCGGTATGTAGTCTGAAGTCCCACCGGGGCCGGCACACCGGTCGGCCGCTACGACGGACAAGGCGCAACAAATAATGGAAAGCGGAGAATTATATCTATAGATTGACAAATACCCTTCCACATCCTAAATCATTCTCATGAGTAAGATAATCATCGGCGTAATCGGCGGGTCGGCGGGGGATGAGAAGGTGCGCAAGACAGCGTACGAAGTCGGCAAGCTGATCGCCGAGGCCGGCGCGCTCCTGGTCTGCGGCGGGCTCTCCGGGGTCATGGAGGCGGCTTGTAAAGGCGCCAGGG
>CP070742.1:477752-482841 GCA_020348065.1 Candidatus Zixiibacteriota bacterium
CATTTTTTCCATGAATTGATCATGGCTGTAAAACTGTTCGACGAAGATTCCGGAGGCGTAGGTGGCGAAACCCTCGTTAAGCCACATATGTCGCCAGTCCGCGAGGGTAACGAAGTCGCCCCACCACATATGCGCCAGTTCGTGGGCGATTCCGACCTCGGACTCCCGGTTGCCCTGAATCCAGTTGCGGTTCATGGTGGTCATGGTCTGATGCTCCATGGCGCCATAGGGAAACGGCGTTACGGCGCCCTGCCCGTATTTATTGAACGGGTATGGATAAAAGAGCTGCGAAAAAATCTGTATCATGTCGGGGACGTGCTCGAAATCGTAGGCGGCCATAACCGAATCTTCCTCGAACACCATATTTAAGATCGGTATGGTATCGCCGCCGGGCATGACATAATAGTCCTCCCATAAAGCGTAATCCCTCATGATGATGAAGCTGATAAGATATGTCGCTATGGGATCGTCGTTCTCCCAATGGTACGTTCTGGTATGATCATAGGGATTATGATAAACCGATTCCAGGAAACCGTTGGAACAAACGTAATAATCCTCGGGAACGGTAACGTACATTTCCGATGTAGCCTTGTCCCAGGGTTCGTCGAAGCAGGGAAACCACCAGCGGGCGTCCTGCGGTTCGGCCATGGTGTAGCCGTTGCGGGGATAATAGAAGTATCCCCGGTTGGTGGTGCTGTCGTGATAATAGATGGTCATAATCAGGGTGTCGAAGGCGTAATGGTAGTCGTCGAGATCGACTGTAATGGAGGAATCGGCCTGAGTGAAGGTAGCAGGATAACCGTCCAGAACAACCGATTCGGCGGTCATATGCACCATGTGCAGGGTGACCTCGTCAATGATGTCGTCAACCACCTCAAAGGTCATGGTCACGGAGCCCTCATAATAACTGTTCTGCATGGAGGTAAAAAGATTCAACTGGTAATGCAGAACATCGTACGAATGCGATGAATCCGAAAGTAACACCGGGACATTCAAGTGATCAGAAATTTTTAGAAATTTCGGTTCCTCCACATTATACCAGGGCGAAGCCTGTTCGGCGAATTGATGCAACTCACAAGCCGGCCCGCTGATATATAGCATCAACAGGAAAATCGACACTGTTACAATTTTTCCAATCATACTAACTCCCCGATTATCCTTCATTTATTTGAGCAGGGTCATCTTGGCCTGCTTTATTCCGTAATTGGTGACCAATCTGTAAAAATAAATTCCCGATGATACCGGATTATTATTTGAGTCTTTTCCATCCCAGGTAACCACATGCTGTCCCGCGTCCAGCTCGCCGTCGATAATCCTCGCGATCTTTCTTCCCAGAAGATCGTAAATATCCAGCGAGACAGTTGATTTCTGCGGCAGGCCGAAGGACATGCTGGTACGCGGATTGAACGGGTTCGGAAAATTCTGATCCAGAGTCAGCTTATCCGGGAGCTCGGGATCGGGATTCACGATACCGGTCATCTCTCCGACGCGCCAGCCGATATCGTCGACCATAACGCCGATGGAACTGCCGTCGGGATCGGAGACGAACCTGAAACCGACCCGGTAATTGTGGCGGAAAATACTTAAAGCATCGGAGATACTATATTCGTCGTAAACAAACGAGCTTCCCGAAAAACCGGTAATATGTCCGGCCGTTGTCCAGCTTGAGCCGCCGTCATTGGAAATCAGAACGAAACAGGTGTCGCCATCGATAATTACGTTTTTATGAAACAGCGTGATGAAAGCCTCTCCGTAGGGCGAAAGATCGTAGCTGTAATTCATGCAGGCGAGATCATCGGCGTTATCCGGGTAGTCGGGCCCGAAAATCAGCGAATGCCCGCCGTTATGTCCCTGGCTGAATAGCATCCAGGCCCCTTCGACGTTCCAGTTGTCGATACCGTTCTCCTCAAACGTTTCAATAATCTCGTCCCGCACCATCAACAGCTCGAGAGATCCGGTTTCAGGGTACCTGGCGCTGTTGGGATTGCCGGCGCCGTCCAGCACGGTGAAGAAATAATTTATCGTATCGCCGGAATTGAGCCGGTAGCCCAGGTCGAGAGAGGTCAATTCAAACTCGCCCTGGTTACCGTTCGGTGACATCATAGCCTGGTCCTCGCTGCCGTTATTAACGTAATAATGCAGGTATACGCCGTTGGGATCAATCCCGTTGACATCCCAGGCGGAAATCACGAACGGGCCGTAGGGTCCGAATAGAATAACGGTATTCGGGGGACCTTCGATGAAAGTTATGGTGGGCGGGATAATGTCCGGTTCCACGTGGAAAGTATAATATTCATCCGGAGCGTCAGGCGGCGCGTACCCCCTGAATCCCCCCTCGTCAACCGCGTAAATGTAATAATTGACGTATGCACCGTAGCTCTGCGGGGGAATTTCCCCGGTCCACACTCCCGAGACTAAGGTCATATTAACGGGTATCCAACCTCCCCCAACATCGTAATAAAGCAAAACCGAGTCGGGCAACAGCGAGAACGGAGCCAGAATCTCGGCGGTTACCTCATAGGGATTCAATGTATCCTCGGTATCGTACAACGAATCGGCTGTAATAATTATCACCGATCCGGGTCCGATGCCGTGCAGATCGCCGAAAGTGTAAAAAATGGTTCCGGCGTTGGGGGTGCCGTTATTTATATTTCCGTCGTCGTCATCCACAGTCAGAAAGGCCCAGAAATACTCCTCGTAATTTGTGGGGAAAAGTTCTTTGGCGAAATGCCACAAAGTATCGGCATATCCCATGGGATAATCCGACAGAATTTGCCTGGCATGCCACAAGGCGCCGCCGATGATAAGGCCGTCATTATGAGGCTCGCCGGTCCAGTCATCGGGATAGCGGTTATCGTTATCGAGATTTCTCAGGTATGTTCCCGGGCCGTTGAAACCCAGTCCCACGTGAGGCTGATCTGTATTGGTACAACCCAAATAATCAGAAAATCCTTCTTGCATAGCGTCATTTGCGGAAAGCGGCCTATATTGCAGGTCCGTTATTCCGTGGCCGTATTCATGGTAGACCACGTCAGCTATCTGGGCGATATTGGGGCATCCGCCCCCTTCGCGGAAGAAGTTGATGGACAAGTTCTGCCGTGACCAATAGGCATTACAGTTGCCATTGACATTTACGTTACACGGCATCACATAATCCATCTCAATAAGATTCGGGTCCAGGGTTTTTATCCAGTTGTGAATATAAACGCCGCTGTACCAGGCATCCCTTTCGGCGGGATGGGAGTTGGAATCGTCCCAGTAAACATCATAAATGCCGCTGGGGACAATATTCTGAACCACATAGGCGTCCTGCCCGAGAACATTGTTTACATTCATATAAGGCCCCATCAGCCAGGTCTCGACATCGAGCGGATCGTTATTGGGAATGGTTATGGTATAATACCCGTTCATATCGGTTAAGGCGGGTCCGAAAACTCCAAATACTACGTTGAGGTGGTAGAAATCGCGATCCTCCCAGGGATCGAAAGGCGTCAGAGGCTGAATTGACCCGGAGACATTTCCCGATACGACGTCATAATAGACGGAACTTGCCCGCTGGAGAATCGCGCCGTTCGCGGCGTCAATATAAACGTACCACTCCGAATACGGGTCATCCATAACAACATCCACGCGATAAACGGGATGATACTCGGTATTATCGTTAAAATAAAGAGGCATTATGGCCCGGTCTCTGACATCGGCTTTATAAACCGATCCCGCAAGCCCGCCGGTTGCGATGGAGGAGACGATTGATTCCGAGAGAGAGAAATTTATAAAATCTTCGGGCGCGGACCCGGAATTACCCATGACGAGATTAATTTTTCCGTCCGGGTTTACAGCCATCTTTATTCCGTCGTCCAGAACCGGCACACCGTCAATTGTTTTCAGGAAAACCACGGACCAGACTTTATTCAGAACGAAGTTCTTTTTAACCATCTGTAATCCGAACCGATCATCGATCAGGCCGGTCCATTCGAGGTATTCTCGGCATAACTCCTCGATATTATGTTCCGAAATATTCCCGGTTATTTCTCCCGCCGGCCTTACCAAGATCATCTGCGTCGGAATAACCGGATTTACCCTTATCGAAGCCGCGTCCAGATTCAGTGCCCTTGCGGAATAATTAGAGATATCGCCGGCATTTTCATATATCGCCGCCTGTAAATCGTATCCCTGTTTATGCACAGTTCCCGGTATGTACTCCTCATCGATAATCCCGAATGCCGATGTAACAAGGACAATACAGAACAATACCGTAACCGACCGCGTCATTTATATCTCTCTTCTTTTATAACCAACATCATTTTATCCTTAATCCGAATTGGCTTGCCCCCGGGCCGTAAAAAATAGAATTCGTTTTTGGCATGATTTTCCCGCAAGTCATCTCCTTACCAAACAACACCATTGCCGGCAAAATCAGTTCCTGCAAATTACTCAACTAACCTAACCGGGGAAACCGGTGATTATAACCCATAAGAAATCGGCCGTTAACGCTCTTAAATATCTCATTGGATCATCAGCTTGATAGATCGCATACCTGTAATCCCGGACAAGGCTTATTTTATGAGCAGGATTTTTACCGTCTTCGCGAAATCGGGGGTTTCGGCTCTGACAAAATAAACGCCTGAAGACAGCTGATTCTCGAAATCGTCCTCCCCGTCCCAGACAACGGAATTTTCCGGTCCGAAAATGTTCTCGAATGTTTTCACCTGGCGCCCCAGAATATCGTAAATCCTGACTACCGGTTCCGCCTTAATATCGAATCCGCTCAGATATATAACGGTCCTGGCGTTAAACGGATTGGGGTAGCATGATATGACTGCGGTGGAAAATTCCGGGGATTGTTCAAGGCCGGCCACATTATACGGTATTTGAGAATAATTGGCGTAAATATAACCGGCTATACTCTGCTGAGCCAGCCGCATCTCGGAACTCGTCGGGATATCCGTCCCCCAGGCTTCCACACACGAATCCGCCATTCGTAAGGCTTCCATTTCGAGCGGTAGAGAATACTCGTATAATCCGGTTCCTTCATAGTTTTTCAGATAAAGACTGTTGAGATAGAGAGGTTCTTTTAACGACGGATACA
>CP070742.1:482941-493611 GCA_020348065.1 Candidatus Zixiibacteriota bacterium
GAACAGGCCGCCCTCACGGCGCAACACCCCCGCCTGGATCAGCCCATGCGTCTTATCGACAGCTACTATTTCGCCGCCGAGCACGACGATCACCACCTGGCCAGGATCACCGACATGATAATGAAGTTCGGGTAAGCCGGTAACCCACCCCAGGGGGCTTGTTGATTAAGTACCTCGACTGGAAAGTCGAGGCTATTATTTTGCAGTTATAATTTCATATCCTCTTAATAGCCGCGGCTTTCCAGCCGCGGTATTCGATGGGTATATGACCAAAAGTGAATGGCAATAGCTTTTTCAACACTTCCCAGGGTGTGGGCCACCAATGAAAATACAGTACGACCCGACATTTGCATGAAATTAAAAGCGCCGGGTGAGGTCACCCGGCACCACGCATACGAATCATATATTCGATTGAATCAACTTTGCCTGGTGGTAATGATGGCCGCGATTATTTCATTGATGTTCAAATACAGGATTAAATGGTTACCGGAAACCTCCCAGGTGCCGTCCCGGGAAACCGGAGGGGAAACCACCCCGTTGCTGTTGTTATATATCGTGATGGTGAAATAATTGCCGTTTACGGCAAAGGTGCCATCCTCGAAATACAGCAAGGAATCGTTGGCGGAATATTCGTTTATAACAAACTCCCCGTCATCGGAGATTATTAACGCCGCCATCACCGTCTCCTCCTGCCAGTCGAGAATCAATCTCAAAACCGCCTCCTGGCCGTCGATCGTCACGCTTTGATAATTCCATGTGCCCACCAGCTCCGACGGGAAAACCCGGACATTCGGTGTAGTAGTCCCGTCTTTGCCGCAGCCCGCCAGCAGGAAAGCCAAAACCAGCAGGATTGAAACAACCTTAAATATTTTCATAACACCTCCGATTCATTTCGTAACCTGATACGGATTCCTGTTTTTAATTACGGTATGGTCAAATACAGGTTTCGCGTTTTATAGAGGGCGGGGTATTTCTGCTGGTTGCCAGGCGGCGCCTAGCAACCAGAGGCTTATAAATCTATTTTGGGATTATTGAAAGGACTCGATATATCGAGCCCCTACCGTAAGTACTTACATTCGGAAAGCTGGAATGCGGGAATACTCTCTAAGCTGTTTGGCCCTGTCGGATATCTCCTCCGGTTTTAATCTCGCCGTCCGGCGGCAACTGAAGTCCTCGACACAATATGACGCCATGACCGTGCCCGCCACCAGCGCGCGCCTTAGCAGATCCTCGTTCAACCGATTCGATTTCGCTATATAACCTATGGTTCCGCCGGCAAACGTATCCCCCGCCCCGGTGGGGTCTTTCACTTTCAGAAGCGGTATGCTGGGCAGGGCGAAAAAGCTCTTTTTGCCGAACAGCACGACACCGTGTATTCCTTTTTTTATTATTATATAATTGGGGCCGAGCTTCAGCAGTTGACTCGCGGCGGCAGGTAATGACGGTGTATTACAGAACAATCGGGCTTCATCCTCGTTAATACAGATAACGTCGACTTTCCTGAATACCTTCTCAAGCAATTCCGGCTCCGATTTGATCCAGTAATTCATGGTATCGCACATCACCAGCCTGGGATTTTCAACTTGCGAAAGAACATCCAACTGCAGGGCAGGATGAATATTTTCAAGCAGTATAAACGGCGTATCTCTATAGGATTTCGGGATCACCGGATTGAAAGATTCGAATACGTTGAGATCGGTCATCCGGGTATGGGCGACGTTCATGTCACCCTCGTAATAGCCCGACCAGAAAAATGTCTTTCCGGAAGAATCTATTTGAAGGCCCTCCAGGTCGATCCTTTTTCTCTTTAATAAATTTATATGCCTGCGATCAAAATCACAACCCACCACGGCGACTATACCCGTTGAGGTGAAATACGAGGCGGCGACGGAGGCGTAGGTGGCCGAGCCGCCCAGCGCTTTTTCGGCCTTACCAAAGGGAGTCTCTACGGAATCTATGGCGACCGAACCGACAATCAGAAGTCTCATTTATCCATCTCCAGTATTCAAATTCTCAAATCGACTTTGCAAACGACCATTCCAACAAACCGGGGCTATGATAAGGATATATTTCGTAATTATCAATAGCCTAATATCCGACTGTTCTCTATAGGTTCGATTGACTATCGCAATCGATTATATTACTTTCGCCATCAAAAATTCCAGCAAAGGATCACAATGATAAATCCGACACCGGTTCAGCCTCTTTCCAAAGAAGGCCTTATTGGCCATATGCGCGGCTTCAAGAGAGCGTCCTGGCCGGAGGGGATCGGAGGGGCGGGATTCTTTATGGCCGGTTATATGTGCCTTCTGGGCATACTCTGCTTCTCACTCGGGGAAATGCTGGTCTCCCTCAAAATGAATGAGTATCTCGGCGTTATAGCGCCGGAAGGCGAAAAAGCGTTATATATGGGATACGCCAATATCCCCATGACCATAGGCTGGGCCTACGGTTCGTTCATGGCGGGGAATATTTATGATAAAATGGGGGATAAGGCCAACCTCGCCATTCGCTATCTTGCCGAGGACTATAATATCACCGAGAACATAACCCGACCCGAGGCGATGATAAAAATGCAGGAATATCTGAATATTAACGCCGTCGACGCCCCCAACCTGCTCTGGAAAACATACAATCCCTGACAACTCTGGTATCCCTTCGCGGCTATCGGGTCCGCGTCCGCCCCGGGGATATTTTTATATTCGCTCTGGGCAAAAAACATAAGGCGCGGGATATTTAGCCGTAACATTCAAGTTATTATGGAGAAAAAATAGGGGATTGATAACGCCATGAAAATCAGATCCAGGCTTCTTTTGATATATGGCGTAATGATAGCTCTGCCGCTTTTGGTATGATCTTTCAGCCTATCCTCGATTCTAGGCCCGGGACAGGCGGCGGACGAGCTTCCGGGGTTGCACGCCCGGAGCATCAGGCCGAAAGAGCTCCGATGGAATTCCCAGCGGCAGATAGACTATGCGCTTATCAAAGCCGGGGACCTGAGCCTGCCCCAATATAAATAGTCCCCTCCCACAATGGAGATAAAAGGCGGCATAAAAATAGAATTTCCCACGGAGGTTTTGAGCCTGGAAAAGATGGAAAAAGAGATTATCCTGCAAGCGCCAAAACGTCAAATGGTAATGTCGGCAAAGCCGCCAGAAACCTCCGGATCGGCCGTGAAACTCTACAAAACCGGATAAAAAAATATTCCATTTCAAAGGAGATAAAATTAGGCCGAAAAACCATCTTGGTCTCATGAATCATGGCGAAGGCTGGGGCATTTTCATCGAGTTTTATAATCTACTGTATAACAGTCAGTTAAGATGGACTTTGGGGGATCCCTGTCGTTACAGTTATTGCCAATATTTATTTTATGAGAAAATTGTGGATTGTCTTAGCGGCTTATATTGCTGTTTAAGACTCATTTGCGTATCTTATAGTGGTGGCGGTAGTATTCGCTCCGTGTTATTATATGAGAAAGGCGAAAATAATGAAAAAGTCGGATGGGAATATTGGAAATACGAATAATAATATTATCGCGAATCCTCAGCATGATCCCGTGGCCTTATCGGGCCCCTTGCGGGGGGAAAAGATATGCGTAATCGGCGCCGGCTTCGTCGGTACTGTAACAGCCTCTGGTTTCGCCCGGTTCGGCCATCAAGTCGTTTGTGTTGACAATGACCGAAAACTCCTCTCCATGTTGAGTTCCGGCCGGATTCCCTTTTATGAACGGGACTTGGAAGAGTTGGTAAAAAGCGAGATGTCCGGGGGCAGGTTGATTTTCGAATCTGACCTGGAAAAAAGCGTGGAAGGCAGAAAGGCAGTTTTTCTTACCGTCGGAACTCCGTCGTCAAACGGCGGCCGGGCAGATCTTACGGCTTTACAGGAGATTATCTCACTTCTCTCTAAAAAAATGAGGTCGGGGCAGATCCTGGTTATTAAAAGCACCGTCCCGGTAGGTACTGCCACCATGATAAAAATATACTTCTCTGATAACGGTAACAGGATCGATATCGACGTTATTAACAATCCCGAATTTCTTCGAGAGGGAAACGCTGTAAATGATTTCTTCAATCCGCACCGAATTGTCATCGGCGGGAACTCCAGCGGCGCCATCGAGACCATCTCTCATATTTACAAAATCGGCATGACCAGGCCGGTGCCGATATTTACCACTAACAACGAAACCGCCGAGATGATAAAGTACGCTTCAAATGTGTTCCTCGCCACCAAGATCGGTTTTGTCAACGAGCTCGCGCGCCTCTGCGACAGCGTTGGCGTTAATACCCTGGAGGTGGCACGAGCTATCGGAGCCGATCCCAGAATCGGACATCGATTCCTCGAACCCGGTCCCGGCTGGGGGGGGTCATGTTTACCGAAAGACCTACAGGAATTTATCGGGCTGGCCGAGTCGCTGGGCGTATCTTTGTTTATTCCCAGAGCTGTAAACGAGGCCAACCTTCATCAGTTCAAACACATTTTTCTTAAGGTAAAAAACCTGGTGGGGAATATCAACGGCGCCAGGATCGGCGTGCTCGGATTGACATTTAAAGCCAACACCAGCGATCTCAGGGAATCACCGGCTATACCGATACTACTAAAACTCATAGAAAACGGCGCAGATGTAGTCGCCTATGATCCTGCCGCTGACGGCGAGGTAAAAAGCCTGCTTCCAGATATTATAAGAGTCCACGATCCTTATAAAACCGCGGAGGGCGCCGATTGCATGCTCATATTGACCGAGTGGTCCGATTTCCAACTTTTGGATTGGAAGCGAATTGGTGAAATTATGAAAAGTAAGAATATCGTTGACGCCAGAAACATACTGACCCCCGAACTTTTAAAAAGATATGGCTTTAACTACGCCGGCGTCGGGTAAAATTTAATATAATAAAAGATATGAGACCGGATAAAAACGGGAATCGAGCGGGAGGGGATTTCCCGCTTTCGAAATAGGAGTCCTTGAACAAAAGTGGTAGCATCAAAGTTTTATTCTATTCCCATGACACGACGCGATTGGGGCATCTGCAGAGAAAACTCGAGATTGCCGGGATACTGAAATCGGTTCCTCCCGACTCAATATTGCTCTGTTAACGGGCTCAATGTATACTTCGCATTTCTATCAGCCGCCCGGCATCGATTATATTCACCTGCCGGCGGCCCGCAAAATCGGAAAGGGAAAATACGAGGCTTTTATGGCGAAAATTCGTTCGAAACCGTACTTCGCGATAGAAAATCGACAATCCCGGAAACAGCCGGTATGTTGCCGGTGATGTTAACAACTCATGTTCTTTTAACGGTCTGAACGTTATATACCTGGTCGGATTTCTCAAGGGCGGGCCGGGCCTCGTGCCGCGCCGGAATCATCCGCCCGGTTGACATCACCCGGATTTATAATATCGCCAAAATTTATATAGTTCATGCCTGACGTTTTAGTTGTAATCCAATAACAGAATCACTATTTCAACAAACAAATATGAATGAATCAATGGTAATTATAATATTGATGACTAAAAAAGCTTAAAAGGCTAAGTTACTTTTTTCTTTTTTTCTTTTTTCGGCTTTTTCTTCTGTTTTTTCGGCCGGTCCTTGGATTTACCCATAGCGAAACTCCTTTAAACAGCGCTCAATTACCCCTGCCGGACAGGTGTTCTCTTATATATTACATAAAACGCACTCTGTCGAGCAAGCTTTTTTAGCGGATAAAAAAATGCTTCAGGACGTCGATTCCCGTAGGGCAACCGCCGACGCATATCTCAAGGCATAACGCCGGATTGTTGGAAATTGTCAATTCCGAAGTATTTATCTTCTCCCCGGAATATTGATTTAATCCTTTAGTTTTCAACAAGATATTATCTTTATAATATAAAAATTATTTTTAATTTCTGTTATGGCGATCTCACCGGTAGTAAATTTTAAACAATTCCTTTCTCAAGGTCTTGCGTGAAAATTCCAAAAGAAATGGGAGCCGTCACAGGCTCCCATTATCAACAGTATAAATTGATTCCTATTCTGTCCCAAAAAGCTCTTTATAAGTTTTCTGCATCTCTCCCGAACGTATGGCACCCTTCAGATCCGTCGTCTGCCTGCTTAGCCAGGCGTGCATGGGATCGTTCTGCATCAGGTTGTCCAGGTAAGCATTGACCGCTGGATTGTTAAACTCGCGGGCTTCGGGGAGTAGTTTGAAATAGAAATGCTGGGCGACTTCATAAATGCCGTGCCACCAGGTGTAATCCGGGCCCATCATGGATGCCCCATGTCGCGCGCGCCGTCCCTCGTGATGCCATAGCTCCCAGTAGGTCCACTCGATCTTGTTTCCGAAGCTGGCGGGATTCTCCAGTAGATTCTGATCCCTGACAGTATTCATAATATCGGTGGCGGGTTTGGCGAATTTCTCATTATAAAGGTTCACCAGAGCGACATACTGATAGAAATGCCCGACCGCGAAAGCCCTGCCGTGGCAGTTGGAGCATACATTTAGCATCTTTTCCCGCTTTTCCTGCCAGTTGTCTTTGTGTTGGGAGATCGGCGGCCTTAAAGTCCAGCTCAGCCTGGCGCCAACATCGTGAGTGAGTTCCATAGTTGGCGTAGCAGATATATGGCAGGTAGCGCAGGTGGGAGCTTCATAATAATCCTCCCCCACTACCCACTTATCCGAAGCCAGATTCATCTTATCGATATTGGTGAAATAGGCGTTACCGTGTTTGGATTCCTCGTATACTTCTTTTTGGGGATGGTCGGGTCCCAGATGACATTTAGAACAGGCTTCCGGCTGGCGCGCCTGAGCCTTGGAGAAAGCGTGACGGGTATGACAGGCATTGCATGATCCCTTGGAGCCGTCCGGATTCAAGCGCCCGATACCGGAGTTAGGCCAGTTCTTCTTGGAAAGCTTGTTGGGGGAATCGGGATCGATTATGGCCTTGGTCCCGTGACAGCTTTCACAGCCTGTGACTGCGGCGGGGTGCCCCCCGGCGACGTGCGCCAGATAGGCGTCCTGCGATTCAAGGATCAATCCCGCCGTGGCATGATAAGAGTTTTCCACCTCCTGCGCTTCGCTTTCATGGCACTCTCCGCAATCTCTCGGCGTTACCAGCGTGGCGATGGTGGCTCCCTCATGCTCAAACGCATCAACATCCGGCTTGTCCGCGCCGTGACAATCGATGCAACCGACTTCGTTTTGCGCATGTTTGGACATATTCCATTGCTGATACAGCGCCGGCATATTGTCTTTATGACAGTCGGTACATTCATCCGCTGACGTCAACCCGAATCCCAGCGTGATAAAAACGGCGGTACACAACAAAACGGTTTTTTTCATGCTCCTCTTCTCCTCCAACACGATTAAAAACCTGCTATTCCTCAAATCCGATTTATTCTAAAAACCCGCCGTCAGCATGAGATAAATCCAGAAAGCCGGATCGACGTCGTAAATCCACTCATCGGAGGCAAAAAACGCCGAAACGCCGCCTTGAAATCCAAGGCCCTCCTGGATCGGCCGCGTGAATGTGATATCGAGCTCCTGGCCGATGGCTTTCGATGTCCCGGGAGGTATAGTTGTATCGGAGGCGTCGATATGATCCTCCATGGTCTGGAAATGATGAATATCGATATCGATACTCCCTTTCGCGAAGGGCTTGATCGTACCCCGCAATATTAAATCCATCAGGCCGTCGGTTCTGTCGGCGATGAAATAATCCATATACCCGCGGAACTTGTGCGCCGTATAGTAAAGGTTGTTGAACCATTTATTTTTATCATCAGTTAAATCATCGTCTCCGGAGGTGATATCAAAACCGATCCCGACCTTGCTCAATTTCGAATCCATGTGGTAGTAAATATCGCCTGCCACCATGTAAGCCGAGATATCATCGGCAGCCTGATCACCGGTCTGTAAAGCGGCATCAAAAACATATCCCAATCCGGATTCGAGTTTCTGCTTGAATAGCCCGCCAATAGTGTACCTCGCCAGACTGTAATTATTACCTACCTTCCGGGAATCCCAATCATATAGTATAAAAACATCCAGACGATCTTGAAGAAAAGTACTGTATATTCCATACAGCTTCCAATCCCTGTGGTCGGGAGGGGTGTTGAAGGAACGTTCTATCACTTTCAAAATAAAGATGTTCGCCTTGAATGTTTCTCCTTCCGTTTTCACACGAATACCGTCAAATGAGCGTCCCACGTTGCTCCAGCCCACGTTACCCATCAATCTCATACGACCGTAGGGAGCCTCAAACCTTCCCAGCTGGAGAGACAAATTTTCCCCGAAAAGATTCTTGAGTTTTAAATAGCCTTGATGAACTCCAAGATTGGTATCGTTGGTTAACCCTGCCGAATTCACACCCAGGTTACGCGAATCCTGCACCTGGAAATAAACAACGGCGTCCTCGATGGCGGTGACCTTCAGATTAACTTGAGTCCTCAAAAGCGACATCTCGTTCATGGCGGTGCCGTAGTCGAAGTCTTTGCCGTCGTACTCGATTCTCCAACGCATCTGCCCGCCGAGATCGAGACCGTTCCCGATCTCCGCGGCAAACGATGTCGACACAAGCATGATTACCAGAATCGCTGCCATACAGCCCCTAACCGTTCTCTTTTTCATACTTCCTCCTTTTAGTTTTTGGATTCTTATACCGCAAGGACTTCCCCCTGTCAATACCATTATGGAGCTATATAGCCCGGATAATCGAAATTTTGGGCAATTTTTATATATATAATTTTTAATTGCCTAGTCGAAACGCCCTACTTCACCAGCGTCATCTTCCTGGTATCGGAGAATTCACCCGCTTTAATTCTGTAGAAGTAAGTGCCGGAGGAATAGCCGTCGGCGTCCCAGGTTACGCTGTACTCGCCGGCGTTCTGCATGGTATTCACCAGCGTCTCGATTCGGCGGCCCATCAAATCGAAAACCTGTATCGAAACCGGGCCTTCGGATTCAAGAGAATATTTTATGGTGGTGCCGGCGTTGAACGGATTGGGGTAATTCGACAGCGAATTATAACGATTGGGTACTGAAATATCATCCGTCGATGTCGGATATATATCGACAAAATCGACATTATTGCGGTAGAAATTGGGCACGCACAGGATATTATCCCTCCGATTAATGTATATATCTGCAGGGCCATCATGACCGGATGATACTGTTTGGGGGGGGGGGGTAAATGATGTGTCATATCTGTGACAGCTATTCGTTGACCACTCGGACGTGTAAAGGCGGCCCTGGTCATCCCAGGCCAGGCCGTCCCCGGCGTAGCCATATGTATTGACAACAACCGACGTACTTCCATCTGTAAAATCAACTGCCATAATCGGTCTGGTGCTGGTATTAACCGATATTACCAGTAGCCGGTTATGGAGGGTATCGCAGATTACGCCGTTGGGCGCTTGAAGCGGATCAACAAAGAGCGTACAACTCAACGCGTTCACATCGACTCTCCATAATTTATTATCCCAGTAATCCGAGATATAAATATAACCCTGGTTGTCATAGTCCAGATCATTTAATAATCCGGCGCTTGGTATAGGCAGAAAGAACAGCATATCATCAGTTTGAAGGCTGTACGCTACCAGGCCTACATAAGGGGTATCATTTGACGCTACAAACAGGGTATCCCGCTTATTGAGAATACCGGCGATCCGCGTAAGCGTGGTATCGAAATAGCTCTGGGTGCCGTCGGACGCTATAGCCACGATACTACCATCTCCCCAGTTTGAGACCAGGTAGCGATCTTGCAATGAATCGTACACCACGCTTTCGGGATTGTTCAGCAGGTTCTGCGCCGATGCGAACGGCACATTAATAGCAACTATTGCCAGTAATACGATAAAAGTCTTAAAACTTGGAAACTTAGAGCGGTAGCTTTTGTTCATTTTACCCTCCGGCGAGAATAATTTTAACAGTTCAGGCGGCCCACGGTGTGATCCTCTATCAGATTTTTTGTCTCATTTAATTAACAAAGTCAGCCGCAAATCTGTTCTGTTTTTCGTAGGCGGTCGGCCTATCCGGCCGTCACGCCTATGGCGTGATTGGGGGATAAACCCCCAACCTACAGAAAATTGGGCGCGGTGCAGAGCGACATCAGCGGCCTTACCGTGGTGGCGGAGCGGGTTGAGGTGGTGGAGTAACCAATGAATTTATTGACTGCTACCCCGTAAAGAGATACAATCCGCATAATATTATTAAAAACGCTCTTGAGTCTGAGAGGTCAGAATGGAGTTGTTAAGTCAAATAAGGCATTACGCATTTCAGTATTACGGCGTTGACTGGGCAGTAACACTGATGGTTTTTATCGGTATCTTTCTTCTCGGCGATAAAAAAAAGGCGGGCTTTTTGCTGGGAATGCTCTCGGCTGCTCTGGCATTTATATTCAGTTTTCAAATAGGCAGTATCGCCAACGGGGTAACCGCATTGGTGCTTTTCATTCTCTACTTCCGTGGATACTGGAAGTGGCGGAAGGTCGAACGAAACCCCGCGGGGTAAGCGGTCTCACCGTGGTGGCGGAGCGGGTTGAGCTGGTGGAGTGAGCAACCAGGTGTCGTCAGGTCCCCGTACCTGACGACGTGGAGGCGGTCAAGTACGGGGACTTGACCGCACAGAAAAGGAATATTACAGGCAAGGGTATTACCGAGAGCAGCCGTAGGTCAAATCCCCCCGGGATTTGACGCAC
>CP070742.1:493711-502012 GCA_020348065.1 Candidatus Zixiibacteriota bacterium
AATGTACTCCCGGGAACATCTGGTATGTGGCCGGCGACGTTAACAACAGCTGTAATTATAACGGGCTTGACATCACCTATGGTGTCGCCTATTTCAAGGGCGGCCCCGATCCTATGCCATGCGAGGACTGTCCGCCGGCGGTCAGCTTCCGAGTTAACAATAAAGACACAAAATCAAAGTAAACTAAAGGTGTAATATATTTAAAGCTTGATTTGCGTTTCAAAAAAAATGGGAATTTAAGGAATCTCTTATAGCATCGCTTCAATGAATTCTCTGGAATAGGTCGGGGCCCTTATAAACCTATTATAAGTTTGAATTTGTAATATTCGCATTACATCCGATGATAAAATAATATCGTATTTTTGCCGGTAAAATGAATGGTTTTGCATATAATCGTATACGCATTAAATACGTAATTTTTTAAATGTTGTTTGGCTGGGAAGGCAATATGCCTGTTCTTATGCGATAATTTAAAACAAGGCTTATGCATATTACTGGTAATTGATATTATTATTCTCATTTTTTTGAACCACAAAAGAATATCTGCAAACGATTTTTTTCTTGACGTGATAAAGGCGATCTATACATTGGGGAATTAGCGGTTTATCATCAATTTGATTTTGCTTCACACCCTTGCGTACTTTTTTCGCGTAGCTTACTGCTTCTGCCCTTTAGTATACGCGGTAGCGCGAGACTATTTTGTATAGATTCTAACCGGGAATAGATCCGGCAAGGTGACTTGTTGCCGGTAGATTTGCGAGGGAAAAATTTCATTGACGCATAATATAGTCGCTGTAGCAGACGTAAAAGTCTGTTCACGGATTAATGTTTCAAGTCTGTTTTTCTATTTTCATGTAGAAAGGAGGGTTACCAAAAAAAAATATAATTTTATCATTCGCGGAAAATCTAAACAAAACCAGGGGAGTATGAGAAGGAAGCTAAAATGAATACAATTAAAAGTAATTTACAGGGGAGTTTTAAGTTAATTTTCACTTTAATTTCCTTTTGCACGGGGGCATTGGTTCTTTTTCTACCGAACGTTGCAACTGCTCAAATTTACTCGGTATCTCCCGCGATGGACGCGCCGATCATCGACCCTTCCACGTTGTCCGGCGCTCAATCTGTCAACCAGGGCGATGACAGCTATACCTATATATCGTTCGGGGGATCTACATTTGAGTTTTACGGAGTAACATGGTCGGGCGTTTGGGTAAACAACAACGGCAACCTCACATTCGGTTCAGGGGATTATGATTATTCAGAATCGCTTTCCGATTTTCTGGCTCCCGAACCAAGGATAGGGCTATTGTGGAACGATCTCAATCCATCTCAAGCGCCCTCCGACGGCGGTGTATTTGCCAACCTCCTTACTAATAAACTAGTCATTACTTTCAAGGACGTACCTGAATGGTATTACGGTGGTTCCAACAACTTTCAGATAATCCTGGAATTCTCTGGCGGAACGGTTACTCTCAATTTCGATAACCTCACAGCACAAGACGGTATTGTCGGGATAGGGCCGGGCACCGGGCATGTGTACAATGGCCAGGTCGATTTTAGCGCCGTTCTTGCCAGTGGAGGGGCTACGTACACGGATAATGAAGTCATAGTGGAGCAATTTACGGGCGGGAGCGATCCATTCGACCTGACCAACACCACCATTGTTTACACTTATGGCGTCGGTTACCCGGTTGCTGATGCCGACCCCGATATCCAAACGGTAAATGTCGGGCAGCCCGCCAACTTTGACGGAAGTAGCTCCTATGATACTGATGGCGGAACAATTGTAAGTTACGATTGGGACTTCGGGGATTCATATACCGGAAGCGGAGTTTCCCCTTCTCATACATATTCCGCCGAAGGCACATACGTCGTCTTTCTTACGGTAACAGATAATGACGGGAAATCTCGAAGCGACTACGTAACGGCCATAGCCATAGGTAATCCACCCGTTGCCGACGCCAACGGGCCCTATTCGGGACAACAGGATATACCGATAACATTTGACGGCAGCGGTTCTACCGATGATTCCGGCATTGCGTCGTATGACTGGGACTTCGGTGACGGCAATACCGGTACGGGTATGACACCATGGCACGCCTATGGCGCTTCGGGTACTTATACCGTTACCTTAACAGTCACCGACGGCGTCGGCCAGACCAACAGCATTACCACTACAGCGAACATATCCGGCCATCCGCCTTACTACTTATACGCCGGCACAACCAACCCGGGCAAGGTTTGCGGTTATGCGGGCGGCAGCACCTGGGGCCACATTTCCTCGGCTCTGGGTTTTTCTGTCACCAGTCTTATTGTATTCCAGGATCAGTTATATGCCGGAGTCGCCACAGCCTCAGATGCATATTCTTCCCAGGGATTAGTCTTTAAGCATCATGAAGATCCCATGACCGGAGAGCATATTTGGACCCGGGTCGGGCAGCTTGACCAGCAGATATGCGTGCTGGTGGAGTTCGATGGAGACTTGTACGCGGGCACGGGAGTCGGCTCGGCAAAACTTTATAAATATGATCCCGCAAATCAATCATGGATTCTCGTGATAAATTACACAAGCTGGGATGGCGTCAGATCGGCTCACGTTTGGGGCGGCTGGCTTTACATGGGCGATTGGTACCTCGACAAATTTGCCCGCTGGGATGGCACCGCGTTTGAAGACCTGGGCAACTATGGGGGCTCATGCATCTACGATCTTGAGGAATACGGCGATTATCTCTACGGCGGCGCTTATCAAGGCGCTATGTACCGGCTGACATATAGTCCGCCGTCAGTTACAAGAATATGGGACATCCCGGAATACAGGTACATATGGGCTCTGGATGAATTTCAGGATCGTTTGTATATCGGAGTTGATTGGATTGGCTATGGTACGCAAGAGGGTCAACTATGGCGCTATGATAGTTATAATAATGCTCTGGACCTGGCCTGGTCAATACCGGTTTCAAACACTCAAGAGGGCGTGATTGCGCTTACTTCCGATAGTGATAATACGCTATATATCGGAGCCGGCGGACAGGCCATAGGATTTCCTACCAGTCTTTCCGGGGCCGGGACGGGTCAGGTCTGGACCTATGACGGTTCCAGCTATGCCAAAATATCGACTGACGGTCAGCTCGGAACCGGCGTCCAGACCCTTCTTTACGCCGGCCCCACCATTGGCGCGATTTGCGGCGACGTTACTCTCGATACCGGAAACCCGGTAGCAAATGTGACAGTGAAAGTTGTCGATTCCGACAACAACCAGGTGGGTGATCCGGTAGTAACCGGTTCGGATGGGGTATTCTACTTCGACAACCTGGTTGTCGGGATATACTCCGTAATGATCGTAACCCCCCTTGGCTACTCAGTCTCACCGGCCGAAACCCAAACTGGAATCGAGGTTACGGGATATCCATGTACGGAAGCGAATTTTGTTTTAACTCCATCCATAACGACAAACGATTGCCGTACTATTGGCTTCTGGAAACATCAATTTGATGTTTATGTGACCAATCGCGGCAATGCCCAGGAAAGCTCCGCCGATCTTGACGCATACCTTGACATCGTCCATATTCACTTCGACGTTCTTGGCGTATATTTCAATCTGGAGAATTATGATTTTGAAGACGCCAAGAATGTGCTTACGGTAAAAGGTGGACGTTTGATGGAAGATCGCGCCAAGCAGCAGTTATTTGCCTTACTTCTGAATTTCGCTTCAGGGAAAATTGGCAACGAGACTGTAGTATCCGACGATGGCAGGGTGGCGGCAGAGGCTGTAACATTAGTCGCAAGCTTGATAAACGATGGCAATCCTGAAAATGACGAGTTAGCAAAGACTATATGCGACCTGATCAATAATGGTAAGATGGTGGCAGCCGGGATAATACTCGAATCGCCTATTAGATACAGGATTACAATCGAAAATTTACCCAGGAGCTTTTCACTTTCTCAGAACTATCCCAATCCTTTCAATGCCGGAACCGCAATCTCGTTTGATTTACCGCAGGGATGCAATGTAACTTTAACAGTCTTTAACTTGCTGGGACAATTGGTTGATAAACCCGTAGACAATTATCTCGAGGCGGGAGTACATACAGTTATCTGGAATCCGAAGAATTTAAGTTCCGGAACATATTTTTACAGATTACAGGCGGGTGCGTACAACAGCTTAAAGAAGATGATTCTACTGAAATAACTCTGAGGGAGAAAAAAGGGTATTCGTTCAAAGGGCTGCCAATTACAGGCGGCCCTATTTAATACCGATTTCAACATCTTAACTTTGTTTGGCGGAATACTCGCGATGTTCCCGACAGTATTATTTCCACATAGGAAATTCTAATCATTATACATCTATATGAACACCAATTTACTTGCATAGTCGCTTATTTCAAGGGCGGTCCCGATCTTTCCCCTGCGCCGACTTCCCGCCCGCGGCATAAAAAAGGCGATTTGAATTGCCCTTCCGTCCAGGGGCACCGTCCCCGAAAGATTTTGAAAAGCTCATCTATGGTTTTCTGCGGCTTGTATTCCGTCATTTCGGCGATCACATCATCGGGATCGACATTTTCACCCGAAAGGAATTCCTGATTAAATTTTTCTATGGCCTTTAGCGGTATCCGAAAAGAGGTTATACCCTTTTTTCCTATTTCGATAGCAGCCGTCAAGGCCTCTTTTACCGACATATTCAAATCACTCATCGATTCTCCTTTCCATTGCGGCTAGTAATGGGAACGTTATTTTAAAGGTCAATAGAAATGCCATATGCAATAGAATATAATTTTTATCGCAATATACTGTAACTTTTTTACGCGTAATCGCTTGAACCTCATATTTATTGGAACCGACCTTCATTGTTGAAGTGTTGATCGTATGAATATGGTTGTGCTTAAGAATCCTCTTAATATTAAAGGCGTTATTCACGATCTATCAGGATATTGTAATTAAGAAAGGGGCAGGCAAAGATTTACGGAGACGACCCAAATACGTCCAAGCCATTGAAAAATGCGGCACTAATTTTGCCATTTAATCAGTGATAATAAAATAACGGTTTGATTTCATAAAAGTTTTACGCGATATGAATGAGGAGAAACGATGAGAAATTCTGCAATTTTATGGTTGATTCTATCATTATTTGCGATTACGAATTTGAATGCCGCGATTATCGATGAATCGCTGCAGAATGAACTCAATCAGCTTACCGCCGGCGATTATATCGAAGCCCTGGTGACGTTTGAGTATCAGGCCGATATTGCATCCCTTAACAAACAGCTAAAACTTGAAAGGGCGTCCCTGGCGGAAAGAAACCGCAGGGTAATTCTGGCGCTGCAGGAGGCGGCCACGGAGACTCAACCGGCGGTTGTTTCGTTTCTTGAAGATCTTAAATCTCAGGGGCTTGTAAAAAGCTACCATATGTTCTGGATAGCCAACCTGTTTACGGTTGAGGCTACCAGGGCGGGCATTGAAGCCATAGCTTTCAGGCAGGATCTGGAAGCGCTTTACTCCAATTTTCCGATAGAGACCATCGAGCCGGTCAAGGCCGACCCGCAAAATATTATCGAAAGCGTTGAGATCGGTCTGGAGAGGATCAACGCTCCGGCCGCCTGGGCCATGGGATGGACCGGCGCCGGCAGGGTAGTAATGAATATCGATACCGGCGTTGATGGGAATCATCCGGCCCTTGCCGACAGGTTTCGCGGTGATGTAAACGGGAACGGTCAGTATGAAGAAAGCTGGTTTGATCCCTATGATACTCACTGGCCGTTTCCGCGGGACGGCGATCAGCATGGCACGCATACCATGGGGACTATTTGCGGACGTTCGCCGGCCGGCGACACCATCGGGGTTGCCATAGACGCTCAGTGGATCGCCGCGGCGGCAATCGACCGCGGAGATATCCCCCGCACCGTGGCTGACGCTATACTATCGTTTGAATGGGCCGTAGATCCCGACGGCGATCCCAATACCCAGGATAATCCCGACGCCTGCGGCAATTCCTGGGGACTGGCAGACGCTCACGGTTATCCCCACTGCGATCCTACTTTCTGGCAGGCAATCGATAATCTCGAAGCCGCGGGCACCGTGGTGATATTTTCAGCCGGGAATGAAAGTTATGAGGGTTTAAGAAGACCGGCCGATCGCGGCACCACACCTTATAACTGTTTCTCCATAGGAGCGGTTGATGGCAACAATCCCAACCTCCCGATAGCGAGTTTTTCCTCGTTGGGGCCCACCAACTGCGGTCCTAATGGCGAAACGGTTATAAAGCCTGAGGTGGTCGCGCCCGGCGTGGGCGTTCGCTCTTCGATCCCGGGCGGCAATTATACAACCATGAGCGGGACATCCATGGCCTCGCCGCACGTTACCGGCGCAGTCGCTCTTATTCGCGGTGTCAATCCCGATCTGGACGTTGATACAATTAAGGAAATTTTAATTTCCACGGCCCACGATCTTCCTTTAGACAATCCCGACGGCGAGGATAATACTTTCGGACACGGTATTATCGATGTTTATGAAGCCTGCCTTCTTGCTCAGTCCGGATATGGACATATCCAGGGCAGGGTCGCTGATATCAACAATATCGGCATAGGCGATGCGTTAATAGAAGTCGTAAATATCATCCGGCGTACATTCGCGGATGAGAATGGCGACTATATAATAGCGTTGCCCGTCGATACAGCCTATACGGTCAGAGCCTCCTGTTTTGGCTATTTACCGGCCGAAGATACTATAACAGCCAGCGCCGCGGACACATCGACTCTCGATTTTACCTTGCTCGTTGCTCCTTCGGCCAGTCTGCATGGTTTTGTGATAAACCGTGAAGATTCAACCGCCGTTGTCGGCGCCACTATGGAGGTCGTCGACGCCCCCTTAGATCCTGTTTACACCGATATGGCCGGTTACTATTTCTTCCCGGAAATTCCGGGAGGATCAGGATACTTGATTCGGGCAAGGGCTTCAGGTTTCGGTATCGGTGAGGACTCGGTATTCATTCCGGTCGGAGGCAATCCGGAATTAAACTTCGCGCTCAATCCATTCGAGTCTTTCGAAAACGACGACGCCGGCTGGGTCGGTGAAGGGGTATGGCAATGGGGCCAGCCGACATCGGGCCCGGATTCGGCGTTTAACGGTTCGAAAGTCTGGGCCACCGTACTCGGCGGGCAGTATCCGGGAAACGCCGATGACGGGCTTGAGACAAGATACTACTTGATAGAAGACAATATCGCCTCCATGAGCTTCTATCACTGGTATGAGACAGAATACAGCCTCGTCCCCGTAGTCGGAGGCGTAGACGGAGGCAATGTTTCGATATCAGTTGACGGCGGCACAACGTGGGAGCTTATCATACCTTTCGGCAATTATCCTGATCCCGACGTCCTCGCCCTCGATTACGAGCCCGGATTTTCCGCATCATCCGATTGGGATCAGGCGGTTTTCGATATCAGCGATTATACCGATCAAATCGTCAAATTCCGCTTCCGCTTCGGCTCGAACCTTTACAATAACAACTACGACGGCTGGTACCTGGATGCTTTCGTCGTAAACGGGGGATCGCTGATCGACGAAGGGAATCCGTCAATCGCCTATAATCCTTCGTCATTCGATATTGAACTGCAGCCGGGAACCTCCACGAATCAGACTTTAACCGTCAGCAACAACGGTGACGGTATGCTGATATATTCCCTTACCCCGACCACAGGTTTATTATTATCTGAAGGCTCGATTCCCGCTCCGGAGACAATCGATCCGATAAGAATAGATCGTAACCGGGGCGATTATATTATCCATGAGAGAGATGGAGACCTATTAAACGTTACATATAACGGTCCCAAATTCGAGTCTCCGGATGACGAATCCGACCCGCCCATGACCGCCGATTTCGGCGGACCCGATGGATTCGGTTATAGGTGGTACGATTCAAATGAACCAAACGGGCCGATATTCACTTGGGTGGACGTTTCCGGAATCGGCCAGCCCCTGAGCTTCCGTAACGACGAAAACAAGGGACCTTTTGCTCTCGGATTTACGATGCCGTTCTATGATAATCTCTTCAATTCGATACGAATCTGTTCCAACGGCTGGCTTTCTTTTACCAGTGGTCCAGAAACCGCCCATTCAAATTACCCAATACCAAATACTTGCGCCCCAAACAATTTGATTGCCGTTTTTTGGGGTGACCTCGATCCGTCTATAGACGGGAGGATTATCTATTTCTATACCAACTATGCGGATACAGCAATTGTCCAGTTTGACAGCGTCTATTACCGGAGCGGATTGGGTATTTACACATTTGAGGCTATTTTAACAGCC
>CP070742.1:502112-517378 GCA_020348065.1 Candidatus Zixiibacteriota bacterium
CCGCGGGGATGGTTTTGTTTTTTTCGGGCGGCGCCAATGTAAGACTTCATTTCAGAAGCAAAGAGCATGTCCGGATATCGTCCATGTGGCAAATTCTCAAGATCGGATTCCCATCGGCTATAGGATCGCTGTCGTTTTCCATGGCCAGGATCGTGGTTATGCCGATGATAGCCGTATTCGGTGTCGGCGTGGTGGCGGCCTATGGAGTAGGAATCAGGATTTCCGCGTTCGGAATAATGGTATTGGTAGGAATTGGATTGGGACTTTCAGCACTTATCGGCCACAATCTTGGCGCGAATAAAAAAGAACGTGCGAAAAAGACCGCTTATCAATCTATCGCTCTCGGTGTGGGCATTATGACTCTCATGGGATTAATCGTGTTTTCAGGCGCTGATTTTATTATGGGCAGGTTTTTCGACGATCCCGATATTGTCAGAATCGGCGTTATTTTATTAAGGATTCTCGCAATCGGATTTCCGTTCCTGGGATTTCATTTGATGATAGAGAATGTCTATACCGGTGTGGGGGAGAACCGTCCGGCCATGATGTTCAATATTATTCATTCCTGGTTTCTGGAGATACCCGCTATCTATATTACCACTCAACTTTTCGGTTTGAATGAGGTTGCGGTATGGTGGTCGATCTCCTGTGCCACCGCGGTCTCGGCGATAGCATATTTTATGTATTTTCGTAACGGCAAATGGCTGCATGTAAAAGTCTGAGGTTCCCCATTTTGTTATTTTCCATTTATTTCAATAAACAGTCATAACTTATGCCAGAAAAACGGAACGTAAAATATGTCTATATTGTTTTAATTAAAATGGGTGATAGAGGACATTTTTGATCTTGATTATTTTTAAATCTGCTATTAATTAAGATTGAAAGGCAAGATAATAGAATTCAAGGATTAGAATTAAAGATTGGGAGTGGCTGATGAAATTTGGTGGGAATCTTGCGGCATCGGTTCTGATGGTGGCGATTGCATGTACGCCTTTATTCGCCTTTGACCACGGCTCGAAAAGCGAAGCGATTTCCCGTTTGAATGCCGAATATCCCGGATTAAAAATGTATTCGGAAAACGATCAGATTGCTCGCATCTATGGTAAACAATTTGGATATGGTTCCAGCCCGGAAGAAGCTGCAGAGCGGTTCCGGCAGAATTATGCGGAAATCTACGGGATTAGATCGGAGGAACTTCGTCCCGTAAGCGTCCTTTATGACGGCAGGCATACTCAGCCCGTTATGTACAATCGTGATACCGGCGATTATAAGTTTACCCTGGTTTATTATACGCAGTACAGCGGCGATATTCCGGTTTTCCGGTCGGATTTGCGGCTCCTGGTTTTAAACCGGGAAGACTATCCTCTGGTTCTGGCCGCGTCATCCCTGAAAGACCTGGGCGATTTTACAGCGCCTGTAAGCGTCTCGATCAATGAAAACATGGCTTTTATAGTTGCAAAATCATTTTTTCCCAAACTGGTGAATATCAGCGAGCCCCGGATGGTTGTATGGGCTGGTAACGGCGAAGAGGTTGTCGATCTTCCCAGGGTGGCCATGGAGATAATCGCCGATAACGGCTTATATGTCATGCCGGACTATAAAAAATGGCTGCTTCTTGTTGACGCGCAAACGGGCGAGATCCTGTATTCCGAGGATATGATTCTCAATGTTGACATAACCGGTAACGTGAGCGGAATGGCTACCGAGGGTCCCGGCGCCGATACCTGTGGCGATGAAATCTTAACGCCGATGCCGTATTCACTGGTGGCGATACAGGGAGGAAACTCGGCTTTTGCAGATGCGGACGGCGATTTTATAATTCCCAACAGCGATAGTTCCGATGTGATAGTAATATCGCAACTCAGGGGCCGGTGGATCAGAGTAGCCAATAATTCCGGGCAGAACCTACAGCTGGTTGATACCCTGACCCCTCCCGGCCCGGCGAATTTCCTGCACAATGAAGACAATTTATCTGAATTCGATAGAGCCCAGGTCAACGGTTACTTGCAGGCCAATGTTGTTCGTGATTTTGCCTTAATGTACAATCCCTCTTATCCCGGCTTACAGGAGAATGAGTTTCCCGTAAATGTCAACCTTGATGATTATGGTCGTCACTGCAACGCGTACTACGATTACAGTTCGATAAATTTCCATTTCTCCGGAGACGGCTGCGCTAATATGGCGTTTTCCACGGTTGTTCACCATGAATATGGACACCATCTTGTAAATATGGCCGGCAGCCGGCAGGGTCAGTATGGAGAAGGTATGGGTGACGTAATGGGCGTTTTAATCACGGACGATCCGATTGCCGGTTTAGGCTGGCGAAATGACTGTAGCCAGGGTATTAGGACAGCGGATAACACACTGCAATATCCCTGCACCGGAGAGATCCATTATTGCGGTCAGCTTCTGTCCGGTTGTGTCTGGGATGCCAGGCTCGCGCTCGAAATTAATTATCCCCATACCTATATGGATATTATCGGCAACCTCGCGGTAAATGCCATATTGCTCCATTCCGGCAATATGATCACTCCGCAAATTACTATCGATTATCTCACACTCGATGACGATAATGGAAACATCTATGACGGCACGCCGCATTACGATGAGCTTTGCGCCGGTTTTGGCGCTCATAGCATGGATTGTCCCGAACTTCATCTGATTGAATTTGTCTATCCCAACGGACATCCGGATATGATCGATCCGCACGGGGGGACGATTATCGATGTTGAGGTGGTTCCGTCGGTTCAGAATCCGGTACCCAACACCGGCATGCTTAATTACAATAGCGGTTCCGGCTGGGTTTCCATCGAAATGCAGGTCGTTTCACCCAACGTATACCGGGCCGTGTTTCCCGCGTTGAATTGTGGCGCAGAAGTTTTTTATTACTTCAGCGCCCAGGCTGACCAGGGAGAAACCGTGACCGATCCGTTAAACGCCCCGCTTTCGGCGTTCGCGCTTTACTCCGGCTGCGGTTTTACGACTTTATTGGAGGATGACTTTGAACATGATCTCGGTTGGACCGTCGAAAACTCTGTCGATTTAACCGGCGGCTCATGGGTAAGGGCCATACCGATAGACACATCCTTATGGAATGCCGGCAATCCGCCCGCCGATTATGACGGCTCCGGGAATTGCTATCTCAACGGCAACAATCCCACCGACGTTGATAATGGTTACACGTACCTGATTTCGCCGGCAATGGATCTTGCTGGTGAACATATCTTAATCACGTATGCTCTCTGGTACACAAACTACTGGGGCAATAATCCCAACTGCGATTATTTCAAAACCTATGTATCCTCCAATAACGGCGCCAGCTGGGTTACGGCCGAGGTAATCGGACCCTTTACCGAGTACGGGTGGACGGAACGTGAGTTACTGCTCCGCGACTTCATAACTCCCAGCAATCAGGTAAAAGTGCGGTTCGAGATCTCCGACCTGGGCGGGAATTCCATCGTCGAAGGCGGCATCGACGCCTTCAAGGTTGAGCGCATAGAATGTGAACCCACGTCGATTACGGATGAGGCGGACGCTGTCGATCTTCCGAAAGAATTCGCGCTTCTGGGCAGTTATCCCAATCCGTTTAACGCCAGGGTAACCATCAAATACGCCTTGCCTGAGGCTTCCCATGTCACTCTTGAGATATTTGATCTTCTGGGACGGAAGATTGAGACTTTGGTGGACGATTTCCAGGCCGCGGGATACCGGAGCGTAACCTGGGATGCCAAGGATTGTTCCACGGGAATATACTTCTATAGAATCAGCATGGATGAATTCACCGATACCAAGAAGATGGTGCTTCTGAAATAGAGGCGAACTACAAAATGGGAGCCGGAGTGGCTACCGTTATTTTGATAACTTAAACATTTTGAAGAGAGAATTGGATGTAAAAATTTCGCGGGGAGAGTTATGAGACTAACAAGATACAGCTTTTTATTTATTTTTGTCTTTTTCGGTCTGTGTTTGCAGTCTGTAAGTGCGGAAGTCTACAGTCTGTTGCGTATAAGCATAGCCGATAAATCGGATATAATCGAGATCCTGACCAAAACCGGTGCCGGTGAATCCGTGGCGGCGTACAATTTCGATGACGGCTATATCGATCTCTATGTGAATAGCATGGAGCTGCAGGCGGTTTCGGCTCTCGGATACGAATTCGATATACTTATCCCCGATGTCGAAAAACACTATTCTCAGCAATTCGTCGGTTTGACAATGGGGGGATTTCGCACTTTTTCCGAAATTGTCGCCAAGCTCGATTCTCTCCAGAACGATTACCCCGCAATTCTGAAAGTCGATAGTATCGGCCATTCCCATGAGAATAATGCCATCTGGGCCGTAAAGGTCTCGGATAATGTAAATTTAGAGGAGGAAGAACCGGAAGTACTCTTTACCGGTATACTCATTCCAGCGAACCAATCGGCGGCGAGATCTGCATCGATTTCGCAGAGTGGCTCTGCGAAAATTATGGTGGAAATCCGATCGCGACCAATATAGTAAACAACAGGCAGGTATGGCTTATTCCGGTGGTTAATCCCGACGGTTATCTTTATAACCAGTATACAGCTCCCAATGGCGGCGGGTCGTGGAGAAAAAATCGGCGCAATAACGGTGACAGTTATGGTGTCGATAATAACCGCAATTACACCTATATGTGGGGTTATGATGACATTGGCTCCTCTCCTTACCCGTCAAGCGAAGCTTACCGCGGTCCTTCGGCCGGCTCGGAACCCGAAAACCAGGCAGTGATGCGGCTTTGCGAAAACCACGATTTTCAGCTCGCTATACATTATCATGGCGGAGCCCAAGTAATTCTTCACTCCTGGAGTTACGACCACTTTTTCACACCTGACCACCACCTTTACAGGTCATTGGGCGTTTCGCTGGCGACTTATTCCGATTATAATGTTGGTACGAGCTGGCAGCAATTGAATCGCAGTAACGGCAATTCCTCTGACTATTCCTATGGTGAGACTACCGCGAAAAACAGAATATTCGGATTTGTCGCGGAAGCCGGGTCAAGATGGCCGGATCAATCGAGCATTCCCGGTCTTGTTGCTATTCATCGCAATTATAACCTCGCGTTTTCCCTGCTCGCCGATAATATTTGGAGGGCAATTCTCCCGGGGGGGCCTTGGATTCAGGAAATGAACACGAGCTATACCGGAAATTATACCGTTTCATGGGGTATGATTACTGGCGATACTATTCCCAATAAATACGAATTGCAGGAGGTTTCGGGGGAATCCGTAATTACTGATGGCGCTGAGGACGGCTCCGGGAACTGGATTCTCGAAGGTTATTCCATTTCCGATACCCATCATTCGGGATCGTATAGTTATAATTCGGGTAGCGCCGACAGCTATCATTCCATTATGACTCTGGCATCCCCCGTCAGGATCGATGAACCGATCAATTTGACGTTCTATATCAATTACGAGATAGAAACAGACTGTGACTACGGTTTCGTTGAACTATCCACCGACGGCATTAATTTCGAGACTCTCGATACCTATACCGGTAATTCGGGCGGATGGGTGAGAAAATCTTATAGCTTGATTTCGTATGTTGGGGAAAACGTGTATATCCGCTTCCGTTACGATACCGATGTCTTGGTATCGTATACCGGTATGTTTGTTGATGAGATCTATCCGGTCCAGACCTATTCCGATGTCGTGATTATTGACGATAACATAGCCTCACCGAGTTATGAGATTACCGATCAGCAGCTTGGAGTATATTCCTATCGCGCGAGGGCCAATAACGTTTCCGGTTGGGGCGTTTTCGGAAATACCGAGGATATCGTGGTGGAGCCCATCCCATCCGAATGCGACTATTTTACAGGCGATGTTAACAACAGCGGCGATTTTAACGGTCTGGATGTAACCTATTCGGTTTCATATTTAAAGGGAGGACCGCCGCCGCCTTATCCATGCGAATGCACGGCCGGCAATATCTGGTATGTGGGCGGCGATGTCAACGGAAGCTGTAATTTCAACGGCCTGGACGTGACCTATATGGTCGCGTACTTGAAAGGCGGGTCAAACCTGCAATTCTGCGCCGATTGCCCGCCAACCTCATAAATCAAAACCGGTTGCCTAAAATCGGATTTAATCTTACCGGATTTCGAAACGGTTGAAAAATCGTTTATAAAATATTATTTTCAAGCAAGGAGGAAAGAATGCTTGAAATAGAAACCGCCGTTTTAACGCTTGTTGATATTCAGGGAAAGCTCGCTACGCTGATGCACAACAAGGAGCAGTTTTTCCAGAACGTCGCCAGACTAATCAGGGGAGCCCGGGCGCTGGAGATGCCGATAATCTGGAACGAACAGCTTCCCGACAAGCTGGGCCCGACCATACCGGAGATAAAGGGATTGCTGGAGGGGCTTTCGCCCCTGGAAAAAAGCAGTTTCAGCTGCTGCGGCAATCCGGATTTCATGGAAAAATTAAAATCTGCGGGACGCAAGCAGGTTCTGCTGGCGGGCATGGAAACCCATGTTTGTGTCTATCAGACCGCATCGGATCTACTGGCGGAGGGCTACGAGGTTTATCTGGTTGCCGACGCCGTCTCGTCCAGGACGCTTGAAAACAAGCTGATAGGGATACAAACGATAAAGGATCTCGGCGCCAAATTGACAAGCGTGGAAATGGCTCTTTTCGAACTGCTCAAGGTGGCTATGGGAGACAGGTTTAAGAAAATCGCAAAAATAGTAAAATAGTGAGAAATAAACGCATATTGGTTGTCGGCGGCGGGCCTGCGGGATTGATGGCGGCCGGACAGGCCGCTCTCTCAGGCGCCAGGGTAATCGTACTCGAAAAGAAGAGCAAACCGCTGAGAAAACTCGGTATTACCGGCAAGGGACGATGTAACCTTACCAATAAAGCCCCGCTGACCGAATTTATAAAAAGATTCGGCTCTAACGGGAGATTCCTTCGAAGTGCATTCGATCATTTCTATTCTGATGATCTGATAAGGTTTCTAAAAAAATTGGGAGTTGAAACCGCCTTCGAGCGGGGAGGACGGGTTTTTCCATTATCCGGCGACGCCGGGGAGGTGGCGGACGCCCTGTTGAAATGGGCGAGAGGAAATGGCGTAAAAATCAGAACCGGTATAAGAGTAAAAGGTCTGATCATAAACGAAAACAATATTGCCGGCGTAAAATATGTAAATTTACAGAAAAGCGAGACGGCCGGGGAATACATTGCGGATAAGGTAATAATTGCTACCGGAGGAGCGTCATATCCCGCTACCGGTTCCACTGGCGACGGCTACAGGCTTGCAGAATCGGCGGGACATAGAATAATCCCTATCAGGCCCGCTCTGGTACCCCTCGAAACAAGGGGAGATGTCGCAAAGCGTCTTCAGGGGCTAAGCCTCAAGAATATCGGATTGAAAGTAATGGCCGACGACAAAAAGGTGGGAGATATTTTCGGCGAAATGCTGTTTACTCATTACGGCGTCTCCGGGCCGATAATCCTGACTATCAGTAAAATAGTGGTGGATCTGCTCAGGAAGAAACAAAGAGTGTTTATTTCCATCGATCTCAAACCGGCTCTGGACGAAAAGAAGCTCGATATTCGCCTGCTCCGCGATTTAAACTCTCACGGAAATAAAAAATTCAGATCGATTTTGAAATTGCTCCTTCCGCAAAAACTGATCCCGGTCTGCGTAGAATTAACCGGGATTCCGGGCGAAAAACTTTGCCATCAGGTTAGCTCCGCGGAAAGAAAAAAACTGAGATTATGGCTTAAAGACTTCAGGCTGGATATAACCGGTCATCGATCTTTTAACGAAGCCATAATAACGGCCGGCGGCGTTTGTTTAAAAGAAGTAAATCCGAAAACCCTGGAATCGCGTCTGGTGAAAAATCTCTATTTCGCCGGCGAGGTACTCGATATCGACGCTGACACAGGGGGATTTAACCTCCAGGCCGCCTTTTCTACGGGCTGTCTGGCAGGGGCTTCGGGGGCGGAAAAATCTACATAACTCATTATTATTGGGGCGGTTAAGAGAGTGTCATAAACAATTACTTTAATTTAAATAATCTGTTTCAATTTCACTTTATTATTGACAATCCTAACGTTTTTTGTTAAAATATAAACGGCAGCGTATAGATAAATCGGAGATTGGACGGTGGCTATGGGGTGAAAAGCAGTCTTCTTTCGATTGGCCGGTATTTGAGCTGTTTTTACAATTAGTTATTTCTAAATCATAACATTCTTCCTTTCTTTTGGACTTTAAAAAAAGGAGGTGATATCGCGAACAAAGTTCGATCATTTTCCTTGATATATTAACTGTTAAACTCAGGAAATCAGGGCCGGAGTTTACAAAACTTATTAAGATGTTTTTAATTTAGTACTGTACTGGGGAGAATTTTTAATATGAGAAAAATACTGTTAATGTCATTTGTAATGACATTTACAATTTTGTTGGGAGTTGCCCTGGCCTTCGACGGGCGCGATAAGACCGATCAAGCCGAGCAGGCCATGATTGAGGCCAAGATAAAGGCTGAGTTGGAAAGACAGGAGGCCCTTAGAGCCTTGATGTTACCGTATAAAGTTCGGGACGGTATGATCGTTAGCGAGCCAGCCAGATACAGTGGCGGTTATCCCTCGATTCTGGTTGATTGCCCGCCGGGAGGTATGGCCGAAGGGGAACCGGATTGCTATTTCAACTATGATGACGTTTACAACAGCGGATGTAACGCTGATTCGGCCCCATACCCCTTTGTCAGCGTCTCTGCCGGGGATACCATCTGCGGCAGATCCGGCGTCTTTGAGCACATTAATCCCGAAGACCCGAATGATACGCTTACCTATCGCGATACCGATTGGTACAGTTTGGTGGTTACCGTACCAGCAGAAATTACCTGTACCGGCACGGCAGACTTTCCTTTACAGCTGCTTTTAATGGACGCGGGCATCGAAGATTGCGTGGATTATGATCAACTGGACTTCGATACCACCATCGTTGTAGGTGACACCATTGATGTCAGTTATATAGTATGGCCGGGTACTTACTGGCTGTGGGCGGGGCCCCAGAACTGGTATGTTGACCTTCTATGCGATGGATCAGGCAGCGTAAACAATGAATATGTTATTTGGGTTACCGTCGAGCCGACTCCACCGTGCCAGACAAACACCGTCATCGGGGATATAAATACCGCCATCCCATATGCCGATATGAACGCTACTACCTGCGGCGCCGGTAATAATTACTACGGTCCCCCCTCCTGCATCAATCCGTATTATTTTGTTGATGGGGAAGATCACGTTTACGAGTTTACCGTTTCCGAAACTATCGTTCTGGACATAATCCTGGATCCTGATACCTCAGTTTGGACGAGTATAATTCTTGATGATTTCTGCCCTCCTGAGAGCGCTCAAGGCGGATGCATTGCCACATCCGGCCTGGGCGCGGCGGCACCGCACGGCTTCCAACAGGTTTTTCTGAAGCCAGGCACCTATTATTTATATATTGATAGATGGGCTCCGCCGAACTGTATAGTCAATTACAACCTGTACATAGTCGAAGGCGTGCAGCCTGTCGGATTGGCGGAAACCGGCAATATTCCGGACTGCGGGGTCAGCAACTTCGGTCCGCTCGGCGAAACCGATGCCCAGGGAAATACCTACGGTTGGAACGATAACGATCCCGCCAACTTCGCCGGTACGTTAGTCATGGGTAATTCTCCTGATACCATGTTCGCCTATTACAATCCCGGAGTTACCGATTGCTTCGAATACAGGGGCGTTACCGGTCTGAATATGGTTGATCCCTTCCATCCTACATCGAGATATGACGATAATGATGTTCTCGGAGGCGTTTCTGTTGAATACTGTGGTCACGGTTATTTAACGTCGCCTGAGGACGATATTTTCGTTCACAGCTTCAAAATTACCAATAACAGGGGCTCCACCTTAAGCGATTTCTACGCCGGCGTCTATTTCGACTGGGATATCGATCCTGATGGCGGCGATACGGTCCGGTTCGACTGGACCAATAACGTTATTATCCAATCGCCTTTGGCGGATACGATCTTCTATGGCTTATGTCTGGCAAACGCTGATGAGGTCAATCTGAATTCCATGACCGCCGTAAGCCAGGAAGATCATATCTATCCGACCGGACCTTCGGGCGGCGGCTGGTTGATGTCGGAGCTCTACACTCTGATGAGCACTCCGGGCGATTCAATCGCCGACAGCATGCATGTCGATATGTCATCATTGTTAAGCTCCGGTCCGCACACCATAGCGAACGGCGATTCGGTTACCATCAATATCGCCGTAATCGGCGGAGCTTCGTTGTCCGATGTCCAATCCCGCGCCGCGACCGCCGCCGGATTGGTTATCCCGGATTGCAACGTGGGCGAGCCCCCGCCGCCGGTGGGACGCTGCTGCTATGAGGACGCGGGTATCATTCTCTGTACTATGAATCTCGAGAGTGAGTGTCTCGGCTTGGGAGGATACGATTGGAACCGTTACCTGAACTGTGACGATCATCCTTGCGTTCTCGCCGGATGTCCGTATGTACCCGGTGACGTTAACGGCAGCAACAACTACAATGGTCTCGATATAACCTATGGCGTAGCCTACTTCAAGGGCGGCAACGCTCCTTTGTGTCCCGAGTGTCCCATTCCCGACTGCAATACCTGGCACTATTGCGGCGATGTCAACGGCAGCTGCAATTATAACGGTCTGGATATCACTTACGGCGTGGCCTACTTCAAAGGAGGCCCCGGACCAATTTACTGCGCTGATTGCCCGCCGACGGAATAGTAGGGCGAAGGCATTTTTTAAACTCAGGGCAAATCGAATTTGTTAAGAATCGGGCTTCTTATACGAGAAGCCCGGTTTTTTATAGTCGGCAAGCCGCTTGATTTGCAGACTATAATGTATAAGGAATACTGACGGTTGACGGTTGCGGGCAGCGGAATTAATACCGGAAAATCCGATTATGATAAATGGACAATTCACATAATGTTTCGTGCCGCGTTTTATAATCCCCATTAATTAACAAATTAGTTTTGGAATTATTTTAAAAGAGTTGCCTTAAGCCTGGTCTGTCTGTCACCCGAAAGCGCCTTTATCAGATAAATTCCGCTTTCAACTTCAGCGCCGCTGTCGTCGCAGCCGTCCCAGGTATAAAAGGAGGTTAACGGACTCTTATTGACTATTCTCTCGGATCTGATTCTTTCGCCTAAAATATTGTAAATTCTAATTTGAAAATATTCGCTATTCCCACCGACCATAGAAATAGTCGTCGAATTGTTGAAAGGATTAGGATAAGCTCGGGCAATTAGCGGTCTTGACGGCAGTTCAACGTCTAAATTATCAATAGCAACCATTTCAGGTTCTTCCATTATAATCGTGCTGCCGGGTTCTACGTTGGTTGTTTCCGCGATAGCGCCTGATTGGAAATGAATGCGTACAGAAAGCCGCGAAGCGTTGCCGGTGCCGAAATGCACCACCAGCTCGTTTGTTCCATGAATAGTCGCATGGCTGGATATCTCTCGCATAGCCTTGAGCTTATAATACCTGTCTCCATGTTCCTGAGAAAAAAGCTCAACGATCGCCCCTAAAGCAAGCGTATTTGTATTGCGTCCCTTAACTTTGATTTTAACGAAATTGGTGTCGGCATTTTGATTGATAAAAACAAAATTCTGCTCATAGCAGCAGTTGGCCGCGATAATATCCATCTGACCGTCATTATTAATGTCCCCGGTTGAACACCCGAAGCCGTTACCCAGCAGATAAACTCCGGACGGGATACTTACGTCCGTGAAAACGCCGGTGCTATCGTTAAGATATAGCATTTTGGACTCGGTAGATCTGTTTATAAATAGATCGAGATCTCCGTCATTGTCAAAGTCGGCAAAACTGGCTCCGCGGCTATAACCCTGGCACCCTGTATGTGATTGCTCAGTAATATTTGTGAAAAAGCCCGTACCGTCATTTTCCCACATAGTATTTGTGCCGAAACCCGAAGATAAATAGATATCAAAATCCTTGTCATTGTCAATATCGCCGAAAGTGACTCCCTGTCCAAATCCGAAACCGCCCTGGTTTGTATTCGTAGATATATCAGTAAATGTGCCGTCGCCATTGTTGCGGAACAGAGCTCCGTAGTTTAACTCCCAGTTGCCGGCAATGAATAAATCATCATCATAATCTCCGTCGATGTCGAAGAATACCGGACAATGAACGTTCTCGATATCTTCCAGTCCCGACCCCGGCGTGATATCTATAAATGAACCGTCGGAGTATTGCATTAATCTATCGCTTTTAAGAATACAAAGTCCATGCGACGGAGATAATTGAAAGAAGGCGGCTCCGATAGAGTTGATCATGTTCAGGTTGTATTGGGATGCCATTTGATTAAAAGGATCAGGAGAATTATTAACAAAAAGCCTGGCTCTGTTTCCAAAATCTGCCCCGGTAATATAGAAATCCGGGAGAGAATCCATGTTAACATCGGCTACCGTTACATTTAGATAATTATTATTGATGCCGTTTATTCCATAGTAATTGCTCATATCGGTAAAGGAATCTCCCTGCCGTACATATAGCCTATGACTGCCGGTGTAATTAACCAAAAATATTTCGTTGACGTTGTCAGTGTCGATATCGATGATTGAAATCCCCGAACTAAAATCATACTGAAGCATATTCAGTTCATAATAGGATTCCAGGAATGTCACCTGAGCCCATATATTGGAGGCCATTAATGTCATTATCCCAAATATCAATATTGGGCGACGCATAATTCCTCCTTTGTTTATAATGGATAAATCTATATCCGTTTTTAATATGGTTCAAACCCTTTGATTGTCAAGTCAAATCTTTTAAGCTAAGCAAAGATCGGACCATAACCGATAGAAATAAAATAGATAACTGAAAGCTTAAATAAATGAGCCGTATAGTTTTCAATTGACAAGACTGGCAAAAAAACTTAATTTGAAAAATTGGCCAGTGTATCTTATGGAAATGACGTTAGTTAGGAGAAAAAGGCGATATTGAGAAGAAATGTGTTGGAACAGAACTTTCGGGGGATATATCGAATCATCTTATTGAAAGGTATCGCATTATAAGGTTTCGGAGGTTCATCAGTGGATAATACCGAGAAGTTGAGAAAAATCTTTTCAGAAGCCCTGAATATTAAGATTGAAACAGTTATGGACAGTCTGGAGTATAACTCTATTCCGGAATGGGATTCGGTCGCGCACATGTCATTGGTTGCCGCCATTGACGGCGGTTTTGACATAATGCTGGATACGGACGACGTGATTGATATGAGCTCATTCGGTAAGGCAAAAGAAATATTAAAGAAATATGATGTGGGGTTTTAGATGTTATCCGGGAAATATGCCCTGATCACCGGCGCCAATCGGGGTATAGGCAAAACGATTGCCGAAACTTTTGCTCGGAACAGGTGCAATATTATAGCTAACGGCCGGACCGAGGGTTCCCTCGATGAATTGGCCGCGAGACTGAAAGATCAATATAAAATTCAATTTTCTCCGTTTTATTTTGACGTTTCCGATCCCGACCAGGTTAAGAATTCTTTTAAAGAATTAATTAAAATTACAAAAAACCTCGATGTTGTCGTTAATAATGCCGGCATATTGGACAATAATCTTCTGGGTATGGTCAATAGGAAAATAATAAACGATGTTTTTTCTGTAAACACGTTCGCTATTATTTATATAATGCAATATGCGTCAAGGTTAATGATGAAGAATCAAAAGGGGTCTATTATTAATATCAGCTCCATAGTCGGTGTAAGCGGCAACGCCGGCCAGGTCGTTTATAGCGGGAGCAAATCAGCGCTTCTGGGTATGACAAAATCGGCCGCCAAGGAACTCGCCCCTTATAATATCAGGGTGAATTCTATAGCTCCCGGGTTCATAGATACCGATATGGTAAGGTCACTGTCTCCGGAAAAATATAAGGAACGTATGGATTCCATTAAAATGAAAAGGATAGGTACTACCGAAGATGTTGCTAACTGCGCCCTGTTTCTGGCCTCGGACTTATCTTCATATATCACCGGCCAGGTTATCGGTGTTGACGGAGGCATGTTGATTTGACCTTTTTTAGCGATCTTAAGCGGTTTGAAGATAAAATCGTCGCAATCGAACCGGAAGGCAAAAAATACACATATAAATCTTTATTGGAGGAAAGCGATAAGTTTATAGAAAATCTCGATTCCAGAAAAAAAAACCTTATTTTTATCTTATGCAAAAACTGTTTTGAGGCTCTGGTCGGATATATCGGATCTTTGAGATCGAATTCTGCCGGGATACTCTTGCCATCCAACGTAGATAAAAATTCTCTTGATAATATTAAAAATTTATATAAACCGGATTACATCTGGCAACCTGTCAATGAAGGCAGGTCCAAATTCAATTTTAAAAATTATTTTTTAGAGGAAACCGGTATCGCGCGAGAAGAGGAAATCAATTCGGATCTCTTGTTGCTGCTGTCGACTTCGGGAAGTACAGGAAGCCCGAAGATGGTACGATTGACGGCATTAAATCTCGATGAAAACGCGAACTCAATCGCTGAATATCTAAAACTCCATGAAGATGAAAAACCGATAACGACATTGCCGATGCATTATTCGTACGGGCTTTCGGTTATAAACAGCCATCTAAAAGTCGGAGCGACGCTTTTACTGACAAACGATTCTCTGGTCTCTCGTCCTTTCTGGGACTATTTCCTTTCGGCTAGAGCCACTTCCATAGCAGGGGTGCCGTATAATTATGAGATCCTAAGAAGGATAAGGTTCTTTAAAATGGATTTGGGCAGTCTGAAAACCATGACCCAGGCAGGCGGAAAGCTGACTCCCATATACGCTTTGGAATTTGCCGAATTCGCGGAAGAGAAAAAGATAAACTTTTTTATAATGTATGGTCAAACGGAAGCCACCGCCCGTATATCATACCTGCCGCCCGAAGATGCCCTGGAAAAATACAGGAGTATCGGAATCGCCATACCGGGGGGCAGGATGAGTTTGATCGATGATAACGGCAATACGATTAACGATCCCAACATTCAAGGGGAACTTGTTTATCAGGGCCCCAACGTCATGCTGGGATATGCCACAAGCGCAAGCGATTTGGCAAAGGGCGATGAACTTAAAGGTGTATTGAAAACCGGGGATATAGCGTTGTATGATGACGATGGCTATTTTTATGTTACAGGCCGGAAAAAGAGATTTATAAAAATTTACGGTAACAGAGTGAATCTTGATGAAATCGA
>CP070742.1:517478-521895 GCA_020348065.1 Candidatus Zixiibacteriota bacterium
CCGGAGTTCGGCCATACCGATTATATAGAAATAGATTACGACTGCAAGAGTCTCTCGGACGCCTATGGAGTATTTTATGTAAAAGCGAAAACTTATTGGTATCCCGAAAATCCTATTAGAGATATCGCCACGTTTGATTTGATCTATAATACTCCAAAGGAGCTTGAAATCGTCTCCTGTGGAGATTTTATCGACTATGTTGAAGAGGGCGATATAGGTACCTGCCACTGGAAAGTCAATAATCCGGTCGAATATATCTCATTTAACATCGGGGTGTTCGAAACCAGGGAATTTAACATCGAAAATCTTGCTCCGGTGAAAGTATATTTGCTTGAAAGCGTAGATCATACCAGGTGGGCTTTGCTTCTGGCCTATTTTGGAGAGTTATCACAGGCTGACATGCTGGGAGCGGTGGGGGCCGATGTTACCAATAGCTTGGCTTTTTATACAGGGATATTGGGGCCATGTCCCTTCGATACTATCCGAGCTACAGAAATTTATACTGTCGGGTCGGGACAGGGGTCACCGGGCTTTATCCATCTGTCATGGGATACATTCCAGATGGACGATATAAAGGGCTGGGACGAGGCGTTTCGGGCACATGAAGTAGCTCATCAATGGTGGGGTCATATGATAGATTATGAGTCCTACAAAGATGTTTGGATTACCGAAGGGCTTGCCAATTATTGCGGTTTGTGGTTTTACGAATTGTCATCCAGAAATAGGGATGCCGTAAGAAATATGTTGAATATCTGGCGTGAAGCCGCAATTGCCGGCCTCAGCGTACAATCTGTCGGGAGCAAAGCCGGTCCGCTTGTTTTGGGATACAGGCTATCTTCGTCTAAATCGTCCGATTATAATAACATTGTTTATAGGAAAGGCGGTTACATTTTCCACATGATAAGATATATCCTGCATGATTATGAAACGGGATCGGATGATGTCTTCGCCGCCTTCCTGAAAAGTCTGGTGGATAAATTCAAAGGCAAGGTGATCACCACCGCCCTGCTACAGAAGCATCTGGAGGAGTTCACCGGCGAGGATGTCAATTGGTTTTTCGATCAGTGGGTTTACGGTATGGAAATACCGGAATATAAATTCGGTTATACATATTCGGCAACTGAGGACGGCAAATACGGAGTCACCTGTAACGTAAAGCAGGAGAAAGTCCCCGATGATTTTCAGATGCTGGTACCGATTACAGTATTGTTTGAGGACGATAGATATATCCATCTCAAGCTCTGGATCGATCAGCCGGAGATGACCATAGACCTGCCGAATCTTCCCTACGAACCTGAAAAAATAGTATTTAATACCTTTGATGCGGTGTTATGCAAAGTGGATTATGAATGAGAAGATTTCAATTATCGGGTAGCGTGCTTTTTCGACGAAGTCGAATAAACGTGTCGTTTATGCAAACCGAGCATGTTTACCTTTCGGGAAAGCACGCCGCCCGGTCGCAGGTTACCCTAGTCTGCGTTTTGTTGAAAAATGAATTTAAGGAGGATAATAGTGATGGGGATTAAATTTATCCGTGGGGCGGTTATTATATTATCATCGATATTCCTATGTTGGGCACTGGTGTATGCCACCGATATCAAAAATTTGGGCGAGGATTTCGACTCTTTTAAGAAATGGAGTATGCTTCAGGGACCGATCGATACCCTGGTAATAGATAAAGGCAACGTTCAGATTCATCTCGGATCAGGAGATGTAACGCTGTATAATTTCGATGTGCAGAAACCATCGATAATCTTTTTTGACGGACAAGGGCGATTTATTTATACTCCCCCGATTGAGACCGAAGAAAGGTACCTGAGCCTCGTGAGTGGTCTCGAAAAAATAGACGACGTATTCAAGAACGCTACTTTTATAATGGCCAACGAGGAAATAGCCGCCCTGGATACCTCTTTATTTAAAAGAGACAAGGTAAAATCCAAGGATTGGAGGGAGGTCACCCGTTTTAACGATGATCTGGACGAATATCTCGGCTTCAATCCGCATTTGAGGGCCATGGGTGAAATGCTTTCCGGAGAACCGGTTTCGTGCTTCCTGGCCAGATTCAAGATTGATGAAATCGGGGATCTTGTCTATTGCGAGGATCCGGTATGCGAGGAATATTGCAGGATATATCGCTATGTCGAAAAAGGTAAGCATCCGGAGATTCTAGCGGCATATTCGCCTAACGGACTTTTGCCGGAGCAAAGAGGATTTATATCAATGGATATCACTCATTATGATATAAATGCGAAAGTCAATGGGATAGGAAAAATCGAAAGCGAATGCACGGTTCGATTCAAACCGCTTCGGGGAGGATCTCGATTTACATATTTTGATTTATCCGGAGATCTAGAGGTGTCGTCGGTAACCGATTCCCAGGGAACTCCCATTCCGATTTTCGGATGGGATGGCAATCCCGGTTTCGGAGTCTGGTGGGACCCCCCTCTGCAAATCAACAAAGAATATGAAATCCTAGTCGCCTACGACGGCAAGCCGTTTATTTATGAATGGGAAATATATTTCGCGGATGAACAGGCACCCTGGTATCCGGCCAACCTTTGTCCGGACAGGTCCACTTTTAATATCAGGTTGGATTACCCCGATGAAGATGAATTTGCATACAAAGGGGCCGTTATGGGTAAGGATAAAGATAAATTCGATGGTGAAGCACAATGGACGATCGCCGATAGTGTTTTAAGCGTCCCTCTGTACTATGGCCCCATGTATGCCTCTGATTTCATGACCAAGGATAGAATAAAGGTCGATATGTTCGCCCCGAAACTGCACGATTGGATTTCAAAAGGGGATGCCATGGATTCACGCAGGCAAGTGATAGTCAATGCACTTCTCAATGTAATGGCTGATTTCTATTGGTTTGACCAATCCACCGATGATCTGGCCCGGGATCTTTACGTTTACAACAGAATAATGAATAACTGCCCATATGATACTATCTGCGTTGTTGAATCCCCCTTTGCCAATCCAATCGGAGCGGCGGGGATTGCCATGTTGTCCACCAGCCTCGAAGATAATTTCAGAATAAGAAACCGATTCACCCGATCTCATGAACTGGCGCATCTCTGGTGGGGACAGGCGGTCAATGTGACCCGGCCGAGCGATATATGGATTATCGAGGGGTTGGCAGAGTATTTCGCCTATCTTGCCAATTCCGATCCGCAGGGCAAGGAGTATTTGCCGGACAGCATCCTAATCGCTTGGCGCGACAGCATATTAGTCGGTAGCTCGGACGGTCTTCCCATGACCATGGGCGCCAGACTGGCGAATCCCGCAGTTCATCGTTATGACGATCTTGTTATTTCAAAGGCCGCCTATATTTTCCATATGATTCGTTATATCTTATACGATTTCAACACCGATTCGGATAGGATTTTTATAAGGTTTCTACAAGATATTATAGAATCCTACAGCTATAAGCCGTTTAATTTAAAAGAACTAACCGGAATTCTGGAGCGATATATCGGCGCGGATGCCGATTGGTTTCTGGATCAATGGGTCAATTCATTGGAAATTCCAAAATACGTCGTCGGATATAGCTTCCCCCCGCAGACGGATAGTACATATAACCTAATCCTGCGAGTCAAACAGGAAAATGTCTCACCTCAATTCAAAATGATCGTGCCGGTAAAGATAGAGATGGAAGATTTCTATTTTGTCATTCGGAAGGTAATAATTGACAAACCCGAAAACGAGATAAACATAGAGGGCTTGCCTCACCGGCCGATAAAATTGGAATTTAATATAGAGAACGCGGTGCTTTGCGAGGTCGATTACGAGTGAGGAGATTTCATTTATCGGGCGGTATGCTTTTTCCACGAAGTCGAATAAGCATGTCGTTTATGCAAACCGAGCATGCTTACCCTTCGGGAAAGCATGCCATCCTGCCGAATCTTCCCTACGAACCTGAAAAAATAGTATTTAATACCTTTGACGCGGTGTTATGCAAAGTGGATTATGATTGAAAATAATATATTTTACTTAGGGGGTTATTGCCTGTGAAAGTAAAACTCAGAAAAACGGCCGTTTTTCTAACTATTCTCGGACCATTCTTGTTTAATATTTTTAAAGTATCTGCAGGAACTTTGTTCGATGTAGACGCCTTTCTGTATAATATGGAAAACTACAACGACCAGACCGCATTTTGCGGTACAATCGACAGCAAGCGAATAATAAGAGGGGAAACAGTTTTCGATCTGGGGCCGGGCGATATTGCGATATTTGATTTTGGAGCCGGCAGGCCTTCGGCCGCCGTTTATAAAGGGAAGGGTAGATTTTTATATACCCCGCCGGATGACGTGGAGAAATATCAACTGGAGAAATTCACGGGCAAGGAAAAGATTGACGCTGAATTTGATCATACCTGCCTATTTTTCACCATCGAACTTTTTGACATATCCGA
>CP070742.1:521995-527792 GCA_020348065.1 Candidatus Zixiibacteriota bacterium
CCGTTTACTTTGTAGCCGCCATCGACTTTTTCGGCGAAGGTCTTGGTGCCGCCCGCATCGGAACCGGCTCCCGGCTCGGTCAGGCCGAATCCGGCCAGTTTTCCGCCGGTGGTTATAGAGGGGAGGTATTTCTTTTTCTGTTCTTCGGTGCCGAAAGCATAGATAGGCCAGCAGCCCAGGGAATTGTGGGCGGCTAGTGTTATCCCAGTGGAGCCGCAAACCCTGGAAACCTCTTCTACAGCTATGGTGTAGGTCATCATATCGACCTCGGTTCCGCCGTATTTTTTATCCACTACCATACCGAGGAGGCCAAAATTATTAAGCTTGGATACCAGATCGTCGGGGAAAACCTGTTCCCGGTCAATTTTGGCCGCGATGGGTCCCACCTCGCCCTCGGCGAATTCCCTTACTTTGGACCTGTATTTTTCATGTTTATCTGTTGTCCACATATCACTTTTTCCCCAGGCTTCTATAGATTACCATCCTCTGTGCGTCCGATGTCCCCTCGCCGATCTCGGTTACCCGGGCGTCGCGGAAATACCGTTCCACCGGGTACTCTTTCACATACCCGTAGCCGCCGTGAATCTGCAGCGCCTGGTTCGCCACCCAGTTGGCGGTCTCGGATGCGAACAGTTTGGCCATGGAACATTTCTTGGCCGCCTTTTCACCGTACTTTTCTCTATTCCAGGCGGCGGAATAAGTCATTAACCGGGCAGCTTCGATTTTCATGGCCATATCCACCAGCTTGAACTGTATGATCTGAAAATTCGCTATGGGCTGGTCGAATTGTTCTCTTTCCTGCGCGTATTTGTACGCTTCCTCGTAGGCGGCCTGCGCTATTCCCAGTCCCTGCGCGGCGGCGCCGATCCTCCCGGCGTTAAGAAGCGATAGCGCTATTTTGAATCCCTTGTTCTTTTCGCCGATCAGGTTTTCTTTGGGAATTTCACAATCTTTAAAAATAACATCGCGTGTATCCGACGGTTTAATTCCCAGAAGCCTTTCCTTTGCGCCCAATTTCAACCCCGGAGTATCCTTTTCAACTATAAAGCAAGAGATACCTTTTGAACCGGCATCTTTATCGGTTCGAGCGAATACAATAAAGACGCCGGCCACACCGGCCGAAGTTACCCACGACTTAGTGCCGTTTAAAACAAACTTATCGACTTTTTCCTCGGCGAAACAGGAAAGCGATCCTGCGTCGGTGCCCGATTCCGGTTCCGACAGGCAGTATGCCCCGTACAGTTCGCCCGATGCCATTCTTTCAAGGTATTTATCCTTCAGATGCTCCGAACCATAATCTAGGACCGCCGCGCAGCAGAGATTATTATGCACCGATAGTCCGAGTTCCAGTCCGGCCGACCCGCGGGCCATCTCCTCCAGAACGCAGGTAACTGAGAGCAGGTCCAGGTCCAGCCCGCCGTATTTCTCCGGCACCAGCATACCGCAGTAACCGAGTTCGCTGAGTTCCTTGAATATTTCCGGCGGTATAGCCTCGTCCTCATCCATCTTCTCGCCTATGGGCATCAGCTTCTTCTCGGCGAACTCCCGGGCGGCGTCACGCATCAATATCTGATCTTCACCCAATTCAAAATCCATTACTCGACCTCACGTTTATTTTAGCCAACTACCCTATTATTTATCATAAACAAAGAAACCCCGTCCGCTTTTTCGCCCCAGAAATCCCGCGTGCACCATCTTTTTCAGAAGCGGGCAGGGACGGTATTTCGAATCCGAGTAACCTTCGTATAAAACGTTCATTATGTCGAGGCAGACGTCCAGCCCGATAAAATCTGCCAGGGTCAACGGCCCCATGGGATGGGCCATTCCCAGCATCATCACCGTATCGATGTCCTCCGGTTTGGCTACACCCTCCATAACACAGTAGATCGCCTCGTTAATCATCGGCATCAGCACCCGGTTGGACACAAAACCGGGGTAATCGTTGACCTCTACCGGCGTTTTACCCACCGCTTCGGAAAGTTCTTTAACAATCTTGAATGTCTCGTCGGAGGTGGCAATTCCCCTGATAACCTCCACCAGTTTCATCATGGGGACAGGGTTCATGAAATGCATGCCGATGAATTTATCCGGCCGCGAGGTATCGGCGGCCATGGCGGTGATGGGCAGGGAAGAGGTGTTCGACGCGAAGATAGTCTGCGGCCTGCAAATCGAATCGAGTTTTTCGAATATCCCGCCTTTCGTGTGCGGGTCCTCGAATACCGCTTCGATTACGATATCGGCCGATTTAGCGTCATTGATATCCAGCGACAGTTTCAAACGCCCCATGGTGGCCGAGATATCCTCCCCCGTGATCTTGCCTTTCTTCGCCTGGCGCTCCAGGTTTTTCTTTATGGTCGATATCGCCCGATCGAGAAACTCCTGCTTGGTCTCTATCAGTACAGTTTCATAACCATTCTGGGCGAATACATGGGCTATACCGTTACCCATAGTCCCGCCGCCCACTACCGCTACGTTTTTTATTGCCATTGTCTACCTTTCTATTTGCAAATATTAGTAATTTGCTTATCTATAGATCCGAAATTTCCATATCGATAATGTCCCAGACCTCAAAAATCCTCACCGAATCCAGAAAAAAGCCGTTATCATCTTCCTCGATACTGACTCCAAGGTCTATTTCGTAACGCATTAAGCCATCGTCCTCGTACCATTCGTACTTTGTTATGGTATCATTGGAAAGTCCTACAATATCGGCTCGAATGACATCGCAATAATTCCAGCCGGTAGGCAACTGGAGATAATCAATCCCCACGACAGTCTTGTTTTCGAAAAAGTCATTAAATGTCCACGCTACCCAGGTTTTCCCCCCGCTTAAGGGTAAATCCAGCAAAATACGAGGATTGTCGTATACGTAGGGATTCGGTTCGTTACCAATAGGATATTCATCATGAGCAAACAATTTCAATTTATCATCTTCCATTTTCAGCCATTGTCTGTTTATAAAGGTATCAACCTGACCGAATACATAGGTTATAATAGTGTCGTCACAGATCACCAGATCTGCGAATTCGTGCAGGCTATCGGTACCGATTATGTGCCGATATATTTCTCTTCTTACCGTGTCCGCTAATGATGAATCATTAAACGGAACCTTATACCACAAGCCGCTATACTCCCACCTGGAATCGGCGGTCAGCGGAAATGTCGAGGTCGGCGTCCGTTCGATCTCCGTCGGGTCCTTCGCGCAGGAGAATAAGATAAGAATCGACCCGGCGCAATAAATAGCCGTTCTTATTCTTTTTGAATTACGCATTTCTTATTCCCCAAAAATAGCTACATCATCTCTATAGCCATGGCCACGGCGTTGCCGCCGCCCAGGCATAAAGTCGCCATTCCTTTCTTAAGGCCGCGGTCTTTCAGGGCATAGATCAAAGTGGTCAATACTCTTGCGCCGGAGGCTCCGATGGGATGGCCCAGCGCTATGGCTCCACCATGGACGTTAACTTTATCCCAATCCCATTTCAGGGCGCTGCCGTCGGCCAGGCACTGCGCCGCGAAGGCCTCGTTGGCCTCGATCAGTTCCCAATGATTTATATCAACCTTCATCTTTTTCATCAGGTTTTCGACGGCGTAAATGGGGGCGAAGAAGAGGTCCTGCGGATCGGTTCCGGCGGCCGTATAATCAATTATTTTCGCCAGCGGTTTATGATTATGTTTTTTGGCATAATCCAATGATGACACTACAACCGCCGAGGAGCCGTCGTTCAAACCGGGAGCGTTACCGGCGGTAACTATGCCGTCCTTCACGAACGCCGGTTTGAGCTTCGCCAATTTTTCCGCGGTTGTGCCGGGCCTGGGCCCTTCATCGGTATCGAATACAATCGGATCGCCTTTCCGTTGAGGTATCTCGATAGGGAAGATCTCCTCTTTAAATTTGCCAGTCTCAATCGCTTTCGACGCTTTCTGTTGAGAGTTGGCGGCGTACTCGTCGAGCATCTCACGGGTGAGGCTGGCCTTTTTGGCTGTGTATTCGGCGGCGTTGCCCATATGGTAATCGTTGAACGAATCCCAGAGGCCGTCGGTGATCATAATGTCCACCAGCTTCTTGTGCCCGAATTTCAACCCTTCCTTGGCGCCGTGAAGAGCATAGGGGGTGTTGGACATGGACTCCATCCCGCCAGCCACGAACAGATCGCCGTCGCCGGCTTTAATGGCCTGCGCCGAAAGCATCACCGCCTTAAGGCCGCTGCCGCAGACCTTGTTGATCGTCAAAGCCGGCACTTTGGATGGTATCCCCCCGTGGATGGCCGCCTGCCTCCCCGGGGCCTGGTTGGAACCGCCCTGCACCACCTGCCCCATGATGACCTCGTCGATATCCTCGACGTTGATATCCGCCCTTTTCACCGCCTCCTTTATAGCCAACGCGCCCAGTTGCGGCGCGGTAAATCCCGAAAGCCCTCTTAAAAACGTCCCTATCGCCGATCTGCATGCTGATAGTATTACTGCCTCACCTGCCATTTATTTCTCCTTGGTTTTAATTTATTTTTTAAATTCGTTTGTTCATCCACCTGTAGGTCGGTTTTCGTAGAAACCCGACAAAAAATTCTATTTATCATTTAGCGACTCCCATAATGAATCAATATTGATTTCTTTAAGATAGTCAAGATTGATACTTATCGGCGCACTATACGGCCGAGGCATATCCTCTTCGACTTCGGTGCTATCCCGATGCCAAAGCTGAGCTTCTTTATTTTTGCCCTGTGATATTAATATTTCTTCGATTGACCGATATGCTCCGATATTTTTTGGATTAAGCGCAATTGCTCCCATATAATAGACAACAGCGCTGTCCAGTTCCCCCGTTTGCTGATAGCAGGCAGGAAGTTCCTTGTATATCGGTTCGAAGTGCTTTTTTTGGCCTAAAGCTTTTCTATAATAAGGAATCACCTCAGCGGGCTGGTTTTGGATCATTAGATTATGTGCGATTTCGAAATTCTCAAGATAGGATTTCTTATTAAAAGGGAATAGGGCGCACGAATTAAATAGAAATAAAACAATCATCGCCGGGCCGACCAATTGTCGGGAGCGCAGGGCTCCCGACCTACCACCGGCTTTGTCGGGTTTCTCGCTGCGCTCGGAACCCGACCTACCGCCTCCCGTCATCGCGAGGAGTCCGTAGGACAACGAAGCGATCTCGTCCGTCTGATTTAATTCAACAATTGGATTATCTGAAAAGCGGTCGCAATAAATTGCGACACGCAAGGCAAACTTACCTATCAACCGGTAGCTCCTGTTCCAGTCGTAGGTCGGGTTTCTACGAAACCCGACAACATTCTGTCGAGCGCGCGGGGCTCCCGCCCCACAATTATTAACACATCTATTTGTCAAACTCGAAGCTTCTACAATCTCCAAAATTATGAGCGGTCTTAAATCCCGATTGATATACTACCTCCAAGATAATTATCATTAGAACTTTCTTTCATAAATATCTTTAATCCTATCTCAAAAAAACAATAGACGGCCTTTTTGTATCTGACTTTAAGACCGGTTCCAACGTTTATTATCGGGCCGCCACCCGTACCATAGCCTGAACTTTTCGAAGCATATCCCATTTCGCTGTATATTATAGGACTGACATTTCCTGATAATGGATACGCTTTCAATGCAAAAATCATCTCAAAAAATCTATTATGGCCGCTACCGTTTATTCCAATACCCGCACCGGCTGTCAGATTATTAAAATTCCCGGCTGTTAGAATTGCCACCGAAGGCCCCGTATAATAACTTTCATTGATAATTCCTGCTCGAAATATCACAATGTGCTTTTTATCGGTGTCAG
>CP070742.1:527892-569465 GCA_020348065.1 Candidatus Zixiibacteriota bacterium
ATTAGCCACTGCCAAGTCATTGTCGTCGTCGCCATCGAGGTCAACCGCGAAAACCCCAGCAGGAAAAATCCCGGCCCCGTAATTAACCGCCGCCGGAAAGGTCCCGTCACCGTTATTCAGAAGGACTGAGACATTGAAGGATTCACCATTGGTCACGGCCAGGTCATTGTCGCCATCGCCATCGAGGTCGACCGCGAAAATCCCAGCAGGATGAGTTCCCGCCCCGTAATTAACCGCCGCCTGGAATGTCCCGTCACCGTTATTCAGAAGCACTGAGACATTGTCTGATTCAGCATTAGCCACGGCCAAGTCATTGTCGCCATCGCCATCGAGGTCAATCGTGAAAACTGAAAGAGGGCCATCCCCGGCCCCGTAATTAACCGCTCCCTGAAATGTCCCGTTACCGTTATTGAGAAGGACTGAGACATTGTTGGAACCATAATTAGCGGCGGCTAAGTCATTGTCGCCATCGCCATCGAGGTCAACCGCGAAAACTGATCGAGGATAATCCCCGGCCCGGTAATTAACCGCTCCCTGAAATGTCCCGTTACCGTTATTCAAAAGGACTGAGACATTGAAGGACAAGGCATTAGCCACGGCCAGGTCATTGTCCCCATCGCCATCGAGGTCAACCGCGAAAACTGAAAGAGGGCCATCCCCGGCCCCGTAATTAACCGCTCCCTGAAATGTCCCGTCACCGTTATTCAGAAGGATTGAGACATCGCCGGAGCCACCATTAGCCACGGCCAGGTCGTTGTCGCCATCGCCATCGAGGTCAGCCGCGAAAACTGACTCGGGACCATGCCCGGTCCCGTAGTCGATCCTGGCATTGAAAAGAGGATCAAAAGCAAAAGCGTTTATCGTCGCTAAAAAGAGTAATATTATGGTCATACCTAAAATTGAATTTTTCATGATCAAACTCCCATTTTTAAAACGCAACTAAGAAATATGCTTTTCCAAAATACTTCCCCCCGGATATAATTTTCAAATTTATATCAAATAATTATAACTAATAATATCTACGTTGTCAAGTAAAAACGACTTCCTCGATGTAAAAAGGGGCGAATATCAATTCGCCTTAACCGTGGCGCCGGGTCACCCGACCCGGCGCTATTTTCGGGGTAGCTGTCGGGTCGGTGACCCGACAGCACAGATATTTCTTATTTCAACAGCGTCATCCGCCGGGTATAAGAACCTTCCGCCGTCTCCAGACGGTAGAAGTAGATGCCGCTGGTGAATTTATCGCCGTCCCAGCTTATGGTATGCCCTCCGGCTTCTTTGAATTCATTAAGCGGAATATCCACGACACGTCCGAGAAGATCGTAGATAACGATTTTTAAGTCGCCCGCTTGCGGCAGGCTGAATGATATATTGGTTGAAGCATTGAACGGATTGGGGTAGTTCTGGGCGAGCGCGAAATCCTCGGGAATTGCTATTTTTACATCATCCGTCCCGGTGGCGCCCCAGAGAAAACTCAACGCGGCATCGATTATATCCTCGCGGGTGTTGTATCCCGGATAACCGTTATAAATACCCTCGATGCCGAAACCGATAGTGATGGCGGCGTAATTCCCGGAAACTCCTACTCCCGCGGTATTGCCCGAGCCGTATTCAAGCATCTCCTGGCCGCCGGGAAAAATGGTTAACGCGTCCATGGAATACTGGTTGCCCGCGCCGCCGTTCCCGGCTGTTAGTACCTGTAAACCATCAAACGGTGTTCCCGCAACTCCCAACGTCATATGATAACTCTCCGGGCCCTGGTAATCTACCTTAAGATAATCATTCAGCAGAATTATATCATTTGCCTCGCCTCGTTCCGATAACCTCTGGACAAAATCCTGGCTGGTAATAAGAAGTCGCGCGCCGAAATTCAGATAATTGATCAAACCGCTGACATCCTGCGCGGACATCGGCTCCAATCGAGTGTCTCCGGTAAACCAGATGGTGATTAAATACTGATTGAGTATCGATCTTGGGGAACCCTGGGCCGATATATCCCAGATATGATACGGCAATTCCAGAGTCTCCATAGCATCGGTATAATAAGTATGTTCGTCGAGCCCACCGTCATCGTCCACGAGAAGGATATCGGGATGACCCACGAGCACGCTATGCTGGAACTGTTGCTGGTAATCTCCTCCCACTGCGGCAAACGTCAGAGTTAATTCGATGAAACTTACGGGGAAATTCGAATCCACTGTGAAGACAAATGGATCCGCATCGTTGCCGAAGGGAGTATGGAGAGGCTGCGAACCCATATTGATAATTGAATCGATAAAGGTAATTCCATTTTCCGAACAGCTTGCGGTAACCACCAGGTCATCCACCTGCGCCCGAACATTCCGCGCCGAAAAAACCAAATCGACCGTTTCCCCGGGATCGGGATATCCGTTATTGTTCCCCACATTGTCATTAAATAGAACGTCAAGAAGCTCGTAAAGCGGGAGATTATACTCTATTGTCAGATCGGCAAACATGCTGGAATCGGAATCGGAGATATTGGCGACAGAGACCTCCGACGGCCCCAGAAAATAATACCAGGCGTCGGGAACCGAGAAATCGTCAAACGTACGGTTGTCGGACGTACCCGGCCAGGGATCACCGGCATCGGAACCGCTGTTGTTTTCAAGATGGAACTCGCCGTCAGCCTGTTCCACGGCAACCTTATAATGGTTTTGGTTACTATTGTTGGGAACGGTTTCGTCAACATGATATATCAGGAGGCCTTCACCCGGCAGGCTCATATCGAAACCTATCCATCTCCGATTTTCAACCAGGAAATATTCATATGTGGGAATACCGAGAGCGAATAGCTGGTATATATCGGGATCATGTTCGACAGCGTCTATTTGCTCCTGATCCATTCTTGCCTGCACAACATATGGGGTTACCCAGCCCAGAGCCGTTTTGCTCCAGGCGTCAAAATGCACGGGACGCGCGCCGCCACCACCCCATGAACCTCGGGACATCATCGACCACATACCGCAACCATCGGAATCGTAGTCATAATCATATAAATCCGGCAGGCCCAGTACATGACCCAATTCATGACAGAAGACACCAATGGTTACGAGCTGGTTTAAACCGGCCTCCTCCGGCTCCATCGAATAGTGGTAAACGGTAACCCCATCCACCGGTACGGGGTAACTGGTAAAATAGGCGTGGGAATGAACATGATTAAAATTCCCTGTGGATTCGTATCCCGGACCGGCATGTATAACAAACAGAGCGTCAACCTGAAGATCGCCGTCATTGTCATACATCGAGAAATCCACATCCGGATCGGCTGTCAGGACGGCATCCTCGGTCAATCTTTGTGCGTTTCGCGGGTAATCCCCGAAACCGCGTTGACCATCAACATAATAGGCATACAGTTCCGGCATTCTATACCATTGCGTAACCTGGCCCGTAAGATATACCTGTCCATAGGATGTTTCGAAATAGTAGTCCGTCATACTCCCGAAAGGAGTATAATCCCACGAGAAAAGCAACGTATCGAAATCCTCGGGAACAGTATTAAGCCCGTTTTCATGCGGCATATCGTCGAAATCAACCAGAATTATCAAACAGTTCAAGGTGTCTACATCATCCGTCACGCCAAAACGATACGGATCTGGATTAGCTTCCCATACTCCCCTCTCGCGGGCGATTTTGTCCTGAAGTACAATCTCGCCCAGCTGGCCGTTAGCCTTCAAGAGCCTTACTATTTCCGGCGAAATGCTTACCCCCAGAGCTGAATTGATAATCAGAATGGCTAAAAATACCGCGAAGAGTTTAGTTTTCATTTATCCTCCCCGTGTAATCGCGCTTTCTTTTTTTCATAATACATTAATAATAATAAATGTCAAGCAGGATTTTCATTTATTCTATTGAATCGCAACATGTTATAAATCAATCCCTTACATTGTGCCCGAGCCGAAACATAGTGTCGGATTCATCCTTATTCCTCGCTTGATTTATTAGTTGAAGCATCTTATCGGATTCTGCAATCGGAAGACTACAGGCGAAATTCCGACAAACGTATGCCGTCGCTATGCCGTTTATGCCGGCGCTGTCGGGTGATCCGGCGCTACGGCTTGTCCGGCCCTTACAACTGTTACGGCGAAGGCTTTTCTTTCTCTCCCTCATCTTCCGGCGGCTCCAGAAGATGGGGGTATTATGCCTGGTTACCAAGCGCCAGCCTTTTTATTGCCTGTTTTAAGTTAAATTGGGTTATAAAAAGAGTTTTAGAAGGTATCCTGCGATTAATATTCAACATTTACCGAATCATGCCATTCCTACCTAAAAACTGCGCCGCTTGAAGTTAATTAATCTTAAAACCGGGTTTTTCAACAAACCCGCCGCTTGGTAACCAGCAGGAAAACCATAGAGGTCGATCTAAGATCTACTCGAATGGGGACGAATGATGTCTGTCCGTACAAAATTAAAAGCCCCCTGCTTCCGCATGGGGGCCCGGCACAAAGAAGGACGCATATATCGTTTATTTCAAATATAACATCTTTCTTACAGCTTTATTATTCCCAGTAACCCTGGCGAAATATATCCCGGCGGAAACATCGTTGCTCGATCGATCCGAACCATCCCACACCACGCTGTTGCCGCCGTTCAACGAGATACTCTTTACCAACCGGCCGGCGATATCGTAAATCTCCACCGATTGATTGATATCCGCATGACCGGAAAGCTCTATTACGGTGCTGCCGTTGAAAGGATTGGGGTAATTGGTCAATAATTCATACGATTCTGGGACTAGTTGTTCCGACATCACCCCGGTAAAATTCGGATACATCAAAAATGACATGCTCGCGTTGTTAATAAGTTCATTCAGATTGTTCCCGGCCACAAACGAAAACGCCGCCACCTCCGACTGACCGTCCGGTATCTGATAAGGCCCCATAGTCAGAAGATGCGAATAATTACCCGGCGCGCCGTAGGAGACGTTCTGGAACCCGGACGTCATCAGACCGAATTTCTCGGCGTTGGTAAAACCGTCTATCAGATCAATATAATTATCGATGGCGGCGTATGATGATGCGGGCGAGGTAATCGCTTTGATTCCCACAGAAACTCCCGAAAATAAATCGCTCACATACCCCAGCGATTCGTAATCGATATAACCGACTATATCGTCACTTCCCGATGATAACGGCAGATCCCAGTCGCAGAACAAACCGATATATAATGACGGGATATCATCGCCGGAATTATTCATAATGGTGAACTCGGTAATCACGAACGGATAAGCATTCGAGCCTGTAAAACAGAAGTTCCTCTGGGTAACAGAGAGCCCTATGGGAAACTCTGCGGCATTGTCGGAATAGGCCGCGAAACCGTCCTGGTCGGAATAGAAACCCGGCTCTATTATCCGCGGATATCCAGCCGGAAGAGGCTCGAAATCGTTATCGGTAATATATAGACTTGACGAATAGGCCCCATCGGATACCCTGTATGAATCGGTCGCCAAAAGCAGCGAACCATTTCTGAGAAAGTCGGGGCCCGCAGTTGGAAAACGAAATCCGGCCGCTCCCATAGGATTCGCCGAATCATCGCCCAGGCCGAATTGCCCGATATTTGAAAATCCGAACGATAACGAACCGTTGTCATGATTTGCCGTACCGGGATAAATGTCTCCGCCGACGGTTATATGAAAATCTATCGTTTTGGTTTGACCGCTATAAGCAAACGATATTCTGAATGGTATCCGGTCACCCTCGACAAAATCCTGTCCAACAGATATGTCCCAGGATCCGACCGTCATGGTGTCGATATGATCGAAGAATCCGACATCGATACTGCCGCTTAGAACCCAGGCATAAGGATGGAGAGACGTAAGGCTCACGTTTATATTGCTTGCCGGGCGTCCAAGATTTTCCAGAACCAGATCGAGCCCAAAAGACTCGCCCGGATCGACGATTCCATTACCCGATATATCAACCGAAACTATGGTCGGGAATAAACCGGCGGGAGGCGGCATGAAATAAAGGGCTTTTCTTATATCGATGACTCCCCAACCATAATTATTATCCTCACCCTGCGTCCCCAGGTCTCTGGCCGAAAACATCAAGGCCTCTTTGATCTGCGCCGGACTGGCGCTGGGATTGAATTGCCTTAGTATCGCCACTGCTCCAGAAACGTGCGGAGTTGCCATTGACGTGCCCGACATGGAAACGTATCCCCCGGTCCGGCTGGCGGATCTTATGCTTACGCCCGGCGCGGTAACTTCCGGTTTGACGGTAACACCGTCGCAACCTGACGGGCCCCGGCTGGAAAATGAGGCGACGCTTAAGAGCGGGTCGCCGGGATTTATTGCCCCCACGGAAAAACAGTTGTAATCTGTGGCTATCCTGTCGGCGGGTGTCCGTATCGTGCCCTGATAGGGCCCCTCATTTCCGGCGGCAAAAAGGCAAACGATTCCCGCGGCCTCGAGATTATCCACCGCGTCCCAGAAAGTCCTGTCACAGGCGGAATAATAACCAAGCGGAATGCCCCAGGAGTTGTTGACAACGTCCGGTACATCATCGGTCGTCGAGGGATCGCCGTCGGGATCGGCGGCCCACTCGAACGCCAGCAGAATATCAGCTATGGTTCTCACGATTCCGCCGCCTCTATCCACCACGCCCGCCGCGATCCATTGAGCCCCGGGTGCGACGCCGATTGTATCTCCTCCGCTGGACCCCACCATTGTACCCATGGTATGCGTTCCATGACCATTATTATCTATGGGGTATGTGGTACTGGTGTAAGGATCGAACCAGCATTCCGATGCCGACCCGCCGTTGTTACCCCTGTATTTCGACATTAATGCGGGATGATTTCCGAATACCCCGGTGTCGAAATTGCAGACCAGGCTGCCCGTTCCGTCAAGCCCGATTTCCCAGACCTCCGGCGTCTTAACGATTCTTATACCGGATTCAATACCGGCCGTTGATGTGGTCGCCTCTTCCACCGCGACCGGCTCAATCAAAACGATAGGCGTATTTTCAAATGTAGTCTCGACATCGAGCCTGGAACTTAATTCATTCAACGCCGCGGGACTGCCGGAGACATAAACCACGTTGGCGATCCAGAACCTTCTATAGGAATCAATTAAACCTTTTGATTTCAGCAGTTCGAGCCGGGCGATAAAACCGGACTGCGACCCCGTGGCCCGCGCTCTCAGATTCTCGATAACATCTTTATGCCCGGAAATTTTATCTCCGACTTTCGCGTACGCCGAAAGGGAAGGGCCGGTCGTCCTCAATCGAAAGAAAGCCGAATCGGCCAAGGCTATATTGGATAGGACTAAAATGCCCGCAATCAAATAAGGTATATTAAAATAATTTTTAATTTTCAATAATCCTCTCATTCTCCGATATAGATGATCAAAAAAAATGCCGTTTGAAAATGCCTTTCCCGGGTAAAATTGGCCAAAGCCAACTTATTGAAATACTGTCAATTACGAAAAAAGACTCGCAACCTATAACGGGAAAGAAGGGAAATTCAATATTTTATTATGCACGATTTTGCATATAATTGCTGTATAGAATATAATTAAATTTCAGAATAATCTGGGAGAATTATTACTTTAAAAGGACCATTTTCTCAACCTGAGAGCAATTTCCTGCTCTCAGCCTGCAAAAATAGATTCCCGATGATACTCGATTTCCATAATCGTCAGAACCATCCCAGGAAACCACATTTTCCCCGGCGCTAATTTTGCCGTTGATGACGGTTCTTACTTTACGGCCGCCCAAATCGAAAATTTCTATTTCGACGTTTCCCGAAGCCGGCGCCAGGAATCGGATCTCGGTTGACGAATTAAACGGATTGGGAAAATTGCTCAGAAGTTCGAAATCCGACCAGTTTTTTTTCGCATCGGGATCATCGGAGAATATCGATGTCATACTTACGCCGAAAGCTCTCATGATAAAATCGGCGCTGTTAACAGGGATCCAGCCGGTGGTATCGGTATAGCGTTTGGAGCGGTAATCTGGCGAGAAGGTGTCTACTCCAACTCCCGGCGAACCCGGATTGTTTATTCTCCAGTGAAAAACCATCCAGAAATCGCCCTGCTCAATCTGCGGTTGTTGCGCTTCAGGAATAAAAAGAATCGCCCAATCTTCTGCGTTTCTGAATATCTCATAGGGTCCGGTAATAGGCGTCCCCGGTATCCCGGAATTATCCTCGTTTATGGTTATATTAAAAGACATGGTGTCATCCACCATAACCCGCGCCCCGGTTATTCTGATAGGATATTCATCGGGAGTTATTCTCAGGCCGAATTTATTGTTGTCCCAGACGCTTCCCACTATCCAGAACGATTCCGGGGTGCCGTCGTCATAAGATATTTCATGGCCGTCGACGATCCGGAGCGTGAATGGATTTTCCGGACCGCCTTCAGGAAACATTCCCGTATTTTGATTCTGGGAATTATCGGTAGCGGAAACATAATAATAAACGGTCAACCCTATGGGCTGTGACGGAATTTCGGCGGACCAGGTATCGCCCGAAACATTGTTCATTACGATTTCAACATAATTCAGGCTGTCCGGAGAATAAAAAACTGAGGCTGACAGCACGCCGCTTGCATCCGAAATTTCCGCGTTTATCTCATACGATTGTTCCACCGAAAATCCTAAAACTCGCGGCAGGCATTCAATTGTCGGAGGATCGTTATCACTGGTATAATAATTCACATAGGCTCTTATATTTAGATCATGAGCCCCGATAACGGTCCACTCCCCTCCCGGGACCTTATAGCTTGATCTTCCCGTGCCCCCGTTGTTATCGAGCGCCGTGTACGGCGGAGGGGCCTGAGCGTATTCCAACGCAACGTGGAAATTAGAATTGTTCACATCAATCGGCGACGGGAGATTTATTCTCTGTCGAGTGAGATTTCCCCATAATGTCTCGATCATGGGGGTTATTAAATCGCCTCCCGGCGTCCCGGCGCTGTCGCCAAATATATGTATAATTCCGTTTCCAGAGCCCAGGTAAGTAACCGCCTCGATCGCAACCAGAGAACAGGCTTCAAGCGGCGTAAACCTTACATCAAATAGCGTCCCGGGCTCAGTCAAATTCTGGAGGTAGACCGACGGATTGCTGTCATAGGCGATTATATCCTCCGTTATCTCACAGGGAGTCCCGATAATACCGGATAAATATGACATATTATAAGATGTCCCGGAGATTTCGCCGTAAAAAATTAAAAGGAGGATAAAGGCATTTAGCGCTATGATTGTTCCCGCATTTCTCATCGACAACCCGATAAATTGAAGACGCTTGTTTTCAATAACATCAAGAATATAATATTAAATTATTATTATGCAAATACAATTCTACTATCCCGTCACGACGGTAACATCAAAAAAATATGGGGTGGCCATTAAAAAGCTGTTTTGAAAAGAGGCTAACCACATTGTGTTATAATGACTTATAAGCCGAATCAGACCTTTCTCCATAAAAAACCCCCGTCTTTAAAACGGGGGTTTCGCAATGTCGGTGCTTTTGCTTTTACTTCAAAAGAACCATCTTCCTGGTCTGCGACTTGTCATCTACGCTGAGTCTGTAGAAATAAACTCCGGAAGCCGCATCCGAGGCATCCCAGCTGACAACGTTCTCTCCGGCATCAAAATGACCGGAAAGATCGGCCACTTTCTGGCCGGTAAGATTGTAGATGCCAATAGCGACATCGGATTCATTTTCGATAGTGAAGGCGATATTGGTTTTCGCGTTAAACGGATTGGGATAATTCTGCGAAAGCGAGAATTCTGTCGGGGCCATGTTTTCATCGTCGATACCGGTCTGAGCTTCAGCGTCAAACTTGATCATGACATCCGATAATGACCGATCGCGATCGGGAGCGAGACCGCCGGTATATTCCCAGCCCCTGTTGGAAAGCGGAAACGTCTGATCCATACCGAAAGCGAAGGTGCCCTGGAATGCGTGAAGCACCACAATCCAGAATTTATCATTGGCGGCGATATTTATATTGTCCGCTGAAAAATCTACGCTCTTCCAACCATCGGACGTAATCGTTATTGTATCTCCGGCAAGGGGATTGCCCTCATCCGGGTGACCATTACCGTCGTCCGGAAGTACCCAGATATAGGCCGGACCGGGAGCATTAGATGCGAATACATTGAAGTATGCGTTGGTCATATGAACCGGTTCCGGTATCTGAAATTCCTGGGCGAAACCTGAAAAATCGCCGTTCCAGCTGCGCCCGTCCTCGCCGATATCGTCACAGAACGCTATCTGCTGAGGCAACTGGTAAGCGTCGATTTCGCAGGTCAGGGAGTTGTTAAACGAATTCTGGTCACCGGATAATATAGCCGAAAAGGTCGCGCGATAAACAGTATCTTGAGTCGGCGTAAACGGGTCCGGATAGGTAATCCATTGCTCTTCTCCGGGATCGAGATGAGAAATCCAGTAATCATGAGTATAAACAGTCTCGTAATTCTTGCGAATCTGGCATAGAACTCTCAACGAATCCTCGGGCTGGTTGCCGAAATTCTTGGCGTTGACCTGTACCGTAAATGGTTCGTTTAATCGTATAAACTGACCGGCGGAACCGTCAACCAACCCATCAACTATACCGAAATCATGGACCACAAAATTGGGATCGGGGTCCGGATGGAACACAATGGCAAGGTTTTCATGCCACATTCTCTGAACCGGATTATTGTCATGAAGATACTCGAGGCCGACCTGACCATTTACGTTCTCGATCCCGATAACGGTGCGGTTCTCGCCGTTGGAATCCAGGAACGTACCCTGGTTGGGACCATACTGGAACTTTATCGTCGAATCGCCCGCCGAGAAAATGCACTGGAAGGTATGGCTGCTGTTGGCAGTGCCGAATTCCCTTACGTGAAGATACGAAATAATGAACGTGTCAGCGCTGTTGGTGTAATACCAGCACTCGCCGTCACCCTGGGTAAAATCAAGGTCTCCGGTAAGAATGGCCACGAGATCATTCGGGAGAACATAGTACGGTATGCCTGAAAACGGATGCGCATAGTTGGCGTTGGACGAGAACGAAATATAACCGTTGGAACCTATCCACATGCGATTAACCTCGTACCAGTAATAGGGAAAATTAAATCCCATGCCAACGGGACCGACGTTGTTATCGTCAGCGAGACCCGTCACCCGGGTACCGATGGATGTAATATCAATCCACGAATAAACCGGCGCACCGCCGCCATCGTTGTCTTCCCAGGAATAACCGAAGGCATCCGGGCCGCCGATATCAAACGTTATGGGAAGCGGTTCCGATGTCCCGCTGTTTGTGGCCGCAGTAGCAATGCCCGCTAAGAACAAAAATACTACTGACAAAGTCGTAATTCTTTTCATTAATCCTCCTGAACTAAAAAGCGTTTAACTCAAACAATATTTTTTCTCTCTGAAATTCACCTCCTTACTCCGTTCTCTTAAATTTTTCGCTGGTTTTCTATTTAATTAACGTCATTCTTCTGGTCTGCGACAACCTGCCGAATTCCAATTTATAAAAATAAATGCCGGACGCAAGCGATTCGCCGTCACAATTTCGCCCATCCCAGTTTATTTCATGTACGCCGGCGTTTAAGCTATTTAAATCAAAAGACCTTACCCTGCGGCCAAGCAGATCGAATATATCCAGTCCTGCATCGCCGCCGGAGGGAATTGAAAACCTGATCAACGTGTTCATATTAAACGGGTTGGGATAATTCGAGATTAAGCGGAATTCGTGGGGAACGGCGCCGCCGATATCATTTTCGATATCGGTTACAAAATCGCCGTAATATCCGCTCCTGTGATTATCGGCGGCAAACATCGGCCAGGGGAAATTGAGATTGCTTAACGGATCTTTATAATCTATAACCTCCAGGTTGTTTCCGGAAGTCCTTACTCCCACGACGATTTCAGCATCGCCGTCAGAATCGAGATCGCCCAGGGCGGCGGACGCGGAAATCGGGGCGCCCAGAGGGGTCATAATCGGGAAGTTGTCAAGAGGCTGCCCGTTCGAGGCCAGAGCATAGATTACTCCGTCGCCACCTCCGAATATAATATCATTGCCGCCGTCTCCGTCAATATCACCCACAACAGGCGAGCCGCTGATAGAGCTGCCGATATCAACCGGATATCCTCCCTGATCGGAGCCGTTCCGGTTCTTGATATACAGCATCCCCCCGCTGCTGCCGAATAGTATTTCCAGATAACCATCGGGTTCAACGTCCGCAAGGGAGGGACTCGATTTAATAATGCTTCCCGCGTTTATAGGCCATCCGTCCAGATCGGCGCCGTCATGATTAAAGACATGCACGTTGCCCGAAAATGTGGTTACGACTATATTGAGATATCCATCGCCGTCGATATCGGCGACGGCGGCTGACGTTTGTGATGTCGAGGCCATAGACGCCGGAAACCCGCTTACATATGTTTTATCGCTGTTCCAAACATGTAAAAGCGAATCAAATCCGCAGGCGATGATTTCCGGCAAATCATCATTGTCGATATCCGCCGCGGCCGCCGAACCATAGAAAGGATGTGTACCGTCATAAGGCCAGTTGCCAAAAACTGTCCCGTCGTGGTTTATAACATAAACCTTGCGGCCGGTGAAACCCGTGGTAATTATCTCCAGATCCCCGTTGCCGTCAATATCTGCCAATACGGGAGTGCAATAGCTGATCGATGACAGACTATATGGAAATCCCGCGAGCACATTGCCGCCTTCGTCCCAGACATAAATATCGCCCGACCTGGAAATTCCCACGACCTCATAATCGCCGTTACCGTCCAGGTCTCCGATGGCGGCTCCTCCCGGCGCGGTTGAACCGACGTATTGCGGCCAGCCCGGAGAAATACTGCCGTCGGACTCGAACGCATAGTAATTTCCATCTCCTGCCGAAACTATGATCTCGTTATAATCGTCCGAGTCAAAATCGAAAATTATCGCCGGCGATTCGATATTGCCGGGAATATTACCCGGAAATCCGAACTGCTTAAGACTGACTTCGACAGTTATATGCAAATCTCTTTGATATCCGTCGGTATCCGTGACATGCAAAGTCAGTTCATGCATTCCGATCATGGCGTCCGGGCTTACATGAACGCTATACGGATCAGAAAGATTGTTGGCAGTTCCGCCCTGCCCCGGAGTATTCCCGAAGGTCGAGACCGAATCTTCAATAATAAACAGGTTGCCGGACCTCAGAACGCCGGTTACGCCGACGGCATCGGCCCACGTATTTATCAGCGTTAATGATAAGTCAAAGGATTCGGAGGGATTTAAAATCCCGTCGCCGTCGTCAAGCGTTAATGTAATATCAAAATCATCGATGTCCAGTCTCGGCATAAGTTCTATACCTACCGCCGCGGCAGCGTTGACCCTTCCCGATCCCAGCATCCCCACGTAATTCGGATTAAGGTGATCGATGTTATCGGCAGTGTTCATAACTCTGTTCATGGCCTGGTCGGGACCCCACAATGGATTGGCGGCTCTTACCAGCGCGACCACGCCCGCTACAATCGGAGAAGACATGGAGGTACCCTGACGAGATGCGAAGGAGTTCCTGTCCCATGTAGAAAATATATTCTCCCCCGGGGCGCAGATATCTATCGTCGACCCGTAATTAGAAAATGATGATTTTATGTCATTTACGCCGGTTGATGCAACCGAGAGCACATGCTCATAGGCGGAGGGATAATGAGGCGACTGCACATTTTCGTTCCCGGCAGACGCCACAACGGCCGCGCCCTGCTGCCAGGCGGCATTAATTACATTCTGTTCTCCCTGCGAAGGATTTCCACCTCTTCCCCAACTGCAGTTAACAACACGACATCCGTTTTCAACGGCGTAGATAATTCCGGCGTAACCGTGTGACATACTGCCCGGATTATAGTCAGTTGACGCTTTTACGGCCATAATCCTGGCCGCCCAGCCCACGGCGGCGCCCCCGTAATTGTTGTCGGTGACCATGGTCGCGCACCCGGCGACATGGGTGCCGTGTTCCGCGTACGGTTCGGCGGGATCGGGATCGTTCATGGCGATATCGTACCCGACCACGTCGTCCACCCTGCCGTTGCCGTCATCATCGAGTCCGTTCAGATCGGCCGCCGTAAACCTGCCGTCGCCGTTTATGTCCTCCGGCCCGTTAATCCACATGTTGTCTTCCAGATCCGGATGATCATAAAAAACGCCGGAATCGACTATGCCGATAATAGAACGGTCCGTGGAGTCTCCCCTGATTATATCCCAGGCCAGATAGGCCTCAATATTGGTGAGGTGATACCAGGATGAGATCATGGGATCGTTGGGTACATAATCGATATAATTCAGATAATACGGCTCGGCGAACTCGATATTTATATCGCTGTCAAGCGATTCCATGGCCGAATCAAAATTCGAGTAATCGCCAATCGTGGCAATGTACATTCTTCCGACTATATCCCGCATCGGCCCGGTCTTCAAAGGATAAGGGTAAAAACGCTCGATCTTCGTTATATTTTCGCGCCCGACAATTATGTCTATATTATCATTGCCGGTCGATCCAAACCGGTTTTCCGCAAGATCAAGTAATGAAAGCTCGATCCCCGGTTTCACCGAAAATACCATCTTATTCTCAACAAAATCAATCCCGGGAACACCGTCAACTGCATGGCTCAAACCAAATAACAGTAAAAAAAGAAGGTTCACAATAAATAATCGGTAAAAGGCATTCATATAAAGCTCCCGATATTTCGATCAGGTGTTTGAATTATTGTCAATCCCCCAAAAGTCTAATCTTTTCCTTAAAAGTTAAGTGATACTACGGCACAAATAAGAGGTAAAAACACCTCTATGTAATTTAAAAATTACATTCATATTGTCAAGTCAAAACTACAATCAAATATCCATAAACCCGCCTTAACCGCATGAAATTAAAGCAGATTCTGTGCCACATATTAGCTTATTTATTAATAATAACCCGTCAACTCCGGGTAATTTCATTAAAAAAATTGTATATTAATATATTATATTTTATTGATTCTCATTTTTTTTCATGAAATTTGGGGGAAATACAATAATAAAAAGCCCCGGAGTTAATCTCGCCGGGGCTCTAATTGATTGCTATAAAATAGGATTACTTCAAAAGAAGCATCCTCATTGTCCTGGAACCCTCAAGACTTTCAAGCCGATAGAAATATATACCGGACGCTACCGCCTTGCCGCTGCCGTTGGTGCCGTCCCAGATCAGGCTGTATCGGCCGGCGTTTAACATACCGGATTTGAGGTTTACAATCTTGCGTCCCAGCAGATCATAGATCGATAAATTGATTTCGCCGGGAACACCCAGGGCAAACTCTATGGTAGTCTGCGCGTTGAACGGATTGGGATAATTCTGGGATAGACCAAATCTGTAAGGTACGGATGCCGGTTCGTCTGCTGATGTCACTACGTCGGTGCTATTATGACTTCTCCAGATATCATAGCCAAAATTAGGCCACTGCAAATCGTTCTCCGATGCTGATTCCTTGTAGTCCAGAACTATGAGATTCTGCTCGGCGGATTTAACACCAAAGACTATTTCCATGTCGCCGTCACCGTCCAGATCTCCCAGTGCGGCGGTACTGGTAATCTGGCCGCTGGTCGGAACGTTCATGGGGAAATTCCTGATTTCGGAACCGTCGCCGGCGAATCCAAAAATGGTGCCGCTTCCGGTTCCAACAATTATATCAGGTTGCGAATCTCCCGTAATATCGCCCACCACCGCGGCCGCAATCACACTTCCGCCCGTGCTCTGCGGAAATCCTGTTACTTCCGATCCGCTGGCGACGTCAAAAACATGAATCTCGCCGTCATTACCGCCAAAAATAACATCGAGATCGCCATCTCCATCAATATCGGCCAGTGACGGAGAACTCCTGATTATACCGGAGGACGATACCGGATAGCCGTTGGCTATACTGCCGTCATGATTTATCACATAAAGGCTGGCTGAACTGGTCACCACGGCTATTTCCATATCGGGATCGCCATCCAGATTACTTACCGCGACGGATCCCCAGACAACATCGTCGAGAGATACGGGGAAACCGGTCACTTCATTACCGTCGAAATTATAGGCGTGGAGCGAGGAGTCAAAGCCGGCGTAGATAATCTCCATATCTCCATCGCCGTCAAGATCGCCGGATGCGGGAGAGCCGTACCACCTGTTGCTGCCGGCTACCGGCCAGCCGGAGAAGTTCGAACCATCGTGATTCAGCACATATATATTGTTGTTGGCAAATGAGCCCGCAATAATCTCAAGATCGTAATCGCCGTCGATATCAGCAAGCATCACGCCCGAGTAAAAAATTCCGCCCAGATTCACCGGAAAACCGGGAAGGACATTTCCGGCGGTGTTCCAGGCATAGATATTGCCGTTTTTGGAGATCGCTACGACTTCATAGCCTCCAAGGGCATCCAGGTTGCCCACCGCGGGACCGGTCAAGATATCACCCGATGCCGACTTGGGCCAGCCATTCGAATTCTGGCCATCCGCTTCGATAACATAAGTATTATCATCGGAAGAACCGACGATTATTTCATTGGAACCGTCCACGTCAACATCGAAGATCAACGGTGACGACTCTATATTGCCGGGGATATCCAGGGGGAAATTGAGCAGATAGAGCGATGTTTCGATCACCAGATCAACGTCGTCGTTATAACCGCCGTCAGCCTGTATATTCATATTCACGGTTATGGGACCGGGGATATTATCGGCGCTAACGGTTCCGTCAAAGGGATCGCTGAAGTTATCCGCAGATCCGCCGTGAGAGATATTGCCGAAATTCGCCGACCCGTCCGAGAAACTTATATCATCATTGCCGGTTAAGGTGACCACAACATTTTCAGCATCGGCCCAGATATTCTCCAGAGTCAGAACCAGTTCGAAAGATTCGCCGGGATTCAAAATACCGTCGCCGTCATCATCGGTGATGGTCAGCGATCTGCTTCTTTCGACGATATTTGGAGTGTTTGCCGAGGCCAGGGCGGAGTAAGCGTTAATCCTGCCGGAACCCAGCCGCCCCGCATACTGCGGATTAATATCATCGATATTATCGGCGGAGGCGATAATAATATCCGATATGTCATCGGGACCTGCCGAGGGATCTGCGGCCTTTAAAAGACCTGCCAGGCCCGCGGTTACAGGGGCCGCCATTGACGTACCATCCATAGCAATAAAACCGTTGGTAGCCCAGGTGGCGTAAATACCGACGCCGGGAGCGGAGACATCAACATACGAGCCGTATGAACTGAATGAGGCTTTAATATCGGCCTGATTTGTCGCCGCCACGGCTAACACATGGTTGTAAGCTGCCGGGTAATGGTTTTGTGTATTGTTTACATTACCTGCGGCCGCCACCACCAGTACCCCTCCGGCCCAGAGACCGTTAATTATACTCTGGTAATTCGAGCTATAGTAAGATGAACCCCAGGAACAGTTTATGATATGCGCGCCATTATTCGCCGCCCAGATCATCGCAGGATATACGGCCGTTAACTGACCGGCGTAGTTTGCTCCCTTGTTGGCCATGACTCTCGCCGAAAATCCCAAGCTGGCGCCGTTGAGGCCGTTGTCGGTAACCTCAGAAACGCAACCGGCCACATGGGTACCATGAATGGGAGAATCCTCTCTGGGATCATTATCGTTATTGCCGTTATCCCAGCCTATAACGTCATCAACATATCCGTTACCGTCGTCATCGAGGCCGTTGTAATCGCCCGCGTCCATAGTGCCGTTCCCATTGAGATCTTCAGGCTCGTTAATCCACATGTTAGCAGCGAGATCGGGATGCATCCAGTATATCCCGGTATCGCAGATAGAAATGATGGCCACCCTGGTGGTATCACCCCGGAGAACATCCCAGGCGTTATAGGCTTCGACTTTGTTCAGATGCCACTGCGCATTAATGGAAGGATCGTTTGGAGTATAATCAAGATGGGGGATATCGTAAAGATCGGAAAATTCTATGTCCGCGCTGCTTTTGAATGCGGTATAGGCGGATAAAACATCAATCCCCTCCTCAACATGAAGGATATACATTCTGGGTACTATATCCTTTAATCCGGTCGCCGTAACCGGTCCGTCGTAAAAAGGCTCTATTTCCACCACCCTGTGGGAGGCGCATAGATTATCAATCGAGTTTATGCCTGTAAATACAGTTCCGGAAACAAGGGTCTCGGTATCCAGAGGTGGCGTGCCGGGCATCGTCGTTACTATGAATCGATCCACGAGATATTCCGCTCCGTTGGGCAAGAAGGCGGTCTCCAGACCCGCCGCCATCAAAGTGGCAGGAAGTGACAACAATACGGCTAACGCAATTGCAATTCTCATCTGATTCTCCCTTTTTCTTTTATTTAATCTCTCTTAGAATTCACATTGACTAATTAAATTAAATAAATTACCAGAATAAATCAAGTCAAAATCTATGCCGTCTATTCCTGTCGATATTAACATTTATAGGTCATCGGCCGTTCCATAAAATTCTCCTAAGCTTATAATTTACATTGCGGTTGCCAGATCAAACTATTATGGGCAGATAATCATATCGATCAATCGGAATATTATCAATGAAGCGATATGCGGCTTATTGGCAATTATTTTCACTTTATTCACGAGTGGTCCATAATTATCTTGCCGAGAAATCAAGGTGATAATATCATTGATTTTATGCGCAAATTAGATTCAAAATATGTTTGGGCGATCGCTATTTTTGCGACAGCGCTGGCGCTGCGCATAATATATTTTTTGCAGGTCAGATCAAATTACCCCGGTTGGGATACGCCCACCATCGATCCATTATATCATGATCTCTGGGCCAAACAGATAGCGTCAGGGAATATTCTCGGTACGGGGCCCTTTTTCAGGGCTCCCCTCTATGCGTATTTTCTCGGCGCAATTTACGCTATATTCGGACCTTCGCTGACGGCCGCAAAAATAGTCCAGCATATCATAGGGGCGTTTTCCTGCTCCCTTATTTTTCTTTTCAGCGACCGATATTTCAATAGAAAAACTGCTATCATATCGGGGCTGATTTCCGCTTTTTACTGGGTTTTCATCTATTTTGAGGACGAACTTTTACTTGATTCCCTCCTAATTCTACTTGCCGTTATTCTGATCTGGTTATTAGTCAGGGCATTTGAAAAACCGGACTTAAAACGTTTCCTGTTATCCGGAATTATACTCGGACTGGCCGCTATCACCAGGCCCAACTTTCTGGTAATGTTGCCGGTGGCTGCCATCTGGGTCTTCTACGCATTCAAACTCGATATAAAAGAAAAAATCGTGAGACTCCTGGTTTTAACCGCCGGATGCGCGGTAATAATTTCCCCTGTGACCATCCGAAACATCCTGGTCGGCGATGACATGGTATTGATAGCGTCGCAGGGCGGTATAAACTTCTATATCGGCAACAACGAATACGCCACGGGCTCCACGGCGGTGATGCCGGAGTTCGGCCCTACCTGGCAGTACGCCGATTGCGAATACCTTGCAAAGCTCGAAACCGGAAAGATCGGAAAGGAGATGAAACAATCCGAGGTTTCGGCATTTTACTATAAAAAAGCTCTGGAATTTATATTGAATAAACCGGCGGAATGGATCTATTTGATGACAAAAAAACTATCATACTTCTGGAATTCATACGAGATTTCAAATAACCAGAACCTTTATTTTTTCAGAAAATTCGCTTCGGTCACCGTTATCCTTCCGCCCCTTCTATTCATAATTGCGCCCCTGTCCCTGATCGGTCTATGGTATATTTTTTCAAAAGACGCCAAATATCATATTATAGGATTATTCATAATAGCCTACATGCTCACGGTAATTGGATTTTTCGTCAACGGCAGGTTTCGGTTACCAGTCTTGCCCTTTTTAATAATCCTATCGGTATATACCGTTTTTCGAACCGTTGATTATTTTAGGGCTAAAAAAATTAAAAAACTGATCTATACGATTATCGCGCTGGCGATATTGATGCCTCTATGCAATATCGATCTCTTCAATATAACGCATTCCAGTTTCGCCATGTCTCATTTCTCACTGGGCAATGTTTACCTTAAAAAAGGTCTAAAACAGAAAGCCCTGGACGAGTATGCCCGCGCTCTGGAACTGGAAAAATGCGTGCCCTCCGCACACCTGAATAGTGGCATAATATATTTCGGCGAAAATGATTTCGCGGAAGCCAGGAGGGAATTCGTCCTGGAGCTTTCTTCCTGTTACCGGTCCGCTCAGGCGCATAATAATCTCTCGGTTTTGGATAGACTCTCGGGAGAATTTCAATCCGCCCTGGCGCATGCCGAAGAGGCGATATCTCAGTCTCCTCAATATCTGGAGGCCTACATTAATAAGATCCTCGCCCTGCGCAGGCTCGGAGAAAATCAAGAGGCGTTTAACACCGCCAAAAATCTCACTGTCAATTTCCCCGATTATCTGCCCGGGCATTACTTCCTGGGCAAGTTTCTGAATGAACAGGGTAATATCATAGAAGCATCAAATGAATTCAGATTCATTATCGGACGGGGGGAACAGAACATCATTGAACGATACGACCTGTCGACCATTTATTCATCCCAGACAGAATACGGATATAAACCGCACAGAATGCCGGGAATGGCCTATTATGAGTTGGGCAATATCTTTGTAAGCAGGGGCGAAATCGATTCCGCCTTAACATACTTTCGCCGCGCTACCGAGATACTCGCGGAATATCCCGACGCCTGGACTAATCTGGCTCTGGCATATGACCATAAGAAGATGTACGGGGACGCCTTGAGCGCCTTTAAGAGATCGCTGGATCTGAATCCCGAAAATCCCTTTACGCTATACAATCTGGGATTGACTCTCGGCAAATTGGGGCTCTTCCAGGAAGCGGTCGAGGTTTTTCGAATAGCAATCGATATAAAACCGGATTTCCCGGAGGCGATCGAAAAACTCCGAATTACGGAATCGATCCTGGAATCCTCAGGCAATTAGAGGTCTGGCCGCCTTAATGACTTTTTCCGGCAATAAATCCATCATGCACCTGAAATGCCTCTGCGGGCACTTTTTTGAACCATGCCTGGAACAGGGACGGCAATATAATTTGCCGTTATCCACGACTCTTGTTTTCTCGGAATAAGGCGAGAATCCGAATTCCGGAATGGTGGGCCCAAAAATGGCGACTACCGGCGTCTCCACCGCCGCCGCCATATGCGCCGGGGCGGAATCGTTAGTAAATGTGATTCGGGATCTTGAAATAATACCGGCTGAAACAAGCAGGTCGGTTTTCCCGGTTAAATCGAATGGTTTATGTCGGGAGTTATTTACAACAGATTTCGAGACTTCGATGTCATCGGCGCCGCCTAACAGGATTACCTCCAGACCGAATTCCTCTTTAACCAGATCGATTAGCTCGGCGAAATGCGGATAACGTTTCGTGGCCCATACCGACCCCGGCGCTACCACCGCGAAACTGTTGCGTATGCCGCTATCTGAAAGCAGCTTATCTGTTTTTTTTCGGGCCTTATCCATAATGAAAATGCGAGGACGATATTTCCCCGCCTCAGCCACACCCGTCAGATCAAGGCATCTTAAAACCTCATGTCTGTTTTCATGATAAGGTTTTTTCTCGGTATACAGGAATCTGAAGCCGCTCGATCCGAAACCTGTCCTCCTCTTTATCCCCGCCAGATAGGCGATCAAAGCGGATCTCAGATATCGCTGAATTATAACCGCCCAATCGTAATCCCTTATAAGCCTGGAAATCCTGATTATCCCTTTTAGCCCTCTTTCGTTTCCGTACTTATTATATATAAGTATATCATCTATATGAGGATTATCTTTCAATAACGGATAGGATTCGGGCCGGATAACCGCCGCCAGGAAACATCCCGGCGCCATATCTTTCAGAGCTTCAAAAACCGGCGTCGCAAGAATCACGTCTCCGGGGAATGCCGTCTGGATCACAATTATCTTTTTCATCTATTTGAACAGATTTTTCAGTTGCTCCAGTTCGTCGATTTTTAAAAGCGCGCAGATAATAAGATATATTGATCCCGCGATCAAGCCGGCGATAACCGTCGCCAAAACGGCCTGACTGAACGCGATTTCAGTCCCCTCACCCAGAATAAACCTGGAAACCATAAGCGCTATGAGCCCGGCTATGAATGACACCATCAGAATCTTCAGGAAATACCTTAGAAGCCCGAAACTGTCCGGCGGCGGCGCTTTTCTATGAGAGTGAAAACTCAAAAAAGAAAAATTTACAATAGCGGATATCGAGGTCGCCAGCGCCAGCCCGGCAAATCCAAAAGGCCTGATAAAAATCAGACTTAAGACAATATTAACGGCAACGGCGAGAATTGATATTTTTACCGGAGTTCTGGTGTCTTTGAAGGCGTAAAAAACCTGCGCCGTGACCCTGACCAATCCGAAAAAGACTAAACCGATCGCGTAAGCTCGAAGCGCCAGGGCTACATTTACGGTATCGTCCCAGGTGAAATTCCCTCGCTGATAAACAGTCGAGACAATGGCCTCCGCCGCGCCGATTAAAAATGCAGCCGAAGGCAGCAGCAAAAATATCACCATCCTTGATGAGAACCTTTGCGCGGAGGCCGCTCCCTTGATATCTCCCGAAGCGACCAATCCCGAAATTTCCGGAAGAGATACCGCGGCCAACGCCACACCGAATATGCCGAGCGGAAGATGCATGAGCCGCAAGGCATAATACAGGCTCGATATGCTCCCGACATCCAGATAAGAAGCTATTATCGTTGCCACCACAACGTTTATTTGCCAGGCCGCCACACCGAGAGCGGCCGGTAACATAAGCTTGAATATTTTCCGGACCGCTTCGTTCCTAAAATCCAACCTGAATTCATACCGATATCCGTTTCTCAGAAGCTGGGGAATCTGTATGATGAATTGCCCCCCTCCCCCAATTACCGCACCAAATCCCAGACCCAGAATCGGAGGATTAAAATACCTGGTCAGATACAGCGCGGACAGGATCATTACGACGTTGAACAGCGCCGGGGCAAGAGCCGGTATCCCGAACCGCCCGATGGAATTCAGCGTTCCCATACTTACCGCCGCGAAGGCGATAAGCAGTATAAAAGGAAACATTATCTGCGTGAGTCTCACCGTTAACGCCATTTGCGCGGCGTCATCCCCGAATCCCGAAACGTAATATTTAACATAATACGGCGCCAGCAATATCGCCAGGACTACTAATAGACCCAGCACAACCAAAATAATCGAAAAAACCGAGGATGTAACAAGAAAGGCTTTCTGCACCCCTTCCTTTTTCAGCTTTTCGGTAAAAACAGGCACATAGGCGGCAGATAGAGCCCCTTCGGCAAAGAGATCCCGAAGCAGGTTGGGAATCCGGAAGGCGGCGACAAAAGCGTCCATGTTGCCGGCGGCTCCGAACACCGCCGCAAAAGAAACCTCCCGCAGAAGCCCCAGTATTCTCGAGACAATGGTGGCCAGCGAAAAGCGGCCGGTGCTTTTCAAGAATGTTTTTTTTTCAGTTGACAATATGTTTTCGTTTCTTATATTCTGCTTTCGATTTTAATTTAAAGTTAAGGAGATCTAATTGCCTACGCACAGATCGGCGGAAAAAAGGATGAAAACTGCGGAAAAAGCCAGGCAGAGAAACCGCAGGACTAAATCTCTCATTCGAGGCGCCGCAAAGGAACTCAGCGTCGAAAAAGATGCCGCCAAAAAATCTGAAAAACTTAAAAAAGTTTCTTCTATACTGGACAAAGCGGCGGGTAAAAATGTTATTCATAAAAATAAGGCCGCCAGAACCAAATCCAGACTTTCCAAGACCATAAAAAAATAGACACATCCTATGTTTTTACGGCGCCCTAAAGGGCGCCATTGTTTTTTAAGACGTCTACAATATCCCCGGGCATTAATCCGGATGCATAATTCCGCGCTCTGCGCAGAGATCAGTTCCGGCGGTTTCGAATATTTCAAAAGGTACTGAACATTTTCCATACGGATCGAATTTTATAGTCTATGCAGCTTTGATTCAAGCGAATATTTCGGCTATATGAGGTACATTGGCTGCGCAATTTAACACATTAAAAAAATCTCCCCCGGCCTTTGCCGAGGGAGTCGATCCCTGCTTCTCTTTGTCGGGAATTTATAATTCAGCCCGATGCTGACGCAGTATGGTATGATCCTTAACGGGATGGCCTATTTTGCGAAGGTCATCCAGCCAGTAGGCACTGTCATCCCTGGCAAAAGCCATAAAGCGCGATTCGTCGCGCGGATCCCGGGCGCGGTGATATTTCAGGTAAATCCGCTTATCTGTCAGGCCGACAATCTCAATTTTTCCGGTGGCGTGAGACATTACATATTTGGCCCTTTTAGCCAAACCGCTCACGGTCCTTTTGGCTTTTTCCAGCTTAATGTAAGCCTCGACCACAGGCACTGCGAATATCCTGTTGCCCGCTGTCGGACGACACTGGAAGAAATAATAAGGCGGAATCCCGATATGGGAGAGCTTGCTCATCAATTCCGCTAAGACCTCAGGATCATCATTTATTCCGCGCAATATGGGGGTTTGATTGGCTACCTGCGCGCCGGCCTTCAACAAAATATCGACAGCCTGAGCGGCTTCGTCGGTCAGCTCCCTGGGATGATTGAACTGGACCATAAAATAAATTCGTCTCTTTGTGGTACTGTATTGCGAAATAATATCCCGCAGGTGTCGATCTTCGATAATTTTCACGGGGTTAAACGCCGGAATTTTCGTGCCGATCCTGATAATCTTCACGTGCTCGATTTTACGAATCGCTCCGATAATCTTTCCGATTTTTCTGGATGATAAAACAAGAGGATCGCCGCCGGTTAAAAGCACATTGCTGATCTGCGGATTTTCTCTTACATAATCCAGCGCTCCGGAAATATCCCTTGAAAACTCGTCATTATCCTCATGGAATATCCTCTTGCGGAAACAGAAACGGCAATATCCTCCGCATACTTCATTCACGAGGATTACCACGGTACGCGGGTATTTATGCTGACATCCCGGAGCCACATAATTGGCCGCCTCATTGCTGGCATCCAATTCTCCCCAGTCCTGCAATTCCCGGATATCCGGAATAATAATTTTCCTGATAGGATCGTCGGGATCGTTCCAATTAATTAAGGAAAGATAATAGTCATTGGCACGAAAAGAAAAGTGCTTTAGCACCTCTTCCAGTCTTTTTCTCTCTTGCTCCGGGATCTCCGAAATCTTACCGATTTTGGTAATATACTTTGCTCCCATAGGCACCTACCTTCCCAATAATTACTCTTAAATATACAAAATTAAATTCTTAGGTCAAGCCCTCTGTAATAATTTCTTTTTTAAATACCGGCTATCCGGATGAAAACAAGCAAATTACGGTCATATTTTTTTTAATTTTTTTTGCAAAAAGCGATTATTTTTGTTGAATTTTTACGGTTTAATCTCCTACAATCTATCCTTGATGACATCAAATTACGAATCAAAGGAGAGCCCGAAAATAACAAATCAATCTAACAGCAATAAAAAAAAGGCTGAAACCACATTTAAAGGAGGGCAGTATGCCTGCAAAAAAGAAGGCGGCCAAGAGAAAAACCAAGAAGAAAACAGCCAAGAAAAAAACCGCCAAGAGGAAAGTAGCTAAGAAGAAAACCGCCAGGAAGAAAACCGCTAAGAGGAAAGTAGCTAAGAAGAAGGCCAAGAAAAAAACCGCCAAGAAAAAAGTAGCCAAGAAAAAAACCGCTAAGAAAAAAGTAGCCAAGAAGAAGGCCAAGAAAAAAGCGAAGCGCAAACCAAATCCGGCGTTTATGAGGCCGATGACAGCCAGCCCGGCATTACAGGCCGTGGTGGGCAGCCGACCGCTTCCCAGAACTCAGGTCACCAAGAAACTCTGGGATTACATCAAAAAGAACAGGCTGCAGGATAACATAAACAGAAGGATGATAAACGCCGACGCATTGCTCAGACCGGTCTTCGGCGGCAAGGGCAAAGTCAGTATGTTCGAGATGACCAAGCTTGTTTCCAAACATCTTTCCTGATAGTCCTGCTGGACTCTCTTAAAAAAAAGCCCCTTCATATGAGAAGGGGCTTTTTTTTATCAACGAGCTTTCAATCAGCCTATAATTTTCGCCAATCGGCTTTTATTGAGAAAAACCGCGTTTTCAGGACAAAGCTCATGGCAACACATGCATTTAATGCACTTTTCGTAGTCGATTCTCATGTTTTCGCCCCTTATGAAAATCGCCTCCTGAGGGCAATTATCCTTGCATATCTCGCACATGGTGCAGTCATCGTCATTCATAGCGGGACGTACCCAGACATATGGCTCCAGCGTTTTCACTAAAATCGAGGGTACCAAATTAAGGTAAAAATTGCCTGGCATTTTGAAGCTATCGATCGAACCCGTTTTAAAAGCGGGGCCGGATTTTTCGATGTGAGAGGATTCCGCTATCCCCAATCCGCAGCCCGCGGCGATCTCGGTCGGCCATACCCTGCGCTTTTTCTTGCAGATAAGCGCCATGACCGAGCTATCCATGGCCACGGCGTCCTCCGATGCGAAAAGAAATCCAAGCCATCTGGGATTGCCCGATGCCGGTCCGTCGCCCTCCAATGCCAGCCCGCCGTCCATTATGTGAAGCCCCGGTTTCACAATGGAAAAAACGTCCACTATGACTTCGGAAAACGATCTGGCATCCGGATGCTTTTTATGATAATCAGATTTTTTTATTCCCGGAACAAAACCATAACTGTTTTTAATAGCCCCCGTAAAATTCGTCAAAACGTGCGTCTTTAATTTTGGCAAGGATATGACAAAATCCACGTCGAAAGCGTATCGCGAAATATGATAGGTGCGGTCTCTAATCGTAATCCTCTTTATATCCCCCTGCTCGAATCCCACCAGAACGGCGCCCGTCAACTCCGCAATCCCGGTCATGCCGGTATTATCCCATACCCTTTTCAGCCCTTTCTCAACTCCGCCGGGAGAATCGCCTATCAAGACCTTTGCCCCTATATTTTCGCATTCCCGGGCAACAACGCGAACCAGCCCGGGGTGTGTGGTAATTGCCCTGTCGGGAGTTCTGGCCGAAAGAAGATTGGGATTAAGAAGAACCGTCATCCCCGGTTTGACAAATCGCCTGAACCCCCCCAGCGGTTCCATCAGAGATAAAACCGCCCCCGAAAGCTTTTCGAAATCATATGAATCTATAAGAACCGAGTTAACTAAACTGCTCAATTTCGTTCCCGGCGAATCATTGCTGCCATTGGAATTAAGAGGTTATAAATTACGGCTGATTATTCTGCTGTTCCGCCTTATTCTCCCCCAGATTTATTTTTACCTTTACAATCCTCTGACCTTCAATCTCATGAACGGTGAATTTGATGCCATCATATTCCAGTATCTGACCCTTTTCCGGCAAAGATCCCACCAGGTCATACATCAATCCTCCGATCGTCTCGATTTCATCCTCGGGGAGTTTCAATTCAAGTTCCTTGTTTAAATCGGAGATGGTCACCGTACCGTCAACGATATAAATTCCCTCCGCCATTTTAATGATAGGAGGGGGCTCCAGATCGTACTCGTCCTCGATCTCGCCCACAATCTCCTCGATTATATCCTCCATTGTGACGAGGCCGGACGTGCCCCCGTATTCGTCCACCACAATGGCGATATGCAATTTCTCCTTCCGCATCTGGGCGAGCAAATCGTCAATTTTTATATTCTCCGGAATAAAATAGGATTTCCGGGCGATCTTCGACAAATCGACATCCTCGCCCTTCAGGGCGTGAGTCAGAAGATCTTTGGCGTATATTATTCCTATTATTTCGTCCGGGGAATTCCGGTACAGGGGAATCCTCGAATGTCCCGATTTCCTGATAATCTCGATCACTTCTTCCATAGGGGTATCGAGTTCGACGCTCACCATATCTACCCGGGGCACCATTATCTCTTTTGCCATTGTCTCACCCAGCTCGACAACGCCGTGAATCATCTCGCGATCGTCTTCTTCGAGAATATTATCTCCCGATGAAACCTGAGACGCAAACTGCTCTATGGATTCCTCAATGGCTTTTTCTCTTTCCTCGGGGGTAAGATCGTTGGTTTTCGTTTTACCAAAGAATTTCTTAAACAATTTGCGGACTGAAAAACCGGATACTTCCGATCGCTCCGGCTGTCCGTCCGATTCGCTGTCTACTTTTTCCATCTATCCAGGTAACTTTCCTGCCGGGTCCACATCTTCCGTCGATTTTCTTTATCCCCGTCGCTATATCCCAGAAGATGAAGAATCCCATGGACAGTTAGCCTTCCAACCTCCTCTCGATAACTTACGCCGTTTTCCAGGGCCTGTCGCCCTGCCTGCTGTAAATTAACATAAATTTCACCCAAAAAATCCCCATTGTCGGTATCTTCCAATTCAAAAGCCAGCACATCGGTGATAAGCTTTCTATTTAAGTATCGCGCATTAAGGTCCTTTATCAATTTATCGGCGCAATATATTATGTTGATAACCTTATTATTCGCCGATTCTTCTTCCATTACCATCTCCACAAGCGTTTTCAGGCGACGCTTATCGATATTAAACCGTCTGTCCGAAAGCAATATCTTAACCATCAGGAGGGTATCTCCTCGACCTCCTTTTCCGGATATGCGATTCTGCGATGGAATATTCCGGTCAGAACCCTGATGAAACTTTCCTCGATCTGATGCAGATCTCTGAGTGTCAGATCGCAATCATCCAGCTCGCCCGATTCGAACCGCGAGAATATGATCTTCTTAACCAGACCTCTTATACGAGCAGGCGTCGGGTCTTCGAGAGTCCTTGACGCCGCTTCAACGGAATCGGCCAGCATAACAATCGCGACTTCCTTGGATATCGGCTTGGGACCCGGATAACGGTAATCCTCTATGTTCACGTCTTCATTTTCAGTTTTTTTCGCCTTCTCATAAAAATAGCTCATCACACTGTTGCCGTGATGACCCGTTATGAATTCTATCAGACATTGTGGAAGACCGTTGGCCTCCGCCAGTTCTTTACCCTCCTTAACGTGGGCTTCCAATATCAAGGCGGACATGGAAGGCGCGAGCTTTTCATGCTTGTTTTTGGCGCCCATTTGATTTTCAACGAAATATTCCGGTTTCAACATCTTACCGATATCATGATAATACGATCCCACCCTGGCCAGCAACGAATTGGCGTTAATCGACTTTGCCGCTTCCTCCGCCAGCGTACCGATCATGATGGAGTGATGATAGGTCCCGGGGGCCTCCAGAGCCAGCCGTTTTAGCAGGGGCCTGTTCAGGTCCGAGAACTCCAGAAGGGTGATATCGGTAGTCAGGCCGAATGTCGACTCGAAAAGAGGAAGAAGACCGATGGTTAAGACCGGCGAGAGAAATCCGTTCAAGACCGCCAGGCCGCTGTGACGCCAGAGATCCGCAATCGGAGTTAATTTCAAAGACTCGATTATGTAAACAATCCCGAAATATACGATTGATAGATAAATGATCGAACGATAAAATTCGTGCCGGTGACGCACTTTCCTTACGGAAAAAGCCGCCACCGTACCGGCCGAAATACCGACAAACGCCACGTCGAGTTTGAAGCCCGAAAGAACTCCCACCAGAAAGGACGCGGCAATGGTGAGAAACAACCCGGTCTCAATATCGAAAGCTATGGTCACGAGCATCGACGCTATCGTGATAGGAACGAGATAGGGGGAAAGAAATTTCTGAGAAACGACCATGTATAAAATTACCACCAGACCCGCCAGGAGAATCCCGAAAAGTATCAGGGCTGAATTCGAGGCGAATATTTTACGCCGGAAATAGTACAGATAAAATCCGAAAAACAATATGGGAAAAGCCACCAGAAACAGCCGGCCCAGAGGCGGAAGAATGAATTGCCAGAAACTGCGCCTGCCGAATTCCATCCTTTTGTAATGCGCCAGCGAAAGAAGCCTGTCGCGATGGACTTCCGCTACCCGTTCATTGGCCTTTATTATTTTCTCGCCCTTATAAATCCAACCTTTATACAACGTTATCGCCTCGATTTCGGCGTTTTTATTCTCGGTCGTAATATCCTTATCGAATTTCAGGTTCGGCTCCAGAAAATGGCTCGCTATCATTACGGCCGCTTTCCTGATCCGCGGATCATCTGAAAATACAATGCTTGCCCTGATATTCATATTATTCACCGCTTTTGTTGAATCGAAAATCTGTTCCCGTGAAACTGTCCTGGAATCCTCCCCCGATACCAACGTTACAAGACCGGATTCCTTGAAAGGCAGATTATCGAAATCGGAGATCATGCCGGCCGTTAATATGGCATCCGCATTATCGATGCAAAATTCTTCCACCCTCCGGGCGGTGACGGGATCGGCGAGTACGGCAAGCAAAGAATCCGGGAACATATTATAATCCGAGCGCAGGGAATCTATAAAATCCCGACCTTCAATATCTGACGAAACCAGCGAATCCACCCTATTAAAAAACCTCCTGACCCTCCCGTTGATAGAAACCGTAACGATGGTGTCAAACACGATGGCGGGCCTGAGGTTTCTTAAAACCAGATTACGGTCTCTTTCCATCTCGTCGTCGGTCTTCAATATCGGGAAATCGAAAGGAGCGACCAGATCCTTCGAAGCTATCTCTCCGGTTTGAGGAATCTCTATGGGCAGATATACTTTATCTATAGGATAAAGAAACGTTATCCCGAAAATCAGAACCGCAGCAATGGCAACGCGAAATACCAGGTTATGACCGTGGAGTAATTCATCCTTCGGGCCGGCATCCCTGGGTTCGGGCGATTTCCTTTTTGATGCATTCTTCTTTTTATTGATGGGATTCATCAGGAATTCCTTTTCCGAGTCCTTCTCGAAGTTGAGGATTTCTCGTATGCTTTTATAATATCCTGAACCAGCCTGTGCCGAACAACGTCTTTTTCGGTAAGTTCAATAAATCCTATTCCTTTAATATGACCCAGTTTCTTTTCCGCCGGCAAAAGACCCGAGGCGTTTTTATTCTCCAGATCGATCTGCGTAATGTCCCCCGTAATAACCGCTTTCGACCCCTCCCCCAATCTGGTCAAGAACATGAACATCTGCGGATTAGTGGTGTTTTGAGCCTCGTCCAATATTACAAAGGCATTATTCAATGTTCTGCCCCTCATAAATGCCAGGGGCGCGATTTCGATGACCCCCATCTCCATGAGCTTTTTTATTTTCTCGAATTGAAGCATGTCCTGCAGAGCATCATAAAGAGGGCGTAGATACGGGTCGACCTTGGCTCTGATATCACCGGGCAAAAATCCGAGGCTCTCGCCCGCCTCCACCGCCGGACGGGTCAATATTATCCTGGAAACCCGCCTGGCCTTAAAGGCCTGGACCGCCATAGCGACGGCGAGATAGGTCTTGCCGGTGCCGGCGGGGCCTATGGAAAAAACAATATCTTTGGACTCGATCAAATCCAGATAATTCTTTTGCCCCACGGTTCTCGGTTTGATAATCTTCTGCGTGGATAAAGACGTGACTATCCCCGAATTCCTGTCGACCTCTCTGGAAGGCGATATGCCTTCATCCTTGATAACCGCAATGGAATAAAGAATATATCTGTTGTCGAGTTCGCCGGTGGCTTTAACATGATCGATAATATCGTATATAATTTTTTCCGCCTTTTGAACATTATCCGGATCGCCCTTAATATTAATCCAGTCGCCGCGCGCCGCTATCTCGACGTCTATCTCTTCTTCTATAATGCCGAGATGAGTATGGTCGGCGCCGAAAAGCAGCCGGGGGTCGATATCCTTCAGTTCAACGGTCTTTTGGATCTTGGATGCCATTTATTTCTTCTTTTTCTCCCTAATCATCAAACCCAGTTCGTCAAGCTGAGCTTGATCGATCTCCGTCGGAGCGCCGTCCATAAGCGATTGCGCGGCTGTCGTTTTAGGAAAAGCTATAACGTCCCTTATGGATTCGGAATCAGTCATGAGCGCCACGATCCTGTCAAATCCCGGAGCTATTCCGCCATGCGGCGGGGCCCCGTATTCCAGAGCCTCCAGAAGAAATCCGAACATCCTGTCCGCCCGCTCCTCGTCTATGCCCAGTATCGATAAAACCTTCTCCTGTATCTTTCTATTATGTATCCTGATTCCGCCCGACGCGATCTCAATTCCGTTTAAAACAAGATCATACTGGTTACCCCTGATCCTGGCCCAGGGATGCTCTGGGTCCGAAGGCGGCAATTCCGATTTGGCCCCGGCATCCAGAAGCTCGTTATCTTCATTATGAGGTGAAGTTACGATGTTATGCATGGCGTCAAACCTGCTTAGGTCGGGATTATATTCAAAAAGCGGAAACTCACACACCCATAAAAACGCCCATTTCATCGGGGCGGTTTCCGAAAGCTCCTCCCCCAGTTTTGCCCTCAGCGCTCCCAGCGAATCGCAGGCCGTTTTCCAGGCATCGGCCACGATGAGGAGACCGTCACCGGTTTCCACTGCGGCTTTCTCCAGGGCGCGACTTATTTCATCCTCGCTCAGGAATTTGGCTATGGGCGATTTAATTTCGCCGTCCCTCTTTAGAAGATATGCCAGTCCCTTCGCCCCCCTGCTCTTTGCGATCTCCGTAAGATCGTCAATCCGTTTGCGGGAGATATCGGCTCCGCCCTTATACCTGATACCTCTGATTACGCCGCCCTTCGATAGGGCCTCTGAAAACACCTTGAATTTCGAGTTCGTGAAAATATCCGACAGGTCGGTTATTTGAAGACCGAAGCGAAGATCGGGCTTGTCGATACCATATTTGTCCATAACTTCTTTATATGTAAACCTGGCAAACGGCGCTTCAATGTCATCATCCAGGACTTTTTTAAAAAGATGTTTCATCATTCCTTCGACCACCTCGAAAACGTCATCCTGGTTGACATAAGACATCTCGAGATCGATTTGAGTATGTTCCGGCTGGCGGTCTGCCCTTAAATCTTCGTCTCTCAAACAGCGGGCCAGCTGGTAGTACCTGTCGAAACCGGAAACCATAAGAATCTGTTTTAAAAGCTGCGGCGATTGCGGAAGGGCATAGAATTTGCCCTTCTGTTCGCGTGAGGGTACGACATAATCCCTCGCCCCTTCAGGAGTGGACCTGATTAACAATGGCGTCTCAATCTCCACAAATCCCCGCGAGTCCAGATACTCCCTTACCGCGCGGGTGGCCTGGTGGCGGATTTCGAGTTTGCGCATCAGCCAGGGTCTTCTCAAATCCAGATACCGATACTTCAACCGCAATTCTTCCGATGCGGCGGTGTCGTCTTCCACCAGGAATGGCGGCGTTTCCGACCTGTTGAGTATCTCTATGGAATCGGCCCTAATCTCGATCTTTCCGGTAATCATCTGCCTGTTTTCCATGTCTTCCGGACGCAATCTCACTTCCCCGGATACCCTGATAGAATACTCATACCTGACCGAACGCGCCAGTTCCATATATTCATCGGAGACTTCTTCGGGATCGAACGCGATCTGCGTTACTCCCCACCTGTCTCTCAAATCTATAAAGATCAATCCCCCCAGATCCCGGTGCCCGTCCACCCATCCGCAAAGAGTAACCTTCCGCCCGACATCCGATTCGCCCAACTGCCCGCAGGTGTGAGTTCTTAACGATGTGCCCAGGTCTTTATTATTTACGTCCAATCATTTCTCCAAGCTGAATCGCGTTCTTGACCTTTAAAAGGCCATTTAATTCGATTTCGAATTGCCGGGAATCAACCATGTTTCTTAAAACCGCTTTTCCCCTGGCCATCTCGTCTTCCGCCAGAATAATAGAATAACAGAATCCGCTTTTATCCGCCTGTTTCATCTGCGCCTTCAAAGAACGCCCTAAATAATCCATATCGGCAGGAAGACCGAGTTTCCTGATTTTCATCACCAGGCCGAACGCATCTTTTTTATACCTGGAATCCCTGACGACTATAAAGAAGCCGAAATTTTTACGGCTTCCTTCAGGTTCTTTTTCGGGCATCGCCAGCATTACTCTTTCAATGCCGGCCGCGAATCCGATACCGGGCGTGGGCTTTCCTCCGAGCTGCTCCACCAGGAGATCATAACGACCACCTCCCGAAATCGCATCCTGAGATCCCAATTTATCACACTTTATCTCCCAGGCGGTTCGAGTATAATAATCGAGCCCTCTTACCATTTTTTTATCAAGCTCATAAGATATCCCCGCATGATTAAGAAATTCGCATACCGTATCGAAATGTTTCCTGTTCTCTGCTGAAAGATAATCAAACATCACGGGCGCATCTTTTAATAGAGCGATACACTCCTCCCGCTTGCAGTCGAACATTCTCAATGGATTGGTCATAAATCTTTTCTTACAGTCGACGCAAAATTCATCGAGGATGGGTTTGATAAAATCAGAAAACGCTTTCTTATGCGATTTGCGTTCCTCCGGCATTCCAATAGAATTGACATACAGCTTTTTGTCATCTATGCCGAGCGATTCCATGATATTGTAATTCGCCGCGATTATCTCTGCGTCTATCGATGGATCCAGCGAACCGATGGCCTCGAAGCCGAATTGGTAGAATTGACGGAATCGCCCCGCCTGAGGCCGCTCCTGACGGAACATCGGCCCGGCGTACCAGACCTTCACCAATCCCTGCCTGGACCCCATGGAATGTTCTATATATGATCTCACCACGGACGCCGTTCCCTCCGGCCTTAAGGTCAGCGATCGATCACCCTGATCTCTAAACGTATACATCTCCTTGGTTACAACGTCGCTGGCCTCGCCGATTCCACGAGAAAATAACTCCGTGGCTTCAAAAATAGGAGTATGTATAAACCCGTAATTATATTCATCCGCGGTTTTTGATACGGCGGTAACAATCTTCCTCCATATATCCGCTTCTACAGGCAGAATATCCCGCGTGCCGTAAATCGCCTTGATTTTTTCACCTGACATAAATTGCCGCCTTTAATTTACAAGCCATACGTTCAGGAATCAATAATATTTAATACTTTATAATGCAACGTAAATTACCTATGAAATACGCTTCCGCAACTTCAAGACATATATCCCGGATGCAGACACAGCCCCTAAAATATCCGCCAGCATATCGAATCCGTCCGTCTGACGGCCGGGGACAAACAGCTGGTGAAACTCATCCATGACTCCGTATAAACCCGAAACGCAGGCGGAAATCCAGAATACTTTCACCGGACTGATGTTCCATTTACTGAAAGCGTGAGTTACCAATAATCCGAGAAAGAAAAATTCGCCGAAATGAGCCATTTTATCGGTGAACTTAAATCCCAATGACGGAGTCGAGAGATCCGGTATCGAGGACACGATAAATATCATAACGGCCCATAACATAGCCGGTATGAATGGTTTCAATCGTCCGCCTTTCATCAGAACGGAAACTATAATCAATTAGAAATAAAATGCAAAATAAAAAGTCCGCCCGAAAGCGGACTTATGATATCGAATAAAAAGCGCTAAAAGACGTCAGCGTTTGCGTTTCTTCTTAGCCGTTTTCTTCTTAGCCGTTTTCTTCTTGGCTGTCTTCTTCTTGGCAGTCTTCTTCTTGGCTGTCTTCTTCTTGGCGGTTTTCTTCTTGGCGGTTTTCTTCTTGGCTGTCTTCTTCTTAGCCGGCATGAATTCACCTCCTCTCAAAATTCATCGTTTTATGGTTTTTATCTCCAAGATATTCTTGGAAAAATTGACAATAAGCCCTTTTTTCAACCTTATTGATTTCAATATGCTTCTCAGTTTCGATTCCACGATATCCGTTAGATGATCGTCGGTGGAAATTAAAACAACCAGCGATTTATCCACCACGAAATCCAGGTTGTATTCTCCCGCCACCGATCCCTTATAGGATAGCTTTATATTTTTGTGGCTTTCAAATGGAATATCGCGAAGCCCGAATTCGTGCGCCAGAGCCCTGCTGTATTCCTTTTTTCCAAATCCCAGTCCCATATTCTTATGCACCTCAAGGGCGGAATTAATCACCTGAGACTGCAGGTCATTTATTACGGTTTTGGTGTCTATCACTAACTCGCTATCTTTCATAACGTTTCGTGTAACTTGAATAACGCAAATATCATGCCAAAAAAATAGCGGATACTCTATTATCTATGTAATTCATTTAATGACATGCAATTAAAAGGATAGAATGGTATCTTGTTGAATAACAATAAATTAAAAATTCGCGACATGGACGTCGCATTATCTATAAGAAAGTTACGGGAAAAAAATTTCTCCCTATAGCACGCGGTGTGACACCAGGGTCGCATGTATATACGACAACTAATCTTTCGCTCCTTTCTTCGTTTGTAACGGCTCCTTAACATTGGCCCGATTTAAAATCCTCTGGAACTGTTTTCTGTGCATACCCCCCATTCTGGCCGCCGCCGATATATTACCCCCCGACGACTCCAGCAGGTTTATCGCGAAATTACGCTCTAACGGTACGATTGTCTTTTCCCACAACTCTTTTTTATAATCATTTAATTCCTTATGCGTATTGGGTATTCTTTCGTATTTCAAACCGTTTCTTATTACGGTATCGGGAAGTTCATTAGGAGTTAAAATATCGCCTTTGCATAAAACAACAGCCCGCTCAATTATATTCTCGAGCTCCCTGATATTACCCGGATACCGGTAGCTCTTCAGGTAATTAAGGGCGGTTTCGCTTAACGATGAAATTTGCTTATCGTTTTTTTCAGCATATACGCGGAGAAAGTGGTACGCCAGTGTCTCAACATCACCCTTCCTCCTGGATAGAGGCGGCAGGTTTATGGCTATTACATTTATTCTATAGTATAGATCATCACGGAATTCGCCGGTTTCGACCATCTTCATTAAATCTTTCTTGGTGGCCGATATTATTCTAACATCCGCTCGTTTCAATGTTGTCGAGCCCAGAGGTTCGAACTCATGCGATTGCAAAAACCTCAAGAGTTTGACCTGCAATAACGGGGACAACTCTCCGATCTCATCCATGAATATGGTGCCCTTGTCCGCGATCTCAAATTTCCCCGGCTTGCGGCCGACCGCACCGGTAAAAGCTCCCTTTTCATATCCGAACAATTCGGACTCCAGAAGCGTCTCCGGAATCGCCGCGCAGTTTATGGCGACAAAGGGATGATCTTTCCTGGCCGAATTATAGTGAAGCGCCCGGGCCAGAAGCTCTTTGCCGGTTCCCGATTCTCCCTCGATCAAAACGGCGCTCTCCGTTTCCGCCACGTCTGCCACTGTGGCCAGGACTTTCCTTATCTGGGGAGAACTGCCTTTGATCTCCTCGAAATCATATTTCTCCCTTAAATCCTCTATTAACGATTCCCCGTAATCCTCCAGAGCCGAAAAAAGTCTCTCCGATTCCACCGAAATAGCTATTTTGCCGGTCATCGTTTGAAGCAGATCGAGATCGAATTTTGTAAAACCGCTATCGTTACGAACCGAATATAAAATACCGAGAATGTCTTCACCCGTTTTCAGCGGAACGCAAATAATATTTCCCCCTCCGTCATCAGCGTCAATGCTTATGGGGTCTCCCGTGGATAACACCGCGTCCGCTATTGGCTTGGAAAACTTATATTTGTTATTCGAACTGCTCTTTAACGACGAATCGTATTTAAAAATGATTTCGCCCTCTTCCCCCGTTATCTGCAGCGACGCGTAATCGCAGGCCAGAATCTCGGTGGTGGTCTGCACCACCCTTTTCAAAACCGATCGAAGGTCCCTTTCGGATGTTACGTCGATGGAGAACTCATACAGAGTTTTATAAATGTCTCGTTCCTTGGAGAGATACTCAACGCTTGATTTCAATTTATCGTATTCCCGAATCAGTTTGGCGACACGGGTATTCAGCGAATCCTCGAACCCCGAAAGCTTCTTTTCCACTGAATCGATTTTTTCGTTCAGTACGGTATATTGTCTGGGCCTTTCCTTCTCTCTTGTCTCGGTTAGATAATCTTTCAACGTGGAAATAGAATCGAACGACCTTTTTATCTGCGTCGCCGATTCTTTTTTAAGCTGCTTTAAGTTGGCGGCAAATTTCTCGCTGGTCTTTCCGATCGTCGCTTTCATAATAGCGAAAAGATTTTATGACGATTTTCAACAAACTGTCAAATTAAAAACAAGAATTATTTTTTGTTTTTTCATCAATCAACATAAAAATTTCTATTTATCACCTGTCAATTTTCACAATTATAAAAATTATTCAAAATATCTTGCTATGGTAGGGATTTAATTTATTAGACCCTTGGGGCCGTTAACAAACTAAAATATTGTCATCGCGAGGAGTCAAGCGAAGCGAGACGACGAAGCGATCTCAAATTTTACCTGAAGTAACCCGGTTATTCCCCTGGTAACCAAGCGCCCGCCCGGCAACTTTTGTATTTCGTGGTTGGCGGACGTCCCCGTCCGCCAACATACAGTTGGTGTCGGTAGACGAGCTACCGACCTACAAAAATACCAGGTGTGGTGGCAGTTCTCCGTATCTGCCACCTCCAGCCGTCAAGTGCGGGGACTTGACGGCACCCGGACCATACAGTTGGTGCACCGGGAGGTACACCAACCACTCAGATACCGGAAAAATGTAGGCGGGGAGTTTGATGAGCTCAGTCGAATCGAGCTTGTCTCCCTGCAATTGGTGTCGGTAGACGAGCTACCGACCTACAAAAATACCAGGTGTGGTGGCAGGTCTCCGTACCTGCCACCTCCAGCCGTCAAGTGCGGGGACTTGACGGCACCCGGAAAACTTGTTTAAAAAGGGCGGCATTGCGCCGCCCTTTGCACTGAGCTTCGTTTCGGCTTATTTCAGATACAGCATCTTCTTGGATTCACGGAAATCGCCGGCTTTCAAAACGTAGAAATAAATGCCGCCCGCGATCGGCTTGCCCGCCGCGTTGGAGCCATCCCAGTTGATGATATGCTCTCCGGCCGGAAGCTCCTCGGATACAAGCGTCGTTATCTGCCTGCCCAGGATATCGAATACTTTCAATTCCGTAAAGCCCGGTTTCGGCATATTAAAGCAGATATTGGTCCTGCTGTTAAACGGGTTGGGGTAGTTCTGAGAAAGGGTGAAGACATCCGGCAATCCCGTTGTAAGCTTGGGTGGCTTCCATTCGTATCCAACGGGAGCGCCGACAGAGTACACGTCACTCAAGTAGGTGCCGGTTGTGTCGTCCATGTACATTACGTACGCTGGACTGTCATCAATTTCGAACACGCCGGGATCTCTATCAAATATAAAGACATAGGCCAATATTCCCGGACCGTTTACAGCAGAATCCGGAGAATCCGGGAAGTATAGAGTAAAAGTTTCAGAATCAATGACCGGTGATTCGGAAAATGCCCAAGTACCTGGTTTTATTGAATCAGGTTTCGGTATACCATATGATGATATATCCGAGTTGACGTAGCCTAAGTGACATTCATAAACATCAGTTACACTCATGTATACTGCATTGACCTGAAAACTTACCACAGTATCACCGTGATTTACCGGGTTGCTCACACTTACGCTGAATTGAGGTATAGCCCATATGGCTTCCGAATCATCCATGGACCAGACGCTCATCGTGTCATTTCTAAGAATCTTTTCTTCGTAGCCGAAAGGAGAAAAGAAATCGTAAAACATACCTGGAGGGGTCCAATCATCCGTATAGAATTTAATTCCAGTGCTCGCGTTATTGACAAAAAGGTCGGTTGCATCGAACTTTATTTTAAAAAGAGTCTGTTTCTGATCGGGCAATATATATGTCCCGGCATCGGGCGGGTCAGCGGTCTCAAATTGACGGATCGCAATGTAGCTGGTGTCATTCTCAATGATGATGGTGTCAATCTCTACGAAATCGACGATGTCTACGGACGGAATATGCCCCCCCATGGAATCGACGCCGGTATAAGTAAGGTAACTGTAATTATATCCGATGTATAAATTGCTGTACTGCCCCCAAAAAGTCGTAGAACATACAACCGGGATTTCCACCTTGCCATAGGGGTCCACAGAGTCAGGGACTACCAACGTAAGGTTTACTTCGTATTTGGGCAGGTAAATGCCTTCGGAAACCGCTGTCATGGAATCATAAGGTGTTTTATTAGCTGAATCCCATGCAAAAACTTCGGTCATAGCATACGAAGGGAAGTACTTTTTTAAATCCAGGTTCAAAGTGTCGCAGAAATTTTGGTCGCCGTTATATCCGGACTTGAAATCGCCGACCATGAACTTCAGATCGCATAAATAATAAGTGCTGTCACCCCCGGACCTTGAAGCCGGGGCGCCCTTAACCATGATTGAATCCTGATTTTTTACGTAAATAACGACTCCGGCGTCAAGCGAATCATATCCCACGTACGTTAGAGAATCAGGTATCTCCACCAATAACTTATATGTACTGCAAGGATAATTTGTGAACAATTTTACGGGGATTTTCAAAGGATTATCAAGCTTCGCCTGATCGGAACTGTCCGCACCTTGATATGAATACGCCAGAGCCGAACTAAAAGTCACTATCACCGTATCATTGGGAATTGTAACCGTGCCCCAGGTCGTGTCGATAACCTCGCAATCGTAAGGCGTGTCTTTTTTGGCCGCCGTGATTATGTGCCCGAAGTTAATAGTAAAAGAATCACCGAAATGATATTCATTCGAAATTTCAAATTTAAGGTCAATCACTCTTTCGGAAGTATCCGGAAGCAATGTGCCTCCACGCTCCAGATAGATTTCAACCGTATCTCCGCTCGATGAATCTGCGATAGAGCCGGACCAGGGTGTTCCTTCGGAATCAAGCGAGTCATAAGTAAGGCCGGCCGGGCAAACTGCCCAAATCTCGAGATATTCAAGAGTGTCGGCGTTGGTAACCAATACCGGCACGCTTACCGTATCCCCCGGCCAGCAGGTATCCACGTCGGCGTATTCCAGAGCGACGTTGCTGCAAGTGTCCTCTCGAATTGTAACACTGCCCCAGGTTGTATCGCTGACATCACAATCGAAATGCGCGCCCTTTCTGGAAGCCGCTATGCTGTGCCCGAACTTAATAGTAAAAGATGTGCCTGAAGAAGAGGTGTCCGGAATTTCAAATTTAAGGTCAATCACTCTTTCAGAAGTATCCGGAGGCAAGGTGCCTCCCCGCTCCAGATAGATTTCGACCGTGCTCCCGCTCGATGAGTCTCCGATGGAGCCGGACCAGGGCGTGTTATCGGAATTAGCCCCCGCATAATTAAGGCCGGTCGGGCAAACTGCCCATATCTCGAGATATTCAAGAGTGTCGGCGTTAGTAACCAATACCGGCACGCTTACCGTATCTCCCTGCAAACAGCTATCCACGTGGGCGTATTCCAGAGCGACATTGTTACAAGGATCACTGCCGATTGTAATCGATCCCCAGGTGGTGTCGGTAACATCGCAATCATATGAATCGCCTTTTATGGCCGCCGCGATATTGTGCCCGAACTTAATAGTAAAAGAAGTATCGAAAGAAGAGGTATCCGGAATTTCAAATTTAAGGCCAATCACCCTTTCAGAAGTATCCGGAAGCAATGTGCCTCCGCGCTTCAGATGGATTTCAACCGTGCTCCCG
>CP070742.1:569565-572536 GCA_020348065.1 Candidatus Zixiibacteriota bacterium
ATATTGTGCCCGAACTTAATAGTAAAAGAAGTATCGAAAGAAGAGGTATCCGGAATTTCAAATTTAAGGCCAATCACCCTTTCAGAAGTATCCGGAAGCAATGTGCCTCCGCGCTTCAGATGGATTTCAACCGTGCTCCCGCTCGAAAAGTCTTTAATAGAGTCGGACCAGGGCGTACCGGCGGAATCAACCCCAGCATAATTAAGGCCGGTCGGGCAAATTGCCCAAATCTGGAGATAAGTAAGAGTATCGGCGCTGGTGTAATAGACCGGGACACTTACCGTATCCCCCGGCCAGCAGGTGTCCGCGTTGGCGTATACCAGGGCCACGCCGTCACAAACCACGCAGATTTCCGGTATGTCGCCTTCATCTATCTGCCCGGCTACAACAATCGAGGCCGCCGAAAGCAGAAAAATAAAGCTGACTCTAATCGACTTTAAAATTATTGAAAACATATTTTTCCTTTCATTTAGGTTATTTCATTATAGCGTTAAAGGCTTAGGTTTTTTAAAAGGCGGCGCCCTGATCATGATCCCCCACAATCAAAACCACGTCATTACAACAGTTATATAACAGCCTTTACGCGCAATTAAAAATAATGCTGAAAGCGAATACTTACAAAGATGAAAATCCCGGGGGCATTATTTTGCCGCCCAAAATAGTCGCCGGCTAAGTCTTTGTCAAGAAAATTCTTAATTATATAAAAAAAAGATCATTAAATCCGCCTTAAATTAAATGCCGTCTCAATAACTTAATGTTTTCGTCGTTATACCCCCTCTTTCTGTTATTTAAAAATCGAAATGAAAAAAAACGGAGCCCCGCTCACTGCGGGGCTCCATCCTTTCTTCTCTCTTGAGGAAAAACGATTTTACGGATTCGGCGGGCAATCCTGGCAATATATGGGATCGGGACCGCCTTTGAAATACGCCACTCCGTAGGTAATATCGAGGCCGTTATAGTTGCAGCTGCCGTTAACATCACCGCAGTAGTTCCAGCTGTTGCAGGGTGGGCAATCCGGACACATGGGATCGGAGCCGCCTTTGAAGTAGGCAACACCATAGGTGATATCGAGACCGTTGTAGCTGTCGCTGCCGTTGACGTCGCCCGGAACATAATCGCAGCCGCCGGTGGGACAGGGATTATCGATACAGTTGAGGGTATCATCCCAGACTCCGCCGAGCGCCGTACATTCCGTTTCGATAACATCCGCGCAGTCCTGGTTGTTGTTGTAGCAACAACGTCCCACTGCCGGGCAGGGGTTATTCGTACAGTTAAGCCCGACATTCCAGACGCCACCGAGACCCGTGCAGGCCGCCTGCGTGGTATCGACACAATCCTGGTAATTATTGTAGCAGCAGCGTCCCGTCGGAGGTGGGCCGCTTTCAACAACAAAAAGCTCGATGAACCGGGCCTGCCCTGTATTTTCAACTTCAATAACATTCCCCGTACCCGGCTCAACCTCATTCACTCCGGCGCTGCTTGTTACCAGAAGATTGCCGTTGCCCAGACGATAAACTCCCCGGGGGTAAGTCCAGGGTGTTATTTGATGGACAGTGCCATCCAAATCGAAATCCTTATACCGGTTGTCGCTCCATGCTGCATTAAGGAAGGCGCCGGGAGCAAGATCGTCAAACTGTATCTGTTCGGGAAAATTCGCGCTGGTAATATCGGCCGCCAGCGTACCGTCGGCGTTGTAAAGACTCACGTAATCATCCAGATAATCGGATACCAACGCCCTGCCGTCGTCCAAAAACATTATATCCCACGGATCGATTCCGACATTGATAAAATCCGACAGGCGGCTGTGCGGGCCATCGAACCTGGCTACTAAATCATATATACCGCCGGTAGTGACAAACAGAGTATCGTTACGGAAATCTATGCCCCTGACATTATCCAGGTTGTCCGTGTCGTCGCAGTAGGTGTAAAGATAAGCCCCTGAGGTGTCAAAAACAAATACCGCGTCCTCAACCTGATCGGAAACATAGATATTGCCGTCAGGACCTTTGATGGCGTTGAAGGGGGTGAAAAAAATTCCCGCACCGTTAATTAAATCACCAAGATATGTTCCGTCATAGGGATCATACATCCCCACAACATCATTGTTGGATTCCGGTATCAAAAGCACGCTGTCCTGGGGTATACTGGTGATGAAGGGCGCCTGGCCGCTTATCTTTCCATCATTTTGCTCCCGGACATCTTGAGGATCAATACCGGACCGCTCCAGATCCTCCGGATCGGCTGCCATGGCGCCGCCCGATAACAATATAATCAGGATAAAAAAAGCGACGCTTTGGAACAAATAACTTCTACTCATTCTCTCTCCTTTCTTAATTTCCAGTATCTTGATTGCAGACCGTTAGTTATTCTGAAACTTCTATATTTGAAAAAACTGCCCGCTCCCGCCTGACATCGAGAATAGATGGTACAGTCATACCAATCCGAAAACATGCGTTGAATTATTTCGCCTGATTCAATTAGGCAAAGCATCCCGGCCAAACCTGAAGAAAAGGAAGATAGACTTCTCTGACAACTAATTTAATCTATTGGATTTATTTGTCCAGTAAATTCCTAAAAAACTGAGCGGAATTCAAGAATCTTATAATTTACCGTATCAGTAAGATATCGCGATAACCGGAGCGCCTTAAAACCTATACATGTAAGTCTATATTTTAGTTAAATTAAAAAACTGATCTATTTATAAAAATAATCTTGACATTTTCAGCCATATAGGCCGCAATCTTTCCAACGGCAAATCCCCACCAGGCAATTTTAAAATTCCCGGACAAAAAAATGGAGCCCCGCTCACTGCGGGGCTCCGTCCTTTCTTCTCTCTTGAGGAAAAACGATTTTACGGATTCGGCGGGCAATCCTGGCAATATATGGGACCCGGACCGCCTTTGAAATACGCCACTCCGTAGGTAATATCGAGGCCGTTATAGTTGCAGCTGCCGTTAACATCGCCGCAGTA
>CP070742.1:572636-579951 GCA_020348065.1 Candidatus Zixiibacteriota bacterium
ATCTCAAATTGGATAATGGGACTGATATTCCTGGGAACAGGATAACCTTTTAGCCCGAAAACCATTTCATAGGCTTTAGTCTCATCATTATCATCGTATGCAACACCGAAACAGCCGGTAATATATTTATTGAAATTTTCACCGATCAACAAGGCTATAGAAGGACCGGTTTTATTCCTGCTAATTATCCCCGTCCTGAAAATGGCTAAACTTTTCTTATAGGATCTATCATGTTTCTTTATTTTTACTTCATCTCCGGCAAAACCATAATTATAGCCTGAACCTATAAGTATAAATAAAAATAACAAAAATGATAATCTGTTATTTATCAATCGGCAGCTCCTGTTCGAGCAAGAATATCATATCCCTCGCCTTCTCCGCCCACTGGCCGGTCGATTCTTTTTCGAGATACTTCCTGAACCAGACCAGCGATTTTTCTTTCTGCTCGGTGTCATAATAAAGCTGGCCCAGCATGTAGATCGCCTCCGGCATCTCGCCGACTTTGAAGGCATCGATGAAACGCGATTCCGCCTCCTCGATATTCTTTTCTTCCAACGCCACCAGCCCCAGCCCGTAGTAAGCCCTCGGATAAGTGGCATCGACAGTGATCGCCTGTTCGTAATACTTTTTTGCTATTTTAAGATTATCCCTGAAAAGCCAGATGGTGGCCATGTTATTGTAAGTGCGGGGGTATAGCTCGTCGACCTCGGAGGCGCGCTCATACCATATTAAGGCATCATCATACTGGCCCTGCATGAAATGGATATTGCCTATAGATTGATAGGCGTCGACGTTTCTGGGGTTATGCGCTATGGCGCCCATATAATATACGATAGCGCTGTCGTCCTCACCCACCTGCTGGTAGCATACCGCCAGCTCCTGGTAGACAGGCGTGAAATGTTCATTTTGTTTTAACGCTTTTTTGTAGAAGGGTATCGCCCTGGCGGGCTGGTTCTGGAGCATATACTCATGTCCCTTGGTATAATTTTTCAGATAAGCGTCCTCGCCGGGCGCGAACAGGCCGCAGGAACCTGAAATAAACAATAAAGTTATGCCTGAAATCAACCTTGCAGGTTTTGTGATTTTATTCATTATCTCCCTCACAAAAAGCGGGTTGGCGACCACGTTGCGGAATATAATGTTTATACTCCCGATAATCAAATAGGTTTTGTGGACGTTTTTTTCTGCCCTGAATCGTCTTTCGATAACCACGTTTCCCGGTTCAGATGCTGCGGGTCAGTATTTCGTTACCGACGCTACCCTTTTCTTTTGGTAAATGGGGACGCCCGCAAACCCTCAAAAAAATTTTGTGGGGATTTAATTAATAAAACCGCTTCTAAATGTATAACTGGATAATTATAATACCGAACGTATGATTGGATAATTATGTTTAAAAGAAACTGCAAGGATAAAAAATGAATTACAAAATCGATTTTGAATCAATACCGTGGGAAGCGCCCATTCCGGGCGTGCGTCACAGGGTCATAAAAGGGGGCGGGAAACTATTGCGCGTGGTTGAATATGGCCACGACATGGAACCGCATTGGTGTGAGAAAGGCCATTGGGGTTATATCATCGATGGTCGAATGGAAATAAGTTTTGAAAATGAGGTGCATGTCTACAATCCGGGAGATGGGGTATTTATACCTCCGGGCGGTGAGCATAGACACATGGGGAAGGTTCTTACAGATACTGTAAGGGCCGTATTTGTGGAGGAAACTTAATTTATTTCTTCAATCCCGGCCGGTATAATGCTGTAAAGCCACGCCGTTTTACCGGATTTAAATCGGGAACCGGAACATTGAGATCCTGCGGGCTCTCGATTAGAGTGGCGAATATCATCTACCAATATTTCGTATACAAGATAGCTGAATCTCTACCCAATTCCCCTTGCCAACTTTTATCCGAATTCGTATAATTCAGTCGCAAATATGGTGGAACGAGTAATAAGGTTGTTTGAAGAATAGAGCGGAGGAATTATGCCTTTTCAACAAGTAGATAAAATCTGGATGAACGGCGAATATGTCAACTGGGACGACGCCAAAATACATATACTTTCGCACGTTATTCATTACGGGTCGGGGATTTTCGAGGGAGCCAGGTGCTACAACACCCCCAAGGGACCGGCGATATTCCGCCTGAAAGAACATACCGACCGTATGTTCAATTCCTGCAAAATCTACAGGATGGATATCCCTTTTACCAAAGACGAGATCAACAAGGCCATAGTCGATTTGATTAAGATGAACAAACTGACGGAATGCTATATCCGCCCGCTGGTTTATCGCGGCTACGAGAATCTGGGCGTTGATCCGACCGGCATCCCTATAGAGGTAAGCATCGCGGTATGGCCCTGGGGCAAATACCTCGGGCCGGAGGCGATTGAGCAGGGCGTGGACGTCGGCGTGTCGTCCTGGCGGCGCAACGCCCCCGGCACCATGCCCGATATGGCCAAGGCCACTGCCAATTATATGAACGGTCAGTTAATTCGACTCGAAGCGAGAGCGCATGGCTATATTGAAGGGATCGCCCTTGATGTCTTCGGGCATGTCTCCGAGGGTTCGGGGGAAAATATATTTATAGTGCGAAGCGGCGCTCTGGTTACGCCTCCATTTGGATCGTCAATTTTACCCGGTATAGTAAGGAGTTCAATTATAAGGCTGGCGAAAGACATGGGGATTGAGGTAATCGAGGAAGAGATACCCCGCGAGGCTCTTTATATCGCCGATGAGGTATTCTTCACCGGCTCCGCGGCGGAGGTTACTCCCATCAGGTCTATAGACGGCATCCAGATCGGCGAGGGCCGACGGGGGCCCATAACCGAAAAACTCCAGAAAGCTTTCTTTGAAATGTTCGAGGCCGGCTACAAGGACAAATATAACTGGTTGACGTACGTAAAATGAAGATCGCGTTGGGATCAGACCACCGGGGATTCTGTTACAAACACAGAATAAAAGCGTACCTTTCACAGAAAGGCATAGAGGTAATCGACTGCGGCGCCGACTCGGAGAAAAGCGTCGATTATTCGGAGTTCGGCCTTAAAGCGGCGGGTGAGGTTGCCCGCGGTAATGCCGATTATGCCATACTGGTCTGCGGCACCGGCAACGGAATGCTGATGGCCGCTAATAAGGTCAAATCGATCCGCGCCGGGCTGGCGGTCAACCCGGAGATGGCGGCGTTGACCCGCGCTCATAACGACGCCAACGTGCTGGTGCTTTCGGATATGTATACTCCCTGCGACCAGCTCAACGAAATAGTCGATAAATTCCTCGAAACGGAGTTCGAGGGCGGCCGCCATAAAAGACGTGTCGATATAATCACAGAATACGAGGATAAATCCGATGTTTGAAAAATTGAAAGAAACCGATCCTGAAATATATGACGCCATTTATAAAGAGGTCATCCGCCAGCACGACGGCCTGGAATTGATCGCTTCCGAGAATTTCGTATCCTATCCCGTACTGGAAGCCGCCAGCTGCGTTATGACCAATAAATACGCCGAGGGTTATCCCGGTAAACGTTATTACGGAGGATGCACTCACGTAGACGAAGCAGAGAACCTGGCCCGCGACCGCGCCAAACAGCTTTTCGAATGCGAGCATGTCAACGTCCAGCCGCATTCCGGCTCCCAGGCCAACATGGCGGTCTATTTCAGCGTCCTGAAACCGGGCGACACCGTCATGGGGCTTGACCTCTCCTGTGGCGGGCATCTCACGCACGGATTGCCCCTGAACTTCTCCGGCAAGTTCTTCAACGTCGTCCCTTACTTTGTTGATAAAGAGACCGAGGTTATAGATTACGATGCCGTCATGAAACAGGCCGGGGAGGTCGGCCCGAAGCTTATTATAGTGGGCGCGTCAGCTTATCCCCGTACCCTCGATTTCAAGAGGTTCCGCGAGATCTGCGACGAGTGCGGCGCCTTGATGATGGTCGATATCGCCCATATCGCGGGCCTGATCGTGGCCGGGCTGCATCCCTCGCCGATACCGTATGCCGATTTCGTGACCACCACCACCCACAAAACCCTGCGCGGTCCCCGGGGCGGGATGATCATGTGCAAAGAACAATACGCCACCGACCTCGACCGCGAGGTCATGCCCGGAGTGCAGGGCGGGCCGCTGATGCACATAATCGCCGCCAAGGCCGTGGCCTTCAAAGAGGCCATGAAGCCGGAGTTCAACGAATACCAGAAACGGATCGTGGAGAACGCCGCCACACTTGCAAAAACTTTGTCCGACGAAGGTCAGAGAATGGTCTCCGGCGGCACCGATACACATGTCATGCTGGTATCGTTTCTGGGGATGAAATTCTCCGGCAGAAAGATCGAGAACCGCCTGGAGGAGGCCAAGATCACGGTGAACAAGAACACCGTGCCGTTCGACGATCGCAAGCCGTTCATCGCCTCCGGCATCAGGATCGGCACCCCCGCCGTCACCACCCGCGGCATGGGGCCCGAGGAGATGCGGCAGATAGGGAAGATGATCGCGCGGGTCATCGAAGGCCGTAACGACGACGCCGTCATCGCCGCCGTCCGCGACGAGGTCTCCGCCCTGTGCGAGAGATTTCCGCTGTACCCGGAGTTGAGATAGGAATTCGAATTTTAATTTTTATGGGTGAGTTATGGCAGAGGAAGAAAAAAAAGTAGAGATTGTCGAAAAGACCGAGCCTGAGAATTGGGTAGATTTTTTGCAGGAACATCCGCCTGGAAGCTTAGCTAATGTATTAAGTGCTTATCAAGTTAAAGCAACTTCTTACGGCGTAGATAAATACACGATTTTAAAACCAGAGCTTCAGTTACAATGTCCGGAATCAACCTGCAACGCATATATGTTTTTTAATTCTGAAAGTTACGAAATTGAGCTGGATGTAAATGAATGGAAATTTACATATATAAAATATATCTGTAGAAATTGCCGTAAATATTCAAAGACATTTTCAATAGCCATCTGTTTACGATCGGAAGGCATTTGCGAGGCTTTCAAGTTTGGAGAGCTGCCTTCATTTGGCCCTCCGATTCCGCCTAGAGTCCTTCGGCTTATTCAGCCCGATAGAGAACTTTTCTTGAAGGGACGGCGATGCGAAAATCAGGGATTGGGGGTTGGAGCCTTTGCCTACTATCGTCGCGTCGTAGAAAATCAATGGACGCGGGTGGTGGATGAAATTATTAAGGTCGGTAAAGCAATTGGCATGAACCAAGAATATATTGATATACTTGTATCAGCCAGAGACGAGACGCAATTCTCAAAGGCGGTAAAGAGTATAAAAGAGGCTATTCCTCCCATGCTCTTAATAAATGGCCAGAATCCCCTGACCCTTCTTCACGGTGCTTTAAGTATTGGTGTACATGATCTTCCCGATGAAAAATGTTTAGCTTTCGCCACAAGTATTCGCGTGGTCCTTATTGAACTTTCTGAAAAGCTTGAACAGGCCCTAAAGGACGAGAAAGAGCTAAAAAGCGCGGTTAGCCAATTACTGCAAGTGAAAGAGGAAAAAAAGAATACAGACAAGAAATCAATTGAATAATCCGATCTTCACAATATATTCATTGCTAATAGCGTGCAGGAATCTCTTACTTAATCTCATTAATGGAATAATTTAGGAATTAATATCCGTAGGCTGGGACTTCATCCCCCAGCGTCCTGGCTACATTTTATAAGCGGGCTATTATTTGCCTTATGGCGACTTATCCGTTCTATTCTCAGTGGCTCAATGTATCCATGTATTAAAATCTGCGCATGGGACGGCTATCATATTACCGGTTTCAATATGTTCATGACATTCGCCCTGTAGATTTCCAAGCCCTAATCTCTTAATGTCTGAATACTCAAAACGGTCCTCGAATATATCTAAATCCTCTGAGGCTTCTAAAGTTGATAAGCCAAGGTTATCTTTTAGTAAGGGCATAAAGAACGCCGGAATCCCACCGCTCATATAGCCGACAGCATGTGTGAGGGATCTATATGTATGCTTGTGTCCTAGATTTTCGAGAACAGCAAAAAAAGTCGGCGAAGATTCATGGGTTTCCCAATACGAAAAGAAATATTTTAATACGTCTTCTGCAGCTTCCGCCACTTCATCATAATTAGGTTCAGGAATACTATTTGCTAACTGAAGAAGTCGAGAGTGCGCTAAACCTGACATTAACATTAAATATCCAAGGTCGTGTACGTCTCCTTTGTTCAAAGAGAAACGTTTTAATATTTTTTGAATTGTCGCTTTATTTCTTTTAATGGGTAAAGTACACGCCAATTGGCAATAGTAGTTTCGTTTTTCTATGGTTAGACCATAAAGCCTATCCATGAATTGCGCATAGATAGGTATACCATCCCTTTTTATTGACATTGCGACGATCGGAACCCCGTTCTTCGATAAATACGAATGATCAATAGACTCCAAAAAAAGACTTGCCAGCTCCCACGGGTAGAAAGGCAAAGCCAAATATTCGCCTTCCGGGAGAATTGCCATATCAATTATAAGGAGCTCACCGTTACGCTTTAGCAGGCGACGCGAAGATTCAACTGCATCGGCTAACTCGACGATCGACATCTCGTGCGCTACATTCATTAAAACGACGAGATCAATCGAATCCAATGGAAGTTCCCTAATTTTACTTGAAATCACAAATTCATAGGGGTATTGATCCGGGAATGTAGCTTTGGGCTTTATTTTGTCTGTAGCAAGGTACTTTATATTATGTAATATTTTTTCTATTCGTGCTGCATTTAAAAGGCGAAGATTACCGCATCCAAAATCCAGAACCGAAATTGGCCCACTTAAATCCTTTATTTTATTGATAACAAATTTGGTTTGTGAATCTTGCGAAAGTTCAAAAGGTGCGACCGGTATCTCTGTTTGCAATGACTTTTCTAAATAGTCAATAAGTCTTTCTGCACCTTTGGGCGATTTCATCATAATATTAACCGAGATTTATATCTGTCCTAAAATATGTCGAAACATTTGCCTTATCAAGGAATTTATTGTAAAATTCATTATTTTCTCCAAATAATGTAGGTGTATTCCCATGTTCCACCTTTATTGCGACCGCATCATGGCAAATCCGCCTTGAGTGAGGTATGCTTTCCCCCGCCGCAGGCGGGGTAAGCATGCTAATTAAGAACATGCTTATTCGACTTCGTCGAAAAAGCATTCCACCCGTCACCCGTTCGTCAGGTATGGAGACCTGACGACACCTGTTAGGTACTGTAGGCGGGGACTTCGATGAGCTCAGTCGAATCGAGCTTGTCTCCCCGCAGCAAGGCGTCGGCAGGCAAGCTGCCGACCTACATCTCTTCAACTCGATTAACGCATTTTTCCG
>CP070742.1:580051-609176 GCA_020348065.1 Candidatus Zixiibacteriota bacterium
GGAGACCTGACGACACCTGTTAGGTACTGTAGGCGGGGACTTCGATGAGCTCAGTCGAATCGAGCTTGTCTCCCCGCAGCAAGGCGTCGGCAGGCAAGCTGCCGACCTACATCTCTTCAACTCGATTAACGCATTTTTCCGTAGAGTTAAGGTTTCCTCGGCCCCATAGCATATCAAAATAATGGCAGGACAGGCATTCCTGCCTGTCCCATAAGCCATAGAACAAAAGGCCAGACAGGAATGCCTGGCCCACCGTTAAATCTAATTTGCAGTTCGGGGCATGTCCCCCGACCGGCCGCAGGCAAGATATTTTCAAATATATGTAACGTGACGGGAATTTCTTATAATTATCCTTTGCCATTTTTTCAATTTTGTTCCCCCGCAATTCGGATTCGCGAGGTTATCGACCTTGCTGACATCCCAGAGACCGAGGGCGTGGCTAATTTCATGCGCAAAACAAACAGGATCCTTACCCTCCACGGTAACATAGTCGGATAGCGGGCCCAATGAACAACCCTTTTTGTTTTTTACGTCCCTCACCGCGAAGACGGTTATGGGCGCGGCGTATCCTGTTAAACGTCCCAATCCTCCCAGCGCGCATCTTTTCATTTGCCGTTCGAAGTAACTGCCGGTCATCAACAAATCGTCACTCCACGCGCCCCCGTCGCAATGAACGTCCAGCGCATAGTCCGGGGATGGTTTGTCTACCTCATAAATGCCCTCGACCAATAAAAGAACCCTCGCCTGATCATCATATATCTTTTTCGCGTCGTCGATAAACGGCTGCAGGATACTTTCTGAGGATACCGGATTTCCTTTTTCATCTTTTAAAATAACAATACATATCCGCAATTTTTTCGGGAATACAATCCCCGCCACATCAAGAATTGCGTCCACGATACCGGCGATTCTCCAACCGATCTCCGCCACAATCGAAATCAATTCTCTAATAATTCTCCCGATGACAGGGATTGATAGTATTAGCTCGACAAGGATTGCGATTGGAGCTACGATAACCGCCACAAGTTCCCAGGCGACGCATACTATGGTGACAATGGTGGTCCAGGCAACGCAAACCAGGTTGGATACCCAGTACCAGGCGACGCAAACCCATTCGAACACGTCGCAAATGTAGGAAAGCGGCCATGGAAGCCAATCACTACAGCTTTTCTCATATTTCGAACAGGCATTGTACCCATCATCGCGATACTCGGCACATTCCGTATAGCTGTCGGATGCCCATTCTATACATTTTTTAATCGCCACAAGTCATCTCCCTGTTTGAATCTTAATTTAATTCGCGGTTCTTTTATCAGGCAATCCTCTAATGATTTCTGTCGCTGATGTCATTTAAGGCGCCTTTTATCTCAAATACTATTTTTCTTAATTTTCTTCTGCTCAGGCCTATTCCGATTAATTTCCCCAGAGCCCCGCTGATAATAAACAGCCCTGATCCCGCAGCGATCTCGAATCCGGAAATATGAAATCCCGATGGGCGCAAAAATAGGTATAGGCCAAAAAAGGTAAGAGTTATAATAATAGCCAGTGTTCCCTGAGGACAACCACAGGCAAAATAATGACGATTTATTGCATCCTCCCACTTTTTTATATCTCCGGATGAAATATCGGGTAATTCAAGTTTTATTTTGCCGGTTTTAGGGGATTTTGAAGTTAATCCCGAGGCTGAAACCAGGCGGTCGAGCGAAGTTATGCTGCTCAAAATAGTACTCATAGATACCTTCAGGTCAGTCTGTTTTTTTTGAATAGCCGATTCTGCTTGCGAGCAGATCCATTGCCCACCGAATGCGACAATTGCTGACATTGGGCTATTTGCCACGGCCGGTAAATTTCGCAGGAATCAAATAATAATCTAATGGCCCCTCCGCATATTCAAAATTCAGTTGATGTTGGATCTAAACGCTTTTTGACAATTACCGTTAATAAATATGCTTAATGCTTAATAACAATACGAAAAAAATGCGTATTTATTGCGTATAGGAGATACGCAATCTCGCCGAAATATATGGCAAATTTAGTATAATCAAAGAATTAAGATTTCAGCCAAATTCAATTAAAAAATCATAGATTAAATTTTCTCAGAACCGCCAAGAATCTCTTCCTGCCCCTTCCGCGCGTCAGGCGGGTCGTAGTCCGGGATTTATCCCTCAATCCCGACACAGGCGGGACGGCCGGATAAACCAACAGCCTGCGAAAAATCGGTCTTTGCGAGGCTCACTTATTTACGTGAGCCGTGGCCTTGCCTTTGGCGTCCCGCTGAAAGCGGCATCGCGGTGACGAGATTATTTTGTAGGGGCGAGGTCACTTCGCCCCTACGGCTGAGCAGCTCCGGTCGGAAGATATCCTGCAGGGAAGTATCGGATGGGTGGCATGCTCTTTTGCCGCGAGTCACTGCCCCGCTTCGCGGGATCCGGAGACTTGAAGTGACCGCGGCCACATAAATATTCTCCCTCAAACAACCGTTGCCAAACCGCTCATATTTTTATTATCTTCCCATCTGAATCTTTCGTGATGGAGGGAAAGACTGATGCTGGCGATATTTTCAACATTTCCGGTAGGCAAAAGCGAATCACTTTCTAAAGACGTCGCTCAGGTCATTAAAATAATTGAGGATTCCGGTATAGAGTGCCAGACCACCGCCATGGGTACCCTGGTGGAAGGGGAATGGGACGAGATAATGGACCTCATTAAAAGATGCCACCATAAACTCCGTGAAACCTCGACCCGAGTCTATACCAAGATAACCTTGGACGACCGCGAGGGGGCAACGGGACGACTCAAAGGCAAAGTCGCTTCGGTGGAAAAACATCTCGGACGGGAGATTAAAAAATAGAGAAACTCCTGGTAGTCTATATAACCTGCGGCTCCGATGATGAAGCACACAGACTTTCCGGTATGCTGGTGGAAAAGCGGCTGGCCGCCTGCGTGAACATCGCCGACATTACCTCAGTGTACGAATGGAAAGGCAAAATCGAGAACGATAACGAGAGATTACTGATATTAAAAACCATCGATTCGAAATTTGCAGAGCTGGAGCGGTTTGTTAAGGATAATCATTCCTACGAATGCCCTGAGATAATCGCCATGGAGGTCAAAGCGGGATCAAAAGATTACGTTGATTGGGTAAATTCCGTGGTCAAAACTAAAAATAACTAAAGGAACCTATGCAATTTACAAAAATCCAGAACGGTTTTCTGGTCCGATGCGATATCGGCGATGAGGTGGTCTCGACATTAGCTAAGTTAGCCTATCAAAAAGATATCAGCTCCGGGATCATAATCGGTATCGGCGCCTTGAAAAATCCGGTTCTGGGCTATTTTGACATGCTCAAAAAAGAGTACTTGAAAAAAGAGTTTGAGGGTAATTTCGAACTTTTGAACCTCACAGGCAACTTCGCCAGGCTCGATTCGGATATTATACTTCACAGCCATGCGACCATATCCGACGTCGATTTCAATGTTTTCGGCGGGCATCTTTTTGAGGGAGAGATAGCTGTTACCGGCGAGTTCTATATTTATCCCGGCGATATCATCATAAAACGGGGCCCGGATAAGATAACCGGATTAAATCTTATCAAGCTATAAATGAGCATTATTACAATAGCCACGGATTTCGGAACAGCGGACGGTTTCAGCGCCGCTATGGCCGGCGTGATAAAGTCAATCGCCCCAAACGTTGAGTTGGTGGAAGTCACTCATAATCTTAAAGGGATAGTTAAGACAATTCTTGTAATTAAAAGATATTTCTCGTTTTACCCAAAGGGGACAATTCACTTGGCGGTGGTCGATCCGACGGTCGGTTCCGATCGTAAGGCCTTGATCGGCTGTAGCGAGGATTACTTCTTCGTGGGGCCCGATAATGGTATTTTCAGTAAAGCGGCCTCCGGATCCGAGCATATGGACTGGTGGGCTATCGATGTGTCATGCCTTCCATCCGGCAAGATCTCTTCGACTTTCCATGGCCGTGATATATTCGCCCCTGCGGCGGCACTGCTGGCGGCCGGTAAATCCCCCAATGAGTTGGGGAAAAAGATAGAAGCGGTGGAAACCATCGATCTGCCCCAGCCGATCGTCAGGCCCAAAATGATAGAAGGAGAAGTCATAGATATCGACAATTTCGGTAATTTGGTTACTAATATAGAAGCCGATATGTTTACCACCGGCATGTTTGTCAGTTTCGTGAATGGCGAGGAAATGCCCATCCTCAACACTTATTCCGACATTCCGCAAGGAAAACCTCTTGGCTATACCGGAAGCGCCGGTTACCTTGAAATCGGTATCAATATGGGCCGCGCCGACTCGTTCTTTAACGCCGATATCGGTAGAAAGGTGATTCTGATTCTATGATCTGTCCGGCGTGCAAAGCCGACGGCGACAAAGTTATCGATTCCCGCCCCGCCGCCGACGGAAGGGCCATACGAAGACGCCGGGAATGCCTGGCCTGCGGCAAGCGATTTACCACCTACGAACAGGTGGAAAGCCCGGGACCGGAAGTTATCAAAAAGGATGGAAGACGAGAACCGTTCGACGGCGATAAAATATACGGGTCATTACGCATTGTGGTGAAGAATAGACCCGTCTCAAATGAAAGACTCCAGGCCGTTGTTTCCGATATTACTGCAAAAATCAAAAACGAATACTCCGGAGGTATTTCGACAGCTCAGATCGGTGAACTGGTGTTAAACGAGTTGTTGAAACTCGATGAGGTTTCTTATGTGAGATTCGCTTCCGCGCATAAGCGGTTCTCCGATAAAGACGAATTCATTACCTCATTGAAAGCTCTTCCCAGATCGCTGCAGGTAATTAAATCGAATGGACGGTATGAGCCGTTCAAACGTGAAAAGCTGATTTCATCTTTGAGTATAGCCTTGAGAAAACGACCCGTCTCTCAAAGGAAAATCGAGAATGCCGTGGATCAAATTATTAACAAACTCAAAAATCGCGACGAGGTGTCGTCCTCGGAACTGGGAACCATGCTCATGAATCTATTACGAGAAATCGACGAGGTCGCATATATCCGTTATGCTTCCGTTTATCGCAAATTCCAGGACGTTTCAGAATTTACAAAAGAGGTGGAAAGCCTCTCCGAAGAGGAGAAACTTGAAAGATAAAAATAGAGGAGAGATGCCTTTTCTCGACCACCTGGAGGAACTCCGATGGCGGATTATCAAGATCCTCGCCGGTATCGTTATAGCATCGGTAGCCTGTTATTTTTTTTCCGATTTTCTTTTTATCTGGCTCCGATACCCTCTTGAAAAGGCGGTACCCGACGGCAGCATTGATCTCAATTTCCTGAAGGTCGCCGAGGGATTCACCGTAAGACTGAAGCTTTCCTTTCTGGGGGGCGTCTTCATTTCCATCCCCATCACCATTTACCAGATATGGGCATTTATTATGCCGGGATTATATGAGCACGAAATAAAAGCCATTATACCTTTGGTTTTTGTGTCATCGATCCTTTTTCTGGTAGGGGCCGCAATGTGTTTTATATGGGTGCTTCCATTTACAATTAACTTCCTTTTGAATATAGCGCCGGAAGACGTTAAGCCGGTGCTGACAATAAACGAATACTTGACATTCGTAATGTGGACTACGCTCGCCTATGGTCTCGTATTTCAGACACCGATAGTGGCGTTGTTTCTGGGAAAAATGGGCATTATAAACGCGAAAATTCTTGGAAAGGGCAGACGTTACGCTATTGTAGCGGTGGCGGTTATATCGTCGATCGTCACTCCTCCGGATATCTTTTCCATGGCCATGATGGGTTTGCCTTTATATTTGCTTTTTGAGGCTTCTATAGTAATTTTAAAAATTATCGGCAAAAGCGGAAAAGAGCCCGAACTTGCCGGTTAGACTTAGTATTAATAATATGCCAAAGTAGTCCAAATGTCGGTATTGATTTTGCGTATTGTTAATTAGATTTGACATGGGGGATGATAAAATCAAAGTTTTAAGCCTTAAAATCTCAAAGCCTGCCGATTTCATGCCAACTGGAGCAATACCAGGAACATCCAACCGTTTGGTCGATGTTAACTTAATAGGAATTGGGAGGTTTGTATGAATTCGAGAACAATTGCAGCATCGGTTATCCTCCTGTCGTTCATTTTTCCAATATCCGCTAACGCGCAATATTATTTCGGGCAAAACAAGATTCAGTATACTGATTTTGATTGGCAAGTACTTACTACTGAACACTTTAATATTTATTTTTACCCGGAGGAAAAGGATATTGCGGAAGCCGCGGCGCATCTTGCCGAGGAATCATACATCTATTTACAGGAAAAATTTAACCATACAATTGAAACTCGGGTGCCGTTTATCGTTTATAGTTCTCCCGTATTTTTCGAGCAAACCAATGTTATACCGGGGATTCTACCTGAAAATGTGGCCGGTTTTACCGAATACTTCAAACAGAGAGTCGTGATTCCATTTAACGGCTCCTATGCCGATTTCGTTCATGTGGTAAGACATGAATTAGTCCATGTTTTTACTATGCAAAAACTTGCCTATGTTGCGAAAATGCATAGAAAAAATAACGTTGCGATTCCGCCCTTGTGGTTTATGGAGGGTATCGCCGAATACTGGTCTATTGGATGGGATAGCCAGGCGGATATGTTTATGCGGGATATGACCATTTCGGGCCGGATAATATCAATCAATAACATGAGCGGCATCTCCGGTTCTTTTTTAATGTATAAAGTAGGCCAATCGATTCTGAAATATATGGGCGAGACTTACGGTGACGATAAACTCACGGATCTATTGGACGATTGGTGGAAGGGCAAACATTTTTCCGATAATATAAAACTAACCTACGGGAAAACCCTGAAGGAAATCGGCAAGGAATGGGAATATGATCTCAAGAAAAAATACTATCCCTGCATAGAATACCAGGAATTACCGGATCGAGTAGGAAAGAAATTAACGCGTGACGGCTATAATTTGAAACCGACTGTTTTCCTGAAAGACACTAAAGACGGGCGCAAAGAATATATCGCCTTTAAGACCTATCGCCTTGGTTACTCCATGATAGCCGAAATGCCTTTTGACGGCGAGAAAGAACATTATAAAACGCTCATTAAAGCCGGCCGATCTGAGCAATTTGAGTCTCTTCATATGATTGATTCCGGCCTCGACGCCAATGATGACGGCCTGATCGCCTTCGCCTCAAAAACCCAGGAATCAGACGCGCTTTATATCTACGACACCAAGCGCGGCAAGGTTATTAAAAAGATTAAAAATAAAGAGCTTATTTCGATCTCGTCGCCCTCCTGGGCTCCCGACCGCAGGCATATAGTGTTTGAAGGAGTGACCAAAGCCGGCATTTCGGATCTTTATTTGGTGGATGTTGAAACAGGCGAATTCAAACAGCTTACCGACGATATCTACCTGGATATGACGCCGTCTTTCTCTTACACGGACAGTTTATTGGCTTTTTCCTCGGATAGGCAGGCGTACGGGGATAAGGGTTCCCGGAACCTCTTCCTATACAATCTCGATACCGGTGAGATTACCAGGCTAACCTCGGGCAATCATATCGACGAATCCCCGAGCTGGACGAGGACCGGCGATCGTTTGATTTTCACATCGGATCGTAACGGGAGTATGAATCTATATGTGCTAAATGATGTAACCAACGGTTCCCGGAGTATTGCTCAACTGACAAACTTTGTAACCGGCATTTTTGATCCGGTGCTGGCCAATTACGATTCCACGGTAGTTTTTTCGGCATATCAGAACTTCGTTTTTCATATTTATAAAATGGATTTTCCGGATTCGGCGGTTGTCCGGTTTGATGAACCGGATTATACCACGAAGCACTGGCATCTGGCCGATTCCTGGTCATTTCCCAAACTGACCGGCGAAACGACTAAAGGTTCGGCAAAGTATAAAACTCAGCTGTCTTTTGACATCGCCCAATCGACAGTCGCCTATGACGCCGTGGTCGGAACGCTCGGGGGATTACAGTTTGCCCTGACCGATATACTCGGCAACCATCAATGGTATTTTCTGCTTTTCAATACGGCCAACACCAAAAGCTCGTTTTTAAAAAGCATGAATTTCGCCTCCACATACCTCAACAAAACAAAAAGAATAAATTACGGAGCTGGAATATTTCATTTCTACAATGAATATTCCGATGATTATTACAGTTTTGTCGACGAACGGACCTACGGCGGATTATTGACCGCCAGTTATCCGATTTCCAGGTACAGGCGGATTGAAAGCGCGTTATACGTCCGTAAAATAGAGAAAAAGACGACGCTTTTTGATGACACCAACGCGACGACATCGACGCTAACCCTGTCCTATATCAAGGATACGTCTATTTGGGACCCCTCCGGGCCCATAGATGGAACGAGGATAAATATCGGCATGGCGCAGTCGATAAATATGAAGGGACTGAAATATTTCAACAGCACCTACAACGTGGATTTCAGGAAATATTTCAGATTGGGAGCCGCGTCGGCGTACGCGACGAGGCTTATGTATCTGCGCTCCGTCGGTGAGGATCCTCAGCGGTATTATCTCGGAGGAAGCTGGTCGCTGAGAGGTTATCCGAGAAGGAGTTTTTACGGAAGGAATCTGCTTCTGATGAATAACGAACTGAGATTCCCGTTGGTCGACGATCTCATAATCGGTTTTCCCTTCGGAGCATTGAGGTTTCAGGCTATTCGGGGGGCGCTGTTTTTCGACGCCGGTAACGCCTGGGAGGATAATTATAGAGATCTCGTGGGAAGTTTCGGTTTCGGATTCCGGGTGGCTCTGGGATATATTACTGTTTTAAGATTTGATTTTGCGAGGAAGACGGACTTTAGAAACGTATCGAACACATACGATTTCGATTTCTTTTTCGGGTGGAATTTTTAAGGAAAAACTTTTCCTGGTTGCTCCTGGGGGGAGTAATCGTCACCGGCTGCGGCCAACCACCTCCAATTATCATAGATAGCGCGGATTCGGACTGCGCATGGAATCAAGGAGGGGGAGACTTCAATCGGGCGTCATATATTTCATTGGTATCCTCGGATATTACCGAGCCCTCATGGACCAGGACTTTCAAGAGACGCTTAAGCGTAGAACCTACTGCGGCTTACGGCAAAATCTTCGTTCCCACGGCCGATAGAAGACTGTATGTAATATCCAATATTGACGGTTCCCGGTTGTTGGAGAAAAAGTATAAAAACGCCATTGTTGCCCCGGTTATTATATCGGATTCCCTCGCCGTTTTGCTGGTGGACGGCGAAAAGCTTGTTGTCGAAAATTGGATTGTCCATAAGACCGTATGGGAGGCGGAACTTGACGGCTCGTTTATCGAACCACTGATAATGCTGGATAATATTTATTGGATTGACGGCAAAAATCTTCTTCGCTGCCATAAGCTGAGGGACGGAGTCAGAATCTGGGATCGTAAACTCGACGTTCATTTCAGCTGCACCATTACAGGATCATCCGAGGGCGTCTTTCTGGCTGGCGATAACGGAGTAATCTATTGTTATGAAACGAGTTCCGGCCGGACAAAATGGACTTCTGATACCGGAAGCAGGATGCGAAACCCGCCCGTAATCGTAGAAGATTATCTTGTATTCGGAGGCGCCGACGGTTCGGTAGGAAGACTGAACGCGGCGGATGGTTCGTCGGTCTGGAATACCGATTTAAAATCGCCGATTACCGCGCCGCTGGCTTCCGACGGAGAGGGTATTTATATAGGTACAAACGACCGATATATTTACAGGCTGGATTTCGAATCCGGCGATATCGAATGGATGAGGAAAATAGGGGGTCCGGTGAAAGCCGGGCCGACTTTGACGGAAAATCTCGCCGTCTTCGTTAGTATTGATTATCGCGCGTATTTTGTCGATAAGATTAATGGTGGAATTATCTACATTTATAAGACCGATGGAATGTTGACAACGCGTCCCCTTGTCTGTGATGGAAAGATACTTATCGCAGGCGAGGATAAGAAATTGTATTGCTTTGATATTGCAGGAGAAGAATAAGAATGGATATCAAAAAACTATGTCATGAAATTCTTCGCGACCTGTACGGCGGTTCGCGCCGGCTTTCCATGTATCCTCTGGGGCATCCTATCACCCAGGAGACATTAAAGAAGCCCCTGGAGCTTCTAAATCGAATTTATTCTTTCAAACATAGTTTCAATATAGAATTCTTTAAAGACAGGCTTCTGGCCGAGGGGATATTGCTCGATGATACCGTATATGTATCGGGACTCGCCCTGGATATGAAGAAACATAAGCTCTCCAACATAACGCTTTATTCGCATATTAAGATAGATGATCTATATCATTTGCTATCGATTCTCATTTCCAAACCGGTGCCTTTTGATGATGGAGTCACTCAGTCTCTGAAATCAAAAAACGCCGGAAGCATTGCCGTGAATATCGAAAAAGCGCGCAATCTCTTCCATTTTGAAAGCGTGGAATTGTCCGCGAGTCAATCGTCGAAAACGCTGGACAAGAGAATTAACGGTATCTTATCGAAAAATCCCTCGATTATCTCCGCCTATTATATGGGCCGAATAAATGATGATAACGATATTTTAAAATATATCAACGTTGATTTCCGTCTGAGATTTTTATCGAAGTTTTTCAGGGAATCGCTACTTTCGCTACCCGATGAAAACGCAAAAAAGCTTCTGGAAAACACCATATTTTCAACAAACTGGCTTGACGATAATATCGACACCAGGGCCATTGAAGGATTGAAACGATTATTTAATGATTACCTGTCAAAGCAGGAAGACAGCCGTGCTCTGAATGACATATATGGATTGCTTAAAAAAGTGGGCACTCCCGAAATAGTGATGAACCGTATATTTGACCAATCGAGGGTGCTGAAATTGAAGACCTTCCAGGATTCCGAAGAGATTATAAACACCCTGAAATTCTCCGATCCATCTCAGATAGACTCCGAATACCTGAAAACAACGGTTTTCAAACTTGCCTCGGCCGGACAAAAAGAATACCTGTTTGATATTCTGGATCAACTCATAAATTCTCTATCCGGCTCGACGAAATCTATAAGGCAACAGGGACTTCATCTGTTAACGACCGCAAGCGAGGTTGTATCCGGCGGCGGATTTTTTGAAGAGTTCGCCTCATTTTGCAGAGCGGTGGTAAGGCTGGCGTTATTTCCGGCGGAGACCCTGGAGGCATCCGAATTGACCTGCAACCTGGCGTGGCAGGCGTTGAAGAAAAAACGCTGGCAGGAACTGAAATTCCTGGCAAGGATGCTGAAGGGAATAACGTCGGATAAAATGCAGCCGGAGAGTAAAAGGGAATTTGTTGCCGCGCGGCTTATGGAAATCAGCGAATCGAATCCGCTGTCTGAAGTGATAACGGATTTTCTTGAAAACAACTGGTCCGAAGAATCGGGAGATTTCCTGGAGGCGATAAGCAACCTGGGTTCCAAGAAAATAATACAGATGCTCGTCGAAAAAATCACCGACCCGGATATAAATAAAAGGTCGCGGACTATTAAGATATTGATAAGCATGAGAGATGATTCCGCGGAGACCATATCACAACTACTTTCTGAAGAGGTGGATCGCTATAAAGGGGGCAGAATAGACGAAGAAAAATGGTATTATCTCCGGAACATCCTGCGTGTATTAAGAGAGGTCAGCGCGGAAGAGGCGTTGCCAAGTATGGAAATCATGTCCTCCTGGCCGGATAATCGTCTAAAACTCGAAATAATCAAAACGCTGGAAGGAATGCCGGTTGAAGGTTCGGCGAAACTTCTGGAGAAATTGTCCCTGGATGATGAATATGAGATAAGAAAAACGGCCGTGATCGCTATGGGTCTTACCGGGCATCCCGATATGATCCCGAAACTGGAATCGATCATAGAAAAATCGCCCGATTGTCGGGTTCTGGCAATCGTTTCCCTGGGAAGGATCGGAGGGCCCAAATCCCGTGATTTGCTGATCGGTCTTTTCGAAAACGAGGAATTTTTTAAGATGCAAGGCTTATCCAAAAAAGATATTGAAGAAATACGTGTGGCTATCATAAAAGCCTTGTCCCGTATCGGGGACCAAATTTCTATTCGAAAATTGGAGGAATACTCAAATAAAAATTTCGACAAATCCCTATTCAAAAAGGATATGCTATCCAACACCGCCAAGATTGTACTCGGTCAAAAAAATAAATAGCTGTCAAAATGACATAATGGTGCCATAACGGCATTTATAACTGTCAATATGACAGCCTATTTTTTATTAACTAAATGAAAAATCGCCATAATAAATTTTATCTGGTTATATATCATAATGTTATGGGTTGCGACCTGTTTTTGGCACGCCATTTGTTCTGGCATAGGGTGACATTGAAAACCGAACAAATAAAGGAGGATTGAAATGATAAGGTTTGATTTAATACCGCAAATGGCGGCGATGATTGAAAGAAGGGCTTGTCTTGCCATGCCGAACGTTGACATCAGCGAAAACGAAGATGGTTACAGACTGAACTTCGAAATTCCCGGTATGATGAAAGACGATGTTAAAGTCTGGGTTGAGAATGATATTCTAACCATTTCCGGCGAGAAGAAAAGCAACTTCGGTAAGGATGATATCAGGGTACATTCCGAAAGAAGCTATGGCAAGTTCGAGCGTTCGTTCAGACTGCCAAAAAACGCGGACAAAGAGAAAGTCCGGGCCGAATTTGTAAACGGATTGCTTGAAGTGGTTATTCCCAAAACCGAAGAAGCCAAGCCCAAGCAGATTGAAATCAAGGTTAAATAATCCGACAGACACGGGCTCGGCCCGTGTCTCGCCCGGGCTTTTCGGTATTCACATGAGGAATATCGGAGGGTTCGGGCGAGACATGTTCTGATAACGGAAGCGGAGAAATGGCAACAAGGATGATGACAGCGGCGAAAATAACAGCAATGACAATAATAACCGCGGTTTTGATTTTAAGAACCTTTATGGATTAAAGCCGAAAAAGATTTTCAATAAAAGAAAATAAAGGAGGAATGATAAATGTCTAAAGTAATAGGAATCGACCTGGGTACCACCAACTCGTGTGTAGCAGTAATGGAAGGCGGCGATCCGGTTGTAATACCCAATTCCGAAGGCGGCCGCACCACCCCGTCGGTGGTGGCCATAAATAAAAACGGCGAAAGGCTTGTGGGACAGGTGGCCAAGCGCCAGGCCGTCTCTAATCCTAGGGATACGGTTTTTTCGGTAAAGCGATTCATGGGAAGGCTTTTCAATGAAGTGACATCGGAGATAAAGAATTTCCCCTATAAGGTCAAATCAGGGAAAAACGGCGTGGTGGAGATCGAAATGGGAGGAAAGGCGAATACTCCCCCCGAGATTTCGGCCATGGTTTTGCAGAAACTCAAGCAGACCGCCGAAGAATACCTGGGGCAGAAGGTAACCAAAGCGGTAATCACCGTTCCCGCTTATTTCAACGACGCGCAGAGAAAAGCCACCAAAGACGCCGGCAAGATCGCGGGGCTGGATGTTTTGAGAATCATAAACGAACCGACGGCGGCGTCGCTGGCCTACGGGCTGGATAAGAAAAAAGATGAGAAAATCGCCGTGTACGACCTGGGCGGCGGCACCTTTGATATCTCTATTCTCGAAATAGGTGACGGGGTTTTCGAGGTTCGCTCCACCAACGGGGATACCCACCTGGGCGGAGATGATTTTGATAAGAGGATAATCGACTGGCTGGTTGACGAGTTTAAAAAATCGGATGGAATCGATCTCTCTAAAGATCCTATGGCTACCCAGAGATTAAAAGAGGCGGCGGAGAAAGCCAAGATGGAGCTTTCCAGCACATCGGAGACGTCGATTAACCTGCCCTTTATTACCGCTGACCAGAACGGCCCGAAACATTTGAATCTGAATTTAACCAGGGCAAAATACGAGCAGCTGGTTGATGATCTGGTAGAAAGAACCGTGGAACCGTGCAAAAAAGCGTTGAGTGACGCCAGAATGTCAGCGTCGGATATTGACGAGGTTATCCTTGTGGGCGGCATGACGAGGATGCCGAAGGTTCAGGAAACGGTGAAAAAGCTGTTCGGCAAAGAGCCGCATAAGGGCGTAAATCCTGATGAGGTGGTTGCTATAGGCGCTGCCATTCAGGGCGGTGTCCTTGCGGGCGACGTGAAGGACGTACTTCTTCTGGACGTCACGCCCCTGTCGCTTGGTATTGAAACGCTGGGAGGAGTGTTTACCAGGCTGATCGAACGCAATACCACCATACCTACCAAGAAATCGGAAATATTTTCCACCGCCGCCGATAATCAGACCTCTGTAGAGGTCCATGTATTGCAGGGCGAGCGTGAGATGGCTGTGGATAACAAGACTATAGGGCGGTTTCATCTCGATGGTATCCCGCCGGCGCCTCGGGGAATGCCACAGATCGAGGTCGCTTTCGATATCGATGCCAACGGAATTCTGAATGTTTCGGCAAAGGATAAGGCTACCGGCAAGGAGCAGTCTATCAGAATTGAGGCGACTTCGGGATTGTCCGAGAAGGATATCGATAAGATGGTAAAGGACGCCGAGGCTCATGCATCCGAGGATAAGTCAAAAAGAGAAAAAATCGATGTTAAAAACCGGGCCGACCAGGAAATCTACCAGGCCGAAAAACAACTCAAGGAGTTCGAAGGCAAAATAGACGCCGATTCGAAAGCGAAAGTCGAAGCAGCAATAGAACGCTTGAAAGATGCTGTTAAGCAGGATAATACCGATGAGATGAAATCCGCGTCAGAGGCCTTAACGGCCATCTGGCATGAGATTTCTGCCAGGCTATATCAGCAACAGGCTTCGGCGCAGAGCCCCGGCGGTAACGGCGGCGGCTCGTCTCAGCAAACGGACGATAAGAAAGAAAAAGACGCTGTAGACGCCGATTTTGAAATCGTGGATGACAAATAGGAGCAGGTAATGCCTACTTACGAATTCAAATGCGTCGATTGCGGGCATTTATTCGAGAGGTTGTTATCGATTTCCGATAATTCGAAGCAGAAATGCCCGGTATGTGGAAAAAACACGCAAAGGCTGATCTCGTCCGGGGCTGGTCTGATTTTCAAGGGAAGCGGTTTTTACGTGAACGATTACCGCAAAAAAGAAAAACCTGAGAAGAAAACCGATGAATAATCGATTTCGCGGATAAAGAAAGAAGTAAGATTGAACAGCGGCCCGGCCAGTATTTACGATATTGCCCGGGCCGTTTTTGCGAAAAAGTTGACGAGTGGAGTGGTAACGGTTAGTTTAAGTATGTAGAAAACTGGCTATGAAGGATTTTTATAAAATACTGGGTGTTTCGGAAAAAGCGTCGGATGACGAGATAAAAAGGGCCTATCGCAAACTGGCGAAGAAATATCACCCCGACGTGAACAGCGGCGACAAACACGCGGAAGCCAAATTCAAAGAAGTCTCCGAAGCTCATGATACTTTAGCGGATAAAAGCAAAAGGTCTCAATATGACCAGATGCGCAAATATGGCGCCGGTTTCGGGGGATTCAATGGAGTGCGTCCCGGCGGCGGTTTCGGAAACGGACAGGGATTCCGTTTTGAGGATTTATCCTCAATCTTCGGGCAATCCGGCGGTTTTGGATCTTTCGCCGATATTTTTTCGTCGATATTCGGTGACAATATTAGCGGATTTGGCGGAGCGAGAGGCTTCGGCCGGCAATTCGAATCCCGCAAAGGTAATGATTTATATACCGATGTGACTATTCCTTTCGCCACGGCCGCGAAAGGCGGCAAGGTTAAATTCCATTTGAATAGAACGGAAAGTTGTTCCGTATGTAACGGTTCCGGGGTACGGCCGGGTTCCAGTCAGACAACCTGTCCTGACTGCGGCGGGCGCGGGACGATAACCTTTACCCAGGGCAACTTTGCGGTATCCAGGCCATGTCCGCGATGCCTGGGACGAGGAGTCATCTCTGGAGATCCGTGCGGCAACTGCCGTGGCAACGGGTCGGTTACCAAACCGAGAACGATAACGGTAAAAATCCCCCCGGGTACTCAGAACGGCGGCAAAATCAGGCTGAAAGAATTCGGAAATCCTGGGACGCACGGCGGATCGCCGGGAGACCTGTATCTGAGGGTTACGGTGAAAGGAGATCATTTCTTCTGGCGCGAGGGATTGAATATTTTCTGCAAAGTGAAACTGGGGTTGGATCAGGTAGTCAAGGGAACCAAAATAAGAGTCCGGACTATAACCGGAAATAAGGTGGAACTAAAAATACCGGCTGGCACAAAGGCCGGATCGAAATTCAGGTTAAAAGGCCTGGGATTGGCAGATAAGGAACGCAAGGGCGACCAGATCGTAATTGTCGATATACGTCAGCCGGAAAATATGTCCGAGGAAGAGAAAAAACTTTACGATGAGATGACGGAGAAAGTCGCATGAAAGAAGGTTGGTGATAAAGATGCGTTTTGATAGACTAACGCAAAATTCGAGAGAAGCGCTGGAATACGCTCAACAGCTGGCGGGATCGAAAAATCACGCCGAAGTCGGCGGATTGCATCTTTTGAAAGGTTTGCTTTCGAATCATGAAAGCATCGTTCGCGATGTTCTCGTCGAAACCGGGGTCGACATCTTAAAACTTGAAAGCTCTCTCGAGAATAGATTGGAGTCATTGCCCAGAGTATCCGGGGCGAACAGACTTTATATGTCTCCAGAACTTGATAAGGCTCTGCAAATTTCATTTGAAGAGGCCGAAGGATTGAAGGATGAGTTCGTCTCTGTGGAACATCTTTTAATCGGACTAATCGAGGCAAAATCGGACCCGGCATCGCAATTGCTGTCCGAGTCCGGTGTCACCAAAGATAAGATTTATTCGGTAATGCGAAATATCCGGGGCAATCAGCCTATAACCGATGACAATCCTGAATCAAAGTATAAAGTCCTTGAAAAATATTCACGAAATCTCACCGATCTCGCGAGAAAAGGGAAGCTGGACCCGGTCATCGGGCGCGATGACGAAATTCGGAGGGTATTGAAAGTCCTCTCTCGCCGCACCAAGAATAATCCCGTGTTGATAGGAGAGCCGGGGGTGGGCAAGACCGCCATCGCCGAAGGATTGGCATTGAAAATAACTCAGGGCGACGTTCCGGAATCGTTGAAATCCAAAAAGATTGTGGCTCTCGATCTCGGCTCGCTCGTTGCCGGTTCCAAGTTCAGGGGCGAATTCGAGGAAAGACTGAAGGCGATAATACGGGAAGTAGAGAAATCGGAAGGCGGAATAATCCTTTTTATCGATGAGCTTCATACCCTGGTCGGCGCCGGGGCGGTGGAAGGTTCTCTCGACGCCTCCAACATGCTGAAGCCCGCCCTGGCCAGGGGTGAACTACACGTTATTGGCGCGACCACCATCGATGAATATAGAAAAAATATCGAAAAGGACGCCGCCTTTGAAAGACGATTCGCCCCGATCCTGATCGAGGAACCGTCGATAGAGGATACGGTTTCGATATTAAGAGGTTTGAAAGATCGGTACGAGATTCATCACGGTGTGAGAATTACCGATAGGGCTATTGTTGCTGCCGCGCAGCTTTCCGAAAGATATATCTCCGACCGTTTTCTGCCGGACAAAGCTATTGATTTAATAGACGAAACCGCGGCCAATGTGCGGCTGGAGATAGACTCCATGCCGGAAGAACTGGATACAATTGAAAAACAGATCCGCCAGCTTGAAGTCGAAAAAGAGGGTGTAGCAAGGGAAAAGGATGCTAAAGAACGATTGAAACCCTTAGAATCCGAGCTTAAGAAATTATATGAAGATCGGGACCGTCTGAAAAAACATTGGGATAAAGAAAAAGGCTACGTAACTGATATAAAGAATATCAAGGAAAAACTGGAACAGGTCAAACACGAGATCGAGACCGCCATGCGCGACGGCAACTATGAAAAAGCGGCCCGATTGCGATACAGCGAATCCACCTCTATGGAAAAACTGATCGAACAGAAATCTAAAGCCCTGGCCGAACTTCAGGGCGGTTTTAAAATGCTGAAAGAGGAGATAGACGAGGACGATATCGCCGAAACCGTATCTAAATGGACCGGCATACCGGTAACAAGGCTGACTGAAACCGAATCGGAAAAACTGCTCAGGCTGGAGGATTATCTACATAAACGAGTGGTCGGACAGGATGAAGCGGTCAGTCTGGTCAGCCAGGTTATCAGGTCTGCCCGGGCGGGGTTATCCGATCCCGGAAGGCCCGACGGCTCGTTTATTTTCCTGGGCCCTACCGGAGTCGGGAAAACCGAGTTAGCCAAGACGCTGGCGGAATTCCTGTTCGGTTCCGAGGATTATATGGTCAGGATCGATATGTCGGAATACATGGAAAAGTTCTCGGTATCCAGGTTGATCGGCGCGCCGCCCGGTTATGTCGGCTACGATGAAGGGGGACAGCTTACCGAGGCCGTTCGACGCCATCCTTATTCGGTCATCCTGCTGGATGAAATCGAGAAGGCGCATCCCGAGGTTTTCAACGTTCTTCTTCAAATTCTCGATGACGGCCGTCTGACCGATAACAAAGGCAGAACAGTCGATTTTAAAAACAGCATACTTATCATGACCTCCAATCTGGGATCGGATATTATCATGTCCAAATACGACAGCATGATCGATTCGGGCCCCGGCGAAATATACGAATCGATGAAATCCGATGTTTTACGCCTCCTGCGTGGATCTCTGAAACCGGAATTTCTCAACCGTATCGATGAGTTAATAGTATTTAAGCCTTTGACCCAAACTGAGATTGCCAGTATCGTGAATCTGGAATTTAATAAAATAGTCGAGCATCTTAAGTCCAGAAATATCACGGCTCAATTATCGGAAAAAGCCTCTCTATATCTGGCCGAAAAGGGTTTCGATCCGCAATTCGGCGCCCGGCCTATCAAAAGATCGCTGAACAGGTTGATTACCACCAGAATTGCCAACGGTATTCTTGCGGCAGAGTTCAAACCCGGTGATGAAATTCTGATCGATCACAAGAACGAAGAGTTGGTTTTCCGGCGGAGCCCCTTAGAAAAATCTGCCGTTTCTAATTCTTGACTTCCTGTAAAATTATAATTATTGTTGTCGACATGCGTAATATATTGAAGGAGGAAGGATTGAGATCTTATCTGGCTGTTATGAGCGCGGTTATATTGTTGGCGTCATGCGGGGCAAAACTACCGTCCGATACCGACCTTTTCGCCCGGGCTCAAGAGCACGAGGGTAGACAGGAATACAACGATGCCCTGGAAAAATACGATTTAATTATCGAGAATTACCCCCAAAGCGAAATTCGCTATAAGGCCGTTTTTATGAAGGGTTTAATACTCCTCGAAAATCTTAAGGATAACAAACGCGCGGCGGAGACTTTCGATGATTTGCTCGCCGAATATCCGGATTGCGATCTGGCAGACGATGCCGCGGTTCTGCGTGAAATCGCCGCCGGTAACGGCGATATTATGTCCGTATTTGAAGATTCCCTCAAACAAGAATGATCTTCTTTTTATCTGATTTAGTTATTAAACTAAAGACCGGCGAAAAATTTCGAAACTCCGCTTTTTTATTGACTGATTTTAACATCTGTGATAATCTAACCTGCCGATTGGAGGCGGAGTGAAAATAGTGTTGCAGCGGGTTTCGGAAGCTTCGGTCGAGGTTGCCGGCAAAGCGGTCGGGGCTATAGGGAAAGGACTATTGCTTCTAATAGGGGCTGATTCCGACGATACGAGGGAAAATGCGAAATTTCTGACGGATAAGTGTTTGGGGCTCAGGATATTCGAGGATGAGGACGGTAAAATGAACCTGTCGGTGAAAGATATCAACGGCCAAATACTTGCGGTGAGCCAGTTTACGCTATCGGCCGATGTCTCTAAAGGGAGGAGGCCCAGTTTTTCATCAGCCATGGAGCCTGAAAAGGCCGAATATTTGTTTAATTTTGTTGTCAAGGAACTTGAGAAAAGCAATCTAATAGTAAAAACCGGAGAATTCGGGGCGAAAATGAGGGTCCGTTTGCTGAACGACGGCCCGGTTACATTCGTATTAGAGGGATGAAGGAAACCGTCTGTATGAAAATAATCCTGGCTTCGGAGTCGCCGAGAAGAAGTAAAATACTGTCCGATATGGGATATGATTTCGAGATAGCGATTGCGGACGTAGTCGAGGACATTATCGGCGACGAATCGCCCTCCGATCACGTAATACGCCTTTCGAGCAAAAAGGCCGAAAGAGTGGCCGGAGATTATCCCGATGATGTCGTTATAGGTGCCGATACAGCCGTCGTACTGGATGGAGAAATTTTGGGGAAGCCCGGTTCGGAAAAAGAGGCCTTTAAAATGTTGAGCAGGTTATCCGGCAAAACTCATACTGTATTTTCGGGCCTTACCGTTATGGTAGGAAGCGAAAAGCTTAAAAGATCGGATTATGACAGAACGGAGGTCATTTTTAATGACTTATCTGAAAGCCGTATACGGGAATATGTGAGTTCCGGGGAGCCGCTGGATAAAGCCGGTTCTTATGGAATACAGGGCATGGGTTCGTTCCTTGTGAAAAGTTATTGCGGTGAAATCGACACTGTAATCGGCTTCCCGTCAAAACTCTTCGAAAAGATGTATATGGAGGTGCGCTCCTGTCTGAATCGCTAGGCAATAAGCTTCGCGAAGCGCGTGAGTCAAAAGGGATGACGATCGAGCAGCTGTCATCGCTTACGCGGTTGAACGCCAAATTTATTGAGGCGCTTGAATCCGGTAGAAGGGATCTCCTTCCGGGACAGATTTACCTCAAACCTTTTGTTAAAACCTGTGCCGAAACGCTTGATCTGGATATAAAGGAGCTTTATAAAATTATTAACGGTGAATCGGGGAATAATGAGCCGGGCGACCGGAGGTTGGAGTTTCAGGGCCAAAAAAAGAAGCGTCCCGATTATAAGCTTCCTGCGGTACTTTTAATAGCGGCTGTTGTAATCATTGTTATTTATATCACGATTAAAACGAGAGACAGTATACCGCCGAGGACCAGGATTGCGGAGGTGATCCCGGCGGAGGCCACGAAGATCAGGGATAAAATAAACTGGAGCAGGCCCTGGCAACGGCCTGCCTTTTACAAGGCGGGAATCCTCAGGCAGAACCTGGTATTATTGGCTACTGACAGCCTGGGAGTCTTTATTTTATCCGGCGATGATACTCTATTTAACGGGATTTTAGCCGGGGGTGAAAGAAGAGTGTTTTCCTCGGAAAACGGTTTCGTTTTGAATTTGACCAGAAACGATTGCGTCACCGGTTTCGTAAACGGTCAGAAAGACTTAATGATCGGTTCCAGCGAGGGAAAACTGGAAAATTATTTTGTCGGAGAACGGGGGGATCGTTAAAGTGACCGTAAAAGTAAGTTCATTGGCCGAACGAATTTTAACCATGAGGTATAGATACAGACCGGAATCCGGCCCTGTCAATTTCAGCGAGCTTTCCCGTGATTTAAAAGGCTGTCTCGTATGTATGCCCTCGAGGTTGGATTTAATAAAACCCGCTGCCGACGTTCTTCCGGCTTTAGCCGAGACTTTCCCTGATAGAAACATAAAGATTCTGTTAACCTCGAATATAGATCCGCAATCTCACGAAATCATAAAGAAGTTTATTGTAATAAAGCCCCTGGCCTACGATCTCGACAGGTTCTCTTTACCCAAGAAGAATTTTATAGAGCGGATAGCCGAAGGGGGGTTAGCGGTCGCCATAGATATGGATACGGCGCCCAACTTTTTCAACGCGGTCATCGCTTTAAAGGCCGGCGCAGTTGTGAGAACCGCGTTTGATAAAGGTGTGGGTCTGCCCTATTATAATTTTATTCTGGGGGTACCGTCCGCTGAGGCGGCGCCCAGGGTGTCATATCGTGCCTTGGCCGATATTCTGGGCAATTTTAAAACTTGAAGGAGTCTGAATGTTACTTTCTCGTTTGGAGTTAACAGGATTCAAATCTTTCCCGGAGAGAACGGTTTTGGAATTTAACGGCGGAATTACGGGCGTGGTGGGACCCAACGGATGCGGTAAATCCAATATACTCGATTCCATAAGGTGGGTTCTTGGAGAACAGCGCACCAGCGTTTTACGTAGCGCGAAAATGGAAGAGGTTATATTCAGCGGCACCAAAACGCTCAAGCCCACCGGTATGGCCGAGGTCAATCTCATCATAAAAAATAATCGGGGAGTTCTTCCGATCGAATACGATAATATCGTTATTACTCGTCGTCTCTTCCGTTCGGGAGAGTCGGAGTATTATCTAAATAAAAACAGATGCCGCCTGAAAGATATAATGGAGCTTTTCTTCGATACCGGGATGGGGCCGCATGCCTACAGTGTCATACAGCAGGGGATGATCGATTCCATTCTATCGGACAAAACCGAGGATCGCAGATCGCTTTTCGAGGAGGCGGCGGGAGTTACCAAATACAAGCATCGCAAAAAAGAAGCCGAGAACAAACTTCAGGCAACCGAGGCGGATTTACTTCGGCTTGGCGACGTTTTAGCCGAGATTGAAAAACAGGTGATTCAATTACGTCGCCAGGCCAAAAGGACTCGCAGGTATTCTATGAGGAAGAATGATTTGAAAAGCATCGAGCTCACTCTCGCCGCCGCTTTATTATTCGAGTCGCAGGAAAAGTATAAAAATCTTCAAGATGAAAAACGCGCTCTCGAGCTGGAGGTCGAATCGTCTATTGCGAAGATTGACAGGCTCGAGGTAAATATTCAGGATTTGAAACTGAATTTATCGGAGTGCGAATCCGAAGCCATCCGTTTCAGGCAGGATGAGTCCGCGATGTCGCTTGAGGCGGCGAACGCGGAGAATGAAATCAAGCTGAACAAGCAGCGACTGGATTCGAGCATCGAAGAGATCGAAAAAAGGAAATCCGATATCACCTCTCTTCACCATCGAATAGAAAATTTACAGAGGGAAATCAATGAAAAAGATAACAGGCTAAACGACGCCGAGCTTCAAAAAACTCAGATATCGGATCGATCGGAGGCGGCGGAAAATGAGTTATTTAATCTGATGGAGGAAAATTCCAGAGCCGAAAAAGATCTCGAATGCCGAAAAGCGGGCTATAACGAAATTTCCGGAAAGATCTCCGCCCATAAGGCCGAGCGTGCCTCGCTGGAAGAAATGAAAAGATCGCTGAAAGACAAAATGGCGGAGATTGAAGAAAACACTCGGGGCTACGACGATATTAAACGGGAAAATCATGACAATATGTTAAACCTCGAAAAACGGCATGCCGAATTGGTTTCGCAATTGACCGATTTGAAATCGAAACAGAAATCCGGAGAGGAGGAGCTTGTGTCCCGCGAGGAATCGGCGGCTCTTATGCGCGATAGACTGTCGATTAAAAAAGGGGAATCGTCGGGATTGCAGGCCAGAAAAGAGCTTCTCGAACAGTTGATTGAATCCGGTGAGGGTTACTCCGGAGGGGCTAAGGCTATAATAGCCTGGGAAAATAAACCGTCCGGTATATTGATGCCCGTGGCGGAAGCTCTTGAAGTCCCTGAGCAGTATAGAATCGCGGTTAACGCCGCGCTGGGCGATATGGGAGAGTTAATCCCGGTAAGAACCTATGACGACGCCAGGGCGGCGATTGAATATTTGAAAAACAACAATGCGGGAAGATCCACATTCATAGCGCTCGACAGGCTCGGCGCTTTGCCCGATCCGGATAATCGACCGAACGATACTGCCGGCTTAATAGGTTTCCTTGATGACCTGGTCTCTTTTCCCGATGATTATGAACCGGTTGTCAGACTTCTGCTCGGAAGGGTTGCTCTATTTGATTCCGAAGACGCGGCGTTAAATGCTGATGGGCGGTGGGAGTATTTCACACGGGTCAGCAGAGACGGCCTGGTGATTTTGCCCTCAGCTATGTTTTCGGGGGGGAAGGCGGCCGGCGGTATTTTCGGAAGGCGCTATGATTTACAGGAGATAAAGGAAAAATTAGAGGAATTATTGTTCGAGATAAATCAGGAGGAGGGTCGGTTTAACGGGGAACGGGAACATCTCAGCAACGTTCGAGCGGAGCTGGAGGATGGCAGGAAAAAAATCGCTGAAATAGACGCCGATAGAAATAAAATCGAGGCCGAACTGGCCCAGATGAATTTTGATTTCAGGCAAAGGGAGAACGAATACTCCGCGGCTGTAAATGAATCGTTGGCGTTGCGAAACGAGATCGATAGATACGAACGCAAGATCGCCGTACTGGAAGAAGAGTTGAACCTCTTTGAGGGAAATTTGACTGCAAAAGAATCCGAGGTCGGGCGCTCATCTGAAATTGTCGAAAAGTTAAAATCAAGAATTAAAGAGGCGGAAGGCAATCTCACAAAAATCCGGATAAAGAAGGTGGAACTGGACGGTTTGGCGAACAAGATAAAATCCGATATTGATCACGAAAAAGAGATTTGCCTGGAAGCCGAAAGAATGATCGAATCTAATAACGACGGTATTGCGAAGGCCGAAGCCGCAATTGAGAATGTGCGCGAGAAAATTGATGAGTTAAAAAGCAACCTGGAATCCCATTTCATCGAAAGAGCCAGGGCGAAAGACGGTTTATTGCGTATCGAGGGAATTATCTCTGAAAAAATGGGTGAAATTAGCGATATCGAAAAACAGCTGATCGATAAGCGCAAATCAAGAGAGAAGTCGCAGTCCTTGCTTCATAATCTCGATATGGAATTGATGGACCTCGAATCTTCGAGAAAGTCCATAACTGATAGAATAAGTTACGAATTCGGGACTTCGAAAGTTGAGCCCTCCCCGCTCGAGCAACATCAAACCGTAGATTCATTGAAAGAGCAGGCGGAAAAGATCCGTCTGGAGCTTCAGCGCATGGAGCCGGTAAATCTGATGGCGGAGGAGGATTACGAACGCGAGAACGACAGGTATAATTTCCTGATCCGCCAAAAAGAGGATTTGCTTGACGCCAAGGCCTCGCTAAAAGAGGCGATCAACAGAATAAACACCACCGCCGAACAGAGATTCCTGAAAACCTTCGACGCCATAGAAAAGAATTACCAGAATGTGTTTTCAAAACTGTTTGAGAACGGCGAAGCCCATGTGGAATTGGAAGATCCGTCTTTGCCACTTGAGAGCCCCATCAGGATACTGGCCCGGCCCGGCGGAAAGAAATTGCTTTCGGTAGCCCAGCTTTCCGGCGGCGAAAGGGCGCTTACTGCCATTTCCCTGTTATTTGCCATATATCTCGTCAAGCCCAGTCCTTTTTGCATTCTCGACGAGGTGGATGCCCCCCTCGACGACATAAACCTGGTACGGTTCCTGCAGCTTATCAAAGGATTCGCTAAAGACACCCAGTTTATAGTTATTACCCATAATAAGCTGACCATGGAGGCGTCGGATATCCTCTATGGCGTCACCATGGAGAATCCAGGAGTCTCCAAGGTAGTATCGGTCAGGTTCGGCGGCGGCAACGGTGACGGAGATAATAACTGAAGAATGTTTAACAAATTCCTTTCCGGACTGAAAAAAACCAGACAGGCCATATCCGAGAGTGTTTCAGATTTCAAAAGCCTTTTAGCGCGCGGAAAAAAACTCGATGCTGAAACTCTGGAGAAACTCGAGGAAGCGTTGATTCTCGCCGATGTCGGCGCCGGCGCGGCCTCGGAGATAATAGAGCAATTGCAATCCTCAAAAAACACGGATGATCCGTTAAAATCGCTTACCGAAATCATCTCCCGAAAATTTGAATACGATGGCGCGGGGGGTAATGATATTAAAACGCCACATATAATTCTGGTTGTCGGCGTAAACGGTTCCGGCAAGACCACCACCATAGCCAAAATCGCTCAAAAAGAGATAGCATCGGGCAGGAAAGTCATCATGGCGGCGGCGGATACGTTTCGCGCCGCAGCGGGGGAACAACTGGAGTTCTGGGCAGATAGGGTGGGAGCGGAGATCGTCAGGCAGAAAAGCGGGGCCGATCCCGCCGCTGTCGCCTACGACGCCGTTACCGCGGCTGTATCACGCAAAATAGACTATGTAATTATCGATACCGCTGGACGATTACAAACCAAAACCAACCTCATGGAAGAAATGAAGAAAATCAAAAGGGTGGTGGGCAAGGCGCTGCCCGGCGCTCCGCATGAGATATTGATGGTCATGGACGCCACCATCGGTCAGAACGGACTTTCGCAGGTCAAGCTCTTCAACGAGGCGGTAGGTTTAACCGGCATTGTCGTAACCAAGCTCGATGGTACCGCCAAAGGAGGTATTCTGGTGGCGGCATCGGACAGGTACGGCATCCCGATCAAGTACGTCGGCATGGGAGAAAAACCGGAGGACCTGGTGGAGTTCGATCCCATGGCCTTCGCGGAAGGATTGGTGGGAATAAATGAGTGAATTGATTTATCTCGATGTAAAAACCGACAGGCGCAATCAGTTCATAGACATCACCTCGGAAATCCTGAAGGTGATTTCGGATTCGGGGATTGACGATGGAATGGTCGAGCTGTTTGTCCCTCATACTACGGCGGCGATTACCATTAATGAAAACGCCGATCCGTCGGTGAAATCTGATATTCTATCCTATCTCGAAAAGCTGATTCCTCATAACGGGCAATTCAGTCACGCCGAGGGTAATTCCGACGCGCATATTAAGTCGAGCATTGTCGGAACGCGGCTGTCGATATTCGTATCCGGCGGAGAGCCGGTTTTGGGCACCTGGCAGGGAATATACTTCTGCGAGTTCGACGGCCCCCGGAATAGAAAATTGATCGTCAAGATTAAAAGCGATTGAAAAGTAGGTCGGGTTTGGATCTCTCCCCAAACCCGACACTATGTAGAGCTTCCGGAGCGGCGTCAGGAACCCCTTCCTGACGCTACCTCCTTGCATGCGCGTCACTGCTTGCAGTGACCGCAAACTGTCATCCCGGACTCGATCCGGGATCCAGAAGGCTTGCGCACGTGGATTCCCGATCGGTCGACCTGGAGGCTCCCGACGGGTTAGAGATTTCGGGAATGACGGCGCTTGGCTATCCTCAGGCTGTAGGGCACAACCCTTCTGTGGTTGTGCCGCATCAAACAGGGCGGCAGGAACGCGAAAGGTTCCTGCCCTGCTTTTATTGCGCGGATGCCAGAATCACAGTTCCGACAGTATAGACCTTTTACCCCCGAAATAACTATTGACACCGGCAGTGATATTCGCCTTTTTGTATCATGCGGTGCGGGGAGTTAACTATCCCGCGGAATATAAGAAAAGATAATATAATTAGATGTGAGTTCATGGCGCTTTGGCTTGGCTAATGCCGATGGGTTTTGAAATAGAAAAGAAAGATATAGGCAATAGCAGAAACGACTTAATTATCACAAAAAGGAAGATGTTTCATAAACTGCTGAAATCAAAAACCCCCAAAAGGAGGATCCAATGCAAGATTTCGGGACTATTCAAATAGGCATCAATTATCCCCAAAAGGAAATTGATGATTTTAAGGTGAAAGCTCTCACTGAATATGTGATTGAGTTTTCAACTGGCGAGGAAATCAGATCCAGAGAATTAGATAAGATTCGTATCGATTACAAACAATTGGGGAATTTACTTTCAGAAAACCCGGAGGAAATGCGAAATATATTTGATGACGTGTTAGCTGGCCGCCATGATTCAGCGAAAAAGAAGGCCAAGGCAATTGGATTGACTGAAGAAAAATTCCAAATAAAGGGCGGTGGAGTTTATTGGTTAATTGTAGCTGCTGTGGTAATCGCGATTCTTCTTTATCCCAGTGAAGCAAAATAAACGTCGAAGCTCAGAATCCCGTAATACCGACAAAAATAAGTTCCCGTAGGTCAAGACCCTTACGGGCTTGACAACCGCGATGTCGAATCCTGGCGGTCACCATAACGGGGGTTCCCATATCAGAGATATCGACTACCTAAATGCCGGCGCTGTCGTCGGCGACGATGGCGTAGTCTCTGGAAACCATGACATCGTGAGCATTTCCCCTTGCGGTCAGGTGGCCTCACCTGACCGCTATTTGCGTCGGGTCGGGCGATCCGACGCCACATCTTTGATGAAAAAAATAGCCCCCAACCTCTTGACATTCATTATTAATTGCTTATATTCAGGCTGTCTTCGGGGCGAGGCGGAAATCCTCGACCGGCGGTGAAAGCCCGCGAGCTCCGTCAGAGGCGGGGCAGAGCCTGTGCAATCCAGGCGCCGACGGTGAAAGTCCGGATGGGAGAAGACGGCTATCCGTACGGATTCGTGCGGTTTCTATGCCATCTTTAATCCCCCGGAGTACGGGGTTTTTTATTGGCAGACTTTGAAAAATTAATGCGCCGGGCCTTCAGGCTGGCCAAGAAGGGACTGGGATACACCAGCCCCAATCCGCCGGTGGGGGCGATAATCGTCAAGGAAGGCGAAATTATCGCCAGGGGCTACCATCGCCGCGCTGGCTGTCCTCACGCCGAAATCGAGGCCTTGAGAAAGGCTAAAGATCGATCCCGAAACGCCACCATAATCACCACCCTGGAGCCCTGCTCCCATTACGGCAAGACCCCGCCCTGTGCCGACGCTTTGATCGAGGCCGGGATTAAAAAGGTCGTTAGCGCTATCGAGGACAAAAATCCGGCGGTTTCCGGAAGAGGATTCAATAGGCTTAAAGAGGCCGGGATCGAGGTCATAAACGGAGTGGGGAAAACTTTCGCGGAGAGTTTTTATCGTCCGTATTTTAAGTATATTACCACCGGCCTCCCGTTCGTCACCATAAAATTCGCGCAGAGCATCGACGGCCGTATCGCCACCCAAACCGGTCATTCCCGCTGGATATCATCGCCGCAATCTCTCAAATTCGCGCATAAGCTGAGGGCTGTAAACGACGCCGTGCTGGTGGGCGCCAATACGCTCGAAAGGGACGATCCTCTACTCACGACCCGACTGGTTAAAGGAGCCAATCCGGTCAGAATCGTGCTGACCAAATCGGGCAAACTGAATTTCAAACGCAGACTGTTCAATGATAGCACGGCACCCACTTTCGTTGCCGCCGGCAGGGATTCCCATATAAAACCGGGAGAAAATTACGAGATTATTTATCTCAGAAAACAATCGGGCGCCCTTTCACTGCGGGATTTGCTGAAAAAGCTTGGAAAAA
>CP070742.1:609276-691826 GCA_020348065.1 Candidatus Zixiibacteriota bacterium
CCCACCCCGCGGGGGAAAGATTTTACCTCAACAAAACCATCGGCCTTGTCGCGACCGCTTCTCCCGCCTGCAATCTGTAGAAGTAAACGCCGCTTGATAGATCGGTAGCGTCGAAGTTTGCCGTATGAACGCCTGCCTGCTTGTATTTGTCGATCAAAGTCCGGACCTTACGGCCCAGCATATCGTAAACGGCCAACCTTACTTCTGTTGATTTAACAATTGAAAATCTGATTGTCGTTCCAGAATTAAAGGGATTGGGGTAATTCTGTAGCAGAGTTATTTCTTTCGGCAAAAAGGAACCATTATCAATAATACCAACCGTCCCCGAATCGCCTCCACCGTAGGCTCCCATATCACTGATAATTGTTCCTAAGCCCCAATCGCAATCAAGAACTATATCCGATATCATCGGGTCCCCGGCATCGATGCAGGGGGAATTCGCGCTGTCCCCGCACGCTATTGACATCAAGTGAAAATCACCGCTCGCGGGATTGCGGAAGAGGGGGTTAGTATCTATATTGCCTGAACCGGGCCAACCACCTTCTATATTGCAATATAACGCGTTGGCGGTGCCAATAATTTCCTCAAGTGAATTTTCTCTAATGATATTGTTAACTAATAATGTAGTATTATTCCCACAATAGACACCACCGGCTACTTCCATTGTACCCGATGCGTAATTATTAATTACCATATTATTGATAATAATTGATTCAGAGAAACTGCATATACCGCCTCCCGCTCCTCCATATATGCCGCTACAACCGTTTTCAATGATCAGGTTGTTGGTTAATATTGGTGCGCTTTGGGATTGAATCGATATTCCGCCACCCTCACCATACCAGGTTCCTCCGGCTGAATTATCCTTTATTCTATTATTGGCAATTATAGGGGCCGAATTTCCTGTACAAAAAACGCCCCCGCCATATCCGTCGTCGCCAGTATAAGCTCCATTGCCCTCTATTACGTTTGATCCGATAAAAACATAGGTATTTTCGCAGTATATGCCCCCGCCGTATCCCCCCAGATTATTTCTGATTAAATTATGAGTAATGACAGGATTAGCGTTTATAATTTTCACTCCTGCTCCATAAACTTCGCTTCCGTTTTGTATGGTAAATCCGGCTAAAGCTGTGGAGTTGTTTTCCCCGCTCTCAAAAGTCACAACCGTCCCCGCTGAGTCCCCATCAATCACCGTTTGCTCGATATAACTCGTATCTCCCGTAGTCAAATACAGCGACCCCAGAACAATATTATGCCCGTTAAAATTGATATTCTCTACATACGTTCCCGGCTGCACCAGTACCGTGTCGCCGTCGGAGCCAGCGTCGATACCCTGCTGAATGGTGAGATAGTCGCCGGGGATGTTGATTACCGTTGCCCAACAAAATGCACATAAACATATTATGGCCGCCGCCGAAATAGCTGATATCCTTTTCATTATTATTCCCCCTGATATAAGTTATTAAAGATCGCCCAATTTGATGCGAATCTTCGATGTAACTTAAATATAATAAAAAACGCAAATATAGCAAAGACAATCGATTATAATTCGATAGTTTTTGATAAAAATTGCCCATAAAAAAATACGCCCAGGAGGATTTGAACCCCCAGCCTTCTGGTCCGTAGCCAGACGCTCTGTCCAATTGAGCTATGGGCGCACAAAAGCGGGCCTCTAAAGGCCGAAATCCGGTTGTCAAAAAACCCGGTATCTAAACTATATCTATATTAAATCGGGTCCGGGCGCAAGCACTTTCACACGGTATATTTTTTGGATTTGCGGATATAATTGCTTATTTTTATACTGTAACCTGTATTATATTTCTGCGTAACTAAATAAGGCTGTTTGAAATATGAAACCGGGAGTGGGTGAAAAATGAAGAAATTCATATGGATTGCCGTCATAGTAGTTGTTCTGGCCGCCGTGATATTCGTGATTGTCAAATCATCGGGCAATAACGACCCCGGCTATAAGCTCGTGGAAGTCACCCGCGACAACATAGTGGAAAAAGCGCTTGCTACGGGTCAGATCGAACCGTTGCAGGAGATTCAGGTCAAATCCAAAATATCGGGTATCGTTAAAACCCTGCACGTGGAAATCGGCGACGACGTCAAAGCGGGGGAGAGACTTATCACTATCGCTCCCAATCCCACGCCTTTGGAGTTCGCCGAGGCCAAACGCAACCTGGAGCTGGCCCAGGTAGATTTCGACAACGCAGAGAGCATATTCAACCGCAAAAAAGAGCTCTTTAATAATAAGCTAAGCAGCCAGGAGCAATATGATATTGCCCAGGCGGAATACTCCGAATCCAGATTGCGCCTGCAGATGGCCAATGAGAAATTCGACCTGCTTCAAAAAGGGGTGACCGTCGACGGCAAAGACGAAAACACTATTATTTCTCCTATTACGGGAACGGTTCTGGAAAAACTTGTGAATGAAGGCGATCCTGTCGTGCCCCTGACTTCGTATCAGGCCGGAACTCCATTATTATCTTTGGCGCCGATGGAAAAACTGATTTTTAAAGGTACCGTTGACGAAATCGATGTCGGCAAGCTTACCGAAGGTATGCCCTGCGATATCAAGGTCGGGGCGCTTCCCGGAGAGGCGCTTAAGGGCAGACTATCCAAAATATCACCGAAAGCCAAAAAACAGGATAATACCACCTTATTTGACCTGGAGATACAGATCACCGAGACGGGCGATAAAACTCTAAGGGCCGGATATTCCGCCAACGCCGATATCATAATCAGCAAAAAAGACAGCATTCTGGTAATCCCCGAACGCCTGGTTGAATTCAAAGGCGATACCGCATTCGTCGAGATAGCTGATTCAGCGGGCGCAGTAGAATCCCGGAAAATCGAGGTTGGCCTTTCCGACGGCTTGAATATCGAGATAATCGACGGCCTTGCGCTGGGAGATAACGTAGTGGAAAGGCCACCCAAGGAGATCGAATAGTTGAAAACCCTGATAATTTTAAAGCAATTCTTTCAGGATATCCGCAAGCAGAAACTCCGCACATTTCTTACCACTTTCGGAATCGTCTGGGGAACCGCCTCCATCATTTTTCTGATCGCTTTCGGCGAAGGGATTTATAAGCATAATGTCAAACAATTCAAGGGCCTGGGGGAGAGGCTGGTAATCATATGGCCGGGTCGGACCTCCATACCTTTCAAGGGATTGCCCAAAGGACGAAATATCCGGTTTACGGAAAACGATATCGCCATGCTCAAAAAGGATATCTCCGATATCATGGTGGCATCGCCCGAATATTCCGGATATGGTCCTTTAACATACGAAAGAAAAACGCTTGCACAAAACGTTATCGGCGTCTACCCCGAGTTCGCTGTTGTTCGTAATGTCATCCCGGAAAAGGGCGGGCGGTTTTTAAATGAGATCGACCTCGAATATCGAAAGCGATCGATGTTTATAGGCTCCGAAATACGTAATGATCTTTTCGGCGAGGGCGCGAATCCTGTTGGAAAAGATGTTGTATTTAACGGTGTTCCGTTCCTTGTGGTGGGAGTGATGAAAGATAAAGATCAGAATTCATCCTATCGGGGAAGAGATCGATATAAAGCCTGGATTCCGGCTTCGACATCCAGAGCGATGTTTAACCGCCGTTATCCCAATAATATGGTCTACCAGGTTTCGGATGAGTTCAGATCTAAGGCGGTGGAGAAACGGGTTTTCGAAATCCTGGGTAGAAAATATAAATTCGATCCCGCCGATGAACAGGCGTTATCGGTCTGGGATACCAATGAGGATATGAAAGAATGGAGACCATTTTTCCAGGGATTTAAAATATTTCTCGGTATAATCGGATTCTTCACCCTGATCGTGGGCGGTATCGGCACCGCCAATATTATGTATGTCGTGGTTAAAGAGAGGACCAAAGAGATAGGGATTAAAATGGCTCTTGGCGCCACCCGGGCGCAGATAATGTCCCAGATTATCGTGGAATCTCTCTTGATGACAGCCGTCGGAGGCGCTTTCGGATTTTTAGTCGCCAAATTCCTTGAGACGGTTTTTCCGATGTTGAATCTTACCGAATATATCGGGGACCCGATTATCGCTATGGACGCGGTTATTGCGACAATTTCAATAATCGGCACCGTCGGTTTCCTGGCGGGATTCTTCCCTGCCAGGCGGGCGGCAAATCTAAATCCCGTTGAGGCTTTGAGGCTCTGATATGAAACTGATAACATACAAGTTCATTCTATTCATCAGACTGCTCTTAAGAGAATTTAAAGCTCAAAAACTGAGGATGTCCTTGACTGTCGCGGCCATCGCCTGGGGGACTATTTCCGTAACCCTGCTGATGGCTTTTACGGTCGGATTGCAACAGCAGATGAGAAAAGCCAGCTCCGGGCTGGGCGGCAGAATCATGATACTATGGGGCGGGCAAACGTCCAAAGTGTTTCAGGGACTGCCTCCCGGAAGAAGAATCCACCTTCATCCCGAAGATGTCGACCTGCTCAAAAAAAGAATTCCCGAAATTGAGCAGATCTCCGAGGAATATCTCCGCTGGGGGGTTACCCTGGATTATAACGGCAAACAGATCAACAAGCTGGTTTCCGGGGTCGCGCCTTCGTTTAAGGATATGCGCTCTCATTACGCTCAGATGGGAGGACGGTTTATTAATAAGATAGATTATGAGGAAAAGAAACGGGTGATTTTCCTGGGAACCAGAGTCTGCGAGGAACTTTTCGGCAATGATGATCCCGTGGGAAAGAGGATTCTCGTTAATAGTATTCCATTTACGGTGATCGGCGTTATGGTCGATAAATTGCAAAACTCCAATTATCACGGTCCCGACGAGAATTACACCATTATTCCGGCCACGACCTTCGTGGCCATTTTTGGCGATCCCTGGCTCGATAATATCGTATTCTCCATGAAGGAGGGCGTTGATTCCGATCTCGTGGAACAGGAGCTGTTCAGGGTAATGGGCGGCAAATATCGCTTCGATCCTACCGATAGTCCCGCTCTCTGGACCTGGGACCTGGTGAAAAACAAGGAGATCGAAAGAAAAATATTCCTGGGAATAGTAATTTTCATGTGGTTCATAGGCGGGATGACCCTCTTGATCGCCGGAGTAGGTGTGGCCAATATCATGTATGTCGCCGTGAGGGAGAGAACCAGGGAAATAGGTACGAAAATCGCACTCGGCGCCCAAAGAAAGCATATTATCTGGCAATTTTTGACCGAGGCGCTGAGTATAGCTTTTGTAGGCGGACTGATCGGGATATCGTTCAGCATTCTAATCTGCAGTCTTTTCAGAGCCTTGCCCATGGAGGGCGCATTAGAGCTTTTAAGTGAACCGACGGTCAATGTGCCGGTGGCGTTTATTACTGTCGGCACTCTCGCCGTAATAGGTCTTTTCTCCGGCATATTCCCCGCCAGGAAGGCGGCATCTGTGGATCCGGTGGAAGCGTTGAGGTATGAATGATGAATAACGGAACATTGATTTCGCTTTCGGGCATTACAAAACATTATGACACTGGAAAAGTGAAGGTTCGGGCTCTGCAGGGGATTGATCTGGAGATCAAAAGAGGGGAATTTATCGCCATTATAGGCCCCTCGGGCTCCGGGAAATCAACCTTGATGAATATAGTGGGATGCCTGGATACTCCCACGGCCGGAGAATATTTGCTGGACGGCCGACCGGTGGCCAATATGGGAATTCATCAATTGGCCGCCATTAGGAATAAAAAGATCGGTTTTATATTTCAGAATTTCAACCTGCTACCCTACGCCACCGCATATGAAAACGTGGAACTTCCACTGATTTTTGCTGGCGCTCCCGGAGCTATTCGCAAAGAAAAAATAATGAGAAACCTTTCCATGGTCGGGCTTTCCGAGAGAGCCGATCATAAACCGACAGAACTATCAGGTGGTGAAATGCAAAGAGTTGCAATTGCGAGAGCGCTGGCCAACGATCCCGAGGTTATTCTGGCCGATGAGCCAACCGGAAATCTCGATACCCGATCCGGAAAGGAAATTATCGAGATTTTCGAAAGGCTTAACGTCGAAGGGAGATCGGTCGTTACAATCACCCATGATATGTCCATTGCCGAAAGATGTCATCGGATAGTCCGCCTGAAAGACGGTATTATCGAATCCGACACCCGCAATGGTAATAAAATATAAATTATACCATAGATTTAAGTGAAGCACTTTAAGCGCCTATACATCAACGGGGTACGAGTATCGAGACAATAGAAAAAAGGAGCAAAGATGGTAAAATTATCTGTATTGACGGAATAAAAACATTGATTATATTGTTAATAAACTGGGAATGAAATTAGTAATCGTAGTGATTAGAAGTTAAATTGTTGGTAAAAGCTGATACTGACCAAGAAAGGACCGAAAAGTTCAAATCTCATTTAATCTTAGCAATATTTAAAGACATTTTTTGCGAAAGGGGCGAATGTGTGTCATTTTAAAAAAGTTCTATTTCTGGCGCTAACTTTGGGGATTTTATTGGGAGCAAACTCACCAAATTTATACGCGGCAGATTCTTATACTGATCCGCCGCCTCGAATTAATAGTGTTGACACCTTACTCATTGAAGATTTCAGCGGACCTGAAGGACCGTTTGCTCTAAACCCGTTGCCCGGCTGGGTTGTTATCGACAGCGGCGTTCCGGAATGGGATGAGACCTCATGGTCCCGTTATGAAAACACATCCTACCCGCTATACTGGAATGGGGATCTATGCAGGGTTATATTTTCGGGCACAAACTCTATCGGCGATTGGCTTATCTCACCCATATTCGATTGCTCCAATGAGTTTGCGGTATATTTGTCCTTCAAGCACCGACACCAGAATAGATCCTCAACCGAGACGGATACCGCCTTCGTCCTGGGATCTACCGACGGCGGTCGTAACTGGGATCATCTGATTTACATGGCGGTACAAACCGTGGGGGCCATGACTAGTCCCGATACAGTGGAAGAGGATATTACTTCCTGGGCTGCCGGTTACGACAGTGTGCGGATCGCCTTTTACCTTAAGGGCAATAACGTCTTGACATGGTATCTCGACGAGCCCTTTGTGGGCGGTAACGTTACCGATACCCTGGTTTACGAGGATTTTAACGGTTACTGGGGACCCTATGGCAATCAGCCGCCTGCAGGATGGCATATTATCAACGAGGTGATACGCGATCCCGCCAACGCCAACGACTGGAGCAGGTGGTATTATTCCACCTGGCCCGATATGGTGGCTCTGGCATATGATAATTTCAATAACGAGACGGCTAACGAATGGCTGATAACTCCGGTAATTTCAATTTCTGAAAACGCCATTTGCAGCCTGTCCTTCTACAATAGTTATTGGGACGATAATTATGATAATACCGATTCTGCCTTCGTACTGGGATCAACCAACGGCGGCTTGACCTGGGATCATACCATTGCCCGTTATACAATTGTCGACGATAGAAGCGTTATAAAAGCTAATAGCTGGCGCGGTTTCGATATTAGTTCCTGGGCGCAAAATCATGACAGCGTGAGGATAGCCTTTCACTATGTCAAGGACGATCCATCTTACCTGGGGTGGTGGTTTTTTGACGATTTATTGATTACTCAATCGACAATCACTTCCGATAACGTGGCCGCGATATCCTTCGATTATCCGTCGGAGTTTGTGGTTGTCGGGCAGGATTGTTATCCCCGGGCTACCCTGCAAAATTTGAGCGTTGAACCTCAAACCGTTGATCTCAATTTAACCGTCCTGGATGCTGGCAGCACCGAGGTGTATAATTATACCGAAATGGGAATTGTTCTCGATTCCGTCGAAATAGCTCAGTTTACATTTGGCCTGCCCTTTACGCCGCAATCGCAGGGCGATCATACCTTTACGGCGACCGTTATAAATCCCGGGGACGAAAATCCAGCGGATGATACCGTGAGAGCGGTCTTGCCGTCATACGAGCATGTCGGTTCAGCCGGTCCGGACGCCTTCGGCTATTCGTATATAGACAATACCGAACAACTTGGACCGGACTTTAACTGGATCGAAATTTCCAGTTCCGGTACCCAGATTGAACCGAGTTTACATTACTTCATGTCCGAGGAAATTCCGCTGGGATTCTCCATGGATTTTTACGGTTCGACCTATTCCTCCATCTGGGTAAACTCCCACGGGGAAATCCATATAGGCTCTAGAGACACCTGGCTGAGCACCAATGACTGCCCGCTGCCCGATCCGTCCACGCCGCACGCTCCGCTCCTGGCTGTTTTCTGGGATAGACTTTACATCCATCACGAAATCGGAGCAGGAGTATACTATCAATACTTCGATAACGGCGACAATGATTATATGGTCGTCGAGTGGAGGGCTAAAATATATGACGCCAGCTCCGATACGGTTGTATTCGAGGCGATTCTTTATGAAAACGGGGAAGTCATTTACCAGTATAATTATGTCAACGATGGAGACGGGGGTCAGGGGCAGGAGGCGACTATCGGAATTGAATACGATCAGATTCCGTCCGGCCTGTCGTTTAATTGCAATGACGAGAATCCTGCCAACAGACTGGCGGAAGGCCTTGCTATCAAGTGGCTCCTCGGAACAACATCTGCTGATGAACCCGCAAATATACCGTCCGACTACGCGCTGGATCAGAATTACCCCAATCCGTTCAACGCCCGAACCACCATATCATATATACTCCCGTATGAATCCGATGTTAGAATTGAAATTACCGATATCCTGGGCAGAATCGTCGAGGTATTGGCGGAAGACAGGCAGTCCGCCGGCAAGCATGAAGTAATTTGGGATGCGGGGAACAACACATCCGGCATATATTTCTATAGAATGAAAGCCGGGGAGTTTAGCCGGGCAAGAAAAATGATACTGCTTAAATAAAGGCGATGAATCCTCAGGCCGCCCGGATGATGATTTCGGGCGGCTTTTTTTATTTCTAATACCGGCATTAGCAATAAAACATCTTGACTTGCAACAGGTTATATTTATATTGGTAATAGTGATTCGGACTATTTGTTGAGTTAATGGAAGATGACGAATAAGAAGACTCATATCGATCTTAATTCGCTGGAAGAGAGTTACGTAGATTTAAAGAACCGAGAAAGAAAACTACGCGAAATAATAAATATGCTTCCTGAAACCATTTTCGAAGCCGACTTAGAAGGCAAGGGGACTTTCGTAAATGATGCCGGCTTGGCGCTTTTCGGTTATTCCCGAGATGATTTCATGAAAGGAATTGAAATCAAGAAGATGTTTTGCTATTATGAGAGGGAAAGAATCGAGACAAATTATAAAAAAGTCCTGGAAGGCGAAAGAAATCAAAGCACCGAGTATATGGCCTTAAGAAAAGATGGTACTGCTTTTCCGGTATTAATTCACTCCCGCCCGATATTGCACGAAAATCGTCCGGTCGGTATCTGCGGCGTGCTGATCGACATGACCGAAAATTATAAGATCCGCAAACAGTTGGAGCGCGAAAAGAATTTTGTCGATTCTTTGTTGGATACCGCCAATAGCCTTATAGTGTGCCTCGATGTCAATGAAGAGATAATTGTGTTCAACAAGGAATGTGAGAAATTAACCGGCTATACATTTGAGGAGGTTCGGGGGAAAAATTGGCAGGAGACGTTTATCCCCGCAGAATTCCGGAGAAAAAGCATACCGCCTTTTTCTCAATGGATAAAGGAGCATCCCCATGACAGGTATGAAGGTCCCCTGATGATAAAATCGGGTAAAATAAAGATGATATTATGGTCCAGCACGATTTTTTCCCCTCCGGATTCCGACGAGGTAGTGGCCGTAAACATCGGCCATGATGTAACTCAGCAGATAAAAGCGGTAAAAGCTTTACAAGATAGCGAAAGACATTACCGGGCCGTCTGGGATAATCTCCCCGTAGGGATATGCCTTACAGATAGAAATGGTGTATATCAATATGTGAATCCCGCCTATTGTAAAATCTATGGATATGAAAAAGAGGATTTTTTGGGAAAAACCCCTGACGGCCTGATAGTTCCGGCCACCGATTTCAAGGCACGTAAAAAACGCTATAATGAAAGATTTGATCGGCAAATTCCAACCCCGTTGTCCGAACGTGAATTTTATAAATCCGATGGTTCCCCCGTCTGGGTAGAGGTATCGTCCGATTTTATCAGGGAAAATGATAAAGCAAAATTATTGATCAGCATAAATATCGATATTACAAAACGGAAGGCCGCCGAAGCGGCGTTGAAAGAAAGCGAGCAGCGCTACAGCCTTCTGTTCCAGAATGTAAACGAGTCTATCGTGATTCTGAATAAGAAAGGCGTTTTCGAGATGATGAATATTGCTGCCGCGAGAAATCTCGGCGGAAAACCGAAAGATTTTATCGGCAAGAAAATCGAGGATGTTTTTCCTCCCGAAGTCGCCAAGAGACAGATGGCATATACCACGGATGTAATTAAAAAATCGAAACAAAAAACCATATTTCAGGATTATACGTTCCCGAATAATGAAAAAAAGTGTTTTAGAGTTACTTTATACCCCGTTAAAGATAAAAATAATGTTACAACCTCCGCGCTCTTGATCAGTCGTGAAACTACCGAAGATGTGCGAAAAGAAAAAATTATAAATGCCAGATTTAAGCTTTTTGATGATCTTCGAAACGCCCGGTGTGTCGACGACTGCCTTGAATTAGGATGCAGGGCTATATTCGAGGCCGGGCTTTTCAGGCGCTCGGCCCTGACGCTACATAATGAGAAAAGAGAGATAACCAACCTGGGTCACGCGGGGCTCGATAATGAACAGGTCGAAGGAGCGAGAAATGCCAAAGCCCCGAGCCAGGAACTTTCAAAAAAAATGACCCGGCGTAAATTCAGGATCAGCAATTCTTATTTTATTCCGGCCGAAGCCGCGCTGAGTTATAAAACCACCAAAAGATATATCCCGGAGAATACGAATTACGCGAGTGCTGCCGGTTCCTGGCAATGTTACGATGAACTGTTCGTCCCGGTTTTGGGATCCGGCAACAAAATTGACGGATGGCTTTCGGTCGATACCCCGTTTAACGGGAAAAGACCTTCTTACGAAACAATTCGATTGCTCGAAGAAATTACCGGTATTGTAACCCAGAGGGCCAGGGAAATATCCAATCAGAAAATCCTGGCCAAGGAGCAAAAGTTGCTTGCGGAGAAAAACGTCGCGATGAAAGAGATACTTGACCACATCGAGGAGGAGAAAGCGGGATTTAAGCAAAGGATCGCGGATAATATTGATCGTACTCTTCTGCCGGTTTTAAACCGCATGATTGATAATCCCGGAAATATCAGCGAATCAAGCTTGATTTTCCTCAAAAACGGCCTGAAAGATCTGGGCGCCGCGTCAGGAGGTGTCGCCCAATTATATTCTAAATTGTCGAACCGGGAAATAGAGATATGCAATTTGATAAAAATGGATTGGACATCCAAAGAAATCGCAAATACCCTTAAACTATCGGTAGCTACTGTGCATAAACATCGGGAGACTATTAGAAGTAAACTGGGTTTGACAAATAAGGAAATTAATCTGCAATCATATATTAAGAATCTATAGTATCCAGACCGCCGGGGTTAATTATGGACTTGTTGAAAAGCGCCCCGACGGGAAAGTCGGGGGCCATTAATTTATTTGTTGAATTATTATCCCTTTAATAGCCAGGACTTTCTAGTACCGGTATTTGATATTTGAATCGCCGATAATAAGCTTATGTGGCTTTTTCAAAAAACCTTGTTTGATCGGCTGTAAAATCGCTCTGTTTAAATGTATATATTATAGATCTCGTTTTAAGTCGTATGGTCATTAGAATACGATAATTTAATAACAGCAATTAATCTTATTAACAATGATTTTTTATATGCCTGGTCCAAATTGCCTGTATATTACGTATATTTATATACGTATTATATAAGTAATTTTTTCGTGTTGACCGACCATTGGAATAGTTGTATTATATTTGCACCTTTGCTTCTTTCTTAGGGTATTGCTTGCACGGGGATTCGTTCCCGGGGGGGGAATACCAAGCCTGACGGGCCGTTTCGTAAGCCGAAACGGCCCTTTTTTGCACCTGATTTTTGAACGTTGCCGTATCGCTCAGTTACTTTTTATCCATGGCATTCGCTGACAGAAATAGGCTAATTATAGAGATTATATTTTTTCAGGAGCGAAATATTCGCTTGATATTGAAGACAAAGTCAACTATCATCAGCAAAATTTTTTTGTGTTGGACGTTTGGCTTTTGGCAACGGGGATATCTAAGATGCTCAAAAAGATGGCGATACTGATAATAGCAACAGGTTTGTTTTTCATTTTAGGCTCAACAATATCGATCGGACAAAAGATTAGCAACTCCTCTCAGGTTAATCCATCCCGGGATATCGATTCTGAGCTGAGAAACGATGACTCATCTCAAGCGGCCCAAAACAAGCGAACCGATTCCAGCCGGGCGATGGATAGCTTAACGCAAATCGAACAAGCTCATGATATCAATTCGGTTCGGGGAGAAGAGGGCGGAGAGGAAAACGGGGAAGAACAGGAGCCCCAAGTGGGTCCTATCTTATTCGGTCTAATTATTATCCTTCTGGCCGCCAAGCTCGGCGGGGATCTTGTCGAGCGGTTCAAACAGCCGGCGGTTCTGGGCGAACTGATATTCGGAATGATAATCGGCAACCTGACCTTGATAGGCATAGGTTTTCTGGATCCGCTAAAACATCATATTACCATAGAGATCCTTGCCGAGATCGGCGTCATAATATTGTTATTTGAGGTCGGTCTGGAATCCAATCTCAGGGAGATGCTATCGGTGGGGCTAACCTCTTTTTTCGTAGCTCTTATCGGAGTGGTGGCTCCATTTTTCCTGGGGTGGAGCGTATCGGCCCTGTTTTTTCCGGAGGGATCAATATTCATCCATATTTTTATCGGAGCCACACTGACCGCGACATCAGTGGGGATTACCGCCAGGGTATTGAAAGATATAGGCAAAATCCGCACCCGAGAGTCAAAAATTATTCTGGGGGCTGCTGTAATTGACGATATTATGGGCCTGATCGTCCTGGCGGTGGTAGTCGGGATTATTTCGGCTCATAATACTGGCGGCGCGCTATCCTCGTTAAGTATCCTCTGGATAATTTTCAAGGCCTTCCTGTTTATTTTCGGTTCGATTTTAATAGGAACGATTGTTGCTCCACACCTGTTTAAATTTGCGTCAAAACTGAGAACTCAGGCGGTCCTTATAACATTCTCCCTTATGTTCTGTTTCTTTTTCGCTTTTCTGGCTGATAAGGTGGGGCTGGCCCCCATAGTCGGGGCCTTTGCCGCCGGAATGATCCTTGCGGATGTAAATTTTAAGGATATCTTTAAGCATGAAGAGCGAAAACTTGAGGAGTTGCTGGGTCCGATATCCGCCTTTCTGGTGCCCATATTTTTCGTCTATATGGGAATGAATGTCGACCTGTCGACTTTCGGTAATCCCCAGGTAATTGTATTCGCTCTCGTACTTACCTTCGTCGCCATTCTCGGCAAACAGATATGCTCGCTGGCGGGAATTTTTGAAAAGAAAATTAATTCCTGGGTTATAGGAGTCGGGATGATTCCGCGGGGAGAGGTGGGTTTGATTTTCGCCGGGATCGGCGCGAAACTTGTGGTTGACGGCAATCGGGTTGTAGATCCCAACGCCTACTCCGCTGTCATAATTATGGTTGTAATCACGACCCTGGTGACTCCTCCGATTCTAAAGATTATTTTTAGCGAGCGCGCCTGAAAAAAATCATTTCTATAATTATATTGTCGATATAGGATTAGAAGAGGATTCTATATGATTTTCACAGTCAAGGTAAGGAATCTTTACTCTTATCTACAGGGCCTAATTTTGTGCTCCGGGTTTATTTGGCATTACGCTTCGCCGCTGAAATATGGCCCGAAATATATAATTCTATATATCTTAATAGCTTATGCTTTCGCGACCATGACTTTTCGGTGGTTGCGCAAAATAAGAGTATTCAAAACCGACTATCTGATCTATACCGGACAGCTTTTTGAGGCGTTTGTAATAATGCTTATCATAAGATATACTGGCGGAATAGAATCACAATTCTTTCTGGTTTATTTTCCTTTAATAGTCTTCATCTCCGTATACTCCAGCGGCTGGCGTGCCATTTTCGGGATTTTCTGGTATGGGCTGTGTTTTATGCTTGCGGTTTATTCCGGAAGTTTCTCGTTCGAGTTCTGGAATATCGCCGTAATAAAGCTTGGCTTTATCTGGGCCGTCGGTTCGGTCTCGTTTGCGGTCGCGCATCAAATGAAAGCATCGGAAAATAAACTTCTGAAAACCCTTGATGCTCTCAACGAGAGAACCTGGGAGCTGGAATCGTCGCAGGCGCAGCTTTCGAATATCTACGAGACCACCCGGGCTTTGTCCGGTATACTGAATCTTGAGGAATTGTTAAAGGAGATACTTCGCATTGCCCGGAATATTTTTAGATACAGGCATTGCAGCGTCTATCTGACCAGACCGGGAAGCGATCAATTATATTTATATGCTAATCTGCAGAACGACAATCGGCATATATATGAAAAACCGACGCCTTATAATCGAGATATAAACAGCCTGAAATATCTGCAGGATACCGGGTCGATGTTGAAGCAGCTGACCGAAAGCGGTACGAACGGGATTTCTAAGAGCGCCGATGTGCCCATGATTTCCCGTGGAAAAGTAATAGGGATCATGCAGATAACCCCGGAGTCGGGCGGCGCCATAACGGCGAAGGAACGAAAGCTATTGATGATTTTCTCCAATTCCAGCGCCATCGCCATAGATAATTCCATGTTGCACAAAAAAACCCAGGAGCTTACAATAACCGATGAGTTGACCGATCTTTTCAACTTCAGATATTTCAGATCGAGGTTAGCCGATGAATTGAGAAGGGCGGACCGTTACAGGCAGAAACTGTCAATACTGATGCTCGATATCGATCACTTTAAAAATGTTAATGACCAGTACGGTCATCAGACCGGAAATATCGTCCTTTGTGAAGTCTCCGGCATCATCAGGCTATGCGTTCGCGATGTCGACGTGGTGGCCAGATACGGCGGAGAGGAGTTTATCGTTATCCTCCCCCAGACCGACAGGGAGGACGCGGAAATCATCGCGGAGAGGATAAGAGAGACCGTTGCCAAAAACTATTTTCAGAACAATAATGGCAGCAGGGAAATACAGATAACCATCTCAATTGGCGGGTGTACCTATCCCGATGGGACCCATACGCTGGAGCAGCTTCTGGAAAAAGTCGACGGCGCGCTTTACAGGGCCAAATCGGAGGGCAGAAACGTGGTATTTTTCACCGGATCCGAAAAGAAAAGAAGCACCGAATTTACAGTATGACAAATAATATCAATCCGGGACAATTCACTATATTGGGCTTTGAAGGAATAATTCCGGATAAGGACTTTCTTTGTCTAATTGAAAAATATCCGCCTGCTGGCTTTCTTTTGCTGGAGCAAAATTACGAATCCCCCGAACAATTGACATCGCTTGTTTCAGATTTGAAAAAAGTGGCAGGCGAAACCGTTTTATTCGCCGTAGACCAGGAACCGGGAAGGGTTCAGCGTTTTAAAAAGGATTTTCCAGCGTCTGAAAAACCATCGGTATATATCGAAGACGGACTGGAGGATAAATACCGCCTATGGTGCGCCCATACGTCTTCAAAGCTGGCCGAGGTAGGTATTAATTTGAATCTCGCTCCGGTTCTGGATATCGCTTCCGATCCCGGGGACAACCCAGCCTTGACCGACAGGATTTTTGGAGACGATCCCGGTATCGCCGCGTTTTATGCTGGAATTCTTATTGAAGAACATAAGAAAAACGGAATACTGACCTGCGGAAAACATTTTCCGGGGTTGGGCTCGGCCAGGTTCGATCCTCACGTCGAATTGTCGCTATCCGACGACCCGCTGGCTCGGTTTGAAGATTATTACTGGCAACCATTTATCAAAGCCGTCGAATCGGGTGTGGATATGGTCATGACAACTCATCTTAAAGCCGCGTCTCTCGATCCCCATAACGCCGCGACCTACTCCCCGAAAGTGGTGGGTTATCTGAGAAATAATGTTAATTTTGCCGGGCCCGTTGTTTCCGATGATTTAATTATGGGAGGAGCAAGAAATGCCGTTTCCCCGGGCGATTCCGCAATAAAAGCGATTGCGTCGGGGCACAATCTCCTTATCATCTCTCGTGGAGTTGTGCTTCAGTCCGAAGTCCTCGATTCTCTAAAAAACCGCTATGCACGGGATCATTTGTTTGGTAAAATAGCCCACCAGAATGCGGAAATTATCAGACGGATTCAGAGCAAGACGTACTTTTCAGATCCTCGGAAATAAAACGAAGTCCCTTCGTGTTATAGGCGTTAATTCCGGCACCAGTTGCGATGGTCTGGATTTGGCCCTTGTAGAATTCGCTCCGGATAAACTTCCTCGCCTGCTTTTTTCGAAAACCTATTCTTATCCCCGGGAGATCAGGGAGTCTCTATTATCCGCAGACGATCCCGGTTTAATAGACGGCGAACATTGGATGAGGCTTGATTCGGAACTCGGAAAGCTAACCGGGAAACTCATATCCGGTTTTTTATCCATAATAAAGAAAAGAAGACTGACGCCCGATTTAATAGCGTCCCACGGGCACACCATAAGGCATTTACCCGGTAAAAAAAGCGCTTCATTTACTCTTCAAATCGGAGATCCGGCTCAAATGGCGGAAATCACCGGTCTGGCGGTAATATCAGATTTCAGGAAATCGGATATCGCCGCCGGAGGGCAGGGTGCGCCGCTGTCGCCGTTGTTGCATCAAAAATTGTTCAGAAGTCAAACTCGATTCAGGGCCGTTGTAAATATCGGTGGGATTGCCAATATCACCGTACTGCCCCCCGCGAGATCCAGAATAAAGCCTTTCGCCGCCGACTGCGGCCCCGGCAATATGGTCATTGACGGAGCCATGAAAATCCTGTACGGCCGACAATATGATAAAAACGGGGAAACAGCCGCAAGAGGAGACGCGGATAAGAAAGCCGTCAATCAGGTCGTGCGGCTGAAATTTTTTAAATCCCCGCCTCCGAAATCCACCGGGCGGGAACGATTCGGAAATCGTTTTGTTGAAAAAGTATTGGATAAATGTAATGAATACCGCCCGGAAGATATTATCGCTACCATATCGGAGATTACCGTGCGAGCCATTGCGGATTTTATCTCCAGGTATGCCCCGAAAACCGAAGAATTATATCTTTGCGGCGGCGGCGCCGGGACTAAATTTATAGTCCAAAGATTAAATAATCTCTTAAGGGGTATTGATATTTTATCAACCTCCGACCTCGGGTATGATCCCGATTATATTGAAGCCATGCTGTGGGCTTATCTAGGCCACTGTTTTATCGTAGGAACCAGGATAGATTCAAGCCGGTTTACCGGCGCAAAAAAAACATATATTCCGGGAAAGTTATGCCTTCCCTGAGGTTGGCCGTTTTATTCCTGCTAGTATATTACGGTTGGGCCTCCGGGTTTTCCGGCAAAAGGCCGGAAGTCGCTCCCATGCCGGATTTTAACAGACGTATACCGGTCCAGCTGTTTGTGGGGGAACAGGTCGAGATAGCTTTCAGCCCTAAAGGCGTCATAGAGTGTTTCCGCATGGGAGAATTCTCCGAAATCTATTATATGTCATCTCATTTGAATCTTTCGGCAAAAAGTGACGGCATAGCTATTTATGATGATAATGGTGAAATCACCTCCGGACTTTCCGAGGTCAAATGCAAGCCTCGCGGAAGTTCCTCCTATGTTGAATTTAACGGTATAATTTACCGCGGTTTTTTCCGGTTGGTTTATGATACTCTTTCATATAACCTGATCTTATATAATATCGTTGATTTAGAGGATTATCTCAAAGGCGTATTGCCGGCGGAGATCGGGGAGAGATCGATAGATGAATATGAGGCTGCCAAAGCGCAGGCCGTAGCCTCTCGAACATATGCGGTATGGAAACTTATTTCTGACGGCGAGGCCGGAAAACTCCATCCCACCGTTGCCGACCAGGTTTATACGGGCAAAAGCTCCGAACTCGGTATTTTGAATAAGGCCGTGAAAGATACCGAGGGAGAGATTTTGCTGTTCAAGGAGGGCCCCATAGCCGCGTATTATCACGCGGTCTGCGGCGGCGAGACTATTCCCATAGAAAAGGCATGGCCCGAGAAAGATAGATTGCCATATCTTGCAGGCGGTAAAGACCGCGATTATTGCCTGTGGGCCAAAACCTACTCCTGGACAGAAATATTCGATCTCGAAACGTTGTCCGGTAATCTCAAGAAATACTATATCGAAAAAGGTATTGGGTCTCAGGATGATTTTAGCAAAATAATTAATATTGAATTTCACAAGGATAAAAAAACGAGTCGCGTTCTAAAAATGGATATTTTCACGGAATCTAATATATTTACGGTCGAATGCGATCAGATACGATGGGCGCTGGGCCGGCCCTCCAAACCCGGCGCCATATTGCCTTCAACCAGGTTTACTGCGGAGAAGATTATAAATGAACACGGTTTCCAGGGTCTGGAAATTGCAGGCGTAGGCAACGGTCATGGCGTGGGGGCCTGTCAATGCGGTTTTATAGGACGTGCCCGCGAAGACCAGAAATATGACGATATGCTTGAAGAATATTACAAAGGCGTTAAACTGGTAAGAATATATTAATTCTGTCTGAAGCCTATGATAAACACCCGCTTGAAAATCGCCTTGATTCAAGATCAGCCGGGTTCCGGCATAAGAGACGCATATATGAAAATTCTGCTTGAAAAAAATCCCGATATTATCGCTTTCCCCGAATACTACTTTGTAAATCCCGATGAAAAAAACATCATTCTATCCAGCTTCAGACATGATGAAGCTCTAACGCAGCTTGGAGATTGGTCGGCTAATCTGAATTGCGCGATTATAGGCGGCAGTATCGTGACCGAATCACGCGGGAAGCTGTATAACCGGTCGTATTTTATCGATGGAGGAGAGATCGTCGGTTTTTATGATAAGATTCACCCTTATAAAAATGAAGGCCGCGGATTGATCGAGAAAGGAACGGAATACAGGGTTTTCATTTATCGCGGATTGAAAATAGGGATATTGATCTGCGCCGACGTTTTATATCCGGACTCTTACTCGAATATACGCGGATTAAGGCCGGATTTAATATTTGTCCCGACCACCTCTCCCTTCCGTGAAAACGAAACCGCTCAGGTCAAATTTGCGCGGGACAAGAGGCTTTTCGTTAAAGGAGCGCAGATTACGCGGTCGCTTATTTTTAAAGTATGTGCCTCCGGGAAAATAGGCGAGAAACGTTTTCAGGCGAGAAGCCTTATTGCGTCGCCCTCGGGGATCGCCTGGCGAAATCCCCCGGAAGACGAGGATAAATCCGCCCTGATCCATACCGAATTAACGAATCTTCAAAACGATCCCCGGCTTGACATAGAGGTTTTCCGGCTTTAACTTGCGCCCATGAGCTTTTTCAAGCCCGCGGAAATCCGCGCCATTCTGATCCTTTCCGCTCTGGTGTTTATCGGTTCCGCCTTAACTCTTTTAAAACGACAGGGCAGATTATCGAGCCTGGAGCTTGATACGTTTTTAAATAACAGTCGTTATAATTACTCCTATAGTATCGCCGATTTTGAAGAAGAAAAAGAGGAGACTGACGCACGGCTGATTAAAGAAGAGGCCGCTGTTACGGAAAACAGTTCTATAGAGGAAAATATAATAGATCTGAACAGAGCCGGTTATTTTGATCTTCAAAACCTCCCCGGAATAGGCCCGGTTCTGGCCGAGAGAATCATGGCTTACAGGGACAGCGTCGGCGCCTTCCGCTCGAGCGACGAGCTTCTGAACGTTAAGGGAATCGGCAAACAAAAATTCGCGGATATTAAAGACAGGATTACGGCAGAGTGAATGTCGGCGTATCCATTGAAAATAACATGTTGTATCTTGTGGTTAAAAACAGCGGCGGCGAAAAACCGTCTTTTTATAAATCAAGTATCAGTCTGTCTCTTTCGGAGAAAAATAAACCGCGCGGTTACCTCCTGGGGCGGATCAAGGAAGAGGAAATCAAAAACTCTTTTACTCAGGCTGAAAAAATCGCTATTACAATCCCCGCGGCAATCTGTTTTTCCAAGAGGATAATTATTGATTCGAAATTGGATCGCGCCAGACCCGATTACAGGGCCTGGGTGGCGCACAATCAATTGCCGGGCGAACTTTCTAATTATATTTATGGCTTTTCGCCTTTGGCTGAAGATCGAATATCAGGTAGAATAGAGACTTTGTTTTTTGCCGCTATAGCGAATCAATTCCGGCCGCTTTTTCATGCGATAGCGGGAGATGATAATTTTGATCGCGTATATCCGGTTCCGGAATATATGAGCCTGGCTGTCGTATTGCGGAATGCTGTCGGCCCGAGGATCAACGTTCGGGCCGTCATGGTCAATATCGGCGGCAATGGCGTGGCGGCTGTTATTATAAAAACGGGATCTATGTTCTCAACCCGATATTTTCCGCTGCAATCGGGAAAACCGGATGAGCTGACGTCGGACCTGGAAGCCTATTTTCTGAGCGTGATTGATTCTGATGAGAAGGTCGAAATCTTTATCGCCGGGGGCGAGAAATCTATGTCCTTTAAACCGAAAATCAAGGCGAGAATAAAATACAATAAAATGCCGGCCGGATTTATATCCGCGCTGGGTTCGGTAGAATATATTTCAACGGGCGGGATATGCGAATTACCGGCGGGCGTTTAAAGGGCCGGCGCATTGCGGTTCCCGGCGGCGGTGACGTCAGGCCGTCCACCGATAAGCTGAGGGAAGCTGTGTTTTCGATAATCGGGGACGATATTCTGGGAGCTAAGATCGCCGACCTTTTCTGCGGAAGCGGCGCCCTGGGAATCGAAGCCTTATCGCGCGGCGCGGATTACGCGTTATTCGTCGATTCCTCCCGTAGAAACATCTCAAATCTCAGGAAGAACCTGGAGAAACTCGGCATCATGGAAAATTCCGATTTAAAAGTAATGGACGCATTGAAAATCCGCCCGAAAAGGATGAAAAACTACTCCATTGTTTTTGCCGACCCGCCCTATAATCGGGGACTGGGCGAAAGATTAATTTCTTTATTCTGCTTGCCAAAATTCGAGTGGTATGGAATATTAGTCCTCGAGCATGAATCCGACTGGATTTACAAAGGACAGGAAATGGAAATTTTAAATCGAAAAGCTTACGGGGATATGGCTGTAAGCTTTTTGAGAAAAAATCGTTGAATCAAGCGGTTAAGAAAAAGGAGCGCCAGGATTGCCTGATGGATTAAAAGCATTGTACCCCGGGACATTTGATCCCATTACGCTCGGACATATAGATATTATCAAGAGGGCCAGAAAGGTTTTCGATTTCCTGGTTATCGCGGTGGCGTCAAATCTTGAAAAAAAACCGCTTTTTACAGACAGTGAACGGGTCGCCTTGATAAGAAACTCTCTGGATAAGCTTGAAGGTATAGAAGTTACCTCCTTTGACGGTCTGACGGCCAAATTCGCCAAATCTATAGGAGCGACGGCTATTGTCAGGGGGATCAGGGCATTTTCGGATTTCGAGTTCGAATTTCAGATGGCTTTGACCAACCGCAAACTGCAGCCCGACGTAGAGACCGTTTTTTTAACCCCGGATGAAAAACACAGTTATATTTCCTCCTCGCTTGTCAAAGATATTGCCCGACGCGGGGGGGATATAACCTGTTTCGTCCCCGACGCTGTTAAGATAGAGCTGGCGAAAAAATATCCATCTTAGTTCCGTTGATTGCAAGACGACAATAATAATGGAGTATTCTTATGGAACGGGAATTGAGTGAAATCCTGAGAGTCCGCCGCGAAAAACTTCAAAAATTAATAGATAAAGGGATCAATCCATTTCCCTACAGGTACAGCAGAACCCACCTCTCGTCGGAAATCATCGCCGATTTTGAAAATCTATCCGAATCGGGGCAAACGGTGAAGGTCGCCGGGCGTATTATCAGCTGGCGCGGTCACGGCAAGACCGTATTCGCGCATCTTCAGGATGGCTCCGGAAAGATACAGGTTTATATCCGCAAGGACGACCTGGGAGAAGAACAATTCGAAATGTTCGGTCTGTTTGAGACAGGCGATATAATAGGCGTGGAGGGTACCGTGTTCCGGACTCGCATGGGAGAGGTGACCATAAAAATCTCAGGTTTCGCTCTCCTGGCCAAATCATTGAAGCCTCTACCCGAAAAATGGCACGGCCTTAAGGATAAGGAAATCCGTTACCGCAGAAGATACCTTGATCTGATCGCCAATCCCGATGTTCTCGATACCTTTATAACAAGGGCCAAAATAATAAAAAAAATGAGAGATTTCCTGGATGATCGCGGATTTCTGGAGGTTGAGACCCCCGCCATGCAGGTATTATATGGAGGAGCCAACGCCAGACCCTTTGTAACCCATCTTAAGGCCCTCGACCTCGATCTCTATCTTCGTATAGCCGATGAGCTCTACCTTAAAAGGCTTATTGTGGGCGGCATGGAAAAAGTATATGAGATAAGCAAAGACTTTCGCAACGAGGGCATGGATAGAAATCATAATCCTGAATTTACCATGCTTGAATTCTACTGGGCCTATGCCGACTATAGAGACCTCATGAATCTGGTGGAGGAGATGATATTTTCCGTTGTTACCTCCGTGCTGGATTCCGATGAAATCACTTATGACGACAACCTGATATCGATGAAACCCCCGTATGGAAGAATAACTTTTGCCGATGCCGCGCGAAAATACATAGGCACTGATATTACAGGGCTGGGTGAAAAAAAGCTTATAGATCTCGCCCGGGAAAAGGGACTGGATACGGACGGGGTGACGGGTCGCGGGGCGGCCCTGGATCTGCTTTCAAGCGAGCTGGTGGAACCTAAACTGGTCCAGCCCACATTTTTGATCGATTATCCCATCGAGCTGTCACCGCTCGCCAAAATACACCGGGAGGATCCCGGGCTTACCGAAAGGTTCGAGCTTTTTATTAACGGTCTGGAGTTCGGCAACGGATTTTCGGAGCTTACCGATCCCGACGATCAAAGACGGCGTTTTGAATCGCAGGCCCGATCCCGGTTAATGGGAGACGAGGAAGCTCATCCCATTGACGAAGATTTCATACTCGCCCTCGAACACGGAATGCCTCCCGCGGCCGGCTACGGCTTGGGAGTCGACAGGCTGGTTATGCTTCTTACCGGAAACAGCTCCATAAGGGATGTTATTCTTTTCCCCATCATGAAACCCGAAAATCCGGGTAAAGGCGCCGAAAGTTCGGACGGTTAATAATGTCCCTCGAATTCTTCATCGCCAGAAGATATTTCACGTCACGCCACCGGCAGGGATTCATCTCCTTTCTGGGATTTTTATCTATTTTCGTGGTTATGCTGTCCACCGCCTCGCTTCTGATCGTGCTTTCGGTGATGAATGGTTTCGAGATGGAAGTGCGCAGCAGGATAATCGGCACCATGGCTCATGTACTGGTTCAGCATCGGGTTGTGGATGCCATCGAGGATTGGGAGGAGCTCAGGGGTCAAATACAAAAGGTCGATGGTGTTGTCGCTACAAGTCCGGTTGTTATCGAAAAGGCCGCTATCTCCTCGAGATCCGGTACCGACGGTATACTGGTAAGGGGAATAATCCCTCAGGCCGAAAGCGCGGTAACCGAAATCGCCGAGTATCTTCTGACCAGAGATCTGACCTTCGAGACCGTTGACGATAAATACAAGGGTGTCTGGATGGGGATTAATCTGGCCGCCCGGCTGAACGTTTCCATAAACGATAAAGTCCGGCTTTATTCGTTGAAAAACGTCGAGAGCGATCTTACGGGTTTTTCTCCCAAAATTAAACCCTGTATGGTTACGGGGATTGTCGAGACGGGGATGTCGACCTACGATGATAATTTCGTTTATATATCTCTCGAGGACGCCCAGGATCTGTTCGAACTGGGCGGCGATATAACTACAATAGAAGTCAAGACCACCAATTTTTATAACGCCTGGGTGGTCGCGGAGAGAATCGAGGACGCCATTGGATACCAGTATATGGCCCTGGACTGGAAAGAGCACAACCGGAATCTTTTTTCGTGGATGACCCTGGAGAAATGGATGATGTTTATAGTCCTGATGCTGTTCGTGATTGTCGCGGCGAGCAACATTATCGCTCTTTTAATAATGATGGTTCTGGCCAAAAGAGGCGATATCGGCATACTCTCCGCCTTCGGACTGTCCAAATCCAGGTTAAAGAAAATTTTCGCTTATCAGGGGCTGATTATCGGAGCTTTCGGCGCCATTATCGGAGAGACAATAGGCTTGATCCTGCTTTATACTCAGAAAAAGTTTTCTATCATTTCGCTGCCTTCCGATATCTATTTTATCTCGGCGCTGCCGGTAGAGATTAGAGTTCTGGACGTCCTTTTGATTTTCATTCTGGGTTCCTTGATAGGATTAATCTTTTCGATTTATCCCGCCAGGAGGGCCGCGAGATTGGATCCCGTAGAGATTATCCGCTATGAATAACGGTAATTTATAATGCTGTTGGACGCGGAAAATATTCACAAAAAATTTCAATCCGGTGATGGTTTCATCGAGGTCTTAAAAGGCGCATCTTTGCAGTTGGAAAAAGGAGATCTCTCGATTCTATCGGGGCAATCCGGTTCCGGCAAAAGCACCTTTCTGTATATTCTGGCGGGGCTTATTAAGCCCGATTCCGGCGATATCAGGTTTGACGGAGAATCCATAAATGAATTCAGACTTGAAAAACTCGATATTTTCAGGAACAGCAAAATCGGGTTTGTGTTTCAGATGCATCACTTAATGCCCGATTTTACCGCGGTAGAAAACGTGATGATACCGGCTTTGATAAAAGGGATATCGCGGGACCAGAGTTACAAAAGAGCTCGCGAGCTCCTTTCCGATCTATCCATATTTCACAGAATAGACCATTATCCCAACCAGTTATCGGGGGGCGAGCAGCAAAGAGCGGCGGTGGCCAGGGCGCTCATAAATTCCCCCGAACTACTTCTTGCGGATGAACCTACGGGAAACCTCGATAAAGAAAATGCCGACTCTCTGATAAAGTTATTTACGAAACTTGTCGACACCACAGGTGTAGGCGTGTTAATAGCGACGCACAATCCGGATCTCGCAAAAACCGGAAAAAAGCTGTTTCGTCTATCCGAGGGCCGGATTATGACGTGAAACTGAAATGACTTGCGGCATATTCGACTTTTGTCCTATATTGACAGGGAACTGAAATATTTGTCCGTGGGTTTAAGATACTGAAGGAAAATAAGATGCTTTGCCAGGACTGTAAAAAAACCGAGTCTACCGTTCATCTTACGCAGATCGTGAACAACAAGAAAGTGGTTCTGAATCTTTGCCGGAGTTGCGCCGAGAAAAGGGGTTTTCATTCTCCATTTGAGAATATACCGTTTCCGCTCGCCGAATTCGTTACCGGAATGATGGGTACCAGCAAAACCCCGGCCGAAAGCAAGAAAGTCAAATCTCTGCAATATAAAAAATGCCCTTCATGCGGGCTGACCTTCGAAGCTCTCGGCAAAACCGGGCGGTTCGGATGCGGGCAGTGCTACATGACTTTTGGGGCCGATCTGAACGATCTTCTTAGAAAAATCCACGGTTCAAATGAGCACCGAGGTAAGATACCTTCCGCCGCAAGCGACGCGCTGAAGCCTTTACGGGAGGATAGACGATTGCGTGAAGAGTTAAGACGAGCCATTGAAAAGGAAGATTTCGAAGCGGCGGCGGTGTTAAGAGATAAAATCCGGGAGTTAACGGATCAAATTTAGAGGAACGATATGGAACTTTCGTTTATAAATAAAATGTCCGGAAAATCTGCACCCTGGCTGGACGGAGAGGGGCCGGATTCCTTCGCGGTTCTCTCATCGAGAATACGGCTCGCTCGAAATATATCGGATTTCCCGTTTCCCCCGTCGGCCGATACTGAATCCCGCGCAAAAATTCTGGATTTTCTTTCCCCTACTTTCGATAAAGTGACTTTGCTGAAAGACGGCAAATTTATCCCGACTGCCGATATAGATAATCTCAGTCAGAAATTCCTCATGGAAAGACATCTGATATCACCCGAATTTATGCGGGGAGGTTCCGGACGCGGTTTGTTTATTGGTGATGATGAAAAAATCTCAATAATGCTCAATGAGGAGGATCATATTCGTCTCCAGGTGATCTCATCCGGCATGTCGCTGAATGAATGCTGGGAGATAGCCAGCAAGATCGACGATGAACTCTCCGGTCTTATTCAATATGATTTTAACGATCGATTCGGCTATCTGACTTCATGCCCCACCAATGTCGGAACGGGACTTCGCGCCTCCGTTCTGATTCATCTGCCGGGACTCGTCCATACCGGCGAAATAGAGGGCGTTATCGCGAATATCTCCAAAATCGGTCTGGTGGTTCGAGGTTTTTACGGGGAAGGTACGGATGTTCTGGGCAACCTGTTCCAGATCTCCAATCAGACGACCCTGGGCCGCACCGAAGAGGAGATTATCGATTCGCTGGTTAAGGTTACCAGAAAGATCATTGAAAATGAACAAAACGCCCAGGAACAGTTAATGTCCAGCGCACCCGATCAAATAGAGGACAAGATCTGGAGATCCTACGGGATTTTGAGCCATGCCAGGGTCCTGACTTCCAGTGAGGTCATGAATATGCTGTCCGCTTTGAGGTTGGGACTGTCTCTGGGGATAATAGATAAATTCAGTTACCGCGAACTAAACGAGCTGTTGATTATTACCCAACCCGCGCACCTGCAGAAATATATGAGCAAGGAAATGGACAATGTCGAGCGCGACATTGTGCGGGCGAACCTGGTCAGGCAGCGCTTTAATAAATCCGAGGAATTTTAGTTTTTTTGAAATGAGGTGTTTTGATGAACGAGATGTTCACCGAAAAGGCTCGTAAGTCAATTGAATACGCTCGCGATGAGGCGGCGCGTTTAAAACACGATTATATAGGAACGGAACATCTGCTTTTGGGTCTTATACGTCTCGGAGATTGTACCGCGATCGAGATTTTGAATAATATAGGTATAGATGCCAACGAACTCAAAGGTTCTATCGAGGAGATGGTTCAGCCTTCCGGCGGCACCATGCAGATGGGTCAGCTGCCATTAACCGCCAGAGCCAAAAAGACTCTTGAGGTTTCCGGCAACGAGGCCAGGGCCCTGAAATCCAAGGACATCGATACCGAGCATATTCTGCTGGCCTTACTCAAGGATGAAGAAGGCGTCGCGGCACAGGTTCTGTCCATGTATGATGTTGACTATAAAGAGGTGTATGAAGAGCTCCGCAATATCCAGACCGGAAAACCGTCCGCGTTCGGAAAAAAACGCAAGAAAACCAAAACCCCCGCGCTCGATCATTTCGGCAGGGACCTGACGGAGCTGGCCCGACGCGATCAGCTCGATCCCATAATCGGCCGCGATGACGAAATCGAGCGGGTTACCCAGATCCTGTCCAGACGTAAGAAAAACAATCCCGTCTTGATCGGCGAGCCGGGAGTCGGCAAAACCGCCATCGCCGAGGGATTGGCCCAGAGAATTGTGGTCGGCAAGGTTCCCCAGATTCTGGAGGAAAAGAGGATCGTTACCCTGGATATGGCATCCCTTGTGGCCGGAACAAAATATCGGGGTCAATTCGAGGAACGCCTGAAAGCGGTAATGAGTGAAATACTGGCGTCCAAAGATGTAATCATTTTTATCGATGAGCTTCATACCATCGTCGGCGCCGGGGGGGCCGAGGGTTCTCTTGACGCGTCGAATATATTCAAACCGGCGCTGTCGCGGGGGGAACTGCAATGCATCGGGGCGACCACGTTAAACGAATATCGGAAATATATCGAAAAAGACGGGGCTTTAGACAGAAGATTCCAGACGGTTATGATCGATCCTCCCTCCACCCAGGATACAAAAGAGATATTACGCGGACTCCGGGAGAAATACGAAGAACATCATAAGGTGATCATTACCGACGAAGCCATAGAGGCCGCCGTTATTCTATCCGACAGCTATATAACCGGCAAATTTCAGCCCGATAAGGCGATTGACGTGATCGACGAGGCCGGTTCCAGAGTTCATTTATCAGCTTTTACAAAACCGGAGACTTTCAATCAGCTTGAAGACGAAATAATCGAGTTTTCGAAGCAAAAAGAACTGGCTGTTAAGGGCCAGGAGTTCGAAAAGGCGGCGCAGCTGAGGGATACCATAAAACTAAAAAAAGAAGAACTCGAGAACTTGAAAAAAGAATGGGAAGATAAACGCAATTCCGAAAAGATCGAATTGAAGGAAGAGGATATCGCGACGGTTATTTCCAAAATCACCGGCATACCTTTGTTCAAACTTGAGGAAAAGGAATCCAAAAAGCTCCTTCGCATGGAGGATGAACTGTCAAAAAACATCGTTGGTCAGAAAGAGGCTATCGCCAAAATCGCCAAAGCCATAAGACGGGCCCGGGCCGGATTGAAAGATCCCGATAGGCCTATCGGTTCATTTATTTTCCTGGGACCGACCGGCGTGGGCAAGACGGAACTGGCCAAGGTGTTATCGGAATTCCTGTTCGAGGATGAGGAATCTCTGGTTCGTATCGATATGTCCGAGTACATGGAGAAGTTCGCCGTCTCGCGGCTTATCGGCGCCCCTCCCGGATATGTCGGTTATGAAGAGGGCGGCCAATTGACGGAGAAGGTCCGCAGAAAACCTTATTCCGTTGTCCTCCTGGACGAAATTGAAAAAGCCCATCCCGAAGTTTTCAATATACTCCTGCAGCTTCTCGACGAGGGTCAGTTGACCGATTCTTTCGGACGTAAGGTCGATTTCAGAAATACCGTAATCATAATGACCTCTAATATGGGCACCAGGCAGGCCGCGGTAGGTAAGGGAATCGGTTTTCAGAAAGATGACGCCAAAACCGACTACGACAAGATGAAAGACCGGATTCTCGACGAAATGAAGAAAACCTTTAATCCGGAATTGGTCAACAGGATTGACGAAACGGTGATATTTCATGCCCTGGAAAAAGAGCATATTTTTGACATTGTCAATATCCTTTTGAGAGATCTCTTGAAGAGAATGGCCGATAAAAATATTACCATAGCTCTGAACCCTGATGCCAGGGAATATCTGGTCGATAAGGGATGGGATCCCAATTTCGGCGCCAGACCGTTGAAAAGAGCGCTGCAGAAATATCTCGAGGATCCCATGTCGGAAGAGATTCTAAAAGGCGAATTCAGCAGGAATTTCCATGTGGAGGTGTCCAGGCATCCGGATGAGGATCGGCTTAAATTCGACATCAAAAAGATCGCGGTTGCCGAGATGGAACCCGAGAAATCAAACGCCGCGGATTAAATGGATAGATCTTCTGCCCGGCGTCGATTTCGGGCGCCGGGTTTTTTATTGGGCTTGAAATAGTGGGCTTTACGGATCGATTATGCCGAACTTCGATTTTAAGCTGTTTGGATCGAATAAATTAGAAAGAACTCTTGACAGATCGAAATGAAATTGTAAATTACAGGATTTAAGGAAAGGGGAATTAGTTGGCTCACAAAAAAGGGCAAGGATCGGTAAAAAACGGACGGGATTCGGCCGGCCAGCGATTGGGCGTTAAAATCTTTGGAGGTCAAAGAGTTCATGCCGGTTCGATAATAATACGCCAGCGGGGTACGAAAATTCATCCCGGCGATAACGTCGGTCACGCCAAAGACAACACCCTGTACGCGCTTATCGATGGCGTGGTGCGCTACAGCAGAAAAGGCCGCGATAGAAAAATCGTCTCGGTTATTTCCTGAAAAATCCCCGCCCCGGTGCGCGGGGATTTAAATTAGACCTGGATGTGAATTTTATCACATGATCTTTTAAAAATGACAAAACCTCCCAGAAAAATCGGAGTCATTGTTACCGGCGGCGCTTTCTGGGAGATAATTTTTTGTTTTCTGCACCTGGAAAATAAAAGATATTTAAGGTTACCTATAACTATCAATGTTGACGGCGATGAGCATGCGAGATATATCGAAGCGAAATTATCCAGAGCTCCGGTTGTGCATATTGAAGAAATCAAGGCCACCGGTATAGATGCCCTTATTATTCCCGGCGGGAAAGCTCTCTTCGATTCTCTGTGTGATTTTGATAAAGCCGGAAACGCATTTAAGATTAACGATATTTTTAAGACCCTTGTGAAGGGAATTTACAGGCTCGGCAAACCCATCGGAGCTTTCGGATCAGCCTCTCTTCTGGTGGTAAAATCCCTGCAGGGAATTATTACATCGGAAGCTGTAGTTACGGTGGGCAACGATCCGAAACTGCAGGCGGGTGTTGGAAATGCGGGAGCTCAGGCGGTTGTTACAAGGCCGGGGGAAGTGGTGCTGGATATAGAGAATAGAATCGTGTCCGGCGGCGGAGAGCTTGCTACCAGGAGACCGGCCGAGGTTTACGATGCTTGTGAAAACCTTTTAAGAGGATTGGACGAATTCATCAAAGGCAGGAAACATGAGAAATATTAGTTCCGGTAAAATTACCTCGGCGGTTAAAAAGCTCTGTATGGATGCCAATTATTTTCTTGGTGACGATGTCGTCGGAGTAATTAGAAAATCGTTGGACAAAGAAGAATCGCCGCTGGGAAAAGAGATTTTGAACCAGATCCTTGAAAACGCCGAAATAGCCAAAAACGAGCAGATGCCCCTCTGCCAGGATACCGGCCTGACTGCCGTTTTCGTTGAGCTGGGTTCCGATATTCATATTGACGGCGCTACCCTTGAGGCGGCGGTCCAGGAAGGCATAAGACAGGGCTATGGCGACGGTTATTTGAGAAAATCGATGGTGGAAGATCCTCTGAGACGCAAAAACACCGGGGATAACACCCCCGGCGTCATCTCCATTAATATTGTCGAAGGCGATAAAATCAAGATCACCATTCTCCCTAAAGGCGGCGGTTCGGAGAATATGAGCGCCATAAAGATGCTAAAACCGTCCGACGGCGAGGACGGCGTCAAAGACTTTGTGGTGGAAACCGTCAGGGTAGCGGGAGGAAACCCCTGTCCTCCGATTATCGTGGGCGTTGGAATCGGAGGCTCTTTTGATAAATCCGCCTATCTGGCCAAAAAATCTCTGTTAAGGAAGCTCGGCTCAGTTCATTCCGATCCCTATTACGCTGAGATGGAGAAGGAACTTCTGGAGAGGATTAACAATACCGGAATAGGACCTCAAGGATTGGGCGGCAGGATTACGGCTCTCGCCGTTCATATAGAAACTCATCCCTGTCACATTGCCAGTCTGCCGGTAGCGGTTAATACACAATGTCATTCGGCCCGGCATAAAGAGGTCATAATCTGAGAGGACAAAAATGGAAGCGATAAAATTAAATACTCCCGTAGCAGATCAAGATATTGAAAAACTCCGCGCGGGTCATAAGGTGATTCTTAACGGTTATATCTATACGGCCCGGGATGCCGCGCATAAAAAAATGGTGGAACTGCTGGATAAGGGTGAAAACCTGCCCTTCGATCCCGCCGGTCAGATAATATATTTCGTTGGACCGACTCCCGCCAAACCGGGGAAGGTAATCGGGTCAGCGGGACCCACAACCTCCGGAAGGATGAATAAGTACTCTCCGGCAATGTTGAAAGCCGGCTTGAAGGGTATGATCGGAAAGGGAGAGATGGGCAAGGAAGTTGCGGACGCCTTGAAGCGATACAAAGGTGCCTATTTTGTGGCCACCGGCGGGGCCGGGGCCTTGATGGCGAAACGGATTACAGATTCGGAGGTTGTCGCCTATGAGGAGCTGGGTCCGGAGGCGGTCCGCAGGCTTAAGGTAGTCGATTTTCCCATAATCGTCGCCCAGGATAGCCACGGCGGCAATATTTTTGTCGAGGGAATGGAAAAATACCGGAAGTAACGGTCTAAATAGTTGTTGTATTTCCGGATATGATTGCCTAAAATCTCAAAATGAAAACTTGCGATTATTTTTTAATGATAAATCTCCTGTCGAAGTTTAATAGAAGGGAAAATTCAACTCCTATCTTCGACGCAAACGATGCAGGAGGCATTGCATGAATCAATCTATTGCCGCCCGCGGCGCTTTTTTCTGGCTTTTTCAAAGAATTACGGGCGTCATTTTAGCGATTTTCCTCTTTACTCATGTCAAAGTGCTCCACTGGGATTTCAATTTCGCCACCCAGGGACTGCTGGATTTCTCCTTTGTTATTGAGAGACTGCAGGGTAATCTGGGATGGCTGATCTTCTATTTTCTCTTTATCATCTCCGCGCTGTTTCACGGACTTAACGGCCTGTGGGCCGTCGTTCTCGATTTCAGACCCGCAAGAGGAGTACAGCTGGTATGGCTGACGGTTCTATGGGCGGTCGGTCTGCTCACCGCGTACTACTCCTTTACCACTCTCAGCTCTTTCTTCAAAGGAGGAGTGGTATGAGGATCAGATACGTTTTCAAGGGCACCAAGGAGGAATTAAAATTAAATCCGAATGTCGGCACATTTTCCTGGTTCCTGCATCGGATTACCGGTCTGTTGCTTCTTTTCTATCTTTTCACCCATATGTGGGTTCTGGGTTCGGCCAATAAGGGCGCCGAGGCTTTTAACCAGAGATTGAGCGCCGTCCAGACTCCCCTTTTCCATTTTCTGGAAATAGGACTAATACTGGTTATATTTTATCACATGGTTAACGGTCTCTCGATAACCTTGATGGACTTCGCGAATATTTCCAGCAAACACAAATCGTTGGTTGTCGCAGTGGTGCTGGTTTTCGCCGTACTGGCTATAGTCTCCCTTTCGGTTATGCTCCCCAGGATTTTCGCCCCGCACGTACCTACGGGAGGTTTGGCATGATTTTCCATGATGTTGTAGTGATAGGAGGCGGTCTGGCCGGAATGATGGCTGCGGTAGAAGCCGGCGCCAAAGGCGCGGAAGTCGCGGTTCTCTCCAAAATTCATCCCTTACGGTCGCATTCCGGCGCCGCGCAGGGCGGTATCAACGCCGCGTTGGCCAACAACCCCGATTCCGCCGATGATACTCCCGAACGTCACGCCTACGATACTGTAAAGGGGTCGGATTTCCTTGCCGACCAGGAAGCCGCAATAACTATGGCCAATGACGCTCCCCGGGTCATCTACCAGATGGAACACTGGGGATGCCCGTTCTCAAGAATGGAAAATGGGAAGATCTGTCAGAGACCCTTCGGAGGGGCCGGCTATCCCCGGACATGTTACGGAGCCGATAAAACCGGGCTCTATCTTCTCCATACGCTTTATGAGCAGACAATCAGGCTGAACACCAGATACTATGAGGAGTGGATGGTTCTTCAGCTTGCTCTTGACGATTCGGGAGTCTGTAAAGGTGTTGTGGCTTTGAATATCCCGGAGGGCAGGCTCGAACTGATTGCCGCCAATGCCGTGATCTTCTCCACCGGGGGCTCCGGCAGGATTTTCGGAAATACCACAAACGCGCTGGTCAATTCGGGATTGGCCAAGGCCATTCCGTATTGGGCCGGCATTCCTCTGAAGGATATGGAGTTCATACAGTTCCATCCCACCGGTCTATACAGATCGAATATCCTCATGACCGAAGGCTGTCGCGGCGAGGGCGGTTACCTGACTAATAAAGACGGCGAGAGGTTCATGAGCCGTTATGTCTCAGAGAAGGTGATGGAACTCGCGCCCCGCGATATCGTCAGCCGCTCCATCGCCACCGAGATCGAGGAGGGACGGGGATTCGAGGGCGGTTATGTTCACCTTGATCTTCGTCACCTGGGAAGAGAGAAGATAATGGAAAGGCTTCCCGGTATCCGCGAGATCTGCCTCGACTTCGCCGGGCTCGATCCTATCGATACGCCGATTCCCATCAACCCCGCCACCCATTATACCATGGGAGGTATCGATTGCGATAAGGACGGCATCACCCAATCGCCCGGATTCTACGCCGCCGGCGAATGCTCCTGCGTTTCGGTGCATGGCGCCAACCGGCTGGGAGGCAACTCTCTTCTGGAAACCATTGTTTTCGGGCGCCGGGCGGGCGAGGCTGCAGCTTCCTATGTAAAGGAGCTGCCCAAAACAGGCGATGAGGCTACCCTGACCAGAGCCCAGAAAGCCCTCGCCGACAGGATAAACTCCTTCGCCAGGCCGGGCGGAACAGAGGACCCCTACCAGCTCCGGACAGATCTGCAGAACGTCATGACCGGCAAAGTGGGTATATTCAGGACCGGCGAGGAACTGGAGGAAGCCTTAAAAGAAATCAAGGAGCTTCAGGCGCGATTTAAAAACATTCGCCCCGTTAGCCCCGGCAGAGCTTTTAATATGGATAAAGTCTGGATCATGGAATTGGCCGGCAATATGGAGATCTCCGAGGTTATCACTGCCGGCGCCATTCGCAGAACCGAAAGCAGGGGCGCTCATTTCAGACGCGAGTTCAATAAACGTAATGACGACGAATGGCTGCATCATACGCTGGCGACCTGGACGCCGGACGGCCCCGATTTTTCCACCAGCGAGGTCGATCTTTCCAAATACCCTCCGGAAGAAAGGAAGTACTGAAATGAGGACGATGACATTTAAAGTATTCCGGTATGATCCCGATGACGGACGCGATCCGCATTTTCAAACATTTGCGGTTGAGACGGTCAAGGGAATGACGCTCTTGGAGGCCCTCTACTGGATTATGGAAAATAAAGATCCTTCCTTCGCTTTCAGGTCGAGTTGCCGCGAGGCCAACTGTGGCTCCTGCGCCATGCATATTAACGGTTCCTACGGTCTTGCCTGCAGGACTCAGGTCGAAAATCTGAAACCTCCCATTACCATTCGTCCCCTCGCGCATCTTCAGGTTCTGAAAGACCTGGTGGTCGATATGAAGCCGTTCTTCGATAACTTCAAGGCCATCAAACCGTACCTGATTCCCGGTGAAGATCCGCCGGAAAAAGAATACTACCAGTCGGTGGAGGACAGAAAGAAGATCGATCATCATGTCGATTGTATAATGTGCGGCTCCTGCTACGGTTCTTGCCCGGTTGCCTACGGCGATCCGAAATACTTAGGGCCGCACGCGCTTTTGAAGGCGCTGAGATTTGTCGACGATTCCCGTGACGGCGCCGCTGACGAACGTCTGGCCATGGTAGCCTCGGAGTTCGGCGTTTTCAGATGCCATACCATTTTCAACTGCCAGCTGGTTTGCCCCAAGGATCTCAATCCCACCGGTGCCATCAGTAAACTGAAAAACAAGATAGTGGTGAAGAAATTCCCCTTCATGAAGATATTCGTAAAGACCTAAAATCGGATAAAACTATTCTCGCAGGGGCGGATTGAATCCGCCCCTTTTTTTGTGCGTTTCTTTTGTAGGTCGGCGTTCCGAATCCCGACTAACAGTCGGGATGAGGAACCCGACGCCCGGACTATCGCCTTACCTGGTAGATGTAGGTCGGCGTTCCGCAGGAACCCGACGCCCCGGTTGCCAAGCGGCGCTTGGCAACCAGCGTTTTTTGCAGACTAACATTTTTCACCTGCGAGTCACTGCTTGCAGTGGCCGCACCCCGCGCCGTAAGGAACCCCTTCCTTACGGAGGGTGCATGCTTTTTCCGATGAAATCGGAATAAGCATGAATGATCTGGCCGTTGGGGGATAAACCCCCAACCTACGACTTGCAGGTTGTCGGCGCCCCACCCAACGGGTGGGCGAAGCCATTTCCATCCTGAAACAAGCCATCATTTTCCTGAAACCATCATAACCGGCGCCACGTTCCGGGTGACGATATAATATTTAGAAATGCGCGCTTAAAACGGCAGGTTTACATAATATTGAAAAAAATTGTCTCCAGATTGCTTAATGGCCTTGCGAAGTATGGCTGGCCCATAACCATGGCGATCCTGGCCGCCTTCGCCCTCGGTTTTACCTGGTCGTCGTCGGATAAACTTTACAGCAACATCCGGCTTTTCGACCGTATAGCCCTGATGGTTTCCGAAAACTATGTCGAGGAGATTGACGAAGAAAAGATGATTAAAGTCGGCATCGACGCCATGCTTTCTAAACTCGACAACTACACCAAATTCCTCAGGGACGCCGACTACGTGCGGCTGAGGCAGGAAACCGAGAGCCAATTCGAGGGTATCGGGGTGAGCATGGAGTTTCACCGGGATACGTTGACCATTGTCTCGATCCTGGAGGGCGCTCCCGGTCATCGGATGGGCCTTAAATCGGGCGACCGCGTCTTGAAAATTGATTCGACGTCGACGATAGGCCTGGACTCGAAACAGGTCAGGATGCTGATGTGGGGGCCCTCGGGGTCCCGGATCGACCTGTTAATCTGTAGGCCGGAGGGCAAAGAACGCCTGGTTACCATGACCAGGGAGGACGTTGAAATTCAATCGATTCCTTATTATTCCATGATTTCCGATAATATAGGGTATATCAGGGTCACCCGCTTTTCCGAAAATTGTCTCAAGGATATAAAAGCCGCTGTAAAGGACTTGAAGAAGCAGGGCATGAATTCTCTCGTTCTCGATCTTCGCGGTAACCCGGGCGGGCTGTTGTTGGAGGCCATAGAGATCGCCGGCCTGTTTCTACCCGAAGATTCGAAGGTGGTGGAAACCCGGGGGCGAAGCTCGACCCTGATAAGCTCTTATCAGGTCAATGGAAATTCTATCTTCTTTAAAGGAGATCTGGTTCTGATCGTGAATGATCAGACTGCCAGCGCTGCCGAAATACTGGCGGGAGCGATTCAGGATTATGACCGGGGGATTATAATCGGGACCGAAACCTACGGAAAGGGGCTGGTTCAACAGGTGCTGCAATTTTCAGATAATTCAGCCCTGAAAATAACCACCTCCAAATATTATCTGCCATCAGGAAGATGCCTGCAAAAACCGGATTGGTCCACTTTCGAATTACTCGCCACCGAGCTTAAAAATCCCCCTGATACCTTCTACTATACCGACTCCGGCCGGCCTGTTTACGGCGGGGGCGGCATTATGCCCGATATATACGTGGAAAACTCCCGGGAATCCGGTTATGTGACCGCGCTGAAACAGGAGGCCTGCTTTTTCGATTTCGCCATCGAATATCTCAGAACTCGAAAAATCCCCCCCGATTTCAGAGTCGACGATCATGTGATTTCGGAGTTTAGGAAGTTTGTGGCGGACAGGGGATTCGCGTTTCTGGACGAGGATCGGATCGCTTTTAACGAATTCAGAGAAAAGATCTCCTTTCTCGATGAAGAGACCAGAGAAGCCCTCCGGATCCTCGAAAACAGGCTAAGCTCTGATGAGACATGGCAGTTTGAAAATCACTATTCCGAAATCATGGCGATATTAAATGAGGAGATTATACTGCGATCTCGGGGCGAAAAAGCCCTTTATGAGAAAATCTGGCTAAAAGATCATGCCGAGATAGAGGAGGCCAGGGAAATTCTCACTGATTCGAAAAGATATCTTTCCATTTTGGCTTCCCGCTGATTCTTGCCTTTTTCGATTTATAATTATAAATTCCGCGCGTGGAACTGTTTTATCTGGTGATTACGGGTATTCTGGCAGGATTCGTGGGCTCGCTTTTTGGCCTCGGCGGGGGAATAATAATAGTACCCGCTCTTACCCTGATATTTAATGTTCCGGTTACGGTTGCCGTGGGAACATCGCTGGTCAGCATAGTGGCCGTTTCCACTGTCGCCGCCATAGATTTTCTCAAATCCGGCCGCGCCGACCTCGAGCTGGGTATAACGCTTGCGGCGGCGACATCATCGGGAGCGGCAACCGGAGGTTTGCTGGCGGAGTATTTACCCGCCAGAATTATATATATATTCTTTTCTGTAATTTTAATAATCGCCGCATTGAACATGACACGCCCCAGGCGGATAATGCTTATAGATCACAAATACGATTCCGCGTCCCATACCGCCGTCGGTTGGGGACTGTCCCTTGTGGCCGGGAATGTTTCCGGGATTTTGGGCGTGGGGGGAGGAATCATTCAGATTCCCATGATGCGAACCGTTATGAAGGTGCCTTTTAAAATCGCCACCGCCACCTCGAGCTACATGATCGGTATTACCGTGGCTCCAGCTGCCGCTATCTACATGCTGAGAGGAGATATCGATCCCTATAAATCGGCCGCCATAATTCTGGGCGCCTTCGCCGGAAGCAGGGCGGGAGCCGCCATGTCATATAAAATAACCTCGCTTCTTTTGCGCCTCTTATTTGTGATAATAATGATTTTTACGGCATACAAAATGTTTGTCAGAGGATTGTAATATTGAAAGATAATAACACGTTAAGCCTGCGCATCGCTCAAATCTTGAGAATATTGGAATATTCGGCCTTAACCTTAATACTGCTTTCTCTTGGACTGTACCTTTTTAATATTGATAAAGCGCTTATAGGGGCGAAAGCGGGGATCGGGCTGATAGTCTTCGCCCCCGTTACCGGCATTTTGGCTACCGCCGTCATTTTTTTTCTAAATAGAAGTTACAAGTATATGACGCTGTCTTTATTCATCCTGCTGATTTTCATTATAGCGGTTGTGGTAAGTATATGAGAAAAGATTATATCGTATTCGTAGATTTTGACGGCACCATAACCGCCAAAGATGTTGGCTACGAAATGTTTAGAAAATTCACCGATGCCAAAACCCAGCCCGTCGTCGATCGCTACCGACTGGGAAAAGTGAATTCATATACCTGCCTGAAAACCGAATGTGAAATCTGGAACCGGTTTCCCCCTGAAGAAAAAGACGTATTAGAATATCTGAAAAAACAGGGTATTACCGACGGATTCGCTGATTTTACGGAAATTCTAAGAAATGACCATGTTAAAATGTATATCGTCTCCGAAGGCTTCGATTTCTACATTGAAGCGATTTTAAACTCCAATGGATTTTCAAAGCTGGATAGAATAACCAATAAGGCCGTCTATAAAAATGGGGAGATACTTCCTGATTTTCCATTCCTGGGTCAGGGCTGCGGAGAATGCTCGAACTGTAAGGGGTTTCATATAAAGAAGTTGACCGACCCGAAAAGTTCCGCGATATTTATCGGCGACGGTCACTCGGATTTTCACGGAGCCGGGGCGGCGGATATCGTTTTCGCTAAATCGTTCCTGAAAAAAGACCTGGAAAAAACCGGGCGCAACTACTTTGAATATGGCGATTTTTATGATATAATAGAAATATGGAGAGAAATATCCTCCCGAAAGCTGTTCGCCTTTTCCGAACGCCTGTTCTTTTGCAGGATTTCCGGGAATAGGCGCAATGACTTTGAAAATTTGTGGGAAACCGGGGAGGTGATGAAAAACGTCGGCTATCCACAGGGATTGGGTTGGAGCAATCAGCGGTATGATAAATTCTGGGAAACACTGGATAGAAAAAGCTTCGTCCTCTTCGCCGTCGAGGATAAAAACGGTAGGTTTATGGGAGAAGCTAAACTATCTTTTCCGGATGAAGATAATTCCTGCAGTCACGACGTGAAGCTTCTGCCGGAATATCAGGGCAAGGGCTATGGCAGGGAAGCCTGGGGTCTTTTAATGGAACTTTCCCGTAGGCGCTGGCCGGACTCGATAATGTCAGTTACTCCGTCCGTCGAAAACGCGGTCGCCATAGAGCTTTACAAATCCCTGGGATTTGAGTTTGACGGCGAACAGCGCGAGTGGATTCCATCGTCCGAATCGCCCGCCGCTGTACCCGTTCGATATAGGAGAATGATAAAATTTTAAGAGGTAAGAAATGAAAGCTGTAATAATGGCTGGCGGTTTTGGTACCAGGTTAAGACCGCTGACATCCAACCTGCCGAAACCGATGGTTCCGCTCGTCGGTCGACCCGTCATGGAGCATATCGTAATGTTATTAAGAAAACACGGGATTACCGATATCCTGGCTATTTTATATTTTCAATCAGACCAAATAAAATCATTCTTCGGAAGCGGCAAAAAATGGGGAGTTAAATTCAATTATGTCACCGCCGAGGCCGATTTCGGCACCGCCGGATCGGTTAAAAACGCGGAGGATTTCCTTGATGAAAGGTTCGTAATAATATCGGGTGATGTCGTTACCGATTTCGATATCTCTCAGGCAATTGAATATCACGAGCGGAAAAAAGCAGAGGCCACAATAGTCTTAACCAGGGTGGAAGATCCGGTTTCATACGGCATAGTGATTACGTCAAAAAGCGGCAAGATTACTAGGTTTCTCGAAAAACCGAGCTGGGGCAAGGTCTTTTCGGATACCGTCAATACCGGCATATATATTATCGAGCCCGGCGTTTTGGAAATGATACCGCCGAAAACCGATTTTGATTTCTCCAAAAACCTGTTTCCGCACATGCTGTCAAAGAAAAGGAAATTGTATGGGTACGTTGCTGCGGGTTATTGGAAAGATATCGGACATATAGAGGAGTATTACCTGGCGCATCAAGACGTTCTGGAAGGCAAAGTAGCTATCGATATACCCGGGAGAAAGACCGGATCAAATGGAAATACGCTGTATCTGGGGAACGACACCATGGTTTCGCATTCTGCCGATTTTTCCGGAAATGTCGTTATCGGGGATAACGTTAAAATCGGACCTCGAGCCAAGATATATAACAGCGTTATAGGTTCCGACTCCGTGATCGGCCGGGACGTAAACATTAACAGGATTGTAGGCTGGGATAAAATTTCAATCGGTCCTCAGGCCAGGATCTCCGAAGCGATTCTATGCAGCGAAAGTTATGCGGGAGAGGAAGCAATAATCGATGAGGAATCCATTTTGTCGGAGGGGGCTCGAGTAGGTGACAGGGCTCATATTAAACGCAATGTCAAGATCTGGCCTTATAAGGAGGTGGAAGCCGGCGCAACCCTGTCATCAAGCCTGATATGGGGTGAACGGTGGAATCGGGAACTGTTTTCCGACGCTAAAATTTCGGGTATCGGTAATGCCGAGATTACGCCGGAGTTCGCTACAAAGGTGGGAGCGGCTTATGGCGCTATGATAGGCCCCGGCAGCTCTGTCGCTATCTGCCGCGGAGCCTCCAACGCCTCGCGCATGATATACCGGGCGGTTATAAGCGGTTTGCTTTCCGCAGGAGTGAATATCGCCGATTTACAGGCCGCGCCCATTCCTGTCTTAAGACAGGTCCTGAAAAGCGGACGGTATTCCGGCGGGATAAATGTCAGGATGAGTCCCCGCGGAAATAATGAGATGGAAATAATATTTTTCGATTTTGACGGACACGACCTTCCGTCGTCAAAAACCAAGAGTATCGAAAGATTATTTTTCAGAGAGGATTTCCGTCGCGCGCCGATTGACGAGGTCGGAAGCATCGAATATCCTCAAAGAGTATACGAATCTTACAGGGAATCTTTCCTTTCCCATATCGACAATGAAATTTTCAGGAATTCGTCCCTGAAAGTCGTCATAGATTATGGTTTCGGAGGAGCCTCCGAAATTCTTCCGAGGATTTTGGGGACCCTGGGTATCGATTCTGTGGCCTTAAATTCCTTCATCGATCCCAGACAGGCATTTTACTTCGTCCACCGCCAGGATGATGCCATAAAGCAACTGAGCTCCATTGTAAAATCGCTCAAAGCCAATATCGGGATCTTATTGAATTCCGCCTCGGAGAAAATCAGGGTGGTGAACGAAAGGGGCGAGGCGGTAAGCAATCAAAGCCTGCTAATGATAGTTGCCAGACTTTACTGCAACGCCTTCAGGCCCAAAAAAATCGCCGTTCCCATTACAGGATCGGCGGCCATAAACCAGATCGCCTCCAATTACCGGGCGAAATTGATCTGGATTCCCAGCGATCATCAGGCCATGATGGACGCGGCAGCGTCAAACGCTAAGATATTCGTTGGGGGAACCAAGGGGGGATTTATATTCCCCGGATTCCAACTCGGGGTCGATGCCATGTTTTCGGTGATTAAAATCCTCGAACTTCTGATAAAAAGTGAGACCGATATCGGCAAGGTTAGCGGGCCTTGGGATCAGCTTTATATGTCCGGTAAGGAGGTGGCGTGCTCCTGGAGTCTGAAAGGGCAGGTCATGCGCAATCTCATGGAATATTCCGAAAATAAAAAAAGGCTCTTGATTGACGGGGTGAGGCTGATTGAGGACGATTACTGGATTCTATTGAGGCCTGATCGTAAAAAGGCGCTTTTTCATATCCTGGCCGAATCCAGATCTCCGGAAAAATCGAAAGAATTGGTCAAGGAATACAGCGGCCTGATAAAAAAATGGCAGAAATAATGGAACCCGAACGATTATTCAGAATACAAAGGTCTATGAATATTTCGCTTGACCTTCCCCGGCGAAAAAGTATATTTGACTCCCAATTATAAGGAGGTACGCCGGTCTAAAAGTTAAAGTGTTGTGAGTTTAGGAGGATAATTTAAGACATTGCGGGTGCTCCTTATTTATGGAAATCATTAAATTCAACAACTTAGATTTTATATCCGGGCGGGCGAAAAAGGCTGTCTTTATTGCCATGGCCGTAATTATTATGAATTCTCCGGGGTATGCCCAAAAAGAACAGATAAGGTCTTACGATCTGGAGAACCTACAAAAACAGCAGCCAATCACGACCGCGACCATACCGGCGTCAGAAAAGGTGTTGCTGGATAAGAAAATAGACCCGAAAACCTATATGCTGGGTCCGGGAGATGTCCTGTCGGTATTTACCTGGGGAAATTATCAGGGGCAACATACTCTAACCGTATCGCCTGAAGGTATGCTGTTGATTCCAGAAGTTGGTCCCATCGAGGTTTCCGGATATACGTTGGATAAAGCGGCGGATATCATCTCCTCAAACATACTGGAAAGATATCGTAACGTGGAGACCGCGGTTTCGCTGGTAAATTTGAGAGTCTTCAAAGTTTATATTGGCGGCGCTGTTATGATTCCCGGTGCATATGCCGCCACGCCGGTTACGAGGGTATCGGAGATAATTGAAACGTCCGGCGGATTTTTGGGGGCGGAGGAAGGCATAAACTACAGGTCCGACTATAGAGGCCTGAGATCAGAAAATAAAATAGCCTCTAAAAGAAACGTAATTGTTTTCCGGGAAAATGGTGACAGGTTAAAAGCTGATATTCTGAGATTTGAAGTAACCGGACAGACGAAATACAATCCCGAGCTTGGCAACGGGGACAAAATATTCGTGCCCCTGCAGGAGTTGGGAATTAACCTCTACGGGATTTTCGGGGCTGTAAAAAATCCCGGATATTGTGAATATTCGGAAAGGGACTCTCTGGCCGATCTGATCGAGTTGGCCCACGGACTCGCGTTAAACGCCGATTCTCATAATGTTGAAATTGTCAGGTTTCATTCGGATAACAGGTCGACCTATAATATCAACGTAGATCTTACCTCCGGTAACTGGAATATCGAATTGCGGCGTGATGACAGGATTTTCGTTAAAGAGATTCAGAATTTTCATGAGAAATATCAGATTCGGCTGGTAGGGGAATTTGAATTTCCGGGATATTATGCCATTGCGCAGGATTCCACCTGGCTTTCGGATATCGTAAAAAAGGCGGGCGGGTTCACCGACTTGGCGTCGTTGCAGGAAGCCGAAATGTTCAGGGTTTCGGCGGAGGAAATAGTTGATCCTGAATTCGAGCGGCTGAAAAATATGGAAGTTGCCGACATGTCTGAAAGCGAATACGAATATTTTAAAATAAAATCGAGATCCAGGCCGGGAAGAGTCTCGGTTGATTTTCTGGGATTGTTTATAGAAGAAGATACGACCAAAGACTTCATTTTGAGGGACGGCGATGTCATTCGCGTACCGCGCAAGAGCAAAGTGGTCAATGTCATAGGTGAGGTATCCAATCCCGGTATACTGTCGTATGTCTCCGGAATGGATTATAGATTTTATATTAACCGCGTCGGAGGATTTTCCGACAGAGCCGACAGGGGAGGTGTTTCGATAATCGATGGTATTACCGGCGAATGGCAAAAAGCCAAAAAGGGGAAAGTCGTCAGGGCCGGGGATACCATATGGATTTCGGAAAAGAAAAAGCGCGATTACTGGGGATTTATCAAAGACACCCTGGTTTTTGTCGGTAATTTAGCCACCGTTTATCTTGTCATTCAGCAGGCGACCAAATGATCGAACAGCAAGACCAGAATAAAAACGAGCTCTTTATTTTCAATTTTTTTGGCGTAATATTGCGCTGGAGAAGGCTCTTGATCGTGAATACCCTTATGGCCGCCGTTATTACGTTGGCAATAATGTTAATATTTTTTCCCAATTGGTATATGGCAACCACGTCTATAATGCCCCCTGAAAAGGATACGGGAGGCCTGGGATTCGGCGCCGGAATGTTGCCCTCCGGATTAGGGGCCCTTTTGGGCGGAAGCGGATTGGCTTTGCCCGGGCTGGCCAGCCCCTCCGATCTTTACGCTTCCATATTGCGAAGCCGCGCGGTAGCGTTGGCGGTTATTGAAAAACATGATTTAAAAACGGTTTTTGATGTAGATCTTGAAACCAGAGCGCTTGAGGAATTATATGCCAGAACCGGCGTGATCGTCCAGGCGGAGGGCATAATTTCTTTATCTTTCGAGGATACAGATCCGGAGAGGGCGGCTCTTATCGCCAATAGCTTTATCGAGGAACTCAATCGCGTGAATACCGAAAACCTGGTCTCCAAAGCTAGGGCCACCAGGGAGTTCATCGAGCAAAGACTCGAAGAATCCGTCGCGGATTTAAAGGCCGCCGAAGAGGACTACGAGGCTTTTCAGAAAAAGCATAAAGCTTTTTCACTCGAAGATCAGGTTAAGGCGGCCATAAATACCATAGCCACATTGAAAGGCGAGCTCGTGCTATCCGAGATCGAACTGGGAGTGATGAAAAAATCGTTATCCCCCGATAATATCCGATATAAAAACCAGCTCTTCAAAATCGAGCAGATTCGACAGCAGATAGAAGAGATGGAATCGGGGCAGAGCGCGTCGGGAGATCCCTCCTCGCTGGGAATTTCAGTTGCCGAGGCCCCCGAACTCGGTCTCGAATTTGTACGCTTAACCAGAGAGCTTAAGATTCAGGAAACCATTTTTGAATTGCTGAAACAGCAGTACGAGCACGCCAAAATCCAGGAGATGAGAGATACCCCCACTGTCCAGGTTCTGGATCGGGCCAGGGTACCGGAGCTTAAAAGCAAACCCAAAAGAGTGTTCACGGCGGCCCTCGGAGGAGTTTTAAGTTTCGGCCTGACGCTATTTTTTATACTTGCCTACGAATTTACCCAGCGCGAGAAAGAAAAGAATTCCGAAGTGTACCGCAGAATTTCCGATTTTACGAAAATGTTGAACGAAGACATTTTTTGGCTGAAAACATTGTTTTCAAAAAAGGAAAAGGGCGATGTCGGTTAAGATCGGTCAGATCGGTCTGGGGGCCTGGGGCCGAAATCTATTAAGGACCTTTTATAATCTTCCCGAGGCCAGACCTGTATTGGGATGCGATGTCGATACCGCGCAACTGTCCAGAATCAGCGGAGCGTTCCCGGGCGTAAACTGGACCAGGGATTACTCCGAATTGATATCCGATCCCGGGCTGGATGCGGTGGTGATTGCCACCCCGCCCGCCGATCATTTCCAGCTGGCATCCAGGGCTATCGAAGCCGGGAAAGACGTATTTGTTGAGAAACCCCTGGCGCTCAATTTGGATGACGGCCGCAAACTCGTCGAGCTCGCCCGGAAAAATGAGCGCATACTGATGGTCGGGCATATCATGGAATATCATCCGGCATCGTTAAAGCTCAAAGAATATATATCCTCGGGGAAATTGGGAAGAGTTTATTACCTTTATTCCAGCAGGGTAAACCTCGGCAAAGTCCGGGATATCGAAAATTCGCTCTGGAGCTTCGCGCCCCACGATATTTCCATGATCATGTTTTTACTGGATAAAATCCCCGTTAGCGTTACCTCCACCGGGGCTTCGTATCTCCAGAAAAACATAGAAGACGTAACCTTTCTGACATTGCACTTTGACGATAAGACCATGGCGCATATACATGTCAGCTGGCTCGATCCTCATAAGGAGCGGAAGCTGACGGTTGTGGGATCGAAGATGATGGCTGTATTTGATGATACCGAGAGCACGGAGAAAATCAGGCTCTACGATAAAGGCGTTGATACCAAGCTCGATTACTCCACTTATGGCGAATATCTCAGCCTCAGGGCAGGAGATATCCTGATTCCCAGAATAAACTCCACCGAACCTCTGATGGCAGAGTGTGCCCATTTCATTGAGTGCGTAAAAAGCCGAAAGCAGTCGATATCGGACGGCAGAGACGGGCTCCGCGTATTGACGGTTTTAACAGCGGCTCAGAAATCGATGGAGCGGGGCGGCGCCCCGGTGGAAATCAAATTCGATTTATAAGAGGATATATGAATTACTTTAAAGATGAATCCGCCCGTATGGGGAAAAACGTTGCAATCGGATATAATTGTTTCATTGGCAAAAACGCGGTAATCGGCGACGGATGTGATATCGGCTGCGGGGTGATTGTTCATGACGATACGCAAATAGGTTCCAACGTCCGTATCGACGATAATACCGTGCTCGGAAAAACTCCCATGAGGGCGGCCAATACGGCGGTAACCAGAGAACAACAACTGCCTCCGTTGGAAATAGATGATGATTGCATTATCGGAACGTCGGTTGTTATCTATCGGGGCGCCCGCATAGGGAAGAAAGTGCTGGTGGCCGACCTTTCGTCGGTCAGAGAAAACGTGGAAATCGGCGACTATACTATTGTCGGGCGAGGCGTGACTATCGAGAATTTATGTAAAATCGGCTCCTACTGCAAGCTCGAAACCAATGTCTACATAACCGCCTATTCCCTGATAGAGGATCGCGTCTTCGTGGCGCCCTGCGTGGCCACATCAAACGACAATTTTATCGGCAGGACGGAGGAACGGTTCAAGCATTTTAAGGGAGTTACCATAAGAAAAGGAGGACGCGTCGGCGTCGGCGCAGTTATCCTTCCCGGAAAAGAGATAGGGGAAGATGCCCTTATCGCGGCCGGCGCCCTCTTGACCGGCGATGCTAAACCGAGGGTAATCTTCGCCGGCGTCCCCGCAAAACCCTTCAGGGAAGTTCCTCCCGAACAGCTGCTGGAAAATCAAAACTGGTAAAGGGTACAAAATGAAAATCCCTCCTCTGGATTTAAAGAGACAGTATGCCTCCATTAAAAATGAAATCGATTCTGCGATACAAAATGTTCTGAACCACGGCGGTTTCGTTCTAGGGCCCGAGGTGAAAGAGCTTGAAAGCAAACTGGCCGAATATTGTAATACCAAAAACGGTGTCGGCGTGGCCTCGGGAACCGACGCCCTGCTTCTGTCTCTCATGGTCGCCGGAATAAAACCCGGCGATGAGGTGATAACATCCACATTTACATTCTTCGCCACCGCCGGCGTAATAAGCAGGCTCGGGGCGAAACCGGTTTTCGTGGATATAGATCCCGATACATTCAACATCGATCCCGAACTGATTGAGAAGGCCGTAACGCCAAAAACCCGGGCGATTATCCCCGTTCACCTTTACGGGCAGAGCGCGGAGATGGACGAAATCGTGGCCGCGGCGAAAAAACACGATATCCCCATCATAGAGGATGCCGCTCAGGCTGTCGGATCAACCTATAAGGGGAAAAAGGCGGGGAGCTTCGGCCTGACAGGCTGTTTTTCATTTTATCCCACAAAAAATCTCGGCGGTTACGGCGATGGGGGATTTATTTCCACCGACGATGATGAAACCGCCGATCTGCTTCGCAGGTTAAGGCTTCACGGCGCTCGGCCTAAATATTTCCACTCCATAATCGGGATTAACAGCAGGCTCGACTCTATGCAGGCCGCCGCTTTGCTGGTAAAATTAAAACATCTGCCTGAATGGCACGAAGCCAGAAGGACCAGGGCGCGACATTACGATAATCTGCTTTCGGATATCGATCAGGTGAAAACGCCTTTCGTGCGCGATTATAATTATCATATTTATCATCAGTATACAATCCTCGCGGAAAAGCGGGATGCGTTGAAAGAATATTTAAAATCAAAAGATATCGGCTGTGAAATTTATTATCCTGTACCGATGCATTTGCAGGAGTGTTTTAAATACCTGGGTTATGCAAAGGGCAGCATGCCGGCAGCGGAAAAAGCCTCGGAAATGGCGCTTTCGCTTCCCATTTTCCCGGAATTAACCGATCGCGAGCAGGATTACATCGCGGAGACTATCAAGGAGTTTTATAAAGCCTGATGATTAAAGCCGCCTTGGTTATCGGCGCCAGACCGCAATTCATCAAGGCCGCCCCGCTTATCATCGAGATGGGGCGGTTTTTGGAAACCGTAATGATACATACCGGGCAACATTACGATTTCATGATGTCTGAGAATTTTTTCGAAGAGCTCGATCTGCCGGCGCCCGATTACCATTTGAATCTCGAATCCCGAACTCCCGGCAAATTGACCGGCGAAATGATCGCCGGTTTGGAATGCGTCTATGATTTTGAAAAACCGGATTTCGTGATGGTTGCCGGAGATACCAACTCCACCCTGGCGGGCGCCGTCTCTGCCGCCCAGCGGGGATTGCGGATATTCCACGTGGAAGCCGGGGTCAGGTCAAAAGACCAAAAACTTCCCGAACAGATTAACCGCGTGGTTACCGATTCAATTTCGGATTGTTTTTTTTGCCCCGCTCCATCGGCCGTGGAAAATCTGAAAACCGAGGGCAAGGTTAAAAATGTTTACGATACCGGCGATATAATTTATGACAGCCTTCGTTTGATCGAAAAACAGATACCGGATAAACCTCCGATACCGGTCGAGCTTCCCGGCAGTTTCGCGCTTATGACCCTTCACCGGGCCGAGGCGGTCGATAATATTGAGCATTTGAAAAGCATATTATCTTCCATGAAATCTTCGCCTCTGCCGATAATCTTCCCCGCCCATCCCAGGACGGCCAAGATGATAGATTATTTTAACCTGGGGGAGGAAATTCCCGGGAACGTGCTCATGTTTGATCCGGTTGGATACGCGGATCTTCTGTCGCTTTTGAGACTGTCGGAGTTTGTCGTTACAGATTCCGGCGGCGTGCAGAGGGAGGCGGTTTATTTGAATAAACCTGTTTTTGTGCCCAGGCCGGAAACCGAATGGGTCGATTTTGAAAAACTGAAGAGAGTCCGGGTCATAGGTTATGATTTCGATTTTGCAGACTTAGAACCTGAAACTGCAGATTTTGGAGAGGAATTGTCGTATTTGCTGAGGCCTTCAGCAAAAAAAATGATTGAGATATTGAAATCTTTATTTTAGAAGCTGATTATTAATCGGATAAACCAATTGGCGGACTATTAAATTAATGAAACCCAAAAGAGTTTGTATATTTGCCGACGAGCGTACGGTGCATGCCCGCCGATGGGTCGAGGGTCTCAGGTCGCTCGGCATTCCGGTCGATCTTATAACTCTAATTAAAGAAAGCGAATATGATATCGGCGGCATATCTCTGGGTTCGCGCGGTAAAGTCTCCTACCTTACAAAAATCGGGAAACTACGTTCCATCGTAAAGAAAATAAATCCCGATATTTTTCACGCCCACCATGCCTCCAGTTTCGGATTCCTGGCAAGCTTCGTCGATCACCCCGCGAAGGTGCTCTCGGTGTGGGGATATGACGTTATAACCTTCCCTTATAAGAATATGATTAATAAGGCTATGATCAGGCGCGCGTTGAATCGTACCGGTTATATTACCGCCACGAGCGACTACCTTAAACAGGCGGTGTTAAAATTAAATAACAGCATCAACAACATTGATATTATCCCTTTCGGAGTCGACACCGATCTTTTCGGATATTTCGAACGTAAACCATCCCATGAGATTGTCATAGGAATAGCCAAATCCCTGCGCCCCAAATACGGCATAGATATCCTGATTCGCGCCTTCGGCACTCTCAAGAATAAATATGACAATATTAAGCTGAAGATCGCCGGTAAAGGGGAGTATGAATCCGCGTATAAAAACCTGGTGAAAGATTTGGGAATTGCCGAATCTGTTGATTTTTTAGGATTTGTGAATCATTCGAAACTACCGCATCTGTTTTCAACATTTGATATTTTTGTCATGCCCTCGATTTTTGACGACGAGAGCTTCGGGGTGGCGGCGCTCGAGGCCTCGGCAACCGGATTGCCAGTGGTAGCATCGAGAGTGGGCGGCGTGCCGGAAGTGATCGAAGACAATGTGACTGGGTATTTGATCGAAAGAAAAAACGTTGCGGAATTAACCGCGGCGCTGGAAAAGCTTATCGAGGATCCTCAACTCCGATCGGATATGGGAAAGGCCGGACGGAAATTCGTGAAGGAAAAATACAGGTGGAACGATAATCTTCTGGCAATGAATAACCTGTATGAAAAAATCCTTGGGGGCCGGGCAAAAGGAATCGATATTTGACTTTTAACTTCTTGATGTGTATCACGTTATCCGGCTTAAGCGGGATTTGATTTTATTTGGTCGAGCTGAAATTATGAATGACATTAAATGCGCTTTCAGTATCGATTTTGAAGACTGGTACCAGGGATTCGAGATATTCCCCATGGAATCATGGAGAAACTACGAGCCGAGGATCGAACGAAATTGCCTCAAGACTTTGGAACTATTGAGTGATTTCAATGTTAAAGCCACTTTTTTTGTTCTGGGATACATCGCGGATAAATATCCCCAATCGGTTGAGGCCATTCATAAGGAAGGGCATGAGATAGGCGCCCATGGATATTCCCATACCCAGATATTCAAACTGAGCCCGGAGAAATTCAACGAGGAGATTAGACGTACCGGTAATACCATTGCCGATATTACCGGCAAAAGACCGATCGGTTTTCGGGCGCCCATATTCTCCATGGTAAAAGACTCCTGGTGGGCTATAGATGTATTGGTGGAAAACGGTTTCAAATATGATTCGAGCATCCTTCCCACCTTTAATTACAGGTACGGTATCGTGGCGGCGGAGAGATTCTGTAATGAGATAAAAACCGAACGCGGCAACAGCATTATCGAAATTCCCGTCACCACGGCGAAATTTTTGAACCTCAATATTCCCGTCGGGGGAGGCGCCTATTTTCGTATCTGGCCTTACAACGTCACCCGCTGGGGATTCCGTCAGGTTTTAAAGAACGGTCAGCCCGGCGTGTTTTATATGCATCCCTGGGAGATTGACGCGGGGCAGCCCCGGATAAAGCTGCCGCCGAGGCTGTATCTGACGCATTATACCGGATTGGATACGACCGAAAGGAAACTGAAAAAACTTCTCACCGATTTCGATTTTTCCACCATGGCAGACGTTTTCGGATTTGAATATTAAAGGTAATCATGGAACAAATCAAAAGACCCGCTATTTTCCTGGATAGAGACGGAGTTCTGATCGTGGAACGAGATTTTTTAATGAATACCGACGATATAGAGTTCTATCCTGAAACAATAAAGGCGCTGGCCGCTATAAAAAATGAATATATTAAAATCGTGGTTTCCAACCAGTCCGGAATCGCGAGAGGGTATTTTACATCGGAGGATGTCGAAAGAGTCAATTCCGAAATTTCCGAAATGCTTGGCGGCAAAGGGATCTTCATTGACGCCTTCCTTTTTTGCCCTCACGGGCCCGAGGATGAATGCGCCTGCCGGAAACCTCGACCCGGCATGATACTGGAAGCCGCGAAGAAATTAAACATTGACTTGAAAAAAAGCTGGATAATTGGTGATAAATCGTCGGATATCGAAGCCGGAAAAGCCTCCGGTATAAGAACGGTTCTGGTAAAAACGGGATATGGCGGATCGGAGCCGGGGGCTTCGAATGCCAATCCCGATTTCACGGCTTCAGATATCGGCGAGGCAATTGAATATATAAACAGGAGCGCGTTTTGAAAAAGAATATGCTGATAACCGGCGGATCCGGATTCATAGGGTCTTTTCTTTCCGAAGAATTGTTAAAAAGAGGTTATTCCGTATGCGCGGTCGATAATCTATCCACCGGGAAATTGGAAAACATAGCGCATTTGAAAAAAGATCCTGATTTCGAATTGGTAACCGGCACCATAATGAATAAAGACTTGATGGACGATCTTGTGGCCCGGGCGGAGACGGTGTTCCATCTGGCCGCCGCCGTGGGAGTCCGGCTGATTATAGAGCGGCCGGTGGAAACCATCGAGACCAATATCCTGGGAACGGAGATAATTTATAAACTGGTAAATAAGCACAAGAAGAAGGTAATAATAACCTCCACTTCCGAAATATACGGCAAAAACAACGAGATTCCATTTAAAGAGAACGCCGATTCGGTTTACGGCCCCACCACCAAGTCAAGATGGAGCTACGCCTGCAGCAAGGCGATTGACGAATTTCTGGGAATCGCCTACCACCATGAAAAAAAACTGCCGCTGGTTATAGTGAGATTGTTCAATACCATCGGACCGCGTCAGACCGGTGCTTATGGGATGGTTGTTCCGACGTTCGTACAGCAGGCCCTTCTGCGGCATCCCATTACCGTTTTCGGCGATGGAGAGCAAACGCGATGTTTTGCGAATGTCAAAGACGTGGTTTGGGCGATAGCCGAGCTTGCCGAAACGCCTGATGCTATAGGCGAGGTTTATAATATCGGGACAACGGAACTTATTTCAATTAAAGACCTGGCCGCCAGCGTCAAGAGACTATGTAATTCGAATTCGGAGATAATCAAAGTCCCTTATGATAAAGCTTACGAAACCGGTTTCGAAGATATGTATCAGCGGAAACCCGATATCTCCAAAATCCAGAAATTAATCGGATACGAACCTAAGATAAATCTTGAAAAAACCATAGAGGAAATAATAGATTATTTCAAGACATGATCTATCTTTATTACATCGGGTCTTTTTTTCTGCCTTTTCTGGTATCGATGATACTGGTGCCTCTGGTTAAATGGAACGCTTCGAGGCTGGGATTTGTCGATATGCCCGCGGCGCGAAAACTGCATGTTTCCCCGGTGCCCCTGGGCGGCGGATTGGCGGTTTTCCTCAGCGTTGTATTAACTTCCCTGGCCGCGATCATATTCGCCGATTTTCAAATACCCAGGACCATTATCGGGCTCTTCGCCGGCGCTTTTCTGTTGATTACGGTCGGGTTTCTTGATGATATTTTCGAGCTGGATTACCTGACAAAACTGCTCGGTCAGGTCGTTTCGGCGATGATATTCATGGCTTTTATCGAGCAATCGCTGCCTTTGTTTTCTCCCATTATCTTCATCGTAATTTCCGTGTTCTGGATCGTCTCGCTGTCCAACGCTTTGAATTTCCTGGATAATATGGATGGGCTCTGCGGTGGAATAACCTTGATCTCCGCCCTGGCCTACGGGGTGCTTTTCCTAATTAAGGGTATGCCCATGTACGCGATACTCAGCTTCGCCATCGCGGGCGCGGTTCTGGGTTTTCTAAAATATAATTTCACTCCCGCGTCTATTTTTTTGGGCGATGCCGGAAGCCTGTTTTTCGGGTACTCGCTCGCCTGCCTTAGCGTTGTGCACATAAGCACCGGAGCCTCCATGAGTATCGCCGGAGCCCTCGGACCCATCATAATTCTCGCCTACCCCGCTTTCGACCTGATATTCGTCACTTTTTCCAGGTTGAAAGAGGGAAGAAAATTATATATCGGGGGCAAGGACCATTCGTCGCACAGGCTGAATGTACTGGGAGTAACAAAAGGAAACGCCGTTTCTATAATTCTGTTAATGAATATTTTTCTCGTCTCTCTGGGTATCCTGCTCTACAGGTTCGAGAATTCCCCCCTGTTGACTCTCGGCATCGTTTTAATAGCATTGATATTTTCTTTTTTCGGCGCGCACCTTTATAAAAACTTCCTATTTTTGAGAGAGAAAATCACCTTGGTTCTATCCGATTTGCTTTCGATTAATCTGGCTTTCTTAATTTATTTTTATATAAAATCAGCAGGCGGCAACTCCGGATCGGATAGCATGGCGGCCGACGAGCTGTTGATGGCACTGGCCTGGATCAACGCTTTCTGGGTGGTTCTCTACGCCGTGATGGGTCTGTACGATATATATTTCGAACGTCCTTTTAAAAAGCAGTTGGTCTCGTTGATAAAAAGCGTGGCCGCCGGCCTGGTTATTTTCTTAATCGCCAATTATGATCCTGAATTGGGGATGCAAATTTCAATTACCTTTATCGTTTTATTTCTTTTGCTCCTGGTTTTCCTCAACGCCGTTTTCAGGCGGTTAATATTTATGGTTTTCAAACGAAGATATTTCGACGGCCGGAATTCCTTAAAAGCCGTCGTAGTTTGTCCCGCGGGAGTGACTCCCGGCAATGATTCCGTCAGGCCGTTTAAAAAACACTATGACCTTGTGGGATACCTCGGGAACGGCATATATAAGGGCCTGAATAAAATCGGGGACATCGATGACCTCACCGAGATATTGCGTAATAATAAAATCGCGAGAGTAATAGTCGATTATGGCGATGGAAACTACAGCGATATAGCGAACGTGTTTTATTCGGCGTATTATATGGAAACCCTGTTTCTGATAAACGACAGGTCGGCGGATAATAAAAGAGGTTTCAGGATTATGCCTACGATATCTGAAGAAGCGTATATTATTTCGGTCAAACAGAGAGGATTTTTCGCGACCATTTTAAAAAGGCTTGCCGATTTCACATTTGCGGGCGCTGCGCTTATTTTGACTTTTCCTTATTCATTATATAAAATCCTCAAGGCGCGCCACAAAAAAATAAAGGCCGTAGCGGAAGCTCAGATTGTCGCGTTTGGAGAAAGGGAGGGAAAAATCAAGCTCGATCCATCGGTAGCAGGATCGCCATATAAAAGAAGCTGGTGGGCCCTGCTATCGGTTTTGAGGGGCGATATATGTCTGTACGGGGCGACCATAACGACCATGGAGGAGTATAAAACGAGTCTAAATAATATCCCCGGATACTGGAAAAAATTCCTGGTAAAACCAGGACTGTTCGGTCCCGGATACTCCGGGAAGACAACGTTGGATAAATTCAGGCTCGATCTCGCATACATGGAAAAAACTTCGACAATGGGAGATTTTTTGATGATAATCAAATCGCTGATCGGATTTTCTCCCCTGAAAACCGAGGACTTGAAGGATGCTTGATTTGAAGTTCATACGGTCAAATCCCGATATAGTTAAAGAAGCCGCGAAAAACAAAGGCGAAAAAATCGATATCGACGAAATCCTGGAACTGGATAGAAAACGCCGCGATATTATTGGCGAGGTTGAAAAACTTAAATCGGAAAGAAATACCGCGACATCAGAAATCGCCAGAATGAAAAAAGAGGGCAGGGACCCCTCCACGCTTATTTCAAAAATGAAAAAGGTCAGCGACAGGATATCCGGTTATGATAATGAGCTCCGGGACGCGGAAACCGAAATCAACCGTAAATTGCTGTGGGTGCCGAATATTCCCCATGAATCAGTGCCCGTCGGACAAACCGATGCCGATAATGTGGAGATAAGAAAATGGGGGGAATTGAAATCCTTTGATTTCAAGGTCAGGCCCCACTGGGAAATAGGCGAAATGATCGGAGGCCTTGATATACCTCACGGCGCCAGTGTAAGCGGATCGGGATTTTATTTCTCCGCAGGCCCCGTAGCGAAACTGGAACGGGCGCTTATTAATTTCATGCTCGACCTGCATGCCGGGGAACACGGATACACCGAGGCCTATGTCCCTTATCTGGTCGGGGAAAACGCCATGCGGGGAACGGGCCAGATACCCAAACTGGAAGACGATATGTATCGTATTGAAAGCGACGGGCTTTATCTTATTCCCACTGCCGAGGTTTCCCTTACCAATATTCACGCCGGCGAAATATTGCCTCCCGGTTCATTGCCGAAAAAAATCTGCGCCTTCTCGCCCTGTTTCCGTCGTGAAGCCGGTTCGTACGGCAAAGAAACGCGTGGAATCGTTAGGGTGCACCAGTTTCATAAAGTGGAGATGGTAAAGATCGTCGAGCCCGAGACTTCATATAACGAGCTCGAATCTCTTCTTGAGAACGCCGAAAGAGTTTTGCAATTGCTCGATTTGCCTTATAGAGTTCGCGTGTTATGCACCGGAGATTTGTCTTTTTCCGCGGCCAAGTGTTACGATATCGAGGTCTACGCCCTGGGCATGGACGCCTGGCTCGAGGTTTCGTCTTGTTCCAATTTCGAGGATTTTCAAGCCCGTCGGATGAACCTCAGATACAGACCGGAAAAGGGCGCCAGGCCCATATTCCCGCATACCCTGAACGGATCGGGAGTGGCGTTGCCGAGAACCGTCGCTGCGATACTCGAAAACAACCAGACAAAAGACGGACAGATCCTGATTCCCGAAGTCCTGCGTTCCTATATGGCGGGAATGGAAAGAATTGGGATATAACCTTTGAGTCTCTTCAGCCGCAAATATCGAGGATCGTCCTATGTGGGATATTCCACTTTTTTCAAGGGCTTTCTTATCTCCGGTATGATCGTGGTGGTCGGCATTTTTATTTATTTCAGCCAGACCATCGTGTCGGGGCTTCGCGCCGATGCCGCCCGCGTATCTCAGGCTTACGCCCGGCTCATTCAATACGGCGCCAGCGAGGCCACCGATCCGGCGGTGATCGATTTTATTTTCGAAAATATTATTACCAAGGTCAATTTCCCCATCGTTGTAACCGACAAAAACGGCGTTCCCGTGGCATGGACCGTCGATATCGATCCTGCCGATACTTCCCCGGAAGCCGGCCAAAAGCTGTATAAATACGTTAGAGAGTTTGACAGGGAGAATCAGCCCATTGAGATAACTTCGCAGAATGAAATCATCAGCATACTTCATTACGGAGATTCCAATCTTATCGGACTGCTGCAGCTGATTCCCGCGATTGAAATATTCGTGGTTGGTTTCTTTATTCTGATCGCCTTTGTCGGATTCCGGCACATTCAGCTGTCGGAACAGCGTTCCATATGGGTCGGAATGGCCAAGGAAACGGCCCATCAACTCGGTACGCCGCTTTCTTCCCTGATCGGATGGGTGGAACTTCTCAGACTCAAATATGAGGAAGGGAAAATGAAATTCCCCTCCGGAGATTCGGAAACCGATTTTGATGAAGTCTCCACCAGGATGCTGGGGGATCTGAAAAGGCTCGATCGCATCGCCACCCGTTTCGGCCAGATCGGATCTATCCCGGACTTCGAGGAAAATGATCTGAATGACGTTATATCCGAAGTGGTATCGTATTTCAAGGCGCGAATCCCTATAAGGGGTATTTCTGTTATCGAAAAATACGGCGAAATTCCGCGGGTGAAGATAAACACCGAACTGATCAGCTGGGTAATCGAGAATCTTATTAAAAACTCAATGGAATCCACCAGTCCCAAAGCGGGTATTATAAGTATAAAAACCGAATATGATCCGGGACACAAAAATGTGCTGATCACGGTTGAGGATAACGGCAGAGGTATTCCTCCCTCGCGGCAGAAGAAAATTTTCGCTCCCGGATTCACCACTAAAAAGAGAGGATGGGGTCTGGGATTAACTCTTGCCAAAAGGATAGTGGAGGAATATCATAAAGGTAAGATAAGCCTGAAATACTCCGATCCCGGCATCAGGACTGCATTCGGGATCGAACTGCCGGTATAGCTATGCTGAACGGAGGCGAAAAAACAATACTCTGGGTCGATGATGAGATCGATCTTCTATCCGCGCATGTGATTTACCTGCGGGAACGCGGCTACAGGCTGTTGGAGGCCACCAACGGCGATGACGCCGTAGAACTGGTCAAAAACGAGATAATAGATCTGGTCCTTCTGGACGAGATGATGCCCGGCCGTGATGGCCTCTCAACGCTGGAAGGCATTAAAGACATTAATCCTCTCCTTCCCGTGATAATGGTTACCAAATCCGAGGAAGAGCATCTCATGGACGAAGCCATAGGCAAGAAAATAGACGATTATCTTACAAAACCTGTTAATTTGAGCCAGATTCTATCGGCTATTAAAAAGATCCTCGATAAGCAACGCTTAACCGAAAGCGCTCTTACCCGCGAATTCGTCATGGAGTTTTCAAATATTAATCAAAAATTGTCCGGCCCCCTCGATTGGAAAGATTGGATAGATATTCATGTCAAGCTTTCTACCATAGACCTCGAACTGGAGAGATTCCGGGATGTGGGGCTGAAGCAATCGCTGAGAGATTTGAAAAAACAGAGCGCCTCCGAATTCGGAAGATATATTGTTCAAAACTATTCGCGCTGGATTAACGATCAAAATGGTCCGCCGTTTTCCGTCGATGTTGTGAAGAATCATATCGTGCCCCTGTTAAAAAAGGGAATCCAGACCTTTTTTATCGTGATCGATTGCATGAGACTCGATCAATGGCTTATGATCGAACCGGTGCTGGCCGAGTATTTCAACATCAAAAAGAGTTATTATTATTCCATTCTCCCCACCGCCACGCCGTTCTCAAGAAACTCCATTTTTGCCGGAGAGTTTCCTGACGAAGTAGCGAGGCTAAATTACGATCTCTGGCGCAGATCCAGCAACGAAGCCAGCAGAAATCGCCATGAGAGACAGCTTCTGGATAGAAATCTCACCCTGCAGGATCTAAAACTCAAGTCCGAACCTAAATATGTCAAGGTCCTTGATATCGAAGAAGGGCAAAACGTCGCCAAAAAAATAAAATCGTATTCATCCGTGCCGTTGCTTTCCATAGTCTATAACTTCGTCGACAAAATGATCCACGGCCGCAGCCAATCGGAGATATTGCGGGAGATCGCGCCCAATGAAGCCGCCTTCAGATCCTTGGTGAAATCCTGGTTTGAACATTCTCACCTGCTTGATATGCTGAAAACTCTTTCGAGCTGGGATTGCGCAGTCGTTATAACTACCGATCACGGTTCCGTTATCGGGACCAGGGGCGCTATCGCCTATGGTAAAAGGGATACCTCCACAAACCTTCGCTACAAATATGGCGATAACCTTAACTGCGATCCCAAACAGGCCTGGCTTGTAAAAGATCCCAAATCCCTGCGGCTACCCGTATGGGGCCTGGGAACCACCTATATAATCGCTCTTGAGGATTATTACTTCGTATATCCCACCAACTATTCGGAATATAAGAGACACTATCTCAACAGCTTCCAGCACGGGGGCATATCTCCCGACGAGATGATCCTGCCCGTAGCCGTCTTGCGTCCCAGGTAGAATTATTATTAGCGGCATTTATTGCGAAATAATTTAAAGCGTTATGTCCACTATTTTATTAACCGAAACGAAAACAGCCGAAGAAACCGAGCTTCTGGGATTCAAGCTTGCCAAATCTCTTCGTCCTGATGATGTTGTCGCTCTTTACGGCGAACTGGGCTCCGGAAAAACCTGTTTTGTGAATGGTATCGCGCGGGGGTTGAATGTCTTAAAATCTGTAAAAAGCCCCTCGTTCAGCATCATTAATGAGTATCCCGGAAATGTTCCGCTTTTTCATATCGACTTTTATCGGTTGGAGAATACGGCCGAAATCGAGGATATAGGATGGACGGAGTATCTGGATTCGGGCGGAATAGTTATTATAGAATGGGCTGAACGCGTTAAAAATGTGTTGCCGTCAAAGCGGATCGATGTTTATTTTCAGATTCTGAACGAGGTTGCCAGACGATTGGAGATAATCGCCGTTGATGATTCTGGGAATTGAAACTTCTGACGATTTCGTGGGGGTCGGTCTCGCTGATGAGACGGGTATACTGATCTCCAGGGCGGCGGACCCCGAGTTGAGGAATAAAAACTTGTTGCACGAATTTACTGAAAATACGCTGGAATTAGCCGCCGTAACCTTCCCGGATATAAACGGCGTGTCGGTTTCCCTGGGACCCGGATCGTTTACCGGGCTGCGCGTGGGGCTTGCGGCCGCCAAGGGCATATGCTGGGCGAGGAATGTCCCGCTGGCGGGAATCCCTTCCACCGAGGTTATTATGGAATCGGCATGCAACGTTGCCGGTAAATTACTTGCCGTTAAAGATGCCCGTCGAAATGAATTTTATTTTGGCGGCTTCGAATGTGACGGCCTTAAATGGGTCAGGATTATTCCGGATAAAACCGGACCCGTTGAAGATATTCTCGCTCTTATGACCAAGGGATATAAAGTGGTCGGCCGCCATATTCAACTTGAGAAATCCGGCATATCGCCTGAGAATATAATAGAATATAATCCCGACGAGCTGGGCGGAACAGTGGCCCTTATGGGGCGAAAAAGACTTGTTGACGGTCAAAGCCTGAATGTCGCATCGGCGGCCCCGGAATATCTGCGTTATCCCGGCATAGGAAGGTCAAGGAGGTAGTTTATGCCTAATATTACTATTAGGCGAATGGCGGAAAGCGATCTCGATGTGGTAAGCGCTATCGAGAAGGAGATTTTTCAGGACCCCTGGAGTCTTAACGCCTTTAAAACCGATCTCAACAATGACATGGCCTGGCCCATGGTGGCCGAATTCGAAAATAAGGTCGTCGGTTATTCCAACATTTATATCGTTGCCGGAGAGGTACAGATCGGTAATTTTGCCGTCGCTCCCGGATTTCGCCAGCGCGGTGTGGGTAAAAAAATGATGAATGAAATTTTCGAAAAAGCCGGGGAGAATAATTGCCGTTCGATATTTCTCGAAGTTAGAGAGTCTAATACACCGGCCATGGAGTTGTACAAATCTTATGGCTTTAATCCCGCGGGCAAGAGAAAAGACTACTATTCCAATCCCCGGGAAAACGCTATAGTAATGGTTAAAGAGCTGTAATGGTTGAATGGTTTAAAAGATCGAAAAAAGGAATCTCCAGCGATGAAAGACGAGATATCCCCGATGGCGTCTGGACCAAATGTTCCTCATGCGGCGAAATCCTGACCGTTATTTCTCTTGAAAAATCGTATTGGGTTTGCTCCAAATGCGACTACCATTTCAGGATATCCGCCGATTCCTATATAAAACTGATAATCGACGATGGTACTTTTGAGGAATATGACGGTAATCTTATCTCCGGCGATCCTCTGAAGTTTAAAGATTCGAAAAAATATCCCGAAAGAATCGCCGCCGCCCGCAAGAAAACGGGTAAGAATGACGCCGTCATTTCGGGATTGGGAAGAATAAACGGTCTGGACGCCTCATTTGCCGTTATGGATTTTAATTTTATCGGCGCCTCCATGGGAAGCGTGGTGGGAGAGAAGATCGCTCGGGCCATAGAAAGATCTCTGGATCGGGAGTTCCCTCTGGTGATTGTCAGCTGTTCCGGGGGTGCGCGTATGATGGAGGGAATACTGTCCTTGATGCAGATGGCGAAAACCTCGGCGCTCCTGTCGCTTTTGGACAAACGTCGAATCCCCTTTATCTCCGTCCTGACCAATCCCACCACCGCCGGCGTTATGGCGTCCTATGCGTCCCTGGGAGATATAATCATCGCCGAGCCGAAAGCGCTGCTCGGTTTTGCGGGACCTCGCGTGATCGCCCAGACCATCGGCGGCGAATTGCCGCCCGGATTTCAGTCATCCGAATTCCTTCTCGAACACGGGTTTCTGGACGCCATTGTCCAGCGTAAAAATCTGAAAGAAACAATTTCAAAGCTCTTGAAATATATGCTTCACGATAACATCTCTTTATTCGATCAATAGCAATAATGAATTATAACGAAGTCCTGGATTATATGTTCGCCATGGAGAAGTTCGGCGTAAAGCTGGGGCTTACCAATATCACGAGGTTTTTGTCGAAACTTGGAAGTCCGCACCATTCCTTTAGTTCGGTCCACGTGGCCGGCACAAACGGCAAGGGATCAACCATCGCCATAATGGAATCGATCCTTTCGGCGGCAGGCTACAGGGTCGGCGCTTTTACCTCTCCCCATCTGGTCGATTTCCGGGAGAGAATTAAGATTAACGGGCGCTTTATCGACAAGAAATATGTTACCGACTTCATGAATGACAGCCTCAAGAAAATAAAAAAATATCATATGACCTATTTCGAGGTGGTAACCAGTATTGCCTTCTCATATTTCAAAGACGAAAAAGTGGATATCGCTTTGATCGAAACCGGGCTGGGTGGACGTCTCGATGCCACCAATGTGTTGAATCCCAGAGTAATTGTGATTACCAATGTCGCCACCGAACATACTAAATGGCTCGGCTTTAAAATACGCGAGATAGCCACCGAGAAAGCCGGCGTAATCAAACCCGGCGTGCCCGTTGTTACCGCCGCCATAAATTTCGATGCCAGAAAAGTCATCCGTCAGACATGTGAACGGAATAAATGCAATCTCATTTCTGTTTTCGATGAGACCCAATGGATAATAAAAGATATAAACCGCGACTGCACCGAAATGGATATCTTCACCAGGTCGAATAAATACTACAACCTGAGACTCCAGCTTCCGGGAAGGCATCAACTCGAAAATGCCGTCGGGGCGTTGATCGCCACGGAGCTCCTGGAAGACCAGATCGGTATCAAAGTCTCTCCATCCTCCGTTGCCGCCGGGTTCAGGAATATTAAATGGGACGGCAGATTGCAGAGAATATCCAGCAATCCCGATATTATACTCGACGTGGCGCACAATCCCGCGGCCCTTGCCAGAATTCGCGAATATTTCAACGAATTCTATAATGATAAAAAGACCATAACCGTGTTCGGAATCCTCTCTGATAAAGATTACAAACAGATGCTCGAGGAGTTGGAGCGTATAGCGGATGTCATAATACTCACCCGTCCCATGACCGACAGGGCGGCCGATCCCGAAGCCCTCGCCAGGGAGATTCCGAAAAACGGCTTTAATATAAATGTTATTCCCATGGTTGGCGATGCTTATAGAACCGCCAAAGAAATAGCCGGGAAGGATGACGTTATCCTTGTCACCGGATCCCATTTTACGGTGGGCGAGGTTTTATCGCATCTTTGAGGATGATCCAATTGTTTTGCGGCTTGATGGAATAATCGTTAATCCCGTTTGTAGTTACTTAAATGAGTAGCCATTATGTCCGGATTTGAATTGATCTCAAGTTACAGGCCCACGGGCGATCAGCCCGAAGCCATCAGGCAACTGCTCGACGGTCTTAAAAGGGGAGATAAATACCAGACCCTTCTCGGCGTTACCGGCTCCGGCAAAACTTTTACCATGGCGAACGTCATAGCCGGCTTTGAGAAACCGGCGTTGATAATATCTCATAATAAAACCCTGGCGGCGCAGCTTTATGGTGAGCTGAAAGGTTTTTTTCCGAAAAATGCAGTCGAGTTTTTTATTAGTTATTACGATTACTATCAACCGGAAGCTTACATTCCCACTACCGATACCTATATCGAAAAGGATACCTCCATAAACGAGGATATCGATAGATTAAGACTCCGGGCCACCTCCTCGCTTCTTGAAAGGGATGATGTCATAATCGTGGCTTCTGTCTCCTGCATATACGGGCTGGGATCGCCGTCGGATTATAAGGAGATGCTGGTTTTCCTGGAGGCCGGCCTGCGGGTCGACCGCGATTCTCTTTTGCGGGATCTTATTAATATCCATTACCAGAGGAACGATATCGAATTCGGCCGAGGGCATTTCAGAGTCAGGGGCGACGTCGTCGAAATTCATCCCGCCTACGAGGAAGAGGCGGTAAGGGTCCAGTTTTTCGGCGATGAGATCGAAAAAATAACCATAGTCAATCTTATTGACGGGACGGTCATAGCCGAAAAACAAAGGCACGCCATCTACCCCGCCCGCCATTTCGTTACCGAACGCGATAACCTCCTGAGAGCTATCGTGGAGATCGAGGCCGAGCTTGAGCAAAGGTTGAAATTTTTTCGCAAAAACGGCAAGCTGCTGGAAGCCCAGAGGATCGAATCGCGCACACGTTATGATATCGAGATGATGAGGGAGATCGGCTATTGCACCGGTATCGAGAACTACTCCCGCCATCTCGCCGGACGTAAAGAGGGCGATCCTCCCTATACCCTTTTCGATTTTTTCCCTCCCGAATTTATAACCATTATCGACGAATCTCATCAGACTATCCCGCAGATCAGGGGGATGTACCGCGGCGACAGGTCCCGTAAAGAGACCCTGGTCGAACATGGATTCAGGTTGCCGTCCGCCCTCGATAACAGGCCCTTATTCTTCGAAGAGTTCGAGAGCCGGTTGCATAGAACCATCTTCGTTTCCGCCACTCCGGCGGAGTTCGAACTGGAAAAATCAGGCGGCGTTGTTGTAGAGCAGATAATACGACCCACCGGCCTGGTGGATCCCGTAATCACGGTGAAACCCATAGAGAAACAGATTGACGATTTAATCGAACAGATCAAGATAAGAACCGCCCGGGGCGAGAGGGTTCTGGTAACCACCCTCACCAAAAGAATGTCCGAGGATCTCACCGATTACCTTCAGAACCTCGGAATAAAGGTAAGATACCTTCATTCGGAGATCGACGCCATAGACCGCGTTGAAATACTGCGCGATTTGAGACTGGCGGAATTCGATGTTCTGGTCGGTATCAACCTGTTAAGAGAAGGCCTGGATTTGCCGGAGGTCTCGCTGGTCGCCATTCTTGACGCCGATAAAGAGGGCTTTTTACGTTCAGAAAGATCGCTTATACAAACAGCGGGCCGCGCCGCCCGCAACAAGGCCGGCCAGGTAATACTATATGCCGATACGGTTACCGATTCTATTAAAAAAGCGGTTAACGAAACCGAAAGACGGCGAAAGGTACAGATCGAGTTTAACAAAACGCACGGAATTGAACCCCGGACCATTTATAAATCGCGCGAGGATATCCTGAAAACAACCTCCTTCGCCGACGTTAAATCCCCGATGCCGGAAAAAAACGCAGGCGCGGAGATCGATGCTGTCGCGCGGCTGGAAATCGAGGAAAAATTAAAGGCTCTGGAGAAAATGATGAGAAAAGCCGCCAAAGACCTCCAGTTCGAAAAGGCCGCGGAACTCAGAGATGAGATATCGCGGTTAAGAAAAATGAAATGAGGATTATCATGCCTAAATCGGGAATTACGGTTTTTTTGATTTTTTTATCGATTATCGCGTGTAATGGATCGGATGTCACCAGGCCGCCGGACGTAAACGACTACGATGCCGTTTATCATATCGTCTCAATTGACAGGGCGCCCGAATTCAATATCGATCTTCTGGATTTCTCGATCCCCGATACGATGTCCTCCATGTTGGCTCAACTGCAATTGGAGCATTACTGGTTCAATCTAACTTACGATTCCCTGGATCTTCCAATAGATATAGAATATCCCGATGCCCAGGATTCCCTGGGAACTCTACCTGAGGCTTATGTGCGAAAAATTAAATTCTTTTATGGTACGCTGGAAATTATCGGGATCGATACCGCGGGTGGCGGTCAGGAACCGATCCGGCGTTCCACGGATTTCGCCATCCGGGGCGAGATTTACGCGACGTTTAAAAAATTCGGTTCGGATTATAACTACCGCCGCGGCTGGCTGTTGACGGAAATATCCGATGTTGTTTTTTCGGCCGCCTATCCGCAGGGCATAACCCAGATTACAATTAACTCGGCTTCTTATCCCGAACTGATAGTGTCGACCGGCCTGAAATCGCTGGATGATATTCTCGTTTTTGCCCCGGGAGAGTACGTTACAGTCACAATAAACGGCTCCGACCCCGGAGATATATTCCGGCTGAGGTATCCTCAGGGAAACGGCTTTCAGACCGTTCTTCTGGAACCCGATTTCAGTAATAACTTTATAACGGAATTCCAGATGCCGGGAATCGGGCAGTTTAATCATTTTTTGGTTGAGGCCGTAGGCAAAACCTCCTTCCGGGAAGACGGTCCTTTCAGATATGAAGCCATAGGTGTCTTGTTTGAGGTGGAATAATGGATAAACAAAGATTCGTCGCTATTAAATTCGATATCGTATTAAGAATTACCTTGCCATAATAATTGACGATACTATATTAGGAAAACGGAGGAGTTATGGCGAAAAGACAGTCGTTTGCTGATAAAGCTCAGAAAAAATCGCACGTAGAGGAATGCAAAGTATGTGCATCACCGATTACCCCCACTATGTTTGTATTTCCTCAGGCCGCCGAAAACGGTGCGATTAAGTATAAACGGGGCATCGTAAAAGTCTGTAAATGCAATTACAAGCAGTATTACGAATAAGCGTAATTTATTTCCGCGCAACGCCTTGAGATAAAAAAATCATATAAATAAAAAATATTCTTGTATGTAAAGTTTGTGAAAAATATTACAAAATCTCTTGACCACCCGGTATCAGGAGGTTATTTTTATGACCGGTTTGGATTTTTAATTTGAGGAGGTTAGCTAATGCCTAAAATAGATGTAGATACCATAAGATGTAAGGGTTGCGAACTTTGTATTCCCGCCTGTCCCAAAAAGGTAATCGGGCTTTCGAAAACATTCTCCGCAACCGGGTATTACCCGGCCATGATGGTGAATCCGGAAGATTGTAACGGCTGCAGGCTCTGCGCCTTCGTTTGTCCCGATGTCTCTATTACGGTATATAAATAGGAAGGAATACAGATGGCTGAAAGAACATTGATGAAAGGAAACGAGGCGGTTGCCGAGGGCGCCGTCAGGGCGGGATGCAGATTTTTCGCCGGATATCCTATCACTCCCCAGAACGAGATTCCCGAATATATGTCCTGGAGATTGCCCGAAGAAGGGGGTACATTTATTCAGGCCGAATCCGAGGTGGCGGCGATAAACATGCTTTTCGGCGCTTCCTCCGTCGGAACCAGGGTTATGACATCTTCGTCGTCGCCGGGAATCAGTCTCAAACAGGAAGGTATATCGTATTGCGCAACGGCGGAATTACCCATTTTTTATACCAATGTCGTAAGAGGCGGTCCCGGCCTCGGTAATATCGCGCCTTCCCAGGGTGACTATTTTCAGGCCACGCGCGGGGGCGGTCATGGTGATTATCGAGTAATCGTATTCGCCCCCAAAACCGTAGAGGAAATGGCCAATTTCCCCAGAATCTGCTACGAATTGGCATTTAAATACCGAATCCCCACCATGGTTCTCGCCGATGGTATCCTGGGCCAGATGATGGAGCCGGTCACATTCGATTTCGATCCCATCGATCCCTCGGTATTCAAAACTCCCGATTGGGCTCTGCGAGGTTCGAAACCGGAAGAAAGAAGGGTTATTAAATCATACGACCTTCGCCCGGGCAAAATGGAGCAATGGAATTTCCGGCTCGAGAAGAAGTATGATGAAATCAGGGAGAAAGAACCGAGATACGAAGCGGTCAATATCGATGACGCCGATATTATCCTCACTGGATACGGAACCGCCGCCCGTGTCTGCGAATCCGTCATGGCCCTGGGTAGAAAAGACGGACTCAAAATCGGCTATGTAAGGCCCATAACTCTCTGGCCTTTCCCCAAGAGCATTTTCAAGGAACTGGGAGAAAAGGTTGAGAAATTCTTCGTGGTCGAGATGAGCCTGGGGCAGTATATTGAAGATGTAAAGCTTTCACTTAACGGCAAATCGGAAATCTATCTTCATAAACGGCCGGCCGGGGGCATTCCCACCGGCGAAGAAGTGCTGGAGTTGACCAGGAAAATACTCTCCGGCGACAAATTAAAACTTGTGGCCTGATAATAAATTGGACTGGAGATAAAAATGGAGAAAGTTGTTTTTGAACGGACTAAGGGTCTTACCGATATCCCCATGCGCTATTGCCCGGGCTGCGGTCACGGCGTCGTTCACAGGCTGGTGGCTGAATGTTTCATGGAACTGGGCGTACAGGAGAAGACCATCGGTATCGGCCCCGTCGGCTGTTCGGTTTTCGCTGATGAATATTTCAATGTAGATATGATCCAGGGCGCTCACGGGAGGGGGCCTGCAATAGCGACCGGGATTAAGAGGTGCCTGCCGGATCGGCTGGTGTTTTCTTATCAGGGTGATGGCGACCTGGCGTCCATAGGTGCGGCCGAAATGCTTCATTCCGCCATGAGATCCGAAAATATCACCATCATATTCATCAACAACGCCATCTACGGTATGACCGGCGGGCAGATGGCTCCGACCACGCTTCTGGGAATGAAGTCGACGACCTCCCCGTCGGGCAGGACTGTCGCCGCCAACGGATATCCCATCAGGGTTTGCGAGCTTCTGTCCGCCATGGAAGGTCCGATTTACCTCGAGCGCGTCTCAGTCGATAAACCGGCGGCCGTTGTAAAAGCCAAAAAGGCAATCAAGAGAGCGTTCGAATACCAGCTCGAAGGACGCGGTTTTACGTTGGTCGAGATTCTATCGCAATGTCCCACCGACTGGCATATGACGCCTTTGCAGGCGATCGAGAAAATCAGGAAGGATTTGATTCCTTACTACCCGCTCGGAATTTACAGGGAACCGCAAGATGATAAACGCGCCAAACCCAAAAAAGTCGCCGTGGAAAAGGAGTCGTAGAATGTATCAGGGAATAATAATGTCGGGTTTCGGCGGGCAGGGTATCATTTCCGGCGGCATAATGCTCGCTTATGCCGGCATGATCGAGGGCAAAAACGTTACATTTTTCCCGGCTTACGGCGCGGAAATGAGGGGCGGGACGGCCAACTGCTCGGTAGTTGTCTCCAGCGATCCCGTGGCGTCGCCGGTGGTGGGAAGCCCCGATTCGCTTCTGATTATGAATGAACCCTCACTGGCGAGGTTCGAGGATTCTTTAAAGCCCGATGGTTTGATGATTATTAATTCCTCGCTGGTGAATTCCAGATCGACCCGTACCGATATTACCGCTATTGAGATTCCAGTCAGCGACCTGGCGGAAGAGGTCGGCAATATCAAGACCGCGAATATGGTTATCCTGGGGGCTTACGCCAAGAAGACCGGCGCAGTTTCTATCGACGCTCTTAAAAACAGCATCGCCAAGGTCTACCTCCGCGCCAGCGAATCGATGGTGGAGTTAAACAAGAAAGCTATCGATAAGGGAGCCGAAGCGGTAAGCTGAGGAAATCGTGTGTCGGGTTTCTCTCCCCGACTAATAGTCGGGGATTCGGAACGCCGACCTACGAAATGAAATAGATCTCTCGAGGCGGGTTTATCGACCCGCCTTTTTTATTGGAGGAGAACGAGGTCTGTTCGCTCTAAAAATACAAAGTCGGGGTTTATCCCCCAACAGGATTACCACGCATGTTTATTCCGATTTCATCGGAAAAAGCATGCAGCCCCTCTGATCTGCATGTCGCAATTTATTGCGGCCGCATCTCTGCGTGTTCGCGGTTAGAATAAATTCTGACACGCGGATCTCCCTTTCGGCTTAATACATAAATATTCAATTGTCAAAGAACGGTGCCCTACTTGAAAACCCGCGTAGTCCTGGGGGCAGACGAGTCGCGGGAGACGCTTTTCTACTTATAGGGATATTTGAAAATAAATGCAGTTTGCATATGTTTTCGGGAGTTATGGCCTGCTATGACCGCAAATTGCCGCGCCAAACCGGGAGCGGTCACTCCAAGCAGTGACTCGCAGGCTAATGAGATAGGTCAGGAGCTGAAAGCTCCTGACGATTCAATTTATTTCTGCGATTCCCGAAACAATTAGGTTGCCAAGCGGCGCTCGGAAACCAGGGAATCCGGAAAGGATTTGATAAATCAGACACCTACGGCAGAATAGTAAATATTTATCGGGTCGGCAAAAAATCGTCCGGGTTCGCCGGTTTGACCATCAGCTGTTTTTCACGTTCGACCAGCACCTTGCCCGGAGGGAATTTCCTGGGCTTGCGCACATACTTGACCTGCGTATAGGCCACTGGTACCTTCGAGGAGTTCCGCGCTTTGGAGTGGTACGCCGCCAGCGAGGCAGCTTCCAGCAGAGTCTGTTTGTCGGGTTTCGATGATTTATCGGGAAGCCGCAGTACCGTATGCGATCCCGCCGCCTGCCAGGCGTGAAACCAAAAGTCCTCTTTCGACGCTATATGAAATGTCAATTCGTCGTTGTCTTTATTCGATTTACCGATCAGGATTTCCCAGCCGCAAGTGGCTCGGTAGACCCTGTAGGGCTTTCGTCTTTCAGCCGCCTTCCTGGTTGCGGTTTCCGATTTGTCGGAGGTTAAAAGCCCCATCTCGATTAATTTTCGTTCCATAAGATTCGGCTTTTGCTCAAAGGAGTCCGCGATATCCGTCAGGTCGGCGAGTTCGGTCTCGGTTTCCCGCAGGCGGTTTCCGAGAGTCATTTTTGATCCTGCCGCCTTTCTTGATTTCTTGAAATAGGATTCGGCGTTGGCCGATGGCGATTTTGAGGGATCGAGCTTTATGGTTATTTTGTCGCCGGTTTCATTATAAAGAGGATCGAGGTCAATGGAATCGGCGCCTTTTTTTATTCTTCCGATATTCGAAAGTATCATCTCTCCATACATTTTATAGAGATCCGCCTTTCGGGATTCCTCGAGCTCCTTTTTTATCCGGGATATTTTTTTGCGTCTCCTGGAAATTTCTGATTTGCACATTCTTTGAAGATTCTCGATCCGCTTTTTTTCATCGATCCTACCTGCAACTTCGCTGTAATATTGTTCATACATCGCCAGCGCCGATTCGATCTCTATGGCGGTCTCGTCTCGCGTAAGTATCGGCTTAACAAGCGAGTATCCGATATACTCATCCCCTCGCGCGATTATCCAGGCCGGGCCGGGTTTCCGGGCCTGGAGGACGTATTCGGTTAAATCGTGCAGGAGCTCATCATTATCGGCTTCCGGACTTAACGAGAAGTTCAATATATCTCTTTTGTTGAGTCCGTAAATCTCTTTGAAAGGGTCCAGATCCGCGTCGTGAATCTTTTCCAGTCGATCTTTATCGATATTTAAAATGGTCGGCTTTTTCAGCGGGCCGGGGTATTTGTAGATCTTTTTTCTTTTTTTCCTCAAGGACGATTTGATATTGAAATCCTTATCGACAATATAAACATCGCCGATATTCGGTATCATTTCTAAAATCAAAAGAGCGGCCAGCATTTTTCCCAATCTGTCTTTTTTCTCCAGCTCTACAGACAGTATTCTGTCATAGTTGCTCTGCCTGACATCGGTAAAATAATAACCATCAATGCCGCCCAGGGATTTTTCCAGTTTGTCCGGTAACTCGTTGGTAATTCCGATATATGATGAAGCTGTGCCTACGGAATAAACGAGGATCTGGCTCGATTCGCGGAACTTGAGATAAAGCCGCCTGCCGGAGAATCCCGAGAACGCTCCCTCAATTTCATGATTTTTGAATCTTTTTAACTCCTCGCGAACGCGGGCCGTATCGAGGACGGTTAGTTTCTGCAACTCCATTTTACCAATTTACACGCATATTTGGGTTGACAAAACATCTTTTTGGCCTATTTTGAGGGCTTGATTTGGATTGATTAATAGGGAGTTTTGAAATGCCTCGAAGTATGACCGGCTTCGGCCGCGCCGAAGCCGAGTATCGCGGAAATAAGCTGACGGTGGAGATAAATACTTTAAACAGCCGTTATCTTGAATACCAGACGCGAATTCCCAAATCCCTTACCCCGCTGGAAAACGATATCAAGAATCTTCTCAACTCCAGGTTCAAGCGCGGCAAGATTATTATCACCATCACTCAGGACCAGGAGCAGCCCGAAGATTCCATTATCCTGGATGAACAGAAAGCCGACTCTTATTTCAGGATTTTCAACCTGCTCAAGGAAAAATACTCGTTAAAGCCGGATCTATCCTTGCAGGATTTTGCGGCCCTGCCGGATCTGGTCAAGATCGAAAAAGAGGATGATAACCTCAAAGAGATCTGGGACAATCTGCAGCCGGTGGTCCTCGAAGCGGCGGAAGCAGTCAACAGGATGAGGATTGCCGAAGGAGAGAATCTTGCCAGGGACATGGTGGATCGTTTGAAAAGCATCGAAAAGTATGCGGGCGAGATAGAGAGATTATCCGGCGAAAACGTGGAAGAATACCGTGAGAAACTAAAAGCGAAGGTAGCGGAAATTGTAGGAGATTCTCCTATTGATGAAAATCGTCTTGCCATGGAGATAGCTCTTTTCGCGGAGAAATCCGATATTACGGAAGAGTGCATAAGGTTGCGGTCGCATGTGGAGCAGTTTGCTGGCAGTTTGAAGGAAAGCGGTCCTGTGGGTAAAAGGCTCAATTTTATTTTGCAGGAGTTGAACCGCGAGGCTAATACTGCGGGATCGAAATCCGCCAGTTATCCGATCTCCCGCAGGGTAATATCCATCAAGGAAGAGGTGGAGCGTCTCAGGGAGCAAATACAGAACATAGAATAGCTGAAACTTTTATTCAAATTATGCGTTATCCACTTAAATAATGAGTTCTCGAAAAAAAGATCCGGGATTGATAGTCGTAATCTCCTCACCCTCCGGGACCGGGAAAACGTCCATTTGCCGCGAGCTATTAGAAAAACATCATGATTTCACCTTCTCCGTTTCGGCCACTACTCGTCCGCCCAGGAAAAACGAGAAAAATGGCGTTGATTACTATTTTTTAACCGACGAGGAATTCAGCCGGCTATTGAAAAAAAATGAGTTTGCCGAATGGGCTGGAGTTTTCGGTTTTCGCTACGGAACTCTTAAAAGCGAAATCGTAAGGGCTTTGAAGGACGATAGGGTTTTACTCTGCGATGTCGATGTCCAGGGCGGTATGTCGATCAAGAAGCGATATAAAGACGCGGTCTCGATTTTTATAATTCCTCCCTCTTTAACCGAACTTAAAAGAAGATTGTTCAAAAGACGGACGGAATCCCCCCGGCAAAAAAAGCTCCGGCTGGATACGGCCTTGAAAGAACTCGAATATTGGAAGCGTTACGATTATGTTGTTTTAAATGATAATCTTAAAGTGGCGGTAAATGAAGTTGATATGATAATCGCGGCCGGCAGGATGAAATCGGATCGGCTCAATAGCGGCAGGTATTGGTCCGGAGCCCAGGTTAAATTATTGGGTTTACGGGGAACATAAGAAGAATGTCGGTCGTTTCGCTTTTTGAACAGGAGGACCATTAAATGGAAGAAGTCGATAAGGAACAAATGAAAATCGAAAAAAAATCTGATGAATTCGAAAGACTGAACGATTATGAAAAAGTTATTCTGGCGGCCAAACTTGCGAGGAAGATCAACAATACGAGAATAGTTGCCGGGGAGCAGCTTGCTCCCGAAGAGATAAACAAATTAGACCGTCGCAAAGTCACAACCACGGCCCTGGAAGAACTGGACAGCGGTAATGTTCAAATTTCCCGTCAAAGAGAAGAACCGTCCGAAGAAACTTACGATTTAACTTAAACTGTTTGTTCTTATTGACGAAAAGTATATTGATTGGCTCGATTTTTAATAACGGAGTTGCACCTTGGCTAAAAGTCTTGTAATTGTCGAATCTCCCACAAAATCCAAGACCCTTCAGAAGTTTTTGGGAAATGAATATAAGATTATGGCATCAGGAGGTCATGTTAAGGATCTTCCGGTGAAAAAGCTCGGGGTCGATATTGAAAATAGTTTTGAGCCCGAGTATGTTACGATTCGCGGTAAGGCCAAGATATTGAAAGACTTAAAAGCGGCGGCCAAATCCAGCTCCAGGGTTTTTCTGGCTCCTGATCCCGATCGTGAGGGAGAGGCGATCGCTTTTCATATCGCCGAGGAACTGGGAAATTCGAAGGAAAAAATCCTCAGAGCTTCCTTTAATGAGATTACTAAAAACGCGGTTATCGAGGCGATCGAAAATGCGGGTGAAATAGATATAAACAAGGTCAACGCCCAGCAGGCGAGAAGGATTCTTGATCGGCTGGTGGGCTATCAGATCAGCCCGATTCTCTGGAAAACGGTGTTGCGAGGTCTCTCGGCCGGACGTGTTCAGTCGGTGGCTTTAAAGATGATTTGTCTCCGCGAGGACGAGATCGAGAGTTTTGTACCGCGGGAATACTGGACCTTTGAGGCCGATTTCAGCGACAGGAAGGGACAAAGCCTGACATTGAAACTATCGAAAATAGATGATGATAAAGTTGAGATCGGCTCCAAGAAAGAAGCGGGGATTATTGAAAAAAAGTTAAAGAAAGAGTCCTATACTGTCAAAAGCCACGAAAAATCCAAATTAAGAAAATCGCCTCCTCCTCCGTTTATTACCAGCAGTCTGCAGCAGGAGAGTTTTAACAAACTCAGGCTTTCCAACAAAGCCACAATGATCCTGGCACAACAGCTTTATGAAGGGATCGAAATAGGCTCGGAGGGTCAGATAGGATTAATAACATACATGCGAACGGATTCAATCCGGATTTCAAATGAAGCCGCCGCCGCCGCCAAAAAAGCTATCACCGGTCTTTTTGGAGACAGGTATATTTCATTCCGCCGAAGGCCCGTCTCGAAAACAAAAAAGATCCAGGATGCGCATGAGGCTATTCGGCCGACATCGCCGGATCTGTCACCCGACAAAATCAAAAAATACCTTTCCCGGGATCAATATCGTCTATACGACCTTATCTGGCGCAGGTTCATGGCCTCGCAGATGGCGCATGCCGAATTCGATGTCGACACCGTCGAGGTCGAGGGCGGTAGATTTTTATTTAAAGGATCCAAACAGAAGATGAAATTCGACGGGTTTATGCGTGTCTATAACGGAAATGACGATAACGAGAAAAACGGATTTCCGCCTTTGAAAAAAGGGGATGATCTGGAAATGGATCAAATCCGTTCCGAACAGCATTTCACCGAGCCGCCCCCCAGATACAATGCGGGCAGTCTGGTTAAGGAGTTGGATCAAAAGGGGATAGGCAGACCGTCGACTTACGCCCAGATAATCTCGGTACTATTGGACAGGAAATATATTTCATCCGATAAGAGGAGATTCCGGCCCTCGGATCTGGGAAGAACCGTAAATAAGATCCTGATTGAGTATTTTACCGATATATTTTCCGAGGCATTCACGGCCAAAATGGAAGAGGAGTTGGATAAAATCGAAGACGGCTCTTATGACTGGACCAATGTCCTTCAGGATTTTTATAAACCGTTTAAAGCCGATCTGGACAAGGCGGAAGCGTCGAAGGAAAGTATTAAGAAATCGGCCATCGAGGAAACCGGGGAGGTTTGCGAAAAATGCGGCAAGCCGATGATTATCAAGTATGGTAGAAACGGAAAATTCATTGCTTGCTCGGGGTATCCCCAATGTAAAAACACAAAATCTCTTCAGGAAGAGGAAAGGATAAAGATCGACGATAAATGCCCGACCTGCGGCGGTCCCATGGAGGTAAGACGCAGCCGTTTCGGCCGATTTATTGCCTGCGCCAATTATCCGGATTGCAAGACCACCAAAAACTTTCCCACCGGAGTCAAATGCCCTGAAAAAGGCTGCGCCGGGGAACTGGTGGAGAGATCCACAAGGCGCGGAAAGATATTTTTCTCATGCTCCGAATACCCGGCCTGTGAGCATTCAACCTGGTACCGTCCGGTTGATATTAAATGCGAATCCTGCGGATTTCCCTATATGGTAGAAAAATCGACTAAAGCCAGGGGTGATCATCTGGCCTGTCTGAAATGCAGGGCCTACAGGGACATCGAAATTAAAGAGTCCGTCATCAGCGAATAAACCTCCGATTCCATCTTGATTTAGGGACAACAACCGATTATAATCTAAGAGAATATGGCAAACTGGGATAAGATTTTATCCGGATTTTCGGGACACCTGGAATGCGCTGAGGGACTATCGAAAAATACTCAGATAGCGTATCTTAGCGATTGCAGGGGATTTGTGAAATTTATACTCGGTAAGTACCCGGAATCGTATGACAACATCCAAATCTCGACCGGAGAGGCGAGAGCGTTTCTGATATTTCTAAAGAGAAACGGTTTGAAGCAGGTATCCATCGGCAGAAAACTCGATTCTCTAAAAAGATTCGGCGATTATCTATTAGAAATCGGACGCTGGAAAAACAATCCCTTCCGGGAATTGCCTTATCCGAGGAAAGAACATTACCGAGCCGAGTATTTATCTCCGGAGGAAGCTCAAGGATTATTATCATTTGAATTTAAAAACGATTTTTCGGGCGCCAGGGATCAAGCCATGCTGGAGCTTTTCTACGGGAGCGGTATCCGTCTTTCTGAACTTGTCGGAATTGACCTGAAAGACATTCGCTTTGACGAGCGGATTATAAGGATTTTCGGCAAAGGGGGAAAATACCGGATCGTGCCCTTGGGGAAAAAGACGGCTGATATTCTAAAAGATTATCTGGATCGACGTAAAACCAGGATCGTCGCGGAAAATCTATCCTCGGAGGCTGGGTCCGCCGTGTTTCTTAATAAGAGGGGAAAGCGGATTACTCCCAGGAGCGTTGCCAGGATTGTAAAAAACTACTTATTGCGATCCTCGGAACAGCAAAGACTTTCCACGCACAGCCTGCGTCATTCCTTTGCCACCCATCTTCTTGAAGCCGGCGCTAATCTTCGGGCCGTGCAGCAGATGCTGGGTCATTCCAGCTTAAAAACAACTCAAAAATATGCGCATACAACCACGGGAAGACTTATTTCCATCTATAAAAGAGCGCATCCCAGATGGGAGAAGAAATGAATTATAACGATTACAGGAGCACCACGGTTATCGCGGTGGTCGATAAAAAAGGCGCCGCCATGGGGGGAGACGGTCAGGTGAGCCTTGGCGATACGATTATGAAGGCGAAGGCCTCCAAAATCAGGAGGCTTTATGACGGCAAAGTTCTGGCGGGATTCGCCGGCGCGTCGGCGGATGCTTTGACGCTGTTTGAAAAATTCGAGGCCAAGATAGAGGAGTTTTCCGGGAGTCTCCCGCGTGCGGCGGTGGAACTGGCCAAAGAATGGCGAACCGACAAATACCTCCGCCGCCTGGAAGCGGTATTGGGGGTAATAGACAAGAAGAAAGCCTTGATGATTTCGGGCAACGGCGATGTTATCGAGCCGGACGATGGCATAATCGCCATAGGATCGGGAGGACCATACGCGCTGGCTGCGGCCCGAGCGTTGAAATCCGAATCGAAATTGCCTGCTGATGAAATTGTAAGAAAATCTCTTCTTATAGCGGCTTCCATATGCGTATATACAAACAGCAATATTAATGTGGAGACCTTATGAACAAAGAAATATTGAAAGAACTCGAATCCCTTACTCCAAAACAGATCGTTGCGGAACTTGATAAATATATAATAGGCCAGGACGAGGCCAAGAAAATGGTCGCTATTGCCATGAGAAACCGCTGGAGGCGACAGATGGTAGAGGGCGAGCTCCGGGAGGAGATCATGCCCAATAATATCATTATGATAGGCCCCACGGGAGTGGGAAAAACCGAGATCGCGCGGCGGCTGGCCAACCTCGCGAACGCTCCTTTTATAAAGGTGGAAGCTTCGAAGTTTACAGAAATCGGTTACGTGGGGCGTGACGTGGAATCCATGGTACGCGATCTGACGGATCTTTCGGTAAGCATGGTGAAGAAGGAAAGGCAGGAGATAATCGCGGGAAAGGCTCGCAAGGTGGCCGAAGAGCGGTTGCTTGATCTACTTTTGCCATCCTCTGTCAAGAAAAAACTATCGCACCTGCCGGAGAACGATGAATCGTCGGATAAAAGCCTGCTTGCCAGGAAAAAACTCCATAAACAATTGCTTGAAGGAAAGCTTGATAAACGCTCTGTCGATATAGACGTAACCTCTCACAGATTCCCCGTTGTTGAAATATTTTCTCCCATGGGTATGGAGGAGTTGGGAGTCAATATGCAGGATATGTTTTCGGGAATGATGCCATCGAAAACCAAGAAAAGGAGGGTTACAGTTCCTGAAGCTCTCGATGTTCTGGAAGCCGAAGAGGCCAACAAGCTGATAGATATGGAAGAGGTCATCGGAGAGGCGGTAAAAAGAGTGGAGAATTCCGGAATGATTTTTGTCGATGAGATCGATAAAATTGCCGGCGAGAAGTCCAAGACCGGACCGGACGTCTCCCGCGAAGGAGTGCAGAGGGATATCCTGCCCATAGTCGAGGGAACCAACGTAATGACTAAATACGGGCTGGTGAAGACAGATCATGTGCTTTTTATCGCGGCGGGAGCGTTCCATATGTCCAAACCAGCCGACCTGATACCCGAGCTGCAGGGTAGATTTCCGATCAGGGTGGAATTGAACGCCCTCAAGGATACCGACTTCACCAGAATTCTAACCGAACCTGAAAATGCGTTAATAAAGCAGTACGCCGCTCTTATGAAAACCGAGGGAATAGACCTGTTTTTCGAGAAATCGGGAGTCGAGGAGATAGCCAAAATCGCCTTTGAAGTTAACTCGAAAACGGAGAATATAGGGGCCAGACGGTTGCAGACGGTAATGACCAAGCTTCTGGAGAATATCCTTTATGAGGCTCCGGATTATCCCAAAAAGAAAATAAGGATCACTAAAAAGTTCGTACGTGAAATTCTTGACGGGATAGTCAAGGATAAGGATCTGTCGCGATATATTTTGTGATGGTGGTCCATTAATGCGATATTTAGCCGCGCAATTAAGCTATTTTTATAACGGGATAATTCCTAAAGAGTTCAAATTAAATACCTTCTCTTATTTTATATTTTCTTTTGTGGTAATTAGCGTTACACTTGTTTCGTTACTCGGAACAAATGCATTAATAATATTAATATTAATAATCATCGTGTATGTCGCATTTCGGTACCCGATGTCACTATTCTATTTATTCCTGGCTACCGTACCGATAACACCGCATTTGGCCCCCGGAATACATACGATTTACAGCTATTCTCTGGTATTATCGATAATGGCTTTATGGTTCGCGAGAACGGCGCTGGGGATCAACCCTGCGGTCCAATATTCAAGATTCCTGCTGGGATATATAATTCTGTTTTGTCTGGTTTTGATTTGTTCGGCATTATATAAAGGATTATCAAATCCGGAAATTACCAGCATAATGAGATATGCCATATTTTTTCCATTTGTGCTTGTCGTTTATGATATGTATCAATCTCGCCATACGATCCCCATGTTTCTTGCAATCTCAACACCATTTGTTATATCGTCATATTATTTGTTTCGGACTTATTTAGGCACCGGCGGCTTTATTGATATGTTAACCGTTTTCAGAATGAAGCCAGCAGGGATCTTTACCAACGCTAATGTATTCGGCATAATGATGATATTCGCAGCACCATTCTGGATTGCGGCTGCAGTATGGAGCAAGAATACGATTTTAAGAATTATAGCCGGGATTTTAGCCCTTATTCTCAGTGTATCGATAATATTGACAAACTCCCGATCAGCGATTGTTGGATTGCTGTTTTCCGTTATATTTTATTTTGCAGTCGCAAAAAAATTGAAATATTTCCTATCGATAATAGCGATTTTATCTGTAATATTGCTGTCGTCGCCATTATTCAGGATTGTGACATCGGTCGGACTCAGGGTAGAGCGGGCCGGAACCGGCAGAGTAGAGATCTGGAAAGATACACTTGAATTAATTAAGCAAAATGCGATATTCGGCGTGGGCGCGGGCAATTTTCCGGAAGCATATAGACCCTATTTTGAAAGCGCTTTTGAGAAGGGTTTTATGAAAAACATTTCTCATAGTCACAATGAAGTTCTTCATTTGTTTGTCGAACTCGGAATAATGGGACTGGTGTTAATTCTTGTTCTCTATTATATTCCTTTAAAAAGAGGATTTGCACTGTTGAAAAGACCGCTCTCTGATTTTGACCGTATTATATTATACGGTTCCATGGGTATTCTCTTTGCCAATCTGGGGAATTCATTTTTCGACGCTAATACGATGCTTGCAGACGGCGGGCTTTTCCGTCCGATTTTGTATTGGATTACAGTGATTGTTGTATTAAAAATGTATCAAAAATATTCGGCGGATAATTATGCATGACCATAAAGAAAAACCGCTTTACAGGTTTATTAAACGGCTCAATAATATTGAGAAAAGGATAAAGTCAATGATTCAGGGGAAAAATGGATGAAAAGAGATTTTTTAGCGATTACCGATTTCAACGAATCCGAGATCAGGGAAACCTTGAAGCTCGCGGGGGACCTTAAAAAGAAAAAGGGACAAATACTTGATGTTTTAAAAGGTAAGACGGTTGCATGTATTTTTCAAGAACCTTCATTGAGAACCAGGGTATCTTTTGAAGTCGGTATCCATGAATTGGGCGGTTATTCTCTTTATGTAACCGATAATGAGATAAAATTGGGCGTGCGAGAATCAATCCACGATGTCGCCAAAGTCCTTTCCCGTTATGTCGCCATGATCGAGATCAGGACCCTTTCTCATGACAACGTTATCGAGCTTGCCCGTCATTCCATGGTTCCGGTAATAAACGGACTGACCGATCTTTTACATCCCTGCCAGATCATGGGAGATATGCAGACTATTATCGAACACAAGGGCAAAGTCGACAATATGAAGGTCGCCTATCTCGGCGATGGCAACAATGTGGCCAATTCCTGGCTGAAGGCAGCTGTCCGGATACCGATCGATTTGAGGATCGGAACCCGCAAAGAGACCATGCCGGATGAGGGAATCGTTCAGGAAGCGCGGGATGCCGGGCGTTCGAAGATCGCCATAACCGAGGATCCCAAAGAGGCGGTTCGTGGGGCAGATGTCATTTATACCGATGTCTGGGCCTCTATGGGTCAAAAAGATAAAGCCGATTCCCAAGCAGATCTTCTTAAAAACTATCAGGTCAATTCCCGATTGTTGGCCGCGGCCGATAAGGATTGCATAGTAATGCATTGCCTTCCCGCTGAACGGGGCCGCGAGATAACCGACGATGTCATAGATGGAGAACATTCAGTTGTTTTTGACCAGGCCGAGAACAGGCTGCATATACAAAAGGCGATAATGGTGAAACTGGCGAGTTGGATGTAACCATAAATTATAGACCCACAAATCTTCCTGCGCCTGACCTCAAATCGTCGTTCTTACTGGATTAAATTCTCAATAAAATTGATTGATTTTAACCGTATTAATATTATTTTAGGCGGCAGTTTTAGAATTTTTCGTGTTCGGAGGAAAATAATGCCGAAGGTTGTGGATAACGTTCAGATAGGGCCTCAAAACTGGAAGATGAGCGTTGAAGTCCCCAAGCTGGTACAAAAAGCGAAACCGGGTCAATTTGTTATTATAAGAGTTAATGAGCAGGGCGAACGCGTTCCCATGTCGATTGCGGGGCTTGATCGTGATAACGGTCTGCTCACTATCATTTATCAGGTAGTCGGTAAAACGTCGGCCCTGATGACCACAGTGCCCGGCGGAGGAGAGATACTCGATTGCGTCGGCCCATTGGGATTGCCTACGCATGTGGACAACTGGGGAACGGCGGTTCTCGTGGGCGGAGGCATTGGCATTGCCCCCATATATCCCATAGCGCAGGAATGGAAGAAAGCCGGGAATAAGCTTATTACGATTATCGGCGCACGGTCAAAGAATATCCTTTTTTACGAAGAAGAGCACAAGGCGGTAGCGGATGAGCTTCATGTTTGCACCGATGACGGTTCGTACGGGCATCACGGGTTTGTTTCGGACGTTTTGAAAAATATTCTCGATTTAGAAGAGAAAGTAGGGATGATAATGGCCATCGGGCCGGTTCCCATGATGAGGGTGGTGGCAAATCTTACAAAACCTTATAAAGTACCCACCTGGGTATCGTTAAATCCCCTTATGGTGGACGGCACCGGGATGTGCGGCGGGTGTCGTGTCGCCATCGGAGATACCACCAAGTTCGCCTGTGTGGATGGTCCGGATTTTGATGGTCATCTCGTGGATTTCGATCTATTGACCAAAAGGCTGGGCGCATATAAAGAGCAGGAAAAAACAGCTTTTCACAGGTTTCTGGAATCGCCCGGGTGCAAGTTATCGGAGTCGGTCAAATCGTTAAAAATTTAGGTAATTATCATATAGTCGCTAGTTCGTTTTTTTCAGGAGAATAAATTGACTGTCGATAAGCCATCAAAAAAGGAGCGGATGCAAATTCCGCGAGTCGTCATGCCGGAGCAGGACCCCTCGGAACGTATAAAGAATTTTAACGAGGTCCCTCACGGTCTCACTCCCGAAATGGCGGTCAAAGAGGCCACGAGATGTATCGAATGCAGCAAACAACCCTGCGTCGTCGGATGTCCTGTTGAAGTCGATATTATCGGTTTTATTGATCTGGTTGTTAAAGGGGAGTTCGCTGCCGCAGCGAGAAAGATAAAAGAGACAAACTCGCTTCCGGCTATCTGCGGACGAGTATGCCCGCAGGAGGAGCAATGCGAAATCGTCTGCATTCTCGGTAAAAAGGGGAAGCCCGTGGCGATCGGGCATCTCGAAAGATTCGTCGCCGATTATGAACGTGAGAATAATCTGGTGGAATTGCCGGAACTGGCCCCATCGACGGGATGCAAGGTTGCCATTGTCGGCGCCGGTCCGGCCGGATTGACAGTTACTGGCGATCTCTTGAGGCTCGGTCATAAGGTTACCATTTTCGAAGCCCTTCATAAGCCG
>CP070742.1:691926-735023 GCA_020348065.1 Candidatus Zixiibacteriota bacterium
CGCTTTTAACTGTGGCGCTTCCGATTATCTTAACATCCTGCGCGGTATGGGTTTTAACTGTAACACTATATAAATAGACCACCCTAAAGCGAGCGGTTTTTTAATCCGATATAATTACTAAAAAAGGAACTGATATGGCTGATCTTACGATTATTATAATAGGGATATCCGTAGTCTTGCTTTCAGTAGCGTTGGCGAAGATCAACGATAAACTGGATCGGCATATCCGTAAATTCCGTAAGTTTGAGGAAGCGTTAAAGAAAAATGCCACGGGCAGAATCAATAACGCCGCGAAATATCAGAATCAACGCGAATACGTTAATAAATAGACTCCGTTTTTTAGATTGTCCGAATTTTAAACAAATATTTCGGGAACTCCCATATAATCATTTTGTATAATGAAATAAATAGAGAAGGATTATTATGGATTCCAAAAAATCGAAATTTCCCGAGGCCAGCGATAAAGAACTTATGGAATTGATTCAGGCGGGCGATGATAAAGCGTTCCGGGAACTGGTCATCCGTTTCCAGGACAGGCTGATGAATTTCGTGGGACGGATCGTTACCGATAAAGAGACCTCCGAAGAGATAGTACAGGAGACATTTTTAAGGATCTTCAATCAAAAGATGAGTTACACGCCGCAGTATGCCGTATCCACCTGGATTTATACTATCGCGTTGAATTTGAGTCGATCCGAATTGCGAAAAAGGAAATTGCGGAGGTTTTTGAGCCTCGATTTCCTGAAAGAGGAATCCGATTTTGAGCTGGCCGATTCGGCCGTACAAACGATGAGCGGTCTGGCGCCGGTTCTCCAAAAGGCCATAGAGAAGCTTCCTCAGGAATATAAGACGGCTTTTATTCTTTGCGATATCCAGAGGTTGCCGTATCAGCAGATCGCGGAAGTAATGAGAGTCCCGGTTGGAACGGTGAAGTCGAGGATCAACCGGGCAAGATCGATATTGAGGGAAAAACTTAAACCATACAAGGAGTTGCAGCATGAACTGTCGAGGGGTATCCCGCAGACTATCAGCCTATTTTGACGGGCAATTAAGCCCCGCCATCAGGCAGTCGGTCGAGGATCATTTAAAAGGGTGCCTCTTGTGCCGGCGAAAGCTGGCTGAAATTGAGGCCATCGTCAGGGTAACTCATGATTTGTCGTCTTTGAGAGTCTCTGACGGTTTTACGGATCGCGTAATCGCCGTGACTAAATCAATTCCCATGAAAAAGGAGGCGTTCGGGAAAATAAGTTACAGATTTGGATTGGCGTCGGCGGCCTTTATAACCGCCGCGGCCGTGATATTTTTTCTTTTCGGACCTACGACCACTACCGTTGATAATATTGCCGACACTAAAACCGATATTAAATCCGCCCTGGAACTGCCGGGAGAGTCGGAAACTCTCGATTTTGCCGATGATCCCAGCGTTATCGTATGGTCGGTGCCGGTTCCGGAGGATATCCTTGCCAGGGACAGGATGCTTGATGACAGCCTGCTTCTGGCGGATACGTCCTCAAAGATCGACCAGTTTGTTCTTCCCGAGATCGATAGAGGTTTAAAAGTAAATAAAGAGTTTTAAAACAAGGGAGGGCCGCCGTGCATAATTTTAAAATTTTTGTATCGGTTATAATAGCGACCTTCATCCTGAGCGGGAGTTCCGCTGATGCCGGGTTATCGGGATCTCTGGATAAGGAATTGACGTCACTTATCGAGAAAACGGAACCGTATCTGGTGACGGTGAAAGGCGACGGCACCTGGAGGAATCTGATTGCCACCGGCATAGTCTACAACGAAGAGGGATATGTAATAACCTCATCGCCGGCATATATGGCCGCCGATTTCGAAGTTACCTTCGCGAACGGTGAATCATACGATGCCGAACCGGTGGGGGTGGATCACGAAACCGGGCTGGCGCTTTTGAGGATTAAAGGGAAACGTCAATTCCAGGTCCCGGCATGGGGATCTCCATCAAAATTGGATAAGGGCTCATGGATATTATTTGTAGGCAATTCATACGACACCCCTTCGTCCGTCAACATCGGTACCTATAAGGGCAAAGACGATGAAGGATTGCTGGAGTTGAACCTGAATGTCAATCCGGGATCATCGGGGGGAGCCGTTTTAAACACCGATGGGGAGGTTATCGGCATTCTGATTGCCGTTGAATTCTCGCCTGGTACAAAAAAATTCTTTCGGCATAACATGAAATTTGGCGATTACTATTTATCCAAAGATAGGGGGAGATCAGGAGAAACGGCTCTGGCGCTGCCGATTGAGCAGGCCAGGGATATTGTCGAGCAGTTGATCGAACATGGCGAGATAAAGAGGGGTTTTCTGGGGATCAACCAGAAAAATCTTACCGACGAGCAGAAACGGGAAAACAATATTGACGGTGGGATAATGGTTACAGATGTGGTCGATGATTCACCTGCAGACAAGGCGGGCCTGCGCGAGGATGACATTATAGTTAAGATCGACGGCAAATCGATAGAGGGGATAGGCGATCTATACTCTACAATCCGATCACACAAGCCGGGGGATAGGGTAAACATCACTTATATCAGGGATGGAAAAACGAAAAGGATCGATGTTGAACTGGGGGAATCAGAACGCGATTATTTTCTGGGAAGCCTGGATTTCGACGGAATTCTCCCTAAGCTAAAGATAGATAACAAATTAGATTTACCCCGTATGGAGAACCTGGAAGAGGAATTGCAGAGTTTGAGAGATGAACTGGAGAAGCTGCGTTACCAATTGGACGGGTTAAAAGACGACTTAAAGAAATAGCTTATTAAATTTCATAAAGGTTTGTCAATTGCCGGCTGAGATCTACATATCGGCCGGTTTTTGTCGCGAGAATTTTTATTTTTTGCTGTCCAGAAAATGGAACTGCGTATTTGGAGTTTATGTTAATGATTAGGTATGGAGTGGATAAGTTCGGTTATCATTTTAAAGTTGACTGTTATGGTTTATATATTTATATTACCTGGATGGCATAACGTTTTTTAGTCAAAGGAGTTGCAGGGAAAACCGAGTAAAAAATCAGGAGGCGGATTTTTAGGTGATAAATAGAGTGTTTGTTAATCATTGATAGAAGGGGTTTTTTGATGAAATTATTCAAGAGGAATGAGAACAGGGGTTTCACGATGGTAGAGCTTGCCATCGTGCTGGTAATTCTTGCGATCCTGGCGGCCATAGCGGTCCCGCTGTATCTGCAATATGTTGAGAGCGCCAGGGCTGGCGAGGCGCAGGAGGCGATTGCGGCTATTATGGCAGCCGCCAAGGTTCAGCATGCTGAAACGGGGCAATGGCCGACTGATATGCGCCAGCTCCACAGACTTCAGCTTGACAGGTTAACGGAGGAGCGCTGGCGGTTTATCATTATTCCGGGTACACATGGTATCCAGAGCGTCCAGGCAACTTCGACCGGTCAGATGCCGGGTGGCGCGGGCAAGATCGTGCGTTTCAACGCCCAAGAGGGTAAATGGAACGGGTACGGCTTCGATTGATAAACTGTAAACCTTTCAACATTGGATTGAAGTAGTGGAAAGTTATAAGGCTACCGGCGGAGTTGTCTCCGCCGAGAAGAAGATACTCACTATAGATGAACTTCTAAAGTTTACCAAGGAGCAGGGAGCCTCGGATTTGCATCTGTCCGAGGGATCGACTCCCATGATTCGCATAGACGGGGTGATGCACAAACTGGATTTGCCCGGGTTTGACAAAGAAGGAATCAGGTCTCTTTTGCTCTCTGCGATGGATAACGATCAGAGGAAAAGATTTGAAGAGCAATACGAAATAGATTTTGCCAAAGAGATTGACGACAACACGAGATTCAGGTGTAACATTTACAAGCAGATCCAGGGATTTGGCGGCGCTTTTCGTACAATTCCCGCTGACATTCTTTCATTTGAGGAATTAAATTTGCCTGACATATTGAAAAGGTTGTCTCTGGTGGAACGTGGATTGGTTCTAATTACGGGGCCAACCGGTTCCGGGAAAACCACCACTCTTGCCACCATGGTGGACTGGATCAACGAGCATAAGGAATGTCACGTTATAACTATTGAGGACCCGGTCGAGTATTTCCAGACCAGCCGTCATTCTCTTATAAATCAGCGGGAACTGGGTTCCTGCACGCATTCTTTTGTTAATGCTTTAAGAGCCGCTCTTCGTGAGGACCCTGACGTGATTCTGGTGGGAGAGATGAGAGATCTGGAGACTATTTCTCTGGCCTTAACCGCCGCGGAAACCGGTCATCTCGTTCTTTCCACATTGCATACATCATCGGCGACCAAGACGATCGACAGGATTATCGATATATTTCCGGCGGAGCAGAAAGCCCAGGTAAGATCGATGCTGGCGGAGTCGCTGCAGGCGGTGATTGCGCAGACCCTTCTCCCGCATAAGGTCAAGGGTCGTATTCCGGCTTTCGAGATTATGATCGCCAATGTGGCGGTGAGAAATCTCATTCGCGAGGATAAAATCTATCAGATACCGTCAATTATTCAGGCCGGGGGAAAATCGGGAATGCAGTCTCTGGATCAGAACCTGTTAAACCTTGTGGCGGAGGGCAAGATCGAGCGTTCGATCGCGGCTCAAAGGGCGGATAATCCCAAGCTGTTTCTGGATTAGGATGATATCGATGGCTGGCGATTCCGATAAAAATAAATACGGGGATCAAAAGGGCCTAACATTAATAGAGATTATGGTCGGTTTGTTGGTTATAGGCATCTCGATTCTGGCCATGTATATAATGTTTATCAATGGCCGGGAGATGATTACGGAGCAGTATCATCGGCGCATAGCTCTGGAGAAAGCCAGGGCCTTGATGGAGGATATGCAGTACAGCAGCCGCAAGCTGGGCAGTGTCCCCACGTCGTTCCGTGGAGCCGAAGAGGATACGCTGGTTGCCGGAGAAGGCCGCGATCCCATTTTTGCCGAGCGCACTGTCACCGTAGAACACAGCCCGCAAATAGATATAAGAACCGGGTATCCCTACTACAGCGAGGTCAGCGTTGTTTATGAATGGGAGGAGTTGTCGGGCAGGGAATACCGCGTTGAATTGAGGAGCGCCTTTTGACCGGGAGTTAATTATGATCGAAGACTTAAAAATAAGGCTATCGAAGAATTCCGGATTGACGTTAGTTGAAATCGTGGTAGCTATGGCGATCTCCGCCATTGTCTTCATCGGAATGCTGGCGACCTACGCGGAGGGTGTGCGGTATACGCGGCAGAATTCGAGCATGATGACGCTATATAACGAGGGTAAAGCCGCGTTGGAGATAATGGGCGGGTGGATCAGGCAGGCGGCCCGCATTCGCATATCATCTTATGGAGGCGTATCGAATGCCCGTCTGGAACTTAATTATAATGATCCCTGGGGAGGCGGGGACGCCGAATTTTATTTTTCCGAAGCGAGCAATATCCTGAAATGGAACGATAGAACAAAGAGAAGCAGAAGACTCAATATGACTCTTCTGCCGATGCTGGATGTTGATACCGGTCCGTACAAAGAGCCTTATTTAAAAGTGAAGGATTGCAGATTCACTCCCCTGGATCATTTAGGAATTCCCAGCCCCTATCTTGAAGGTTACTCTCTTATAAAAATTGAACTGGTTCTGGAGGATAGCCGGGGGGACACCCTTTACTTATACTCGGTTCACTCGAAAAGAAATAAGCTTTAAACAAGGATTTTTATAACCTGGAGGCCGCGATGAAGCAATTTAAAGGCAGAAAAGAACAGGGCAGTGTCCTGGTGATGGCGGTAGTCCTCTCATTCGCGATGTTTATTATGGGCCTGGGTTTTTTAACCAGCGTCGATTATTTCGAAAATTCAGTCAGCGATGAAATAGCATTCGCACAGAATATATACGCGCTCAGTTACATAACAAAGATTACGAATACTATCGTGAAGACCGGCGGCCTTTACCCCGGCGCATATGGCGCGTGGAATCCATATTTCAACGATAATGTCTATTACAGGTCCTACGTGGACTTCACGGGCAATATCAATGACGGTTTTTTCTACGGAACACTGCGCGGATATTATGTATACGCGCAAGCCAAATCGACATATTACGGCGCCGATTATTTTATTGGACGAACCAGCGCGACTTATGAGATTCTGGAGACGTTCGCGGATTACCTGTATCTTTCGATTATCGAAGAGGACCCGGTGAGAAACGAGCGGATCCGTTTCTGGACCCCGGATACTCTTGACGGTAAGGTTCATTCCAATGACACCATACATATTCATTCGGTTTATAACAGTCCACGTTTCATGAAAAAGACCACCTCCTGCGCTCCCTATATCGTCCCGTTCGACCATCAGGCGACATTCGATGAGGGTTTCTTTCCCAACGCCGATTCGATATATTTTCCCGACCAGGCGGATGAAATAAGAATCAGATCTCTCCGGAGGAATTTCGGGACCTTCAATCCCGATTCGGTTACGGAGTTGACTTTTCACGGCCGCGAGATAATTGTCAGGTATTGCGGCCCCGGTGGACCGCCGCACGAGGATTCTCTGGTATGTCGTCCGAGTCGCATATCCGCATCTAACGATAGAATAATTGTTTCGGGGGGCGATGCCGCGTTGTTCGTTCACGGAAAAGTGTATGTTAAAGCCAACCGTGGGAATCCAGATCTAATGGATACGACTTTTCGATCAATTGGCTTTGAGGGAAGGCTTACTATAGCCAGTTCGGATACCATGATTATATACGACAACCTGATATACAAGAACGCCAATGATGACAATTCCGTCCCTACCAATATAATAGACTGCCTGGGGCTGATATCGGAATCGGCTATAATGGTGGGAGACAGCGTGGGAGATACCGTTTACATTAACGCGGCGCTGGCGTCGTTAGGCGGGACGATTTCGGTGCGGGATATATATGATTACGGAACAGTTTCCGATCCCAACGACAACGAGAAACAATCGTTGTTCATTTACGGTTCGCTGGCTATGAAAAACCGGGGAATAGTGCACACCACGCATAACGGCTGGGGCGACAGGGGATTTATCGAAAAAGACTATCATTACGATACGCGCTTCCAGATGGATCCTCCGCCATATTTTATCCGCGCCAGTGGACATAACACCATTTATATGGAGTCCGGAAATTAGGATTGATGAATTGACGAATATTTTTGTTGCCGTGTAAAGGAAGGAACTTATGGCAAAATCTGTTTTTGGTCTCGATATAGGATCTTATTCTGTTAAGCTCGTAGAATTGGATAAAGATGACAGCCGGTACAGGTTGAAGAATTACGCCATAGCCGAGCTTTACGGCGATAACGAGGAATACGACATCGAGGGACCGAGTTACAGCAGGCAATCGGCTGCCGTGAGAAGCTGTTTCAGGCAGGTGAAATTGAATCCCAGGCGGATAAAAAACCTCAATTGTTCTATTGGCGGCCAGGATGTTGCGGTAAAGCAGATAAAGTCTATATCGTTAAGCGCGGAGGAGTTGGAATCGTCTTTAACCTTCGAAGCCAGAAAACATCTTCCTCTTGAAGATACCGAGGCTATTCTGGATTACCAGATCCTGTCGGACAGCGCCGCCGCTTCTGAAATCGATATTCTCATGGTGGCCACCACCAAGAAGGCTTTTGATTATCATATCAAGCTGTTAAGGGAACTTGGCGTGAGGCCCAGGACATTTGATGCCGAATGCACGTCGCTGGTAAATTCTTATTTTTTATCTCACGGTAAACCGGTGGGCGACAGGGCCCTGATATTTCTCGATATTGGCGCCAAATTTTCGACCCTTACGGTTTTCTGCGACAAAGGGATGTTATTTTCTCGCGATATCGCGATCGGCGGATATAAGATAACAGATGATATAAGGAATATACAGAACATTGAATATCCGGCCGCCGAGGAGATGAAAAGGGCCAAGGGTATGGGAGCTTTTCTGTGCGACGAGAGCGAGGATGGAGCCTCCATAAGAATAGCGAGAAGGAAAGCGATGGATTCTCTCGTGGATGAGATAAGGAGGTCATTGAGATACTACACAAAGGAAACCGGCATCAGGGAGTTCGAAAAGATTCTGGTATGCGGCGGCAGCGCTCTTATGACAAATCTTAATTCCCACCTCGCGCAGGCGTTATCAATGAATGTTGAAATTTATAATCCTTTTGAGCATTTTACCGTACCTCCCGGATTCAACGAATCATTGGGTACGCAACTTGCGACAGCCTGTGGACTTGCCATGAGGGAGGATTGATGAAAGCGGAGTATTATTCGATAAACTTAAATAAAGCCTCAAACCGTCTTGATCAGCTCGAGCAAATGCAGAAGCGGAGAAAAGCGGTTTCTGTTGCGGCTTTTGAGGTGGTGATGGTGCTGATCGCGGCCGCGGTAGGGTATCGGTCTTATAGAACCGACCTGAAAATAGACCGTATGCGAAAGGAAGTAGCTGCTATCGAGGAAAAAATAACCAGACTGGAATCCTCTACCGATTACCTGTCTCCCGAAGATATTTTTACGCTTTCGGAGGTAGCTACCAGCAGGCTGGTCTGGTCGGAAAAAATATCGGTTCTGGGAAATATCCTTCCCAAGGACGTGGCCATAACGGAGCTTGTATATGATGACAGGCTGCAGGTTTTTTTGATAAAGGGAATTTCCAAGGTGCGGCCCGGATTGAAAGATCTCGATTTGGTAGTGGCCATCATCGACGTTGTTGAATCGAACGAGGATTTCAGTTCGGATTTTTCGGAGATTAAATTCCAGTCCTCTCAAAGGGTAAAACGGGAAGAGCAGGAGATGGTGAAGTTTGAGATCGCCTGCCTGATATAAACTCGGAATTGGAGACTTGATGAAGAATAATTTGATTGTTTTGGTTTTAACATTGATATTGCTGGGCGGCGCTTTTTTCTATTATCAGAAAGATATCGTGCCGCAACCGGACGAGATTAAAAGGTTGAATCTGGAGATTGAGGATAAAAACAAGCAGTTGCTGGCAGCCCAGATTCTGGCGGAAAAAAGGGAAGGAATTACCGCCTTGATAAAAAACAACCTTGTAAATAGTCCGTCCGATACCCTTACGGAAAAGTCCTCCATACCTTTCTTGCGATATCTCACGGCGACCATGGACAGGCTCGGAATAAGACTCGTGGCGCTGACCCCTCTGGATGTAATCGGTACGGACGATATGTATACATACGAGAAGAAGGAGTATATCGAGGTTCCCTATGAGTTGAAGATCATCGCCAGTTACGAGGAGTTCGGCAGATTTCTCGATATTCTGGAGAAATCTCCTCATCTTATAAAAGTCGTGTCGTTTTCTCTTTCGAACGACGTTGAGAGATCGAGTTTTATGGGGGAGATTAGCGGAAGGCCTAATCAGCATCCCATTAATCTGCAGATCAGCACATTAGCTATTGTGAAAGCGAGTTATAGAGGTGAATTGGGAGAGTTTAATTAGAGGGTTAGCCATTTTGGCTGCCTTAGGGCTTGTAGTGTTTTTGGGATTTTCTGTTTATAAAACCTATTACGGTATTCCTCAGAATTTTTCAGAGACTATTGAAGATTCGGCTGTTACACTGGACGCCAACAATGACCTCAGGGCCACACTGGACACCCTCGAAACCGTCTGGGAAAACAGGCAGAATTTCTGGTTTAACCTGAGTCAGGATCCGTTGTTTCTGGGGAGGGTTATTGAGGATTTCGCTTATGATACCCGGGGTGGGGAAGCCGAGGAAGAGAGCGCAATCAGGCTCTCGGCAACCGTCGTCGACGATAATCCCAAAGCGATCATTAAGTATCATGGAAAGAGCTATGTGGTTCAGGCGGGGGATTATATCGGGGAAACATACCGCGTGGTAAAAATCGAGGAAAGACAGGTTGTGCTGGATAACAAAGGTAAAAGAATGGTATTAATGAGCAAACCGGTATCCGGCTTTGATGAGAAAAAATTGGAATCGGAGTATTCCAATAATACAAATCCGGGGGAGTACAATTAATAATCTTATCGGTTTTGGTTCAATTTTAAGGAGGAAATCTTGTTTAGAGCGTCCATGAGGGGTGTGAAACTGTATTTATTAACGGCGTTGATTATAATTATGTCGGCCGGGATATCTCTTGCTCAGAGACCTACAAGGGGAGAATCTGCTGCGGAAGAGATGCAGGGCAGGCTTGACAAAACCGTCACACTGGATGCTGATGACGCTTTTCTGCCGTCGATACTCAGTATCCTCGCCGAAAAATCCGGATTTAATATTGTTACGGGTCCGGGGGTGAATACCAAAGAGAGGATTTCAGTTCATTTAAAAGACACTCCTATAAGAGAAGCGATAAATCTTGTTGTAAGGGCCGCGGGTTTATCTTACGAGACTGTCGGGAACTCGTTTCTCGTAGCGGATGCCGAAGCTTTGGAGACGGAAATCGGTCTTTCACCCAGCGTAATTCATCTTCAATATTCCAACGCTTCCGAAATCAAGGAGCTGTTGAAAGATTTAACCGAAAAAGTTCAGGTTGATACGGCCGGCAACAGGATTTTGATCATGGCCAGTCCGAAGGTGACGGCGGATATCGCGGAAATAGTCAGGCAGGTGGATAAGCCGGCCAATCAGGTTCTTCTCGAAGCCAGGTTAATTGAGATCGCCACCGACGATCTTGACGAGTACGGAATCGACTGGGAGAACCTCTCCAGTTTTACCACTATTCTGGCGGAATCGCCTCTTGTCAAGGACGCGGACGGTCAGACCGACGGCACGTCCAGGGCTCCGAGCCAAAACGATTTTGGAGGAGACCTTCCGGATCTGGGTGAACTGCCGGAGAAATATTCTTTTGAAAAAATAGAGGGATTCGATAATGTATTTAATTTTTCCCGACAGCTGAACGCTTTTGATATAACGCTTGATTTTCTTATGAAAAGAAATAAAGCCAAGGTTCTTGCTCACGCCCAGCTGACGACCATGAATAATCGTGAGGCGACGATTCTGATAGGAGAAACGTTGAGATTCGCGGTTTCTTCGAGAGAAAACGCCATTATCGTTACCGATTCGGTGGGCATAAAACTGCATATCACGCCGACCATAAATACCGACGGGTATATAACCGTAAGGGTTAATCCGGAGGTATCATCGATTACGGAACTGGTTCAGGGATTATATCCCCGAAAGAAAGTACGTACCGCCAGCACAACGGTTCTGGTAAAGGACGGCGAAAGGATATTTATCGGCGGGTTGTTGTCGGTTGACGACTCGGAGGTGGAGTACAAGATGCCGCTTTTGGCCAATCTGCCAATAGTAGGCAAATTCTTTACACATTATTATCAATCTACCAGGAAAACCGACCTTCTTATTCAGATTACGCCCAGGATCGTGAGGGAAGACGTGAGCTATTCCGACGCGCGAAACCTGACCAGCCAGGGAAATTTAATATTAGACAAAGGCGACACTGTTGATATAGGTGAAATTATTCAAACGGAACTGGAAGGAATCGATGAGGTGAAGTCCGACATCGGCGAATTGGAAGGCGAATTGGATAAGATTAAGGTTCCTTTAAGCGAGAGATTGGAAGAGCAGGAATATAAATAATAAATTAACTCCTTTTAAGGGGGAGACAATGATATCTAAAGAAGGGATTTTAGAAACAATTGCGTCAGGTTTATTGATCTCGGCGCTTTTCATGCTGCTTTTAATCGGCTGCGACAAGAGGAAGCCGATGGATACCGAGGAACTGAACGAGGAACAGACTGCGGCTCTGGTCGATGATATTTTTATTTTTCTCAATCCTCCCCAGATTAATTTGCCCACTTCCAGCGCAGTTGACACCTCCAGGGTTACAATTGCGGTTGTGGACTCGGAGGGCGTTGGCGTTTCCGGCGTCAGAGTGAGCGTTACGCGCAATCCCCAGATCGGCTATTTAACCGCACCCGACACCACAGACACAACCGGGGTTACAAATATATTATTCATAGCGCAGCCCGGCGTTTACGGGGTAACCAATATTCGCGTCGCCGTCAACAGGCCGGACGATACGCTGATCAGGACCAGAACTTTATATATTACCGGGCCCTCGGATTATTCTCTTTCGATCGATCACTGGCCGACGGTCCCGAAATTGATTGACCGCTATGGCGATCCCTATGCCATAAACGCGACGCTGGTGGATACTACCGGCACCGGCGTGCCGGGACATCCGGTCCAGTTCTCGATCCTGAATAACGTTGGAAGGCTGGTGGATACTTCCAGCACGGGAGATCCCGTGACCAATAATGAGGGTATCGTCTCCGTTCTGTTTTATAATACGGCGGCGGACGAGCAGGACAACCCGCCGTTCGCATTGCTTCAGGCAGTCTCGACGACCCCCGGAGATTCTATTATCTATCTGGCGGCGCTGGATACCGTCAGCCTTTTGCCGGTGTCAAACACGATAACGCTGGAAGCCGAGGATCCCACGGTATATGGAGACGGTTCGGATTCGACAACAATCCGGGCCATTTTGCTTGACACCTATGGTCATGGTATTCAGGGAGATACGGTCAGGTTCCGAAATCAGCCGTTTGACGGTTCGCTTAGCGGAACGGCTGTGACCAACCAGAACGGCATTGCCACGACGGCATACCATCCGTTCCCCGGGCATCTCGGAGTCACAAGGATTTTCTCCGAATATAGACTGAATACCATTCACCAAGCCGTTGATTCTACTGATGTTGAGATTCTGCCCGTAAGAGCCATCGGTTTTATTACGGTTTCTCTGCAGAAACAGAATGTGGTTGCCGACGGCGCGGATTCCACGCAGCTGTTTATAACGGTTCAGGACTCCAGCGGCGGTCTTATCGCTGATGGTACGACGATTTTCCTGGAGCATACCGGAACCGGATTTTTAACTCCCGCTCAAACTTCAACGACCGACGGGCAGGCCACATCTGTTTTAAGAGCCCCCGCCAATATTGTCGGTTCTCCGGATAAAGACTCGGTATTTGTCTGGGGGCGTGCCAATGACACGCTGATTGTAGCGGATACGGCGGTGGTAACCTATGTTCCGGGTCCGGTTGACGAGCTGGTTTTTATAAGACCGGAGTCGACCGTTATTTTAATCGCCGGTTCAGCCGCAACTGAAACCGTTCAGGTGGAGGCGACGGACGCCAACGGCAACCCGGTCGCCAACGGCACGCAGATCAGCTTCAGAAATGAAATAATAACGTCTACTCTGGCTCCATCTTCTTCTCCTACCATGAACGGCATAGCAACATCAATTTATTTGGTAGGTTCCGGGACGGGCGACGATAACGTGCGCGCGTTTGTACCGCATCCCAGTAATCCCAACGATACCATATGGACGGTGCAGCCGGTCGTATTTCGCTGCCTGTCATCCGATGCCACGACCCTGAAACTGTCCGCAAGCCAGAGCAGTATTGTAGTCGGCGGCGCTTCCTGCCAGATATTGGCGACCCTCGAGGACGCTTTTGGAAATCCTCTTTCCGAGGGCTACAGGGTTGCTTTTCAGATAATTACGGCAAATGGAACTCAGGGTACGTCCGAGTGGCCCTCTTTCAGGACAGAATCGGGAGCGTATCATGATACCATCGATACAAATATAAACGGGCAGGCTGTCACTCAGATCTATTCCGGCACGGTTTCCGGGGCGGTATCAATTAAAGCCTGCACCATTTCGGATACGCTTTTCGTATGCGACGAGAAATCGCTTATAACGATATCATCCGGCCCCCCTCACACCGTTCTTGTTTCTCATAACAATATTGCCGAAGCCGCCGGTTCCAATTCGCCGGAAAGATTTGTTCAGGTTGGCGCGGAGGTAATAGACACTTTCGCCAACCCGGTTGAGTATGGAACGGCGGTATACTTTACATTGATTCCCAACGACGTCGCAGAGGTTGAAGGCAATTCAATTACGGGAGCTTCCAGGTTGCCATACCATCCCGATTCGGCGGAAGGCTGGGCATTTTCGCGCGTTCTTTTTGGATGTTACGCCGCGAACGATTCTTTACAGGTTGTAGCGTTGTCGGCGGGTGATTCGGTGACCGTAGGCGATACATCTCAAGTGTTCGTACTGCCGATTTACGATCCAATCATATCGCTTATGGCCGATCCTGCCAATTTATGGTGTGTAGATGATCAATGTACCTCCACGGACGAGTCTGATATCACCGCGCTTTTGCAGGACGGCGGATTCTGTCCCGTAGAAAACGGTCTGATCGTGTTTAGCGCTTTAGTTGCGGGATCTATAATAGGCCCGACCAGCGTCTATACAGACTCGACCGGTATGGCGGAAACCATGTATCAGATCAAGGGATGCGAGATTCCCACTCCGCCGAGCCAGGTTCCGCAAATTGAGACAACGGTTCGGGCTGTATTATTCGGATATCCCGATGTTGAGGCGGAAGTGGCCTTAATCTGCTCTCGCCCCCAATTTTGAGAGATTGTCTGGAGAATATTGAATGGAAAAACTTGGTGAGTTGCTTTTAAGAGAAGAAAAAATATCCGAGGAGAAACTTCAAAGGGCTTTAGAAAAACAGAAGGAAAACGGCAAAAGACTTGGCGAGGTTTTGCTGGCGGAGGGGATGATCGACGAAGAAAGCCTCGCCAGAGCTATTTCCGAGCAGCTCAATATTCCGTTTATTACGGCTGAAGATCTGATCAAAATCGACAAGGAAGCCCTGGAGTATATCCCCGAATTTTTCGCGCGCGAGTATCACTGCCTGGCGTTTGCGAGAGATGAGGGACAGCTGTATGTTGTCATGGTTGATCCCGAGGATATAATCGTTATTGACAACCTTCAGAAGATAACATCGCAGCATATAGTCGTCAATATAGGCGTTCAGAAGGTGATTGACGAGGCCTTAGAACGTCATTACAAAGAACACAGGGCGACCGGCGAGGTGACCGAGGCGTTATCGGGGCTGGATTTCGTGGTCTCCACCGAAGGGGCCGAGCTGGACGATATAGATATCAATCAGCTCAAGAAGGAACTGGACGACGCGCCCATAGTGAAGCTTGTCAATCTGATAATTTCCGACGCTATCAAAGGCAGGGCCACCGACATTCATATCGAACCGCTCTTTGACGCGCTTCTGGTGAGATACAGGATTGACGGCGCTTTGCAGGAGGTGATGACAGCCCCAATTAAATCCGCCACGGCTATTATTTCCAGAATAAAGGTTATGTCCAATCTCAATATCGCGGAACGCCGTTTGCCGCAGGACGGGCGGATTTCGATAAAATCTCCCGACCGGGAGGTTGACGTCCGTGTCTCAATTATACCCACTGTCAAAGGGGAAAAAGCGGTACTGAGGCTTCTCGATAAGAAGGGATTCGAGTTTACCCTTGGAAATCTCGGTTTTGACAGCGATATGCTGGAGATATTCCGGAAGTGGATATTGATGCCCTACGGCATGGTTATAGTATCGGGTCCCACCGGCTGCGGAAAATCAACCACCCTGCATGCGGCGCTCAAGGAAATTCAAAACGAGGAAGACAATATCGTGACCGTCGAAGATCCCGTCGAATATCAACTGGATAAAATAAACCAGGTCGCGGTTGCCGATTCTATCGGGCTTACGTTCGGTTCCTCTCTGCGCGCGATTTTGAGGCAGGATCCCGATAAGGTTCTTATCGGGGAGATAAGAGACAAGGAAACATCTGATATCGCCATAAAGTTCGCTTTGACCGGCCATCTGGTTTTCACGACTCTTCATGCCAACGACGCCCCTTCGACAATTACAAGGCTGCTTGATATCGGCGTGCCGCGCTATCTCGCGGGATCGGTGACGAACCTGGTAATGGCTCAGAGGCTTGTCAGGACTATCTGCGACGGATGCAAGGAAGAATACATACCAACTCCCGAGATATTACGGGGATTGAATATGGATCCGGATAAATATAGGGATTCTACCTTCTACAGGGGGAAAGGTTGTGTCCGTTGCAGGAATACCGGATTCTTCGGACGGACGGCTTTATTTGAGCTTCTTGAAATGAAACTTCCTGTCAGGAAGGTTATATTTGACGGTGGAAACGAAGATGATCTGAGAATAACGGCTAAGGAAACGGGAATGGTTTCTCTGAGGGAGGCCGGAATAAGGAAAATTCTCAATGGAACGGTTTCGGCTGATGAAGTTGTCAAAAAGACCATCGACGAAGACTGAAATCACAAGGGATTTAGCTGGCGAAACGCAGATACAACGCGGGTCGCATAATTTGTAAGGAAGATTGTTGAATGCCAAGCTTTTCTTATCTGATAAAAGACAGCAAAGGGAATAAACACGAGGGTACTATATCGGCAACCAATCTCGATGCCGCGCTGAATAAGCTTCGTGAAGCGGGTCAAACAGTTATCACGATAGTTGACGCGGGCAAGGCGGAAGCGGGTAGAAGAAAAACCCTCATCGATGAAATCGTGCTATATATTCATAAACTTAGAGCCGCAGTTCCTCTCGGCACTCTGGTGTTTTTCACGAGACAATTATCCACCATGGTTTCCGCCGGTTTGACTATTGAGAAATCTCTGAACAACCTCCTGTATGAAGAGACACAGAAGAAGTTCAAGAGGGTTGTCGCGCAACTGCTGAATGACGTGAAAAAGGGCTTTTCGCTGTCCGACGCTCTTGACAGGCATCCGGGCGTCTTCTCGCCCTTATATATCGCGCTTGTCAGGTCGGGTGAGGTATCAGGATCGTTATATGGAGTGCTGGGAGAAATGGCTGATTATCTGGAGTTTATTCAGGATACGAGAAGAAAGATTGTTTCCGCGGTCATGTATCCCACTCTGGTAGCCGTAATTCTAACGTTTGTGACAATTATTCTGGTGGGTTATGTTGTGCCCCAGTTTGAGGCGGTATACACCCGTTTTGGAGCGGCCCTTCCCATACCGACTCAGATCCTGATTCAGGTATCCGATATTGTGGGGGGCAATATTCTTACGGCATTGCTCGCCGCCGTCGGCGCCATCATTTTATTAAAGATCGGAACGCTTACCGATACCGGCAGGAAGATCGCGGATAGGATCAAGCTTACCATGCCTCTATTCAAACATATAGTGATGAATTCTCTCATGAGCAAGTTTTGCCGGACCCTGGGCATGCTTTTATCCGCCGGCGTGCCTGTGGTAGACTCCATGAATCTGGTCTACCGGGTTATGGATAATGTGCACTATAAGGCTGCCGTCCGGCAGGCCAACGGGCTGATCAGAGACGGTTATTCCATAGCGGCATCGCTCAAAAAGACCGAGGCTTTTCCCAATACCCTGCTTTCTCTCGCGGCCACGGGCGAGGAGACGGGAGATATGGATAAGATGCTTTCCAAGGCGGCGACTTTCTACGATAAACAACTCGAGGCCGTTATAATGAGGATGACTTCGCTTATAGAGCCGCTGCTTATAATTTTGATCGCCATTGTAATCGGAGCTATAATTATCGCGATTTACCTGCCTTTCTTCAAGATGGGATTGACCTTCAGGAAAGGTCTGACATAAAAACCGCTTTGCCTGATTGCCACCGTTTCTTATTATGGAACGGTGGTTTTTTATTTGAATAAAAATGGGCTTTAATTCCGACAGGCTGATTGAAATTTTCCCTTCGGGGCGTTACGAGTTATTGCAGAGGATATTATCGCGAAAAGGGCTTTCCGGGAATATCAGGCTTTTGTGCTCTTTAGCGTATTTGCAGGCGGAAGGAGATTGGATAAATCTCAAGAAAGTTCTGGATCTTTATATTGAAAGTGAAGGCGATCTTCAAAGGGCGTATGAGGTGCTTCTGCAGGGTTATCTTTTTTGCGGATATCCCGCGGCGATCGAATCTTTTTTCTGCATGAATGAGATTTTAGATGGCAAGAAAAGGCTCGATATATCGAAGATAAAACCCGGGACTCTGGCTGACGGCGACAGTCTTTTAAAAAGGGGCGAGACTTTATCCAGAATCATACATAAAGATAAACATGATAAAATTAAAAGAAAAATCGATGAGCTGTGTCCGGATCTGGGTTATCTGATGATCGCCGAGGGATACGGTCATATTTTATGCAGAGACGGACTGAATTCCAGACTTCGTGAACTGGCCGTCGTGGCCACTCTAACATCCCTGGGAGCCGGACGCCAGCTTAATTCGCATATCAGGGGAGCCAGAAACGTCGGATGCGAGGATCTTGAGATTTTCGAAACGATTGTTACGGGAATCGCCTGGATTAGGCCGGAGAAAATAGAGAATTCGATTAAATTATGGTCGGATATTATGGGCAGGGAATGCCCGAATTCAATTGACAATATCGTTTTTTGGCGCGTATAATATATTATGAGACTGGCATTTAAGATCCCGTCATATATTTTGGGCATGATCCTGGTTATCATTCTGGCCGGTTTTTACGTGTATTATTTCACCACCCTTCCGGAATCGGAGCTGAACAACTGGATCAGTTCCCTGATCTCGTCAGAAGAGGACATTACCATTAACGTGAGAAGAGTAAATAGGGATATATGGGATCATTTGACGCTGGAGGGCGTTTCTGTAGCGCCGCGCAGGGAGGACCGGACTCCCGCGGTTTACATTTCCAGGATAACGCTCGATTATGATATAATCCCCGTTTTACAGAATAAAAACCTGTACCGCTCGTTGGTCATAGACACGGTTTTGGTAGAGTTTCCTTCCTCATTGGATACTGGAGAGGAGATTTCTCCCGGAGAAAGAGATTTTGAATTACCGATCAACGCGACGATAAACAGGGTTTTTATAAATGTGATTGATATGATCCTTTCAAATGGCGAAAAAATCAACTTAAACGGTCTGGCTCTTTCGGCGAAGGCTCATAATAATCAACTCGATATCGATCTGGATAATATCTCGGGCAGATGGCCGGCGCGTGATATCCATGTCTATTCCGTTTCGGGTAATTTCTCATATAACATCGATGGAATCTCGGTAGATAATTTAAATATCACTACGAGTCGTTCTTCAATATATGCGGAGGGGGTTGTGGGGCATAATTTTGTCGATGGTATTGATTTAACGATCGACTGTAATCCCATAAATCTTGTCGAGATCAGGAATCTATCCGGCGTAAAAGTCGATGGAAATTTAAGAGCCAACGGGTCGATTAAAGGTTCCCTGACCGGTTTTGCAGGTAACGTGGTGGTTAATGGTTTATTTTTTGATCGGCGATTTGAGGATCTGAATCTTAAATACAGCTATATGGATAAGGCCCTGAACTTCGAAAATATAGATGGAAAAATATTCAAATCCGTATTTAAAGGGCGCGGAAGACTCGATTTTTCGACAATGCCGGAAAAGTATTCATATTCGGGTAACATTGAACATCTGAACCTCATTAATCTGGGTCCCGATCTGCGGACCGATTTCACCGGATATGCCGATATGCTCGGTGAGGGTCTGGGCGTCAACAGCTTTTTTATGCAGATCGATTGCGAACTCGACTCGGTTAGAATAGAGGATTACTATTTTGACAGTGTCTCCGGTCCTTTCGATCTCGATTTATCCCGGCTCGAGTTTCATGACGGCTTTGAAGCCCGTTATAAAAATACCCGCGTTTCCGCAGCCGGGAGATTGGAATACGACGGTGATATCGATGTCCGGGGAAAGGCCGATTTTCAGGATTTGACCGATTATACCGGCCAGATTTTTATAAAAAATCTCGGGGGCAGAGGAACCGCGGATTTTCGAGTTACAGGTCCCACCCGGGATTTTGATATAAAGGCTACGTTCCTTTCCGACTCATGCTGGACCTATGGTCTCGAACCGGGAGTATTGGCCGTAAATGCCGACCTGAAGTCATTTATCAGCCATCGAGTCGGTACTGTTAACGGCAACTGGACCGGCGGCGAATTATATTCCGTCACGACTGATTCCGGCTGTTTCAGGGTGATCGTATCGGGCGACAGGGTTTTCATTGATTCGGCGCATATAAACTCCAGGAGCGGTGGGATGTGGTTCAGGGGAAATTTCGACGGTACTACTGTGCCGCCGGTTTTTACCGTGGATACGCTTACAGCGGATATTTATGGAAATATAATATCGTCAGACTATCCGCTGGTATTCGCGCTTTATGACAGGGAGACGGAATTCAGCAGATTTAAATTATTATTTGGTTCCGGCGCGATTGAATTGAAAGGGGTTGTTACAACCGAGCTGGAAATGGATCTCGATTTTCTGGCTGAGGGATTTCAAATTCAACCGTTGCTGGAACGGGTCTATCCGGAAAGAAGAATCGAGGGCGTCTTTTCCGGCAACGCCGAATTTTCCGGTAATTTCGACAGCCCGAATATTGTCTCTTTTATAAATGTGGACAGCCTGAAAGTTGATAACATTTTTGTCGGTAATTTTGAAGCCGAATCCGACTATAATGATGGCTATCTGGTTACGAAAAAGGGTCGGTTGGAGACGCCGCGGGGAAATTATGAGTTTTTTGGTAGCTTGCCGATGAACCTATCTTTTGAAGAGGTCGAGAATCGTTTTCCTAATGATCCGGTAGACATGCGATTAACGGCCAGTGGAAATCGTCTGATTTTAAGCGAGGTTTTTATTTCGACAATTGACAGTTTTTTTACCGAGTATTTTTTTGATGTATCATTTACAGGCAACTACGAAAAACCTTTAATAACCGGCACGGGTGAAATAAAAGACGGTTTTTTAAAGACGCTCTATTTGGAGACTCCGCTGGACAGTATTCAAGCCACTATCAATATGGAAAACGAGATAATTCGAATTGTCGACGCGTCGGCTACCGTGTCCGTCAGACAAACCGAGGTCGACAGGGCCCTGAAAGGTTTAATTTCGGGGATTGATAAAAAAGATAAAAAACCGATAGTGCGGGCGGGCGGGACCATGAAACTGCTGGGATTGGGAAGTTTCCTATATGATATAAACGTAATCGGGGAGAATTTCTTTTTTAAGTCGGATCAATATGACCTGAGCGGGATAGCTGATTTCAATCTTAGCATCATCGGCCCCACACCCCCCACCGTTAAAGGCGATATCAATGTTACCAAATTTGACATGAAAGAGGAATTTGAGAGTTTCTACGATCCGGAATTTGAACTGGCTGATGCCGCGATCGAGGATTCATCTATGTGGGATCTTAATCTGGACATCTCCGCCAAAAATAATATCTGGATTAAAAACAGCGAAGTTGACGCCGAATTCAAGTCCGATATTCACGTCGACAGAAATGTCGGCGTTCTCGGCATTCTGGGAACGCTTGAGGTTATAAGGGGTGATTACAAGGGAATATTGTACAGCCTGACCGGCAGAAAGTTTAAAACCAAATCGGGCATAATGACTTTTAATAATGTCGCCAACGTCAATCCTGAAATTGATTTTATAGTCAGTACGCGTTTGAGAAACCGTGAAAGCGAGGCATCCATTACAGAAGTTGAGCTTAATATTACAGGTACATTGTTTGAGCCCAAGATTAATACGACTGAAACGTCTGTCCTGTCGAGGGAAGATGTTATAAGATTACTGGTGGAAAATAACCTGGTGACTTCAGGAGGAACCGGAAGCGTAATTGAAAACGCCGGAGTTTTATTCCAATCTATGGGAGTTGATCCATTTACGACGCAGGGTTTATTGGAGGAGATTGAAATTGGGGCGGATGAAAGAGACCGGGAAAAAACCAGGATCTCGGTGGCGAAATATATTTCTCCGGACCTGTATCTGAGGTATTCGCAGCGTTTTTCGGCTGATGATCCGGGCAGAATGTTGGGTGTTGAATATTATCTGAATAATAATTTTCTTTTGAAGGCTTCGCAGGGGCAGCAGGGTTCAGATTATGAGGGGATTTCGCTCGATATTAATTTTAATTACGAGTTTTAGTTTTATTTTTATTTGTTCCGTATTTGAAGCTCAATGTCAGGACGGCGCGTCCTTACCGAGACGATCGCAGTATAAGAAAATCATTGTCAAAGAAGTGCGATTTTCCGGAGTACGATCTTTTTCAGTTTCGGAAATAAGAGGCCTTTTATTAACTAAACCGAATCGTTGGTTTAATATTGTTAAAAAAAGGAAACTGTCCAGGTCAAACGTGGCGGCGGATATCAATACCATTGAAAGATTCTACGAACGCCGGGGATATCTTTTTGCCGATGTCGGCGATTCGGTTATATTTCGGAATGGCGATGAGGCGGTTGTATTATTTAAGGTCGACGAGGGGGTAAGAACATATCTTTCGGGAATCGGCGTCGAGGGCGGTATCCCCGTGCTCAACCGCAAGCTCGACAAAACGCTTAAAAATTTCAAACCAGGGGAACCTCTGAACGGCATCATGGTCCGTTCGGCCGGATTCGTTCTGAGAGATATATATCGTGATTTCGGTTATCCGTACACTCAGATTAATCGAAAATATGAATTTACCGGCGATACTTCGAGCGTCAATGTAATTTATGCCGTCGCCGAATCCGTTTATACCGTTAACGGTGACATATCATTGGAAAGAGAAGGTTATACGCATCCCGGCGTCGTCAAGAGGGAATTGATTGTCAAACGGGGAAAAATGTACAGCGAGAAAGATATTATAGAATCCGAGCAGAGACTTTATTCCACCGGCTTGTTCAAGATCATAAACCTGAGAAAAGCCGATTCAACGGCGGTTATTTCAAACGATACGTGCAGGGTCGATCTCAATCTCAGCTACGTTGAAAGGAAATCATATTTCGTTAACGCCGGTGTGGGAATCGGTCGTGAAGAAGATTTTGAGGTGGTCCTGAGAAGTTCAATAAGATTCGGCGACAGAAACGTTTTCGGAACCGGAAGGAAAATATTTGTCGGGGTCCGGCCGCTGTACCAGTTGACTGATTTCGAAGGTCCCGTGGAGAGCTTCAGTTTTTCAACTCTCGACAGGAAAATAGCTTTCAGATCGATCCGAACCACCTGGGAGCTGAATTACGTAGAGCCCTGGCCTTTCAATTTGCGGATTCCGACGTCTCTGGGATTTACCTATGAACCGAATACGTTGAATCCGGTGTTCGGTTACCGATACAACCGGATCGCCGGAGAGTTGTCGCTTTTAAGAGAACTGGATCGTTTTACCACCACTCGAGTGAATATCAGAACCGAGTATATTGATATAAAAAACGTCCCGGAAGACCAGGAGGAAGCGTTTCGTCAGGAAGGCGACAATCAGATACGAAGGAAAATTTCATTATACGGCGATCGGGACACCCGGGACAACCTGTTCGTTCCGCAGAGGGGATCGTATTCCTATGCGGGAATCGATTATGTCGGAGATATTCTGGGCGGCGATTTTAATTATCTGAAGGCTCAATTTTCCTGGAGCAGGTATCAGATTCTAACCGGCCAGAACATAATAGCTACCCGCCTCTGGTTCGGTTGGTTGGATGACCTGGGAAAAGAGGGTAGATCGAGCGTGGAAGACAGATTTTTATTGGGCGGCGCTACTACGATTCGGGGTTATGCCGAGAACACTCTCGGCCCGGTTTTTACAGAAGCGGATGATCCCGGCGACAAGCTCGGGAAACCGAAGGGCGGGCGTTACATGATGGTGGGCAATCTGGAAATCAGACGGCCTCTTTTCTGGAGGTTCGGAGGCGCGGCCTTTGTTGATGCCGGGAACACATATTCGCGATTGGCGGATATAACTCCCCTTTCCGTCGCCTTTTCATCAGGCATGGGATTACAGTTTTTTACCCCCATAGGCCCTCTGAGACTGGACTACGCCGTAAGGCTTAAAAAAGAGTTTGATTTGAGCGCAGGCAACATCCACCTTTCCATATTGTATGGATTCTAAGAAACCGAAAATCGGGATAACGCTTTCCGCCACCGTTCATTCAAAAAAATGGCGGTGGCCGTCGCGCCATGGATTTGATTACCTGAAAAGAGATTACCACCAGGCCGTCATAAATGCCGGCGGAATTCCGATTTTATTGGCAAACACATCGGAAATATCCATTATCAATGATTACGTTGAATCCATTGATGGTCTGCTGGTTTCGGGCGGAGAGGACCTGCATCCGAAATATTTCGGGCGAAAACCTCATAAAAGTATCACCTTATCCGCGCCCGAACGCGATGAATTTGAAATTAAAATAATTAAGCGAGCATTAAATAAAGACATCCCGGTTTTTGGAATCTGCAGAGGCTTTCAGGTTATGAACATAGCCCTGGGCGGTACGATTTTTCAGGATCTTTCATGCGCGCCTTTCGGAACGATAAAACATGCTGATCCGAAGGAAGCCGGAGACGTTTATCATAGGATTAAAATCGAAAAGAGCACGTTGCTGTACGAAATAATCGGGGCTCGCAGCATTGAAGTAAATTCGAGTCATCATCAAATTATCGATAAAATCGGGAAGAAGTTGAAAGTGACGGCTTATTCGTCGGATGGTGTAATTGAAGGTTTTGAAGGTCCGGATTTTAAGTTCCTCCTGGCCGTGCAGTGGCACCCGGAGATGATTCCTAAGCGGTTTCATAGCAAGAGGTTATTTAAGGTCCTCATCGAAACGTGCCGTCAAAAGTAGACTATAAAAGTCTTTGTTGACATCTCCTCTTCATATTTTTATATTCCTCAGGAGACAACAGGAGTGATGAAATGAGAACAGTTTACCTTGATCATAACGCGACAACGCCTGTGCATCCGGGTGTTCTGGATGCCATGTTGCCGTATTTCTCGCAGGTTTTCGGCAATGCCAGTTCGCTTCATCAGAGCGGCCGGGAGGCCAAGGCGGCGCTTGAAAACGCCAGGCAATCGATTGCGGAAGTTCTGGGCTGTAGAGCTTCGGAGATAATTTTCACCTCGGGCGGAACCGAATCCGACAATTTTGCCATAAAGGGCACAGCCTTTGCCAATAGAAAAAAAGGAAAGCATATTATCACGTCTTCAATCGAGCATCACGCGGTGGAGATTTCCTGTAGATTTCTCGAAAAGGAGGGATTTGAGGTTACATTCCTGCCGGTCGATTCTTGTGGTTTTGTGGACCCCGATGATCTTAAAAAGGCGATACGCCCGAATACCACGCTGGTAACGATAATGTATGCCAACAATGAAACCGGCGTGATTCAGGATATAGAAGCCCTCGGCTCGGTTACCAGAGAGGCGGGAGTCTATTTCCACACGGATGCCGTTCAGGCCACCGGAAAGATCCCTTATAAAATCGACGATATCGGTTGCGATATGCTTTCGATTTCGGCTCATAAGCTATACGGCCCCAAGGGGGTCGGGCTGCTTTATATCAAATCGGGGACCAACATTATCCCCTGGAACGAAGGCGGCGGACATGAGAAAGGGATGCGGGCCGGGACTGAGAATGTAGCCGGGATAATAGGGCTCGCTGAAGCCATCAAAATCGCCCATAAGGATATCGCCGCAAGAACCGTAAAGCTGAATAAGATAACCCGGAAGTTCTATGAATCGATAAAGGCGAGGATCCCGGATATTCAATTTAACGGTCATTACGAAAAACGGGTGCCCAATACGATCAATATCTCGTTTAAAGCGATTGAGGGCGAAGCTATCGTTTTGAGCCTGGATATGAAAGGTATAATGGTCTCGACCGGTTCGGCCTGCACCTCCGGCGCCACCGATCCCTCTCATGTACTCAGGGCTATGGGCGTATCTCGCGAAATGGCGCAGGGTTCGATCCGCTTTTCTTTCGGCCGCAGCAACAGTATCGAGGACGTCGATTACGTCGTGGATATACTCGCAAAGGAAGTAAACCGGTTGAGGAGTATCTCCCCGCTTTACGCGGATTCCAGCGGTTGACCGGTGAGCCTTGATTAATATCCTGTAATCAGGGAAGCCATAATGGGTAAAGGCAAAGTATTGCTCGGCATGTCCGGCGGGGTGGATAGTTCGGTTTCGGCTCTGCTGCTTACGGAAAAAGGTTATGATGTTATAGGCATCTCGATGAAGCTTTTCGATTATTCCGGGCGGGGGATCAATACACAGATGGGAGGCTGCTGCGGGATAGACCTGATCGACGATGCCCGGCTGGTATGCGCTAAACTTAACATACCTCATTATGTACTTGATTTTTCGGAACCGTTTCGGAAGCAGGTCATCGATAATTTTATAGTTGAATATAACAGGGGGCGCACTCCCAATCCCTGTATCGCCTGCAATACCTATATCAAATGGGGCGAAATGTTTGATTACGCTGAAAAACTGGAATGTGACTATATCGCCACTGGCCATTACGCGAGGATTATCGATGATTCGGGCGTGTATAAGCTGCTTCGTTCAAGAGATAAAGATAAAGATCAGTCCTACGCTCTATGGGGGATACCGTCAGCAGCGCTGTCCCGGACGATTTTTCCCCTCGGTGAATGTTCTAAGAAGGATGTCAGGAAAGTTGCCCTGGAACGTCATTTTCGTAACGCGGATCGTCCGGAAAGCCAGGAAATCTGTTTTGTGCCCGATAATGATTACGCCGGGGCTTTACGAAGATGGTCAAAGAGCGATTCCCCGGCATTTCAGCCGGGACCGGTATATAATGCCGCCGGCGAAAAGTTGGGCGAGCATAAGGGTCTGGCGCACTATACCATAGGACAGCGTCGGGGACTGGGAATTTCATCGGCAGAACCTCTATATGTATTGAAAATCAAAAGAGAAGATAACAGCATGATTGTGGGAAAAGACGATGAACTTCTGGCGGAAAAATTTACGGTGTCATCGGTCAACCTGCTAATCGAAGCGCGGGATGTTACAGAGAGACTGACGGTAAAAATCAGGTATAAACATCAGGATAGCCCGGCGACCGTAGATTTTTTTGGTGACGGAATGACGGTAACATTCAAAGATCCTCAAAGAGCCATCACTCCCGGTCAGTCCGCCGTATTTTATTCGGGGGATTATGTAATCGGGGGAGGGATAATCGACGAGGTAATCGAGTGATCATATAAAATGTGGATTATCGGGTTGACAGCGGGCCCTGGTATGAATAAATTAAACGGCAAAGTTGGGAGGATATATGATCAAGGTTACATTTATAGGACATTCATGTTTCGCGCTCGATAACAGTAAACAGAAGATCTTAATTGATCCGTATATTACCGGAAATCCGGTCGCGAAATCGACGAAAGAACAAAAGAAAGCTGATTTTATATTGGTAACGCACGGTCATGGAGATCACCTCGGCGATGCCATAAGCCTGGCCAAAGAAAATAAGGCCATGATCATCTCGAATTTCGAGCTATGCACCTATTGTCAGAACGAAGGTGTGAAAAACGTGCATCCTTTGCATATCGGTGGAGGACGCGATTTTCCGTTCGGCTCCGTTAAACTGACCATAGCCCACCACGGCTCGACATTGGGGGACAAGCTTCAGTATGGCGGGAATCCCGTCGGTTTCATTATCCGTACGGATGGCAAGACCTTATATCATGCCGGCGATACCGGGTTATTTCTGGATATGAAATTGATAGGCGAACTGGATAAAATCGATCTGGCCATGTTGCCCATCGGAGATAATTTCACCATGAATATTTCCGACGCCATAAAGGCGGTGGAATTCTTAAAGCCTAAAAAGGCTATTCCCATGCATTACAACACCTTCGATCTGATCGCCTGCGATCCCGGGGAGTTTGCCGATGGAATAAAACCGCTGGGTACGGAGGGGATAATTCTCGATTTCGGGGAAAGTTACGAATTAAAATAGAGTCATGAAAAAAAACAGGTATAAAGCCCGGAATCTGTTTCTGGGCTTTTGTTTTTTATTTTTCCTATTATCGTCTTTCGGCCGTTCCGCGGCTCAGGAGGACGGTAAAGGTGAGATAATAATTCTACCGGCCGATAATGTATTTTCCGATTCCGCAAGATATTATGCCGGCCATTATCGCAGTTTCCTTTCCGATTTGCTGAATTTTCCGCTGGATACAACTGTGGTTATATTTATTGCCGATAGCGATAAGGAATTCATGAACCGGGTGGGATCGTCCTTCCCCGATTGGGGAGCGGGTGCGGCCTCGCTTGACCGCGCAGTTATTGTAATCAAATCCCCCAAATACATACGCGTTGGTAAATCATTCAGGGAACTCATCGGGCATGAGCTAACTCATATCATGTTGCATCGAGCCTCGGGATCGCAATGGCTTCCGCGCTGGATACACGAGGGTCTGTCAATGCGGGTTTCCGGCGAATGGAATATCGGGCAGGATATCCTGGTCGCCAGGGCGGTCTGGACAAACCGGCTTATTAATCTTTACAGGCTCGAAGGCCTCTCAGAGTTCAGCGGGGCGGAGGCCAACCTGGCCTATACCCAATCCTACCTGGCAGCGTCGGAACTGGTAAAATCATCCGATAAATATCTCCTCGCCGACCTGCTGGATTTTTACAGGGACAATCGAGATTTCTATAAAAGTTTTAAAATCGCAGTTGGCGACGACTATCAGAACTGGACCGCCAACTGGTATGAAAGGATGTCTATGCGTTATCACTTTTTTCTGTTTTTGCTTGATGCCAGGCTGTTCTGGCTTTTAATTCCGTTGTTTTTTATTCTGCTAATTATTTTAAAAAGGAGACAGAGCGCCAAAGTCAAAAAACGCTGGAAAATCGAGGACCGAATAAATCCCCCGGACGACAGCTATAATCGATATTACGACGGTTATTATGACGACAAAGACAAGATATAAAATTGAATACTATGCCGTGTCGACATTGATATTTGTATTGAATCTTATTCCCTACAGGCTTGCCCTGCTGTTTGGAGACTTAATAGGTTTTCTCGCTTTTTCGATTTTCAGGATCAGGAGAGAGGTGACTCTCGACAATCTGAAAAAATCGTTCGGCGATAAATATTCCGATTCGGAATACGAAAAAATAGCGGCGAGATCATACGGGAATATCGCCAGGGGTTTCATCGAATACGGGCTGTTTCCCTCATTGAGCAAGAAGGATCTTTCGAATTATTTATATATTGAAGGGGAGGAAAATTTAGAAAAAATAAAGGATTCCGGAAAGGGAGCGGTGCTGGTCACCGGTCATTTCGGGAGCTGGGAGATGATGGGAGCGTTTATTTCCAGGAGGGGATGGCCCATAGATTACCTTGTGGGGGAGCAGCACAATTTGCTTGTTAACGAGATAATGAACAATCATCGTCGGATATTCGATATAGGATTGATTGAGATGGGAGTGGCAGCCCGCGGAGTGTTCAAAGCCGTTAAAAACGGCCGGATGGTCTGCATGCTTTCCGACCAGGATGCCGGGAATGACGGGGTAATTGTGAATTTCCTGGGCCGTCCCGCATCAACTCCAAAGGGGCCCGCGGCATTCGCTATCAAGACCGGAGCTCCCCTGGCCTGCGGCTTCATAATCAGAGACGGCGCCCGGCAAAAAGTGATTATTGAACCGCCTATTGAATTTTATCCATCGGGAGATAAAGAAAAAGATATAAAAAAACTAACTCAGGCTTATACGTCGCTGATTGAGGGATATGTAAAAAAACACCCGGATCACTGGTTCTGGCCGCATCGACGTTGGAAATCCACCACTTGAGCAAAGAGAACCGCTCAATTTTTAAGAACCGTCCCCTGGTAAAGGCGTTAACGTTTTTTATCGCGGGCGTTGTCTTTTCAACAACCCTTGAACTTAATTACCTGTATTCTCTTATTCCATTTATAATATTTATAATATTTTCATTGTATTTTTATTTTAAAAACGATCCTAAGCCTGCTGGAATATCGATCTGCATTATGCTTTTTTTCCTGGGCTGGTTCAGGGCCGATCTGGCCGGGGGTCCCTTTCCGCCGAATCATATTGAAAATCTCGCCGACATAGGTGGAAATTCGACGGTTTACGGAAAAATCGTGGAAGAGCCGGATATAAGGGAGGATCGAACCTACCTGGTTATTGAGACGGATTCCTTAACAATAAGAAATTACACAATACCGTCATTCGGACGATTGCGTGTGAAGGTGTTGAATGGAGGTACCCATTTCGATCATTCCGATTATGTAACGGTAAAGGGTTATCTTTATAAACCGGGAGGCCCCAGAAATCCGCGCGGTTTCGATTATGCCGGATATCTTCATACCAAGGATATTTTCGCCGCCATGTCGGTGAGCGGCCCTCATAATGTAACAATTATGAAAAAGGGATCTTCATTTCTATCCTGGGTAGTGAAGCCGGTCAGGAATTATATGGTTGAGGTTGCCCGGGAGAACCTGTCTCCGGTTTCCGCGGCCATACTCTCGGGATTTGTCCTGGGCGAAAGACGGGATATACCGGAGGAATATCAGACCATGTTCCGCGATACCGGGACGCTTCATTTGATGGCGGTATCGGGCTCCAATGTCGGCCTGGTGCTGACTGTCATGGCTATCCCCCTGACTCTGATAGGATTACGAAGAAGGCCGAAGGTTCTGGCGTTGCTGGCTGTTGTCTTATTTTTCGCGGTTCTTACCAGACTCGAGGCCTCCGTTGTAAGGGCATCCATCATGGCTTCCGTGGGGCTTCTGGCCTACGGATGGCTCCGTAAGCCTGATTATATTAATCTGCTGGGATTTGCGGGATTGATTATGCTTTTCTGGAGGCCGCTGCAGCTTTTCGACGTGGGCTTGCAGCTTTCTTTCGCGGCGACTTTCGGAATCGTCTATGTCGTACCCGATATGTATAAGTTTATTAAGCCATTAACTCGAAAAAAGCTTCGCTGGATCAGGTGGTTCGCGGCAGCGGTTGCGACTACCGTAGCAGCTCAAGCAGCGGTAATGCCGTTAATGGCATCATATTTCAACAGGATTCCCCTGGTAGGGATTATAGCCAACCTGCCGGTTGGGCTGCTGGCCTATTTTGCGTCATCACTGGGAATAGCTCTCTATTTTGTTTCGCTGCCGGGCGGCTGGTTGGAAATAGTATCGGGTTTTCTTTTAGAATTTATACTGGACACGGTCGAAGTCATTCTCGGTTTTTTCTATGATCTTCCGCTGGCGGTTGTGCAAACGCCGTCCCTCGGCTGGCCGGCGATATTTCTTTACTGGACGGCGCTTTACCTTTTGTACGAACTTTTATTCAAACGCAGGTTCAGCGCAAAAGGGGCAATTTCGATTATTTTTTGTTTTAATCTATTAGTCTGGCCGGAGGTATTTGAAAGGAAACCGTTATGGACTATCGAATTTATTGATGTGGGATTGAATCGAGCGTGGATTTACACGGATAAAACCGGGAAAGCGCTGGGCTGTGTCGATATTTACCGTGAGGATAAATATATCGAAAATACTCTCATGTCTAATATTCTGAACTTTCATGGCGAGCGACTGGAATGGCTGGTCAGTTCGACGCCCGGTTCTCACACCGTCGAATCGATAAAAGAGTTATTTTCGCCCAATATTGTACAGTTGAATAAATTATTCGGAAAAGGCGGTAATGAGGGAATCGTTTCCGATAAAAATTATTCGAGGCTCCCGGATTGGATTAAGTTTGTATGGGGGCAATCCGATAATACTGAGGGAGGAATTCATATTCCGCCCTGTATGCAGGTTGATGCGGGGGAATACTATTTGATTATGGCTGGCCGGTCCGGTACGCAGAATATGCGGAAGATCCAATTTGATAAAAGGATAGCTCTTTTGGAGTTACCCTGGAGCGTATATGCCCGGACCGATTGTATGAATACGATTGACAGGCTGAATCCGGAATGTGTCGTGTTTTCTCCGGATCGCTACTCGACCGGCGCTCCCAGGAGTAGATCTGATCTGACACATTCATCCGACAGGCTTTTTGCGACATCAATTTACGGCGGTTTCAGGTTGGCCGAGATTGACGGCGAGTTGCAGATTGAGACCATGAATTCGGCCCACATCGAGGAGTGAAAAGGTGAGTTTCGCGGGAAACCTGAACACAGTATCGTTGCCCGATGTATTTCAACTGATATTTACGTCTAAAATGACGGGCGGGTTGAAGATCACCAAGGACAAGGATGAGAAGATTATTTATTTTAAGGGCGGTATGCTGGTCTTTGCGACCTCCAACGACAGCCAGGATCTTTTCGGGACTATTCTGGTCAAGAAGGGGAGGATTTCGCGGGAGGATCTGAATAAGGTTATAGCCGGTCAGCAGAGCGGCAAAAAAATAGGCACCCTGCTTGTTGAAAAAAACCTGTTTACCCGCGAGGAGATAATCGAAGGTTTAAAAATGCAGATCGAGGAAATCGTCTACAGCCTTTTTGGATGGAAAGACGGGCTTTTCGATTTTCTGCAGGACAAAACTCCTCCTCCCGATTCTATTCTGAGCGAATTAAATCCCATGAACATAATTATGGAGGGAACCCGGCGCATAGACGAATGGGAGGAGCTGAAAAAGGTGTTGCCGCCGGATAGCACGATTCTGGAATTAGCCCGCGATCCGGCGTTCAAAACCGACGAGATACATCTGACCAAAAACGAAATCATTTTGATGGCCCTGATCGGATCGGGAAAGAAATTATCCAAAATAATCGAGGACAGCTATCTTGACAGATTTATCACCTGTAAAGCGCTTGCCAACCTTCTTCAGCAGGGCTTATTAATACCGGCAAAAGAGGTCGTTGAGGAGAAAACCGTCGAGATGGAACAAAAAGCCCTGGCGGAACTTCTGGCGCAGATATATCTGGGCAACCTGAATTATATTTTTGAAAATATCAAGGAAAAGCTCGGCGGGAAAGGGCATAAGGTGATCTCGGAGACATTTCAAATCAATAAAAATTATTACCCCAATCTCGACAAGAATTTTATCGGCGATGACGGCCAGATAAGGTTTGATTTTTTCCTGGAGATGTACAAAAAACTGCCCGAGGAAGCGAGAATCTGGAAAATAGTATCGAATTTCAATTCGCTTTTGAATGATTATCTGAACGCCGTTAACAAGAGTCTGGGCTCAAAAATATATAAGAGGCTTTTATCGGAAATAAGGATCAACATTCATAACATAATTAATCAAAATCGTCAGATTTCCGTCAAATACGGTCTCGAGGAAGAATTCACCCGGATTTTAAGAGACAGGTAGAATGAACCGTTTAACAGCTTGTCTTACATTGGCTTTGGTTCTGGCCAATTATGATTTTTGCTGGGCCATATCATCCCAGACATATAATTTGGTTCGAGAATCGTTATATTTTGCAACATCCGTGGGATGTTTGGTTTTCGCGTTAACTATTTTCCTATCCCTTAAAGGCGGTAGTCTGGGGACCCCATGGCTTTTTATTTTTATAGGATTTTTACTCGCTGCCGTGGGAGGAGCAATCCATCTTCTTGACCTGTTTGAGATTCTGATTCACGTTTACGATCTCAGGCCGGCTCTGCTAATTACGAATTGCGGGTCCATGATTTTTTTCCTTATCGGGCTGATTTCTTATAAGCGCGGACTTGAATAAATCGTCCAATAATCCCTTGATATATCTCTAAATTCCCCCAATAAAATGTCGATATCTTATATGATTGAAAACTACTTATAGGGATTGCCATGGTTGATACGATAGAATTAGAAGACCGCATTGAAAAGTGCGAAAAAATCCTTGCGAGCGATGGCAGCAGCCAGATATTCGCGGCGCTGGCCGACGCATATCGCAAAAAAGGGGATATAAGGAAAGCCCGCGAAGTATGCCTGCAAGGATTGAAATTACATCCCGGCTATTCTTCGGCTCGCGTTGTGATGGCTAAAATTCATATGTCCGACGGGAATTATACGGCGGCCAAAGCAGAATTGGAAAAAGCCATAGAATCGTCAGGAAGGTCGCGCGCCATAGATATTCTCGAGGCCGAGATATTCATAAGATTGGGGAAAATAACCGAAGCGGGGACAATTCTGGAGAGACTGTATTCGTCGGATCCCGAGGATGAGCTGGTATTGAACCTGATGTCCATGATCGGCGGGGAGAGAAGCCCCTCTAAAAATGGTATCAAGGGCGAGGACGGGCCTGCGGGACGGAAGCGGAGTTATTCCCTTTCGGATATAGTGAGTCTATTAAAAATAATGCCCAGGGTTATGGGAGTGGTTGTGGTAACTGAGGAAGGCCTGGTACTGGAGGGGCGTTTTGACGGTTTTATTTCAAGGGAGGAGATAGGAGCTCTGTCGAAAAGTATTTTCGATATGGCATTGGCGGGCGGAAACAAGATAAACCTGGGCCCCGCCAGGGAAATCTTGATAGAGACGCAATCCTCAAAGCTGTGGATCTTCAATAAAGATAAATTCATTTTAACGATATTTGCCCGTGACGATGTCAGTATGGGTTCTTTGAAATTGAAAATCGAGGATTTGCTCAGCAAGGCGGATGCATCGATCGGGGTGGAATGACAAGGAGAAAATTTTGAAAGGTTTAAAAGAAGACTGCAGACTTCAGACGGCCGTGGACTATCTTACCGACTATACGGGAGTTATAGGGGCCGTCATAGCCGATCATGAAGGCCTGGTTATCGCCTGCAGTCCGCCCAGCCTGCTGCATGGAGAAACGTATGCCGCATTGGGGCCGGAGATATTTAATATCGCCGATCGGATTATTGAAAAAATAATCAATCCCGGATGCAGATATGTTTCGCTCAAGACGGATGACAGATGGTTGACCATTGCGGCCACAATGAATTTTCATCTTGTCGTGCTTGCGGACCAAAAGGCGGACGATCTGTTAAATGTTCGTATTCAGAGGACACTTGAGATGATAACGAATCACATAAAAGAAAAATATCCGGCTGAAGTTTATACCGTCAGGCCGGAAGCGATAAAAAAGGAAGAAGCAATGGAGGCTTCACATGTATAATATCCTTGGCGATCTGAATAAAACCTCCGGCATTCAGGGTTCCATGCTTGTTGGAGGCGACGGGATTATTATCGCCGCCGACCTTGACGAGCGACTCGAGGACGAAACCGTGGGGGCTCTGGCGGCCTCCATAGTCTCAAATGTAAACAAAGCCATGGAAAGGTTGAAACAGCATAACCCTGACAGGATAACTATCGAGGCGGGGGAGGGAAAGATATTCCTTAATGACGCCGGCGTGGGTATTCTTGCCGTGGTGACCGAACCGGAAGTAAACGTAGGCATGGTGAGACTGGAGATTAAAAACGCCATATCGAGAATCAAAGGACAATAGAAGGGATAGAACCCGATGGCATCGATAAATTACGCATATAAAGAGATAATTTCCAAAATCGTTTATTACGGTCCGGGACTTTCGGGAAAGACCACGAACCTGCAATATGTGTTTAAAAAGGTTCCGGCGGAGACCAGAGGGGAGCTTATAAGCCTGGCGACGGATGCCGACAGGACCCTTTATTTCGATTTCCTTCCATTGAATGTCGGGACTATTAAGGGATTCGCCACCAAATTTCAGCTGTATACCGTCCCAGGGCAGGTTTATTATAACGCAACCAGGAAGCTTGTGCTCAGGGGGGTCGATGGTATTGTGTTTGTAGCGGACAGCCAGGCTGAGAAGCTCGATGAAAATATGGAATCCTTTCAGAATTTGCAGGACAATCTGGCGGAATACGGATATGATATCGACAGTATTCCCACAGTTATTCAGTATAACAAGAGGGATCTTCCCAGCGCCATGGAAATATCGGAATTGGAGAAAGCCTTAAATAAAAAGGGATTTCCTCATTTTGAGGCGGTTGCGCCGTCCGGCGAAGGGGTGTTCAAAACCCTGAAAATGATAAGCAAAATGGTACTTGAGGAAATTCGAAAAAACAAAATGGGCGCTCCAAACGCGGTTAAATCTCAGCAGCCGAAACCGGAACCGGTGGGAGTTTCGGTATCCGGTTCCGGATCGACGGAAAAAACTGCGGCGGGAGATAAATCCGAAAAGCCGCAGTCATCCGCCGTTCAGGGAGAGGCCCAAGCCATCTCTGAAAAAACGCCGGAGACAGACACCGTATCACCCGCGACCGAGGAAAAATCGGAGACCGAGCAAAAACGTGAAATCCCAGGGATAGTGGAGGATTCCGATACTCTCGCAAATGTGGTGGTTTCAGACTCACAGAATCTGCCGGATGAAGAGGAAGAAGATACAGAAGACGGGGATCTGGAGGACACCACCGAACGGGCAATTCTTAAAGAAGAGACCGCAGTTGATGAAAAGGCGGAAGAAGAGCCGGAATCTTCGAAGGAGGCCGATTATCGAGAGCAGGAAGACAGCAGTAAGGAATCTGAAGTGGTAAGGGAACCGCTATATGAAAGATCGTCGGAGGATCAGAATTTCGATGAGGAGGCAACCCAGATATCCGATCTTAATCTGAAAAACCCGTTGCCTCTGGGAAAACCTCAGATGGCGGAAAGTCGGAAGGTGAAAAATAAACGCAAGAAGTTTGGCTTGCTGGGGATGTTTAAAAAATCGAATAAATAGTATTTTGAGATAAAGGAGGTCAGCATTGACTCAGGAGCAGCAGGTCCTGTATGAGGATCAAATAAAGGATATAGATAAAGCTCTGGGCCAGATAATAAAAGAGTCGGAGGCCAAGTGCGCGTTGCTGGTGGATAAAGACGGGCACCTTATAACCAGGCAGGGATTCACTCATACGCTCGATACTACGGCGCTGGCAGCCCTTCTTGCCGGAAGTTTCGCATCCACCAAAGAGATTGCCAGGCTTGTTGGCGAGCCCGAATTCTCGGTTCTTTTTCACCAGGGCAAAAAGGATCACATTCACATTTCTTTGATAGGCGAGAGGACGATTCTGGTAATCATTTTTGATGACCGTACAACAATCGGAATGATAAGACTTTACGCCAAGGAAGTGGGAGAAAACCTCAAAAAGATTCTTGATTCCAGTATGGACGGGAAGAAAGCGGATGTTGAAATCGGCGATGATTTCGCCGAATCGGCGGACGCCAAGCTCGATGATATTTTTCAAGAAGAATAACTTAATCCCTGAAAACCTGCAAGCGACAGCGGACAGGAATACAAGATGGCAATAGAACTCGGCAAAATGCTGGTGAAAGCCGGGAAGATTACCGAGGAGCAGCTGCAACAAGCCCTCGAAATGCAGAAAAAAGGCGAGGGCAAATTAGGCGAGATCCTGGTAAAACTCGGGGCTGTGCCCGATGAAAATGTGATATCGGAATTCATAGGCAAGCAGCTGAATATCGGGGCCTTGCGTCTTACCGATATCGAGCTTAATCCGGAAATAGTAAAGCTGATCCCGCCGGATATTGCAAAGAAGTTCAATGTTATCGCCGTATCGAAAATTTCCAAAACGCTCATAGTTGCCATTTCTGACCCCAATAACATATATGTTCTGGATGCCATCAAGTTTATTACCGGATGCAACATACAGCCTGTGATAGCTCCTGAAAATACCATCCATAAGGCAATTGAATCCTATTATAAAGACAGTTCCGCTCTTAACGAGATTATCAAGGGTATTTCCGACGGGGAATTGGAATTAATTGAGGAAACCGAAGAAGACATTTCCGAACAGGATCTGCAGTCGCAGGTTCAGGATAAACCGCTGGTTAAGCTTGTGGACGGGATCATAGCCGAGGCCATTAATAAGGGAGCGTCGGACATTCATTTCGAATGCTACGAGAAGCGAGTCCGAGTACGTTACAGGTATGACGGATCGTTGCAGGAATCGGCTCCCATTCCGTATAAATACCGCGCGGCTATTATTTCGAGGATGAAGATTATGGCCGATCTGGATATCTCGGAGAGACGTCTTCCTCAGGACGGCAGGATTAAGGTCAAGCTGGGAGGGAGGACGGTTGATTTGAGAGTGTCGGTATTGCCTACCATATTCGGCGAAAAGGTGGTTATGAGAATCCTGGATCCCAAATCGTTGATGGTCGACATGACCAAGCTCGGATTTCCCGAACTGGCCCTGAAAAACTTCGACAGGGCGATCCATCTTCCATATGGAATGATTCTGGTAACGGGGCCGACCGGTTCAGGTAAGACGACCACTCTTTATTCGGCGCTGAAAACATTAAATACGCCGGACGTTAATGTATTGACCGCCGAGGATCCCGTTGAGTTTAACTTTGACGGAATCAATCAGGTCCTGGTCAGGTCGGATATAGGCTTAACATTCGCCGCCGCCTTGAGATCTTTTCTAAGGCAGGACCCGGATATTGTGATGGTTGGAGAGATACGCGACGGCGAAACTGCAGATATAGCAATTAAGGCTGCCTTAACCGGACATCTGGTATTCTCCACTTTGCACACCAATGATGCGGCATCCACGATTAACAGGCTGGTGGATATGGGAGTGCCGAGTTATCTTGTGGCGGCTTCGACGAAGCTTATAATGGCCCAGAGAATGGTCAGGAAGATATGTAATTACTGTAAGCAGGAGATAGAAGTCACTTCGCAGATATTGGAAATGCTTCAACTTACCAAGGAAGAGGGGGCCGATTTAAAAATTTATGAAGGAAAGGGATGCGGCAATTGCAGCAACATTGGGTATTCGGGCAGGACGGGGCTTTTCGAGGTTATGCCAATCAGCCCGGCTATTGAACGAATGATCGTTGGGGGCGGGTCAACAGCGGAGATAAAACAGCAGGGGATAGAAGAGGGGATGCATACGTTGAGGTCTGCCGGACTGGAAAAATTGAAGTTGGGAATAACGTCGGTGGAAGAGGTAGTGGCCGAAACCGCCGCCTAGACTATAGACATGAAGGATTAAGTCGATAAGGAAAAAGGGAATAAGATATGTTAACATTGCGCGAATTATTGGATAATATGGTTAAACGGGACGCCTCCGATCTCCATATAACGGTCGGCTCGCCGCCGATTTTGCGAATTGACGGTAAATTAACCAAGACGGAATATGATATTTTAAGTCCGGAACAGACCAAAAAGCTGGCGTACTCGGTGATGAATGAGAGGCAGCGCCAGGCGTTCGAGGAGAACTCCGAACTGGATCTCTCTTTCGGGGTCGAATCGTTATCGCGTTTCAGGTGCAATGTTTTTATGCAGAGGGGAAATGTGGCGATGGCTCTTCGCCAGATTCCGTTCAAAATACAGACATTCGACGAGCTTGGATTGCCGGAAGCGGTGGAGAAACTGGGAGAATTGCCCAGGGGGCTGGTCCTGGTCTGCGGGCCGACCGGGTCTGGAAAATCTACGACCCTGGCCGCCCTGATAGACAAGATCAATAACGAGCGAAACATGCACATATTGACAGTTGAAGATCCTATTGAATACTTGCATAAACATAAAAACTGTCTTGTGAACCAGAGGGAGATACATTCAGATACGAAAGCTTTCGCGACATCGTTGAAATACGCTTTACGGCAGGATCCCGACGTAGTACTGATAGGCGAGATGAGGGATCTGGAGACCATGGAAGCGGCGCTGACGATTTCGGAAACCGGGCATCTGGCTTTCGCGACGCTTCACACCAATTCCGCGGCCGAAGCGGTAAACAGGATTGTCGACGTATTTCCGACAAACCAGCAGGAGCAGGTCCGGGTGCAGCTGTCATTCGTTTTGCAGGCCATCCTCTGCCAGCAGCTGATTCCCAGGGTCGGGGGCGGCCGTGTGATGGCGCTGGAGATATTGGTTGCCACGCCGGCTATCAGGGCGGTTATTCGTGATGATAAGATTCATCAGATTTATTCCCTCATACAGGCTGGACAAAAGTACGGAATGAGAACGATGAACCAGTCGCTTTTCGATATATATTCCAAAAAGAAGATCACGTTAAATGACGCCATCGGGAGATCGTCCAATATACAGGAATTTGAAGAAATGATAAACAGGCACAGTTCGCAACCCGCAAATGCAAATGTGAGTTTTGCGAACCGGAAGTGAGGTAACCGATGCCCGTATATGAATATAAAGGAAAGACCCTGGGCGGAAAACAGGTTCAGGGCGAACTCAAGGCCAAAAACAGGGCTGAACTGGAAAGGTTCCTGAGGGCAAACAGGATTCTCGTAACCAATGTGTCAAAGAAACCCCAGCAGATCCAGATTAAAATCGGATCGGGCATTAAAAAGATTGACATTTCACGGTTCACCAGGCAGTTCGCCACAATGATTTCCGCGGGATTGCCCATGGTGCAGTGTCTGGAAATTCTCGGTACTCAGATGGAGTCGGCGGAATTGCGAAAGATAATAATGAAGGTCAAGGATTCCGTGCAATCCGGCGCCACGTTATCAGAGGCTCTGGGCAGGCATAAGAAGGCATTTGACGATCTATACGTGAACATGGTTGAAGCGGGTGAGGTTGGCGGCGCGCTAGATACGATTCTGGTAAGGCTTGCGCAGTACAGGGAAAAAGCCGATAAACTGATAAGAAAAGTCAAAGGCGCCATGGTTTATCCCATAGTCGTTATGGTAGTCGCGCTGGGCGTAACATTCGCGATGTTGAGATTTATCGTGCCGGTTTTCGCCAAGATGTTCGGCGGCCTGGGCGCGGAGCTCCCCGGTCCGACACAATTCGTTCTGGGAATATCCAATTTTCTTAGAGAACAAACGCTTTTGATTTTGTTTGTGATTGTTCTGGCAATAATAGGATTTAAGATATTTTTAAGAAATCCCAAGGGAAGGCTTGCCTGGGATTCGTTCAAGCTAAGAATGCCGCTTCTGGGGCCGCTGATGAGAAAAAGCGCCATATCGAGATTTACCAGAACGCTGGCGACCCTGCTGTCGTCCGGAGTTTCTATTCTGGATGCTTTAAGTATAACCGCCAAAACGGCCGGCAATATGGTGCTTCAAAACGCTATTAATAAATCGATGTTATCGATTGCCGAAGGTGAGACTATCACCCAGCCGTTAAAGGATTCCGGCGTTTTTCCGCCCATGGTTACGCAGATGATTTCGGTGGGTGAGAAGACCGGCGGCATGGACGAGATGCTGGCCAAAATCGCTGATTTCTATGATGAAGAGGTCGACACCGCGGTCGCAGCGCTGACGTCGATAATCGAGCCGGTGGTTATCGTATTCATGGGAGCCATAATAGGCGGTATACTTATCGCCATGTATCTGCCGATGTTCGATATTATCGGCAAAATTCAATAAGAAAATTAGAGGATGCCGCTCTTTCTCATTTCTTTGATTTGCGAGAGGGCGGCTTTTTTATGGATAACCGGATAATTCAAAAACCAGTAAGTATAATCAGCAAGAAACCCTGGTTTCTGGCCTTCAGATCAGTGACTGCTATCCTTCTGGTGATTTACGGGGCGAATTTCCTGAAATCATCCGCCTTTAATATTACGCTCCTTTCATTATATACGGCCTTTACCTTGATATACATACTCTATAATTTTGCGTCCAGATATTATTCCGAAGAGTATATGGGGAGTATAGTTATCATAATACTCGCCTGCGAATTGTTGATAGAAGGGCTGCTGGTTAACGAGGTGGGCGGTAATTTTTCACCGTTCATCCTGTTTTTTATCATGACTATAATCTCCAGCGCCCCCTTTTTCCATCTGGTGGGATCGATTATCACCTCCACTATTGCGGGGCTTTTGTACGCCCTGCCGATCTTTTTTGACCTGTCGAATATATATGAGGGGATAATCGAACCGGCCGGGCTGGCCGGGATGGGGATTTCATCTGACGAAGCATTCTATACAGTCTTTTTACATCTGTGCCTGTTTTATTTTTTCGCATTTATATCCGGTTATTTTGCCGAGAGACTTTTTTTCACGTCGAGGGAATTAACCAATATCAAGCTGGAGACCGAGGAGATTCTGGAGCAGATGCGGTCGGGGTTGATGACGGTCAACGCCGAAGGAATGATAGTATATTTCAATCATACTGCCGGCCGATTACTGAATATCGATCCGGAGTACGCCAGGGGGAAAAATATCGATGAGGTGTTGTTGAGCGGTCTGGATGAATTCAAGAGATATATTGTCAACGGATTGCGGGCGGGCAAAGCGGAGGCCAGGTCGGAATTGACTATTAGACATCCCCGACAGGGAGAAACGCCCATAGGGCTGTCGTCATCTATCCTCAGGGATAACGATAAAAATCTAAGGGGAATAATTATTCTCTTCCAGGATCTGACCGAAGCCAAGCGGTTGAACGAAAGGATAATGGCGGCGGATCGGCTGGCTGCGGTTGGCCAGATGGCCGCCGGTATCGCGCATGAAATCAGGAATCCCCTGGCGTCCATATCCGGATCGGTCGAAGTTTTAAGGGACGAGCTGCATCTGGAGGGCGATAACGACAGGCTTCTGCAACTGATACTAAAGGAATCGTCGCGATTGAACACGATCCTGTCGGATTTCTTAAACTTCGCCCGTATCAGCAAAGCCCCTTCGGGCAGATGCGATCTTAGTGCGGTTATAAACGAGCTAAAGGATCTTATTAAAGGTGATAACGGTATCGCGAAAAATATCAAAATATCGTTCGAAGTTCAAAGGCCGGTTTTAATGGTTGTGGGGGTGGAGGATCAGATCAAGCAGATACTCTGGAATCTTATCCTCAACGCGGCCCAGGCCCTGGGGAATGAAGGGGGCACGATTCTTATTGCTACCGAGGATTGCCAGGTCGATTCACGGTATATGGTCAAACTGAAGGTAACGGACAACGGTCCTGGTATACCGGAAGATACCAGGAAGAGGATGTTCGATCCATTTTTCACCACCAGGATCGGCGGAACCGGCTTGGGATTGCCCATCGTAGCCCGGATTGTGGATTGCCTGGGGGGCAGAATCGACGTGGAATCGTCGTCCGGTGTCGGCGCCAGTTTTTCCGTATATCTTCCCCGGGAATTCGCGCCCAAAGCGCAAGATGATGTTCTGCAAGAGGTTGTGTTGAGCTGACTTTTGAAGTTTCACACATCTTAAAGTTTATTTTTTTCTTGACGATTGAACATATGAACAGTATATTTCTATTCAGGCAACAAATATTTAGGTGTGTGGGAGTGTGTTTATTGCGATTTCGGATGCTGAAAATTATTTGAGATCTGTAGGTCGGGTTTCGAAGAAACCCGACGTCCGAGCGGAATGAAGCGGGTGAAGTAATTGAAAAATTTAATAAATGACTTGAATGAGAATACAGGAGGGAGTTATGGCTAAGGATCTGACTGCCCGGCAGCGTGAGATTTTCGATTATATCAAGGATATGATCCTGGATCGCGGGCGGCCGCCGTCCATAAGGGAGGTCGGCGAGCGGTTCGGGATACGTTCCACCAACGGCGTGCGGGCGGTTCTGGAGGCGTTGGAGCGCAAGGGGTATATCAGGCGCGACCGTTACACCTCGCGCGGCATAGAGCTTCTGAAGGAAGGCGACGACACGGTGGCATCGAGCCGTC
>CP070742.1:735123-738029 GCA_020348065.1 Candidatus Zixiibacteriota bacterium
GCGATCAAGGACGCGTAATGAGACGGATTACGCGGACCGAGTGTCTCCGATAGAAAGGAGACGTCGGCCCGCAGGGTATTTTCGATTTCAACAAGCTCGTGTTCCATACCGGTTTCCATCGGCACCCCCTCCCAGTCCCCTTCACACCTGACCATATACCAATAACTTAGACCAAGAAAAATCAGGACAGAGACCGCAATTAACAACAGTAGGTTTCTAAGCCTCATCGGGGAGCCTCCAGAAAAGCTCTTTGAACATTCGTATCTTGATTCTATGAGGTAAACAAGCTGCCAGGAAAATCCCGAAACGGCTGCTGAGATCGGAATAACTCCAGGTGACGTCATTTTTGATGGCTCGAACTATACGGCGTGCCACCACCTCCGGTTTGCGAACAAGAAATTTCGGAACCTTCCCTATGTCCATTCCCGCTGAGCTCATGAAATCAGTCTCCGTGAATCCAGGATGGAAACACAAGACGCTGATATTACTTCCTGCGAACTCACCTGCCAGCGATTCGCTGAGACTCGACAGGTATCCTTTGGCGGCACCGTAAACCGCTAGACCCGGGTAAGGAAGACGGGAGATAGCGGAGCTTATGTTGACAATCTTCGCCTGCGGGCGCTTGCGAAGAACCGGCAGAATTTCACGAATCAATAGCGTCGGCACCTGAATGTTCAGAGTGAGCGTCCGCTCGATATCAATTCGGCGGGAAGATGCAAATCGGCCGAAATAACCCGCACCCGCATTATTTATTAGCATATCTGGCGGATTCTTCTGCCTGCCGATCCAGTCCAGGAAACATTGCCTGTCTGAACTATTGACCAGATCGGCGGGCATCGAGGCCACCTCGATCCCGGTTTCCGTAGCCAGGTACTCTCTCAAGGAAATCAATTCATCTTCTTCAAGCGCAGTTAATAGCAACCCGCAACCCGATTTCGCAAGAATCACCGCAAGGGCCCGGCCAATTCCTCTCGAGGCCCCGGTAATCACTGCTAATTTGCCCTGTAGCTCCATAAGCGCCCGGGTATCTACTTATCCTTTACAGCTTCTATCAATTCCTATCCACTTTTAAGGAAAAAAATAATATGATCCCTATGCGCCTGTAAAGTGATATTTATACGTTTTAAGATCCCGCTATTTTACACAGATTCAACATCGAGATTCCCGTGTCTGCAAATTCAAACTCGATAGTTTTCTGACCCCTTCAACTGATTCGGACAGATTACAACGTCATTTGAAATCGGAGGTCACCAAGATTCGGGGAAAGCGGGATCGGCATCGCTATTTTTACATCTTCCTAAGCTCTTCTAAAAGACTGGATGCGCCCTGGAATTCCGGGTTGGCCTCCAGCGATTTCTCACAGTGAGCGATCGCTTTTTTTATTTCACCTGATTGCTTGAGCGAATTGCTCATCAGGTAGTGAGTATAATAAAGGTAATCCCCTTCGGGAAATTCACTAAGACAGAGCTCCAGTATTTTTCCCGAATCGGTATATTTCGCTTTTGCTTGAAGCTTGCTCCCGATGACCACCAGCGCCGCGTCGTTAAACTTATATTCATCCGGAAATTCCGCTTTCAGCGTTTTATACTTTTCTATGGCTGCATCGATCCCATTCTCCTTGTAGGCATAATAAAGCGGCTCGAATATGGTCTTTTTCTTCTTTTCCTTATTAATGCCGCTGGCAAGGTAACTGATCCATTTTTCGGGGCTGACATAGCTGGCAGCGTATTTTTCAAATCCCTCAAGGACTTTCTCCTCCTGCATCTGTTCGACGGTCTTACCCTCCGCCAGGCCGTTGCGCACAATGGCGGTTGTCTTGCGGAGCATATCTACGTAATCATACAGGTCGGCCCTGGTACAGTTGCTGTTATGGCCGGAGACGATTATCACGTCATCAGGCAGCAGATCTATCGCCTTTGAAACTATCTCCTCGAATTTCATAACGTCGCCGTCGGAATCAATCGATGGGAAATTAAGACCGTTCACCAGGGAGCTGAGATGCACCACTTTGGATTCGGTGAAATGAACGATAATCTCGTTATCGTCGTGGCTCCCGCCCATCGGAATCAGCCTGATCTTCTCCCCGTTGAAATAGAGATACATGGAGTCGGTAAGGCCGATATCCGGCATGGTAATTTCGGAATACTCGTCGAACAGGTAGCTCCCGCTGCGCAGTTTGGATCTTATCAGATCATGCCCGATCACCACCGGATCCGGGCCGAAAACAGCATTGCCGCCGATATGCTCCACATGGCGATGAGTGTTGATTATAAATTTGGGCAGGCCTCTGCCGAAAGACTCAATTTGTTTTTTGAGCTCCTCCGCATACTCCTCGGCGTTGGTGTCGACCAGAAGAAGGCCGTCATCTCCCACAAAAGCGAGGACGTTGGTGGTATACTCGCCCTCATCGGTGGAAAGCTGATAAATCTTGTCAGTCAATTTTACGGTCTTAAACGGCGAATCTTCCTGAACCGACGGGCTGCAGACTACCAATAACGTTGCGGAAATCATGGGGATTAAGAGCTTTATCATATTGTCCTCCAACAAATTTTTAATAAATGAAAATCATAATCTACAATTACTCTGGCTTTAAACATTAGAGCCGATTTTATGCCTGTTAGATTTACGTCGACAATTCGGGCAAAGTTTCATCAGGATAGATACAATGGAGATTTGATGATATTCCATAAGAAAGCCATAATAAATCGAAAAATAAAATACTTTTATATTTTGGCTCACAAAGGTTTGCCGAAAGCGATATCAAACCAGATTTTTTACGCGAATCTCGCGGGAATTTTACGTTGCCCCACCCCAAAACCGATAGTATATTCCACGTTAGGGTGGGCTGACATTCACTCATTCGGCGGGGTGCGGCGTGAGACCACAATTATTCGCAACAAAAAATA
>CP070742.1:738129-779118 GCA_020348065.1 Candidatus Zixiibacteriota bacterium
GGATGAGTCCGGGGATCTATATCGGGATTGACCCTGACCGCAACCGGAGCGGTTATTTTGAGTCTTTTCGCGATACGGGCAATAGATTCCAGTTCCTGGATAGATTCGGCGGCGATAAATAGTATTTTCAAGCTCAAGGCGAGTTCGATTTCATCGTCGGTTTTGCCCACGCCCGAAAACACAATTTTATCCGGTCTTATTCCTGCCCTCAGGGCGAGCCGCAACTCTCCACCGGATACAACATCGGCTCCCCCGCCCAGAAGCCGGGCAGTTTTCAAAATGGCGAGATTGGAATTGGCTTTGGTCGCATAGCATATAATGTGCGGCTTATTGCCAAAGGCCTTTCTGATCACCTCGAAATGTCTTATGAAGGTTTTTAAGCTATAAATATAGAGAGGCGTGCCGAAAAATTCGGCCAGGCGCGAGGCCTTCACGTCCTCGCAATGAAGCTCTCCTTTCGAATAGCGGAAAAAATCCATCAGAAATTCTTCAGCAATACTTCGAGTATCGAATCCTGCCAGGACTCAACATATTTTTTGGGGCAGCTATAGTTGTTGACCATTATTGAAAAAGCCAATAGACGGCCGGTTTCAGGACCGGTCAGATAACCGGAATAAGTCCTGGTATTGGCTATCGTGCCACCCTTGACCCTGACATCTTGCCTGTTTTCCACTCCCACCAGTCTGAAATCCCGGGGAGTGCGAAGAGAATTATAATAGGTTTCAAAATAATCGCTTTTATGCATATATCTCAAAAGCCTGATTATAGCGTCAGGTTTTACCAGGTTAATATAAGATAGCCCGGAACCGTCGTTCATATCGAGATCATCGGAAGTTATCCCGATAGAATCGAAAAACGCCTCGACGATTTCGATGCTCTTAGAAAAACTCCCCTCGCCGCCTATCTCCTTTCCCATGGTCAAAAGCGTAAGCTCCGCGAACAGGTTCTGGCTTCGTTGATTGATAACCGTAACCACAACTCCCAATGAGTCGGATTGCCATGCAAAAAGCGGCTTTTTTGATTGCATGATATCGGTTTGCTTTTCGTAACTAAGGTCATTAATATTAAAAATATCCCCGTCGAAATCGACACCTTTAGCCTTTAGAACGCCGGAAAAAATATAAGCGCAGTGAATCTCGGGCCGATGTAAAGATACATAATCGACCTGGCCGGAATCATCGATGGCGATACCGCCGAAAAACTCGACGTCGTTTGTGGAGGGCGTGCGGTAATAATCGAGAGTGAATTCGGAGTCGGCCGGTAGTGTGACGGTGTTATTAGTAATTTTAATATAATCCGTCTCGGGGTTTAAAACAATTTTGGCCTTGTCTCCTACTTTCAATCCCGGGACGAATTCCAGGTCGACACAATTATCGTTAAAAGACAACGCTGTCACGGGGCAGGCATACCAGTACGTCAAATCGTCCCAGGACCATCCGGCGCCCAGCTCGGGACCGGTAAAAAAAGAATTATCGACAATTATATCGCCTCTAATCTCTTTTATGCCATAAGACGGCAGGCTGTCGGCCCAAAGATATAGAACTTCGGTGATGCTGTCGCGAAACCTCCCGGAAATAAGCGGGTCTCCCCCGCCGGCGATAATCAGATCGCCTTTTAAACGCCCCTTATTATCAATTTTGCCGGAATGGGAGAATTTCGTTTTAAACCTGTAATCGGGTCCGAGCAATTCCAGGGCGGCCGCGGACGTAAACAGCTTTAAATTGGAAGCGGGAGAAAATAGCCTGTCGGCATTCAAACCGTACAGCATGCTGTCAGATGAAATATCGTATATCGCCAACCCGATGAGGGCATTGGAGAGAGCGGAATCGGCCAGGATGCTGTCGATCTCTGCGAAATAGCCGTTCGCCGAGAACGTTGGCGAGGCTGCAGACAATATTAGGAGAAATACTGTTACATATTTCATTTTTCTTAAAAAGAAGCCCGCCCGCCCCGCTTTAGCGGGGTTGCGGACGGGCTTGGAATTCAAGGTTCAACTTCTGCTATTCGCCAAATTTCTCGAGGATCGTTTGGAACGTCTGTGTGATTTGAGGAAGCGGCATAGCGTAGGTATCGAAATTTAACATGGCAACCTGCCGAACGCCGCTAAAGCTAACAACATGACCTATTGGAGATCCATAAGGAATTGGTTCGTCACCATCAACATCTAAACCCCAGGTAAATAACTTCTCAGTTGTTATCCCGGTCCCCGGGTCGTTCCTTAATATCGGGGTCTCTATTGCGTAATCATCCTGGTCGCCATTTTTAGCAACGTCGATCTTCATGGAATCTGGAATATCAAATAGCGAGTTTTCGACAGCCACGGCCCAGGTGAAATGGGACCAGTAATCCCAGGACACCATATCTGAAGTATCAATCACGGTTGAATCGGGAAACGCAACCAAGGTATCGAATGGGGTGTCGTCCCACCACCAGGTAGTATCAATGACCTGATGTATGGTATCAACAGCAAACCATTCATAGGCAAAAGAGGTATCGGCCACTACATAATCGTAACCCTGCAAATCCCCTATCGTCCAGGGACCGGTAACAAGCAGTTTACCCCCGCCGGTCAAATAGGCATCCATGTCATCGATCAGATCCTGGTTGTCGTACCAGGTGAAGTCATTAGCCCCGATATCCGAATCCGCGCACCAGACTATGACATTATAGGGAATCATATCCGCGGCGGTCGGCACACCGTCGATAGCCACATCCCATTCTGCGAAGGCTTTACCCTGTAGAGCGCTACGGTAGAAATTCTTCTGATCGCGCTCCTTTACCATATCAACACCGCCGGTTGCGGCGTCGATCCATAGGAAATCATCAACATAGAGGATAGTGGCGTCTTGAATAGTAAAGCTGACGGATGCGGGATCCGCTTCGTTGCCGCTCTGATCGGAAGCCCAGACAGTAAAGGTAACTGCGCCGGCTAAAACATTATCATAGGTAATGGTTGTTGCAGGCAATGTATCCGAATCGACACCGGCAAATGAATACCAGTAATTCAGGTGGTCTCCGTCAACGGCGTCTTCGCCCATCCAGCTGATTGAAACGGACGACCCGGTCGCCACGAAACTGCCCTCCGCGGGGGAGCTTACGATCCAGACAGCGGGAGCCTCGGTATCCGCGCCACCGGCGCTACCGACGGTAAATCCCTGTGAAATAGCGTTGGATTGATCGGCTTCGTCCTGAGCTTCCACGTACATGGTATCGGCGCTGGTAACGTCCTGGTAGTTCACGGTGGTTACATTGGACCAGGCCGACCAGGAATCAGCACCCAATCTATACCTGTAAACAACCTCGCCGACTCCGCCCCTGGAGGTCCAGGAGAACGAAATATTGGCCCCGTAAGCGACCTCGCCGGACGGCCCGGATACAAATGATAGCACCAGCTCGTTGCTGGGGCTGGGACTCCAGGGATCCTCGGTACTGCAGCCGAATATGAAGGCGCTAACCATCAAACCGGCCGCGAGTAGTAACAATAATTTCCTCATCTCTTAACTCCTTTCTCCGGTTAATGGTTAGTTTTCAATCCCGAGGTAATCCGCCAGGATTACGTCTACGTTTGACTTTAGTTCAGCAATGGTAAAGCGATAATGCCTGCCTGCGACAAAAGCAACCTTTCCACCGCCCTCGGCTCCGTTGGGTTCGATGATCCAGCCGAATCCGGGCGTACCGTCGTCGGCCGAGTATATATCTATCTTGCTGGGATGATTTATTGTGATAGCATCGGTCCAACTGCTGCTGCTGGTTCTAATGGTAATATCGGTAAAATCAGGATGAATAGCATCAAGGAATCCCGGACTTAATCCAACGTTAGCGCTGGAATATTGAACATAATCGGCGAATTCCTGAGAACCGTCCTCGAAAATAAAGGCGCCGTACCGTCCCATTATTAAGAGACTTCCGCCGGATTCCAGGTAAGCCATTATGGCCGCTTGCAAGTCATCGTCTTCCCAGTATTCGTTGTCGCCGGAGTAGCTATTGTAAGCCCAGACGATGGCGTCAAAGAACAAGGTATCGATCGTCCAGAGCGGCGGCTCTCCGGTTCCGAGAAGGCTATCCGCGAAATCTCCGCCCGCAGGCGAACCGCTGAACAGGTCCCAGATCTTAAAATGGGTTCTGTTGCCCCAGTAGGCTCCGCCTTCCCATACAGGTACTGCCTCACCGTAATCGTTCCAGGAAACACCGTTTACACATAGTACCCCGTTTCCCGCCGCCAGTTCAACGAGACCGAAATTCGTCGAATCGAAGGAGGAATTCCCGGCCAGGTCGGTCGCCGTAACAACGAACCAGTAACTGCCGGCCGAAAGATCGGTCATAACAAATGAGTAATCGGTGGTGGTTATATCATCACCCTCGCTGGTAACAATATCGAAATGATCCAGGCCCCCATAATAAAAGTCCATAAGAGCGGTAATTTCAATCTCCAGCGTATCGATTATGGGAGCCGTATAAGGAACCACAAAATTAAATCCTTCCGAAACCGAAACGGAAACTTCGGGTTCGTAACCGGCCTCACACACAAAGGAAACGCTCAGCGGCGAGGGATCAACATTCCCTGCATTGTCCACCGCCCTGAAGTAAACGGTATGCGGGCCGAATGTAAGCTCGGCCGGCGTCAATTCAATTATAACGCTGGAAGAGCTTACCGTAATTACATCGGGCGTCGCAGCCGTCCACATGGTATCGTGACTTACATCGTCGACCGCCCATTCAAAGATAGTTACGATTCCATCCACGTCGTCGCCACCGATAGCGAAAGGCACGCCCCTTGAGGTGGAAGCGCCGTTCGGCGGAACAGTGATTGCCGTTGTATTCGGCACAAACTCATCGAGACTTCTCACCGTTGAAATGGCAATCTCAATGGAAGCCGGGGTGGGATCGGGTGCGCCCGTATTATCCTCCGCCCACACGGTGAAGGTGTATACCTCGGTACCGGTCGGGAAATTGATGGACATATTGACGGATGTCTCAAAGGTGGTATCCAGCGGAACCACGGTTCCGCCGGTATCGTCCTCCACGTCGTAAATATACCACAGAGCGTCACCGTCAGGATCGGAAGCTCTCCAGTATACGGTCGTGGGATAATAGGTGCTGGAATCCGGCGCAATTCCGATATTGTAACTCGTAATGAAGGTATTGGGATCGATGTTGGGGTCGGGCTCATCAGGGGTTTCGGTACAACCCGCCGCAAACAGCATGGCCAGCGCCAGCAGCCCAATTACCTTCACTAACGGTATTTTGAAAAAGTTCACTTAAAACCCTCCTTAGTCTTCTACACCGTTAAAAGGTAAAGCTGAAAGAGCCACGATGAACATCGGACAACTTTCCAAGATCGTTGTAAGCATAATCGAACGAGGCGTCAAAACCGCCCAGGGGCAGCTTGAAGCCGGCGCCCGCCGTGAATCCGCCCTCGTCTGCATTAACCTTCCACCCGGCGCGGACCGCGAGCATATCGCTGAATAGATATTCGCCGCCGAAATTGTATCTTTCTTCGTTGTCCGAAGGATGCATAAGTTCGGCGCTCAATGTTGTTTTCGACGAAGCGGTTTCCATGACGTCGATAGCGATACCGGCCCTGAAGGTTAACGGCAATGGTACGGCTTCTTCTTCCGTGTCGTTGTCAATAAATCCGTCCCCGTCGTTATCAATGTCGTCCTCGATACCGCCCGCAACACCGTCAATATCTTCCACGTCAAACTTCATGTCCGGGCCGAAGTTCATGATGGCCATACCGATACGGAGGGATTTGTAGCCGGTATTATAGAAGGTGCCGATATCGACAGCCCAGCCGGTAGCATCCCAATCCGCAAGCTTTTCACGAACCAGCTTGAAAGTGGTTCCGAAAGCGAACTTGTCTGTCAGGTAACGGCTGAATGTCAGGCCTGCCGCCCAGTCCTCATAGGCGAAATTACCCAGGACATCACCATCGTCGTCATACGGGTCGGTCCTGTTCATCAGACCCGTATTGAGAATTGTAAAGGAACCGCCGATATAGCCGTATCCGGTTTTGGCAACCAGCGCTGTCGAATACAGATTGATTTCGGCAGGCCAGTTGGTATAACCGAGAAAAATATCGCCGGATTCCAGGTTGGAAATCCCCGCGGGATTCCAGAAAATCGCCGATGCGTCATTGGCGACTGCAGCGTAGGCCTCGCCCATGGCAAGAGCCCTGCCGCCGACGCCAATATCCAGGAATTTTAATCCCACGGTACCGACTTTGGCAAACTGGGCATGAGCCGGAAGGCAGAGACCCATGACCGCCAGAAGAACCGCAGGAATCAGGAATTTTTTCATTTTATCTCTTACCTCCATTTCCTATCTTACGACCATGAATTTGCCGATGAAATTCTCGTCGAGCCCGTCGGACTCCACCACAAAAAGATATACGCCGGCAACGATTTTCTGGGTCGATTTGGTGATAAGATCCCAGCTTACTCTTCTTTCAGTCACGGGTTTCTCAAGAACGATAATCTCGTCTCCGGTTAGCGAGTAAACCGTAACCGTGGCGGGTTCTTCCGGTAAATTAACGAACTGAATTCTCTCCTCGGACGGATTATTGATATCGGGGGTGAAACCAAATCCGGCGGGAGAAGTCTTCACAAAGGGATTAGGCACGACATGTATTCCGGTTCGATCGGCTCCTGACGTCAGCGAGTTTAAACCGGGTTCCACGGCCACGGCGCCGCCGCGCCCCGATTCAAACGATTCGATTCCATTTTCGGGCTCGCCGCGGTCATAAGCGGTAACCACATAGTAATACTGGAAACCGTTGTTGACGTCGGTATCGGAGTAGGAATGAACCAGGCCGGTGTTAAAGCCGATGTCGTTAATCAGGTCACATTCCATCAATAAAGTCCAGGAGCCCCCTTCCCCGGTTTTTCTCCAAACCCGGTAACCCTCGAAATCTATTAATCCGGTGGCGGGATCGGGAGCGGTTTCCGCGTTAGTTTCCCATGTCAGTTCCACAACCCTGTCTCCCGGGTCCGCGATAAACACGGGGGCCGAAGGAGCGGAGGGACCCACCCAATCGAGTTTGAACAGAGAATCCGCCCAGGCCAGATTGGCGCGTAATCCGTCAAGCCCCTCTCCGATACCAAGAGCCAGTACCACCCTTATGGAATCGCCGGCCGGGATTTCAAACGGTCCCAATTTTTGCAGGAACCGGAAATCGTGCGGTGAGGGCGGAGGATCGAGCCAGAGACCGTCAGTCATAAGCAGCATCCAGTCGGAATCCTCGCCTGGATCCGAGTTCCAGTCCCACCAGCCGTGCCCCGATTGAACGGACTCTTCAGTCGACCCCATAATCGGCGGGCAGTAAAGGAGCCTGGAACCGATATAACCGGTAGATTCCTTGGGTAAAAATTTCCCGCCGGTATCATCGCCAGCAATAGAAGTATTATCGGAGTCGTACATGTAGGAGATGTACTCTTTGGTAGCGTCATTCCTGTAATAGTCGATGAGATCATCGCGCCAGAAACCCTGCAAATCCGATCCGCCGGCAGCGCCCGATACATCGCAGTCGGCATGCAACGCGATATAAATATCTTCAAGAGCGGCGGGGTTGAGATTCAAGAACCAATAATCGTGAATAATGAAATCGTCACGATAGGTTTCAGACCAGGCATAAGAATAAGCGTGAGCCTTGATCCCGATATAATCGGTCGGGGAAACCAGCGGAGAGTTATCCGATATCTCGAAATAGGTATCGAGATGGCTCACGGCCGATGGGTCTGTATTAATTGACGTTGTTTCCATGCCGGGCGAAGTATCGGTTGAGAAATGCACCAGCTGCTCGCCTTTTCCAACTCTCACGGTCGCGAAATAGAGATAAAGGTTGTTGGTATAAATTGACGGATAAAGCCATGTCATGGACGGAAGAACTGAAGTATCATCTCCCAATATGATAGTCCACTCATTTGTTCCGCCCGGCAACACGGTGTTATTTGTAACCCGGGAATGGATAAGTCCCACATCCACTATGACCTCGTCGGCCACAGCCGGTTTCGCAGATCTTACGGATCTGAGCAGGGGATTTTCGACTGCGTCTCTATTGGCAGCCCAAGACGACACACTGATAAATGCGATCAAAAACAACATCAGCAGTCCGCCGAAAATCCCTCTGGTTTTCTTTTTTGTCATCTTATTAAAACCTCCTTGAATTTTCATCTGTCGGGGTCCATTTAGAACGATAACTGCATACCCAGAAGAATTCTTCTTGGAGCCGTGTAAATCGTCGGATCGGTAAACTGTCCTGACGGATCGCCGGTCGCTTCGTACATATCGAGGTCGACGACGGTGTCGTCTATAAAGTTGATTGTGGGATCGATATCGGCCCTGTCGGTAACATTTTGTACCTCAACAAAGGCGTTTAGATTGTAATTCTTATAAAGATTCACGCCTTTATCAACGCGGATATCGAGCTGCCACATAGAAGGATATCTTTCATTGTTAATAGGCGGCAAAGCCGGCGGAACGACATTTTCGCTTCCGGTATACGGTCTGCCGGATCCGAAAGTCCAAACGACATCGAAACCCCAATCACCAAGGATCAAGTTGTCGCTGACCGGAACCCTGTAGTTAATATTGACTTTGGCGGTGTGCGGCTGATCCCAGTCAAGCAACGCATCTTCGGTCCTAGGCTTCCTTTTTCTATAATCGTCCAGGAAGGTTTGTTCGGGATCTGAAGCGCGGCCTCTCGCGATCTGGTAAGTATAAGAAGCGGTACCGGAAATATTGTTCCAGGGACGCTGGGTCAGGGTAAATTCAAATCCCTTTACGCGCGCATAATCCGAGTTCATGTTAATCCAGAATATACCACCGGTCTGGGGATCCCTGAACTTCCTGTTGCTGATCAGGTCGGCGATATCCTTGTAAAATCCGACGGCGGACAACTTCAGATAATCGTTGAATCCGTGCTCGATTCCGGCCTCATAGGCAATCGTTTTCTGCTCGTTGAGATTGGGATTGCCGATGTATTTGAATGCGCCCCTGAGGTCATAAGCGTGGTTGTAATAAAGGTCATCGAAAACGGGAAGCTGGAAGTAATGCCCGTAGGTAACGTGCAAAACATCTTTCTCCGTTATGGGATGACTTATGCCGACGCGCGGCGAAAGCTGTTGTTTCTTTTTGGCAGAGACGAAATTCTTTAGCCTGGCTTCGAGATCCGCCGTCTGGATGTACCGCGGATCATTGACATTGTCGTATCCTTCATTTAAGGGATCGGCAGGATTGAACGGCAATATTGTCTTGGGATCAAAGTAATCGTAACGCAATCCCGCATTAACAATCATTCCCTCCGTCTCGATCTTATCCTGCGCGTATATGCCAAACTGGGTCGGTTTATGATGATAGTATGAGGTGTACTCGTTCTCGCCGGAAGCAAAACCGTGATAATCGAAGAGAACGTCAAAAAGCTTGACCTCGGCGCCGAATTTGATCAGGTTATATGAATTAACCTGGCTGGTGAAATCTCCCTTGAAAGTCTGTGTTACCACCCTATCGTTCTGCATCGTGGTGGTAAGCCACATAGGACTGACTACAAGCTGCTGGGATTGAATAGTGCCGCCGATGGGACTGAACCTGGGATCGCTGAATTCGGTACGGCCCAGGGGATGTCCGTCCCAGGGATCTTTGGTGTAAGCTTCCTGAGCGGTTAAGAATCTCGAGTAGCTGACTTTATAGAAACTTTTGGAACTCAGGTTATTGGTAAAATTGACATGGAATTCATTCGACCGGGTTTCGGGGTCTCCCAGGCTTCGAGACATGTTGTAGTTCTCATAGCGACGAGCCCATCCCAGGCTCTCGATATACTGGGCCGCGCCTTCTCTGATAGAATCCGGCATGGTGGCCCAGTTGGAATAGGCGACGCCGAAATTATCATCGAAATATTGCTGAACATCATCAGCAGTCCACGTTTCATCGCCATATAAAGAAATCCAGTAGTCCACGAGAGCGGGCACCACGTTGCTCTCCCCGTAACCGGAAGCATAAATGAAGTGATACGGGGTATAGAAGGTATCAATATATATCAGAGAATTCGTCGCCAGATCAACGTCTTTGCGATGGTAATAAGTCGGCTCTCCCCATGTCAACGTGAGCATCCGGTTGTGGTTCCAGTTTCTGCGATCACCCTCGGCCAGCAAACCGGATACGGTAATTTTCTTCGATGACGTGAGATCGTAGGATATTTTGCCATGTATCGATTTGGATCTGGTATAGCTGTTGAAATCCCTGTAACTGCGGCGATAGGTGTAAATACCCGAAGTATAGAAAGACATCTTTCCGGGAAGATCGATGCTCGGGATAGGTACGGGACCGCCAAATGAGAACTCGTGCTGGCGCATATCGTAGTAGTCGGACCTGTTGTATTCGTCAACCTTATCCCTCTGAACCGTAAAATCCTGATAAATAAGCCGACGGGAACCGTCGTCAAGCGTGTCAGTGGGATCGTCCGGATTGGCAAAGAAAGGAATATGAAAAACATCATCTTCGATACTATCGGATGTCAATAAAATCTCCGGCGAAGCTTTGGATTTAATCTTACCGGAATATTTACTTCCGCCCTCCTTGGTAACGACGTTGACAACGGCCGACTGAACATTAGGGTATTCAGCTCCAAAACCGCCCGTCAAAACCTCCGCCTCGGCAACAGCTTCGTTGGGCAAGGTAGTTGCCAAAGCCTGCGTCCCGTCACCCGCACTATAACCCCGGTGAGAGGAACCTATGGGATTCGACAGGTTAACGCCGTCAATCATGTAAATGACTTCGCCCTCGTTTTGCCTGCCGCCACGGAACGAGCCTACTACAGCGCCTGCAGTTAAGGCTGCGGCGTTAATAAGACCGTCAACGGCTGAATCGGTGATCTGCGTCGGAGCTATGGTGGCTCTCGATGAAGTTATATCCTTTTCTATCAACGGACGAACCGCTTCCACCGTGATGGTGCCCATATCGATTGTCTGAGTGCTCAGCTCGAAATCGATAGTGGTCGTCAGGTCGACTGAAACGACGACGTTTTTAACTTCTACAGGGCCATAACCGACAAGACTCGCCTTTAAAGTATGCGAACCCGGCGGTACGTTGATTATGAAAAACTCGCCCTGAATGTTTGTGGCTGCACCAGTGGTTGTCCCGATAATCTGAACGCTGACACCGGGAAGAGGTTCTTTAGATTCCTGGTCTATAATTCTCCCCGCGATTTTGCCGGCGGTTCCCGCCAACGCCGATGAAAAAGTCATCAACAAAACCGCTACCACTGCCAGCCTAAAGAAAGGTTTCAAATACAAATCACATCCCTCCTTTAGAAAATCATAGTTTGTTTTTTTAGCAACACAGAAAATACAAAACTTTTAGCATTTACTCTCAGTTACACCTCCATTTTTTAAGATTTAATTCCCTCCTTGCTAATGCAGCAATTATTTAAGGCCGAAAACACCTTGTCTTAGCGGGATATTCCGCCAACTCCCTCCAAAACTATATCAGCGTTCGAATTTCGTGTCAAGTTTTTTTGATAGTTTTTTATAAATATTTTCATTTAATAATAACATTTTTAGTCAATTATTCTTCTCTTCCGGCGACTTCAAAATCCTAAAATGCGAATATATTTGAATCTAAAAATCCTCTTATCATGATCTTGATTTTATTAATCTCAGCGGTTACATCCTAAAACCGACATGGAAACCTCTACTCATTCAAGCAGGGCCGTTTTTCTGCTCCTGATAGCTATATCGTATGGTTTTTAAAAAAAGTTAGCTCCGGGACCATGTTTTTCCACCCGGATTTGAGAACCGGGCGGAGGTTCAAAAAAAAACTGTCTTAATATAAAATCCTGACCTGAGATCCGGAGCTCAAATTTCAAATTGCCTGTCTGTCGACGTTAGCCTTAAGCCGTTAACATTCAACAGGTAACGTAAGCCGATTTCAGGTTTTAACGTTATTACGATATTATAATAACAATCATTATCGGTTCGGCGTCGATTTCCATATATTTTATCCCGATTTGTTAACAAGTATTAAAATATGTCGATACATAATCAAGCACAGGACAATCGTATGCGTGGAACAGTATTTAATCTGCTAATCAATATTCCGGTTTTCTCCGGTATTTCGCCTGAACTATTTTACAAAATGGAGAAAGCCATAAACGAACGTAAATTCTCTAAAGGCGAATTAATATTCAAGGAAGGAGATCCGGGGGACGCTTTTTATATTATCAAATCCGGAGCTGTCGAGATATTAAAAGGCGATCCTTCGAAAAACAGACAGATCAGGCTCGCGATTCGGGGCGAAGGCGATTTTTTCGGAGAAATGTCACTTCTCGAGGATTCCCCGCGATTCGCCTGCGCCAGAACAGTCCGGGATTCCACGGTACTGGAGATTTCCAGAGAAGACTTCAGAAATCTGGTTGGCAAAAATCCGCCCATGGCCTTGGAAGTAATGGGTGTCCTATCATCGAGGATACGCGAAGCCGATCTTCAAATGATTCACGATCTCGAAAAGAAAAATGAGCAGCTGGAAAAAACCAACAGGCAATTAATAGAAACAACTCAGAAACTCCAGAAATCAAATGAAAATATTCGTTCCGCCAACAGATTCCTGGAGGCGATCATATCAGCATCCCAGTTTTTTATTGTTGTTACGGATAATTCCGGCAAGATATTCATTTTCAATAATGCCGCCAAAAAGGTATTTGGATATGAATTTAATGAAGTCGCTGGATGCGAGATCAGAGATATAATTAAACCTATTGATATTGAAGATATAATGGACGATTTGGAAAAGACTCTCTCCAGGGCCGAAAGCTGGTCGGGCGAGATAATCACCACCACGAAAAATAAGACCAAACGTGTCATCGAGCTTATCGGGGCGCGGATTCTGGATGATAAAGGCGAGATCTTCACCTCCCTTTACATGGGGCTCGATGTTACCGAGGAAAAAAATATCGAGCATCAAATGATTCTTCTGGATAGAATGGCAACCAGAGGAGAAATGGCGGGAGAAATTGCCCACGAGCTGAATAATTACCTGGCTCTGGTTCAGGGAAATCTGGAACTTCTCAAAATGAACCTCGAGGTAGGTAAATACGAATTGCTGGAGGAAAAGTTAAATTCGATCCAATCGGGGCTGGAGGAGATGACGAAATTCACCGACGGTCTTATGATGTATTCGAATCCTGAAATAAATAAAGAGACCTTTAATTTCAATATATTCATCGAGAACGAGCTGTTTTTCCTCAGACCCCAGACCAGATTCGATAGTGTCGATATAACATGCGAGCTGGATCCTGATCTGCCGCCCCTGATGGCCGACAGGAGTCAGTTGCAGCAGGTCCTTATCAATCTGCTCAATAACGCAGCCGATGCCACTTTGAATAACGAGCGCGGGCAGAGAAAGATAAGAATAAAAACGTCATATAAGTCAGATGAAAAAGCCATACTTCTATCCGTTAAGGATAACGGTTGCGGTTTCACCGAGGAATGTATAAACAAAGTCTTTTCTCAGCACTTCACTACTAAAGAGCGTGGGCATGGTTTCGGGCTTCTGGCTGTAAAAAGAGTAATAAAAAATCATGAAGGCAGGGTCTGGGCGGAAAACGATCCCGAGGGCGGAGCGATTTTCCGGGTACAACTTCCCGTTGATATCGCCGGCAAACAGCAAAATGTCGCCGTAAAAAGCTACTAATTTATGGATGTTTTGTTCTTTCTTTTACTCGGTCATTTCTGCGGCGATTATGCGTTACAAACCGATAAAACCGCGGAAAGGAAAAAGTCTTCTACGGGCGTTTTAACGCGCCACGTCTTAATCTATACGATCTGCATCTGGGCTTTTCTGGCAATGTATTCCATTTTGTATTTGCCGGGATTATATTTGAAAACCGCCACAATACTATTTTTGGTTTTCCTGCTGATCGAGCACTGGGGACAGGATCATATAAAAAACAGGTTGGCAATCTGCACCAGGCAGATGCATTATATCGATCAGGTTGTTCACATAGCCTTATTATATGTTTACAGAATATTTATCTTCCCCTACTATTAAGTCATGCACAAACTGAACATCAAATATCTGCTGCCCTACGTATCAAACAACATAATCGATTCCCTGTCGTCAAAAGGGAGAACTGAAATAGTCCTGGAGGGATCTCTTGTCTTCGCCGATATTTCCGGTTTCACCGCCATGTCGGAGAAGCTCGCCGGCATGGGCAGGATCGGTGGCGAGAAGCTTGCAGAAATAATCAACAGATGTTTCAATCCTCTGCTGGATGTTGTATTCGCGTGGGGCGGTGATGTTATAAAGTTCGGCGGTGACGCCTTTCTGGTGCTTTTTCAGGGCGACAATAAATCGGAGAGAGCTCTAGGCTGTGCTGTTGATTTAATCGACTGGATATCCGAAAACAGCAAAATCGAAACGCCGGCGGGCGATTTTAATCTGGGTATTCATGCCGGAATAAGCGAAGGTAAAATATTCAGTTATATCATCGGAAAAACGAGAAAAGACCATCTCTTTTGCGGGGGAACCGTTGAAAAAGCCTACGCCGCGGCAGATGTCGCCGATCTGGGCCAGATAGCATTGACCCGGGAAGCGTCAAAAAATCTCAAGGGGGTCAGCTTTAAAGATATAAATGATGAATACTTCATTTTTCAACATGCGAAAAAAATCCGAAATAACGAAAAATCGCTACCCCAGCGCGGAAGCGCGGGAAAAAAACTTTCTGAGAAAGAGCTGGAAGCGTTTATCGATAAAAGACTAAAAGAACAACTTTACTATAATAACGGTCATATCGACGGCGAACATCGAATTATCACGACCCTGTTTATCGGCATTAACTCGCTCAGAAAAAATTTAGAAAAAAATCCGGATCGCTCCTTAAAGACTATTCAGAATTATTTCGAGGTCCTCAGTGGCATTATAACAAAAAACGGAGGGTTTCTGGCCAGAATCGATTCCAGTTCGGTTTCGGAAAAAATACTCATATTTTTCGGGGCTCCCAATTGTTTCGGAAACGATGCCCGGAATTGCCTTCGAGCTGTACTTGAAATTGAATACGTCTTAAAACAGCTAAATGAGCATTTAATCCATCCTATCAGACATCGTTACGGCATAAACACCGGATTATGCTTCGTCGGAGACGTCGGCGGAGAGATCCGGCGCGAATATACAGCCATGGGAGACGCTATCAATCTGGCGGCCAGGCTGATGTCAGGAGCCGAATATGGGGAGATCCTGGTCGGTGAGGAAACGGAAAAAACCTGCAGAGATGATTTTAAATTCAAAAGCCAGGCTGAAATTCGGGTAAAGGGCAAGAAAAAGCCGGTCAGAACATTTCTGCTGACAGCCGAAAAAGAACGTTTCCAGACAGATGCGGTTATGATCGGTCGCGATCCGGAATTGAAGCGCGCGGAATACTACATCGACAAGATCAAGAACAATGACAGGGATACGATGCTAATTACCGGGGAACCCGGCGCCGGAAAATCTCTTCTTTGTTTAAAATTAAAAGCCCTCGCGGCAGAGAAAGGAGTAACTTGTTATGAGGGAGCCTGTTACAGGCAACCCGAAAAAACCTCCTACGGCCCTGTCAAATCGATATTCCTGGAAATACTTAACCTTGGCAAAAAATCATCGCAAAAAGAGAGGCGCGCGGCCCTTCAAAGGAGATTGAAAAATCTTGATGAATATGAATGGGAATCTCTTATCGCCCCTTTGCTCGATTACTTCCCGCCAGTACCCCCCCATCTGAAAAATTTGCCGGAGGAAACCAAAAAGAATAAAATTGAATCCATAATCTGCAGGCTTATTTGCGGCGCGACGGGGCAAAGTAATGCTGTCATTATAATCGAGGATATCCAGTGGATTGATAATGCCTCGTTCGAAATCATCAAGCTTCTATTGAAATCAAATGATGCGCCGGGTCTATTATTCGTCGGCAGGCCGGACGATATATCCGAGGAATTAAAAAATCTCGCGGATCTCGATGTGATCGAACTCGGCGCCCTGACCCTGGAAAGTTCGAGAGAGCTTTTCCTTGCGGTATTAAAGGACAGGAGGCCCGACGAGTCTATCATCAATAACGTCATAGAAAAGTCGGGCGGAAATCCCTTTTACCTGGAGGAGATGGCAAAAGCCTTTGTTGAGCTCGGGGAAGACAGATTTAGCAGACCGGAGAATATCCCCTCCGGGATAGAATCCGTGATAACGGCCAGGATTGATAACCTCGGCGAAATGGAAAAAAAGACGGTCCGGACGGCAAGCATTATAGGACGCGTTTTCGGTTATCAAGTATTAAAGGAGATTTTTCCGGATCGTAGCCGAATCGGCATGCTCAGAGATTACCTTAATAAGCTGGTTCGCCTGGATTTAACACCTTTAGAAAGAGTACAACCGGTACTCGAATATATATTCAAGCATATCCTTACCCAGGAAGTGGCCTATAATGGCCTCTCGTTCTCCGCCAGAAAATCGCTGCACATCAAAACCGCAGAATATTTCGCCTCTCGAAAAAGGCTGGTCAAAAGGACGCCGGAGACGATAGCCGGGCATTTTATAAAAGCCGAGGAATTTGGAAAGGCGTTGCCATACCTGATTCTGGCCGGTAAGAAGGCAGCATCGGAATTCGCCAATAAAGAGGCTTTTGAATACTTCGGCAAATCCCTTGAAACCGCGGAGAAATTGAACCGGGGCGAATATGTAATCGAATCTTTAAAAAACAGAGGTCTTCTGGCAAAAGATACGGCCGAATATCAAAGAGCAGTGAGCGATCTCAGAAGACTTGAGACTCTGGCCGGGGATAATGTCGAACTCAAATCGTTTTCGGCGAGAGAGCTTTCATTCATTTACCGTATGATGGGCGACTATGATAAAGCCGCGGTATCATTAAGTGAGCTGGAAAGAACCATTCCCGATGACATCCCGGCCCGGGTGTTTTGCCTGAACGGTAGAGCCGAGATTGCTCGACGCAGCGGAAAACTGCCACAATGCCGGGAATTGCTCTTAAAAGCGCTGGATATCATCGGTAAATATGAAATTGATCGGGGCCTGATTGCGACGGTATTTAACAACCTGGGGATCTGTCACTGGAGCCTGGGAAAGCTAAAAGACGCCGAAAGCCATTATAAAACCGCATTAAAATATTATAAGAAACAGAAAAATCTGGGGGGCCAGTCGAAAATTATAAACAACCTGGGGATAATAAGTGACGAGCTCGGTAAATTGCATCACGCGGCATCATCTTACGAAAAGGCTGAAAAAATCTTTAAGCGTATTGGGGCGTCAAGATCGGAAGCCTACGCCTGCGCGAATCTCGGAACCAACCTGATGTCCCGCGGCCACCTTACAAAGGCTCTGGAGAAGCTTTTCAGAGCAAAAGAGATTTTCGATAGAATCGGCGACCAGCACAGCTCTGCCTATACCCTGGGTGATATCGGTTTTGTCCGGTACCGCCAGGGAGATATAGAAAAGGCGCGGGAACTGAACGGAGCCGCAATCAACAAGGCGACGGAGCTTAATGACGAGGAGCTAATTCTCGAATCCAGAATCAGGCGCGGGAGAATAGAGGTTTACTCCGAAAAAGCCGAAATGACGGAAATCGAAAAACTGATCGATATGGCCAGGAAAGCGGGATCATCCGAATTAGAAATCAAAGCGACAATACTAAGAATTTACGCCTACTTTATTTCCTCAGACATGAGAACCGTCCGGAACACCCTAAACCAAATCGATACGCTGGAAGAGATTAAAAATTACCCGGAGCTTCGGCTTGAACTCGCCGTTCTCAGAATCGCTTCCGAATATTCTCAGGGGGATCGGGAAAAAGCGCTAAAACTTTTAAAAGATTCAATCCGAGAAAGCTCTTCAAGGGATCTTGCATTGGTGGTTTCCGATTTATCCGCGGTCGGTAATGCCTGCAACCTAATGCAAAAAATCCCGGAAAAAACCGGATTGACAATCGGCCGATATAACTCCCGCCCGATCTCGGGCTTAAACGAAAGTGAAATTGAAAAATACAGGGCTTTTCAGCGAAGAACGATAGAGTTTTATAGAAAATCCATTGAATCTACTCTAAATAATGCCGCAGAATTTGACAGGCAAAAAGAAAAGCGTTCGTCGTTATAATCAATATAAGTACTTTGCCTGCGGTTTCGCCAACACAAATAATCTTGCCAACCGGCTCCATTTAATATAATATTAGTTCCGATGGAATTAATTCTGGTATTAATCAATGAGTGATAAAATAATAAACACCGATTCATTCGGTCAGAAAGTAAAAAAGCTGATCAGAAGCATACCGAGGGGTAAGGTCGCGACTTACGGGCAGATCGCCGCCTACGGCGGAAATCCGCTGGCCGCCAGGCAGGTGGTCAGGATACTCCATACTTCATCAAATAAGGAGCGTTTGCCCTGGCACAGGGTAATAAACCGCAAGGGGCAAATAGCGTTAAAGCCCGGTCAGGGTTACGAAATGCAAAAACAGCTTCTGCAAAAAGAGGGCGTAACATTCAACGATTCCGATACCATCGATTTAAAAAAGTTTCTATGGAAAAAATAAATTGAGTTTTCTTCAGGAGAGATTAATGCTGATCCCCTCAGGTCAGTTCAGGTATCAGGATTGAACCGGACTTGACATTATCCCTCATTTTGTTTTTTCCCCTTATACAGCCGAAAAATCTCTTTTTTTATACCGGAATGATTTTGCATATCGCTAATTACAAAGGCCACGGCTAATTATATATGACTTCCGGGTTGATATTATAAGGCATTTTCTTTATATAATATAAAACGTTTAGATTGGATGTTTTTTTAATATGATAGATTTGCTTATCATACTGGCCTTCGTTGTCTATAGCATCAGCAACGGCTTTCGAAATCGATCCAGAGCCTCGAAAAATCTGGAAGAATATTTCCTGGCCGGGCGGTCGGTTAAAGGCTGGCGCGCAGGTTTCAGCATGGCGGCCACTCAATTTGCCGCGGATACCCCATTGCTGGTAACCGGCCTGATAGCTACCGGCGGTATATTCATGCTCTGGCGCTTGTGGATCTACGGCCTGGGATTTCTAATGATCGGTTTTCTCCTGGGCCGATCGTGGCGTCACGCACGGGTTCTTACCGATGCCGAGTTGACCGAAATCCGCTACAGCGGCCGCGGGGTCCTGACGCTTCGGGCCCTTAAGGCGATTTACTACGGGACCGTAATGAACTGCACGATTATAGCCATGGTTCTGGTCGCTGCGTCGCGGATATGTGAGGTTTTCCTACCGTGGAACGAATGGCTGCCGGCAGGATTATATTACGGTATCTATGGGCTGGTTAAGGCGATCGGCGTCCCCCTGACATCAGGCGCTACAGGTCTCGAGATCTACGTGGCCACTACAAATAACATCATAAGTATACTGGTGATTATCGCCTTTACAGCTCTTTACTCGACAACCGGCGGGTTGCGTTCTGTAATCGCCACCGATACTATTCAATTCTCTTTGGCCATATTCGGAACGTTAATATATGCCATAATTGTGGCCGTGAATTCAGGGGGTATCGGACAGATCATAGATAACCTTGTAGATCTTTATGGAACGGCAAAAACAGGCCAAATTCTTTCCTTCAGTCCGAATACATTAGAAATGTTTATGCCTTTTATGGTGATTGTGAGCCTGCAATGGTTTTTCGAGCGCAACAGCGACGGTACCGGGTACTTCGCCCAGCGTTTGATGTCGTGCCGAACCGACCGCGACGCGAAAATGGCAGCCGTCATTTTTACCTGGCTTCAAATATTCCTTCGGAGTCTGATCTGGATGATAATCGGCGTCGGTTTATTAATCGTCTACCCGTTCCATCCTGATACCGCTTTCGGAGAGACATTCGTCGCCGGAAGAGAATTGCTCTTCGCCACTGGAATCAAAGATCTGCTTCCCATCGGAATAAAGGGAATAGTACTTACCGGTATGCTGGCGGCTTTGGCCTCCACGATCGATACCCACCTGACCTGGGGCGCCAGCTACTGGAGCAATGATCTATACCTCAGGTTAGTTAATAAAGCCTGGCTGAATCGTGAGCCCTCAAATAAAGAATTGGTAATCATGGCCCGGCTGTCAAATATTGTTATTCTGGCAATCGCATTGACTATAATGGCGAACCTCGGATCGATCCAGACAGCCTGGTATATCACCCTATTATTCGGAGCCGGGACCGGAGCGGTCCTGGTGCTCAGGTGGTTGTGGGAACGAGTAAACATTTTTTCGGAGATCTCCGCCATTGTGGCATCTCTGATCTTCGCCCCGATTATTCTTTTCACAATAGAGGCCGAATGGCTAAGATTATTGCTTATGTCCTCACTTTCCACAATTATTGTTGTTACGGTAACCCTGCTGACTCGCCCGACAGAAGAAAGCGTATTACTGGAGTTCTACAATCGAGTAAAACCGCCCGGTTTCTGGAAAAATACGGCCGCGAAATCGGGAAACGAGAAACGCCGACCCATGGATGATTTTAAAAAAGGCGTTTATATGACCTTCACCACAAGTTTATCAGTTTACCTGCTTCTGGTCGGTTTCGGGAAACTGATTCTCCCCGCCCCGGAAAGCTCTCCCGTCTTAGCCTGGATTCTTATCATTCTCGGAGTGGCCAGTATAGGCCTCTGGTGGCGGAAATTATTCCCGAAAAATAACAGCTGAAATCACTCCTCATAATTGGATATTAGACTATCGACGGGACGATTATCCAATCTATCCTCCAATTGTCATCCGCATCCCGGATTAATTTTACTATGCCGGCGTTTTGAAAGCCTATTACATTCTTCGTCTCGTCCCCGCTCAATAGGACGCCGGCCAGTTTCGCCAGATGCGGGAGATGACCCACCAGCATTATATCTTTTTCACTTTTGGATATTCGTTCCGCCCAGATAGACGGATCAGCCATCGGTTCCAATCCGTCAGATTCGCTAATTCCTTCAGTGGGCTCAAGATATCCTGCAAGCGCTTCGGCGGTTCGTCTGGCCCGGAGCTTTCCGCTGTGAATTATGGTTCGTAAGCTTATGGCGATATGTTTTCGGGCATATGATGCGATCTTATCGATATTTCCGAATCCCTCATCCGTTAACGGCCTTTCCGGGTCCTCTTCTTTGGATTTGGATTCCGCATGCTGAACTAAATATATTTCCATACTGCGATCCTCCGGTTTTTAATTTGAAATCTTTCAAAATGTTAACTGTTGTCTATTCGGTGATACACGCCTCCAAATAACATAAAATTTATAGATATCTTTGTCAATAAAACTGCTGTTGCTTATGATAGCGACAATCCGATACAAGGGCATGCCGATATTGAATCAAGGAGGCTTCCGCCCCTTACCACGAATTTCCCTTAATAGCAATAAGTGTAGTTCTGTTTTGAAAAATAATCTGCATGCCATCGCAATTCAATCGTCCAGATAAGCCTGGATTAAAGCGCATTAATTATAATCCCTTGCTATATTTTGAGTTGCGCGAGCGCCATTATGTAAAAAAGTGTTGACAACAGTCAAAAAGACATTATATTGCGATTGATAATTATTGACGAAAAAAGATTCAGGAATCTAATTTAAAAGTCAAATCGCGGTGGGTAAATAAAAATCATATTTTCAATTTTGAAATCTTTCGCGGTATTGAAAGTATAAGTCTGATGATAACTTGTTAATAGAAAATAAAATAAGCAAAAAACGTTTTCGAATAGGTTAAGTAAAATTTAATAGAGCAATTAAAGGAGAAAAAAATGGGGCTTGAGAGAAATCGTTTTATCGTGGGGCGGATTTTTTTAATTCTGTTTGCCTGCCTGATTTTCCATGCAGGCTCGGCATTTTCACAGGTTATGTCGATTCTGCCCGGAACGCAACTTGATAGATGTACCGATGTCGACACTCTGTGGATCTACAGCGATGGGGATATTCTGGATGTCAAGGCCTTCGATATCAAAATCGGCTTCGATTCGACCTACACGGCCGCGGGCACGGTATTCAAGGGAACCGGCCTTGACTCGGACGATCAACTGTTTTTCGTAATTGACAATCCCAATGATTCGCTGGTAATCAATATCGCTATTCTGGGTTCAGGGGATTTATTTGACGGTCCCGATACGGTGGTGGGGATCACTTTTACGGCAGAAAATGAGATCGCCTCAACCGGTATTACGTTTGAAAGATCGGATCTGAGAGATACCTTAAACCAGAACATTGCGCACACGACCGTGGGAGCCACAATTGAAATCGATTGTACCCCGCCGTCGGTACCGCTGCTCGTTTCGCCGACTGATGGAAGCTATACAAGCGACGTAACTCCGGGATTAGTCTGGAACAGGGCCACTGACGCTGTTTCGTACACTCTTGAATATGCCGACAATTCCGGATTTACCGGGGCGACTGAAGTAAGCGGTCTTACGGATACTATATATACGCTTCCGACTCTAGCCCAGGGCCAATGGTACTGGCATGTCAAAGCGATCGATCTGCCGTCAAACGAAAGCGCCTTCTCGACCGATTGGTCATTTACAGTCGATACCGACGCACCCGCCGTCCCCACTTTGGTTTCGCCTGCAAACGGCGGTTTTATAAATGATAATACGCCCGGACTAACCTGGAACGCATCGGCGGGGGCGCATACTTATTCCCTCGAATATGCCGACAATCCCGGATTCATCGGAGCGGTCGAAGTAACGGATTTAAGCGACACGATATATACGACCCCTGCACTGGCAGACCAGGACTGGTACTGGCATGTCAAGGCGGTTGATCAGGCCTTAAATGAAAGCGCCTACTCGGCATCCTGGTCGTTTACTCTTGACACTGTATCCCCCGGTACTCCGGCTCTGGTTTCACCAGCGAACGGCAGTTTTACAAACGATAACACGCCGGAGCTGACCTGGAACTCCTCTGCCGACGCACATACATATACCCTTGAATACGCCGATAACGCCGGATTCGACGGGGCGGTTGAAGTCACGGGGTTAAGCGATACGACGTATACGATGACCTCTTTAGCGGACCGAGACTGGTACTGGCATGTTAAGGCGGTGGATGAGGCTCTTAATGAAAGCGCATATTCGACGGCGTGGTCGTTTACGGTTGATACCGCGGCGCCATCGGCTCCCACGGCCCTGACATCAATCCCGGGTCACAACAAAATAACATTAGGCTGGATCAACGCGCCGACCGATTTTCATCATACCGTTATCATGAGATCCGACTGGTACTCCGGCGGCCACGATTATCCGGAATACGGCAATCCCGAAGGAGCTTATCCCTCCGATACGGTAAGCTTTGATCCGGTCTATTCAGGTACGGGGATATCGCACGTGGATACGGAGGACATTTCCAATACGACCAGGGATATTTACCATTATGCCGCTTTCACCGTGGACAGCGCCGGAAATGTTTCCGGTGCTTCAGCGGGAACCAGGGCAACCTCTTACTGGCTTGGCGACGTTGCCGGACCGGGCGGCTTGAACGCCTATGACGGTCTTGTATATTTTCAGGATTTGCTGATTCTCTCCAACTGCTACTGGACTTTCAGCGGCGATCTCAACTATGAGCCGCAGTTCGATATCGGACCCACGGACAACGGCAGTCCATTCGGCATACCGACCACCGATGACGCTATCAACTTCGAAGACCTGGTGATCTTCGCCATAAATTTCAATGAGGTAGCTCCCCTCTCCAAAATCGTTCCGATATTCGCGGAGGGCGAAAATACCGGTTCCCTGGGCCTTTCCCTGGCGACGCAGGACGAATTAAACGCAGGAGAGGAGTTTACGGTACAGATTCATTTAAATAATAATCCCGGTGTCGTCAAAGGGATTCATTTTACGATTCCCTATTCCGGCCTAAAACTCGAATTCCTCGGTGTGACTCAAAGCGATGAATTACGTGATTCCAGCTACCCGGTGTTTTTCGAAGGTAGAAAAGCAGATAATAGTATCGACGTAAGTATGGTATTGCTGGGCGGTGAGGCTGTTATAGGCGGTTCCGGCAAAATAGCCGAACTGACATTCAAACTTCTGGAAAAAGACGATCTGTCATTGTCCTTCGATATGGTTGATATGCGTGACGGACAAAACAACACGCTTCCCGCCATAGGAAACGGATGGGAGTACCGTCTAACTCCAGAATTGCCCGTAACCTACGGCCTCAAGCAGAATTATCCCAATCCTTTCAATATGCGGGCGAGAATATCGTATCAAATGCCGGAACCGGGCATGGTGAGCATAAAGATCTACAATATACGCGGTCAGATGGTATGTGCACTTGTGGACGAATTTAAACCGGCCGGCTATCATTCTGAGGTCTGGGACGGAAAAAATAACGCCGGACAGGAGATCGCGAGCGGAATCTATACCTACAGAATGGAATCGAACGGTTTCAGCGCTACCCGGAAAATGTTGCTTATCAAATAGCGATTTATTAAATAGAAAACATGCTTCGGTTTTCAGGATCGAATAGCCCGGAAGCCGGAGTAGAAAAATAGAAAGGTTTAAACGGAAATCAATTGAGAATTGTACGGGTATTTTATCTTATAATTATCGTATCGGTTTTTTGCTCGGCGAGAGTATCCGCCCAATACGGCTCCGTGTTTTTTGATCCCGATACGACATATATAACTGTCAGCGATTCCGGCCGGATTGATATTTCAGTAGATTCTCATCTGACCAGTATTCACTGTTATATCGTGTCGATAGGTTTCGATACAACTCTGGTAGAATTAACCGACGTAATAGAGGGACCGCTACTGCCCGGTACGGGACAAACGTTTTTCTTCTGGAGCCAGGCCGAAAATGGTTATGATATAGGAAGCTGTCTGCTGGGATACGGCCTGTACGCTAACGGTCCCGGGGTTCTCGCTACCATGAAGTTCAGGGCGAGAGAAAATATCGGTACGTCTTCCCTGCATTTTACATCGCAGGAATTTACGGATACTTTGCTGAATCCTATTTACGTAATATCACTTTACGGAGCCATTGTCGTTTCGGATAGTATAACAGGGACCGATGATGCCGATATTGGCGCCGGGTTTCCTCAAAGGTTTATATTATACCAGAACTTCCCCAATCCCTTCAATTCCCGGACCTCTATAAAGTATGGTTTGAATAAACCCTGCTTTGTCAAGATCGAGATTTTCGATGTTCTCGGACGGCTACATGAGGTCCTGGTGTCGGGCGAAAAACCGGCCGGTTATCACGAGGCTATCTGGGACGCCGAGGGTTCAACGTCGGGTGTATATTATCTCAAATTACGTACGGAAGATTATTCCGAATCGAGGAAAATGCTTTTGCTAAAGTGATTTTTCCTTTTATCCACTTTCCCCGGCAGAATCCGCTCACCGCCAATATACTCCATTTAGCCGTCTCTCCGACCTTAAAAGCTTAAGAGTACTTCTATTTAGTAGCTCGAGGCGTCGAGCTTCACTTTTCCTCTGAAAATATAGTATATGCTTACGGTGTATGATATCACGAGGGGCATACCCAGGACAGCGATCAGAAACATGATCTTGAGAGTTTCCGGAGAGGAGGAGGCGTTATAAATATGCAGGCTGTTTTCCGCGAATGGCTTCGAATATATCATATAAGGCCACATACCCATGCCAAAGAGTGCCAGAAGCGCCGCCATGGAGGCGCATGAAGACAGAAACGCCCGAAAATCGCGGCCGTGGTGAATTTCACGCGGGATATTGGCGATGGCGAGCGCGTTGAGCAGAGGCAGAATCCACAGCAGGGGTACGGCTATTAAGTTTTGAACCATATGGGGTATATACACCAGGGTGGCGATTGTGGCGGCGATGTATGTAATCACAAAATAAATGATGGCGGGATTTACCCGGCGGCGGATCGTGTCGTGAAGTTCGCCTTCGGTTTTCATGACAAGATATATCGAGCCGTGCATTACAAACAGCATCACGGTTGTAACGCCTATAAGCAAAGCGTAGGGATTTAATAGCCCGAGGAAACTGCCCGCAAATTCATGCTCGGCGTTCAGGGGGATACCGCGGGCGATATTGCCCAATGCCACTCCGATCAGAAGCGCCGAGATAATACTGCTGGCACAGAAACTGATATCCCACAGGTTTCTCCACCAGGCTGCCGATCGTTTACTTCGAAAGTCAATAGCCACCGCCCGAAATATCAATCCTACCAACAGAAATACCATTGCCAGGTAGAAACCGCTGAACGAGGTAGCATAAGCCTCCGGAAACGCCGCGAAGAGAGCGCCGCCTCCGGTTACCAGCCATACTTCGTTGCCGTCCCATACCGGACCGATGGCGTTAAGGATTATTCGTCTATTGGTATCGCCGCGAACCAGCAGATGCAAAGCCCCGGCCCCGAGATCAAAACCGTCGAGTATGGCGTAACCGGTAAACAATACGCCTATCAGCATAAACCAGATATTATTCAAATCGAACGTGAAACTCATGCCCGCGGTCCCGTCGTTTCCGATATCACTTCTTCCGGTCCACGCCGGATTTTCTCATCGAGCAGATATATAAAAAGCGCGAACAACAATAAGTATATTATACAGAACAGGACCAGCGATGTAATTACCTGGCCGGAATCGACACTCACCGACAACGCATCTTCGGTCCGCAATAATCCGTAAACGATCCACGGCTGACGTCCCACCTCGGCGCTGAACCACCCCAGCTGATTGGCAGCCTGCGGCAACAGCACCGAAAAAACCAATGCGGTTAAAAGCCACTTCGCAGTGAAAAGCCTGTTTCGCCACCAGTTGAATGCCGAAACCAGAGAGATTAATATTAACAGCATCCCGATAGCCACCATTATATGGTAGCTCTGAAAAACCAGGTTTACAGGCGGCCGGTCTTCCGGGGAGAAAGCCTGAAGACCCGTTATCGGTTTATCGGTATCCCAATGTACCAGGAAGCTCAAGAGACCGGGTATTTTCAAGCCGGACGTTTTCTCATTCTCTTCATCCACCCAGCCAAAAAGGTATAATCCCGCGGGCGCGTTGGCCGGGAAATGCCCTTCAAATGCCGCCAGTTTCGCCGGTTGAGTCTCCGCGACGGTGTTAGCGCTGTCATGACCGGTAATAAGCTGCATGATCGAAGCGAATACTGCCATAACAAGCGCGATCTTCATTGATTTTTTGGCTAACTCGGCATGCCTTCCCCTGATCAAATAGAAAGCGCTGACACTAAGAACAAAGAACGCGCCGGCCTGCCAGGCGCCCATGAATACGTGACTGATGCGATCCAGGAAAGAGGGATTAAACACCACCTGCCAGAAGTCGACAATTTCCGCCCTCATGGAGTCGCCGAAACTGACCAGGCGATGCCCCGTTGGTGTCTGTTGCCAGGAGTTGGCAACTACAATCCAGATCGCCGAGAAATGAGTTCCAAAGGCCACCAGAATCGTCGATATGAAATAAAACCGCGGGCTGACCTTGTTCCATCCGAAAAGTAAAACCGCCAGAAAACCCGATTCGAGAAAGAAGGCGAAGATTCCCTCGGCCGCCAGGGCGCTGCCGAAGACGTCTCCTACAAAACGCGAGTATGTCGCCCAGTTTGTCCCGAATTGAAACTCCATTACGATGCCGGTGGCTACGCCCAGGGCGAAAACCAGCCCGAAAATCTTAACCCAGAAACGGATCATCTGACGGTAGACAGGGTTTTTTGTTCTGAGATATGCTCCCTGCGCGTAAACCAGGATAAGGCTCAGGCCGATGCTGAGCGGAGGAAATATATAATGAAAACTTATGGTAAGACCGAATTGAATTCTGGATAAAATTTCAAGGTCCATCAGGAATCTCCCGGCTCCAGAGTGGTGAACGCGGTTTTGATAATAATCCGCCTTCATTTTTATGATTTTAGATCCGGGATGTCAAGTTATCAAAACGTTCTTCGAGGCGTCATCGCTTCTTTATGATTCATTTCATTAAACATCCCTTCGAAATACCTGCTTTCTTCTTCTCACAGGCGCTGCTGAGCTGACCACCACCTGGTACAATTTTAGTCCGGCGTTTACACAAAATCCAATGGAGACTTTTTAAATGATAAGATTGAGTTTTTTTCCGTATTAAAACTGTGCTGATTTATATTACACTTTAGCATAGTTTATTAATGATTCTTCGGAGGTTCTAAAAAGCGAGGGCCATAATTGATGCTTATAAGCTATTATATTTTATTAACTTGCAATAACTGGAGGGGGGGATTCGAACTTCCTCTCCCCCATTGTCTCGCTTTTGACCTGCCCTTGCTGCGCTGATTTTGTGCTGAAAATCGTATTTGGAGAATTTGGAATATTTTGTAAAAGAGCGGGTCGATATATTATCTTAAAGGAAAACATGCGTTGGGGACAGCAAATACTCTCGCTACTAATCTGGATCGGTATTTGTTTTATTCCGGCTGTTGTCGGTTCGCGGTTTATGCCGGGCGAGTGGTACGCGCGACTGGCCAAGCCCTCCTGGACGCCGCCGGGTTATCTCTTCGGGCCGGTCTGGACTTTCCTATACGCCACGATGGGAGCCTCCGCGTGGCTATTGTGGAAAAAGGTCGGGTTCTCGGGAGCGAAGATTGCCTTTATTTTGTTTTTCGCTCAGCTTGTTCTTAACGGTCTCTGGTCCTGGATATTTTTCGGATTGCATAAGCCGGGTCTGGCTTTTATAGAGCTCTGCATGCTCTGGGTTTTAATACTTGCTACCCTGATATCTTTCTGGAGACTTTATCAACCATCGGGAATTTTGTTAATTCCCTACATAATCTGGGTGTCTTTTGCAGCGATTCTAAATTTTTCAATATGGTCTCTAAACAAACCTATTTAAAAAATCCGGAATAACTGCCGCCTACTTAGATCCCTATTCAAAATTATATTACCTAAACTTAACGATCACATTTACAATTTAAACGGGCCGTATTTTTATCCGCTATCAACAATACCAATTCCCTAATATCTATCGCGCAGAGGCGTTTCCCACTTTCGCGTTAAAAACAAAGAGGGTTCCCGACTCCCGGTCGAGAACCCTCAATAAATTGGCCGTATTTCCTCTATGCTTTTGGAAGAATTACAGAGTCAATTACATGAATAACGCCGTTAGTACAGATTATGTCGGTGGCGGTAACAAGAGCGTTATCGATCATGACTTTTTTCTCCACAACTTTTATGGAAACAGACTGTCCATTCAAAGTCTCGGCGTTTTCCAATTTAACGACGTTCTCGGCTTTGACCTCACCACTTAAGACATGGTAAGTAAGGATAGAGGATAGTTTTTCCTTGTCCTTTAACAGATCCTGAACTGTCCCCTCTGGAAGAGCGGCAAACGCTTCATCGGTCGGAGCGAATATCGTAAAGGGACCTTCTCCGGAAAGAGCTTCGGTTAGACCGGCAGCTTCAACAGCCGTCAGTAGAGTGTTGAATTTTCCCGCGGCCTGGGCCGTTTCGAGAATGGAAGCCAGATCGGCTTTTACTTCACTCATTGAGCCTTTATCATGGCTTTTATCCGAACCACAGGCCCCGCAGTGAGCCTGGGATGTCGAAGCTATCGCCAGAACAAAGAAGCTCATCGCGATGGTTAAAACGTATCTCATTTTATTCTCCTTCATTTAAAAGTTTCTTTTCACTAATTGCCTGTACTCTATTTACTCCGATTAGTTATTAACGATTATCTCAGCCCCCAGAGCCTGCGAACCATCGCCATTCAAGAAACCTTTGGCGAAAACGGTGTAAATCGCTCCATCCACCAGGCTTATACCCGACAACTCAAGGGCGACAGTATTAGTACCGGCCACTCTTACCTCCAAGTCATACATGCCGGCATCCAGAGGAGTAAAATCCACATGTTCTCCAAAAGCGACATTACCGAAGATCACGGTACCGTCGGTCAGCGTGATATCGACCGCCGGAGCGTCCGGAGAGAGATGCGCGAAGCGCACATGGGCCTTGCCCGCTACCGGAGCGGAGAGATCATCCTGCAGAACCAAAGCCCTTATATCGCTTAACTCATCTATGGCAAAAATCGAATAATTCATGTCGGCGCCGATCGTCATGGTCTCGTCGATTACGGTAAAGCTGGTGCCGCTGGCGTTGACCTTGAAATTCCTGGTCCCGCTGTTAACCATGAGGTATCCGGTGTTATCGGGGAATTCCAGAGCCTGGGAGTTAACCACAATACCGTCAACCAGCAGATCAACACCGGGGGCGTCCGGAGAGGCATGAGTGACATTCACGTAAGTTACGGCCGATACCATATCAACAAAGGCGTCGCCGGAATTGTTATCTACAAAGACCCTTACTCCGAAGGGGTAATTATCGCTATTATCGAGGCTTCCATGAGCCACGACGGTGTAAACCATTCCTTCACTCACCGCTATCGGCTGAAAAACGAACACTTCAATGTCGGAGCCCGTCGGGGTAACTACAAAGGTATAGCTTCCCTCGCCAACCTCGACGTATTCGGTAATATCCTTAAAACTCACATTGGAGAACACCACCGGACCGTTGCCGCTATCCAGCTTGATATCGACGGCCGGAGCGTCAGGTGAAGCATGCAGGAATTTAATCCTGGCCTGATTGGCGTTGGATTCGCGATCATCAACCGAAACCACGGCGGAGATATTGGAAAGCATGTCGACCGCGGTCACGGTGTATTCATTAGTGTCCAGAATATTAAGATCGGCCTCGATAACCACCGGGGAAGTCTGACCCCCAGGGGTCACCTGGATATTCCTCATACCAGCCGGTAATTCGGCGTAACCTGAGGATTGGCCGTAGGAAAGACCGGAGATAGCTACCGAGCCGTCAACCCAGACATCCACGGCGGGGGCGTCGTAACTGGTGTGTACTACCCTTACCATCGATGTCGACGGAGTAGGATTTAAAGGATTGTTGTTATCGTCGTTGTCGCTGCAGCCGGCGGCAAACGCCATTACAAGGGCCGCAGAACTAACGGTTAAGATGTTTCTTAGTTTGAACATTTTTCTTTTTCCTTTCCTTTTCTTACTTAAGCAATGTCATTTTTTTAGTTTCTGTTGCGTCACCGGCATTAATTTTATAGAAATAAACGCCGGATGGTATCCCGTTGGCATTGAATTCTACTTTATGCTCACCGGCCTCTTTGTACTCGTCCACCAGAGTGTTAACTTCACGACCGAGCATATCGTAGATCTTTAATGAAACCTGTGCCGGCTCGGTCAATGAGTAGGCGATAGTAGTAGTCGGGTTAAACGGGTTGGGGTAATTCTGGCTTAATTCAAAACGGTTTGGGATAACATCAGGTTTAGTTAAGGCGATCAAATCGCCGCCGTTCGCCACGGGCAGTTCCACTACTTGGCCATCTGGTAAAGCGACGAATAAGCCGAAGGGGGCGCCATTCTGATTGTTTCCGGGATTAAGAAAACCGGAGGCGAAGACTACAGCCGACATGCCACGCAGGCCCCGAAGATCGGCCTGATAGGATGCAACTACGGTGTTGTTGTCATCACCTGGAGTAATATCAAGGACAAAATCGAATGGCAGAAGTGTACGATAGCTTGAAAACTCACCGTAGGTAAGATCATTGTAAATCGGCGGGAAATTAAATCCGCTCAGCACCACGTCAACGGTTGGAGCGTCTGTCGAACCGTGAAAAACGATCAGATCGGTAAACCATCTCCATCTTGCTTCCTCGCGAATATTATCTCTGGGATAAAGACTGAATGCGATGGACTCGCCGTCGGGATTTGCTGCGAAACTGTCCGGATTCAACACGCCGTTAGCGATGGCGACATAGGTCTCGCCGTTTTCGAGAGTAACGTCAAAGTCAGCGATAATATCATCCGGCCCGCTACTGGTACTGGGTGCCACACCTATGTTAAGGTTTACATCGGCGGGAACATCTACAAAGGGAGTTGCCGTCCTGAATGCGAAATCATCGAGAAAGAGTCCGTCGTTAACGTAGATATCGACAATAGCAGCCGCTGGATCGGCGGCGTTATGAATTACCTGCAATCTCGCGTTTTGCCCCTCGGCGGGTAATGCCACCACCTGACCGTCAGGTAAAGCGGCAAAAAGACCGAAAGCCGGGCCATTCTGGTTGGCATCCGGATTTAAAAAACCGGATGCGAAAACGACCGCCGCCCCGCCGCCAAGCGCGGAAAGATCGGCTGTAAAGGATGCTACGACGGTGGAGTTATCATTACCGGGCGTAACATCAAGTATATACGATCTGGCCCTCAACCATTTATAACTGGAAAACTCGCCATAGGTCAGGTTGTTGAAAAGAGGCCATGGAGGCCAGGCGTTCCTGGTCAAAATATCAACCGTGGGGGCGTCGGTGGCTCCGTGAAAAGCGATAACTCTTAAATAGCTGCTGTAAGGAGAGTTCTCTTTTATATTATCGCGAGCGAAAAGGTTGAACGCGATGGATTCACCGTCAGGATTTACCGCAAAGTTATCGGGATTTAGAACTCCGTTAGCGATAGCAACGTAGGTTCTATCTTCCTCGAGCATAACGTCGAAATTGGCGATAATGTCGCCGGGGCCAGTGCTATTACCGGGAGCCACTCCGACATTAAGGTTAACACCGGCCGGAACGTCCACAAACGGGGTGGCTGCGCGGAAAGCGAAATCCGGGATGAAGAGATCGTCGTTGACATAGATATCGACAACATCGGCTGCCGGATCGGCCGCGTTGTGGATTACCTGGAGGCGGGCTGTCTGAGCGAAAGCTGAGCCGGTTATCAGCAAGACTAATCCAAAAATCATTACCGAAATTTTGCTATTTTTCATTTTAGATTTCCTCTCAATTGGGAATCGTTAAAGGATCTTCCGTTAATCGTTTCTGTTAAATGCCATCATATCGGTACGCCAGCAGTCCTGATCAGCGTAATTACCTTTGGTGGCACCCTTATCGCATAACCATTCGTTTCCCTGATCATCGATGTGAAAGGTCATCGGTCTCGCACCGGAATAAGAGATCCCGGCGCCCAGTATTTTTTCATTCTTCGTTGTCATTTTTTTATTCTCCTTTTAAAGATCAAGCATTCTATTTGAAGTAAAAATGGAATCCCAGGTAGGTAACGCTGCCGTCAAGGGTCCTGATATTAGTTCTGGACTCACCGGCGAGAGCCCCGAATTCCGGCTCATCGGGATAGGACAGCATTTCGATTTCAAGACCGTGTCCGGCCTGAAGCGAGAAATGCTCGCCAAAGAAAACCTCGGCTACCGGCATAACGGATATATTGAACATGGTCCATTTGCTTTCAGAATTGATCCCGTAAGGACGGGCGTCCAGCGAACCGAAGGTAAATCCGGGCCGCAGAAAGAAATTGGCTCTTTCGGTATCTAAAATCACATAAGGAAAACCAGCCCCTATATAGAAATCGGTGTACTTGTCGTCACCCTGATCCAGGGATTTAAAACCAAGACCCAGATCAACTCCGAAATTTGAATTAACCCAGTACCGTCCTCCGACAGGTGTGTCAGAGGTAAAGTATCCGAGACCGTATTTGCCGGTCATATCCATGGCGAAACTTGCCGCGGGAGCCGCTATCATGGCGGCGATTGCTAATGTTGCTATCTTTTTAAACATCTTCTTTTCCTTTCTGTTTTCTCTTCTTTTTAGTTCTTTTGATTTTATCCCGGGGAGACGGAGGTTGGAGGGGATCTTCTTCCCGCCGGCTGCCCCGGGCCGTACTCAATACAAAGGAGTACAAATCTTTACCTGCTTTCTACTGCAGCCAGACCCCAGCGCTTCTGTATGGCTTTCCACTGTAAAGCCTGATAAACGGCGCTAACGCCGACGACGATGTAGATAAGTCTGCTTAACAGAGTCATATCGCCGAGAATCGAGGCGACCAGATCAAAACTGAAAAGTCCCACCAGACCCCAGTTCAATCCGCCGATAACCAGCAGAATCGCTACAAGTACGTCAAAAATCTTCATTTCAAACTCCTTTAGTTTAAGGTTTACGTCTTCAATTTTACAACACAAGAACGAGCCTTGTCTAATCAATGTTCCCATTTTGTATAATTTTTTTATTATTTTTTTATCGTTATATACTATAATGAGTTAAGATGATAATAATTCAGATTTAGGAAATTATGTCTATTTTTAGGAACTTTTTGTCTAATTTTTTTGTAATAATGTTTGACAATTTAAAGGAATTGTTTTACGATGGATTTTGAAATGACGGCAAAACACTCGATAAAAGCGGCAGCAAAATTAACAGGGGTCCCCCCTTATCTTATAAGGGCTTGGGAGAGACGATATAAAGCGGTGATTCCTGAAAGAACCTCGACCAACAGGCGCCTTTATTCCGATCAGGACATCGAAAGGCTTATTCTATTATATAAGGCTACATTAAAAGGCGAGAGTATCGGGCAGGTGGCCGGATTATCCATTGCCGAACTCAGGGAGCTTAACGGAGAGAATGGGATCTGGAATGACAATCGATATAATGAAGGAAACAGCAATCGGTTCGGCGAAGATAAAATTATAAGCAAATACGTGGAGTTAACGGAGGATCTCGACCGCACGGGGCTTTATAAAATACTGCTGGAATCAGAAACCCGATTCAGTAAGAATGTACTCTTGGAGAAGATTATTATCCCGTTCATGCATAAAGTAGGCGATTTATGGGAAGACGGTTCGCTAAAGGTAGTTCACGAGCATCTGGCCTCTGCCGTTGTCAGGTCATTTCTTGGAGAACTTCTCATATCTCAAAAACCTCCCGAATCCGGGCCCTCGATTATCGGCACCACCCCAGTCGGCCAGAATCACGAATTCGGAGCTGTAATCTCCATCCTTTCAGCTATTTCCGAGGGTTGGAGAGGAATTTACCTGGGCTCCAATCTTCCCGCCGAGGAAATCGCCTTCGGAGCCGAAAAATATCGCGCAAGAGTCATAGCGCTAAGCCTAGTTCATCCGGCGGACGACCCGCATCTCCATATGGAACTGCATAAATTGCGGCGGATGGTTGGCGATGATGCAACTATTATTGCCGGCGGTCGATCGGCAGACAATTACGGCACGGCGTTACGGGATATAAAAGCCATAATAGCAGGTAACATGGCCGAATATAGAAAGACCTTACGCGAGATAAGAGAGTCTGCCGATGTATTAAATCAATCTTCCAGTTAGTATCAACCCTCCGTGACAGGATTTCGAACCATGAAATCAAACGTAAATCCTGACCGAATTCGGAAACTGAAAAAACCGGTCTATGACAGCGGTCCCATCGTTTACTGGATGAGCCGGGACCAGCGGGTATACGACAACTGGGCGCTTATCTACGCCCGGGAACTGGCCGACCGATTCAATACCTCCCTGGGAGTTGTATTCTGCCTGGCTCCGAATTTTCTCGACGCGACTTTGAGACAGTATGATTTCATGATAAAGGGATTGAGACAGGTCGAATCTGATCTTAAAAAACTGAATATACCGTTTTTCGTCCAAACTGGAGATCCCGGGCGTGAGATACCGAGATTTATAAAGGAATGCGGGGCCGGGGCTCTTGTTGGCGACTTTTCCCCCTTGAAAATCAAGCGGGGATGGAATGAAATAATATTAAAAAGGATCGATATCCCCTTTTACGAGGTTGACACCCACAATATAGTCCCATGCTGGATCGCCTCCGAAAAACAGGAATACGCGGCCTACACCATCCGCCCGAAGATAAGCCGCCTGCTGGATACATTTCTTGATAAATTCCCGGCGCCGAAGAAACAGGCAGCCCGGTTTCCTCTGAAAACAAAGGCTATTAAGTGGCGCGAAATTGAAAATACGATCAAGGTTGACAGGTCGGTAAAACCGGTTGACTGGTGTAAGCCCGGATATCATGGCGGCATGGATGCGCTGAAGGAATTTAAGCGTAAAAGGCTTCCTAATTACGCCGATCAACGTAACGATCCGACCAAAAAGACGCAATCGGATCTCTCACCATATTTGCATTTCGGGCAGATCTCCGCTCAGAGGGTCGCGCTGGAGGTGAGCGCGCAAAAGAAATATCCGGATTCGGTAAAATCTTTTCTGGAAGAGCTGATCGTCAGACGCGAGCTTTCCGATAATTTCTGTTACTACAATGAAAATTACGATTCAGTCAGGGGCTTTCCCCCCTGGGCCCTGGAGACCTTGAATAAACGTCGTAAGGATAAACGAGAATTCATTTATTCACGACAGCAATTCGAGAATGCCGAAACTCATGATCCGTTATGGAACGCCGCCCAGGACGAAATGGTTTATTACGGCAAGATGAATGGATATCTCAGAATGTACTGGGCCAAGAAGATCCTGGAATGGTCGAATTCCCCTGAAGAGGCTTTTGAAACGGCGATTTATCTGAACGATCGTTACCAGCTTGACGGCCGCGATCCCAACGGCTATGCCGGGGTGGCCTGGAGTGTTGGCGGTTTACATGACCGTCCCTGGCCGGAAAGAGAGATTTTCGGCAAAATAAGGTTTATGAGCTATGATGGCTGCCGTCGCAAATTCGATATAGAGAAATATATCGCGAAAATCGAAAAGCTCAGGAAATCCGAAAAATGAAAGCGGAGGGTGTAAATTCGATACTCGTTTTCGGAGCTACAGGCTTTGTCGGGAAGCCGTTAACTGAACGCCTGATTTCAAGAGGATACTCCGTTACCTGCCTGGTTCGGAATTTAAAGCGAGCGAAGGAATTGCTTCCGGGTGAGGTCAATCTAATAGAGGGAAATGTACTGAATTACGAAGACGTTCTTAATGCCTCCGAAAACATAGACATCATATACTACCTGGTTCATTCCATACCATACGGCGAAAAAAAGTTTGAGAAGCTGGATATTCAGGCTGCCCGGAATGTGGCGTCGGCTGCCGCAGGAAACAAGGTGAACAGGATCATATACCTCGGCGGGTTGGGCAAAAAAGATTCAAATAGCTCGGCCCATCTCAAAAGCCGTCATGAAGTGGGAGAAATCCTGCGGACTGGCGGTTGCCGGGTAACCGAGTTCCGGGCCGCGGTAATCGCCGGCAAAGGCGGGCTTTCGTTCGAGATGATTCATCATCTGGTTAACAGGCTTCCGGTGATGATCTGCCCCATGTGGGTATATACCAGGACCCAGCCCATAGCTCTCCCCGACGTCGTCAGGTACCTGGGAAAGTGCCTGGAAATTCGGGAATCGGAGGATAAGATTATCGATATCGGCGGGCCGGATATTTTATCCTATGGTGAGATGATGACCGCCATGTCCGAGGCGCTGGGACTTAAAAGATATTTGATCAGGGTACCCGTCCTTACGCCGCGACTGTCTTCCTACTGGGTTGATCTGGTAACCCCCGTTCAAGCCTCGTACGCCAGGACGCTTATCGAGGGGCTTCGATATGAGACCGTTTGTGAAAATGACCTGGCGAATAGATTATTTAATTTCAGACCCACTGGTTTCCGGGATACGGTAAAAGAATACCCGGGATCATTAAATCCTCACAACGGTACAGCACCAACAATAGATAATATCGACGAATCTCATATTTTCGTCTCGCGGGTGGAAAAAGATGTTAAATGCCCGGCGCCCGGGCTATTCAATACGGTAAGAGGCATCGGAGGTGATCACGGATGGTTTTACGCCAATTGGCTTTGGAAGCTCCGAGGTTTTATAGACAGTTTGATGGGCGGGATCGGCTACAGAAAGGGACGGGATAATGAAACGGAGATGAATATCGGTGACAAAATTGATTTCTGGCGGGTCGAAGAATACAGGCTTAATATGCTAATCCGTTTGAGGGCCGAGATGAAGGTATGGGGCTATGGCTGGCTGGAATTCGAAACTGTCAGTCTAAACGGCTCAAATTCTCGACTCTCAATTTGCGCCTATTATTACCCGCGCGGAATGTTCGGATATATCTACTGGTTTTTTACCCGACCTATTCATAAAATAGTCTTCAGCGGGATGGCCAAAAAGATTGCCCGACAAGCGGAAAAATTGTAATTTGGGAAAAATCTATATTGGGAAAGAATATGAAAAAAACAGATAATGATAAAGATCCCATAAAGGTCGGCATTAGCGCCTGCCTCCTGGGTGACAAGGTGCGCTGGGACGCCGGCCATAAAAGAGACCGTTATATTAGCGATATACTGGGCGAATATTTCAGGTTTGTCCCGGTCTGCCCCGAGGTGGAGGCGGGAATGGGTGTGCCCCGCGAATCGGTGAGGCTGGTAGGAGATATTTCATCTCCCAGAATGGTCGGCAACAAAACCGGCGAGGACTGGACCGATCGGATGAACCAATATATTCAAAAAAGGACAAAACAACTCGAACGTTATAATTTCTCCGGATACATTCTGAAAAAAGACTCGCCCAGCTGCGGTATGGAAAGGGTCAGGGTGTACCAGAAATCGGGTATTCCGTTAAAGCAGGGGCGCGGATTTTTCGGCGGCGCCCTGGTGGATCATTTCGTCAATCTACCTATCGAGGAAGAGGGCAGGCTCAACGATCCCGCATTGAGAGAGAATTTTATTGTTCGGGTATTCGCATATTCACGTCTGCAGCATCTTTTCAAGGGGAAATTCAGCAGGAGTGAAATTGTCCGATTCCATACCGTTCATAAATACCTGCTTTTGGCTCACAGTCCGAAACATTATAAAATACTGGGCCATCTGGTAGCGCAGGTTAAAAGATATAAGCCGGGAAATTTCAAAGAGAGATATGTGGAGATTTTTATGCAGGCGCTCTCGGTGAAATCTTCCGCCCGGAAAAATGTAAATGTCCTGCATCATATCATGGGATTTCTCAAACCGCACCTTGGGGCTCATGCCAGGGCCGATATAATAAAGATTATAGAAAATTACCGTAACGGGCTGGTGCCGCTGATTGTGCCTCTAACACTGATAAAACATTACGTCAAGTTATTCGACATCGAATATATTAAAGACCAGGTCTATCTCAATCCTCATCCTGAGGAGCTGATGCTGAGAAATCATGTTTAAAATTATAATGATTATTTCTTTATTCTCACCAAAAAAACAGGTTACAGCTAAAACGCTGTAACGCGCTGTCTTTAAACTGCCGGAGGCCGGTATCGAACCGGCACGGACGAAACCGTCGGAGGGCAATACCAACGACTTGATTTATTTTATATCCGTGCCTTTTCGCTTAAGGGTTTTGAATCTTGCATCCGATGGTATTTCCTGATTGCTTATGGCGGAGATTAATCCCTCCGTCGGCGGGCAGTCGGCGCAGGGAATCGGATCAGTCCCACCCTTGAAATAGTTCACCCCATACGTAATATCCAGGCCGTTATAAGAGCAACTGGCGTTGACATCGCCGCAGTAGTGCCAACCGGGGCATAACAAGCAGGTATCGCACATCGGGTCGCCACCACCCTTGAAAAAATTTACGCCATAGGTAATATCCAGGCCATTATAGCTGTCGCTGCCGTTGACATCGCCGGTAACATATTCGCACCCGGCGTTTTCATTAAGCAGAACTGAAACGTTGTGGGAACTATTGTTCACTGTGGCCAAATCCATATCACCGTCGCCATCGAGATCCGCGGCAACTACGGCAATTGGGGAATCGCCAACAGGGTCGGTTACCTGGGGTGCGAAATTACCATCACCATTATTCATCAATACAGAGACATTATTGGAATGGGTATTAGCTGTTGTCAGGTCGAGATCGCCATCGCCGTCAAGGTCCGAGGCATATACCGAAAATGGAGTACCATCGACGAGATAGGATACGTAGTCAGAAAAAGTGCCGTCGCTATTGTTCATGAGAACGGAGACATCACCTGAACCGCTGTCCGATACCGCAAGGTCGAGATCGGCGTCGCCGTCAAGATCCGAGACAAATAGCGAGGTCGGAGAATAACCGGCAGCGTAGGTTACATGGGACGCAAAGGTGCCATCGCCGTTATTCAATAACACCGAGGCATTATCTGAATTATGGTTAGCTGTTACAAGGTCAAGATCGCCATCACCGTCAAGGTCGGCGGCAAAAACGGACCAAGGATAAGACCCGACGCCATAAACCGAATGGGCCGCGAAGGTTCCGTTGCCGTTGTTCATCAGCACAGAAATGTTATTGGAATTGGTATTGGCCGTTAACAGATCAAGATCACCGTCGCCGTCAAGGTCCGATGCGAATACCGAGAATGGAGCATTGCCAACAGAGTAGGTTAGGTAGGTTGCGAAAGTACCGTCGCCGTTGTTCATCAGCACAGAGACACTATCGGAATAGCCATTAGCCGTTGCCAGATCGAGATCGCCGTCGCCGTCAAAGTCCGAGGCAATCGCCGAGGATGGGGTATCGCCGGCATAATAGGATACATAGGCTGCAAAAGTACCGTCGCCATTGTTCATCAGCACAGAGACGCTATCGAAATAGGTATTGGCGGTTGCCAGGTCGAGGTCTCCATCACCATCAAGATCCGAGGCGCATACCGAGAATGGAAAATTTCCGGCAGGGTAGGTTTCGTGTGAGGCAAAAACTCCGGTACCGTCATCTGCCGTTATCGTAAACGACCAGGCATAACTTTCCTCCAGTGACACACCCTCCGAAGATTGTATGGCGGTTGTAAGCGTCACGGTCACAATCTCGCCATTAGCGAAATCCGCCACCGGATCGAGGGTCGCGGTTTTTGACAAAGAGTCATAGGTTATGGTCCCGGCATGCAAGCCTGTGCTGATTCCGTTTACCACAAACGTGGAATCGTTGATGGTGGTGGAGTCCATATCGACATCGAAGGTCACTGATATGTTTGCTGATATATCAACATTCAGCTCGTTTTGTGACGGGGAAGTGGTAAGCACCTGAGGAGGCCGGCCTAAATTTAATAGAACCGAAACATTATCGGACCCTGAATTTGCCGTGGCCAGATCAAGATCACCGTCACCGTCAAGATCGGCGGCAAAGACGAAAAGAGGACTGCTCCCGGTCGCATAAACGGATTGAGTAGCGAAGGTTCCGTCACCGTTATTCAAGAGAATCGAGACATCATTGGAATACTCGTTCGCGGCGGCCAGATCCAGGTCGCCGTCGCCGTTAAGATCGGCGACAAAGACAAAATAAGGATA
>CP070742.1:779218-804360 GCA_020348065.1 Candidatus Zixiibacteriota bacterium
GATATCGCGAAAGGAATCGGCTTTCAGGCTCGCACCGCCCACCAGGAAACCGTCGATATCCTCGCATTCCCATAACCTGCGGGCGTTATCCGGTTTTACTGAACCGCCGTACAGTATCCTTATGTTCCGGGAAACATCGTCTCCCCATCTATCGGCGATCAGGCTCCTGATATATTTATGCGCCCGGTCGGCCTGTTCGGGGGCGGCGGTTTTGCCGGTACCGATGGCCCAGACCGGCTCGTAGGCGATCGTAACGGCTTCGATATTCTTTAACGCGCCTATACCGTCTTTGATTTGAGTATCCAGTATCGATTCTGTGATTCCGGCTTCTCTCTGCTCCAGCGTTTCGCCGATACAGACAATCGGTTTAAGTCCTTCTGTTAGAGCGGCGGCGGTTTTTTTCAACACTTTTTCGTCGGTCTCCCCGAAATACGTTCGTCTCTCCGAATGACCTATTAAGACTCTCGCGCAACCGCTTTCGGCTATCATTTTGGCGGAAATCGCTCCGGTGTAAGCCCCTTCCGTCTCCCAGAACATATCCTGCGCTCCAACCTCTATATTGGAGCTGTTTAATGTTTCCCTTACGGCGGCGATGCAAATGTAGGGAGGAAAAACGGCTATATCGGCGAAATTGCAACCACCGGTATCATGCCTTATGCCCGCGGCCAGCTCCGCAGCCGTGGCCGGGGTGGTATACATTTTCCAGTTACCGGCGATAAACGGGCGTCTCATGTCAGGCCCCCTTATTCGTCAACGCCGCTACTCCCGGCAAAGTTTTTCCTTCCAGAAACTCCAATGAAGCTCCTCCACCGGTAGAAACGTGAGACATCTGCTCGGTCAGCCCCGCCCTGGCGACGGCCGACGCCGAATCGCCGCCTCCCACAATCGATATGCAACCGGATCCGCTGGCCTCGGCCAGGATTTTCGCTATTTCAAAAGTGCCGGTGGCGAACGGTTTCTTCTCGAAAATCCCCATCGGTCCGTTCCATACTACCGTACCGGCGGAGAGGATAATCTTCTTAAATCTCTCCGCGGTTCGAGGACCGATATCCACTCCAACCATCACGGGATCAATTCCCACCGGGGTAACGGTCTCCATTTCCGGAGGATCAGCGTCCGGATCGGGAGTAACAATAACGTCAACAGGCAATATAAAATCGATACCGCGTTTCTCGGCCAGCATTAATATATTAGAGGCTTCATTGACTTTTTCTCCTTCAAGCAGCGATTTGCCGATTTCATACCGTCTTGCTTTGAAGAAAGTAAACGCCATTCCCCCGCCTATTAAAAACGAATCCACTTTATCCAAAAGGTTTTCTATAACATCGATCTTACCCGAAATCTTGGCTCCGCCGAGGATCGCGACAAACGGCCTGGCGGGATGTTCCAGGGCCACGCCGAGATAATCGAGTTCCTTTTTCATCAGATACCCGGCGGCCGAGGGCGAGATGAATTTGGTCACACCCTCAGTGGATGCGTGAGCCCTGTGAGCGGAGCCAAACGCATCATTAATGTAAACATTCCCGAGTTTAGCCAGTGCTTTTGCAAAACCGGGATCGTTTTTCTCCTCCTCTTTGTGAAACCTTAGATTTTCGAGAAGAATAATCCCCCCATCCGAAAGGCTGTTTATTTTTTCCTCGACCTCTCCGCCGATGCAGTCATTTACGAATATTACCTGTCGGCCCATCAATTGGGAAAGACGTTTTGCCGCCGGTTCCAGGCTGAACTCCGGTTTTAACTCGCCTTTGGGACGTCCCAGGTGGGACATCAGAATGGCTTTGCCGCCGGAGGTCACGATTTTGTGAATGGTCGGTATGGAGGCATTTATGCGGGTATCATCCGCCACCTTCCCCTCTTCGAGCGGTACGTTAAAATCCACTCGCGTCAGGACTCTTTTTCCGGCCAGTTCGATATCATCAATGGTCAGTTTATTCACCAATCCTCCTCGTCATGGATTAAAATCAACGCCAACCGGGGCGGACCTTGGTGATTCCAAACCGCCTTGGGTTCTTGCCAACACCGCATAATAATATGTTCCTGCCGAATCGGGAACATCCGTAGCCTCCGATAGATAAACCGTTTGAATGGCAATCAGATTGTTTACATCTACACCGCGAAACACTTCATATTCGGACGCCCCTTCTATATCATCCCATAAGACGGCAATATATGAGCCTTCGTCACTCACAACCAGGTTCGCGGGAGTTTCCAGTATCCCGGAAAAGTATACGTGACCGTATTGAGAAAGGTCCGAGGAACCGTGAGATGGGTGTTCCGCCTGAATTTTATAGTAGTAATGGCCGGTACTCGGGGGCCAATCGATAATTTCCAACTCGGCTTCCAACGTATCGATCGGAACGTATTCGCCGTTGGCGGCGCCCGACCTGTAAATTATGAAAATAAACGATGAATCTATGCTCTCCCAGTTAATCCTCACCCTGTAGAGGAGATCCTCAACGGATACATTAAAAGGCGCCTGGGGTTGATCGGTGAAATAAGCGTAGGCGTACAAACTAAAGGGCGAAACATGATCGAGCGTATCCACTGCTCTTGTCTTGTAATAATAGGCGCCCGACGTCTGCGGAATATCGATATAATCCGGCTCGGGAGACGATCCGATTTGGCTGTAAACGCCGCCGGGCGTCGTGGATCTGTGAACCGTATAGCCGTTAGCCCCTGTAACCTCATCCCAGGTGATCTCCACGAAGGTGCCGAAATTTTCCGCCACCATATTAACCGGTTCCGGCAGATTATCACTGAAATGGACATTGGCCGCCGGCGATAACGCCCCTACTACGCCGTCAAGAGTTTCAGTGGCGATTTTATAATAATAATCTCCCGCCTGCGGGGGCGTATCGATCTTGCTCAGATTTTCGCCGCTTACCCTGGATATCTGGTTGTAGGTAATCCCCCCGTCATCCGAGCGATAGATTATATAGGCCGCCGTCCAGAGCACTTCGCTCCAGCTGACTTCCACCGATAATCCCAGGTCGGTAGCGAGAACCTGGTCGGGGGGATCGAGCCTGCCGTCGAAATATGCGCTCACAGCGTCCGACATTTCAGATTCAAGATTGTTGGGACCGACAATCGTAACGCGATAGTAGTAATACCCGAACAAGGTGGGAAAATCCTCGTAATGCGGCACAAAAGAGCTGTCGATCTTCATAAAATCGCTGTCGGGAATATCCGAGCGGTAGATATTATAATAGCCGACGTTTTCCTCTCCCATCCAGGTTAAATAGAGATTCGAGCCCCTGTCAATCAGGATTACGCCGGAGGGAGGATCGAATAAACCATCAAAATCAACCAGCTTGCTGACCGAAGGACCGGATTCAGTTCCAAGATAAGAAACCGCTGTTATGTAGTAGGTGTAAGTATCGTATGTTTCCGGTACATCCTGATAAAGAGACTGGGCGGTGGAGTCGATGACGATCCAGTTACCGGGGCTTTCGGACGTTCTTCTGTAGATTTTATAATGGGTGGCATTTGATTTTGATGTCCACTCAAGCAAAACATGGGTGACATTATCGGAAGCGGAAAAACCTGTCGGCGGAGAAATCATACCTGTAAAATTAACTGTGGCTATTTCCGAAGGATCCGATTCAACCTGGTTTGAGACCCCGGTAACTTTGTATCGATAAGAATCTATGGCCGGTGGGGTGTCCACATATCTAATAGTCCCGAATGCGGAATCGACTATTACAACCGGCCTGTAGATCTCTTCGGATTCGGCGGTCCTGTAGACATTGTATGTCGACGCCCCGTAAGCGTGTTCCCATGTCAAAAGTACCGACGCGTCATCGTCTCTGCCGATGAGGTTTTGAGGCACAGGATTTTTTAAATCGACATTAACAATTGTCTCGATCCCTATACTGATTACGACGGGATATCGGGCCGTATGGAGTATTTCGCCGTCGAGCGCCAGATCGAAATCAATTCGATATTGCCCCGGCAAAAGTTCAATTCTGTAATCGCCCCTGGCGGCTGCCTTCGCCGAATATATTCCCGATGACGGTTTGGCATTACCGGTAGAAACGGCATACGATGAAACGGTTACCGTAACGCCATCTATTCCCGCCCCCTCGACGGTAACGGTTCCGGCTATATAGCCGTTCTCCTGTCTGACGGTTTTTTCACAACCAGGTATCCCCAGAGCGATTACGAGGATACATAAAACAAACAACATGCTCCGGGCCATAATTCCCCTCCCCGGAATATAGATTAACGGTTAATTTCTCTTAATCCCCCATCATTTTCAACATATCAATCATGCGGTTGGAGAATCCCCATTCATTATCATACCATGAAAATACTTTTACGAAGTTATCGCCGACTTTCATGGTGGCAAGCGCGTCGAAAACGGATGAATGAGGGTTGGCGATTATATCGGCTGAAACAATGGGATCCTCGGTGAATTGAAGCACCCCTTTCATCGGGCCGTCCGCGGCTTTTTTCATGGCGGCGTTAACATCGTCAATGGAAACGCTTTTTTCCAGATCGGCCACCAGATCGACCAGTGATCCGACAGGGGTGGGCACGCGAATGGCACATCCGTCGATTTTGCCTTTAACGTCCGGAATAACCTCGGCTATCGCCTTTGCGGCGCCGGTCGTAGTAGGAATCATCGAGAGCGCCGCCGAACGAGCGCGGCGCAGGTCTTTATGGGGCGCGTCCAGAATCCGCTGATCATTTGTGTATGCGTGTATCGTAGTCATAAAAGCCCGCTTAATCTTAAAACTATCATTTAATACTTTAACTATCGGGGCTAAACAGTTTGTGGTGCAAGAGCCTATGGAGATTAGCCGATGTTTAGATTTGTCGAAATGATCGAAATTTACACCCTTTACGAAGGTACCGTCGTGGCCTTTGGCCGGGGCGGATATCAAGACCCGTTTCGCTCCTCCATCGATATGTTTCCCGGCGGCTTCGCGGGTTCTAAAAAGACCCGTAGATTCGACAACGGCCTCGGCTCCAACGTCTTTCCAGGGGATATTAGCTGGATCGCGTTCCGAAAAAATCTTTATCGATTTGCCATCAATACTTATACCGCCGTCAGTAGCTCTTACTTCCCCTTTATACTGCCCCATGACAGAATCGTATTTAAAAAGATGCGCCAGGGTTTTGGCGTCGGTAATATCATTAACTGCCACAAACTCCAGTTCCGGGTCTTTCATTCCCGCTCTGGTAATCAGACGACCAATTCTTCCGAAACCGTTAATTCCGATTTTAACGGGCATAAATCCTCCTTATTCAATCAGCCGAAAAATTTCGGCGCGCTTATACAGATTCTCCGGATCATATCCAATTTATTTTCCGAGTGTTTTAGCGAGTTTGATCAGATTCTCGTCAAAATCCTTTTTCTTGCCCAGAACGTCGTCAAAAGAGGTAGTTTTCAATTTGCCCTTCACGATGCCGACCATTACGCTCGATTCGCCCTGCAACAATCTATTCACGGCGGCCGATCCCAATCTTGAACCGAGTAACCTATCGAAAGAAGAAGGGGAACCGCCTCTTTGAAGATGCCCCAGTACGGTTATCTTAGATATTATATTCGCGATTTTCGAGAGTTTCCGACTAATCTGATAGCCGGTCGACGCTCCCTCCGCCACCACTATGATATTAGCGGTCTTATGCCTTTTATACCGTTCCAGTATGCGGCCGGCGATTTTCTCCAGGTCGTACTCCACCTCCGGTATAATCGCCGCTTCGGCCCCGGTAGTTATCGCCGAGATCAACGCCAGATAGCCGGAGCCTCTTCCCATAACCTCAATAATAAACGTTCTCTCATGGGATGATGCGGTATCCTTGATCTTGTCGATTACCTCGACAATATTGTTGAGCGCCGTATCGACACCCAGAGACATGTCCGTGCCGTAAATATCGTTGTCTATCGATGCGGGAATTCCTATTACGTTGACGCCTCTATCCGAGATGGCAGACGCGCCCCTCAGCGAACCGTCTCCGCCGATAACTATTAAACCGTCGCAATTATTATTGATAAGGTTCTTTATCCCCTCTTTTTGAGCCTCCTCATATTTAAATTCTTCGCAGCGAGCGGATCGAAGGATGGTGCCGCCGCGTTGAATGATACCGCTCGTATCCTTTACCTGCATGGGTGAAAAATCGTTATCCAGAAGGCCCAGGAAGCCGCGCTTTACGGCATATATTTCAACGCCTTTCTCCTCCGCCTCATATACAATCGCCCTGATGCAGGGATTCATGCCCGGAGCATCTCCGCCCGATGTTAAAACCGCTATTCTTTTAGTCATAACAGGAAATCTCCCGTCCCTAATTCTCCGCAAAAACAGCGCAGAATTATACCTACAGATTGATTATATAGTCAAGCTTTTTTGCCTGTATCCTATGAAGTTGCCTTTATTGCATTCTAAAATGGATTAAGGACAATATGAAATAGTAATTAGGGGTTATTTTGCGAAATTTAAGGATTTACTTGGCAATATCCAGAGGGCATTACAGAGATTGCAACGCACGTAGGAATAGTGTCCGTCTTCATAAAGTACTTCATATAAATCGAAACCGCAGTAAATGCATCTTTTTTCCGATCTATCCGGCAAGACTTCAAAATTATCAAGCGATAGGGATGATTTTAATTCATGATATGATTTAAATCGTTGAAACAAATTCAAATTCCTCCATATAAATATTTCGGAAAATATGACAAGAAAATAATACGATATGATTAAAATTTACGTTTTTTTCAAAATATTAATGATAATCCATGTTTCAGGATTAATCAGGATAGACATTTAACCTTTGATATTCGCCAGAGGCAACAAACGGGCCACTTTTTTGGAAATTCCAACCGAATCAACTATTTTCACAACCTCGGAGACGTTTTTATAGGCGAAACCGGCCTCCTCTGCAAGCCCCGCGAAAGATGCGGCTTTAACTATTATTCCTTCTTTTTCCATAATCTGCTGCAGGTTGGATCCTCTAATTTGCTTTTTGGCCCGGGTACGAGACATGACACGTCCCGCGCCGTGAAGCGTTGATCCGAATGTCAAATCTTCCGCTTTTTTGGTTCCCATCAGCAGATAGGAACCGGTTTGCATCGAGCCGCCGACCAGGACCGGCTGGCCGATATCTCTGAAAAGCCCGGACAGTTCCGGATTCCCGGGCCCAAACGCCCTGGTGGCCCCTTTGCGATGTACGAGAAGCCTTGTAGATTTATCCTCAATATCATATTTCTCAAACTTGGCGATATTGTGGGCGACATCATAAATAAGGTTCATTTCAAGACGGTCCACCGGTTTTCCAAACGCTTTGGAAAAACATTTCCTGATCGAATCGCTGATCACCTGTCTGTTGGCGAAAGCGGTGTTGGCGGCGCAGGCCATGGCGCCATAATAGGCCTTTCCCTCGGGCGAATTGATCGGTGCGCAGGCCAGTTCCCTGTCGTTGGTTTTGATCCCATATTTCTGCATGGCCTTCCCGAAGCTCTGAAGGTAATCGGTGCCGATTTGATGTCCGAAACCCCTGGACCCGCAGTGAACCATGATGACGATCTGCCCCGCTTCCATTACGCCGAGTTTTTCAGCTATGTCTCTATCGCAGGTTTCGTCGAAACGAACGGTTTGAATCTCCAGGTAATGATTCCCGGAACCGAGCGTGCCCATTTGATCGAGACCGCGCTTGAAAGCCTTCTCAGATACCGATGATGGATCGGCCCCGGGAATTTTGCCCCGCTGTTCGATATGGTCCAGATCGGATTCAAAAGCGTAACCGTTTTTGTGACACCATGACGCCCCGGAAGTCATAATATCTTCAAACGACTTTCGGTTTAATTTTACAAATCCGCTTTTGCCCACGCCCGCCGGAACCGAATTGTATATGTCGTTTATCAGCTCCCGGAGTTTCGGCTTGACTTCCTGCTCGGTCAGGTTCGTGCTTATCATCCTGACTCCGCAATTTATGTCAAATCCAATCCCGCCCGGAGAAATAACGCCTTCTTCGGTGTCGAACGCGGCGACGCCGCCAATGGGAAAACCGTATCCGTGATGACCGTCGGGCATACACCAGGCATACCCTCTTATTCCCGGCAGGCAGGCGACATTGGTAATCTGGTTGATAACGCCCTCGTCCATGCTGTTCATTAGATTATCAGACGCCACTATCCGAGCCGGAACCCTCATGCCGGGTTTATGACTTAGGGGAATCTCCCAGATATTCTCAGCTACTTTTTTTCTCTCCATGGCTCAAAGATCCAGTATTACGTTTACCTCAAATCCATTTTCGATCTGTTTAATTTCAAGATTGTGATAAGTCGCCGCCTTCACGTCGACTTTGACGTCATGCTTATTATAATCTATCCTCTCCCCCCGCGCAACGGCGTTCAGAGAAATATTATCAGCGTCTATGTTGATATCGAACCTGGAGAAAAAGATCTTTTCAGCGTCCTTAAGATAGATCAGTTCGGAAAGAAAATCGACCAGAAGATCATCGAGGTTGTCGGCGCTGATATCCACGGAATAGTCGATTTTCGGGTCGACTTTCGACAATTCTGCCATGGCGCTGAAACATGCTTCGGCGCAGCTGGCAAACAGGTCCTCCAGGGTTTCTCCAAAGGCTTCGAAAGCGAAATCCCCGGAGACTATATTCTCAATGATCCTAAAACCCATAAGCACCCTTTATCCGGCGTAAGCCAGGCTGAAGATATCGACCATTTCAGGTTTTTGCTCTCTAATGGGCCTCGAAACCTCGTAAACGGTCGCCCCGGTCGTGACGATATCGTCGACAATCAAAACCCTCCTGGCCGTGAATTCAATATACCTTTCACCGGAGAGCCTGAAAGCGTTTTTTACATTTTCCCATCTCTTCGCTTCACTATCGATCTTGGCCTGTTGCCTGGTGGATCGCACCCGGAAAATCGAATCGGGTAAATATTCGGCCCTTATCGCTTTTGCAACTCTTCTGGCGATAATTTCCGATTGATTGTATTCCCTTCGGCGCTGCCTTGATCCATGTAGAGGCACGGGGATTACGAAATCATAATTGTTCTTACGCAGCGGATCAGCAAATCGGTTCAGGGCTTCATCAGTTAAACGGACACCGAGTTCCAAGACACCCTGGAATTTAAATTTTAAAATATATCCCATTACATCGTCCTCATACCTGCCCCAGTAATAAAGCCTTATTTTTGACGACCGGCCGCACGATCTGCAACTTTTATTGTCAAAATCATACCCGCCGCAAAAAGGACAGACGGGGTGAATTCCCGGACACTTCGATTTCAACGATTCCAGGCATGATTCGCAGAAAACCGGATCATTATTGGCAAGGTTCCCGTCGCAGCCGATGCATAAGGGGGGTGATAACAACTGTTTAAAATCGTCAAAAATCCCGCGGACAATCAAACCCGACTGGTTAATTACCTGCTTTAGCATCCTTAACGGCCTTTTTTTTATGCCTGAAAAAGAAAATCAAATATGCCGCAAAAGAAATTAAAAAAAATAACGCCGAGAGAAGCTGGTTTTTGGAAAAAGCTTGATCGCCCATGGTGACGGAAATCATAGAATCCTCGTAATATCGGAAAAAATCTATGATGAAGCGCCAGATCGAATAAAGCCCGATTGTCAGCCAGAATGAATGACCGTCGAACCTCTTGTATTTTTCGCTCACCAGGATGATTGCGAGAATTACGATTCCGGCGATAGAGGAATAGAGCTGCGCGGGAATTAAGGGAATTCCCGGGTAATGATAACCGGCCGGGGATTCGGGAGGGAAAACCATGCCGAAATGATCATGCGCCGGCAAACCGTAGCAGCAGCCGTTGAGAAAACATCCTAAACGAGTAATTCCCAGTCCCAGGGCGAACATCGGCATCATGGCATCGAAAAGAGGCCAGGGATCGATCTTTTTCACCGCCAGGAAAATCATGGCCGAGACTAATGCCAGGATTATCCCACCCATCATGGAAAGACCGGCGATGCCGACAGTCCCTCCCTGAAACGGATTTACTATGTCCAGGAGGTTGTCGGAGAACTCGTCGAGGTGATATATGACGTAAAAGAAACGTGATCCTATAATCGAGGCGATCAATACTATGAAAGAGAGATCGATAACATGCTCGGATGCGATACCGGCCTTGACGGCTCTTTTTCTCGCCCAGAGGATACCGATAAAAAAACCCAATGCCAGCATTATTCCATATGAGCGGACGAACTCGATTCCTATGAATTTCAGCGGCTGGGGAAACATCAATACTCCTGCCAATCACGGTTAACAGCCAATAAAAAGCCGATGGCCGCCCAGAAAAACACCATGGAGGAACCGCCGTAGCTCATGAACGGCAGCGGCAATCCGGTTACCGGCATAAGCCCCACCGTCATACCGATATTGATTACAACCTGGAAAACCAGGACCGCGGTCAGGCCGCAGGCGGCGTAGCTGTAAAACTGGTTCCTGGCTTTCAGGGCGATGGCTAAACCTCTATAGAGAATCCACACAAACAGAAGCATTACGATCAGACATCCCACAAAACCGAACTGCTCCGCCAGGACGGAAAAGATGAAATCGGTATGCTGTTCCGGCAGGAAATTGAGTTTGGTTTGAGTGCCCTGCAAAAATCCCTGTCCGAACAGACCCCCCGCTCCCACCGCTATTTTCGACTGGATAATTTGATAGCCCGCTCCCCTGGGGTCCTGCCCGGGATCGAGAAATGTCATTATCCTCATCTTCTGGTAATCATGAAGCTTGTTCCACATTATAGGAGTGATCATGCCGACCGCGAGATTAACCGTAATAAAAAAGGAACCTTGCGGAATTCTCAATCGGGAGACAAAAACAAGAACCAGAAGAAGAAAGAAAAATACCGCCCACGAGAACCAGTGGAATGCGCATATGAGGCTGATAATAGGAGATAAAATCAGGATTATTCTTGCGAGAGGTATCCCCGACCAGAACAGCATGGCGATAAAAACCGCGAAAAATACCAGGGAGCTTCCCAGATCGGGTTGAAATAAAATTAAAGCCGCCGGCACTGAAATTAAAAGAAGTATGACAAAAACCCATAACAAATCGCCCGGTTTCATTTTCCGAAACGCCATATACCTCGATATCGCAAGAACAACGGCGAACTTGGCCAGTTCCGACGGCTGAATATTGAATTCCCCCAGGTAAAACCATCTCCTCGCCCCTCCGCCCGATGTCGCCAGTAAAACCAGCAGAACAACAATAATCACGAAATAGTAAACGAAGGAAAAGGCTTCATGGATTTTTAAAGGTATAAAATACACCCCGATACAGACTGCCAGGCCGATTCCCAGCCAGATTAGCTGTTTTAGAAAAAGAGACTGCGTTTCCGGCGATGAAGAATAATAGGTGGCCGCGTATATCAGCAGAATTCCTATAATACTCAGAATCAAAGCCGCAGCGAACAGGCTCCAACCGAACGTTTTTCCCATAATCAAATATCTGTCTTTTTTTCAGTATTTCTATTGGCCCGGTAATCCTCGAAATATTTCAGCAGGATCTGTTTGGCGACGGGCGCGGCAACGGATCCCCCGTGTCCCGCATTTTCGATAATAATCCCGACGGCTATTTCAGGATTTTCCACCGGCGCGAAACATATAAACCAGGCATGATCTTCACCGTGCGGATTCTGGGCTGTCCCGGTTTTTCCCCCGACGTTGATATCTCTGAGGGACGCCACGCGCGCCGTGCCTCTTTCATGGGTGGTTACGCCCAAAAGACCTTTTTTGAGAACCTCCAGGTTCTCTTCCGATACCGGAAGACTGCCGACAATCTCGGGCTGGTTTTCAATAATATTGCCGATATTGGGAATGATGCGGGAAACGAGGCGGGGCTTATAAACTACGCCGCCATTGCCCAGAGCGGCGAATAAAACCGCCATTTGAAGAGGCGTGACCAGCAATTCGCCCTGCCCGATAGCAAGGTTTACAACAAGATATCTTGTCCAACCGTTCTTGCCGTATCTCTTATCAAAATATCCCGCCGATGGAACCAGACCGGCGAATTCTCCGGGAAGGTCTATTCCTGTACGCATTCCAAATCGCGAATCTTTGCAAAATTTGCTCCAGAGATCGAGCCCTTCCTTAACTCCCAGTTGGTAAAAGTAAACGTCACACGATTGAATTATGGCCCCAACCAAGTCAAGGCTGCCGTGTCCTCCCAAGCGCCAGCACCTGAAAGAACGATTTCCGAACCTCCTGGCTCCGAGGCAGGGATCAAAAGTCGTTTCTTCCTCCGCCAATCCATTTTCCAGACCGGCGGCCGCCGTGAAGAGCTTCATCGTGGAACCGGGCGGATATGTACCCTTTATACTTCTGTTGTAGAGAGGATGAAGAGAATCGGACATGACCGCGTCCCATGCCTCCCTGGATACGACGCCTGAGAACAGGTTGGCGTCGAAATTGGGAACCGAGGCCATAACTCGAACCGCCCCGTCGCGAGGATCAAGGGCAACAATGGCGCCCGATCCTCTTTCGAGCAGTTCTTTTTCGGCGATATTCTGCAGTTCCCAATCAAGCTCCAGAATAAGCTCCGAGCCCCGGAGAGGTTTAATTCTTTCCTTATCGGCGAGTTCCCCCAGCATTTTTCCCGCGGCGGTGATCTCGATATATTTCAATCCGTTGACACCCTGCAGATATTCTTCATACTGCTTTTCCAACCCCTCTTTTCCGACTATATCACCGAGAGCGTAACGTTCATCGACGTCCTCTTCCAGATCCTCCGCGGCGGCCTCCCCCACATAACCCCAGATGTGCGAACCGAAATCGGTCTCGGGGTACAGCCTGGTAGGCTCAACCTGGAACATGATCCCGGGAAAATCGAGGGCGTGTTCCTCGACATAACAGACGGTTGCGAAATCGACGTCCCGTTTCAATCGAATCGGCTGAAATCTTCCCTTCCAGCCCTGGTTTATTCGGTTTTTAACCTCCGCAGGATTTTCTCTCAATACTTCCGCTATTTTATATGACGTTGAATCCAGGTTTCTGACCTCATAGGGAACCATATACATCGAATAAGACGGCCGATTTTTTACCAGAATTGTACCGCCTCTGTCTTTAATAAAACCCCTGGGAGCGGAAATGGGAACGACCCTGACGCTGTTTTTTTCCGATGCTTTTCGATACACGCCGCCGGAAAAAAGCTGCATGCCGAATAATTTCACAACTATAAACATCATAAACGCCAGTATGGCAAAGATCAATATCCTGTAATTCGTTTTGCGCCTTTCGGGACTATCGGCAATCATAATAACTCCCTCAGCCTGGACCGCTGGTTCAGAATAAACAATGCAAACAGAGCGATCGCTGCCGTATATAATGATGTAAATACCGAATTCGACAATAATTGAATGAAATTGTTAATAAAGTAAAAGGGCCAGTTTATAAGTTGGAATAACAATTGATATGCCAGGGCAAAGGCGAAGACAGCCAATGACTGGTAAAGAATATGATCGAGAAAGATTTTTTCTCGCACGTATCCGGCGTAATATCCTGAAAACGAGACCAATACGGTCGTCCAACCGTAGTTTTGCGGATTCAAGAGATCCATGGTCAAACCAAAAGCAAAACCGAACCAGAGGCCCCGCTTCCATCCCCGTTTCAATCCTATTAAAACCACTGCGGCCAACACCGCATCCGGGTAAATATCTCCGAAGGCGATACGGGGCGAGACCACGATCTGGCAAAAGATCACAAAAAACCAGGCCAGGAAATAATAAAAATACGGTATCAATTTCCCCCCGGTATAGAAGTAACTATAAAAATCTCTTCAAGAAGAGAAAAATTAGTCCCCGGCTCGATATCGATCTCGTAGAACATCTCTCCCTCTTTCACCCTGGTGTCGATTACCCGGCCGATAAATAAACCTTCCGGGAATATTCCCCCCAGACCGGACGATATAACGCTGTCTCCGACGGCGACGCTTTGATCGGCGGGAACATTGGTCAACGAAAGGTAGCGCCCGCCCAGATAGGCTACAATGCCCTGAGTCCTGCTTGATTGAAGCCTCGCCGCGACTTTACACGCGGGATCGAAAAGCAACTGCACCACGGCCGAATAGCTTTCCGCCGACACGGTCTTACCCACAACACCGGAAGGAGAAATGGCGGGCATATCCTTGAATATGCCTTTTTCCATGCCGGCGTTGATAAGGATTGACTTGAATCGGGCGGTAGGAGAGTAAGCGATCACCTCGGCGGGCTTGAGTTCATACGGAAGCATCAAATCGAATCCCAGCATCTTTCTCAGTCTTTCGTTTTCATACCTGTTTTCCATCACCGTGGAGAGCGTGGTCGCCAGAAAATCCAGCCTTCGATTAAGATGCCTGTTTATTTCGAAAGTGGAATCTATCTTCAACAGGAACCTATCGATTTCAACGAAAGGATAAAGAATGGAATGGGAGGCTATTCTCGATATCGTTGTTTTAACGGGATAAGGCAAGGCGATTAGCAGTATCGATACAATCGTCGCAATAGAAACCTGCCGGAAACCGGGATTCCTATATATCCCCCTTAAAGAAACCCACATTTACTCGTTAGAATCCAGAACCTCTATGAGGTCCTCCTTATATTTGGCCTTCAATAATTTTTGGCGATTTTTCTCGCTTTTCATCAAATAAGAAAGCTTTGCCATAACGTTCAAATGAGCTCCTATGGCGTCCTCCGGCGCCGCGATCAGGAAAAAGAGATACACGGATTTTCTATCCATGGCGTCGAAATCAACACCTTCGTTTTTTCTGCCGAACGCTATAACAATACCCTTGACCGCACGTGTTTTAGCATGAGGAAACGCGATACCGTAACCCACGCCGGTGGTCACCAGTTTCTCGCGTTCCAGAACCGCCTTCAACAGGTCCTCTTTGTTTTTCACCATCTTGGACCTGGAGGCGATTTCCACAAGTTCAGCGATTATATCTTCCTTGGTTTCACCCTTGAGATTTAAAGAGATCACATCATCTTCACAAAACTTCGAAAGCTTTATCATCAATCCTCCATCAGAACTTTTCGGCTTCTTCTATCAGCATTATAGGAATATCTTCCTCAATTCTATAGCGAAGCCTGCATTTATTGCAGATAAGCTCATTTTCTTCCTTTTTGTACTCCAGGTCCCCTTTACATCCGGGACAGGCGAGTATATCCAGGAGTTTTTTATTCAGCATGTGCTATCTCCATCAGATTTCCAAAAATTCTCCCATGGATCGGTATTTTCTCAATCTATCGGCCAGAAGTTCCTGGGAATTTTTGCCCATAAGGTTCGGCAGGACTTCCACCAGTTTATTTTTAATATTTTTCGCAGTAGCCGAATAATCCCGATGGGCGCCTCCCAGGGGTTCGGGGATTATTCCGTCTATTATACCCAGGTCGAGGAGATCCGAGGATGTCGGTTTCAGCGATTCGGCGGCCTGAATACGGTTGGCCTCGAGCTGTTTGGGATCATCAACCGATTTCCATAATATGGCGGCACATCCTTCGGGAGAGATAACCGAATACCAAGAGTTTTCAAGCATTAATACAATATCCCCGATACCGATACCCAGGGCGCCGCCGGAAGCCCCCTCGCCAATAATTACAATTACGATCGGGACCTCAATGGCGAACATTTCCCGGATATTTCTGGCAATGGCCTCGGCCTGTCCTCTTTCCTCGGCTCCAATGCCGCAATAGGCGCCGGGAGTATCGATAAAAATAATTATAGGTCTGCCGAATTTCTCCGCCAGGCAAAACAGCCTCAGAGCCTTACGATATCCTTCGGGATGGCTCATGCCGAAATTCCGATATTGCCTTTGCTTGACGTTTCTCCCTTTTTGTTGTCCAACGAACATCACGGCTTGGTTATTCAGCATGGCGAAGCCGCCCACCAGGGCTCTATCTTCGGAGAAATATCTATCGCCGTGAAGCTCGATAAAATCGTCAAAAATCAGCGATACCAGATCCAGGGAATAGGGTCTCAACGGATGTCTGGCAAGTTGAACTCGCTGCCATCTGTTCAGCCTGGAATAAACGTCGCCCTGGAGCTTATTCCTTTTCTTCTCCAGGTTTTTGATCTCTTCTTCGAGATCCGCTCCGCTGCTGCCCGCGAGATCCCTGATCTCTTTAATCTTATTATCCAACTCAACTATCGGTTTCTCAAATTCGAGGTAATACTTATCATCCATTACGGCCTCCGGATTTTATTTTCCGGGATAAAAATATGGCGATAAATATAATAAAAATGGTCTCCAAGACAAGTATTATATTAGCCTTCCCGACAACGAATCCAACCGCCATAACGGAGAACTGAACGCTTATAAAATAAAAAAACAGCACCACCCATTTGTGCCCGAATCCTTGATCCAATAGAAAGTGGAATAAATGCCTTTTATCGGCAACGTAGATTCTCTTGCCTGTTATAAGCCGGCGTACGGTTGTCGAAACAATCTCGATAACCGGAAGTCCAAGCGCTAACAGAGGTACGAACATAACGATGGAGGCGTAGCTCTTGGGCCAGTACAGAGATAGAACGCCGAGAACATAGCCTATAAATAGAGATCCCGTATCGCCCATGAAAATCTGCGCCGGATGGTAGTTATATTTTAGAAAACCGATACAGATTCCGAAAATCCCCGCCGCCAGAAGGGAAGCCAGGGGTATATCCAGTACAATACTGAGGATAACAAAAGTAATGGAAGCTATGGCTCCTACGCCGGCTGCGAGCCCATCGAGGCCGTCAAGGAGATTGAAGGTGTTGGTAATGATAACAACCCAGAATACGCTCAGGGGTATGCTCCAAAATCCGAGGGAAAATACCTTGTAATAAGGGACATTTATCACGTCGGGTCTTATTCCCGCGAGAACCGGAATTAGCGCGGCGGCTATCTGCCACAGGAATTTGGGCAGGGGCGAGACTTCCCTGATATCGTCGGTAACGCCCAGGAAAAAAATCAGGATACCGCCGGCCACCAGGCCCAATATGCCTTTCCAGTTTTCCAGCCAGAGATCGGGAGCGGCTATAAAACCAAGCGCCAGTGAAACCGTAAAGGCCGCCATAAACGTCACCCCTCCCAGCCTGGGAACGGCAACAGTATGTATTTTTCTGGGGCCCGGGTTATCCAATATACCCCTTTTAAGGCAATAGGATTTCACCAGCGGAACAAACAGATATGTCAGGTAGCCGGAGAGTATGATTACAATAAAATATGCCGGTATCTGCCTGCTCATCGACAAAATACCTTTTTGCCGAAGATAAGCACGACGCTGAATATAAATCCCGCGGCCACAACGATTACCATAAGAAAATTCATTACAATCCGATTCTTATCATATTTAGAGAAATACTTCAACACGGATAAATGGTGATGATAAGCGCTGAAGAAAGGCTTTTTCGATGACGATTTTCGCCAGGAATGTTTAATCCTGACACCGGGTACCAATATAACAGGCAATCCCCTATCCCTGATCCTGCGGCATAAGTCTATGTCTTCCATATACATAAAGAACCTCTCGTCAAAGCCGCCCATTTCGTTAAAAAGCTCTGTTTTTATCAAAATGGCGGTAGCCGAAACGGCCGGTATTTCAATTGAATCTCCGGCATCCGGCACAATATACCCCCCTTCTTTTTCCCCGGTTATGCCAAGCCTGTACAAAGGCGATCCCCGGCTCAGGAGAAAATCCCTGCGTCTCGGTAGTTTCCTGGCGGAAATCTGGGGTCTACCGTCGGGATATTCCAATGCCGGGGCAATAAGGCCGTAATCCGCTTTTAGCTCCGCAAATCGAAACAGTTTTTTCAATGAATCCGGCGGCACTATCGTATCGGGATTTAAGATAAACAGGTGTTTATACTCGGCTTTTTTCGCGCCCAGATTGACAGCCGTGCCGAATCCTCGATTTTCATCGAGCAATATATTTTTCGTATCGAGTTTATTGAGATAATAGTCGGTCCCGTCACGTGAATCATTATCGACGACCACGATTTCGAACGCCACCCCTTTCTGCCGCCGGATAGATTCTATACATTCCTCAAGATAATCCAGCGATCTGTAGCCGACAATAATACAGGATATTCCGTTGAGATATTCCATCCGGTTCAATTATATCTATTAAAATCGCTCGATTCTATAATAAAGCATTAGGTTTATAATACTACCATATTGTTAAAGCGGTCAACCGTTTAAATTCTCACATGCGGCAAATTGAAAGAGAATCGGATTTTTCACGAATATGCTAAGTACTATTTCGATTTTAACGATTCTATCTCTTCTTTCAAACCCACCAGGACTTCCGCAAGAAAGCCGATCATAAACAACATTAATCCAGCCAGTATTAAGAGTATGGTGGGAAAAAGCAGTGTTCTGGAACCGTATGTTGTGAAAAACCGAAGATACAGCGCTATCAAGCCCAGAATGAAACCCGCGCCGCCGGTAATAATGCCCCAGGTGCCGAAAAATCTAAGCGGTTTTTTTAGGAACGTTATCTGAAATTTCACTGAGAAGAGATCCAGCACCCCTCCCAGTATTCGTCCGATTCCGAATTTACTCTTACCGTATTTTCGAGGATATAGCCTGACTTTTACTTCGTCTATTACAAATCCGCTCTCGGCAGCCGTGACCACCATATATCTATGCCAGTCTTTTCTAACGGACAGGCTTTTAGCAACCTCCCTTTTGAACGCCTTTACGGAGTTCAGATCATGAATTTTAAGGCCAAACAGGAATCCGCATAGTTTGTTATAGAAATAGGAGACGAATCTTTTTTCGTATTTTCCCTGTTTCCATCCCGCCACCAGATCGGCACCCGTATAGATTTTGGCCAGCATTTTCGGTATATCCTGAGGATGATATTGAAGATCGGCGGGATAAAATACCAGGATAGATCCCCGGGAGGTCGCAAACCCGGTATTCAGCGCTTCGGTCAATCCCCTGTTATTCGGATAACCTGCAACTCGTAACCAACGGTATTTTACCGCCATTTCCTTACAGCGAACGAGTGTCTTGTCGGTGGAACCATCGTTGACCAGCACTACCTCCCAATCTTTGCCCTCTTTTTTGATAACGTCGTCAAACATCTCGACCAACGGTTTTATATTCTCTTCTTCATTATAGGCCGGTATTATCACGCTGACTTTAACCCTGGGTCTATCAACTGTTCTAACATAGGATTTTCCGCGTTTAGCATAAGATTTATCTCTTTTTTTATCGTATTGATCTTTTGGTTTCCTGTCGGTCCTTCTTGCCGGTTTTCTCTCGGTCCTTTGATCCCTGCCTGCAGGCGTTTCGACATGTTCGGGCTTGGGGCTGTCTGGAACGGCGCTCCGCTCGTCCTTTTTAAACGGTTTTTCTTCAGTTCCCGCAGCTTCCGCGGCCCCGCTCTTGTCGGGTTTTTCGTCCGAATTGCTTGTTGCGGAAGGAGTTCCACCCAGAAAAGGCTTTGTCTTTTTTACCCTTCTTCGGCCGTATAGTTTTTCTTCATCTTCCATTAAAATCTTCCTGAAAACTGATTCTTTAAAATTCCCTTATTTTAAAATCAAGTCGCCGTAAATTTGTTCCATAATAACTGTATCGCCCCGATTTTCACAAGCTATAATGCCTTTAAATTTCCATTTTTTTTAGCGACAGATGTTCTTTTTTCAGATAATACAGACCCAGCAGGGTGACGGGCAGGTACTGGGACAGCCACAATATAATGGAAAACGATAACGCTTCCCCTTTGGAGATACCCGATAGACCAAGAGAATCAATATACTGACCGACACCCATGGCCGGCATATCAAAAAAAGCCGGAATGGAGATTGATGTCATTTCGATTCTCGAAGGGCTTAAATGGTAACCCATTATCCCCAGTTGATTCATTACGATAAACGCTCCTACTACGGCTGCCTGAAAAACTCCCACGAATCCGGGGGCGGACGGCAACATAACGCCTGCGGCTACAAACAGCAACAGTATAAAAGACGCCACAACGTTGGGGTACATCCCGAAGGCCATAAAAATAAAATAATTAGATAGCGCGGTTATTATCCAGAGGATTACGGACCAGAGGGTGACGATTCCGAGTATTCCCGTTCTATTAAATATGCTCAAACCCTCGGAGAAATTGGTGAGGATATGACTTATCCTCTCGGAAAGCCTTGCGGGCAAAAAAGAAAGAAAACTCATAAGCCCGCCGATGAATTTTTTGCCTTTCTGTTTAAGAAATATCAGGAAGAGTATTAAAAAAATATTGAATGCGAGGGTGATAACACCGAATTTTTTTACCGCGGGAGGGAAAGGTACAAACATTATAACCAGCCAGAATATGGCAAGAAGCGCGAGGCTGTCGAAAATCCTTTCAATTACGACCGTGGCGAAAATCGACGACCTCGATTCGCCGCTTTTTATGCCCAGAGAATACGCCCGGATAAATTCACCGAGGCGCGCCGGCAATACGTTATTCGCCATAAAACCGATCATCACCGAGGGAAACAATCGTTTTATTCCGAATTGTTTGATGTTCTGCAAAAGATACCGCCATCTGACCGATCTTATGATCATGGTTAAAATGACGATGGCCATATTGGGAAAAATCCATATATAATCGGCCTTTTTTAAAGAATATAAAATTTCAGCGGGTTGAACCCGCCTGAAAGACAAATAAATAAAAAAAGCGCTTACGGCAATTCCAATAGCGACATTGAACCACTTTTTCACAACGCCGATACTACCTTTTTGAGAATCTCTTCCGTCGCCTTTGCAGCCTTATCCCAGGAGAAATTGGCGGCCCATCGAAGCCCTCCCATCTCGAGCGATTTCCTGTGATCGTGGTTATTGAGCAGCCTGACAGCCAACCCCGCGAATTGATCGATATTGCCATACTCGAATAATAGTCCGGAAACGCCTTCGTCAACCGAATCGACAAGCCCGGGCACTCTTGAAGCCAGGACTGTCGTGCCGCATGCATTTGCCTCGATATTGGTCAGTCCCCACCCCTCTTTTAAGGACGGGTATATAGATATATGCGACCGCCTTAAATACATGACCTTTTCGGTTTCCGGCACGAATCCTTTAAAAGAAACCGCGTTATCGAGATTCAAGGACGATGCCAGGTTTTTCAAACTCGGAAGGTAATCGCCGGAACCAACTATTATTAACCGCGCGTCGGGCACATGTTCTCTAACTTTCGGCATCGCTTTTAAAATTGTATCGATAGATTTGTATTTCTTAATTCGGCCAACATATAGAAGAGTGGGAATTTCAAATTTCGCGATTTCAGGGTCAAACCTGTATACCTTTTTGTCTATACCGCATTCGACAACGTGGATATTATCTCGGGGAATTCCCTTTTTCTCCACCTCCTTCGCCGTCGATCCGGATATAACCATATACTGGTTGTTCTTATATACTCTCGATACCGGTTTTTCCGCAAGATAGATATAGGAACCGAGTATAAAATTAATTTCCTGGAACACCGTATCGGCAAACAGATGCGGTATGATAACGAGAGTCGGCAATTTCTGGTAGAGAGGAGAATAAAAAGGAATTTTATTAATGTCCTCGATTATCACATTATAATGATTCGATCTGATCAGCTTCCTCATAGCGAACGGCGCCACCAGGTTGAAATTGTAGCGGGAGCCGTGACGATAGACCTTAATACCATCATAGAATTCCGTTTTCTTGCCCTCGGGATAATTGCTGCACAGCAGGTCGACTTGATGACCATAAGACACGAGCCTTTTTAAGATCTCCTGAAGATGAACCTCCGCGCCGCCGGCTTGCGGGTTTTTTAAATCCTGCCAGTTTAACGCCAGTATCCTCATTTCTCACCTTCCGATTTTTTCGGGACATATCGTAACCTGTCAATCAACTGTTCCGCCGATTTTATCAATTCCTTGTCATCCCTGTTGAATTCCATAAATTTATTCAGAACCGAATTTATTTTTGATTCTTCGCCCGTCTTTCTATATAGCACCACAAGGTTGTTTACGGACGGGAATGATGACGGAAACATCCTCAGAGATTCCTCCAGGAGGCCGATAGCCATATCAAAATCCTCGGCATCAATTGCGTCCTGGGTGGCGGCGAGAATAATATTCTCACCCTCATCCTCACCCTGCGCCAATTCGAGGATTTTATCTTTATCCCCGGTTTTGAGATAGATTCTTGCCAGATACGCCTTGGATTGCCACATGGGATTTTTCCCCTGAATCTCAATGGCTTTTTTTGCCATGTAAATCGCGGAGTCTATTTTACCCTGTTCGGCGAAGGCCGACGAAATTTTAAACATCGAAACCATATAGTTGGAAACCAGTTTCCTATCGTTGTCATCTTTATTAATAGTGGGATCGGCGATACCGCGGAAATTATCCGGGTTAACGAAAATCCTCCAGCTCTCTTCGGTATTAACCCTATTCTCGCCTTTGCTTTCCACTATCCTGTAAGCCATGCCCTCCATAATAAGATTATCGTCAAGACCCATGCGATTTTCATCGGGAACCGTTATGGCAAAGTATACCGGTATATCCCAGTCCCTTCTCTGTATATTGGATACTATATGTTGAATCATTATATCCTGAATACGGAGAATTCTATTATATCTGGCCAGTCTCACAATTCTCAGTTCATCGATCTCTTTATCGGTCAGCGTAATTGGCACATTCATCTGATCCTTAAGCTGGCGAATATACCAGGCGGCGTTCAGAAGACTCAGATTTACCACCCTGACATCCGTTCTGAAATTCTCGACCTCCTGGATATACCATAAGGGAAATGTATCGTTATCGCCGTTTGTGAAAATAATGGCGTTTTCCTCGCATGAGTCGAGTATATTTTTGGCGTAATCGACGGGAAGGTAATTTCTGCTGCGGTCGTTATGGTGATAGTTGGCGTAGACAGTATTGGCGGCGAGCGCGACGGCGCCCGCTGCGGAAATGGCGAACGCGGCTTTACACAGTCCGGCTTTGGCATGCCCGGAATCAGCGATTTTACCCAGCCGGCGTAAAACAAAAGTCATCCCCATTCCCATTATTATCCCATAATACATAAAACCCGGCGTGTAAAAATAATCCCGGTCTCGAACCTCCGGAATCGGGGCGATATCGGGATTGTAGGTTCCGTCCGAAAAATTCATATACGCCACCAGACCGACCGTGCATAAAAGGATGGTAACAAGCAGGAATACCCCCTCGGGCGGGGAACGCCTTATTGTTTCATATAATCCCCAGAGCCCGATTATAATAATATACAACATCGATAGCTTGATATCGAGGCCGCCGGGACCTTCTTTCCCATCACCTTTAATTAAGGATACTTTCGTCTCCGGAGAGGAGTATTGTCTTTCGAAATAATACATGAGCCCGAAGCGTGGATGGTTCAGCAGCTGGTTTTCCCAGCTCCCCCTCCGTTTAAACATCCTCTCCACCATCGATTCCCTCTGGTACTGTTTTCTTTCGAGGAATCCTTTAAACCTGGTCCAGTTCGAAGGATTGTTTTCATTGATGGCGGGATTTTGTGCCGCCCGAACCGGGATGTATAATTGGGCCGATAAACCTGCAATCGCGGAGACCATTATAAGCAGGGCGGTCAGCCATATACCCGCGGTCCTCGATCTTTTAATATCGGATTGAACAGATTTAAAAATAACGGCGATCAAAACCGCGGCAAAAATAACGATAAAGGATTCAAGCTCATAATTGGATATGTCGACACCGACAATTTTCAGAACCAGTATTTGGACGGGCACCGCATAAAGAATAAAAAGCACCATCGCGCACCATACCGGCCAGCGAGAAAAAGAGCTTTTTCTATAATCGAAATAAGCCAGGTAACCCAGGATCGGAATCAGTATTATAAACGTCGTCATATGAATTCCGAGCGATAGCCATAAAAGAAATGAGATGATAATCAGGTATCGGTCGTTTCCGGGTTTATCGATATTCCTGACCCAGATCACGGAGAACAGGCTGATTAGAAGCATAAGCAGCATGGAGAGGGCGTAAACCTCCGCCTCAACCGCGCTGGCCCAGAAGGTATAGGAAAATCCCATTATCATGGCGCCGCAAAACGCCCCGATTCCGGTACCGATTCGCGAAAACCAGCTCGCATTATCCGAATCTCCCGCTTTGACAACATAAATAATCAGCCAATATGCCGTAAAAACTGCGGCCGCCGCCCCCAGAACCGATATCATATTGACGCGAACGGCGATTTCGGAAGATAGCGGCAGCAATGTGAAAAATCTGCCGATTATAATATACACCGGGTATCCCGGAGGGTGGGGTACGCCCATGATATACGAGGATGCTATAAATTCCCCGCAATCCCAGAAGGAGGTTGTGGGAGCCTTGGTAATATAGTAAATAATAAGGCTGAAAGCTGCCGCCAGCAGTGATATTGCCAGATAAAATCTGTCTTTTCCAGGTTCCATATGGAATTAATTAATCGTTATCCGCCCGCATCGACCGTCTTTTTCCAATCAGGAATATTTTAAAAAGCACCCCAATAGGCGCTATTATTAATTTACAATCTATTATACGCAAGTCAAATATAATCGGGCTATAAATCCCTGCCCAGAGAGTCCAGTATCCCGTTCACGAACCTGCCGGAATCGGCGGAACCGTATGTTTTTGCCAGCTCAATCGCCTCGTCGATAGCGACCTTTTTGGGAATATCCGGGAAATAATAAATCTCCGCCAGTCCCAACCGCAGTATATTCTTGTCTATTATGGCCAGCCGGGAAAAATCCCAATTTTCGGTATGTTTGGCGATGGCTTTATCGAGTTCCTCCGATTTTTCGATTATTTTTTTCAGCAAATTCAGGCCGAATTCCGAACTGCTTTTTTCCAGTTTGTGCCCCTCGGCGCAGTAATTAAAGATCTCCACGAGATTTTGATCGTCGTCGCGAATCTCATAACAATACAGCGCCTCGAGAACGGCTTCACGCGCTTTTCGCCTGGCACCCATCAGATTTTTGAATATAAATTAACCAATTCAATAGCAGACATCGCCGCCTGAAATCCCTTGTTCCCCTGTTTGGTTCCGGTTCGCTCAATCGCCTGTTCAAGGGTATCGGCGGTTACCACACCGAATATTACCGGCTTGCTCTTGTCCATCGCAATTCTGGCAACTCCCTTGGCCACTTCGGACGCTATATAATCAAAATGCGGCGTTTGCCCTCTGATAACGGCGCCCAGGCAAACGACAGC
>CP070742.1:804460-807728 GCA_020348065.1 Candidatus Zixiibacteriota bacterium
AAGTTTTATATTACTTCAGCGCCCAGGCTGACCAGGGAGAAACCGTGACCGATCCGTTAGACGCCCCGCGTTCGGCGTTCGCGCTTTACTCCGGCTGCGGTCTTACGACTTTATTGGAGGATGACTTTGAAGATGATCTCGGTTGGACCGTCGAAAACTCTGTCGATTTAATCGGCGGCTCATGGGAGAGAGGCATACCGATAGATACATCCTTATGGAATGCCGGCAATCCGCCCGCCGATTATGACGGCTCCGGGAATTGCTATCTTACTGGCAACAATCTCATCAACGTTGATAATGGTTACACCTACCTGATTTCACCCGAAATGAATCTTGCTGGCGAACATATTTTAATCACATATGCTCTCTGGTACACAAACTACTGGGGCAATAATCCCAACAGCGATTATTTCAAAACCTATGTATCCTCCAATAACGGCGCCAGCTGGGTTACGGCCGAGGTAATCGGACCCGTCACCGAGTACGGGTGGACGGAACGTGAGTTACTGCTCCGCGACTTCATAACTCCCAGCAATCGGGTAGAAGTGCGATTCGAGGCCTCCGACCTGGGCGGGAATTCCATCGTCGAAGCCGGCATCGACGCCTTCAAAGTAGAACGTATAGAATGTGAACCCACATCGGTTACGGATGAGGTGGACGCTGTCGATCTTCCGAAAGAATTCGCGCTTCTGGGAAGTTATCCCAATCCGTTTAACTCCATGGTAACCGTCAAATACGCCTTACCCGAAGCCACCCATGTCACGCTTGAAATTTTTGATCTGCTGGGACGGAAAATTGAGACTGTGGTGAACAATTTCCAGCCCGCAGGGTACCGGAGCGTAACCTGGGACGCCAAGGATCTTTCCACGGGAATGTACTTCTATAGAATCAGCATGAACAAATTCACCGATACCAAGAAGATGGTGCTTCTGAAATAGAGGCGAATTACAAAATAGGAGCCGGAATAGCTCCCATTTCTAAATGATTTAAATAATTGTAAGAGGAGAATCGATATATCGGTCTGGGTGCAAAAATTCCGCGTCAAGAATTATAAGAGTCTTAAAATCTATCCTTTTGATTATTTTTTATTTTTTCCGGTTTGTGCTGCAGTCTGTATTTCTACGCAAGTTATTGGTTTGAATGAAGTTGCTGTCTGGTGGTCGATTTCCTGTGTCACCGCGGTCTCGGCCATAGCCTATTTTATGTATTTTCGTAACGGCAAATGGTTGCGTGTAAAAGTCTGAGGTTCCCCATTTTATTATTTTCCATTTATTTCAATAAACAATCATAACTTATGCCAGAAAAACGGAACGTAAAATATGTCTATATTGTTTTAGTTAAAATGGGTGATAGAGGACATTTTTGATCTTGATTATTTTTAAATCTGTTATTAATTAAATATTGAAAGCGAAAATATTAGAATTCAAGTTAAGGGTTGGGAGTAGTTGATGAAATTTGCCGCAAATCTTATAGCATCGGGTCTGATGGTGGCTATTGTGTGTCTGTCTTTATCCGCCTCCGAACACAACTTGAGTAGCGAAGCGATTTCTCGTTTGAACGCCGAATATCCCGGATTAAAAATGTATTCGGAAAACGATCAGATTGCTCGCATCTATGGTAAACAATTTGGATATGGTTCCAGCCCCGAGGCGTCCGCGGGGCAATTCAAGAATAAATACGCGGATATTTTTGGAGTCAAAGTCGAAAACCTGCGTCCGGTCAGCATTCTGTATGACGGCAGGCATACTCAGCCTGTTATGTACAATCGTGATACCGGCGATTATAAGTTTACCCTGGTTTATTATACGCAGTACAGCGGTTATATTCCGGTCTTCAGGTCGGATTTGCGGCTTCTGGTTTTAAACCGGGAAGACTATCCTCTGGTTCTGGCGGCATCATCCCTGAAAGACCTGGGCGATTTTACAGCGCCTGTAAGCGTTTCTATCAATGAAGGCATGGCCTTTACGGCGGCAAAATCATTTTTCCCCGAACTGGTGAATATCAGCGAGCCCCGGCTGGTCGTTTGGGCTGGCATCAGCGAAGAGGTTGTCGATCTGCCCAGGGCAGCCATGGAGATAATTGCCGATAACGGCTTATATGCCACGCCGGACTATAAAAAATGGCTGCTTCTTGTTGACGCGCAAACGGGCGAGATCCTGTATTCCGAGGATATGATTATCAATGTTGACATAACCGGTAACGTGAGCGGAATGGCTACCGAGGGTCCCGGCGCCGATACCTGTGGCGATGAAATCTCAACGCCGATGCCGTATTCGCTGGTGTCGATACAGGGAGGAAACTCGGCTTTTGCCAAAGAGGACGGCGATTTCATTATACCCCATAATGATAGTTCCGATGTGATAGTAACTTCTCAACTCAGGGGCCGGTGGTTCAGAGTAGCCAATAATTCCGGGCAAAACCTGCGGCTGGTTGATACTTTAACCCCTCCCGGCCCGGTGAATTTCCTGCATAATGAAAACAATTTATCTGAATTCGATAGAGCTCAGGTTAACGCTTACTTACAGGCCAATGTTGTTCGTGATTTTGCCTTAATGTACAATCCCTCTTATCCCGGTTTACAGGAGAATGAGTTTCCCGTAAATGTCAACCTTGATGATTATGGTCGTCACTGCAACGCGTTTTACGATTGGCAGTCGATAAATTTCCATTTCTCCGGAGATGGCTGTGCTAATATGGCTTTTTCCACGGTTGTTCACCATGAATATGGACACCATCTTATCCGAATGGCCGGCAACAGCCGGCAGGGTCAGTATGGAGAAGGTATGGGTGACGTAATGGGCGTTTTAATCACGGACGATCCGATTGCCTCTTTAGGTTTCCAGAATGACTGTAATCGGGGTATTAGAACGGCGTATAATTCATTGCAATATCCCTGCGACGGGGAGATGCATTATTGCGGTCAGCTTCTGTCCGGCTGTGTCTGGGATGCCAGGCTCGCGCTCGAAGTCAATTATCCCGATACTTATATGGATATTATCAGCAACCTTGCGGTAAATGCTATATTGATTCATGGCGGCAATAGGATCACTCCGTGGATTACTAGCGATTACCTCACCCTTGATGACGACAACGGAAACATCTATGACGGCACGCCGCATTACGATGAGCTTTGCGCCGGTTTTGGCGCTCATAACATGGATTGCCTCGAACTTCATCCGATTGAATTTGCCTATCCCAACGGACATCCGGATATGATCGATCCGCACGGGGGGACGATTATCGATGTTGAGGTGGTTCCGTCGGTTCA
>CP070742.1:807828-811304 GCA_020348065.1 Candidatus Zixiibacteriota bacterium
AATGCCGAGGAAGATTCGACAAGCGATCTTAATATCCTTTTATCGGTTGAGGTTGAGGGGAAAGATATCGCTAAATTGAAAGTCACTCCCGATACTATCAAATTGATAAAAGATATTATTAAAGAATTAAAGAAAGAAGCGAATAAAAATGAATGATAAATCGACATTGATTTTGTCGTTTACGCTTAAAATAACCACGTATTCAATCATTTTTGGTGGGTTAAAAGTCCTAAAAATAGATGAATTGATTGTGGCTCTTACTCAATTATTATTAGCAATATCCGCAAGTTTATGAAAATGAAAAAAGAACCCATCTATATAAAAGACGGCGATCCCTTACCGAAGCTAACCGACCGTGAAAAAATTGATAAATTGACTCAAAAGGTCTATCATTGTGTCAATAGGAAATATAGCAAAGGCATGGTATTGGATACCCTAGAAAACATTATTATAGAATATATCGAAGCCGACGGACAGTTCGTTTGCGGCCGGGAAAATATCACGAAGAAAATTCTTGCCGTCCATGACGTCAATAGCGATAACATTCTAACGATGCTGGTCGGAACGTATCATCAATATAGGCATATATGTTTGGAAACGTTTTGTCAGAAGATGTCCAGTCTGATATTCGAGACCGGCATGAAAGAGCGAATAATAGAAATCATGTATGCTTTTATATTAAGATCGATGAAAGAGCGATTTACAAAAAATAAAAAATACGTTTTTGTAGGCAAAGAAGAATCCAGAGAAGAAGGAGTGATCAAACCGAAATGAGCCTATTCAAATCAAAAAAACGGAAACCGATATCGATATCGAAAAAACAACCTGCCTGGAATATTACGGTTTACAGCCAACTCTACAACCAAGGAACCGAAGACGAATTCGACGACGGATACATAGAATTTACTTTTAAGGACGATAATACGGAAGAAATTCAAATACTTAAGGAAATGGCTTGGTTGAGGGGGGAAAAACGATACGAAAAAAGCAATAAGCCGGTCCCTACATTGTTAGATATATGGAAGATGCTGATTGAAATCACTCCTGGCACGATCGGAATCAAGTATAAATTCTGGCTGATACAAAGACATATCGATTGTTTCATTTATCTTCTTAGCGATTCTTTAAGGCAAAAAATCGTATATAAAAACGTTATCAGCGATTTCACCACACAAAAACAAGATTTCGCTTCGTTTCTTAAAATGCTCGACTCGATTCAAAATGAAGAACACAATAAGGAAAATAAACAAGTGATTAATTTGGACCAGAGAAGAAAAGAAGCTTAGAATTTTTGATGTCTCTTTTCGCTTTTGAGGCTGGTTGATCAGAAAATTTGATCAGACGTTTTGCTAGGCAGTTTGGAAGCTGTTTGAAAAAAGAGACATCGTATATCCCACAAATAGCGGTCTATTCTATATTTGTCAACACATCATATGTCCCGCCATTTTTTACTTTGAATTTATCTTTCATTTATGGCTAAATAAACGTAAGTTTAGCAGCTAAAAGACAATTCAAGGTGAATAATGAAAAAATCAATAATTACAGAAGGTTATTATGATATACCTTTTAACAGATGGGTTTATTTGAATATCGATGCTTTAGAATTCGATAAAAGTTCTAAAGTTTTGGTACAAATTAAGGAACCCGCAGCTTTCGAAAAGACAGACCCGCTCGAAACTATCGTAAGAGACGATAAATATTTTGTGGCGATACATAAACGTTTTCAAAATATTAATCTGCATCCGACTACAAGAGTTTATTTAGTCGTCTATCAAGAAACAGAAGAAATCCCGGCGCAAGAAATAAAACCCGAAAAATCGGAAGAAAAAACGGAAACGAACGTCGATACCCCAAAAGAATCCGCTACTATTAAAAGTTTTATTGACAAAATAACCAATTGGAAACAAAAAGCAGTCGAAGAAGCGCAAAAAAGAAAGGATAGATTAACGCGCATAAGAGGCGACGTAAACGAAGCTTCGGCATTAAAACCTTTTGGATTGGACGGTCAAACAATCGTGACGGGCGATCATGTAGATTATACCAAGACAGTTTCCTTGATAGTCAATTTAAAGAAGTTAGAACAAAATTTTAATAAAAAAAGCAATAACGGAGAAAGCCGTTATCAATTATTATCTGAATTCGTCGATATCGTCTCGTTCAGCGGAATATCTTCGGTTATCGGTCTTTATATAGCTTTAGGAAACAAATCTAAAGGAAAAGGAAACCTGGATTTTCTCCTGAATTGGTTTATTAACGAATTGTCTAAGGCTTACAGTTACACCTCCTTGGAAAACTGGAAAAAAAGAGGATTGGATATTACTAACAGACTCAAAATAAAGAAGTTTCAAAATTTGCCTAACCCAGGTTTTTCCGTTAAAAACGCCGAAAAAATAATCGGGGAATTGTTCAGAAACGAATACACGGGCGAAGATTTCAGGCTTAAGGATTTAGTATGCGAAATCTATCAGCCGTTAATATTAGACGACGAACAAACGAGAGTTTATACGAAAATTTCCAAACCTAACGCGAGACTTGTGGATGTCGTTTTAGATACAAGTTTAGATCCGCTTTATTTTCAAAGCAGAAAAATATTAATAGCGAACGGGGAAGCGAAAGAGCATAAACTCTCTTTAGGCCCTTGGAGACGATCTTTCGATCTTCCCATAGCCCAGTATAATCGCAATATCAATTTAATCAGTTTCGGCGTGGAAATGCCTTACCAGGAGTCGGAAAAGAATCTTGAGGGCTTTACTCAATCCGATCTGGCTTTTTACAATAAGTACAAAGAACGTATAACCGATCACTTGGACGCTAAAAAATAAATGAACTATCATCCCGAAAAAGTAAATTATATGCGAATAGAAGCGGGACACGTTCACAACGTTTTGCCTAATTCGATATCGATAAACGATCTGAGCGTATGTATTAAAAGCGCCGATAGATCTGTCGTTTGGAAGAATAGCGGACAATCGTTAATAGAATGGAGCGAAAACTAATGGAAAGGGTTTTTATATATTTTATAATATGTATTTTAGTTTTTATTTCCGCTTTTTGGCTCTTGGGAAAATTGATAGCCAGGCTTTTCGAAAATAAAACGGAAAACAATTTTTGCGAAGATCGGTCGGAAACGAGCGTTACGATGACAAGACAAGTACCGCGCGAAAACGTTATATATCGCAAAAAGCAAAACAGCATATGGATGTCGATTATCAAAAAAGCTCCGCAAGCAATTATAACCGCAGCTTTAATTCAATTGCTTATCATGATGTTTACGGACTACATTTCCGTTAAATATCTGGAAAGAATAGCGATGGCGGGATCTGCCATTTCCCAAGGGGATTTTGGAACCGCGTTGGCTTCGTTGGGACCTTTGGCGAAAGATGCGATTGTAGAGCAAGGTAAAATAGCGCGGGGAAAAGATGAATATTTGGATAGAAAAGGACTTCATAATTTCGCATATATCGGGCGAAAAGACG
>CP070742.1:811404-814641 GCA_020348065.1 Candidatus Zixiibacteriota bacterium
ATAGTTTTCGGCTTTCCGCCAGTTATTGAAGGAGATGGCAAAATGAAAATAGGAGAATTCTCCAAACAGGAGGTGCTTGGCATTTCGAGAAAAGCATACGAACAGGGCGACGCGAAATTCGAAATTATTGCCGGAAAATGCGCCCTGCTGGTCATTGACATGCAAGACGAATTCGTCAAGCCTCATTGGTCTCCGGACTGGGTCCCCGAGGCGACCAGGCAGGTTCCCCGTATTAAAAATCTTATCGAACATTGCCGGAGCAAAAATATCCCGGTGATTTATACCATATATTCGAATACAAATAATTATCTTGATCGCCCCATTTCGGGCAAATTTATGCCGGGGCGATATTATGATCTGGATATCGACTTTTCACAATTTTTCGTGAACAGCCGGATCTGGCACGAAATCGCGCCAAGAGAAAGCGAAATAGTAATAAAAAAATCTTCCTATGGGGCTTTTTACGATACCCCGCTGGAGACGATCCTGAAAAATATGGAAAAGGATACCGTAATAATATGCGGTACGGTGACCAATTTCTGTTGCGGGGCCACTGCCAGGCAGGGATACGAGAGAAGCTTCAGGGTGGTGGTTGGCAGCGATGTTTGCTCAACCGATGATCCCCGGATGCAGGAACCGGAATTGCAGGTATTGAGGAAAGGATTCGCCCGTGTCCTGACCGCGGAGGAAATTATAAAGGCTTTAACATAAAGTGGTTTGATCAGTTGGAATATCGCTTTGGCAATCTATTGCCCGAAAATATGATGGAAACTTCCAACTGCGGAATCCGTATTCTAATCTAAACGTTGAAACGGAGATAGGCCTTATGACTGTAGCCGAATTAGAGCATTTCCGAGATCTGTTAATCGCCCGCGAGGATAGCCTGAAAATCCTTAAGGATACCGCGTTTCTCGACCGCGATCAATCTCTCAAGGTCCGGTCCCTGTTGACGGAGATTAAGGATGCGCTGGAACGGGTCGAAAATAAAACATTCGGTATCTGCCGGGTTTGCCACGGGGAGATGGGAAAAGAAAGTTTGGAAATCCAGCCGGCCGCGGAAGTCTGTTTGGAGTGTATCAGCCAGAAGGATCAAGCCTTGTTGGAGGAAGATCTGCGTCTGGCCAGCAAAGTCCACCGGGCCCTTCTGCCACAAACGGTGGCCCGAATGGATAGTTTCGAAGTTGCGGTCAAGTCGCTGGCGGCTCGCATTATCGGTGGTGATTACTACGATTTCCTGCCGGGACGCCGGGAGAATTCCACCCGGATTGTAATAGCCGATACTATGGGCAAGGGGCTTCCGGCTGGTCTTCTGATGTCCAATGTGCAGGGGGCTTTACGTATCCTGGCCGACGACATCCCGTCACCCGCCAGGCTCGTATCACGTTTGAATCAATGGATTTGCAGAAACATCCCGGTCACCAAATTCATTTCCCTTTTCTGCCTGAAAGTAAAGCCCGATTCAAACGGTGAGTTTACTTTTGTTAACGCCGGCCATTGCCCACCTGCTATGTTCAGAACCAATGGTGACATCGAACGTTTCCAGCCTACCGGGGCGGTTCTGGGGGTTACCGAAGAATTCGGATATCAGGAAGGAAACTCCATTTTTCATCTGGGCGACCTGATGCTTCTATATACTGACGGTGTAACCGATGCGAGAAATGCCCGCGGCGAAATGTTTGAAGAACTTAGATTGCTTGATTATGTCAGTCGGCATCCGGATGATTCGCCTGCGGATATAATTGTGGGATTGCTTGAGGAGATCAAGGCTTTTACGGGAAAATCCGATTTTGACGATGATCTTACTATAGTAGCGTTACGCCGGCGCGCTTAACAATAAATATTTATTTCTCGGGGTGTCGAATATCTCTTCTTAACAATCTATTAGACCCATAACCCGGTTGCACCACGTTTTATAATTAATCCGGGCAGTAGCCTTAACTTGTTGAAATGGTGTCTGCCGAGCTTGAACTCCTCGAGATCCTCGTTTTTGCACAACTCCGGTCCGACCATATATCTGACATTCTCAAAATCCGATAACAGCCGATCGCATAGCGGCTAAAATTGGAAATTCAGATTTGGCGATTAGGGTATTCCAGTTCTGGATCGCGGTTCCGGAAAGAGATGCCTATTGAGGTTTTTTGGCGAGTTGTAATCCATTTTCGCCGGATCTCGATGTTGAGTATAACCGCCCCTAAAATAAAATCAAAACTTTATTATCCACGATTACGTATACAAACGAAAAATCTTAAAGCGGGAGGATTTAATATCGTCGCAAATCGATATTTAGGAAAGGAAGCGGTATGAGTAAAAGGATGAAAGTGGTTTTAACGATTATGTTTGTTTCAATTTCTATGCTTTGTTTATTTAAAACCGGAAAACTTCAAACCAGGGGAATTTCAATGTCATCACAAATCGATGCGGAAAAAGCCGCCGTCGAAAAAGCTATCGAGGACTGTATCAAGTGGCCGTTTCCAGAAAAGAATATAAATAGACTCATTGGCTCTTGTGCGCATGATTCATCATTCTTTATTTTTCATCCAGATTCGAAATCGACCGTGATCGGCTGGGATTCCTTCCGGGAAACTATCGACAATTTTTTCATGGATGAGGAGTTGAAACCGACCAGTACGGATATAAAAGATCTCAGAATTAACCTGTCCCAGTCGGGCGATGTGGCTTGGTTCTCGTGCCTTCTGGACGACATCGGCGAATACAAGGACAGAAAATGGGAATGGTTAAACTGCCGCTGGACCGGCGTACTGGAGAAACGCGATGGCAGCTGGCTTATAACCCAGATGCATTTCTCGTTGCCCACCGACAGGCAGGGCGATACGTCGGAATAGAATACCGGTGGCGCCGACAAAAATACCATAAATTTTTGTCTCAAATTTTCTGCGGAGCGGTGATTTTATGAACCGGAATAGGGCCGAATACCTCGTGGCCGTATCCGACGAACATCTGGAAATTACAAAAGAAATGTTCATGGAATACGCCTATTCTTTGGAATTCAATCTCGGTTTCCAGGATTTCGAGGAAGAGATAGCCGATATGCGCGGTTATTACGGCCCGCCCGAGGGATGTATACTGCTGGCGTTTTGCGATGATGAACCCGCCGGATGTGTGGCCCTTCGGAAACTGGAAAAAGGAATTTGCGAGATGAAACGGCTTTATGTAAAGCCCGAATCCAGGGGATCGGGTATCGGCAAGACTCTTTCGGAGAAGATAATCGACGAGGCG
>CP070742.1:814741-828976 GCA_020348065.1 Candidatus Zixiibacteriota bacterium
CCCACCGCCCGGACCTCGTCCTTGAAGAGCTCCTTCAAGGGCTCGATCAGCTTCAGGCTCATCCGCTTGGGCAGGCCGCCCACGTTGTGGTGGGTCTTGATGGTGGCTGACGGCCCTTTGAACGACACCGACTCGATCAGGTCGGGGTAAAGCGTCCCCTGCGCCAGGAATTTAGCGCCTCTAATCTTCCTGGCTTTCTTGTTGAATATCTCGATAAAGGCCCGCCCGATTTTGCGCCGTTTCTCCTCGGGGTTGGAGATCCCCTTTAATCGCCGTAGGAAAAGATCCGCGCCGTCGACAAAATGCAGGTTCAGGCCAAATTTCTTGAAGGCTGTTTTCACCTGTTCGGCCTCGTTCAAGCGCAATAATCCGTTATCGATAAAGACCGACACCGCCCGTTTGCCGATGGCCTTGTTGAGCAGGACGGCCACTACCGATGAATCGACACCGCCGGAGAGAGCGCAGATGACATTACCATCTTTCCCGACTGTCTTTCTTATATCCTCGATGGAGCTCTCTATAAACGATTCCGGCGACCAGGTTTTTTTGCATTTGCAGATTATATGGACGAAGTTTTTCAGTATCTGCATGCCGGCTTCCGTATGGGCCACCTCGGGATGGAACTGCACGCCGTAGTATTTTCTATCTTCATCCGCAATAGCGGCGTACTTCACGCTGGTGGTTGAGCCGATCCTCTTGAATCCCGGCGGAAGTACCTCCACGTGGTCGCCGTGGCTCATCCAAACCTGCGATTTGAGCGGCAGGTTGCCGAAGAGCTCGGATTTGTACGAGGTCATAATGGCGCGGCCGTATTCTCGCTTTCGGGAGCCTCCGATCTTGCCTCCCAGCTCCATGGCCATGAGCTGAAGGCCGTAACAGACACCCATCACCGGCACGTTCTTATATAGAAGGCCGACCTCCAATTTCAGGGCGTCTTTCTGGAAGACCGACGCCGGGCTGCCGGAGAGGATAATCCCGGCCACGCCATCAAAATCGTATTTATCGAAATCGTGCAGGCAGCTGACTATTTCGGAATATACTTTTAGCTCGCGTATCCGCCGGGCGATAAGCTGGGTATACTGCGAGCCGTAATCGACGATGAGGATCTTCTGTTTATGGATCAAATTTCACCCCGTCTTATGATGGTATCCTTGAGAAAATATTGATCGTTTTTCTCCGGATAATCGATATTATAATGCAGTCCCCGGGATTCGGTTCGCCTTTTCGCGCATTCGATCAGGAGTCTGGCGGCAATGGCCATGTTGCGCAGCTCGATAACCTCGGTGCGCACCGGATTTTTGCGGTAGAAATGGAAAATATCGCGGAGCATTATATTGGAACGTTCCTCGGCCTTCATGAGCCGGTTATCCGAACGGACTATTCCGACGTAATCCCACATGAGATGCTGCAGAGTTGTGCGATCGTGGGAGATAATCACCCATTCCTCCTGGTCGAACACGCCGGAATCATCCCATACAGGGATCTCCGGAGGCGGTTCGACCGCGGAGAACTCCAGATTCAGATTTTCAGCCGCGAATTCGGCGAATGCCACCGCTTCCAAAAGGGAATTGGAGGCCAGCCGGTTGGCCCCGTGCATGCCGGTCATGGCTACCTCGCCGCAAGCATAGAGGTTTTTTATATCGGTTCTCCCGAACTCATCGGTTACGACCCCGCCGCAGAAGTAGTGCGCCGCCGGCACTACCGGGATGGGGGTAGTTGCGATGTCTATACCCTCTTTCAGGCACCTGGCGTAAATAGTGGGGAATCGCTTTTCCAAAAAAGGCCGTCCCAGATGGGTAATGTCCAGACAGACATACTGATCGCCGGTTCTTTTCAGTTCGGCGTCAATAGCCCGCGCCACCACGTCCCTGGGAGCGAGTTCCGCCCGGGGATGATATTTTTTCATGAATTCTTCACCCGATTGCAAAATCAGCTTCCCGCCTTCGCCCCTGACGGCCTCGGAAATTAAAAAGGACGTTTCGCGCGGATTATAGAGGGCGGTGGGATGAAACTGCACAAATTCCAGGTTGCCGATTCTCGCTCCGGCGAGATAGGACATCGCCACCCCGTCGGCGGTGGCGATATCGGGATTGGTATTATGAATGTAGATCCGTCCGCCGCCCCCCGTCGCCAGCAGGGTTACTTTGGCCCTGAACGTCTCCACCAGGCTTTTTTCAAGGTCGAATACATAAGCGCCGAAACATGTGGGAGCTTCCACCGTCTTCTCCCGGAATAGATGATGCTGAGTTATGAGATCGATGGCGTAATGGTGCTCGAAAATATCGATGTTTTCATGCTCCCTGGTGGCTTTTACCAGCGCCTGCTCGATAGCCCTGCCGGTGAAATCGGCGGCGTGAACAACTCGGTTTTTGGAATGACCTCCCTCTCGACCGAGATCGAAACTGCCCTCGTTCTCCGAAAACTGCACGCCGAGCTTATAAAGCCTGTTCACGCATTCGGGTCCCGATTTTACAACTTTCTCGACTATCTCTTTTTTGCACAGGCCATCACCGGCATCCAGGGTGTCTTGAACGTGTGACTCGAAACTATCCATGCCGGACATTACCGAGGCTATGCCGCCCTGAGCGAGATTGGTGGCCGCTTCCCATCTCGATTTCTTGGTTACCACCGCCACTTTCCCGAACCTGGCCGCCTGAAGGGCGAAATACAGCCCCCCGATGCCCGAGCCTATTACCAGTATGTCGTAATCGTTATTCATTCTCGATCAATCTAATAAATTCGTACTCATTATCAATAGCCAGACTTATTTTAATATAGCACAACTTTTTATCATGGGGCCAATTCTTCTCGATTTTCACAAAATCCTTAAGAGTCGTTACCGCCGTTTCCGCATTACCTGTTTCCATCATCTCAATAAGCCGTTTTATATCTTCCCCTTTATAAATATAATGATCTTTAAATTTTTCAAAAGCTACAATATCCGCTCCGGTATTCTGAAGTGTATTATAAAACGAATCGGGATTAGCGATACCGCAAAATCCAACAACCTTCTTGCCGTTTAGATCCATAGATTCATTTTTACCGGTTTCTACGCTCACGATCATCTTTCGGGCTTTAAAAGCCGGCTTGCCGGCAGGCAATTTTAAGCCTGAAATATCGATATCATTATTCTCGACAAAGACGACAAACGCATCGGCTCGCTGCAGCGATTTGATCGGCTCCCTCAAAATTCCCGACGGCAGGAGCAATCTGTTTCCGAAGGGATTTTCACCGTTAATACATACGATATCCAGGTCGCGTTTCAGCAGGCGATGCTGGAAACCATCATCGACCACGATTACATCGTTTCCATCATCGGAAGCTTTTTGGGCGGCGATGGTTTTATTTGAATCCACATATATTTTTATTCCTTTCAGCGATCGAGCCAACGCCGCGGCTTCGTCCCCGCATAACTCCCATTTATGGTCTTCGGAATCGCAGATGACCATCGATGAGGATGCCGGCCTTTTGTAGCCCTTTGCCACAACGGCCGTTTTTATATCGGTCTCCGAGAATCTCGCTGCTAAATACTCGACCAGGGAGGTTTTTCCTGTTCCCCCAACGGCGATATTTCCTACCGATATTACCCTGGAAGAGACCTCCCGGGATGGGACCATTTTCCAGCATAAATCCCATAAAAAATAAGCCAGGTAATAAACCGCGGTCAGGGGGAAAAATAAGATCTTTCTCAATCATCCTCCCCCATCAGCAGTCGAACCGTTCTCTCCGATGCCCCCGATAATGATTTGACAGCGTTTCTACATCTCTCCCCTCTGTCTTTAAGAGACTCTCTTGCCTCGCCGATTTTATCAATGAATTCGACAATTTCATCGGAATTTTTCACTTCCGTCGCCCCGCCCGAATTCAGAAGGGCCGAAGCCGCCTCAAATGCATTATCCATATACGGTCCAAAAATCACCGTCTTACCCAATGATGCCGGTTCGGCCGGATCATGTCCACCTATGGGAACAAGCGATCCGCCCACGAAGGCGATATCGGCGACGCTATAGAAAGCGGGAAGTTCTCCCATGGTATTTACAACCAAAATCGTCTTTTCATCTATTGCCTCACCGCCGTAATCGGACCATAAAATATATTTGATGGATCTCTCTTTAAGTCTGCCGCATATGCTTTCCACATCCTTCATATGCCTGGGAACGAATATAAATTGATAAGGCAGTTTTCTATCGAACGCTTCGTTCACCGTATCTATCAAGATGTCATCCTCCCCTTTTCTCAGAGATCCTGCGACGAACATGAGATTATCATTATTGTCGAAATTAATATCAGGCGGTTTTATTTTATCTCCATTTAAGACCTGATCATATTTAATATTTCCGACGATAGATATGTTTTCTGCGCCGAGTTTTTCATATCTATCCGCATCCTGACCGGTTTGAACTATTACTCTTTCGAATCTATTTATAGCCGGAAAAAACAATGGTCGGAACATTTTATACCATCCGAACGATCCGGTCGACATCCTGCCGTTTATTAAATAAGGCTTCACCCCGTGGTCCAGAGCAACACTGAGAGTAAGCGGCCACAGCTCCGTTTCCACCACGATAAGTCTCTCCGGGTTAATCCTTTTGATCGTTCTCAGAACGGCCGATTTGAGTTCAACGGGATGCAGGAATATCGCGGCATAATCCCCGAATATTTTCGTGGCCATCGTTTTTCCGGTTATGGTGGTGGTGGATACCGCGAAATCAATATCATGGTTTTTTATTCTAATTTTAGGCATGATCAGAGACAGTATCTTCAGCTCACCCACAGACGCCGCGTGAAACCAGTATAGTTTCGCATTCGATTTTCTTTTCTTGATAAAACCGAGTCTCTCTTTGATACCATGGCGTCCGGCGAACGCCTTTATTAGAAGAAAAGGCGCTCCCATCGTAATTATGAGCATAAAGAGAAATCTGTATACAAATAACATACTACGCTAAATCCGTTATCGCCTTTTCGATTTCCATTCCGTATTTCTTTAAACCATCTTTGTTGATATCCGCCGGCACCTTAATATGCGGCCCGCATAAAACCGTGATAGTTGAAAACGGTTTCGGGACCATAAACCTGTCCCAGGTATTAAGGCGCCACATTCTTTCGGCTATAATCGTTATGGGCACTACAGGATATCCGGCCTTTGACGCCAATATTATAGCGCCCGGTTTGACTTTTTCGGCCGGTCCTTTCGGCCCGTCGACGGAAAGCGCCAGGTCGCCCTCGGGCAGGTCCCGCATCATCTCCAGGAGACCGGAAGCGCCGTCCTTGCTCGCAGAACCGCGATAGGTCTTATATCCGAGTCTTGTCACCAGCCTCGCAATCCATTCGCCGTCAAACGATTTCGAGACCATGATGCCGATCCCCCGAAACCTGTAGGCATAACATAATCCCAGCAACCTCGAATGCCAGAAAGCGTAAAGGATTTTATCAGATATTTTCTTGGCTTCCTTAAGATCATGCATTCCGCTCCATTTTACTCTCCAGGTAAATCCGTAAAGAAGCAGTAAAATCGGTCCCAGAAACGATGCCAGGAACAGGAAGATTCTCTGTCTGAATGAGAATTCCCGATTCATATGTTAGATATTATATCGATTTTGATTTGATGTCAATTCTTAGCGTCAAACATCATCTTTAAAACCGATTCCGCTGCTTTTCTTGACGCGCCCGCCTCGCCAAGCTTTGAATGTACATTTTCCAGATCCGCCGACATTTTCACTCTATAGCCTTCATTCGAAAAATAGTCCGAAATCTCGGCGGCTATATTATCGGCCCCGCAGCGGGATTGGATGAATTCCGGTACGATCCTTTTTCCCGCCACCACGTTGACAAGAGCGATATTCGAAATCTTTATTAGAATTTTGGCGATTACATAGGTTAACGGTGAGGTTTTATATAACACAAATAACGGTTTTCCAAGGATGGCGCATTCAAGAGTAGCCGTGCCTGACGCCACCAGGTTTAAATCGGCATTGGCCATAATATCATAGGTCATGTTTTTCATCAACGGGAAATTGTTGCCGGTTATTTCTCTGTAAACCGAATCCTCAATTCCGGAAACGCTGCCTACTATACCGATTAAATCCATACCGGAGGAACGAATCGCCATAACAGTGTCCCTCATTACAGGCAGTATTCTCGCGACTTCCTGCAGGCGCGATCCCGGAAAAAGCCCGATAAAGTTCCGACTTTCAGGGAGCCCGGCTTTCCTGAAAAATTCCGCCCTGTCCATCATGGGCCCTGCAATATCCAGAAGCGGGTGGCCATGCCACTCGACCTCCATACCCTCCCGCGAATAGAGCTCTTTCTCGAATTCGAATACAACTATCATTTTATCGACCAGGCTTTTTATTTTCCCTATCCGCTTTCTTCCCCAGGCCCAGACCTGCGGGCTGACATAGTATATAATCGGAATTCCTCTCGCTTTTAATTTTCGGGCGAAACGAAGATTGAAACCGGGATAATCTATTAATATTGCCAGCGCCGGTTTCCGGTTATCCGTTGCGAGCAGCAAATCTCTTTCGACGGACCGAATAAAGGGAATATGCCTGACTACTTCCCAGAAGCCGAGAAAAGCCAGCCGATTTATATGATAAAGCAGGTTGACGCCGGCCTGCGTCATCCTGTCGCCGCCCAGCCCGAACAGCTCTAGATCGGGCTGAAGTTTCTTAATTTCTTCACATAACAGGCCGCCAGCATTGTCGCCGGAGGCTTCGCCGGCTATTATAAGTATAGACTGTTTCAAATCTTTTCGCGATATTCTCTGCAGAGTTCTTCTATTGTACCCGCGACCTTAAGCACGCTCAGACCATCGCGGCCGGAGACTACAGGCGGATGTTTGCCCTGAACGGCATCTATAAACGATTCGATTTCATATGTCAAATTATCGCCGGTCGGGATTTCCACGGATTTCCTCACTACCGCGCGGCCGTCGGGAAGATGAAACCTGCTGAAAACCGGGGCATTTTTATAATCCTTATCGTCGGTGGAAACAACCGCATACTGCTCGGCTTCCCTTTTAGCCATATCTATGGAGGTATACCCCGATTTCTGGAACACCCGCAGTTTCCTCATCTCTTTGACCGAGATTCTGCTGGCGGTGATATTTGCGACGCAACCTTCAGGAAACGTTAACCGTGAATTCACTATATCGATACTATCTGTTATCACGGCCACCCCGGCCGCCTCGATCTTTTCCGGAAAGGATTTCGTCAGCGCCAGAACCAGGTCGAGATCGTGAACCATCAGATCGAGTATAACGGCGACGTCATCGCCCCGGCCCTTAAAAGGCGCCAGCCGGTGGGTTTCTATAAACCTGGGTTCGGATATGCCTTTTTCGACGGCAAGAAACGCGGGATTAAATCTTTCGGAGTGCCCGATCTGCAACACCACGTTTTTCAATCCGGCCAGTTCAACAAGTTTTTCGGCCGATTCAATATCGTAAGAAATAGGCTTTTCCAGTAAGACCGATATCCCTTTTTCGAGGAATCTGGAGGCTACATTCAGATGCTCCGTAGTGGGAACCGCGATACTTACGGCATCGACACGATTCAGCATAGAATCGACGGAATCGAATTTCTCGATTTCATATTCGGACGCTATTTTATCGGCCTTCTCCAAGACAATATCCATACAGCCGACAAACTTTGCGTTATTGTTTTCGGAAAGTCTGGCGGCATGGAAACGTCCCATATGGCCGCAACCTATAAGACCAATCTTAACCGGCATATGGCTTACTTAACGATCCCGCGTCCGCTTCTTTTTATAAACTCAAGAACATTTGCCACTTCGGGAATTTTTTCGACCTCTACATCGATTTTGGCAAGCGCCTGACTGGTATTGAGCTTTTTAGACATAAGCAGGCGAAACAGCTTTTTTAAGGTCGCTATGGTCTCCGGCGAAAATCCCCGTCTTTGCAGGCCGATGGAGTTCAAACCCAGACAGCGAAGAGGATATCCGGCGACGGAAGAATAGGGCAGAATATCCTGCGTGATCCTGAAACCGCCCCCGACCATGCAATGTTCTCCGACAAGGCAAAATTGATGAATAACCGTGGCTCCGCCTATTATGGCGTAATCCCCGATCTCGACATGTCCGCCCATCTGAACCGAATTCGCTATTATGACATTATCGCCAATAATGCAATCGTGGGCCGCATGGGAGTAAGCCATAAAAAGACAGTTTTTGCCGATCTCCGTTTTACCGTGAGCGGCGGTGCCGCGATTCAATGTAACGAATTCCCGAACGATAGTATTGTCGCCGACAAAAAGCTCGGTTTTCTCCCCGGCGAATTTAAGGTCCTGAGGCGGTCCTGCAACCGCGGCGGCATGATATATTTTTACATTCTCGCCTATGCGCGCGCCGTCTTTTATAGAGACCGAGGAATAAACTATAGTTCCTCTACCGATAACGACATCATCCTCTATAACAGAATACGGCCCTATTTTAACGTCATCGGCTATTTTTGCTGTTGATGAGACTATTGCCGTCGGATGCTGTATCACGAATCCGCCTTTATCTCTGTCTGTCCACCACCACGGCCATGAAGGTTCCCTGCGCCACCATTTTGCCGTCCACAAACGCCTTGCCGGCGATTTTTATAGTGGAACGTTTGAAGCTGAGCATCTCCACCTCCATTCGGAGCTGATCTCCGGGGATAACCGGTTTGCGGAACTTCACATCATCGATACCCATGAAGAATGCGAGTTTATTATCGGCATCATCAATCGTATTAAGGAGCAATAGACCGCCGGTCTGAGCCATGGCCTCCACTATCATAACCCCCGGCATAACCGGCTGACCGGGGAAGTGGCCCTGGAAATACGGTTCGTTCATGGTAACGTTTTTAATCGCCACTATCTTGGATGAACCCTCGATATCCAGTACCCGATCGATCATTAAAAATGGATAGCGGTGAGGCATTATTTTCAGGATGGCGTTAATATCCAGAAGGAACTCGCCGGTGGTCTTGCCCTTCTGGTATTTGCTGGAGATCAGCTGTTTCTGATAAATCGATCTTATTTTCTTGGCCAGGGCGACATTGGCCGCGTGACCCGAACGGGCCGCCAGGATATGCGCTTTCAGAGGTACCCCTATAAGAAACAAATCGCCCAGAAGATCCAGGGCCTTGTGCCGCACCGGCTCGTTATAATACCTCAGTGGGGTATCGTTAAGAATACCGGACTCACCCGCGAAAACGGTCCTTTTTTCTTTAAATTTGCTCTGAAGATTTTTGGCGCGCTCATCGGTCAATTCCTCGTCTATGATTACAATGGCGTTGTCGAGGCCTCCTCCTTTGATAAGATCGGCATTCAGAAGCTGCTCAACCTCGGTGAGAAAACAGAATGTTCTCGCTTTGGAAAAATCCTCCACGAACTCCTCGTCAAGATCCACCAGGGAGGTATACTGCGTCCCCAGCGCCGGGTTTTTATAATCGACCATAAATGTGATTCTAAGCCGGTCGGACGGCAATACCACCAGATCCACCCCCCTTTCCTTTTCGGAATAGGCTATGGGGGTATCGATATTGAGGAAATCTTTGGGAGCGTCCTGCTCCACAATCCCGGTTTCTTTAATCGCCTCCACATAGGGCCAGGCCGACCCATCGCCGACGGGCGGTTCGGAATTTGTTAGTTCCACCTTCATGTTATCAATCTGCAGTCCCGCCAGCGCCGCCAGCACATGTTCCACCGTATGCACCTTTATGTTATCGAGGCCCAGGGTGGTGCCGCGTTGAAGATCAACAACGTGATCGACGTCGGCCGGTATCTCCGGGCAGTTTTCGATATCGGTCCTTAAAAAGGTAATCCCGTGGTTAATGGGAGCCGGTTTGAAAGTAATGGTGGTGCTTACCCCCGTATGGAGCCCCACCCCCGAAAGGGAGGTTTTCGCTTTTATGGTCCTTTGCATTTCAGTCATATCTATTCCTGATTTCAGATCGGTTAATTACTATCCGCATCCGCGGTTAAATCATCTAACTCCATCCTATCAAAAAACTTGCGATCCGATTTAGTGGCGTTTGCCATAAAATGATCGTCGCCATTTCGGAATGGATATCTGCCATTGCGGATAAAAAAGGCCGAAATTAAAGCAAATGTCAAGGGGTAATATCTTCCCGGGGATTAGGTATACCTCATGCAGCTAACAGATTGGGATATTTATCCCCATTTTTCCTTGACATCCATAGAAACATCGTTATCATAATATGGAATTTAACAGGAGGTTATAATGATGATCCGAATTCTTTCAGGATTAATATTTGCATTGCCTATAGTTGCGGCTTTAAACTCTTACGCGTTAAGACCGCTTTTTGATACGCGTATCGATCTTTTCATTGAAAACCGTCCCACTTCAGTTTTTCCGGCCGATCTTAATAACGACGGATTTTTCGATATCGCCGTAACTTACAGCTATTACGCCGACGGGAGAGTATCGATCTTCATTGGCAATGGCGACGGCTCTTTTCAGAACGTTGTCAATTATTCAGCCGGCGCGGGACCCGCTTCAATTTTCGCGGCCGATCTTAATGGCGACAATTATAAAGACCTGGCTGTAGCCAACAATTCTTCAGACAATGTCTCAGTCCTGCTGAACGTCGGTGACGGCACTTTTCAATCTGCCGTGAATTACGATGCCTGGAGTGAACCCAGTTCAATTTATGCCGCTGATTTCGACAATGATAATGATAATGATCTGGTTGTAACAAACCATGGCCACAGCAATGTTTCAATCTTATTAAATAACGGGGATGGGACTTTCCAGGATGCCATACACCGCGGGGCGGGATATCTGCCCACGTCGGTAGTCGCGGCCGATCTCGATGGTGATGTTGATAATGACATAGTAGTGGCAAATTCCGGTTCGGACAGCATCTCAGTGATATTCAGTAACGGAGACGGCACATTTCAGACACGCGTAAATGTATATGGGCCCGCAACCTCTATTTCCGCAAGTGATCTTGACGGAGACGGCGATTACGATCTGGCGACTACCGGAAACGGTATTAGGATTCACATAAATAACGGGGAAGGAACTTTCCAGCCTTGTGTGTATTATGATTATGGTGGAAATTCATCGATTTTCGCGATTGATCTTGACGGCGATAACGATAGAGATTTAGCAGTCGCAGGTTTAGATATTCAGGTACTATTCAACAACGGAGATGGCACATTTCAGCCTCCGGTAGGCTGCGGTCAAAGAGGCTCCTCGATTATCGCGGCAGATTATGATAGCGATGGCGATAACGATCTTACTTTTATCAAGGAATACCAGCAGGTCGTTTCAATCCTTTTGAATAACGGCGATGGTTCCTTTCCCATTTACGAGAAGTATGGCATCGGCGATGCCCGTACCGTTTTCGCGGCAGACTTCGACGGTGATAATGATAACGATCTGGCGGTTGCCAATGGTGACCCCCCTAGTATTTCGCTTCTGAAAAACAATGGCGACGGGACTTTTCAAGTGCCTGTTAACTATGACGTTTCGGGAGTTCCCACCACAATTTTCGCGGCGGACCTGGATAGCGATCAAGACATTGACCTGGCAAAATCCGGGGGAGGTAACATTTCGATACTATTCAACTATGGAGACGGTACTTTTCAACCCGCTGTTGATTATAATGTAGACGGCGCTTTCATAATCGCGGCGGATCTCGATGGCGACATCGATATAGATCTCGCTGTTACTCAATATGACGCCGATAACATCCTGATCCTTTTTAATGACGGTAATGGTGTTTTCCAAATTGGCGACAGTTATGGCGTTGGGGATGGCCCGTGCGGCATTTTCGCCGCCGATTTTGACGGCGATTATGATGTTGACTTAGCTACAGCGAACAATCGTTCGGATAACATTTCCGTTCTTCATAACAACGGCGACGGGACTTTTCAACCTCCCGTCAATTATTTCTGTGGGCAACAACCTTATATTTTATTCTCCGCCGACTTTGACGGCGATGACTATAACGATCTGGCGGTAACCAATTTTGGAGATAATAATATTAGAACACTAATTAATCAAGGCAGCGGCTGGTTTCATTCCGGAAGACATTATCCGGTGGGGATTAAACCTTACGGCATATTCGCGGCGGATCTTGACGGCGATACCGACAATGATTTGGTAGTTGCCAACATTACTTCGGGTAATATTACGGTCCTTTATAATTATGGAAACGGCATCTTCGAGGAGACTATAAATTTTGACGCAGGAAATTCGCCACTCTTTATATCTTGTGCAGATCTTGACGGCGATAACGATATTGATCTCGCGGTATCAGCATCTTACTCGTACGTGTGCGATAGTATCTCGGTTTTGCTAAACCGCGCTGACAATATAGGATGCGCTTATGTAACCGGTGACGTGAACGGCAGCGGCGATTTCAACGGACTTGACATTACATATGGAGTGGCGTTTTTCAAAGGCGGAAATCTTCCAACTGCAGAATGCTATTGCCCGCCACTTGGGATATGGTATGCGGCAGGGGACGTTAACGCCAGCTGCAGCTATAACGGACTCGATATTACCTACGGAGTTACATATTTTAAAGGTGGTCCGGCACCACAGCCCTGCCCAGACTGCCCGCCGGTGGAATGATATTCATGTGCCGGATTAGGAATAAGAATCCCCTTTTTCTCTTGACATAATTTCTCCGATTTTATAATATTATGGATGAGAGATAATATTTTAGGATTCTTTCTGATTCCATAAACGGGGGTACTAAATGAAGGTATTAAAAAAGCTCTTGGCAATACCTATCTTGGCAATTTCGTTAATATTGTTTTTCCCGGTCTCAGCCGTTTCGGGAACCCTGACCGGAACCGTGATTGATAACTTCTATTCCAATCCTGTTCCGGATGTCGAGGTTTCCGTGTTTCAATCCGATAGTACCCTGGCCGGGATCGATACGACTGACGTAAACGGCGTATATGCCCTAACTCTAAGCGCAGGTGAGTATTATGCCGTCTTTTCCAAGGAAAATTACGCCGATACCACTATTTCTGATATTACCATTACACCCGAAGGGACGACCTTGGTCGATCTAACGTTTAGATTTACGCATAACTGCCAATATGTTGTCGGTGATGTTAACGGTAGCTGGAGTCTCAACGGCCTGGACGTTATGTTCGGCGTGGCATATTTTGAAGGCGGGCCTGCACCTATAAATTGCCTATGCGAATGCACGCCGGGGCATATTTGGAATGTCTGCGGCGACGCTAATGGGTCATGCTTCTATAACGGCCTGGATATCACTTATCTAATCACTATTTATCAGGGAGGACCGTGGGTCATTCCCTGCCCGGACTGCCCGCCCATAAATTGAATAACTAATTAAATATATAAACGGGAGAGAGAAATGAGATTATACTTAAAAAAATCTGTGATTCCGATATTAATATTATTGTTCTTCGCATTAACATACGCATCAACCCGGGCGCAAAGCGAAGAGCGCAGTATCACCTGGACAGCGATCCCTGATGCCCCTGCGCCCTTCGGCAAGGCCGTCGGCGGAGTTATAGGCGATTACTTTTATGTTTTCGGAGGACAACCACATATACGCCTCGCGCTGGCCTACTCTTTGGCTAACGATTCCTGGATCCAGTCAACGCCGCCAAATCACGGGCTGATGGAATCGGCCTATTGCATAGCCGATAACGCAATCTACAGGTTCTCTGGCCTTTTGGGCGATAATTCGTCGGAAAAATTCGTCCCCGACGGCACCGGCACCGGTGTCTGGACTACTATTGCCGTTCCACCGCCTTCAATCAACAAATCGGGAATAAGTTGTTGTTGGGACGGGGGGAACCTCATCTACGCAAACAATTGCGATAAATCCAATAATCCCGCCGGGTATTTCGCCAGGTACAATATCACCGATGACAGCTGGGAAATGCTTAACCCTTCTCCCTATCCTCGCAGGTATGCGGGGATGGCGTCTGTCAATGATTTGATTTACCTCTTTGGCGGCATCGGGAGCAATCAAAGAGATCCCCGTATCTGCCAGGTTTACAATCCCGCTGACGGCAGCTGGGGCCTGATCGCGCCGCACCCCGATTCGTTGAATTATACCTATTCCAATGTTATATCCGATGGCGCCATCGTATGGACTGTGGGCCACGGAGGCGGTTTCGGTAATTTCCACGCCTCGCAGCATGTACATTACTATGATCCGGCAATTGATACTTGGACCGCGGAAACCGATCTACCGGTAACAAGAGGATTCTCCCTGGTGGGCTATGA
>CP070742.1:829076-832641 GCA_020348065.1 Candidatus Zixiibacteriota bacterium
GTCATTTTCAATTTAACCAATAATTCAAATTTAGCAACACCTAATTTGCCTAACCTTAGTTCGGGTTTGATCTCTTCCCAAACCCGACGCCCGGGCCACCTATTTTATCATCACCATCTTCAACGTTTTCGAACCTATCCCGGTCGTTATCTTGGCGAAATAAGTCCCTGATCCGCAACCGCTTGCGTCCCATTCCACCGAATGCTTCCCGGCAACCATATGCGCGCTAACCAGTTCCTTTACTTTGGCTCCGGTGATATCGTAAATGGTCAGCTCCACGTCCCCTGGCGCGGCCAGCGCGAACTCGATGGTGGTTTTGGCATTGAAGGGGTTGGGGTAGTTATTGAAAACATTGATCGAGAAAGGTTGCTGAAGAAGCTCATTATTATCTATATCTGTAAAGAAAGGACGAACCTTTACAATATATAGATCAGCGTGATATGGTCCGGATCCAAAAGACCAGGTGGCACCTGCTATTATGAATTCGCCCGGGTCCGATTCTACTATTGAATATCCAATATCGGTTCTATCTCCACCGTAAGTTCTCATGCCCAACATATCGCCGTATTGACCGACGTGTAATAAAAAAATATCTGACGCGCCAAAGCCGTAAGAGTATGTAAACCCGGTAATAAAGTAAGAACCATCCGGAGATTGAATAACAGAATAAGCAATATCCTCATCGGGCCCACCCAATATTCTGGTCCAGACAGTATCCCCGTTTGCATCAGTTTTTATTACATAAATATCTTTAAGATTTCCATATGTCATCATAGATCCCGCGATAATATAGCCGCCGTCAAAGGTTTGTTTGACCGAGAAACCAACTTCACGTTCATAAAGCCCATAAGTCCGCTGCCATTGCATATTTCCATCGATATCCGTCTTAATTAAATAAACGTCATTCCACATACCGCTAAAAGATCTGGTTGAGCCTGATATTATAAACCCGCCATCGTTTGAATGTTGAATACATTCGCCGTAATCAATATCATCTCCTCCAAAAGTCCGCTGCCATAATAAATTTCCTTCATGATCGGTCCTGATTAAATAGACGTCCATTTGCCCATATCCGAATGATTCTGTCGCCCCAACAATCGCGTATCCGCCGTCATCTATTTGAATTATAGAATTCCCGCGATCATATTCAGGGCCGCCAAATGTAGCTGTCCATAATGTATCACCATATCCATCCGTTTTAACAAGATAAACATCGTTATAACCTGCCCCGAACGAGTTTGTCTCGCCTGTAGCTACATATCCACTATCCATTGTAAATTGAACTGAATTGCCGCAATCTAAACCATTACCGCCATAAGTCCGCAACCATAATGTATCACCGTTATTTTCACATCTGAGCAGACATAATTGAGTACTCCCTGCACTATCGTCATACATTTTCCCAGTAACAATAAAACCGTCTCTTTTGGCGGCAGCGATACTATAGCCGAAATCGCTATAAGTGCTGCCGTATGTTCTAGTCCAAATGGTGTCCTGCATTTGAGCGAATACTGTTTTCGGCATCTCGATAAGCACTGAGAATAATAAGATGGCTAAGATGCTTATTTTAATATTCCCTCCTTCAAATAATAATTTTCTTTTTTCGTATCCATTTATCGTTTCCGCGATCAGCACCTATTTTAACAACACCATCTTAATACTCTGCGAATATCCTCCCGCTTCCATCGTCGCAAAATACACCCCCGACGCCGCATCTTCGGCATCCCACACCATCGAATGCCTGCCCGACTCCAGGCCCTGCCCCCTGATCGTCTCCACCCTCGCCCCGGTGATATCGTAAATGGTCAGCTCCACCTCCCCCGGCGCGGCCAGCGCGAACTCGATGGTGGTTTTGGCGTTAAACGGATTGGGGTAGGCCCGGAGGAGGGAGATATTAACAGGTACTTCCTCTTCGTCGTAAATTGATGTCAGATTATCGGCAATTGAATCTACCGGGATGGGGTAGTAATAGGTGTCGGCATCGCCGAATATATCGGTTGAATAAACAAAATGAAGGGTATCGCTGAAAGTTCTAAGTGAAGACCCATAGGCGGCATCCGGAATATTGAAAAGCGATAGATGCCAGGAATTTCCATCATCAGATGAATAGAAGAATCTAGTGGTCATGTAATACATAGAAAAGATATTTTTGATTACTATAATTTCATTGTTAGCCGGTCCAAGGCAAATTTGATAGCATAATGGTTCTAAGGCTGGATCGGGCCAGGTATCCAGGTATATGAATCTATATTCTTCTGTCCAGACAAAATAATTTGCGAAAAAAGAACCTACGCCCAGAATAAAAACTAATTTATTTTGAGTATCCAATAAAATATCATAAATTCCCAAACTTAAATCTTCCTCATGAAATATAACCGGATTTGAAAAATTAATTATTCCATTATTACTTAGGAATTTTAAAATCTGATCATTCTGAACATCAAAAAACACAGCCCCTATAGTCGAATGATCGGGATTGGCGACCAGCCTTTGAAAATAAGGGAAATTCGAAAGCGTATCTATAACAATAATTGAATTCAAAGTGTCATCAGAAACAATATATACATAATTATCAGGGGATAATTCCTGCATGATATGAATTCTGTCGCTTTGGTCAATAACCGGCCTGCCGGGACAAAATCTTTCATCATGAGTGGTAAATGAGAAATTAAACATTAATAAAGATCGGTAAATATCGTAGACATAAAAACCTCCCTGCGGGCTGACTATAAATTCCATACCCTGCATAATCCAGGAGCTTTCGAACCTGTATTGCCATGATGAAAAACGGTTTCGTTCGCTGCAAACGCCATAAGCCGCATTAAAAACAGCACTCATTATGAAAAGTGAATCGTGATACGATTGTATTGGAATAGTCTTGATTCCGTCCCCAAGCAATTGCGGCATTAAAAGTGGAAGATTATTTACGTGCTGGCTTTGCGCGACCGAATTGGATATTAGCAAGCCAGACATTATTACCAGCGATATAAATGCCCTAATTAATGCTCGCATCACCGCTCCTAAAAAAGCAGCAAAATTAATACCTACCCGGCGAGTCACCGCTTGCCGTGACCGCCGCTTGGGTGGTTGGCGTACCTCCCGGTACACCAACTTTATGTTGGCAGACAAGGACGTCCGCCAATCACAAACACTCCGCTGCATCATTGCGGGGAATCCGTAGGACTACGAGGCAATCGCATAATTCTGTCTATTATGATTAAGATATGAGATCGCTTCGTCATATCACTGCGTTCGCCCCGCTGAAAGTGGGGCTCGCGATGACCGGTTTTATCAAGATCTTTTTGTCTTCTAAATCCAATCAAACCAATTTCCCCCAAATATCAATATAAAACAGGGGCCGCCCCCCGCGGCCCCGATCGATGATGTCGATCAAAGCGGGCTATTTCAACAACGTCATTTTTCTGGTATAACTCTCCGAGCCGGTCTCAAGCCTGTAAAAATACATTCCCGATGAAAACTCTCCGGCTTCCCAGATTATATAATGATTTCCCTCCTCGAATATCCCGTTTGCCAGCGTCGCCACTTTCCTCCCGTAGATATCGTA
>CP070742.1:832741-846548 GCA_020348065.1 Candidatus Zixiibacteriota bacterium
CTGCATGAAGGGATCGAAGATACCCTTACCCTGATGCATCATGAAATAAAGCATAAGGCCGAAATTGTGAAAAATTACGGAGATATCCCGAAGATTTCATGTTACCCCGGCCGCATGAACCAGGTATATCTGAACCTTTTGGTAAATTCGGCGCAGGCGATCAAAGAAAAGGGGATAATTACAATTTCCACCCGGCGGGTCAATGACAGAATCGTGATTGAATTCAAAGACAACGGTGTCGGGATCGCCCGGAAAGACTTATCGAGAATTTTCGACCCGGGATTCACTACCAAAGGCGTAGGCATAGGTACCGGATTGGGATTATCGATATGTTACCGGATTATTCAGGATCATCATGGGGAAATCAAGGCGGAAAGCGAGCCCGGGAAAGGCACCAAATTCACCATCACACTGCCCGTCAACCTGGAGGGTATAATAGGGAACGGAGCGAACTCCGGCGGGAACAAGGATTGATAAATAGGCCTTAACCGGCATTTCTGTATCATTATGAAAAAACGCCTGATCATATTTTATTTTATAATCGTCTGCTCCCTATCATTTCCCGCCCACGGGCAGGAACCGGCGATATTCACTGTTTCCATCGACTCCATAGAGTTGAGTGGCCCATGGAAATATCATCCCGGCGATGATCTTTCCTGGGCCGACCCTGATTTTGACGACAGCGGGTGGGATTTGTTCCCGACTCATTTCGAGGATCCGGATTCAATTGCTGAATGGCAGGGAATCGGGTGGTTCCGGGCGCGAATCAACGTGGATTCCGCTTTCCTTTATAAGCCCCTTGCCATAGTTATCAAACAGATAGGGGCATCGGAAATCTACTTAAACCGTACGCTTATACATTCTATGGGGAAAGTCGGAGCGTCGCGGGATTCGGAGGAAATTATAATTACCGAATTCGGTATCCCGCCGATAATAAGCTTTGATAAATCCTTTAATAACGTCCTGGCAGTACGTTTCTCCAATCATAGACTTCGAGAAGTTATCAAAGAAAGGGGGGTCTCCGGTTTTATCTTGACCCTTACCTCGCCCGATAAATATCTGCCCTGGTTCAATAAGACGGGGATACTGGTAAAGAGATACCAGATATTTTTTACCAGCGCCGCGTTGGCGATCGCGTTGATTCACCTCTTCTTATTCATTTTCTATTCGAAAGCCAAAGAAAACCTTTATTTCGCGATTCTGGCATTCAGTATCGCGGGCCTCGCCTACGCGCCGTACGCGCAGGCGTTTTTAGAATCCTACCGGCAACATCAGCTTTTAATTTTGTTATTCAAATTTTCCCTGGTCTTGACAGCGATTTTCGGAAGCCGTTTTTTATATTCGGTATTTTACGAGAAGCTTCCAAAACAGTTCTGGCTTATACTGGCCTCCGGTACAATTATGATGGTTTTTTCCAAATGGATTACAATTTACGCATTTTATATATTTGTCACTTTTCCTCTTCTGGAAATGTTAAGAGTGGTAATCGTTTCAGTATTCAGGAAAAAACGCGGGGCCAGAGTTGTCGCTATCGGCTTTGCCGCCCTCATCCTGCTGTCGTTTATCCAGATGGCCCAGGATATATTCCAGGTTCATCCTACGTCAGAATTCTTAATGTTTACCTATCTTTACGGCATACTGCTTTTTTTGATATTCATGTCGATATACCTCGCCCGCAACTTTGCCCGGGCCAAGAAGGATCTCGAATTACAGCTTGATCATGTAAAAGAGCTTTCTGAAAAGAACCTGGAGCAGGAGCGAGAGGCCAAACAACAGCAGATGAAACAGGTAATTCTTGAAACCGAAATCGCCCACAGGAGAAAAGAACTCGAAGAGGCCAAAAAACTTTCTCGGGCTCTGACCGAACTCGAGAAGGCGCATACGGAGCTTAAAAATGCCCAGACTCAACTCGTACAGTCGGAGAAAATGGCCTCTCTCGGTATGCTGGTGGCCGGTATAGCGCATGAAATCAACACTCCCATCGGCGCCGTAAGCAGCATGCACGATACATTACTTCGTTCCATACAAAAGCTGAAAGATATCTTGAAGGAAAACTCCGCGGTTAAAGGCGAAGAGAACGGCAGACTTTCGGAGGTTTTAAGGATTATTGACGATGCCAATAAGGTAATTGAATCGGGAACTGACCGGGTCACGACCATCGTCAAGAGACTCAGAAGTTTTGCCCGTCTCGATGAAGCCGATCTCAAGACCGTTGATATTCATGAAGGAATCGAAGACACATTAACAATTATTCATCATGAGATTAAACATAATATTACAATAACAAGAAAATACGGTACAATTCCGAGGATTGCCTGCTACCCGGGACAATTAAACCAGGTTTTTCTGAATCTGCTAATTAACGCCAGCCAGGCCGTGGAAGATAAAGGAGAAATAACCATATCGACCGGTTTCGAAAATTCAAAAATCCGCATTGAAATTGCCGACGACGGCTTGGGTATTCCGCCGGAAAAAATCGGCAGAATTTTCGACCCGGGATTTACCACCAAGGGAGTGGGAGTGGGCACCGGGCTGGGTTTATCCATCTGCTACCAGATCATCGAGAATCATCACGGAAAAATAGAGGTCGAAAGCGAGGTCGGCAAAGGATCGAAATTTACCATTACCCTGCCGACAAACCTGGATGAAATTATCGAAAATAACAAATCGTAAGTGCAAATTTGAGGCGATATCTCGACGTCTATTCGCTATCGGAATATGCGCGGTAATAATATCATTTAATTTCAATGTCTCTTCGGCATGGTCGGATTGCGGCCGCGGATTTCAGCATACTACACCCGGTCTCAACAACAGCTTATTAAACGAATACATTTCTCAATACCAAGCCTTTACGTTTTACAGTACGGAAAAGGAAAACCGGGATTATAGCGGGCGCAGGTCGGATAAAAACCTCTGGAGGGATATAAAGGGCCTCGGCAGCGGTTATGTTTCGGACAGCTGGTATATTTATTCATCTCCCGCCAGGCTCAACAAAAAAAGCGGCATTCTTCTGGCGGCGGCTGTGGCCGGCGCCGCCCTGACATACGCTTATGATCGGGAGATTTATGATGGTTTTAAACGAAACCTGGACCACCCGCTGTACAGGCCCATTAGAAAAATCGGAAATACGTTCGAAAGAATCGGATACATGGGAGCAACAAACAAATATTATTTCGCCGGAATGGGTATAGGATATTTATTCAATATCAAGCCGCTGGAAGAGATATCCATCCAGATACTGGAGGCGCATTTCATTGCGGGCGGCGGGAAAAATGTCGCCAATTTCTTGGTGGGCCGCTGGCGTCCCCGGGACGGCAACGATCCCCGGAAATTTGAGTTCAATAACGGATCGTCGTTCCCCTCGGGTCACGTTTCCAATATTTTTCAGCTGGCCACGATTTTATCTCACCGCGTTAATTACCTGCCGGTCACCATTGCTCTTTACGGCATCGCCGGAACGGTGGGCTTCCAAAGAGTTACGTCAGGCTCCCACTGGCCGTCGGACGTTTTTGTGGCGGCGGTATACGGCACAGCGGTCGCGCGCGCCGTCATATATCTTAATGAGCGAAGAAGAAATAAAACCTCGGTGTCGCCAATGCTCGACAATGGCTCGGCCGGTATTGCAATTATTCACAGGTTTTAAGAAAATGCCTTTCCCGGAAAAAAATGCCGTGAAAATTATTGAATTTAGTCTTATAAGATCGAGAGAAGGAACAAGTAATCCGGGGCGCTGGTTCTTTTCGTCGTATTTGCTGCCTGCTTAATAATGAACCCGGGAAAATTCGGATTTTATTTCTTGATTGTTTGAAAAACCGCAGGTTGAAAGATAGAGGATGAAAATGTCCGGTTCAATCAGATCGCTCAGATTTAGTTTTTTCAATCTCTTTGCATTCCTGATTATCATATTGTGCTTCGGTTTTTCCAGCGCGCACTGTCTTGAAACCGGCACAAATTCCGGAAAAGATTCAACCGAATCACCAACTGATTATCCACAAAAAATCCCGTCAAGAACAACCTGGGAGAAAATAGTATCGTTTCCGGGCGCCGTTATCTTTGTTCCCTTTAAAATAATCTACATGACGTCCAAGATTGCTTTTGATATTGATTACGAAGTACCATACTTTAGTAAAATCGCCGATTTGATGGTTTCCAATGATGGCCGCAGATCACTGTTGCCGACCTACGGTTCCCGTCGCGGCGGAGGATTGAAATACAAGCATAAAGGACTGATCTCTGAAAGATCCGTATTTGATATCACATCCACGATCTGGATGAGAAACCGTTCCATGCAGAGGATCAGGTTTCGAGATTTGGACCTGCATGGCGGAGTCGTCACCGCGGGATTTAACGCCGAATATTTTCTATTGCCGGATGAGAGGTTTTACGGAATAGGGATGGATAGTGAAAAGAATGGCAAAACAAACTTCGCCTGGGAAAAGATATCTTTTAATTTTTCAATCGGTAAAAGGTTTTTTGAAAGGTTGAATTTCAAGGGCGTCTTTGCATATCAAAGAAATAATATTCTTCCGGGCCGCGACAACACAATTCCGTCGACGACGGATATTTATGATGATATTTCGCTCCCCGGTTTAGAGACCGGTATAGAATTGACCGGAGGTAACCTCGGGATCGAATTTGATTCCAGAAACCACCCGGGCAGACCGACGGCGGGTTGGGAGTTATCCCTCGGCGCGGGTTTACTTCAGCAATCCGGCGGCGATAGATTCGGATTTTGGGAATCCTCTTTCGACATTAAGAGATATGTCCATCTCTTTTATCACCGTTATATGGTTTTTCGAATTGCGGCGCGAAGTGCAAAGCCGCTACCGAATAAGTAAATTCCTTTCTACTACCTGAGTCAACTCGGGCAATGGAATACAATTAGAGGATTTTCCAGAAGCAGGTTCAGGGATCGGGACCTTCTATTAGGATCTGTCGAATATCGCTGGCCACTTACGCCGAATTATCTCCATGCGCTGATTTTTGTTGACGCCGGCCAGGTCAACAATGACATTTTTAAGGAAATACAGGGGAGTAATTTTGAGATTACATATGGGATCGGGATTATCGGCTGGCATAATGACGGTGTATTGATACGTATCGAAATTGGTAAAAGCGATGAGCTGCTCAGGTTTAATCTTAATTTTAATTGATTTCCGAGATCGAGCCGACATGTCAAACTCGGAAAACAACGCAAAGTTGAAATTGAATTCAAATCGGATTATCGTGTTCTCGACCGTCCTTATTTTATCGATTGTGGCATTATTGTCATGTGGCGGGCAGACCAGGTTTGTCCCCGCTCCCGAACTCCCCGGGGATAAAAACCATGTTCCACGACGACCGCAATCGAAAAAGATAAATGTAATATTTGACTCCATAGATAAAGTAACGGCCCAACAGTTAAAGGAATCTCTGGATATATCCCGCCAATTAAGGCATCTCTCTTATTCGCCCAAGGAGGCCTTTAATATAAACGCTTTTGGTGAAGTACCTAATTCCAGCTGGTTTACCAACCGTAACGCGGCCAGGCGGATGTCCATAGAGGAAATCGTTAAAGGACCCGATAGAGGAAGCGGCCCCGATACCACCATGCCGTGGAAAATAATCCGGGCTAAATCGGAGGGCGTAACGCCGGGTTTCACTATAGAGGATGCCCATGGGGATATATACCTCATCAAGTTCGATCCCAAGGGCTACCCCGAACTCGCAACGGGCGCCGAAGTTATATCAACCAAATTATTCTACGCGGCGGGATATAACACCCCCGAAAATTACCTCACATATTTCCATGCCGAGCGTTTAATTATCGGTGAAAAGGTAAAATATATCGATCCCCGCGGAAAAGAACATTACATGACGCCCGAAGATTTATCGGAGCTGCTGGAAAGGGTAGATTCTCTCCCGGACGGCCGAATACGCGCCCTGGCCAGCAAATACGTGCCGGGCAAGCCCATAGGTCCGTTCAGATACGAATCCACCAGAAAAGATGATCCCAACGATTTTATACCGCATCAGCATCGACGGGAACTCCGGGGACTTTACGTTATGGCGGCGTGGTTGAAGCACACGGATACCAAGGATGGCAACAGTCTGGATTCATATGTAACCGAAAATGGTGTCAGCTTCGTCAGGCATTATCTTATCGATTTCGGTTCCACCCTGGGAAGCGCTGCCACCGGCCCTTTCAAGCCCGAGGCAGGGCACGTACATCACGCAGACTTAAAAACGATCTTCTGGAACAGCATCACCCTGGGATTACACGTGAAAAATTGGGAAAAGAATAATGATTATAAATTCAATTCTATCGGAAGATACCGGTCTGATACTTTTAATCCCGGCAAGTTCAAAAGCAATATTCCCAATCCCGCTTTTGATTTAATGACCGATCTGGACGGTTACTGGGGAGCGAAGCTTGTAATGTCGTTTACCGACAGTCAGCTTGCGGCCGTTGTTAAACTCGCCCGCTACTCCGATCCCGAAGCCGAGGCACATCTTCTGCGGATACTGAAGGAGCGCAGGGACAAGATCGGAAAATACTGGTTTAGCAAGGTGAATCCCCTGGATCGTTTCGAGTTAAGAATCGACGGTACGGAAGGCCAGGAATTATATTTTGAAGATCTTGCGATTTCAACCGGTCTGGAGTCGGGAAACCGGTCAAGTTATCTATACGAAATCAAGCTTAACGGAAACGCGATTGTCGACGGACGAATCTGGGGAGAACCGGCGGCAATTGAAATACCCGCCGACGCTATATTGAATAACAGAGATCAAATGGAAATAATTATCCGTGTCCTGCGGAACGGAAGATCGGGCAAATGGGTTAAGATATATCTTGATTATAAAAAAACGACCGGTCTGTTTGAGCTTGTGGGTATTAAACGGCAGAGTTAAGACACCAATGAAAATAATATCGATGCGCAGATTAAGATTTATACATATCGGTCTGGCGGCGGCTATTATAAGCTGTTCCAACTTAGGATTGTTATCGGAAAGATACCCCGAGGATTTTTACCGCGTGCCGAAGCTTATGCCGGATGAAACGCTTGATAAAAATCCGACTTTTATTGTCTATAGCGATAACCAGGCCGGCTTCAGAATCAACGATAAATTCCTTGCCAGAAAAAACTGGGCAACCTGGAAGATGCTGATAATTCCCTTTTACCAGTTGTACCTTTTCGGCAACGGGGTGGCAGGGGCGGTTAACTGGTATCGTCATGTACCCGACCTGTCAGGTCCCGAGCAGCGAATGGTCCGCGATGCCATCTACGGTTCAGCCTTGAAAAACCATATCGATTTTATTTTGAATACCGGCGATATATCGGCTCATGACGGACGCAGGCCGGATCATTGGGCCTCTTTTTTAAAAATCAACAAGCACGAGAGCAATCTTCTGAATGAGATCCCGTATTTGCCCGCAATCGGCAACCATGACCGCGCTAACGATTCGACCTACGGTGTCCCGAATTATCAAGCCGTCTTTCAGTATCCCCGATTTTACGTGATTGATTTTCCCGATGGCGCCATATTCGTCCTCGACACCAACATTCTGCTGGACCAGAAGGGCGAGATCGACGATGAGTACCAGAACCAGCTGTTTCGAAAATGGTTTGTATCATCTCCGGGGGATGGGCCGTCCTGGCTGGAAAAAGAACTCTCCTCAAGAGACGTTCCGTTTAAAATCATCGCCATGCATCATCCTCCCATTTCCTTTAATAGTCATCATCGGGATTGGGAAAATGATAATTTCGGGAAAGATTTGCTGACCAAAAGACAGAAACTTCTGGAGCTTTTTGACAGATATGATGTCAAACTTGTATTTTCGGGTCACGATCATATCTATCAGCATAACGTTTTGTTTTTTAAAGATAAAAACTCGGCTAAAATCGATACTGTCCACTTTGTGGTCGGTGGGGGGGGCGGTACGCCTCTTCGGGAAGAAAGCGGTTCCAGAGAGATCAAAACCATTGTCAATCGTTATGCCCGTCTCGGTTATGGGGTCGAACAGTTGGTCCAGAAAAAGAGCTATCATTACAGCCTGGTATCCGTATCGAGCGAAAAGCTGACAGTAGCGGTTTACAAGATTTCCGACGCCGACGGCTACGAGGAAACGATAATCGATCGGTATGACATAACCAGACGAGAATGATATGGCCAATCCTTTAAAAGCCATAATGAACATCAAAAAGGATGAACTTCCTCTTTCGCTTCTGATGTTCAGCTATTTTTTTCTGGTTATTACCAGTTTCTGGATTTTAAAACCGCTAAAAAAATCACTGTTTATAGCATTTTACGATCAAACCGGATTTGACATTTTATCCTGGCATCTCAGGGGATCCCAGGCGGAGTTGATAGCCAAGGTTTTGAACATGGTGGTGGCGTTTCTGGCGGTGGTAGTTTTCACCTGGCTGGCACGCCGCTTCCGACGGCAACAACTGAGCCTTATATTTTCCTCTTTTTTTATAGCGTGTTACGTAATATTTTCGTTTATCATTTCGAAACCGGCAGATCTGTCGGTATGGGCGTTTTATCTTTTCGGCGATCTTTTCAGCACCTTGATGGTGGCCACTTTTTTCGCCTTTTTAAACGACAGCGTCACGCCCGATTCCGCCAAAAGGCTTTACGGCCTGGTTGGCCTGGGAGGAGTGACCGGCGGAGCTTTCGGAAGCAGTTTCGTGCGGGTCTGGATAGACCAGGTATCCGTTTCATCGTGGTTATGGATATGCGTGGTATTCGCGCTGCTGATTTCGCTGGTTGCTATTATCGCCGGACGTCTGGTGTCGAAAAATCCTCCGCCCTCGGTCAAAACCGTTAAAGAGAATAAATCCATTAAAAAGGGTGGAAACCCGGCGCTGGAGGGGGCTAAATTGGTTTTTTCGTCACCCTACCTGATTTCCATAATCGGCATAGTGGGCCTTTACGAAATCGTCTCCACCATTATGGATTTCCAGTTTACCGCCACCATCGAGTATTACCTTGACGGCCCCGCTATCGGGAGACAGTTTTCCACCGTTTTCACCATCACCAACTGGGTTTCCATGCTTGTGCAATTTTCCCTTACCAGTTTTATTATGACCAGATTCGGGCTGAAAACAGCCCTGATGATTTTACCATTGGCGGTTTTCGCGGGATCATTCGCTTTTCTAGCCCTTCCGATTCTATGGGTCGGCAGCCTGCTTAATACCGCGGATAACGGCTTTTCTTATTCCATTAACCAGTCTGCCAAAGAAACGCTTTATGTCCCCACCACCAGGGAGGAAAAATATAAGGCCAAAGCCTTTATCGATATGTTTGTCCAGAGGTTCGCCAAGTCAATCGCCGTGGGGGTCAGCCTGATAATCACATCCATATTCGCCGAATTTTCAAGTATCCGCTGGCTTTCTCTGGTTACGATATTGCTTGTAGTAGTATGGATTTTCGCCGTACGATACGCCGGGGCCAGGTTCAGGAAGATGACGGAGTAATATCGTCTCTACGCCTACTTTCGGCCATCTTCCTTCTTTCCCGGGAGACGATTTTATTATACATTTTATAATGGGTTTTTTGATATTTTTTCTAACCGGATCCGCGACTTATTTGTTGAAAATCGCGGGCGGATAAAATAAAGCTGATCTTGCATGGGCAGAATTCTTCGTAGAATACTTGATATCCGCGAGCAAGAGGGTTTTAAAACCCTTTTTATGTTCTCCTACATATTTCTTATCATAGCTTCCTTGATGATCGTAAAACCCATACGCAATTCCTATGTCCTTACCGAGATAGGTATCGAGAAATTGCCCCTGATGTTCGTACTGGTGGCGGTAAGTTCGGGCGCAGTCGTCTACCTGTACGCGAAATTTTCAAGGAAAATAAGGCTTAATTATTTAATCTTCTTCACCTCCGTTATTTTTATTTCGACTTTGCTTATATTCTGGGGTATTTTCAAACTGGAACTTTCGGGCAAATGGTTTCCATACGTTTTTTATATCTGGGTTTCGCTTTACGGTGTTATCTCCACCACGCAATTCTGGTTATTGGCAAATTATGTCTTTAACGCCAGGGAAGCCAAAAGATTATATGGATTAATTGGAGCGGGGGCCATAGCGGGGGGTATATTCGGAGGGTATCTCACCAATTTCCTCGCTCCCCTTTTAACATCCGCGAATCTCCTTTTTATATGCGTATTTTTCCTTTGCTGTACGATTATTATCCTGGCGGCCGTCTGGAGAAATAGCGCCGGGTACGGGTACAGGGAAAGGATATCGGCACAAAAGAGAGCCACCAAGGGGGAGATATCCGAAAATCCTTTTAGACTGATTCTGAGATCGAGTCACCTGAAACTGCTGGCGTGGCTGGTGGGGATAGGGGTAGTGGTCGCCAACCTGGTCGATTACCAGTATAGCGCCGTGGCCTCGGAAATTATTCGAGATCCCAACGAACTTACCGCCTTCTTCGGTTTCTGGCTCTCCAACCTGAGCATCGCTTCGCTATTTATCCAGGTCCTTCTGACCGGCCGTGTTTTAAAATCGATGGGAGTCATCAAATCGCTTTTCTTCCTTCCACTGGGGATCCTGGTCGGCGCCGTGGCGGTGATGGCCAATCCGGCGCTCTGGTCAGCTATTCTAATCAAGGTCAGCGAAGGAGGTTTCAAACAGTCGATAAATAAAGCCGGGCTCGAACTCTTAATAATGCCAATCCCGGCCCTGGTTAAAAACCGGGCCAAATCCATTATCGATGTTTTCGTCGATAACCTGGCCACCGGAATCGGGGGGATAATTCTTATTATCCTGATATCTGTCGCGGGTCTGGCCGTAAAGGAAATCAGCATAGCGATAATAATCCTTTTAATGATCTGGGGATATCTCGTTGTTAAAATGCGGGCTGAATATGTGAACTCATTTCGAAAGGCTATCGAAAAAAGAACTATCAATATCGATGACCAATCCGTTAATCTTAACGACGCCTCCCTGCTTGAAAGCGTTCTGGAAAACCTGAAAGGAGACAACGACCGTCAAATACTCCATATACTGGATCTTATTGAAAACGTTACCGATGACAGGATAGCGCCATATTTACAGAACCTTGTTGATTATCCTCTGCCGGAAATAAGGGCCAGGGCTTTGAGAATGCTATCGCGGTATGAAAAGATAGACGTTCGAGAAAGCGCGAAAAAGCTGATCGGGGATAATAATCAGGAAGTTAAAATCGAGGCTATCAGGTACCTTTGCGTTAAATCCGGCGATATATCTTCTGCCCTGAAAATCTACCTCGGCAGTGAAAACCCGCATATTCGGGCGGCAGCTGTAATGTGCGCTGCCCGGGAGATAAAAGACGATCCTGGAATCGCCTCGCGATTTGATATGACATCGACTCTCCGCGAATTCCTCGAAAGCGTCAAAAAAGAAACAGATTTTAAACATTTCAGGAAATCTTTAAAGATAAATATCGCCGAATTTATAACAACCATAGAAAGCAAGGAATTCAATCAACTGATAAATGAACTCCTTGAGGACGATTCAATCGATGTGTTAAAGGCCGCGATAAAAAGCGCCGGCGCGATAAAAGCCCGGGAATTCGTAAAACCTCTTGTCTGGCATCTGAAGAACAGCGAAGTTGCCGTTTACGCCAGGGAGGCGCTTGCCGAATTTGGGGACGATATACTGGAAACTTTAAAGGAGTATTTTCGCGATCCGGCGGCCGAGATGAAAATACGCCAACGTATTCCGAAGGTGATCGCTCTCAACGGTTCCAAAAAGGCAATTACGGCGCTTTATGAATTCCTTTCTTTGAAGGATTATCAATTGAGATACCAGGTAATCAAGGCCCTGAACATGATCAGGATTAACTACCCTTTGATGAAATTCAATCAAAGGCTGTTGGGAAAAGTCATTCTGGCCGAGATCGAGGATTATTATCGATTGAATACAGTTCTCTTTATGCTGAATCAGAATGCCTACCGGACATCCGTATATTTCCTTCCGGGGCCCGGACAGTTGCACGGTTCCCGGGCAAGGAGGCTTTTGATCCGGGCGATTCAGGAAAAAATGGATCGGGCGCAGGAAATAATTTTCAGGCTTTTAGGGCTCAGATACGACGCCCACGATATTTACAACGCCTACCTGGGCATCACCAGCAACCAGCAATCGTTGAGGGCGAATGCGGTCGAATTCATTGACAATATTATCTCTTTGGACCTTAAGAAGCATCTCATTCCAATGCTGGATACTTTCACCACCGGATCGCTGTTGGAGCCCGGCGAAAAGCTTTTTCGACTCGAAGTTCCGACGGAAAAATACGGCATAAGCCTGCTTATAAACGGTCTTGATAATTGGCTGAAAATATGCGCTCTTTACTTTGTAGGCGAGCTCAAGAACGATGCTTATCTTGATTCGGTTAACGAGTTGCGGAATAACATGGACCGGGTTGTAGCGGAAACGGCGGAATATGCTTTCGGGAGAATCGAGGGCAAGGAAAGGCGGAATGGCTAATGAAAATTCCGGTCGACACCGGAATCAAAAATATGTATTTTAAATCGGACCTGTTTCTGGCAAGGTGACTTATGCTTACAACCATTGAAAAGGTTATTTTCCTTCAGGACGTCGACATTTTCGAATATACCTCAACCGAGGATTTGTCTTATATAGCCGCCATAACGACCGAGATGGAAATTAAGAAAAACGACATCGTATATAATGAGGGCGACATATCGGACGCCATGTACATGATAATCGACGGAGCCGTAAGCCTGCGCCGCAAAGGTGCTGAGGTTATGGAGGGAAAAGTCAAGGATGTATTCGGAACCTGGGCGCTTTTCGATGATGAGCCACGGGTCGTGACTGCCAGGGCAGTGGAAGACTGCCGTCTCTTACGAATTCTCAAAGAGGATTTTGTCGAGCTCTTGGGCGATCATGTCGGAATCACGCAGGGCGTTTTAAAAAAAATGGTCAAACGGCTCAGGAGCCTGGTTGGCACGGTAGGCAAAGAAACCGATTCCCGAAGCAGTCCCTGATTTTTTTCTTATATGACTTGACCCGCGGGTCCCGGCGGCTTATTGTTAGGGAACCTAAACCGATGATTTTACAGGAGTAAAAAGTGGAAAACGCAGATTCCAAAGGCACAATAGTACTTGTTGATGACGAAGATATGGTTTTGACAAGCCTGAAATCCTTTTTGGACCTCGAAACTGATTACGAGGTAATCACTTTTAATTCGGTTAAAAAGGCGCTGGATCATATAATCCATAACGAAATCGATCTGGTGATCTCCGACTATTTAATGCCAGAGCTGGACGGGATTAAATTTCTGGCCAAAGTCCGCGAAATCCGGCCGGAGGTTCCTCGAATTATCTTAACCGGATATGCCGACAAGGAAAACGCCATCAAAGCCATAAATGAAGTCGGGCTATTTCAATATATTGAAAAGCCGTGGGATAATGACGATATCCTCATTATCATTAGAAACGGTCTGGAGAAACAGCGGCTTCTGAAAAGACTTCAAGAAAAAATGAACGAGATCAACAAAGCCCATTCCGATCTTCTGGGTTTGCAAAACGAAATTCTAAAAGCATTTGTTTAGATGATAAAAAGAAATTAAGCGCCTTAAAAGGATTTGTGTAAGATCAAAGTGACTTAAATCCAATTGGGTGTCGACTCAGGAAATTGAACAATTGAATTTGCCCTGAAAATCTAAAATTCCATATGAAAAAAGGCGGAAACAGTGATTTTTCCAAACCTTATCCCGGTTGGGTTTGATTCTTCAGCACAAAATCGGCACGATGCGCGTAACCTGTCGCGAGGCAATATGGGAGAGGAGATCTGAATCCTCCCCCCTC
>CP070742.1:846648-850403 GCA_020348065.1 Candidatus Zixiibacteriota bacterium
AACCGGCGTCAAAACCCTCGTTCATCAGGTTCTGAAAAGCGGCGCTTTCGGATGGAAATAGAAAATCGGAGATTCTATCCGTTAGAACCCGGTTAATTTCCTCCGCCATCGACATGTCGGATGAACGCAGGCCCGCTTCTACATGGGCGATAAGAATTTTGCATTTCGCGGCCACCAGCGCGCAGGCGAGAGTGGAGTTGACATCTCCAAATACAACCGCCAGGTGAGGCGGATCGCCCATAAGGGTCCGTTCAAATTCCAGCATGGTATTGGCTGTTTGCTCCGCGTGCGTTCCCGATCCCACTCCCAGATAGATATCGGGTTGAGGCATACCCAACTCCGACATAATCTGCCCTGATAACATACGATCGTAATGCTGGCCGGTATGCACAATTATCGGTTCCAGGAAATCATCGAACCTGCGCATCTGTTTTATTATGGGTGCCGCCTTCATGTAATTGGGGCGGGCCCCTACTATAATCATTATTTTCATCCTGAGGGGTCGGTAATCGGTCAAAATAAACCTCCAGAAATAATTTAGCTTGACTGCGGCTGTCTACAATAACTATTCGGACGATTGAATGATAAATAAACCTTGATTCTCATTTAAATCAATACTATAATTCGCGGGCATTTTCTACAATTCTACTTGATAAGGGAAGCCCACTTAACTATCTTATGCCGGGTCGTCGGCCGGGGAAAACATCTCTTAGTTGTGCAAATTGAAAATAGTATAAAAAATAAACGGGAGGTTCTGGATGGCAGAAACAATAAAAAAAGCGGAGTATTATTACGCCATTGTGGAGGACAAACCGGGAGAGGCCCGTAAGCTGCTGGAATTTTGCAGCGCGCACGGCGTTAGCCTTACCAACCTGACCGCTTTCCCGGCGGGCGAGGGCAAAGCTCAGATCGATTTCTTCCCCGAGGATGTCGATATGTTGAAGATGGCCGCTGAGGAAGCGGGTATTCCCCTGGTGGGGCCGAAGAAAGCGTTCATGATTCAGGGGGACGACCGGATAGGTGTTCTGATCGAGTACCATTTAAGGCTCGCCGGCGCGGGTATCAATGTCTACGCCGCCAACGGCACCAATGACGGGCGGGGCGGATTCGGCTATATACTCTGGGTGAAACCGGAGGATTACGATAAAGCGGCAGAAGCGTTAGGCCTGTAAGGGAAAATCGTTAATAGGTTATAAAGTCATATTATCGGGGGCTATTTTTCTGATCGGCGATTACAGGCTTTTTCGCCAGCTTTACCGTTATCCGCAGCTTAAACTCTTCGGGTCGCCCGGAGCGTTTTCCCATTCGCTATAAAAACTGTCGATAGAAATATCCCTGACCTGCCGCCTGCCTTCAAGTTTCATATTATTGTAGCTCGAGAATATTATCCCGGCCGAGATTATTATATATATGATTTTTAGGATCCGTCTTAACTGGTCCGTCGACGAAAATTCGATTGAGACTGTATGCATTACATCATATTGACCCGTTTCAGCCCGGGGTGGCTTAAAAATATCAGATTTCTGTAATTGATTATACAAAAAGAAATGACATCAATAATGTTCTCGTCTTAAATAAACATGCCAAATCTGCCGATTATTTTAGTACAAATGTCGTTATAGATGTGTGTATTCAACATGTTTTATTTTTGATAGATTACATCTGTTGATATTGGTTACTTGAGGAGTTTTATATGGTGGAAGAACGAAAATTAAAACGGATGCAAGTAACGTCATATCTGAAAATATGTTATAGGGATACCGACATAGAGCCGGGCCGGGTTGTGGATATCACCACCGAAGGTATGAGATTATGCGGCGAGGAGCCGATTCAAACCGACCGGACTCTAACCTTTAAATTGGCTCTTCCTACGACCTTCAGTGAAAACAAGGTGATCGTCTTTGACGCCGATGTAATATGGTGCCGAAGGGCGAAAAATCCCGATCTATACGACACCGGCATTAAATTAAAAAACCTGTCTCCCGAAAAGGTCGGAATAATCAAGAATTTTATGGAAGATTCATCATACGATGATCGCTGGCTTTCCATTATCAAATCGCTGAATGAGGAATTTTGACATATCCCGCCCGGAAAAAAACCTGTCAAAATATCTGAAAATTACTGTTCCGCAATAAAATCACGCCTATTTATAAAAGAATCTCCTTGTCTTGTGAGTATAGATATTGTTTACTTTATTTGACAAACAACCAATATTTTTATATCTTGCTAACCGTATTAAGGAACTTTAAGGTTCATTTAATAAAACAAAAGACAAGGGATTGAAGATTAGATTAAGGTTTATTGCACAGGTGTTTTTGGTTCTAATCCTGGCATCAGACGTTTTTGGCCAGAAGATGATAAACAGGGAGGATTTCCGCAATTCGGAATGGCGGATGAAAAGCGAATACTACCAGAAACTCCTGGAAAGGAACGGCGGCAGCGTTATCCTGGATCAAACCGATTACGACGTCAAATACTGGGAGCTCGATGTTGACGCTACCAATATCATCGGTGAAATTATACATGGTAAAGTAACCATGACCTCCGAAAGCATGATCGACGGCCTTACCACGGTTGACTATGATTTTCACAGCAATATGATCGTCGATTCGGCGTTTATGGGCGGCAATCCGGTATCATACACCAGGCCCAATAATCTTGTGCGAATCACTCTCGATCGAACTTATAACGAAGGCGAACATTTTACCACTGTGGTCTATTATCACGGCCATCCTCCGGGCGGGGGTTTGGGATCATTTACCTGGCAAACCCATAACGGGCAGCCGATTATCTCCACGCTATCGGAACCTGAGGGTGCCCGCGAATGGTGGCCCTGCAAGGACATGCCCCATGACAAATCCGATTCCTCCGATGTTTATGTAACCGTTCCCGAGAACCTGGTGGCAACGTCCAACGGCGCCCTGGTGAGCGATATCAATAACGGCAACGGCACTCGCACGTTCCACTGGCACAATTCCTATCCCATCACAACGTACCTGATATCTCTGGCGATCTCCAATTACCAGAGCTTTACGGACTGGTATGTTAATACCAGCGGTGATTCTATGCCGATAGTGAATTATGTTTATCCCGAGCATTACAGCCAGGCCGTCGAGGATCTGAATATCACCGCCCAGGCCATCGGCATATTTGCGGATCTGTTCGGCGAGTATCCGTTTATTAATGAAAAATACGGGCATTCCATATTCCCCTGGAACGGCGGCATGGAACATCAGTGCAACACCAGCTACGGCGCCAGTCTTATAACGGGAAATCATCATTACGATTGGCTGGCGGTTCACGAACTCGCCCACATGTGGTTCGGGGATATGATATCATGCGATACCTGGCCCAATATCTGGATGAATGAGGGATTCGCGTCCTACCTGGAGGCTCTCTGGAAGGAGGAACTGCTGGGTCACCAGGCCTATTTGAATTACATGAGAAATAACAATGACGTGGTATATCCCAGCGGCCCTATCTACGATCCCTGGCCGTTATTCGACGGTAACACCGTGTATAATAAAGGTTCCTGGGTTTTGCATATGCTTCGCGGTGTCATGGGGGACGAGGCGTTTTTCGATGGTATGTACGCCTACGCCAATCATCCCGATCATATGTACGGAACCGTTACATCGCAGGAATTCCAGGCTATAATGGAACAATACTACGGAAGCTGTCTCGCCTGGTATTTTCAGCAATGGCTGTGGGGCGTAAATCGTCCCGATTACGAATATTCCTGGATGGCTGAGAAT
>CP070742.1:850503-853615 GCA_020348065.1 Candidatus Zixiibacteriota bacterium
ACGATAAAATAAGAACAAAATCAAAGGGGCAATCTTCCTCGAATAGTCGGTATACGGATTCGTCTCCTTTCCCGGCGAAAGGGGAGGGTTGTCCTGGATTCGATTTCGACGATCCTATGCAATGGAAAAAAATAAATGACTGACGTTAATATTAATATCGGTACCCAGGGAGACGTTAGCGGATTAAAAAAGATAGAAGCGGGATATCAAAGCTTGATCGAAAGATCCAAAGCGGCTTATAGGGCTTTTCAGGAACGAACGCCGGGCCAGATAGCCGCCGATAAAATGAAAATTGATCGGCAATTGACAGAGATCGAAAGAAAAGCGACAGCGCTCGAATCTAAAATTTTAGCGACGAAACTCGATATCGCCGAAAAAAGAATTACAGGGGAAGCGGGACGCGAACGGCTGGAAAAACTCCAAACGGAAACGCTGAGAGTCAATTACGAAAGGGCTATGGTAGCCGAGCAACAACAAGAATTGCAAGCTAGAAGGCAAGCAGGACCGATGTTCGCCCCTATTGTCGGAGCAGGTCGATTCATGGGAAGACGGGCCTTGGGAATGGGGTTGAAATTCGGAGGAATAGCGGCAGGAGCGCTCGGAACTTATTCAATTATATCCAATGTCTTCAAGCAATTGGGAACGGCGGAGCAAATTAACGAAGAATACGCGAAAGCTTTATCTGTAACGAGAGGCAGGCAAACTTACGATTACGGCAGGTATCAAAACTTTTTCGAACTCGATAGGGCTATAACGGAAAATAGGGCGAAACTTGGATTTGATTATACAAAAGACGTAATTAAACCTTTTTTCGAGTTCGAGAAAGTCTTGAAAGGCTTAGGACAAACGGTATGGATGACGGCAAAAGACATGATTCCAATGTTGGATGTCGCCAAAGAATTAGGAGATTTTACGGGCGGTAGAAGAGGTACTTTAGGAGGACAATTAGTCGAGCTGGTAAACATTGGAAAACAAGCCAATGTAGAGCCTGGTATAATTTCCGGTCTTATAACGGGCGGATTACGTGAAGGTGGTTTTGTGCGAGGTGGACAATATCCCGATATTGTAAAAATGATTCTCATGAATCAAAACATGATGCATAGAGCGGCAGAATCGTTACAAGCCATGAACCAAGTTATGTCTTCTACAGTTCACGGAACGACAGGATTAAACGCTTTCGGTATTTTCAACCTGCTCGATACCCTAAACAGATCCGAATTCTTAGCTTATCGTGGTGCCGGTGGATCTAGGGCATTAATGGATATCGATAGGGCTTTCAGATCGGGAGGAAATCAAAATTTGCAATATTTTCAAGCCTTGGCTTTAAACCCGGCCATGCAGTCCAGAAACGCCGAAATGCTTAGAGAATGGGAAACTAAAATAAGAATACCGACCGATTATAAAACCGGTTCTTACGATCAATTAATCGCCGATTTTTTCAAAGAATTAGGGGCTTTTGCCACTCCTGCCGACGTTGTAAAACAATTGAAAGGTTTAGGTTTCGAATCTGCCGCAGAATATGTAGAAGAACAATATACCGATCAAAACAAGATGAATATCGAACGGGTTATGGATCAATATAGAATAGCCTACGGAGCCGAAAACGAAGGAAGACGATTGTTTATGACATCACAATTGGCAAAAGATTTGGGAATAAGCTTTAGTGATGTCGGAGTTCTGAATAAAGCCATGAAAGACGAAATATTTATGGAACATGCCAGAAAAGGCAAATTTACGACTCAAGAAATGACGGATTTATACACCAAATTCGTTGAAAGCGGAAGACAAATGCCGGTACTTGAGGCTTATCGAAAAGAAAAAGCGGAAAAGACGACATTGTTTCTAGATACGGCAAGAGCCGTAAAGGAAGTTATGGAAAAAACTCTGCCTACGTTTTTAAAAATCGGCGGACCTGCTTTGAAAACTATTGCCGATAATATACCGATCATCGCCGAAGGCATAAATTCAGTCGTGAAGTTTCTATTTCCTGAAGAAAAAACCATAGAACAAGAAACAGAAGATTTGAAAAAAAGAATAAAGGAAATGGAGCCGTATTTTACTTTTCCTGAATTTATCGAAAATCCGCCGGTTGCAACGGAAAATATAAATAGAATGAATCGGGTCAGAGGTGTAACGGCATACGGACTTCCGGCATTGCATCAACAAGCTTTTTTCGGATTCGATTTCGCGACTATGATTTCGAATATTATCGGCGGAATGAAAGAATCCGTTTCGGAAGGATCGAGAGAAGGAGTCAGAAAAGGAATGGAAGATTCCGCAAATAATTATCCCGTCGAACCGGGAGATATTCCATTGTATCAATAATGCCGGCACAAAAAATCGTTTTATATTTTACTCCCGACGTTAGACAAATCGGGCGTATTTTTATCGACGATATAAAATTCGAAACGTCGGACGATTTAGATCGTGGACGTTATCGAATATCCTTAAATCATCCTTATTTCATCGAAGGAAGTTGTTCCGCTCCCAAATTTTCCGCCGTTTCGGAAGCTACATTGACATTTCAATCGCAATGCTTCGGAGAACCTACAAAATACGTTTTCAGAAACAACGATTATTTCGAAATATGGGACGTAACTCCAGGGGACGAATGGTGTTATTTTCGCGGCATGGTAAAACAAATTTCGAATATGGAATCCGGCAATGTAAAAAGAACTTCTTTAATGCTGGCGAACGCTGCCGGTTGGGCTTTGGGAGATAATTCCATCTATTATTTGCGTCCTTTATTTATCGCGAAAGACAATATTCCAATCAGTTTTTTCAATCCCATAAAAACACGCTATGGCTGGCTCATGGGCGGAAAAGAAACAAAATCTTTCAAAAAGATACAAATCGAACTCATTAAAAAGCCCTCCGGATTATTGAATACGTTAATCAATAAAGTCGCCAACGTTCGAATAAATCTTTTGAGAAAAGAATTTTACGACAATTCGAAAGCTATCTCAAAAATCGATTATTTCACCGAGCGAAATGTAGAAAAAAACAATATATTCGTGGCGAATAAACTCGCCGAGATGGAAGGATCGATTTTAAACATTTTAAAAAAATTCGAAGGCCGTCCTTTTTCCGAGATATTTTTATTGGAAAATCT
>CP070742.1:853715-875398 GCA_020348065.1 Candidatus Zixiibacteriota bacterium
GAATGGAAATGAGAGGGCTTTTCGGGAGATCATCTCCCGGTACAGACCAAAAATACTATCGATTTGCCTGAAAATGTTGAAAAATAGTACTGAAGCGACGGAGGCGGCGCAGGATACCTTTGTAAAAATCTATTTTCACTTACGGGACTACGATCCCCGAAAGAGTTTCACGTCATGGGCTGCCTCCATCGCCATAAATGAATGTCGGGACAGGCTCCGCAAAAGAAGACGCTACAGCCAGACCTTTAGAGAGCTTACCGACAGGGACGTTGACCTGAGACAGGCTCAGGCCGACGACGGCTACGAATCGAAAAAACGGGTAGAACTGGTCGAGAATGCCATTGAAAAACTGCCCGAAAAATTGAAAGAAGTCCTTGTGCTGAAGGCCTACGGCGAGTATTCCTACGAGGAGATCGCGGAGATTTTAAGAATAAAAACCGGTACGGTTATGTCGCGGCTTTTCAGGGCGCGCGAAAAACTTACCGAAATGCTGGAGAAGGATAATTTACGTTGAGCGATTGCGATAAAATAGAAGCGTTGATCCGGGAAAATATCGAGGGAACCATCTCAAATAGCGATAGAGAATTCCTGGAAAAGCATCTATCGGAATGCGCGAAATGCCGGGGGATTCAATCGACCCTAACAGCGATTGCCGAATCGAAGAAATCCGATGAAAAGGTAATATCGGAAATTGACGCTGAGGCATTTGAGACCGCCGTTTTACAGAAGATCAGGGCTGCCGAAAGCGAGCTAAGATTCAAGCGCGAGGACCAGGGTTACATGCTTCGGCTTTATTTTTCGGTAGGGCTGGCGGCGGCTATAGTCGCCTTCATGGTCTTATCGCTGGGAGATCTCGAACGGTATGTGATGCCTGTAAAGATTAAAACATTCAAATCGGCATTACCGGAAAAAGAGTACGACACGGTTCAAATCGTTTTAAAACCTTCAAAACGCGATAAACCCGCGGCGACTCCCGCTACGCCAGCTCGAGAGCAAATAGCCGATATAGACGATAAAGCGATGAAAATAATGCCGCCGCCCGCAGTCGAACAAACTTCCGATACCGCCGAACCAATAGTTACGGCGATGGCGGAAGAAAAACCCGCGGCAACGCCCGAAAAAGCCCGTGCACCTGCTGAACAATTGGATGAAGATCTTGCAGCCGCCGATCTGGAACAGGAATATGACAATGAAGAGGCTGTTTTAGAGTCGCGAGGCAAGAAAGCGACTGATCGCCGTATTGCGGCGAAATTCGAAACGGTTGAGGGATTGGCTGCAAGCAACTTTTCAATACTATCCAGACCGGTCACCAAATCCGCCCCCGACTCGGTGGTTATAAACTCGATATATCTGAGTGACGAATCGATCCCGATGGCCTCTCAGCAAACCAGGGCGTTTTTGCCGGAGGTAGTTGTCGACAGCGGGATCATACAGGCAGTCGAAACGCCCCGCTCAATACTCGTCACCGTTGACAAGATGCCGGTTCCGGTAAAGATTATACCTCCCGAGTATCCCGTCTGGGCAAGGAAAAACGGCATATCGGGAGTTGTATGGGTCAAGGCACGGGTCGATGAAAACGGCAATGTAGAAACCGCCGAAATATTATCGAGCAGTATGCCGGGATATGGTTTTGAAGAAGCTTCCCTGGAAGCGGCCAAACGATGCCGGTATATCCCTGCCGAAGCCAACGGATTCAAAATCGGTATATGGGTTATTTACCCGGTGAACTTTATTTTTAAAAATAACGATTCTGATTAGTATATAAAAAAAGGCCTCTTCTTTCGAAGAGGCCCCCGTGCGGATAAGTTTCGAATATCCTCTGGAGGGGGGCGAAGACATCCAAAAACAAAACCCGCGGTTATTCGTATCGTTAATCGACGGTCATTTCCGTATCCTCGGCAACAGTAACAATTTCGGTGCTGACAATAAGTTTCTGCTGCTCGCCCTCCGTAAGATCATTTGCCGTGGTCGGAGGTTTAGCGCCACAGCCGGCGATACTAAAAATCAGTATTCCCGCAACGAAAACCGCCATTATTTTTAATATTCTCTCTTTCATGATTGTGCCCTCCCTTTAAGAAGTCAAGTATTATTTTCCTTTTTTATTATCCTGCAAATCTATCTGCTTGATTATCCATCTCGGTCTAAAAGCTCTTTTCACCCTTTCGATTCTCTCTTTTGTAATCTTCTGGAGTTCATTGGATTCCGGTTTTTCGGGCATTTTTTCCGTCATTTCTTCAACAGGTTCTTTTTCTTTGTGATTTTTAATATCTTCTGTCTGGATCTGGTCGTTCACGACAACCGCCTCCTTTTAACTCCAAGTAATAAATTAACTTAGCTTTAACATCTTTTTTGCCGCCGACCGGCCGCCGACCGTTATTTTATAAAAATACACGCCCGACCCAACTTCTTCACCATCATAATCTTTGCCGTCCCACCTTATGGTATGCGCCCCACGCTGCAAAACATCATCCGCTAAAATTTTTACCCTTTGTCCGGTTATATTGTAAATCTCCAACCTGACGGGGGTATCTTCGAGGACATCCAACCTTATTGCCGTCGCCGGATTAAACGGGTTCGGAACGTTACCCAGTAGTTTTATTTTACCGGGAAGGAGATCGTCATAGCTCGTAATCCCTTGAGGGGTGCCGACAGTTATATCAGCAGTCATTGTCGCCCCTGAGTTACTTATATTAACAACGGAAACAGATGTTCCGGTTCCGGAATATGAATTTGAATTGGGGGATGTCGCGCCGGAAAAATTACGATTCACGGTACTGCCGGGGAAAGCATCGGCGTTATCCGCATAACCTATTTTTTTCTCCATTTCCCAGAGATTATCAGCCTGCACCAGGGCGACCTTGTAATGACTGGGATTTCCCGAACCGGGCCACCATTCGTCGGTATTTCCCGCTTTATTATCGTCAATATGCCAGATTAACATGCCGTCGCCGGGAAGATAAGCGTCATAACCGGTTTTCTGCCTGTTTTCAATAAGGAAGTATTCATTTGCGGGCGAACCGCTGGTCCATAGTTTGTAAATTGTCGCGTTAGTCTCGACCTGAGGGAAGTTGACGCCGTTCTGATCATATGTCGGTATTATCGGAGTTACGAAGCCGAGGAATATTCTCGACCAGGCGTCCGGATGCGCCGGCGAACCTCCCATGTAGGAGGGGCCGTTCCAGCTGCCCCCCGCCATAACGCTCCAATCGTCTATTCCGTAGGAGGAACCGTCCGTATCGTAAAGATCCGGCAGGCCGAATATATGCCCCAATTCATGGCAATATACGCCCGGTGTAATATCGCCGGCCGCGGCCCAGAATTCCGGATTTATGGAATAGGTACTTATATAGACGCCATCCTTCAACCTCGCTGGTATCTGCCATTTATGTGACCAGACATCGGTGGTATCGCCGGTATATTCGGCCCCGGAACCGGCGTGGGCTATGATTAAACCGTCGACATAACTATCGCTGTCGTTATCGAACTGTGAGAAATCGATTGAATCATCTATGGCATCCACGATATCCTCAACGAGTTTTTGAGTATTGTTCGGGTAGGAACCGGTACCGTAATCGTTATTGACATAGTAGGCATAGGTCTCCGGCGCACGAACCCACCCGATGCCGGATGGCCAGGTCGGAGATATTAACAACAGTGTATTGTAAGAGACTTCCTTATAGTAATTATGTACGGTTCCGCTGACGTCGACATAAACAAGCGTATCGAAATCATCGGCGGTAACCGAACTGGTATTATCGGAAAAATCAACGAGTACCGTCAGGATTTTGAAATTGCCGGAAACGCTCATTTTCGATAAAAAACCTGGTTTTCTCAAAAGGGGCTCTCCTCCGGAATTCAATCCAAGCTCCTCTCCAGGAAATCCCTTCTGCATGAAATTCGGTCTGGCGATTTTTCCGCTGGAGATTTTATCCGCCACCCCGGGATGAGGCGGCATCGCCAGCGCCAGCGTAGCCGCGACCAACAGAATTAGAGTTACGGCTAACGGAAGAACGATAACCCTCATCACCGTTGTGCGGATTTGGTCCCGCTCCGATATTTTCAATGATCCGAACATAAGATTCTTTCCTTTTTAGTCTTTTAAAAATAGAGTCCCATTCCCAGCGCGAACCTGGCGCCCTTGGTATGGGTCGGGAACGGCGAACCGGAATTGGCTACGGCGATATCGAAATGATAGGGCCCGAAATGCAGCCCGAATCCAAACGAATACAGCGAACCCTGTCTGCCTCCGGTGGACATTCCCGCTCTTAAAGGAAGGAAATTCAGAGGCTTATATTCTAGTCCCGCGGCCAACCGGGGATTAACTCCGGTTCCGGGACGGGTTTCCAGCGCCTGTTCCCAGTCAAAGGAAAACAGAAACTGATTAAATTCTTTTGTCAATCCCAGCCTCATCGTGGACGGCAGATCCGATGAAAAGGGATCGGCGGCCACGGTGGTATCGCTGGAGGTAATCAGCGAGTCGCTAGCCGCGCTGTCCGAAAAATCGTAAGCGGTTATCGGTTCCATGTTAAAGGTATAGATCATCATTTCGGTATCTTTGTCCCATATCATTCTGCTGTAAGCGTTTTGCCAGGCCGCGGAAAAATACCACGTTCGGTCAAATTTGACGGCAAGACCGAGATCGAGCGCATAGCCGGAGCCGCCCAATGACGATAAGATGGTCATATGGGCATCGCCGACGAAACCGGTATCCGTGGTTGAGATGCTGCCTTCGGATTCGATAACCTTTTGATATGCGAATCCTCTCAGATAATGGAAACTTCCCCCCACGGCGAATTCTCCGTTTTCCCATTGCATAACAGGATGACCGTAAGAGGCGGCGATATCGGCGATTCCATACCCCTCGCCGTAGGTATTATCCAATGATATCTCGTCAACGACGGCGTTGCCGTAGAAAATGAGTTCGAGCGGATCGCGATCGATGTTCAGGCTGGAGGCGCCGTAGCCTTTTGAAACCAAGGCGAAATTGCCGACTGAGAAATTCAACGCCGATGCTTCGCCTATGGCATCGAGCCTGAGACCATCGGCTGGAATCGAATTCAAGATATTTTCCTTATCGCCGTCGGTTAGGAACTGACCATTATACTTATTGTAATCGGCCAGCGTGAAAATATTTTTTTTCAATGCGGCCCCTACACCGAAGATCCCGATAGAATATCTGTTTCCGTCGGAAAGGCCGAGATTGGCCGGATTCCAGTAGGGCGCGTCGATTCCTCTCGCTATGGCCGTATAAGAACCGCCCATTCCGAGCGCCCTCGCGTTGGAGATGCCGCGGCCCCACGCTATTCCCCCGGAGAGCAAGAGTATCAGGACGCAAAGTCCTATTATTCCGAGTATTTTCTCTCTTTTAAACATTATCCCCTCCTAATTTTCATCCCAAAGGTTTTCGCCGATCTGGACCTGCATGGTCGCGTCGGACCTTATTTTAATATAATCGGCCCCCATAACCTGTACGCCGGAGCTGTCCGTCGCCAGAAGGCTGATCTGCTGACCGAAGTAAATTGTATCGTTATCAAAAATAGCCAGATCGTCGGAATTTAATGTATAAGATAACTGCGATAACGCCGATTCAACCACTCTGCCGGTTGGATCTGTAATTCCGGCCTGAAGAGTATCGGGACCGAGAGTAAGAGTGTTGGGATCATCATAAAGCCCGCTGTCGGATACGGTTCCGATATAAACCGTCAAGGCCACTCCCAGAGGCAGATGAGACTCTATATCGACATCCACCGACCCGTACCTGAAGGTTTCCGTGAAATTATCGGGCCTGGAATCGGGGTCGATTTCGTTTTCGGAGATATCCATATCGATTGAAATCGGGTTGACGATGGCAAGCGCGAACGGCGAATAGATTTCAATATCGCCGTAAATATAATCATTGGCGGTAATGGTCGCTATTTCGTAATCCGGATTAAGAATAGCCTCACCGGAAATCAATATGGTTGACGGTGGAGGATTGAGCAGGATCGAGAGTTGGTCGGAATCGACCAATATGGTGGTCAGTTCCGCGGGATCGTTCACGGACTGTTTACCCGCTACTCTTCCCGCAATATTAATTAATCTTCCATCGCCTGAAATATCTATATCGAAATCGGCGTCTACCGTACTGTTGTTATATAGATTAAATGTCAATTCAGCCTGGGTCAGCCGCGCCTGATCGAGCCCTTCGGGGATATCGAGATCCTGCTGGGTACCCGGGATGGATACGACAGTCGGCTGAATGCGACCCGTCACGGACTCAAATGTTATGGTCGATAAATCGGCATCCACGCTAATGCTGTCGCCGGCGCTTATAGTATATTGAGACGGCGCCGAGGCCGGTACGGCCGCGTTAAAATCGACAATTATATATTGCACGGACGGGCTGTCGATGGGAGTGAGACTATAACCGGAAAGATCCTCGGAAACAAGAGTCGTACTGTTGCCGGAAATAGATCTTGACACGGAAAAGTCTATACCGCCGTTTTGAATACATGGTGATGATATATCGATGGTGAACGGAAGCTGAGTCTCGTTTACAATCGTCAACTGCAAGGCGCCTGTCGCTATTACCGATGATTGAATAATCGACGAATCGCTTAAAGCGGTCAATTCTGTTTGAGATTTCGTGATTTCTGGCGTTTCCGCCCTTGCCGCCGAGACGGTTATATCCGACGGGAACGATATGTCCGCGTCGATTGCGTGCGGGCCGGCGCCTATTATAACTCCTCCCAAAATAGTGACTCCCTTGAAATTGACCGATAAGGCGTTGGAGATCTGCTGGCCGTCGAGAGCAATGGTATCTACCCTGGTCACGTTATCGGGCAGGCCGCCGGGGAAATTGGAAACGCCGACAACATGGTCGTCCGCGAGGTCGGTCAAGGTTACGATGAAGGTATCGAGATCGCAGTCCAGCGTGTTGGTAAACGACATAACCAGATCGCCCGATTCAACCACCATCCAGCTGAAATTATCGACGGTATCGAGCGCCTGGTCATAGTCGAAACTCGCGGGCGGAATGACACCCAGATTGACGGACAGGATATCATTGACGTCGGTTGACGCGGTCGCGCCGGAGGGCGGCGATATGTCTACCGGCCCGATGGAGTCTTTTAAACCTATATTCACTCCGCTTATAGTCAGGTTGTTTTCCACCCTGACTGTATCGATATCCTGTGATACCGCAAATCCCGGATTGCCAGCGCTGTCGGGCACCAGAGTGAAATCGTCAATATCCTCCAGGATTTCGTTGATATCATAGGTCTTGTTGGCAATAGGTACATTCCATGTGGTCAGCCAGGATGGAGATTGCGGCTCGTTAATGGAACATGCCGTTAATAAGATTATTGCCAATGCCGGGAAAAATAGTATGAACGCTGAAAGTCTAAACCGGCTATTCTTCTGTTTTCTCATATTACCCCCCTGTTTTTTTTCATTTTTGCGGTAATCACGCGCAATTGACGTGCCGCAAAATCGGGGTGAAACGCAATATGAAACGTATCATAACTTGTTACCGTCTAATCGGTTGTAAATCACGTGCGGGTATTCATTCTTTTGCAGCGATAATAATCTACCGATTCCTTCCACAAGTATGGGATCGATCCAACAGTTTTCATTATCCGGATATAATGAACCTATGATCGTTGACTTCGATAATCGTTGTATCTATATTTAAAACATGAGAAAAATCGAGAGGCTTTTATATATCCTTTCCCTTCTTCGCACCAACCACTGGCTGAAGGCGTCGGATCTTGCCAGAAAATGCGAGGTGAGCGAAAGGAGCATTTACCGGGATATCATTTCGATTTCCGAGGCCAACATCCCCATCTATTTTGACGGCGGTTACAGGTTATTGCATGACGGTTTTTTGCCGCCCGTAAATCTCACGGACAGCGAGGCCGATTTCCTGCTGAGTCTGTTGAGATCGACCTTATTCGAAGGGGATAAACCATACAGCAAGACCGCCAGGGTGATAATAGACAAAGTCAAGACGGGCAGATCCGCTCCGCAAACGACGAAACCGATTTCCATAGGCGGGGCAAGCCCCGAAAAAGACGATGAGTACAAAATAACGCGGCGAATTGAGGAAGCGATTCGGGAAAAAATCATAATCGAAATTCACTATCTATCGTTAAAGGGGGAAAAGACCAAAAGGGTAATCGCTCCCTACGCATTGACTTTCCGCAAGAGGGCCTGGTATCTGATCGGATACTGTCATTTAAGAAAAGATATTAGAACCTTCAGGCTGGGAAGAATTCAGAAAGTAAAAATGTTATCGGAGAGTTTTGAGATTCCGGACGATTTTTCCATCCAGGATTACTTCCGATCCATGTGGGGCGTTACCAGAGACCGCCTGTATCATTTTAAAGTCAGGTTTTCGAACGAAGCGGCCATAGCGATTAAAACCTCGCGTCATCATCCCGATGAAAAAATAACCGAGCTTGAGAACGGCGACGTTTTATATGAATTGATCGCGGGCGGCGACGAGGAGTTTATCCGCTGGGTTTTAGGTTACGGGAAAAACGCGGAAATTATTTCTCCTGAATTATCCCGGAAAAAAATACAGGCTATACTGTCGGAGACATTGAAAAAATATAAATAGAATTATGCGGCGGCAAAACTATTGATTATTTGTGAATACTCTTAGAATATCATTATAGGTAACGAATATTATAAGCAGGAAAAGCAGCCCCATTCCGACCTGCTGCCAAATAAGCCTTTTCTTAAACGGTATCGGCCTGCGACGTATACCTTCAATACTTAAAAATACCAGGTGACCCCCATCGAGCACCGGGATCGGCAGGATATTTAGAATTCCGAGGTTTATGGAAAGAAAAGCGGCGAGGTTAACGAGATACGGCAATCCCCGTCTCAACGCTTTTCCGGCCTGATCCGCTATCATTATGGGACCGCCGAGGTTTTTGACCGATTCCTGGCGGGAAATTAATTTCCAGATGAATTCGAATGTTACGGCGGTGATAAACACGGTAGCGGTTGCGCCGTCTCTTAACGCCTGAAGAAAACTGGTGGAGTGGAAATCAAATACCGGATCAACTCCAATCCTGCCTTCGATTCTCTCAATACCCGATGTATCCACATATTCCAATGTTAGAGTATGCAATGTCGCCTGGAGGTTTTCTTCACCCCGGCGATATTCAAACACAATATCCCGATCCGGGCGTGCCTTGATATACTGCGCCATTTCCTCGAAATCGGAAACGGAATTTCCGTCAACCGATAAAATAACATCGCCCTCTTTCAGACCGGCCTGGAAGGCGGGGGTATCCGGCCCCACCGAGCCGATTTCAGTCGAATCGGATTTGGGAACGGGATTTCCCCAGGCCCAGAACATGATTATAAAAAGCAGCAGGGCGGCAACGAAATTCATGGCCGGGCCGGCGGTTATTATAATAGCGCGTTTCCAGACCGGGGCCGACATAAACTCGTCCGGTTCGCCGGTCGGCTCGGCTTTATCATCAGCGAAATCCGGAATATCACCTTTCATGCGCACATAGCCGCCCAGCGGTATGGCGCCGATGCAGTATTCGGTATCGCCGATTTTTTTCGAAAGCAGGTTCGGGGGAAAACCGAGAGAGAATTTATCGACTCTTATGCCCGAGCGTTTGGCGGCGATAAAATGCCCCAGCTCGTGGACGAAAACCAGCAACCCCAGGATGCATATGAACGGAAGAATCCAATCAAACATAATTTTCCCTCATCCAGATATAATAAACATCCCATTCAAAATAAAGTTCCTGCTTTTGTCTCATGATCAAGGTCGTATGCCATTAATAATTTCTTCGGCAATTTTCCTGCCGTTTTTATCCGCTTCCATAATAGATTCAATACTGTCTACGTCAATAGAACCCGATTTATTCATAGTTTTTTCAACAATGTGAAAAATATCGGTAAATTTTATTTTTCGATTTAAAAAAGCGTCCACCGCAGCCTCATTTGAGGCGTTGAAGACTACGGGAGCGGTTCCGCCCCTTTTCAGAGCTTCCCTGGCGAGTTCAACGCCCGGGAATTTTACGTTATCCGGGGGCTCGAATTCCAGCGAGAATCGGTCTGTGAAATCGAGATCGGCCCGGTTCATTTCCCGCCGTTGAGGATAAAACAAGGCGTATTGCACGGGAAGACACATATCCGGCTTCGAGAGCTGGGCGATAATGCTGCCATCAATGAATTCCACCATGGAATGCACAAACGATTGAGGATGAATTACAACATCGACCTTTTCGGGAGGAAGACTAAACAGAAATACGGCTTCTATTACTTCAAGGCCTTTGTTCATCATGGTGGCCGAATCGATAGTTATTTTTTTGCCCATTTTCCAGGTAGGGTGATTCAACGCCTGTTCAACGGTTATTTCGGACATCTTTTCTTTCGGGAATTCCCTGAAAGGCCCGCCGGAAGAAGTCAGGATCAGACGGCGGACTTCTTTGTTATTACCCGCTTTCAGGCATTGAAAGATAGCTGAATGTTCGGAATCAACCGGAATTATCTCAGCGCCATATTCGGCAACGGTCTTATTGACGAGTTCACCGCCGGCGACCATCGATTCTTTGTTCGCCAGAGCTACGCGTTTGCCCGCGCGGGCTGCCGCCAGGGTCGGACGCAGACCGGCGAAACCGGAAACGGCATTCAGAACGATATCAACATCGGGATGAGACGCCAGATCCTCTAAACCATTCGGGCCTGCGAATAATTCTGTGTCTTCGGGAAGCGGAGATCCAAGAGCCTCTGCTCTATCTTTGTAAGATACACAGACCGCGCGAGGCCTATACTCTTTTATTTGCGATAACAATGTCCTGGTATCGCGATGGACGGATAACCCGAAAACATTAAACTCCTCCGGAAACCGGGAAATCACCCACAGGGCGTTTTTCCCGATCGATCCGGAGGAGCCTAAAACCACGATATTTTTCACATCGATTGTTTTTATTTTTCGGGAAGCTCTTCGACGCGGTAGAGCTTATACGTATAAACGGTTTCGACTGGAGTTGACTTTTCCCTTGCCCCTGGTTTAGTTGTAGTTTCAACCTTACCGATTTTTTTCACCACGTCCATCCCGTGAACCACCTTTGCAAACGATGAAAATCCCATATCGTCCAATCTTGTATTGTCTTTCAAATTGATGTAAAACTGGCAATTGGAGGCCCCCGCCGGTGATCGGGCCATAGCCACCGTACCTTCGATCTGAGGATAGGGCGATTTTTCATCGGCAAGCCTATCGGGTCCCATACTCCCGGAACCGGTTCCGGTAGGATCTCCGCCCTGGATGACAAATCCCTCCACGACTCTATGGAAAGTCAAGCTGTCGTACTGACCCGCATCGACTTTGGACAGGAAGTTTTGAGCGTGAATCGGCGTTTCTTTCAGGAAAACTTCAAGATAAATATCGCCATGGTTAGTTTCGATCTTGACGATGGGATTTTTCTCAGGAGTCATCTTTTCCCCTTCGGCTTCCTCCTGGGCAATGCAGTATCCGGCGATCAGGCAAAGCGGCAGGATCAATAAAACAAGTTTCTTCAGCAATTTAACCTCCTCATTTATCATTTTGAACAATTATCGATTTCTTCGATACTATTTTACTCCCGTATCCACAAAACGATCCCTACAAAACTTTAATGATTTACAAAAATTATGATCGAAAGTCCAGATATTTATGGCCGTTGTTTACAGTAATATGTCCGGGTTTCAGTTACGGCAAAAAGCGACGGGCAGTTAATTTATCCGCCCGGAACATCGCACCAAAAAATCAATTAAAAACCGATTCAATCGCCGCCGAATCATCATATATCCTATACGACTCCCTGGTCAAGCATGGCGTCAGCGACTTTGACGAAGCCGGCAATATTGGCTCCAAGGACATAATTGCCAGCATCATCATACTCTTTAGAGGTTTCCAGGGCGCTTCTATGTATGCTGCGCATGATGCCATGGAGTCTTTCATCGACTTCCTCGCGGGTCCAGCTTAGCCGCAGGCTGTTTTGCGACATCTCCAGACCGGACGTGGCGACGCCTCCGGCATTGGCCGCTTTTCCGGGGCCGAAAAGAATCTTTTTCTTAACGAAAAGTTCAACGGCTTCAGGAGTGGACGGCATATTGGCTCCTTCGGAAACGACATAACAACCGTTATCGAGTAATATTTTCGCGTCATTACCGTCAAGCTCGTTCTGAGTTGCGCACGGGAGAGCGATATCGACGGGGACGTTCCATACGCCTCTGCCCTCGTGGTAATCGCATTTAAACTTTTCGGCATATTCTCTGATTCTACCGCGGCGGACATTCTTAAGATCCATTACATAGGCCAGCTTTTCCTCGTCTACGCCCGCCTTATCGTAGATATACCCGCTGGAATCGGAGAGAGTTACAACCCTGCCCCCGAGCTGATTCACTTTCTCGGTGGCATACTGCGCGACATTACCAGAGCCCGAAACCGATACGGTCTTACCTTCAACAGATTCTTCGCGGGTTTTCAACATTTCCTCGGCGAAATAAACCGCGCCGTATCCCGTGGCCTCGGGACGGATCAGGCTACCGCCCCAGTTAACACCCTTGCCCGTAAGAACTCCTTCAAACGCGTTACGGAGTTTTTTATATTGACCGAAAAGAAAACCTATTTCCCTGCCGCCGACGCCGATATCCCCTGCCGGAACGTCCGTATCCGGCCCGATATGACGGAAAAGCTCGCTCATAAAGCTCTGGCAGAAACGCATGACCTCGAGATCGGACTTTCCTTTGGGATCGAAATTGGCTCCGCCTTTGCCGCCGCCCATGGGGAGCGTGGTGAGACTGTTTTTAAATACCTGCTCGAAACCCAGGAACTTCAGTATGCCCAGATTAACCGTGGGATGAAAACGTAATCCTCCCTTGTATGGCCCTATGGCGCTGTTAAATTCCACACGGTAGCCGATGTTTACCTGGGGTACACCTTTATCATCCACCCAGGGAACCCGGAAAATAATGACTCTCTCCGGTTCCACAATACGTTCCAGAATACGGGAATCGGCGTATTGGGGATGCCGTTCGATAACCGGCATTAATGAATCAATCACTTCACGGACGGCTTGATGGAATTCGGGTTCGCCGGGGTGGGTGGCGATGACTTTCTCCATGAAAGCGTCGGCTCTGTTCGACATGATAACTCCTTGCCTTTTATCACACCCCCCTGGGAAGAGGGGAGATCCGATTCAACTATTTTTTCCTCGGCGGTACATAAAGGGAACATAAAACAGGCGCCGAGTTTGTTCCAAATTTCACAAATCAAACGGTATAATAAAAGTCCTTTGCGTTTAGTCAAGAAAAATATTCGACTTTAATTCTATTTTCTTTTTACCTTTTCCAGCAAAAAAGTTTATCCTGAACACGGTATGCGGGCATCCGCAACAGGATGCTCATGGAGTAATAACTTATTGCCGTAGTGTGCATTAAAACCCCTCCGGCGGTTAATTCCGCCTCCCATGTTTTCACTTATGTTTATATTGATCAGGTAAAATATTAGAAAACCGAGCGGTGTGTATCGGCGGGTTTTATATAAATTGTCTCATTCCGTTTTATAACCGGATATTATCTTTTTCTCTTCGCTGTCTTCTTTGCTTTTTTCTTCGCTTTTTTCATGACAATTCTTCCGGCTTTCCCATGTTTCAGGGTCGCCTTTACGATTTTTGTCAAATCACCGGGGTCTGCAAGAGTATAATTGACACCTTTGCCTTTAAGTAGTTTTTTCGCTTTATCCTGTTTGGCCTTGGGAACGATAAAAACCGTCGGGATTTTATAGGCTTTCAGAGAGGATAGTATATCTTCTTCAATTTTCGGTTCCATCGATAGGGCGATGAATTTATGGAGATAACCGACCACTACCGAAATATGATCAGTTCTGCTAATATGGGCGATAAACTTCCCATGATTATCCCAACCGTTTGAGAGGGGAAGAGTATCGACGCCGTCAACAAGAAGATTCGTCAATAACTCCGAATTGGTTCCCTCCATGTACCCTATTGTTTTCATGCAAACCCCCTTTCATTTATTAAAAATAACTGAAGCTTAATCGACTGAGTCCCGAACGATATCTCGATCACTATTTAACAATAGTTTTATACAACTATTCGAACGGCTGGACAAGGTTTTTTTATGCTTCCAAAACGTCAAATTCAATATAGGCTTAAGATTTTGTCGGGATCCTGTATTTTGAAACATCAAAACAAACAAAATATGAAATACCATTTTATAAATTGACAAACGTTTAATGAAAATATTTTTTTGCATTGGATATTCTAACAAATTTGAAAAGGAGTGATAATGAACGGTATTTGCCACATTGAAATCCCATCTAAGGATTACGAAAAGGCGAAGAAATTTTACAGTGCGGTGTTCGGCTGGGAATGCCAGGATTTGGCCGGAATGGATTATGTGGCCTATAAACCGCCGGGCGGTCCGGGGGGAGGATTCGACAAAACGCTTGAAATCGCGCCGAAACCGGGGATCTCCATATATATCGAAGTAGAGGATATCGAGGCTACAATCAAAAAGGCTGAAGGTCTCGGCGGAAAATGCACCAAAGAGAAAACCCAGATATCGCCGGAATACGGTTACTACGCGTTTCTGGCCGATCTCGAGGGCAATCAAATCGGCCTCTGGGCAAAGAATTGAATACAGCAAGCAGCATATGCAAATAAAAAATCTGCGCCGAAATCGGAGCAGATTTAATCTTTATCATATAATTTCTTAACGTTTTCGTTTCGCCAGTTTCAGCCTATTTCTGGCACGTTCAATGGAGGCGTAGACCCGTTCGGTATCGACATGTAATTCAGCCTTGTGCAGCAGACGTTCTCGAGCCCTCTTGAGCGATTCCTCGGCGCGCTCCAGATCGATCTCGTCCGCTGATTCGATAGCGTCCGCAAGGATAGTCGCGATATTGCCGGAAACTTCCAGAAATCCACCCGAAATTGAATAGAATGTCTCATTACCGCTTTGATCGTTTACGGAAAGTATTCCCGGTTTAAGGGCCGTTATCAGAGGAGCGTGATTGGATAGAATTCCAAGATAACCCTCGCTGCCGGGCGCGATAATAGAGCGGACGTCCATCTCGAAAACTGTTTTTTCCGGCGTAACAACTGAAAGCTTGAACAATATTATTCCTCGGCTTTCATCTGTTCATATTTCTCAAGAACCATCTCGATTCCGCCGAGCATATAAAACGCCTGCTCGGGGATCTCATCATGCTTACCTTCGAGGATCTCTTTGAAACCTCGAATCGTATCCTCGACTTTGACATACTGCCCTTTGGTTCCGGTAAACTCCTCGGCAACGAAGAACGGCTGTGACAGGAATTTCTGGATCTTTCTGGCGCGGGCCACGATGAGTTTATCTTCCTCGGAAAGCTCGTCAATACCGAGAATCGCGATAATATCCTGAAGATCCTTATACCTCTGGAGAACTTTCTGGACTCCGCGAGCGACCTCGTAATGATCCTGACCGACAATAATGGGATCCAGGATACGGCTGGTGGAAGCGAGAGGGTCGACGGCCGGATATATGCCGAGCTCGACAATCTGTCTCGAAAGAACCGTAGTGGCATCGAGGTGGGCGAAAGTTGTCGCCGGGGCGGGATCGGTCAGGTCGTCCGCGGGGACATAAATCGCCTGTACCGAGGTGATAGATCCTGATTTGGTTGAAGTGATTCTTTCCTGAAGCGCGCCCATTTCCGTTCCCAGAGTAGGCTGATATCCCACGGCGGACGGCATTCTACCGAGAAGCGCGGATACCTCGGAACCGGCCTGAACGAATCGGAAAATATTATCGATAAACACCAATACGTCCTGGCCCCCCTCATCGCGGAAATACTCCGCCATGCTCAATCCGGCAAGTCCTACCCGTAAACGAGCTCCCGGAGGTTCGTTCATCTGCCCGAAGACCATACAGGTTTTGGAAATTACGCCTGAGGCTTTCATCTCGAGCCAGAGATCGTTGCCCTCGCGGGTTCTCTCGCCGACACCGCAGAAAACCGAATATCCGCCGTGCTCGGAGGCGATATTACGAATAAGCTCCATAATTATGACGGTTTTGCCTACGCCGGCACCGCCGAAAAGACCCACCTTCCCGCCCTTGGGGTAGGGTTGAAGAAGATCGATAACTTTAATGCCGGTCTCGAAAATCTCCGTTTCGGTTTCCTGCTCGGCTATACCGGGGGCGGGACGGTGAATGGGGTATCTTTTCTCATATTGAGCCTCGCCCAGCTCATCTATAGGCTCGCCAAGCAGATTGAAAACGCGTCCCAGAGTACCTTCCCCAACGGGAACGGAAATAGGCGCTCCGGTATCGAGAGCGGGCATTCCGCGAACCAGGCCGTCGGTGGATGATAAGGCGATGCACCTGACGACATTATCGCCGATATGCATGGCGACCTCGGCCGTGAGTTTGATCCCTTTTTCCTCGTTCTTTATTTTTATGGCGTTGTAAATATTAGGCAAACGGTTGGATGGGAATTCGCAATCAACTGTCGGCCCGATCACCTGAACTATTTTCCCGTAATTTTCCTCTGCCATATTAATCCCTTTATCAAAAAATTAGTCTATCTATTCGGTATTTTCTATTTTAAAGCCTCCACCCCACCCACGATATCCAGAAGTTCTTTGGTGATGGCCGCCTGACGGGCTTTATTCCTCTGGAGAGTCAGGGCCTCTATCATCTCACCGGCGTTTTTAGTGGCGTTACCCATTGCGATCATCTGCGATCCATGCTCTGAGGCGAAAGCTTCCAATAACATTTGCAAAACTCTGGTGACACAAAACTTCGGTATCAGGTTTGAAAATATATTGTCGGCGTCGGGCTCGAAGATATAATCGGAAACCGCGCTTTCCTCGGATTCCGGTTTCTCAATGGGCAGAAATCGTTCCAGCGTTATCCGATAACTTACGGTGGAGACGAACCGGGTGTATAGAAGCCGAACCTCATCGACTTCGCGGGATGAGAAAAGATCAATCATATCGGTTACGAGCTCCCTGATTCTCCCCAGCTCAATTCTGGCGTTATAATCGGTTATGGCGAAAACTATAGGATGCGGCCGCCTTTTAAAATAGGTGTAGGCTTTTTTACCGATTATACCCAGCTGTACCGTATCCGGCGGCGATTCCCTGACATAGGCCGAGGCCGTTCGAATTATATTGGAGCTGTAGGAGCCGGTGAAACCTCTATCGGATGTAACAAGAACGAGCAGTTTCTTTTTCGCGTCCCTCTGCTCGAACAGCGGGTGTTCCAATCCCGCCGCCGCCGAGGAAAGAGATTCCAGCATTTGCTGCATCTTGAGCCCGTACGGTCGGGCGGCTTCCACTCTCGCCTGGGCTTTCCGCAGTTTTGCCGCCGCCACCATCTCCATCGCCTTGGTAATCTGTTGAGTGTTTTCGACCGATCTGATCCGGCGTTTTATATCACGAAGTGTGGGCATCTTATCCTATCCGCTTCCGGGATTTCAGGCCAGGATTTAAAGCCTGGCTTTAAACTCCTCCTTGAATTTTCCAACGGCGTCCTTTAGTTTTGCCACGGTTCCTTCCTCGATATCTTTTTTGGTGGCGATGTCGTGGAAAATATCAGGATATTTATCTTCAACATACGAATACAGATTTTCCTCGAACTTCGCGCAGGCCTCCATAGGAATATCATCGAGGTAACCGTTTACCGCGGCCCAGATTATAACCACCTGTTTTTCAAGAGGCATGGGGACATACTGTCCCTGTTTGAGGATCTCAACCGTTCTCGAACCCCTGGTAAGCTGTTTCTGAGTCGCGGCATCAAGATCGGAGCCGAATTGGGCAAAAGCGGCAAGCTCACGATACTGCGCGAGATCAAGCCTTAAACGCCCTGCCACTCTCTTCATAGCCTTGGTTTGAGCGTTTCCGCCTACACGCGATACGGAAATACCCACGTTGATAGCGGGTCTGATCCCCGAATAGAATAAATCCGCTTCCAAGAAAATCTGACCGTCGGTAATGGAAATCACGTTAGTGGGGATATACGCGGAAACGTCGCCCGCCTGGGTTTCAATGACCGGCATCGCCGTTAAGGAACCCCCACCGTTGGCGTCGGACAATTTTGCGGCACGTTCCAGAAGACGTGAATGCAGATAGAAAACATCACCCGGATAAGCCTCGCGACCGGGTGGCCGTCTTACCAGAAGCGAAAGCTGCCTGTAAGCCTGCGCGTGTTTCGACAGGTCATCGTAGATACAGAGCGCATGCTTGCCGTTATAGAGTAATTCCTCTCCCATAGCACAGCCGGCATAAGGCGCAATAAACTGCAGCGGCGCCGGATCCTCGGCGCTGGCGACAATCACCGTGGTATATTCCATGGCGCCATGTTTTTCGAGCGTCTCGACAACTTTAGCGACCGTGGAAGCTTTTTGTCCGATGGCGACATAGAAACAGAAAACATCGGAGTCGCGCTGGTTTATAATGGCGTCAATGGCCAGCGCCGTTTTACCTGTCTGCCGGTCGCCGATAATGAGCTCTCTTTGACCGCGTCCGATGGGAATCATGGAATCAATCGCCTTCAAGCCGGTCTGAACCGGTTCTTTAACAGGTTGCCTGCTTACCACATTGGGCGCACCGCCTTCGATGGGACGATACGTTTCCGTAACGATTGGACCCTTGCCATCAACCGGCTGCCCGAGCGAATTGACGACACGTCCGACAAGCGCATCGCCTGCGGGGACCCTGGCAACGGCGCCCGTTCTTTTTACGGTATCGCCCTCTTTTATTTTGGCATCGTCGCCGAAAATAGCGGCCGATACCGAATCTTCTTCCAGGTTCAAAACCAAACCGATAATATCATTCGGGAAAGAAAGCAGCTCCGACTGCATCGCATCTTCCAGCCCCCAGATTCGCGCGATACCGTCCCCGACCTGCAGAATCGTCCCCACAGATTCCATTTCCAGTTTGGTATCGTATTTTTCAATTTCCTTTTGAAGAATGGAACTTACTTCTTCAGGTCGAAATGCCATAAAAGAACCCCTTTAATAAACCTTTAACGACATTAAATCATGTTTTAATGTATTCAGCTGATTTCTAACAGACCGGTCGATTACGTTATAATTCAACTGAACGATTATGCCCCCGAGAATGTTCTTATCTATCCGGTGCAGAATCTCGATATTCTTATTCGTGATGGACATCAGCTTTTCGCGAAGCCTGATTTTATAGTCGTCCTCGACATGGACCGCAGTCGTAACTCTGGCTTTGATAAGGCCCTTATGATCCTCGACAAGCTTTTCGAACTCGCGGGCAATCTCGCCCAGGTGATCGACCCTGCCTTTTTCAATAAGAAGAAGTAAAAAGGATACCAGCGAGGGAGACAACCTGGTTGTAAACAAAGTCCTCACCATGGCGATTTTATGTTCTGTCAACACCTGAGGCGCGGCCAGGAATCCGATGAAGCGTTTATCTTTATCGTAGAAAGATTTCAACTGGTAGATCTCGGAAGAAATGATATCGACGGTCCCCTTTTTCAGGGCGACGTTGAATAAAGCATGAGCGTAACGTTTTGCGACGTGAGTATCCTTCATTCAGATTATTCGACCTCCTTCAGGAAATCCTCCAGAAGCCTTTTCTGTTCCGCTTCGTCGAGTTTGGTGGAAATAATCTTTTCCGCCGCGGTCATGGCCATACCGACTACTTCATCGCGAAGCTCAACCCGGGCTTTGGCGATATCCCGGGATAATTCCTCGCGGGATTTTTCCACTATTTGACGGGCCTCCTCACGGGCCTGTTCTCTGATTTCCGTGGCGATCCTGTTTCCTTCACCCACGGCATCCTGAATTTTGCTTCGGGCCTCGGTCTCAATATCTCTGAGTTTGGCGTTGTAATCATCCAGAAGCGTCTCGGCGTCCGATTTTATTTTCTCCGCGTCATCGATGTCTCCCGCAATCTTTTTCCTGCGATCTTCGAGCATTTTCAGAAGCGGTTTCCAGGCGAACGCTTTTAAAATCCAGACTGTTAAAAGGAAACCTATGACCTGGGTGACTATCAGGCCCCAGTTGAGATCCAGCGAATGGGCTATTTCTCCCATCTTTCTTCTTTTCTACTTAATAAGGATTACGGCCACCAAAGCGTAAATCGTCAAGGCTTCGATGAATGCTGCGCCGATAATCATCGCGGTTTGAATTTTGCCGGCCGCGTCAGGCTGACGTCCCATAGCCTCCATGGCCGAGCCGACGGCTTTGCCGAGTCCGAGTCCGGAACCCAAGGCGGCGACGCCCACCGCCAACGGTAATAGAAATCCAACTGCAGTTTTAGGGTCCATTATTCCTCCTTTAATGATTTTCTTCTTCGTGATGAGTCATTAATGAAAAATAAATTGTCGCGAGTAAGCTGAATACCAGCGCCTGCACGAAGCTTGTCAGCATGGCCAGGAAAATAAACGGCAGGTGTAACGGCAGGCCGACGGGCACCGGAATGAAACTCAATATAGTCACCCCCAGAGTGGCGAAAATGGCCAGAAGCATATCCTCACCTGAAATGTTGCCGAACAAACGAAGGGAAAGCGATACCGGCTTGGCAAGCTCGCCGATTATATGCAGAGGAAGATTCAGGGGCACAAGACACCATTCAACGACGGATTTTGGCGATCCGGCCAGGTGATGTATATATCCGAGAATCCCGAAATTTCTCAAACCTGTAAACTGTACGTATAAAAACACGCAGATAGCCAGCGCCAGGGTGGTGTTGAGTTTCGAAGTGGAAGAGAACATCCCTGGAATTAATCCGAGGAGATTCATACAGAAAATATAAATAAATAAAGTGCCGATAAACGGCACGAATCTTCTGCCCTGTTCGCCGAGAATGGATACGACCATATTGGAAAGAACATCAACAATCCATTCCATCAGATTCTGCGCCGGACCCGGTATAAGAGATCTTTTCCGATATGCCGCGTACGCCAGAAGCGAGAGAAATACGGCAACGACTACAGAATAAACGACTATCCTGTAGTCGAAAAGGAATTGCGTAAAACCGGTGTGAAAGTAATGGTTCAGGATTTCAACCAGATTCGGGAATTCGGGAGAATGTTGAGCGGCGGCCTCCCCGCCGTGTTCGGCGGCATTTGCCAGCGTGTCGGCGGCATGATGAGTTACGTTTTCGGAGGAATTTACATTTAATAATAAGGACGTGAAAAATCCGGTCATGCCCCATTCTCCCCTGGATTTATTTTATTATCCATTTTCAATATGGATCTGCTCAGACCCTTAAACGCCGATACGATCAAAATGCCCGAAAATCCCCATAACAAACCTCCAACCGAGAGATAATCCCAGGTCAGAAGGAGATAACCGATGCCGTAAAGGACCGGTATCTTAAAGAACAGAATCAGAAGCCCGAATTTCAGATTGCGTTTTCCCGGTTTTACGAGGCTGAGGATAACGAATTTGATTGCCAATAAATTCAATACTCCCCAGACGGCGCCTATTATTACCGACAAACCGAAACTGTATCCCATATATAAAAATAAAAAGGGCGTTGCGAAAAGCGCGAAAATCAGGGTAGTTTTTATAACTCTATCGATAAATTCCAAGCCCAATTCAATTATCGCTTTCCCTGATAATCTGTTTAATTATCCTGTAGGCTTCCATTCCGCCCGCGGCCACCCCCAAGAGTAAGAAAACAACCATCAGAACATTCGATGTCCCCAGC
>CP070742.1:875498-920560 GCA_020348065.1 Candidatus Zixiibacteriota bacterium
GTCTCGATTGAGTCCATACCGGCGGGAGAATTCGGCGAAGCGCTCGTAGCGGATAACGAGATTCTGGCTTATTTTAATGACAATATTTTTACCGAGAAACCCGAACTGCTCTTAAGCGATTTGATCGATATCTCACGCGAGCCGGCAAAAACCGAATTTGATAAAATAAATAAGGATTACCGTCTGAGTTCGTCGATGATAGCTGCCGGGATTTTATCCGAGGTAAATAATAATAAGGATAATACCGGATCGTTAAACGGGAAAATTGAATTTTCGGTTTCCGGGAACGGTTTTAATAGTGTTGTAAACGGCGCTTTCGGCAACTGGGGATATCTAAGCATGCCGCCCGATTCGGGCAATACCGAAGAATTCCGTCGCTATCTTATTGAACTGGAATTGATTCAAACCAAGTAATATCGCCCTTATGCCTTTTTGACTTGCTAATTTATCATTAGATATCTATAATAGCCAACTGTCAACTTAACTGCGAGGTTTGTTTTTCGCGATGTGGGTAGTTTTCGTTCTTTTTTTGACACTGGCGATTTACGGCATCTGGGAATACCGCAGCCATCAATTCCACTTGAGCCGGTTGCCAATCAGGATTCATGTCAACGGTTCCCGTGGCAAATCATCGGTAACCAGGCTTATTACGGGAGGATTGCGCCGCGGGGGGTATAAAGTATTCGCTAAAACAACCGGAACCAAACCCCGCATGCTTTTTGTTAATGGCAACGAGGTGCCTGTTCGAAGGATCGGGAAGCCGAACATTATTGAACAGATCAGAATTGTGGGGAGGGCGGCAGAGCAGAAACCGGATTTTTTTGTGGCCGAATGTATGGGCATTCAACCTCACCTCCAGGAACTGCTTGAGAGGCATTTTATTCGATCAAATGTTGGGGTGGTTACCAATGTCCGGCCCGATCATTTGGATATTATGGGGCCCTCTCTCTACGAGGTGGCTCATTCTCTCTCCACCACTATTCCCCGGAAAGGTCATCTTTTTACGAGCGAAAAGAAATATTATGACATTTTTAACGATAGGGCGGCGATTTTAAATACTGCGATCCATCAAGCGGATGATAACAGCATTTCAGATTCGGAAATGCGGGGTTTTTCATATCTCGAACAGAAAGAAAATGTTGCCCTGGCGCTTTCCGTTTGTCAGCATTTCGGAGTGTCGAGAGAAGACGCTTTTCAGGGAATGTATGAGATCGAGCCGGATCCCGGCGTGGTAAGGCGGTATCATCTGGTTATCCATGAAAAGTCAATTGAGTTTGTGAATGCCTTTGCCGCCAACGATCCGGAGAGTTTCCTGAAAATATGGGACCTTTTGAAAATTCATCACGAGCCGGGCAAAACCTTGATAGTGCTGGTTAATTCGCGGAGGGACAGGATTCAAAGGGCCGAGCAACTGGGGGAATTTATTGCGACGGAACTCGATGCCGACTATTTCGTTATTGCCGGAGAATATACCAAGCCTCTTGTGGCGAAAGCGGTTGCCAGCGGCTTGCCGCATAACAGGATAGAGGATCTGGGAGGAAGGTCGCAGGAAGTCATATTTAACACGCTGGTCAATCTGGTGTCGGAGAAAGCGCTGATATTTGGAATCGGGAATATTGTGGGTTTTGGAGAGCAGATAGTCGACTATTTCAAATCCAGGGGAAGAGAGCTTGTCTGAAATATTCATGATGCAATCGGTCGGTCTGGGGCTTGTGGTTAGCCTTGTTTTTTCGGAGACTCTGGGATTGGCGGCCGGGGGGATGGTGGTGCCCGGATATATGGCTTTGATGATTCACGATCCCTGGAGGATTGCCGGCACAATTGCAGTCAGCCTTCTAACCTATTATACGATAATGTTATTATCCAATTATATGTTTATATACGGGCGGCGCAGGACGGTCATGATTATTATTGTCGGATTTTTATACGGATGGCTCTCCAGGCAGTTTTTCATTTTCGGTCTTCCGGGTGGAATATCCCTGGAATTTCAGGCTATCGGATTTATTATTCCGGGTTTAATAGCCAATTGGATGGAGAGACAGGGGATAATACAGACGCTGACGACAATGATTGTGGCGGCGATTTTCGTGCGCCTTTTGCTTATTATATTTTCAGGCGGTGAAGTGATAGCATGAGACCACGGCTCAAGAATCCCTCAAACCGTCTTCTTTTGTTCCTGGCGCTGTTTTCGATTCTGATCTTCATCCTGGCCGAAGGAACTCGCGAACACAAGCAGGCGCCGTACTGGGATCTGAAAATTCGCGCGTCGGATCGGGCCCAGAGGGCACAGGAAGCTATAAAAAGCAGAATTGCCGAGATGGGTATTCCGATCGATTATGAAAACGATCCCAACGGCACCGGGCTCATTGGTGAACAATATACACTGGTAACGACTGACCGGGGCGAATTGAGAAGCAAACTCCTTTCCACCAATCCGAATTTCGCCGCCGTTCTGATCATGATGTTCAAGGAGTGCGGATTGACCAGGGGGGATTTAATAGCCGTCGGTTTGACCGGCTCGTTTCCCGGGGTTAATATCGCCCTGTATTCGGCCTGCGAAGAGATGGGGATTGCGCCGGTTGTAATAACCTCCGTGGGGGCTTCAAACTGGGGAGCGAATCATCCGGATTACTCCTGGCTTGACATGGAAAAAACCCTGTATGGGAACAACATAATTACTCGTCATTCAATCGCGGCATCGTTGGGAGGCGGTACCGACAACGGCAGAGGGCTTTCCGTTCAGGGCCGAACGTTATTGCTGGAGAACATTAAAAAGAATAATGTGGAGCTTATTTTTAGCGGCAATCTTGAGAATATACTGGAATCGCGCGGATCTCTTCGGAGTAATATAGAAAGGCGAATGGAGATTTACAATAAGCATAGCAAAGGTCGGGAATATGCGGCCTATGTAAATATTGGCGGCGGTCTCGCATCGCTGGGATCATCGCAGAACGGAAGACTGATCCCTTCCGGCGTTAATTACGATCTCCAGCGAAGGAATTTTCCGGCCCGCGGCGTGGTGAATTTAATGGCTGAAAAAAACATTCCTATAATACATCTTCTGCGCCTGCCGGAAATCGCCGCGGAGTATGGATTACCGGCGGATATTATTCCCCGGCCGGCAGTAGGCGAGGATCCGATATTTTTCAGGGATGAATATTCTATTTCGTCGACGCTAATTTTCACCGTTATCTTGATTGTGGTGGTCTGGTCGGCCATAAGGATAGATGTGAAGTACTATGTCAAGAAACAAACCAAAATCTTATTCTCTCCCCGCAGGAGTGATGATCCGGAGATGTGACATGAGAAAATCAATTATTTTTTGTGTAACGGTATTGATGCTGGCTTTCGGTACGGCGATGGCCGCAAAAACAAAATACAAAGTATTCAGGCCCGACGGTGCGGGTAAGCATCAGTTTTTACAATCCGACGGTAAAAAATACAAATATTTTGAGCTGGAGCAGGGCCAGGTTATCGATTTTAGGGTCACCGGTCCCACAAAGGTTAAGATAAGGGTTCGGCCCGCGTTGGAAGGCGGAATCAAAGCCGCGGATTTTGAGATTCAGGTCTGGGAAGACAAGAAACTTATCGCTGGCAGAAAGGCCGAATCTAAAAAATCAAATCTTAAAGTCGACGTAAAAGGCGTGGATGTCGGCCTGGCGCGCGATCTTTTCTTCAAAACCCCCAAAGGCAGCCATAATTATAAAATCAAGGTGGTTTCATCCGATATAAAGAAGTCTTACGTTAGATTTTATCAGGAAAAGAAAAAAAAGAAGCCGAAATATGTGACTTACAAGCCGACGGAATTTGATAAAACGGTCAAACTGAAATCTAAAAAATCCAATATAACCTACTATCTTGTTGATAAGGACGGCGGCGTTAAATTGAGTCTCATGGGGCCCGCTGAAGTACTTATTTACTGCCGGACCAATTTCGATAAAAATATTAAGGAGAAATCGAAATTCGCCCTGGGGGTATTTGAAAACGGGGAGACTGTAAAAAACTTTACGGGGATAGCGAAAAAGTCGGCCAAGACCGTTTATTCCGACCGCACCGATCTGATCCCATCGACACTGCATAAATATACTCTAAACGTGCCTTCTGGAAAACATACCTATACTTTTAAAAAGGTTAATTCCGCGGCGCCCAATATCGCCATCAGGTTCAAAATGAAAGAGAACAGCCTGGGGAAGAAAAAATAAAGATGCTAAGACTGTTTGATAAATCCAGGCCTGTATTTCTGCTGCTTATCGTGATATTCGTCTCATTTTCTATTTCGGTGGACGCGTCCGCGAAAAAGAAAAGATCGAAAAAATCGAAATTTAATCAGATGATTACATTTAACGCCCGGCTTGATTTAAAATATGATGATAACATAATCAACTATTCCGATGACGACCTGGATTTATATGCGGGCGGTACGAGCGAGTCAAAATTCTCGATAGAATCTGAAGATGACTGGATCTTAATTCCAGCGATTGAAGCGAGAATAAGAGGAAAGTTGCTTAAGGGCCATACGGCCTGGCTGGAACCGAATTTCAGATATTATTATTACGCTCGCAACGATATCAGGAGATATTTCAGACTGGGAATAGCGGGACGGCATTACCTGTTTCGGTCGGGTTATGTTGAGGCTGAGTATTCGTTTATTCCCGATTATTATTACCGCAATCAGTTTTACAGGGATGAGGACGGTACCGGCACATACCTGGAGGCCAATTTTTCGAAGCATTATCTGAAGTTCGAATACGGAATGAATCTTAAGCCGTCTCTGAAGGGAGATATCTCCTACCGATATCAGAACAAAAGATTCACGGAGGAATTCAGTGAACGGGATCTCTCCGTAAACGGGTTAAGATTTGACGGTATCTGGACGGCGACGAAACGGATCAAGTTCTGGGGATATTATGGCTTGGAAAGGGCCGAGGCAAAAGGGGCCGATATTGCCGATCCGGATATAAAGGATGTTTCTTACGATGCCTGGGATATAACGTTTGGCGCCCGTTATTATAGCAGTATCCTGGAAAAATACAGGACCGAGTTTGTAACTTCTTTTAAGTTCAGGCAAATTAAATATCAAACCATAAAATATGTCGATATATACCGATTCGGGCGAAAAGATAATAATTACTATTTCAGGGTCGGGGTTGCCGTGCAGCTGCCGCAAAAAATCAGAATGGAGATGGATTACAATCTCGTGTCCAAGCGCACGAAAATTATTGACTTAAGTGTAAAAGGTCTGCTTGAATACGATTCAAATTCTATTTCTCTCAAGTTAAAGCGCAGTTTTTAAAAGTATCTTGACCTCCGACAATTACTCCGATATAATTTCCGTCAGGAGATATATGTGTGTTTATGGATATTTTAATGGCGGTTATGATGTTGTTTTCTAAGCCGCCCAGAGAACCCGACTTCCATAAAATGCGCGTTAATATGGTGGAACGCCAGATTATGGCGCGTGGAATAAAAGACAGCCGGGTTATCGGGGCCATGATGAATGTTCCCCGCCATCTCTTTGTGCCCGAAGATAAAAGATATCGCGCGTATGACGACGGCCCACTTCCCATCGGACAAGGACAAACCATCAGCCAGCCGTATATAGTAGCCCTGATGACGGAACTACTGGAGCCGCGGGAAGGAGACAGGATCCTGGAAATCGGCACCGGATCCGGATATCAGGCGGCGGTGCTGGCCGAGATTGTCGATACCGTTTACAGTATCGAAATAATATGCGAACTTCAGGAAAGAGCCGATTCGACTCTTAAATCCCTTAAATACGATAATGTCATAACGAAGTGCGGCGACGGATATATGGGCTGGCCCGAGGCCGCCCCGTTTGACGGTGTAATAGTTACGGCGGCGCCCGAAAGGGTACCCCAGCCGCTTCTTGATCAGCTTAAAGAGGGAGCTAAGCTGGTGATACCGGTAGGCGATTATATGCAGTACCTGGAAGTTTACACCAGGGCCGGCGATAAATTTGAACGAGAGAGAAATGTGCCGGTTAGATTCGTTCCCATGACCGGAAAGGCGGAAGATGAGAATCAGGATTAGAGTATTTGAGTTGTTTTTAGCCTGTTTATCGATTGTTTTTTTATCCTGCGTGAAACATGAGGTGTCGTTTCAGGCTTACTCCGATATAGGAGATGACGGTACCTTTAACAGGAAAGGCAGTCTGGAGATTCGGATTTTCGGGGAAAGAGATATCGGCGAAGATTCATTGAAAATGACGCGATTCTATGACGATAATTATGTTATCCCCGATGAGAATCTTTTTAAAGTCTCCCGCGGTTACAGGGATAGCGCCTTAACCGTTTTCTGGGAAGGGATGATTGCCCCCGAAAATATGCCGGTATCGGATTATATCCATAAATCTGAGGAAGGGTCGACCGCCATTAATAGTGTATTAATTACCATAAAAAACAGGTGGGTTTATAAAGATATAATCTACAGGGAGACTTTTTCGGATCCTGTCGATACGGTTGAATATTTTCCGATGATCCAATCGCGTTTATCGAAGGCGTCCGAATTTATTATGAGCCATGAGGCCCTGAGCGGAATCCGTGATTATGACCGGGCCGATGAACTGCTGAACCTGATTGAAACGAAAGCCGGGCTCGACCTTTTCAGGAAGATTCTGGTTGATCCCGCTCAACTGGATACCATAGCAGTGATTTATGATGATCAGATCTCTACTGTTTCGGACAGCCTTGCCGGATTTGAAGGGGTCAAGCAAAATCCCGATTCGCTCGACAGATTGATTCATGATGTCTACGATGCCGCGTGGGATACTCTTTTCAGCGATCATCCCGGGTTGTTCGGGAGTTTCGCATTGGATGATATGGACGTACACAATTTCAGAGTTGAAGTCGTCGTTTCCGGATGCTTGATAAGTTCGAATTCCGACACGACGATAGACGGCGTTTCAGCCTGGTCGTTTAACAGGATGGATTTCTTCGCCCGCGATTACACCATCGAAGTCGTATCCAGGCAGTGGCGCTGGTTGAATGTCGCTGTAACGGTACTCGTAATAGCAATTATATTATTCTTAATCCTGAGGCCCGTAAGAAAGGATAAAGAAAGTTAGAGCTTTTTGAGTAACATTGTTTTTAATTTGTCGTATTATAGAAAAAACAGGAGCACATTATGGATAGAAAGCTTTACCGATCGAGAACCGACAGTATGATAGCCGGAGTCTGCGGCGGCCTGGCGGAATATTTTAAGGTTGATACTATTATAGTGCGCATCGCCGCCGTGATACTCGCTCTGACGGCGCATGGGGCCGGGCTTCTGGCTTATTTGATATTCTGGATCGTCGTACCTCAAAAACCGTTGGATGAAAGTGTCGCGGAAAGCGAAAGCGTTATAACGGTTCCTGTAGAATCCGAAGAAGGCAAAACCGATAGAAAAAACGGCATTATATTTATAGGCGCGGGGTTGATCGTGCTGGGCGCGCTGTTTCTTCTCGACAACTTCTTTCCGGTTATCTTTTTTTCACTGGGTAAGTTATGGCCGGCCATACTGATTGTTATCGGTATTCTGGTTTTAAAGAAAGGCGCGGAAAACAAAGAAGATGAAAGTTAGTTCCATAAGATGGGGCATTATCTGGATCGGCATCGGGCTGTTGTTCCTGGCTATTAATTTCGGCGTTCTGGACAGCCTTGTATTTCCGGCGCTGTTTTCTCTCTGGCCGGTTATTCTGATAGCCATTGGAGTCGAGCTGATTTTCAGGAAAACCAGATTATATTTTCTGACGCTTCTTTCACCGCTTTTGATAGCCGCCGCTTTTATTTTTGCGGCCGTTTATGCCGGAGGATATTCGTGGAGTTTCAGTGAGTTCTGGAAAGACTGGAGCTGGAATTATGAGGGCGAAAAGCATTTTACGGAGGAGATTTCCATAGAATCGGATGTGGATACCATAAAGCTGGAAATAGACCTGGGCGATTCGGAAATGAATTTTAGTCCCATGCCGACGAGAATCTTCTCGGTTAATACAAATTATTATAAAGTAAGTCCCATAATATCACACCGAAAAGAAGGATCCGTGGTATATTTAAAATACCGGAACCGGGAAAGCAGGAACCGCTCGATTTTCAAAATAAAAATACGCGATATCCATAACGATATCAAGATATTCGATGACGCCTGGCTTTTCGCAGAAATCGAAACCGAAAGCGATTATCCCGAGTTGGATTTTTCCGAATTCAGGCTGATGGAATTGACGCTTTTATTGAAAGCGAAAGAATCAAAAATCCGTTTTGGAGATAATATTAACGATGCCGATATCGAAATAAATGGCAGAAGCGAAAGACTCATTTTATCGCTGCCGCGGGATTTCGGCCTGGAGCTGCTTATGGACGATTCGGATTTTAAGAGACTGGAAGAAATAGAGGGATTTTATAGGTTTCCCGACGGACTCAGGTCGGAAAATTTCCAGGACGCAGATCGCAGAGCGTCTGTTGTATTGGATGCAATCATAAGAAATATCGATATTCGCCGGATATAATCGGAAAAACAATAGCCGGATAAAGCGTGTCGAATAAAATTCACGATTCCTCAACCCGGAAGCTTCAGGCCCGATACTGTTTTGTTTGCGGGTCAGATAACCCTCGCGGATTAAGAATTCCCTTTTATTACGACGGTGAAAGGGTTAAAACCGAGTTCGTTCCGGGTCCGGAGTTGTGCGGTTTCGATGATATTGTTCACGGCGGGATAGTATTCTCTCTGGCCGATGAAGCCATGATGCATTTGATCCGGGCCTCCGGATTGAGAGCCATCACCGCGGAAATTACCATGAGATATCACCGTTACGCGAAAGTGAATGAAAAGATAAATGTAACGGCGGAGTTCGAGAATATTGCCGAACGATTGATTAACGCGAAATGCGCACTTCTGGATAATGACGGCAGGAAAATTGCCACAACCAGGGGCAAGTTTCTCCCCTTCTCCGAGGATGATGAAAAGATATTCAAGAAGCAATTTTAGCCAATTCGGTATTGTTAATTTTACCGTAAGAATCTTTATATTATTTCTAACCTGTATATGTTATTATACTGCAAACGCCGCCCGGGATTATTTTCAACAGGAAGTCGATTACAACATAAAAGCGGATCTCGATCCGGGCACGGCAAAACTGGCCTGCGTGGAGACGATTGTCTATAAGAATAATTCCCCGGATACTCTCACCGAAATCTATTTTCATTTGTTTTATAACGCTTTTCTGCCGGGGAGTTACCTCGACCTGGAGCAAAGGAGGGCGGGAGATTACAGTATCGCGAATTTATCAAAAAGGAAGATGGGATCTGTCAAAATAGATTTGATAAAAATCGATGACTTAGATATAACTGATTATATAATCGATAATACAATAATGATAGTGCCGTTAACCGAGCCGCTTGCGCCCGGCGGAACGATAACGATTTATATTGAGTTTATCAGCCGGATTCCCGCGCGCGGATCGAGGACGGCGCGCTCGGGGAGGCATTTTGACGTGGGCCAATGGTATCCGAAACCGGTAGTGTATGACGGATACGGCTGGCATATTCATCAGTATCTTGATCATGAATTTTTCGCGGAATACGCCGATTTTTACGTCGAGCTGACAATACCCTCGGAATATATCGTGGCGCATACGGGGGAACTTCTCAACGAGGAAGAGATCTACGGGTCAAAGTTGCCCGAACCGGAGGGGGATACGATATTGGTTGACGTATTAAGCGGTTTCGAGATGAAAAATAACGGGGTTCCGGATTCAACGGTTTCCGAACCTCAGATTAATGATATAGAAGAGGAATACCTACGCGAGGACACCGGTTACGACGATTATGAAATTGAGGATGATGAAGAAACGGTTGCCGATACCGTATCACCGAAAATAGAGTTGAATACCTGGAAATTGAAAGCCGAGAATATCCATGACTTTGCTTTCTGTGCCGATCCGGAATTCATTCTTGATTTGTGTAAGTACAATGATGTAACAATTAAAGCCTATTATAAAAAATCAAACAAAAAATACTGGCGGAGAAGTGCGGCCGAATATACGCGAAAAGCAATTGGATATTTCTCCGAAAAGTATATCCCATATCCGTACAAACAGTATTCCGTCGTATCGTCATTGACCGGCGGCGGAATGGAATATCCGCAATTAACCATGATCTGGCGAAAATTGGGGTCCCGCGGAGTAAAGGATTTGAATTTTGAATCATTGATCTCTCATGAGGTGGGACATGCCTGGTTCTACGGAATATTGGGTTTTAATGAAACGGAGCAGAGTTTTCTCGATGAGGGTTTAACGTCATTTTCTGAAATCAGTTATATGGAATATTTCTACGGCAGGCGACATAATAATTTCAGCTATAAATCCGGGTGGCAAAAAAAACTGCTGCCGAACGGGGACGCAAGAAACGACGCCCAGAAAACATATATCAGAAGGGCGATAATAAAAGATGAGGATCCCATGGGGACACCGGCAAATCTTTTTAAAGACGGCGGCCGTTATTATAACGCTTCCTACGAAAAGGCGGCCTCGGTTTACCTCATGCTACAATACGTTATGGGAGATGGGAAATTCGATATTTTTTTAGATAAATTAGTTAAGAAATGGGCGTTTAAACACCCGTATCTTTCTGACGTCCAGGAAATTGCCGAAGAAGTACATGGTTCGAGTCTGGATTGGTTTTTCAGGCAATGGTTTTTCACCACCTGGCGGCTCGATTACGCCCTGGATTTTGTTAAAAGCAGGGCCGCCTACGTCGGAGGTAAAAGGGGTTTCAATACTACCTTTTCGATCATAAAAAAGGAACGCTGTATATCCCCGCTCGATGTAGTCTTATACTTTGGCAGAGACGTTTCGGATACGATTTTCATTTCTCATGATGTGTGGCGGAACGGGCAAATACGTTACGATACGACGGTATTTTTAAGAGCCAGACCGAGGAAGGTCGTTATAAATCCCGACCGCCGTCTTTCGGATATAAACATGCTGAATAACTCCACCGGCATCCCGGATATTCAATGGCAGTTTATGGTCCCGAAATTCATATACGGGGGAAATTACATTGAGCATTATGTAGAATCCTATACCGTAGCGCACCGCCCTCTTTTATGGTATAATTCTATTGACGGCGTTAAATTCGGCTACAGGCTTGACGGTTCATATCTTGGAGTGACTAAAAATATTGAACTGGAGGGCTGGGCGGGATTGAACAGCGGTAAATTTAATTATATGGCCGGTTATAACAATCCCTTATTCGCTGTCAGCCCCGATTTGAATTTTTATTTAAGATCTCTGGAAATAGAGGGGCGAGGAGGTCAGGAGTCCGGATTATATTTTGTAAAAAGCAACTATAACGTAGATTTGGCTGTGAGAAGGTATTACGTTTTCGATCCGGATTATATTTACGGCGATAATTGGTCTGGAGGAGATATCAATACTGTCGAAACAAGCTTCAACCGGCGAAACAGGTTCCGTTTTACAACGCTTAATTATGGTGCTACGATTGAGGCCTCGATCCGGGGAGGAGACTATGATTTTTCGCGCATTTTCGCAAATTTCGATTTCGAACTGCTGGATGTTTTCGGAAATAACACCAGATTCAAACTGAAAGCGGGAATGTCCGATGGCGACGTGCCGTTCGAAAAAATGTTTTTTTTATCGTCGGCGAATCCCGTAGAGATCTGGAATTCGCCTCTGTACCGCAGTAAAGGCACCCTGCCTGACGAATGGAAGAGCAGGGGTAGTTTATTTATGCCGGGCGGGGGTGGGCTTTATGGATATTTTAAGTCAGGATTGACCGGAGAGAAAATTCTGACCGCGAAACTCGAAAGGGATCTGCCTCAAATAAAAATACCCGTTTACATTCCCATTTTAGACGCTCAAATTCGCCGGGTATCCGGGCAAATGTATGCAGGATCGGGATTAGTCTGGGACGACGCCGGTGAATTTAAGCCGGAGAATTTTCTATACGAAGCCGGTCTCACTTTCAATTATGATATACCATGTATCAATAAACTTATTGATGAGAGTAGAGTCTGGCTGTTTTTGCCCATCTGGCTTTCCGATCCCTCTGAAAACGCTAATAAGATCGATTGGCGTTGGATTATAGGATTCACGACGTAAGCCCGTAAAATTATATATACTTATGACAGCGTTAAGAAGCCGCGTCCTGTAAAGATAGTGGATACGGCGGTATAGGTTGGCAAAAGTGCGGGGAACTGATAATTGTCTTGACAGTAAAATTCTGTAAGAGTAGAATGGTACAGGTTTGGGAGCGTAAATTTTTTAATGGAGGTTAATTTAATGAAAAAGGCTTTTGTAATTGTGACGACGTTTGGATTTTTGATTTTTATGCTATCGTCTATTGTGGTCGCGGAGGAAGGCGATCCTCAGTATATCGGTTCGGCGAAATGTAAGGTCTGCCATAAGGCGGAAAAGAGAGGCGAGCAATATACCAAATGGGAAGCGGGTCCGCATTCCAAAGCCTATGAGGTTCTGGCTTCTGAAGAGGCCCTTGCGGCGGCCAAGGGAATGGGGATCGATAATCCGCAGACAAGCGACGAATGTCTGAAATGTCATGTTACCGCTTTTAGTGTGGAGGCGGACTTAAAAGCCGAAAGTTTTGACCGGACGGAAGGAGTGGGATGCGAGGCATGCCACGGCCCCGGCTCCGAATATAAAAGCCTGAAAGTAATGAAAAACCGTGAAGCCGCGCTGGCGGCCGGAATGATTATTCCGAACGAGGAAACCTGTATGGGCTGCCACAACGAAGAAAGCCCGACCTACAAGGAATTTAATTTCGAAGAGTTCTGGAAGAAGATCGCCCATCCTATTCCCGAAGAGGCGGAAGAGGAACAGGATAAATAAAATATTATTTCTGTGGATATGAAACGGGGGAGTCCCGTCCGGGTTTCCCCTTTTTTTATTCGATAACTAAGGGTTCAGGCTTTTTAGGATTTTTTCTTTTAATACATCCGGAGCTTTCGCCGCATCGCAGCATTTATGAACAAGCTCCTTCATTGTCTTTTCAAATTCAAACTGGTCGCAGCAAAGCCTGCATAAATCGAGATGTTTTTTTATCTTTTCAGTTGTCGCGCGGTCCAGTTCGCTATCGATATATTCATATAACTTATTAACCGCTTCCTGGCATGTCATTTTTTTGTGTCCCTGACAATCCCTCGTTCTTTTGCAAAATCCCAGAGTTGTTTTTGCAGAATTTTTCTTCCCCGGAAAATCCTGGATTTTACCGTTCCGACACTGACGTCGAGTATTTCCGCGATCTCCTGGTAACTGAAATCTTCAACATCTGATAACAATACTGCCAGCCTGAATTGTTCCGGCACCGCTTCCAAGGCTTCAAGAATATCGTCGGAAACATAATCTTTCAGAAGCCTTATGACTTCTCCGGCGCCCCTGGCCTCCGATTTATCCGAAGCCCTGATGATTTTTACCATTTCATCGGCAAGACAGAAATTCTCAATTGCCTGGAAATCGACTATGTCGGGTTCCTGTTTCTTTTTGCGGTATTTCGTGCGGAAGGTGTTGGTAAGAATGGTAAGTATCCAGGCGCGGGCGTTTGTGCCTCTTTCGAAACGGTGGAAAAATCTGAAAGCCTTTAAATAGGCTTCCTGGACCAGATCCTCGGCGTCTTTCGGATTTCTGGTCATCCGAAGAGCAATATTATAAAGATTATCGAGGAGCGGAACAAACAACTCCTCAAATTCTCTTTTTTTCTCTTGCTCGCGCCTGTTTTCCGGCATAAAATTACCGCTGACTTTGTTTAGTTGAAAAATGAAAGTTAAATTAGCCAAAAGTTTTTGTCAAGCCATAATATTGAGCGCCTCGACCTTTTTTCCCCTTATTTGCCTGTATAATAACGCAATAGCCGGAAACATTGAAAGCGGCGAAAGGGCCTATTGGGTATTGTTTGATTCCAAATCTAAAGATTCTCCTGTACGGGTATCAGATAAATCTCTGGAACGGAGAGAGGCACGATCACAAATGGGGATCGGCTGCTGGTACGATTATCCCGTTAATCGGGATTATGTACGGGCGCTGCGACAAAAAGGCGCCCGAATACGACATGTTTCCCGCTGGTTAAATGCCGTCAGCGTTTCGGCATCGCCGGGAGTCCTTGATGAGATTGCCGGATTATCCTTTGTGAGGGAAATAAGAAGGGTATCATCCTACAGCCGTCTCAGAGAAATCGAAATTCCGGCGGCACATATCCCGGCCGCAACCACCGTTTTTGATTACGGGCCATCATATAATCAGATCGCGATGCTGGCCGTGGATTCGCTGCATGATCAGGGCTATTCCGGCTCCGGGATTCTGATCGGAATAATAGATTCAGGTTTCGACTACAGTCATATTTCTTTTTCGGATATTGTATCGGAGAATAGAATTGTCGCCACGTATGATTTTATTAACGGGGATACAAATGTTACTGATGAGCCGGATGAGCAAAGAGATCACGGCACCCAGGTGTTTTCGGTTCTGGCGGGTTTTGACGAGGGTTTTTTGATCGGGCCCGCATACGGGGCCGATTTTGTCCTGGCCAAAACCGAAATCGAATTGCAGGAGATACAGGCGGAGGAGGACAACTGGGTGGCCGCGGCCGAATGGATGGATTCTATCGGAGTGGATATCATATCGTCTTCGGTCGGGTATATCGACTGGTATGACACGACCCAACTGGATGGACAGACGGCGTTATGCACTCAGGCGGCCAATGTCGCTGTATCATTGGGGATTGTAGTGGTGAATGCGGCCGGCAACGAGGGCAATACTTCATGGAGGAAAGTTATTCCTCCCGCGGATGGGGATTCGGTGATCGCGGTTGGAGGAGTCGGGCCCGGCGGTATAATCCTGAACCTTTCGTCAAGAGGGCCCACGGCTGACGGCCGAATAAAACCGGATTTTTGCGCCCAGGGATCAGCCGTTTATGCCGCCAACTGGAGAAGAGACAATTATCTTTTAGCCGGGGGCACCTCTTTCGCAGCCCCGCTGGTTGCCGGCGCTATCGCTCTCATTATGGAGGCCCATCCGGAGTGGGCGCTCGCCGATATTCTGGAAAATATGAAATCATATTCTCTGCGCCCGCCGATTTTTTATCATATCGGGCCGCAGTCGGTACTTGTAGGCGAAACTTTGAATATAAGAATTTCGGTAGATTTTCTGCCGGATAATAATTATGGATGGGGAATTCCCGATTTTAACGCGGCAGTTAATTTGCCCCAGGACTGGTACGGAGATGAAATTATTCTTAATGCCATCGCTTTGCCCGAAAATTCGACCTTTGTAGACTCCCTGAACGGCTCGGGTCTATTCACCTTCATACCCGAGCGATCTCAAATCGGAGAGGATACTGTGATTTTCATTTCTTCTTTCGGAGTCTATTCCGACACCGAGACCGTAAGAATAGCCATTCTTGAAGAATTGGGTTCGCTTTCCGCCGTAGTCGCTCCTCATCCCGCTGTCGATTCCGCGGTTTTTAGAATATCTCCCAATAGTCTCGGCCGGGGGAATATTTACATACATGACGTTTCCGGAATCTTAATAAAAGACATTGAATTCGAATCTCCGGGCGGCAATTTTGTTGTCCTCAGCTGGGACGGGAGAAATAATTCCGGCGAATACGTGGCGTCCGGGGTATATATATTGAATGTTTCATTGGGCCATTCGACTGTAACCGAGAAATTCTTCTTTGTTTCATCCCGCTAATATCCGGCGGGTCTATACTGCAACAAAAATCAGTATTTAATTTCACTCTGTAACGGATTTTTCATTTGTGAAATTTAAAGCTGGATGGATTTCGGAAACTCTCGATAAAGTAGGTGTCGAGGCGAAGATGAGTAAAATTCTAATTATTGAAAATGACAAAAAAACCGCGTCCCTGGCGGCTGATGCTTTAAGAAGCGGCCTTAACGACGTAAGCGTTTATATATGCCTTTCCGCAGCGGATGGTATGAAAAATCTAAAAAGGAAATCGTTTGATCTTGTGATCACCGCAAGCAGACTTGCCGATATGACCGGATTTGAGCTGTTGAAAGGAATGGCAGAGATCGGCGGTCACTGGCCTACGATAATTCTATCGGCGCCGGGACGAGGCGACGAGGCGGTTAAATATATGAGAATAGGCGTCTACGATTATATTGTCAAAGACGCGGATTTTCCTCATACCTTGCCCAAGGCGGCTCAGAGGGCGCTGGATCTCAGCTATGTGTTTAACGAAAAAAGAAATATAGTTGAAACCAGTATCGAACGTGAGTGGCGCCGGGGACTTTCCAGAATGGCTCATATTCTTAATCATGAAGTAAACGATCCATTAATGGCGATAATCGGAAATGTTCAGTTATTGTTGTCCAGGACGGAAATCAAGTCCGGCGAACTCCGTGAAAAACTTGAGGCTATTGAGGATTCCGCTCGCAGAATCGCAAGGGTGATGGCTTTTTTCGCCGATCGTGATATTGAGACGCATAACGATTTGCAGGATAATGCTCCGGATCGCGATTCCGTCCTTACTTAGTTGTAATTTGACAGGCTGTTTTCAATCTTTTCCATGATCTTCGAAAATGAATTATATATTCAATTAAATTTCCTTGATGAATCTGCTTGACATTATAATTAAAAAAAATAGATTTCCCCAGAAATATTCTGTTTGGATTGATACTTGTCGGGTCATTTTTTAAAATGAGAAACTTGATCAGGATTTTAAAACAGCCGGACGTTCTTAATATTGATCGCCGTCCTTCATATATAAATTTCGCCGGGCCAGAACGATCTGGATTTGAGTGATGCATAGATGAGACTTTATGAATTTGAGGCCAAAAAGCTGTTTGGCAAGTTCGGAATACCATTGCCGGAGGGCAGACATGCTACGGGGAAAGACGATGCTTTCAGGGCATCCCGAGAATTGGGTTTGCCGGTTATGGTTAAATCGCAGGTCTTGACAGGCGGTCGAGGAAAAGCCGGGGGAATAAAAATTGCCCAAGACAAGGCCGAGCTAAGCAATTCCATTGAAGAATTATTCAATCTTAAAATCAGGGGATTACCGGTCACATCATTGTTAATTGAAAAGGCGCTAAATATCGATAGGGAAATCTATCTCGGCATTACCATAAACCGGGCCGATTACAAACTCAGTATTATCGCCTCTGAGGCGGGGGGTGTTGATATTGAAAGCGTCGCCCGAAAAAATCCCGAAAAAATTCACCGTGTGGAACTGGAAATTGATGATGAGTTTTATTCGTTCCAGGCCTTTCAGCTGGCGAATAAAATAAACCTGCCGTCGGAAAAGTTACGTGATTTTTCTAAAATCGCGTCGGGTCTTTTCGCGTTTTTCAAATCGTATGATGCGAAACTTGCCGAGATCAATCCTCTGGTTTTAACCGCGGAGGGAGAACTGGTTGCAGCGGACGCGCGCGTCAGTCTTGATGACGACTCGCTGTTCCGTCATCCGGATCTGAAGGAGATGGGAATTGAAAAACGTCACGAGGAAGGCGAATTAACTCCCAGAGAAATTCAAGCACGCGAATGGGGGATTTCCTACCTTGATCTTGACGGCGATATCGGAATGTTTCCGGGCGGCGCCGGATTCGGGATTATGGGAAACGATTTTATTCAGTATTTTGGAGGGAAGGCGGCCAATTTCATGGATTCCGGGGGAGGCCCATCACCTGAGAAGATAGCCAGGATGCTGATGCTTCTGGATGACAATCCTCAGGTGAAAGCGATATTCGGTGCCAGGTTCGGGGGTATATCGCGCTGCGATGAATTTGCCGAAGGCGTAATTAAGTTCTTGAAAGAACACGGGCTCTCAAAACCGATGGTGATGAGAATGACCGGGAACATGTGGCAGGAGGGCGTCAGGTTATTTGAGGAAGCCAGGAAAGAGTCTCCCGGACTTTTTGAGAGGATAGAATATCATGGTATAGAGGTCCCCATAGAGGAGATCGCCAAAAGGGCCGTTGAACTGGCCAGGGAAGCAAAATGAAAAAAATAATCTTGATTCTATTACTGATGACGCTGGCTTGTGCGGGACCGTTGCGAAGGGGCGGGCGACTGGCGGACGGGCCAGTGCCTTTTCAGACGATTCTTGCGGGTTCCCATAGCCTGCCAGACACATCGGCTATCATGCTTGTAAAAAAAGAAAGCGACTGGGATAAGGTCTGGATCCAGGCTAAAGGGAGGATCGATCCGCTTCCCGCCAGGCCCACCGTCGATTTCAGCAGGCAGTATGTGATTGCCGCCTTTATGGGCGAAAGACCGAGCTCGGGCTTCAGGATTGAAATTTCGGCTATCGAGAAAAGGGGTAAAATCCTGGATGTCTATGTCAAAAAATATGAAACGCCGGGGATGCTTACGGTGGTAACCAATCCTTTTTATCTGGCGAGGCTGCCCAGAGGCGATTATAAACTCAACGTTATCGAGGAGAGTGTACGTTAATCTCAGACGCCCCATGGAGAATTTTAACTTTCTTTATGAAGAATAGAAATAATGGCGATATTGTTATCCGGACAATCGAAGGTGATAGTCCAGGGGATAACCGGTACCGGCGGTTCTTTCCATACCAAACGAATGCTTGATTACGGCACCAATGTCGTGGCCGGCACTTCGCCCGGAAAGGGGGGACAGTCAATTCATGGGATTCCTGTAAGGGATACCGTTGCCGAATGTGTCGAGGAGTTCGGCGCTGATTTTTCGGTGATATTTCTTCCAGCAGCGTTTGTAGGGGAGGCTGCGATAGAGTCCATCTACGCCGGAATTAAGACCGTGGCGGTGGTGCCCGAGCATATTCCTATCGCGGATATGATGGTGGTGAGAAAGGCAGCGGCAGAAAGGGGCGCGATTGTTATTGGCGGTAACACCGCCGGCATAATAACTCCGGGCGAGGCTAACGCAGGGATAATTCCTGAAATAGCATTCGAATCGGGCAGAATTGGAACAGTATCCCGTTCGGGTTCTCTTACATATTACGTCGCCGATACGTTAACGAGATCGAGATACGGCGAAACAACCTGTGTCGGATTAGGAGGGGACCCGGTGCTGGGTTCCACTTTTGATGAAATACTTCAGGAATTCGATAGAGACGACGCCACCAAAGCAGTGGTAATGGTGGGCGAGATCGGCGGCGTTTACGAGGAGCGCTCAGTCCCCGCTGTAAAAGCAATGACCAAGCCGGTGATCTTCATGATCGGCGGCGTATTTGCTCCTCCGGGAAAGAGAATGGGACATGCCGGGGCGATTGTCGAAGGCAATGTGGGTACGGCGCAATCCAAGATCGAGGCTTTGAAGAGTGCGGGCGCACATCATGCCAAAACTTTCATGGATATACCGGAAATTTTAAGCAAGTTGGGAATATGAGTATAAAACCCGAACCGATCGCGAAGGTAATAAGGGGAGAAGTAACGGAATCCGTTCACTTCGGCTCCATAGCCGTTGCCGATGCCGGGGGCCGATTGCTGTACGGCGTGGGCGATCCCTATATGATCACCTATCTAAGGTCTTCCGCGAAACCATTCCAGGCTATCGCGGCTGTGGAGTCCGGGGCGGCCAAGGCTTTTGGATTCTCATCGTCAGAAATAGCGATAATAGCCGGATCGCATTCCGGTGAGGATAAACATGTTGATACGGTAAAATCTATTCTGGATAAAATAGGTCTGGGCCCGGAGCATCTAAAATGCGGCATTCAAACTCCCATAGGATTATCAGAGAGTGTGTCCGATCCGGAAGGAAAGTATACGGTATTGCATCATAACTGTTCCGGCAAACATGCTGGCATGCTTGCTATGGCTAAGTTTAAAACCCTTTCGCTTGACGATTATTTATCGCCTGCTCACCCGGTACAGCAGTTAATCGCTGAAACCATATCGGAAATATGCCATTATCCCGTTGAAAAAATAGGCATAGGTATAGACGGATGTTCCGCACCGGTACATGCTTTGCCGCTTTATAATATGGCGTACGGTTTTGCCCGGCTGGTAACTCCCAATACTTTCCCTGCCGGCAAAGCTCAGGCGGTGAGCACGGTTTATATGGCCATGATGGATCACCCCCATATGGTGGGCGGCACAGGCAGGTTTGACACCGTAATCGCGGAAACCCCGGGCGAGAAAATTGTCGCCAAGGCCGGAGCTGAAGCGCTGGAATGTTTTGCTTTGCCTGATAGAAACTGGGGCGCGGCCGTTAAAATTACTGACGGCTCTAAAAGAGCGTTGTTCCCCGTTACTGTAGAGTTGCTTTACAAGCTCGGAGTCAGGTCGAGAAATGAGGAGATTTCTAAATTTCATCGGCCCATTATAGAAAATTGGAGGAAAATAGAGGTTGGCATAATTGAACCGGGATTTGAGTTAAAAGAGGTGAATCATGAATAAGATTTTTCCGTTAATTGACCGAATTTCCAATTCAAGCTTACTGGCCAGAACTGTGTCGTGCTGGGAAGAAGCCGTTAAGAGAGGCGGGTGGACCAAAGATGAATTGTATAAAATCCCGTTCACATTATTGCCCGCAGATTATAAGCCCGGCATTGTAACCCATACCAACGGCGTTGCCGAGGCGGCCGTCGCCATGGCGGAGGTATTTAAACGTATCTACGGAGACCGTATTGAAATCGATTTGGATTCGCTGATATCGGGCGCCATACTGCACGATGTCGGCAAGGTTCTGGAGTATACCGAAAGAAACGGGAAATTTCACAAATCCGATTCCGGAAAGCTGGTGCGCCACCCGGTGTCCGGGGCGGCGCTGGCGGCCGAGATGGGATTGCCGGCGGAGGTGCAGCATATTATCGCCACCCACTCTTACGAAGGCGATAAAATCCAGCGCACGGTGGAATCGGTGCTGGTGCATCATGCCGATTTCGCCAATTTCGAGGCGCTGGGAGGGAAGGCGTAGGCGGGAAAATAAATAAGTTTAATCTGTTTTAGGTTCGTTGACTTCTCTTGAAAAATGTAGTTTATTTGAGCGTCAAAATTACCCATAGGAGTGTCGTTGCGCGAAAGAGCGGGGAAAAAAGAAAATATAAAAAAAGACGATTCGCAGAAGACTTGGTCACATGCTGGGGGGAAGCTCAGGGAGCTGGGTGCTAATACGCTCTCAGAAGAGGAATTATTGGCAATTCTAATTTCGACTGGTATTCCGGGTAAATCAGCGATTCAGATTGCCCAGGAGGTAATTGAGCATTTTGGCTCTGTAGAAAATCTCGCGAATCGGCCGCTTGAAAGCCTATTGGAAATAAAAGGATTATCAGATGTCAAAATTATTCGTATAGCCGCCGCGTTTGAATTTGCAAAAAGACTTTCTAAATCAAAGTCTGGACATGATGAAAGAAAGTAAACCTGAAAAGAAGACAAAGTTGAAGGAAAAACCAACCCGGATTCCAGATTCTCGCGAAAGCATATGGGATAAGGCTGTTACAGAGTATTTACAGTCCATAAAAAAATTAAATACAGAATCGGCCCGCTCACACCGTTTTGCGATGCTTGTTCACGAACTTCTTCAATTAGAGCCTAATTTTATTGAAGAATATGTTTCTGGCATAGAAAAGTATGTCAAAACGAAGAATAAAGATCGCCTATTAAGGGGTGAGATGGATAACCTTTTCGGCAATGCCATAATAGAATTCGAAGCCAATATAAACAAAAAGCGACGCGAAGCCGAAGAGCAACTTCGAAGATACGTGGCTATTCTATGGTCACGGGAAAAGAAAAATCTTAGAAAACCTTACATCTGTATTGCAACCGATGGCGAAAGTTTCATAACCTATACTCCATTGATTGCCGACAGCGAAGCAAAAGAAATTGCGCCGGAAGATGTGGTTTTGACAATCCTTGAAGAATCGGATTGGCACCGATTGAAGCCTTACGAAATATTTTATTGGTTAGATCGGAATTTTTTACGAAAGGAGATTCTGCCGCCTACAAGCGAATCCATCGTTAAAGATTTTGGATTGAAAAGTCACGCTTTCCAGCTTACTTCGAAATCATTAACCGAGATTTGGAACAAAGTTAAAGATAAAGGCAATTATGCTGTGATTTATGACGGTTGGGACAAGTATCTTAGAATCGTATATGGAAGTAAAGTGGCGGCTGACGATTTATTTGTTAGTCATACATATTTGGCATCCCTTGCTAAGTTGATGGCGTGGATAAGAATAACGGGGACCTCCTCTTTACCTGACGACAAACAGATTTTGGATATGTTGAAAGGCGAATTGTTTAAATCACAGGGTATAGAAAATTTTATTGAAGAGGATTTCTTTTCCTGGATTGCAAGAGAAGAGACAAATGAAATAGGCGTTGCCGCAATGCGATGGCTTTTTAGTCTACTTCAAAATTATAATCTACGCGAATTATCTGAAGACGTGTTGAAATCGCTATATCAGGAATTGGTTGATCCCGCAACCCGCCATAATCTTGGTGAATTTTATACACCCGATTGGTTGGCGCATCGAATGGTCATTAAGATGCTGAAAGATAATCCTGAAGCAAAGGTCCTTGACCCGGCATGCGGATCAGGTACCTTCTTATATTTTAGCATTAGAATGAAAAGAGAACAGTTAGGTGATAAAGTATCGGTACTTAAGAAAATTCTGGATCAGGTTTGCGGCATGGACATACATCCGTTGGCCACAATTATTGCCAAAACAAACTATATCCTGGCCCTTGGCGATCTATTAAAAAAACGAAAATCAGCGATTTCAATACCCGTATATCTGGCGGATACAATTAAGTTGCCTGAAAGATGGTCAGCCGATCCCGAATCCGATTACAGCTTCAATATCGACAGTCGACAGGTTTTTGTTCCCACTAAGATGTTGGAAGACGCTAACATGTACGATATTGCGATTGAGCTATCAAAAGAATATGCATATCAAAGAAAATCGAAAAATATATCAAAAGAATCATTTCTGGTCTATTTAAGAGCCCAATCCTTTGGCGCGCAAGATGAAGCTACGATTACAGATGCAATGTATGAAATAGCCAAGGTGTTTAAGGAATTTATCGACATAGGGCGTGATACCATATGGGCATATGTTATTAAGAATATTTATAGGCCGCTATTTTTAAGATATAGATTTGACGTTATTATTGGAAATCCTCCGTGGATAGCGTTCCGCTTTTTAGAACCTGACTATCAGGCATTTCTCAGGCGTCAAATAGTTGATGATTATAAATTATTAATAGGGAGAGCTGAACTAATCACACAGATGGAGATAGCTACCCTATTTTTGATTAGATGCTCTGATCTTTATTCTAAAGAAGGAGCTTTAATCGGTTTTGTATTGCCGCGTAGCATTTTTTCCTCTGATCAACACCAGAGATTGCGTGAACACAGTTTCCGTTTTAAAGAAGCGCCGGATTTTCATTTGTCGTTTAAAGAAGTCTGGGATTGTGAAAAAGTTGACCCTCTTTTTAAAGTTCCCGCATGTGTGATATTTGCTGAAAAAATTAAGAAGAAGCGCATAGAAAAAAACATTCCCATTCATTCAATTGTTGGCAAACTAAACCGCAAGAATGCTTCTTTAAATGATTCTGAGCAAAAATTAACTATTGAAAAGGATAAATTATCTCTTCACAAAATAGGCAAGAGGATTTTCTGGGCGTCTGGAGTCGCGGCAAAGGCTTCAAAACCCAGTTTTTATAAAGAACGGTTTGCCAATGGTGCAACTATATATCCAAGACCATTTTGGTTTGTAAAGGTCAAACAATCTCCCATTGGTGTAAATCCCGATATGCCTTTGCTGGAGACTGCTGATAGGGCACTTGAACAAGCAAAAGATGCTTATAAGGGCTTGTCTTTAAGCGGTACAATCGAATCAAAATTCATCTACGCCACCCTGTTATCTACCGATTTGCTGCCGTTTGGTCATCTTGATTATCGCATGGTAATTTTACCAATAATGCCTGTTGAAGATCATTATGGTTTGACTAGCGTAAAAGAGGCAGAAGGAAGCGGTAATATTGGGCTGGCAAAGTGGTTAGAGCGTGTCCAAAAAGAATGGGAAACCCGTCGAGGATCTAAAGCTGAAAAAATGACCGCCTTGGAATGGCTAAATTATAGACGGAAACTCGTTAATCAGAATCCGGTGACTAAATATCGCGTATTATATAATGTTTCAGGAACTTATATAACTGCATGTGTAGTCCAAAATGAAAAAATCATTTTTAGTTCGGACAGTCAGGATATTTCAGCTGGAGGCTTTTTGGCCGATTATAAAACGTATTATTGCCAATTGTCTTCAGAACTTGAGGCGTATTATTTATCCTCAATATTGAATGCCCCTATAATAAATGCTTTGATAAAGCCAATGCAGAGTCGCGGTTTATGGGGGCCTCGTGATATTTGCAAGAAAGTACTTGATCTTCCTATCCCCAAATATGATAAAAACATAAGCGCTCATGTTAAACTTGTCGGTCTCAGTGCTGATTGCGCCAAGAAAGTTGCAGAATGGCAAAAGAATGATGGCCCAGATAAGATAAAAAGCATCGGCAAATTACGTGCTGTGGTTCGTCAATTATTGGATAAAGAATTAGGGCAAATTGACAAATTAGTTAAGGATCTATTAAAATAATTATGGTGGTGGCTCTTTGCAGCTTGTAAGCGAATATTACAGGGATAAAGTCTTAACCCTCGATAGAAATAAGAGGATTTTAAAAGAACTCCCCAATGGCTCCGGGGAGATTAAGATTGAACAAGACCTGTTTTTTTGGAAATTAATATTCGGAAAGCGATATGTCGAATGCCGAAATGAGGAGGAGGCCAAATATCTCGAGGTTTTCTTAAGGGCCGGCCGCAATGAGGTGTTTGTCCCTGCCGACGAGAGTTATTTAAGGGAAATTCTCCCCCAGTTGCTTTACTTGAAAAGACGGCATGACGAGATTATCGAGGATCGAGTTGACGGGCTGATTTACCCTCGCATTCAGGAAAGAGCCAGGCAGAGAATATGGCATAAGATTTTTATGGAAATTAATGATGTGGAATATGCTCTTGTTGAGGAGTATTAGAACAGAGGTGTTTGATGATTGAGTTTCCCGCCGAGCCGTATCGCATAAAATCCATAGAGCGGATAAGGCAGATACCCAGAAGCGAACGAGAAAGACTCATAAGAGAGGCCAAATTCAATATCTTCAAGATCCGGGCCGAGGATATCTATCTGGATTTTCTGACTGATTCGGGAACGTCGGCCATGTCGGACAACCAGTGGGCGGGGCTTCTAACCGGCGACGAATCCTACGCCGGCTGCCGGAACTATTACCGTTTCGAGGAGACCATCAGATCGATTACCGGTTTCAAACATATAATTCCGGCGCACCAGGGGCGGGCGGCGGAACATCTGATGTTTTCGACATTGATAAAACCCGGAGATAAAATTCCGTCAAACAGCCACTTCGATACCACCAGGGCCAATATCGAATACGCGGGCGCCGAAGCAGTTGATCTCGTTATCGAGGAGGGAAAGGACCCTTCGGCAAGTCATCCCTTTAAGGGAAATATCGATACCGACAGGCTCGAGGATTTCATAAAGAAAAACGGTCCCGGACAAATCCCATTCGGGATGTTGACGATAACGAACAATTCCGGTGGCGGGCAGCCCGTATCTCTTGAGAATATTAAAAAAACATCGGAAATCCTGCATTCTCATCGAATCCCCTTGATTCTCGATGCCTGCAGATACGCTGAAAACTGCTATTTTATAAAGCAAAGAGAGAAAGGGCAATCCGACCGGTCGGTCAGGGATATAGCCGGAGTGGTTTTTTCGTATGCCGACGGATGCACCATGTCGGCCAAAAAAGACGGACTGGCTAATATCGGCGGTTTTATTGGCACCAACGATGATAATCTTCATGAAAAACTTACCAATGCCATGATACTGGTTGAAGGTTTTCGTACATACGGCGGCTTGGCGGGAAGGGACCTGGAGGCGGTCGCACGCGGATTGGAAGAGGCATTGGATGAAGCTTATCTATCACATCGAATTAACCAGGTAAAGAGTTTTGGCGAGCTGTTATTGGAGGCTGGTATCCCCATTGTGGTTCCTACCGGGGGGCATGCTGTTTTCGTGGATGCCGCGTCTTTACTTCCCGATTTTCGCAGAGAACATTATCCGGGTTGGGCGTTATCCGTGGCGCTTTACCGCGAAGGCGGTATTCGCGCGTGTGAGATAGGCGGGATTGTATTCGGGAAAAAGGGTGAAGATGGCAGGGAAGTCTTTCCGCCGCTGGAGCTTGTGCGGTTAGCTATTCCCCGTAGGGTTTATACGGAGTCGCATTTTCGCTATGCGGCGTCGATCTTTAAAAGAATAACCGAAAATAAAAGTATGGTTCGAGGATTAAAAATAACCTACGAGCCGGAATATCTGCGCCATTTTACCGTAGAATTCAAGGAGCTTTAGGCGATTATTAACTTTTGACATAAAAGTAGACCCGTTTAATCACATAGCTTTAAAAATCGGTTTTATTCTTGCGTTTGAGCTTGTGAAAAATGGTGCTTGACTGATACGGACAAATGTGTATTATAGCGAGAAATGAAATATACTGGATCAACTTGGAGGACTTATGTCTACGGTTAAAATAGAAAACAAAAAGCTGGAGTTTGGGGTTCGCAGAGGGGTGTATATTGATATAACCGATTTTCCCGACAGGCCGGAACCCGTATCCGAAAATACTATTAACTGTTTGAACGATTTTGACCTCTGGTACCGTACATTATGCGCAATCTTATATAATTTTGCCTCTTCAGGGCATCCCGGAGGTTCTATTTCGTCCGGGCATATGGTCGCGGCGGCGTTAATAGAGACCATGGATTATAATATCGGCGATCCCGATCAGCCCGATGCCGATCTGATAAGCTACGCGGCCGGACATAAAGCGCTGGGTTTATATGCTATGTGGGCCAGCCGTAACGAAATGGTGAGAATCAAAAGGGCAGATCTGCTTCCCGGAGACATTTCCAAGCAGATGAGGCTGGAGGATATGCTCGGATTCAGGAGAAATCCGATTCAAGACACCCCTCTTTTTAAGAAATTCAAAGCTAAACCGTTGGATGGTCATCCGACGCCGTTGACCCCCTTTTTAAAGCTGGCTACCGGGGCCTCGGGAGTCGGTGTACCATCATCTATCGGCCTGGCATTGGGCGCCCTGGATCGCTATGGCAAGGACGCTCCGAAAGTGCATATTATTGAGGGCGAAGGTGGAATGACCCCCGGCCGCGTTTCAGAAGCGGTCGCGGCTGCCTCGGCAGGACAATACGGCAACATTATTATGCATATAGACTGGAACCAGGCATCGATCGATTCAAACAGAGTCTGCCGGGAAGGCGACAAACCGGGGGAATATGTGCAATGGAATCCCATGGAGTTTTTCTATCTGCACGACTGGAACGTCATCCGGGTGCCGGACGGCTTTGATTTCGATATGGTTATCAGGGCCCAGAAAATGGCCAAAGCGGGTTTGAGCGATCAACCTACTGCCATAGTATATCGAACTATCAAGGGTTGGAAGTATGGTATTGAGGGCAAAGATTCCCACGGGGCAGGGCATAAATTTGCTTCTGAGGGATATTATCAGGCTATAAAAGAGTTTGAGAATAGATTTAACGTTGAATTTCCCCGACATAAGCAGGAGAAAACGCCGGAGGAACAGGAGCAACTGTATTATGATACGTTGATGGTTTTGCGAAAGGTAGCCGAATCCGAAGAACATATCGCCGACTACGTTGCCGGAAAGATAGCAGAGAGCAAAGACAATCTTGAGAAATTGAACAGAAAACCGCGCGAAAATTGCCCTGATCTGAATATTATTTATACCGATAGCAGTCTTGATCCGAAAGTTATACCGGATGAATTGAAACTTGAACCGGGTACCGCAACCACTCTGCGCGGGGAGCTTGGCAAATCGCTGGGCTATTTAAATAAGAAAACCGATGGAGCCTTTATTGCCGGAGCGGCCGATCTGCTGGGATCGACGTCGGTGAATTTGCTCGGCAAGAATTTCCCGGAAGGTTATTACGACTATGTATCCAATCCCGATTCTCGCTTGATTTCCGCCGGCGGCATTTGCGAGGATGCGTTGGGAGCCATTATGACCGGTCTTTCGTCATACGGATATAATATCGGCGTAACGGCTTCTTACGCGGCTTTCATAGCCGCTCTGGAGCATATTGCAGCCAGGATACACTGTATCAGCCAGCAGGCGCGGCATGAATTCAACGGGGATCCATTTAAGACGTTTATTATGATCTGCGGTCATGCGGGGCTCAAAACCGGCGAGGACGGGCCGACGCATGCCGACCCCCAGGCCTTACAGCTACTGCAGGAGAATTTCCCGGCGGGCAAGGCGATAACGCTGACTCCCTGGGATCCCCAGGAGCTGTGGCCTCTGGTTATGGAAGGGCTTAAGAAAAGACCGGCGGTTCTGGCGCCCTTTGTGACTCGTCCCAACGAAACCGTGATCGATAGAGAAAAATACAAATTACCGCCGGCGACAGCGGCTGTGGACGGCGTCTATCAGTTTCGCAAAGCCGATCCCAAGGCCGGAAAATATCACGGTTCCATAATTCTTCAGGGCAGCGCCGTGACCAATGATTTTGTAACCTATGTCCTTCCGCGACTGGATGAGTCCGGCTTCAATATGAACATTTATTATGTTTCCAGCGCCGAACTGTTTTCGATGCTTCCGGAGCAAAAGCAGAATGAAATCCTTCCCGAGAAAATAATGGGTGAAGCCATGGGGATAACCGGCTTTACGATGCCGACCATGTACCGCTGGATAACATCGGGATCGGGCCGCAAATACACGATTAATTCGTTTGTCAGGGGAATTTATCCCGGGAGCGGCAAAGCGGAGGTGGTGATGAAGGAAGTCGGCCTCAACGGTTCCGCTCAATGGGATTCCATTCAAAGGTATATCGCGGCCAGAGGAAAATAATCGGGCAGATTGATTTAAACGCTAGGAATAAACGAACGTTAATTGATTTGAAATAGAGGTATTATCATGAAACTGGCTGAAAGAATGTCGAGATTGGGGACGGAAACGGCTTTCGTGGTTCTGGCCAAGGCCAAGCAGCTTGAGGCTCAGGGCAGGGATATAGTACATCTTGAAATAGGCGAACCCGATTTTAATACGCCCCGAAATATTATTGATTCCGCAATAAAGGCCTTAAATGATGGCTGGACTCATTATGGGCCCTCGGCCGGATTGCCCGAACTGAGAAAGAGTATCGCCGAGGAGGTTACGAAAACGCGCGGCATAAAAATAGACCCATCGCAGGTCGTGGTTACTCCGGGCGGTAAACCGATTATGTTTTTTTCCATGCTTGCCTTAATCAATGAGGGCGATGAGGTTATCTATCCCAATCCGGGATTTCCGATCTACGAGTCGGTAATAAATTTTCTGGGAGCGAAGGCCGTGCCGATAAAACTTCGGGAGGAGAATCAGTTCCGTCTGGACGTAAAAGAACTTGCGAAACTGATTTCTCCCAAAACCAGAATGATGGTAATAAATTCCCCGCAAAACCCCACCGGTTCAGTTCTTACTGAAGATGACCTGAAAGCGATTTCCGGGATCGCCATAAAAAATAATATTATCGTTCTCTCGGATGAAATTTATTCCCGAATTCCATATACCGGAAAGCATTACTCCATCTACAGCCTGAAGGATATGCCGGAGCGGACAATTATACTCGACGGATATTCTAAAACCTACGCCATGACCGGATGGCGTCTTGGATATGGAGTCATGCCGTCGGATCTGGCGGAGCAGGTAGCCAAGCTTCAGACAAACTGTAATTCCTGCACCGCAAGTTTTACTCAGGTAGCCGGAATTGAAGGGATAACAGGGCCCCAGGATGAAGTGGATAAAATGGTCGCCGAATTCCGGAAGCGCAGAGATGCGGTTGTTGCGGGATTAAACAATATAAAAAACGTAAGCTGTCTGGTGCCTGATGGGGCGTTTTATGTGTTTCCGAATGTATCCAAATTCGGACTGAAATCCGCCGAACTGGCAGATAGAATTCTCAATGAGGCGGGAGTGGCAGTGCTCTCGGGTACCTCATTTGGCGCCTATGGCGAGGGTTATATCCGTATTTCCTATGCCAATTCAATCGCCAATATCAATAAGGCTCTTGAACGATTGAATGAGTTTTTCGGCAAATTGTAGTTAATGGATATGCGGATAAATTAGGCGTATAGTTGCCTGAAAATAAAAAATATCATCTTTTTTTAAATTTTTGTGGAAACAAATCCGAATTATTAATTATATAGATAGACGGGAGATCTTTACTGATGATAAATATCTCTCAGGCATTGTCTCGGCTGGTTGTTTGAAAATCTATCCAGCGGTTTTGTTTTTTGGGGTCCGGCGAATGAGTTATGAATAGTCACAATACTAATTTTACCAAATCGGCGATTTCTGACGCCGCCAATCAGGAAAGCGCCGAATCGGAGCAGCCGTTTTTCGAAAGCCATTCAAGACCTTCCTGGGTAGAAATTGATCTTTCGGCATTAAGATACAATGTAGCCGCGGTAAAATCGAAAATCGATCCGGACACGAAATTTATGGCTGTCGTTAAGGCCAACGCCTATGGACACGGGGCGGTAAGGATTTCAGAGGCCGCCTGCGAAGAAGGTGTGGATTATCTGGGCGTGGCGCTCCTGGAGGAGGCCGATGAGTTGCGAAACGCGGGAATAAAAACGCCAGTTGTAATCCTTTACCCTGAGAATATTCCGCGCAGCGGTGAAGCTGTAAAAAAAGGATACATCATAACGGTATCGAGAATTGATGTGCTGAATTATTTGGGCGGTATTTTGAAAGATAGGCATATCCCTATAAGATATTTTCTAAAAATCAACTCCGGCATGAATCGTTACGGTATTGAAATTGAAAATGAATCCGATCTGTTTGATTCCGTTATCACAGGCGATGGTTATGAATTTATGGGATTTACGACCAACCTTGCCGGATCTAACGGCGGCGAAACATCTCTTTCCCGAAAACAGGAAGACATATTCTGCGAATTGATGGAATCCGCGAGGAAACGTTTTGGAAACGGCATTTACCTGTCGTATGAGTCATCGGGATCATTGTCGAACAAGAATAATTCATTCGGGTCGCTGGTCAGGATAGGTCATTTGCTATACGGGCCTTTAAATTCAGGTGAGAATCAATTAAAGCCGGTTATGACGGTTAAAAGCAGGATTGCCGAAATTCAGCATGTAAAAAAAGGCGCCGGCGTGGGATATGGATTTTCTTATATTGCCAAAAAGGATATGAAGATAGCGGTTATTCCCATGGGATATGCGGACGGATATCCCTGGTCGTTGTCCAACAGGGGATTTGTATTGATAAGAGGCGAAATTGCCGGGGTTGTGGGTCGCGTTTGCATGGACGCCTTTATGGTAGATATTACGGATCTCGATGGCTGCCGGACAGGCGATGAAGTGGTTGTCATGGGTTCGATGGGGAAGAGAGCGATAACCGCTCAGGCGCTGGGAGAACTGGCGGGGTCTTTTTCATACGAGATGATGTCCCGGTGGGCCGTAAGACTTCCCAGAATTTATATATGATTTCGAGGATTAACATTAATATAGCGGATATCAGGGCGGAGCCTAAATTTCAGTCGGAAAGAACCAGCCAGGCGCTTTTCAATGAACGTGTTGAAATTCTGGATGAGAAGGACGGTTATCTCAGGGTAAAATCCCGGGACGGATATATCGGCTGGATTGCTGCCCAATTTACATCCGAATATAGAGAGTATAGGAGCGAAAAAACATATCTGGTAACATCTAATCTCACCCCCGGTTTTACCTATCCGGATACTGATTCCGCGCGAATTGTATATCTTCCCTACGGGTGCAGCCTGTATGGCGAGGAGAAGGACGGTTTTCTTAGAATTTTATCCGAAAGATACGGGGAAATATACGTGCGTTTGGGCGAAACATTGACCCTGACAAGTCCCCTTGAGCCTTTTCGGCCCAATCGGGATTTTATCAAAAGCGAGGCGGAGAAGTTTCTAAGCGCGCCCTATTTATGGGGCGGACGTTCTTTTTTCGGTATTGACTGCTCCGGTTTTATCCAGACCATAATGAGACGATTCGGATGGGATCTTCCGCGCGATACTAAAGACCAGATTAATTGCGGTGTGGAAATTGATCGCAAAAGCGTCCGAAACGGGGATCTTCTGTTTTTCCCGAGGCACGTGGCCCTGGCCGTCTCCAAACGGGAATTCATACATTCCAGTTCGAGCAACGGCGGCGTCGCCTCTAACAGTTTCGACCGCAAGAGTCCCGTATACAGTGAATATCTTGATAAGAATTTTATCGCCGCCCGAAGAGTTATATTCGCGGGAGGAGGCTAAGTGAAATCAGGCAAAGCGGTTTTGATTGTGGTGATCTTTTGCGCCGCAATCGTTATATTGATGATAATCAAAGATCAAACTAATACCGACAGGCTTCTTCATGACGTTATATTCTTTGAGACAGCGGAAGATTGGGAGAAATGCAATCTCGAAAATTGTTTCATCAATTCTGATAGCGCCGCCGTGGTATTTGACGATAATGCCAGATCAAGTCTGGCAACTTTTCCTGTTGCTCCGGGATTTGAGTTCGATCAGGTGATATTATCCTGGAACATCCGATATTCGGAAAATCCGGGTCAATTTTATTTTAACCTGGAGGTTTCCGAAGACAGCATACGGTGGTACCATTTCGACTATTTATCCTGGGGTGACAGCAGTTATAAAGAATCGGGGGGAGAAAAATCGATTGATGGGATCGGCGGGGTAGACGTCGACGTTCTCAAGCTTCAAAAACCGATGAAATACGCGCGTGTTATGGCGGATTATTCGGGAAAAGATAATGACGAAAAAGTGTTTTTAAGGCGGCTTGCCTTATCATTTTCCAATGATAATCCAAGCTGGCGGGAATACAGGAAATATCATTCGAAAAACGACGACTTGGATTATGGTATGGTAAAACTATCGGTACCCTATATTACCCAGAGATCGCTTGAGGCCAATAAAGAAGGCGGGGCCTGCTCGCCAACTTCCGTAGGCATGGTATTAAATTATCATATTCCCGGAATCGACCCGGATGCTTTCGCCTGGACAACCTACGATTACGGAAACGAAATATTCGGCAACTGGCCTTATAATGTCCAGGCGGCGTTCGCGGCGGGATTGAGCAGAACCTGGGTGGCTCGACATTGCGGATTCGATGAAATTTATGATGAAGTATCAAATGGTAAACCGGTTGTGATAAGTATTAAATATAATTATGACGAACTTCCGAATTCTCCCATACATTCTGCGGAAAATGGGCATCTGGTAGTGGTAATCGGTTTTGACGGACCGGACAGCGTTATTTGTAACGATCCCGCGGGTCACGGGGTCGATGACGGGATAATCAAATATCCCAGAAAAGAGCTTGAGAGAGCCTGGGTCGAGCATACAGCGGTCGCCTACCATTTATGGCCATGATAATAAAACCGCGAAGATTGCAAAAAGGATCAAGGATAGCTTTTATCGCCCCGGCCGGACCCCCTGATCCTGAACGACTGAAACGGGGAGAGCGGTTTTTTGAAAAAGCGGGCTATAAGGTAAAGATATATCCTCAGGCCAGGCGGAAACTCGGTTATCTGGCGGGGGATGACAGATCCCGGGCTGAGGCTTTGGTCGACGCATTCGCGGATGATACAATCGATGCCGTAATGTGCGTCCGGGGAGGATATGGCGCGTTGAGGCTTTTGCCTTTTATCGATTTTGAAATCATTAAGAAAAATCCGAAAATATTTATCGGTTATTCAGACATTACCATACTGCTTCTTTCGATATTTAAAAAATGCGATCTGGTTACCTTCCACGGCCCCATGGCGGCCATAGAATTCGGAATGGCGGCAAAACCGTATACGAATCATAGCTTTTTCAATATGCTAAGCGGGAATTTTTATAAGGCTGAAATCGATATCCCGCCGACTTATAAAATAAAAGTAATCAACGGCGGAATTGCGAAGGGTAGATTGGCAGGCGGCAATTTATGCCTGATGACGAAACTGATAGGAACCGGGCTTCTTCCTTCCTTTAAAAACAGACTGGTGTTTTTCGAGGATACCGAGGAGGAACCGTACCGGATCGACGGTTATCTTTCACAGCTTTTTCAAACTACGGATTTCGGTATGGCGGCAGGATACATTATAGGTGAATTCACCCGCACGAAACCCAAATTCGGCGGCATGGCGGGTTGGAACGTAAAGCAGGTTATAAAAGATTACTTTGCGGAAATCAACAAACCTGTAATTTACGGTTTTCCTTGCGGGCATGGAAAAGAAAAGGTTACCATACCGATCGGCGTCAAGGCTGTACTTGACGCCGACGGGAAGACCCTGATATTTAAAGAGCCGGGAGTTAAGCGATGAAGATAAAGACCGAGGAATACGATATTCACCTTATTAATACGTTCAGGACCACGCATGGCGCCAGGGACGTTATGCAGATCTTGATAGTCAATATCGATGAGGGATTGGGCGAAGCCTCGCCGGTGCACTATTACGGCGAGGATTTGAACACCGTGAGAAATTTTATCAATAAGGCGGCGGGGAAAATTGATATTGATCCTTTTCAATTGGAAAAGCTGTCTTTTGATCTCGAGAAGGTGGGTGCATTCAACTACAGCGCCAAGGCGGCCATAGATATGGCAATGCATGACCTGACGGCGAAAAAATTGGGAATTCCGTTGTATAAATTCTTCGGCATAACTCCCAGGACCGATCTGGCGACCTCGTTCACCATTTCGATTTCCGATCCGGATACCATGAAAAAGCAAACGGAGAAAAACAAGGGGTATCATGTATATAAGGTGAAAGTGGGAGTTCCCGGCGATATCGAGATGATTGAAGCGGTGAGAGACGCGACCGACGCGAAAATAAGAGTTGACGCCAATGAGGGATGGAATGTCAAGGAAGCGATATCGAAAATAAGGAAACTCGAAAAACTCGACGTTGAATTTATAGAACAACCCCTGCACCGTGATGATTTTGACGGGTTCAGGATATTACGCTCGAAGACGGAGCTGCCGATAATTGTAGATGAAGGCGTTTTCAGATCGACCGATATTCCCAAATATGTCGGTCTGGCCGACGGGATAAATATCAAGCTTTCGAAATCTGGGGGGGTGCGCGAGGGCATGAAGATGATATCGGTTGCGCGGGCGCATAAAATGAAGGTTATGATCGGATGCATGGTGGAGACCTCGGTGGGAATCACCGCCGCGGCCCAGATAGCGTCCCTTGCTGATTATGCCGATCTCGACGGCAACATTTTGATTTCGGATGACCCCTTTAAGGGTGTTGAAATTGTGAACGGTTATATAAAGCTGCCTGACGGGCCCGGCCTCGGCGTCGTAAAAAGATGATAAGATACAAGATTGTATTAATCATTCTTTTATTAATATATTCTGTTCCGTCCGCGGAAATCGATTTAAATGTTATATATCCGCGTTTCGACCAGCAGTTGCCCGCCGTTGATTCGACCTTTATTTTTGGTAATGTTACGCCGGGAACCGAGATAATTATAAACGGAAGCGCCGTGGAGGTTCATGAAGACGGCGGCTGGCTGGGATTCTTGCCTGTTCAACCAGGGCAATTTCAATTCAATATTATAGCGTTTGGGAAAACGGATACGGCCATGATTGCATGGCCTGTACAGGTGGGTCCCGTCGAGTTGATAGATATGGGACTCAGGCCGGTAATTCCGAACACGCCCGACCCCGATTCGGATATCGTTTACTCGGTGGGTGATGTTTTTCAATTTTCATTCAGGTCTCAGGCCGGAGGAATCGGGTGGTTTAAAATAGGCGATTCCGATTCGGTCGCGATGTACGAGGTACGTAAGGACGAATATCAAATGCCGATAAGCGTTTTCGGGGATGTTAGCGCAGGTATTAATCCTCAATTGGATATGGTCACCTATGCGGGTTATAAGCGTCTGGATGATAAAGATATCGGTAACCACGAGGTGGTATATTGGTTCAATCCGGCTGGCAAATCCTTAATATATTCGCAAAACATAGCACCTCGATCGACGGGCAATATACTGACCGTAATGCCGGAGTTTCCGCCCGTAATCGGAAAATTGTCGGGTAAATCTCATATTATTCGCACCGGAGTAAGAAAAGGATATAAGCTTTTATATCTGCCGGCCGGCATCAGGGTACATATAACCGGAATGGAAAGCGATTTCTACAAACTGCGTTTGGGCGAGGGCATTTCCGGTTACACCAACATAGACAGCGTCGCCATATTGCCCCAGGGGACTGAAGTACCATCAGGCAGGGTCTCGTATATCACAATTAATGAAACGGATAGATATATTGAAATATCCTGTAATACCGGGAATAAATTGCCATATGAAATAACCGAATCATCAGCCGGGCTACTTATGGATATTGATATATTCGGAGTTGTCGGAGACGTTGACTGGATCAGATATAACACCTCGAGCGGACTGGTAAAAATCGTCAGATGGTCGCAGCCCCGGGATGATATTTTTAGAATTGCGGTCGAACTGACCAAGAATATCATGGGAGGATATAAAGCGTTCTATTTTGATAACGATTTTATTTTCAGGATTAAGAAAAATCCGAAATTAAGACGCTGGCCGTACAAACCTTTTAGTGGAGTAAAAATCGCCATCGATCCCGGACATTCGCATGACAGCGGAGCTATCGGACCGACGGGCTTGAAAGAAAAGGACGCCAATCTCTGGATCGCGCATGAGCTTCGAGAAACGCTTCTGGAAAACGGCGCCGAAGTTATCATGACACGATACGGGCATGAGCATATTCCGTTATATGACCGTCCAAAAATCGCGTGCAAATGGGATACCGATATTCTTGTATCGATTCATAATAACGCTCTGCCCGACGGTATAAATCCGTTTGAGAATAACGGGGTCTCGGTTTACTACTATCATCCACACTCGAAGCCGTTGGCGGAGGCGATTCATACGCGTATGGTTAAAAAGACGGGATTGCCGGACCACGGGCTTTATTACGGTAACCTGGTGCTGACCAGGCCGCCGGAGCTTCCCGCGGTTCTGGTAGAATGCGCCTTTATGATGATTCCCGAGCAGGAAGCCAGGCTGAAGACCGACAGCTACCAGAGAAAATGCGCCAAAGCGATTATGGAAGGCATCAAAGATTATTTGAAGCTAAGCAGGTAGCATTTTACTGTTTTAAAGCCCCGGCGGTAATACCCTCGGTTATCCGTTTTTGAAAAATTAAAAAGAATATAATAACCGGCAGCGCGGCTACTGTCGAACCGGCCATGGATACCGGCCAGTCGCTGGAACGGGGATCCTGCATCAACGCCAGCCCCACCGGCAGGGTATACATCTTGCTGGAATTGGTGAGGATTTTGGGGAATAGAAATGAGTTCCAGGTGGTCAGGAAAATCTGGACCGAAAGCACCGCCAGCGCCGGTTTGCATAAAGGAAGGACTATTTTGAAAAATATCGATATCTCGCCGGCCCCGTCCACCCGGGCGGCGTCCTCCAGGTCGGTCGGCAATCCGTCGATATACTGCTTCATCAAAAATACGCCAAGCGGCGCCACCAGCCAGGGGACTATCAGTGCCAGGTAGGTATCGAACCAGCCGAATTTGAGCATCATCTGGAAAATGGGGAGTATGAGCACGTGAACCGGAACCATTAGCATCGCTACCGCCGATAGAAATATGGGCCAGGTTATTCTAATGTTTCCGCGTGATAACCCGTACCCTACCATGGCGCAGAAAACGATATTACCCGCTGTAACGGCCAGGGCCACAAAGGCGGAATTGAAAAAATAAGTCCCGAAATTGTTTGATTTGAATACTACCGCATAGTTCTTTAAAGTCAAACCGAAATTTCGCAGGCTCAGTGAGAAACTGCCCGGCTCCTGAAAACTTAAGAGGATCATATATATCATAGGGAAAATCATGATAAAAAGCACAATTGATAGGAATGCCGGAACCATCCATAACATAAGCGCTTTTTTCATGCTGATTTCCTGACGTTGATCAGTTTGAATTGAAGCAGCGAAAATGTAAGAAGAATTATAAAGAGGATATAGGCCGCCGCCGAGGCGTACCCGATACTTCCCCGGCTGATTCCCCTCTCGAATATAAAGAATACGGCGGTGAGGGTGGAATTGAACGGCCGCCCCGAGGTCATTACGAATATCTCCACGAAAATCTGAAACGACCTTATGGTATTGAGCACAATCACGAAGGCGAACGTCGATTTGAGTAAGGGGATGGTGATGCTCGCGCTTCTCCGGAAAAACCCGGCGCCGTCCCCCCGGGCGGCCTCGTAAAGCTCAATAGGAATCGATTTTATTCCGGCCAGAAAGATCAGAACATAATAGCCGATAGCGACCCAGACGTCCATGGCCATGATCGAAAGAAGCGCCGTCTTTTCCGACTGTAAAAAACCGTTTTCCGGTGGAGAGAGCCCCGCGATCTGACACAGGGAAAAAAGATATCCGCCTCGTGAATACAGGTTGTAGAATATCAGCGCTATTACCACCATGGCTGTTATAGACGGTATAAAATAGGCGGCCTGGAATATTTTATGCCCGGGTATTTTCTCGGCGATAAGCAAAGCGAAAATCAGAGCGAGAACCGTTGTAACGGGAATAGTACCGAAGACAAAATAAAACGTGTTCTTCAAAGACGTCAAAAATACCGGGTCGGATAGTAGATTGGAATAATTGGTGAAGCCGATAAAATCACCGGACCCCTGAAGCAGCTTAAAATCGGTGAAGGACAGATAAAGCGAATAACTTATGGGATACAGCCAGAAAACCAGCAGGTAAACAATCCAGGGAAGTGTGAAAAGCAGTATTTTGTGTTTAGTCCGCATAGTCTTCCGATTTCAATTTGGCGTCGATTGTCTTTGCCGCTCTGAGCAAAACCTCTTCCGCGGTACCGTGACCGTATATGGCGGCTTCGATGGCGTCTTCGATATCCTGTTCGATGTAGACCCACAGGGGGGTTGGCGGGGCGGACCGGGAATTTTCCAGCTGGAAGGCAAGTATTCGCTTCTGTGGGTCGGTTATCTCGAGGCCGGGATAGGGGGGGAATCCGAAACCGGCGGCGTCGCATAAAGCCTGCGAATTTTCTTTTTGGGTAAGAAATTTTGCAAGTTTTTTGGCCGTTTCGAGATTTTTCGATTTGGCGTTTACGGCTATATACTCTCCGCCGAAAAAGGAGATGCCTGTCCCGCCCGACGGATTCATGATCGGTACCAGCCTGTATTCAAAATTGACCTTTGAGCGTTTCAGTTTATTCAATAGCCAGCCGCCGGAAATTATAAATCCGAGTTTGCCGTCAATGAAATACTCCTCCAGCCTCCTCTGGCTTTCGATAGCGCCGCAGTCACAGATTTTGAGGTAGCATTCAAGCGCTTCTATCGCCTGTTCTGATCCCAGCTCACAGGTTTTGCCGTCAGGGCTCATGATATTACCGCCGTTACTCCATAAAAACGGCAGATATTTCTTGTAGAGCCGATGTTTTTCGGCGGAATTGCACCCGAAACCGAAATAATCCTCCCCCAGATCGTCGATTTTTTCGCAGGCCTTCAGCAGATCATCCCGATTTTCCGGCACCTCTACACCGGCCTTGTCTAATAAATCGAGGTTGAAATAAAATATTCTCGATGCCAGCATCCAGGGCAAAGCATAGAGATCGCCCCGCCATTTTGCCGGTGCGAGGTAATTTTCCGGAAGATCGGAACGGAAATCAGCCAGAAGGCCCTCCGAAGCGAACTCCGCGATCCAGTCCGAGCCGAGTTCCATCACGTCGGGAGGATCATCGGCGGCGAACGATATCACCAGCTTGTCATGACCGTTGGCCCAAGTGAGATCGGTTATTTTCACCTTTACCCCGGGATTGCGTATCTCGAAATCTCTCACCATCTTCTCCACGACAGGTTTGGTGTTGACATCGGACCAGAACTGCCAGAAGCGAATCGTGCCCGTTTCGTTTTTTGAGCCCGAACAGCTCAGGCCCAAAACCAGGGAGATCAAACAAAAATACCGCACAGGAAGATTTTATCTCAGTCGGGAGCTTTATGTCAAGGACCAACAGGGGATTCAATACCTGTGTATACCGTTTTTATCTCATCAGGTTTGTAGGGCTTGACAGGCCGTCAAAATGCTTATAAAATTCTGCAGGTATGAAGCGATTTTTTATCATATCGGCTTTGTTTGCTTTAATGCCTTTGCAGGTATTTGCCTTTGAATTATATATTTCCGATCAGCCCAACGATGACGGAACCAGGCTTACCGTGGAGTGGGATCCCTTGCCTCCCGATGATTTGCGGTCAATCGACCCGGAGATTTACAGCCTATTGAGATCCGAATCGCCTGATGGTGAATTTACGTCAATCGATATCGTATCCCGGCTCGATCCGTCGCGGCGAAAAATCGACGAGAATCTTGCCACCGGGCGTAGCTATTATTATAAACTGGCATATTCCGACTCCACAATATCATGGGAATCAAATGTTGCCGGACCGGCAGCTCCCGAAGAGAACTGGTATAACAGATCCAGAACCAACGTGCTTATAGGCATATTAATTACGGGCGCTTTCGTGGGAATATTCATTATACTTGGCAGGAAGGGCAAATCTCTTTATCTAAGGCCTATCGCCGGGCTTAACGCCATGGATGAGGCCATCGGACGGGCCACCGAGATGGGCAAGCCTATCCTGTATTCCTCGGGGCGCGGCAAAATGGAGCGACCGGCGTCGATCGCCAGCATGAATATCCTGGGATCGGTGGCCGAAAAAGTGGCCTCCTACGGTACGCCTCTTATATTTCCCAATAACGACCCGGTGGTGACGGCTGTCGCCCAGGAGGTCGCCCGGGAGGGATACACCAAGGCCGGGCACGCCGATCTGTACAATCCCGATAATATATACTTTGTTACCGACAGCCAATTCGGCTACGCCGCGGCGGTGGACGGTATTATGATGAGGGAACGTCCCGCCACCAACCTGTTTTTCGGAACTTTCGAGGCAGAATCGCTTATCCTGGCCGAGACCGGAAATTCGATAGGGGCTATTCAGATAGCCGGCACTGACTCCTCCATCCAGATGGCCTTTTTTATTGTGGCCTGCGACTTCGTGCTTATCGGCGAAGAATTATTCGCGGCTTCAGGATATTTATCGGGAGATCCGCAGGTGGTGGGCACCTTGAAGGGCTCGGATTACCTGAAGGTTATTATAATTATCATGATTTTATTCGGAGCCGTGGTCGGGCTTTTGAACCAGGAATGGTTTGTAAACCTGTTTTTGACCGCGTGATATGAGAAGAACCTTTCCAATACTGGTCTGCTTTTCCTTCGGGATGACTATGCTTGTTCAGTTCTTCGTACCGTCCAAGCTCTCCACCGACGCCTACAACGAAATTACCAACTGGGTTCAGATTATTTACGCCTTTGCGCTGATAGTGGGAGTCGTGGGGCTTCTTAAATATCATTTTTCGAGAGTGTCGCGGAGGGAACGGGGATGGTTTTACAACCTGGTTACGGTGGCGTCCCTGATCGTCATGTCCCTGCTGGGATTTATCGGGGGACGCGGCGACGGCGGGTCTTTCATGTGGGTTTTCAATAACATGATGGCGCCGATGCAGGCCACCGTTTTCTCCCTGCTGGCGTTTTTTGTCGCCTCCGCGGCCTACAGGGGATTTTTGGCCCGCAACCTGGAAGCCTTCTTGCTCTTATTCTCCGCGGTCATGATAATGTTCGGAATAGCCTCGGTGGGCAACGCCATTCCGCCCTTTTCGGATATCGCCAACTGGATTTTGATAAATCCCTCCATGACAGCCAGGAGAGGGATATTTATCGGGGTGGGCCTGGGGACAATCGCCGTTTCGCTGAGAGTTATTCTCGGGGTCGAAAGGACATACCTGGGGAAAGAATAATATGAGTATCTGGGAAAAAGCCAAAACACTGGATCGCCGGATCATTTTCCTTTTCATGTTTTTAGGTGTGGGGCTGCCGCTTCTGGCCAAAATAGGTTTGCCCGTAAGCGTTACCGACGATGTTAGAAATGTCTACAATTATATTGAAAAGCTTGAGCCGGGAGATATCGTTCTGGTTTCCTACGATCACGATACCGGCACTCTTCCCGAAATGATTCCCATGTCCGACGCTATCCTGCGTCATCTCTTCAAGAAAGATATCCGCGTGGTGGGGATGGCCTTGAGAGCCGAGGGTAACGGCATCGGAAGGCAAAATATCAGACGAACATCTGCGGAATTTGATAAGACCGAGGGTACCGATTATGTTTTCCTCGGTTTCAGGCCGGAAATTACGGCCGCTATTCTGGGACTGGGCACATCTTTTGAAAAAGTATTTCCCAAAGATGATCGGGGAATCCCGGTCGGAGAGCTGCCTTTGATGAACGAGGTCAGTAATTACAACGATGTCAAACTGGTTATCTCCGTAACGGACGACGATACGCCCGTATACTGGGTTAATTACGCCAATGCCCGGTTTAAGGTAAAGGTCGTCGCCGGCCTTACAGCGGTTATGGCTACCACCTTTTTCCCCTTCATCGACTCCGGACAGATGGTAGGTATGGTGGCGGGTTTAAAAGGGGCGGCAGAATATGAGAAATTGATAAAGACACCGGGAAGGGCCGCCCGGGGTATGGACGCGCAGTCAATCGCCCACCTGGTTATGATCGGATTCATAATAATCGGTAATGTCGCCTTTATTATGAGAAGAAGAGGTAAGTGATTTGAATTCCGGACTGATATGCGTGTCGCTGTTCACCGCGGATGGTGCAGGTATCTGGATCGCATCTATTCTTACCCTGGCCATTTATTCCTTTCTCTATAAAGACAATCCCATCTACAGGTTCTCTGAGAGCCTTTTAATCGGAATATCGGTCGGATTTCTTCTGGTAACCACCTTTGATACCACCCTTTTACCGAAAGCTTTTGAACCGGTCGGCAAGGGCCTTTCGGTAATGTTTGGAATCGGAGGGTTCGGCTCGATAATCTCGTTTATATGGCTGTTGATTCCGGTAGCCCTGGGGCTATTGATGTTCGCCAGGTTCGTTCCGAAGTATGCCTGGATGTCGCGGGTTGCGTTGGCTCTTTATATCGGCTTCGGAGCAGGTGCTTCCATTCCAGCAAATATGCAATCTTATATATTAAGGCAGATTGACGCAACTATAAGACCGTTTTTGCATATCGATTCGTTCTGGTCATTGATTAACGCCATCGTGATCCTGGCGGGATTGATATCGACATTGTTTTATTTCTTCTTTTCAAAGGAGCAAAAAGGAGCTTTTGGGAAGATAACGCGGCTGGGAACATTTTATCTTATGATATTTTTCGGAGCTACCTTCGGATATACGGTCATGGCGCGCATTTCACTGCTTATCGGCCGGTTGACATTTTTGCTTAAAGACTGGTTGGGATTGATTTCATAAGTTCCGCGTTTTTATTAGATAATAAATTTCGACATGACTGGAGTGGGTGATGAAAAAGATAGCAGCAATAGTGTTAATAGCGGCGGCGTTTTTTTCCTGTTCAAAAGACGAGATGAGAAGCTGGCAGAGATATAATTTACCTGAAGGATTCGCTGATTCGCATATTTTAAGTATCGATGTAAAAGGAGATTCGATATTAATCGGAACCTTCGGCAGGGGAGCGCTTTTCAGCGACAATAACGGTGGAAGCTGGGCTGTATTCGATACGGGCAAGGGACTGTCATGGAATTTTATTCTGGGTGGAGATTGGGACAAAAAGTATATCATCCTCGCTACGCTGGGCGACGGACTCAATATCTCCACCGATTACGGAAAAAGCTGGGAACGATTTGGATATAATTTCTTTGGTATCGAATATCTCTATACGGTGAATGCCAAGATAATAAAAGGGAAAAAATATGTTCCCACCGCCGACGGCCTGGTGATTTTTGAGAATATAAAAGATTGGAGCGCCCTGGATGAAAAAAGCGGGATCGGATCTCAGTATATATACGATATGAAAATCAGGGGCGACACCATTGCACTGGGCACCTTGTATGGTTTGTCATTTTCCGGTGATGGCGGCGCCACCTGGGCAAATTTCTCTCCCAACGACAAATATTCCTCGGAACATATTCCCGACTGTAAGGTCAGGGCCGTGGAATTCGCCGGCGACAGAATTTTCGCGGGCTGCGATGATGGTTTGTATTTTTCAAAAAACGGGGGAGGCGCCTGGGAAAAAGCCGGCGACGGTTTCCTCTCAAGCCCCTTTGTGCGAGATCTCTTGATTGACGGTGAGCAAAATCTCTGGATCGCGACCTATAAGGAGATAGCGGCTTACAATTTGAAAATCAAGAGCTGGAAGGTATATAATTATGAAAAAGGACTGCCTCGGGGCGGGGTGAATTGTGTCGGTATAACAGTAGAAGGAGAGGTACTGGCGGGCACCAACACCGGATTGTTCAGATTGGTTTCGGACGCTCCGGAGCTTATAGATGAAGGACATGTTGAAATCGAATTTTCAGAAACCGAGGTTCCCAAACATCAATGGATGTTGCGCCCGGTCCGTCCCCATGATCAGAATCTGAAAGATCAAACTTATTTATACGGTTCCACCATGGGGGGAAATTTCAGGCAGCACCAGGGTAATGAATACAACGCCCCCGAAGGAACGCCGCTTCTGGCGGTCGATGACGGTACTATTGTGTTTATCGACAGAGAAATAGGCCATTCGGTTTTAAAATGCGATCGCAGAGAGGGGGATTTTTACGTCTACGCCCATTACCATCATCAGCACGATATTTTCAAGAATATTGGAGATGCTGTTAAAAGGGGAGATATTATTGGATCAATTGGCAAAAAGGGTAATGTGACCAACGAGCATCTTCATTTTGAGGTATCCCTCTCCGACCTGGATGATTCAAACCAGGAAAGTCATGCCCGCAATCCCGAATTGTGGGTTGAGCCGCTTCCCGGTACAGGCACAATTGTCGGCAAGGCGGTGGATGAAACCGGGGCGTCTGTTCCCGGAGTAAGGATTTACGGGGTCACCAAA
>CP070742.1:920660-935357 GCA_020348065.1 Candidatus Zixiibacteriota bacterium
CACGAATCGATATCGCCTTGTTCTTCCGCGCCAATATCATCGTTATGGCAGCCGTCAACGTCGTCTTGCCATGGTCCACATGACCAATGGTACCAACATTAACGTGCGGCTTGGTCCTCTCAAATTTCGCCTTGGCCATAAGAGAAATCTCCCTTTTATTTATTTAATCCTCATTATCTTCTCTGTCCAACCAGAACCCCGCGAACTCTTCTAACCATTTTATCCTGAATATCATCAGGAACGGCGGAGTAATGTGAAAATTGCATCGAATAGACGGCGCGCCCTTGCGACAGCGATCTTAAAATCGTGGCATATCCGAACATCTCTGAAAGAGGAACCTGCGCCGCAATCACTACCGCCTCGGCCCTGTGAATCATTCCGGCAACCTTCCCGCGTCTCGTATTTAAATCGCCTATAATATCTCCCATGTATTCTTCGGGTACGACGATTTCGATATCCATAATCGGTTCGAGAATCGCGGGATCGGCTTTTCTGACGGCATCCTGAAACGCGATTGATCCGGCTATGCGAAAAGCCAGATCGGACGAGTCGATCTCATGGTAAGAACCGTCATAAAGCTCAACCTTGATGTCAACCATGGGGTAACCGGCCAGAACACCGTTCTCCAGAGCCTCTTTAATCCCCTTCTCAACCGACGGAATATAATCAGCCGGTATACTTCCACCACTAATTTTATTGGCAAATAAAAATCCTTTGCCGGTTTCGTTGGGAGAAACCCGGATTTTGACATGTCCGTACTGCCCGCGTCCGCCCGTCTGCCTGATAAATTTGCCTTCGGCTTGCGCTTCCGAGGTAATCGTCTCCCTGTAAGCTACTTGAGGTTTGCCAACGTTAGCGGCGACCTTGAATTCCCTTTTCATTCTCTCGGTCAGTATCTCCAGATGCAGTTCGCCCATTCCGGACATGATAGTCTGACCCGTCTCCGGATCGACTTTTACCTTGAACGTCGGATCTTCTTCAGATAGACGCGCCAAAGCATCAGACAGTCTATCCTGATCCGCCTTGGTCTTGGGCTCGATGGCGATATATATGACGGGATTGGGAAATGACATCTCTTCAAGAATGATCGGATTTTCTTCAGAGCAAATCGTATTCCCCGTTGTTGTTTCTTTCAATCCCACCAGCGCGACTATATCTCCGGCGCGGACCTCCTGGAGATTCGCACGTTTGTTGGCGTGCATGGCAAGAATTCTGGCCACGCGTTCGCGCTTGCCATTTACGGCGTTGTAAATGGTGTCTCCCTTTTTTAACGTGCCGGAATAAATTCTGGCATATGCCAATTTCCCGACATAAGGATCGCTCATTATTTTAAATACGATGCAGGACAAAGGTTCCTGGGGATCGGGCCTTCTTATAAGCTCTTTACCCGTTTTCGGATCATGTCCCTTTACCGGGGGAAGATCCAACGGCGACGGGAGATAGTTCACCACCGCATCGAGCAAAGCCTGCACACCTTTATTCTTAAAAGACGATCCGCAGAGGACGGGAATAACTTTTAAATCGATAACCGCTTTGCGAAGGGCAGTCTTTATATCCTCAGGCTCGATCGATTCTTCCTGAATGAATTTCTCAAGCAAAGCATCATCGTAATCCGAAATATTCTCAAGCAGAGCTTCACGCCATCTATTGGCCTCGGCCAACAGGGAATCCGGCACGCCCTCATCGGAAAATACGGTTCCCTGAGTGCCCTCCTGATAAAACCTCGCCTTCATATTTATGAGGTCAATAATGCCATTAAATAATTCTCCCGAACCTATGGGCAATTGAATGGGAACGGCATTTGCCCCCAGCCGCTTTTTCATCATCTCCACAACACCGAAAAAGTCGGCCCCCACTCGATCCATCTTATTGATATAGGCGATCCGCGGAACTTTATACTTATCGGCTTGTCTCCAGACAGTCTCCGATTGCGGTTCCACCCCCCCAACAGAACAAAAAATCGCGATCGCGCCGTCAAGAACCCTGAGCGATCGTTCGACTTCCATGGTGAAATCAACATGTCCCGGAGTATCGATTATATTGATCCTCTTTTTATTCCAGAAAATAGTGGTTGCCGCCGACGTAATCGTTATGCCGCGTTCCTTCTCCTGCTCCATCCAGTCCATGGCCGCGTCGCCATTATCAACCTCTCCAATTCGATGGGTTTTCCCGGCATAAAAAAGGATACGCTCGGTAGTAGTGGTTTTACCCGCATCTATATGCGCCATAATTCCGATATTGCGCGTCTGTGTTAAATGCTCTTGATCCGACATAAAAAAATCCACTACCTTCCATCGTCAGGCCCCAAGAATCCCGGGACCGTCAGGCAGCGGATCTCCCCAGGTATTCTCGGTTTCTAACTATCTCTGATTCTCATCAACCCTCATCTCGAATGGACACCGCGTTACCATCTGAAATGGGCAAACGCCTTGTTGGCCTCGGCCATCCTGTGAGTATCGTCTTTTTTCTTTACCGAAGCGCCCTCGTTGCGGGAAGCGGCGAGAATTTCCGCCGCCAGTTTTTCGGCCATGGTTTTCTCGGAACGGGCGCGGGAGTAATTGATAATCCATCTGATGGCGAGAGCGGTTCTCCTGGCGGGCCGAACCTCAACGGGGACTTGGTAATTGGCTCCGCCGACCCTGCGCGATTTAACCTCCAGCATCGGCTTTACGTTATTCATCGCCTTCTGAAAAACCTCGAGACCGTTCTGGCTGGTTTTCTTCTCGATTGAATCGATGGCATCATAAAAAATACCTTCTGCCACCGATTTCTTTCCGCGCTTCATGATACCGCTGACAAACTGCGTTACCAGCGTCGATCCGAAACGAGGATCAGGTGTTTTTTCCCTTTTTAAAGCTCTTTTTCTCCGCGACATAAAAACCTTATTTTATTTCTTGGGCCTCTTAACCCCATATTTCGATCTACCTTTTTTCCTGTCTGCAACCCCGGCCGTATCCAAAGTTCCCCTTATTATATGATAACGTACTCCGGGAAGATCCTTCACGCGTCCGCCCCTTATCAAGACTATCGAGTGCTCCTGAAGATTATGCCCTTCGCCCGGAATATACGCCGTTACCTCGATACTATTGGTAAGCCTGACGCGGGCGACTTTTCTTAACGCAGAATTCGGCTTTTTGGGCGTAGATGTATAAACTCTCACGCAAACTCCCCTTTTCTGCGGACATCTCTTCAGGGCGGGCGTGTTGGCCTTCTCAAACATCCTCTTACGGCCCAGCCTGACTAATTGATTAATTGTCGGCAATCAACCTCCTACCAAAAATAAAACCTTTCAAAATAAATTGTTTTCATTTCCTGTCAAGTCTTTTTTATCCAATAGCTTCAAATTGCTGTTCCACCTCGTCGACTTCCCTGTCCTCATCGATATCCAGATCATTGTACGCCTCGAGACCCGTGCCGGCCGGTATCAATCGTCCGATAATAACGTTTTCTTTCAATCCCAGAAGCTGATCCACCTTACCGTTTATCGAGGCCTCCGTAAGGACTCTTGTGGTTTCCTGGAACGACGCTGCCGAAATGAAACTCTCCGTCGAGAGAGAGGCCTTCGTTATTCCCAGAAGAAGGGGCTCGTATGTGGCGGGATTCCCGCCCTCATTCAAAACCCTGTCGTTTTCGTCGTTGAGCCTGATCTTGTCCACCACTTCTCCTTCCAAAAAATTCGTATCGCCCACATCAAGAATTCTCACTTTCTGTAATACCTGTCGAACGATAACCTCAATATGTTTATCGTTTATTTTTACTCCCTGCAAACGGTAGACCCCCTGGATCTCGTTAACCAGGTATTCCTGAACCTCGTTCGGCCCCTTGATTCTCAAAATATCATGCGGGTCGATAGGACCTTCGCACAGCCTATCCCCGGCCAAAACCTGATCGCTATCGTGAACGAGAAGGTGCTTGCCATGGGGAACCAGATACTCTTTATCCTCCCCGTGCTCGCCGTGGATGATTATCTGCTGGTTTCCTCTTACGACTTTGCCATATTCGACAATCCCGTCGATCTCGGTCACGACGGCCGGATCTTTAGGGTGACGGGCTTCGAAAAGTTCGGCGACTCTTGGCAAACCGCCGGTGATATCTTTGGTTTTATAAATCTCCCGGGGGATTTTGACCAGCGCCTGACCGGCCTTAATCTGCTCGCCGTCTTTTACCATCAAATGCGCTCCCACCGGGATGGAATAATTGACCAATCTCTTACCACCCTCATCGACAATAGCGATATGCGGCCGAAGCGTTTTCTCGCGCTGCTCTATGATCACCTGCGCCGACAGACCCGTCGATTCGTCAAGCTCCTCGCGATAAGTGACATTTTCAATAATATCAATAAATTCAACCATTCCCGATTTGTTTGCCAGAATCGTATTCGTATGCGGATCCCATTCAAAAATAACGTTGCCCTTTTCAATGTTCTGACCATTTTTCACCTTGAGCGTACAGCCGTATGGAATACTGTATCTCTGTCTTACCCGGTCCTTCTCATCGACAATCTGGAGTTCACTGTTTCTGGAAAGCACTTTGTAAGAGCCCTTTTCCTGTGCCGGTACGGTTTTTATCCGATTGAATACCACTTTGCCATTGCTCTTGGAGGTAATCTTCGACTGTTCTGAAATTACCGCCGCAGTTCCACCTATATGAAACGTTCTCAGCGTAAGCTGGGTGCCGGGTTCGCCGATGGATTGAGCGGCTATAACGCCTACGGCCTCGCCAAGATCCACCATGTATCCCGACGTTAAATTGCGGCCGTAACACATGGCGCATACGCCCCTGCGGGACTCGCAGGTCAAAACCGATCTTATCGGCACCGATTCCAAACCGATTTCTTCAATCTGAGTCGCGATCTCCTCGTCAATCTCCTTGCCGCCCTCGATTATCAACTCGTCCGTGATAGGATTGTAAATGTCCATCAAGGTAACTCGCCCGAGTATGCGGTCTCTGACCGGTTCTATGATCTCCTCGCCCTCCTTCAAGGACGAAACATCGATACCGAGAATAGTACCGCAGTCGATTTCGGTCACGATTACATCCTGAGCAACGTCCACAAGCCTCCTGGTGAGATATCCGGCATCGGCGGTTTTTAACGCGGTATCGGCCAGACCTTTTCTCGCCCCGTGCGTCGAAATAAAATACTCTAGAACGGTGAGTCCTTCCTTGAAATTGGCGGTGATGGGGTACTCGATAATTTCTCCGATCTGCCCGGTAATTCTCTTTTGAGGTTTGGCCATCAAACCCCGCATTCCGGCCAGCTGCCTGATCTGTTCTTTAGAGCCTCTCGCCCCGGAATCGGCCATCATAAATATCGAATTGAATCCCCGGTCCTTTTCGGTTAGATTGCTGAATAAAACCTCGGAAATTTCACTGGTTGTCCTGGTCCAGGTATCTATGACCTTATTGTAGCGTTCCCCGTTCGTAATAGCTCCTTTTTCATACTGCCTGGTTATTTCGGCGACTTCTTTATTGGCTTTTTCCAGCAATTCCGCTTTCTGGTCCGGAACGACCATATCGTCTATGCCTACGGTAACGCCCGCAAGCGTAGCATATTCAAAACCGATAGTCTTAAGTTTATCCAGGAAATTCGCGGTTCGTTCAATGCCTATTTTCCTGTAAGCATCCGATACAAGCTCCTGGATAACGCTCCTGGATGCGGTTTTATTGAAGAAACCGATTTCATCGGGAATAATCTGATTGAAAATGACGCGCCCTACAGTGGTTTCCACCAACTTTTTCTCCTCGGGCATGTAGAGTTTAATCCGGGCATGAAGCCCCACGCCGTTCTGAGAATGCGCAAATATTACCTCGTCCTGACTACTGAAAATCTTGCCCTCTCCCCTGTCGCCGTCTTTGTCTTTGGTCAAATAATAGCATCCGATAACCATATCCTGCGAGGGAACCGCTATCGGCTTTCCGGACGATGGTTGAAGAAGGTTTTTGGACGCGATCATCAATATTCTGGCTTCCAGTTGCGCTTCAAAAGAAAGCGGAACATGAACAGCCATTTGGTCACCATCGAAGTCGGCGTTAAAAGCGGCGCAGACCAGGGGGTGTAGCCGGATCGCCTTGCCCTCGACCAGAACAGGGTAAAAAGCCTGGATGCCAAGCAGATGCAACGTAGGAGCGCGGTTTAAGAGGACCGGGTGATCCTTAATAATCTCTTCCATTATATCCCATACTTCGGGACGTTCCCGCTCGACCAATCTTTTGGCCGATTTGACAGTCTGGACAAAACCCTTCTCTTCCAATTTATTGATTATGAACGGCTTGAAAAGCTCAAGCGCCATATTCTTGGGAAGCCCGCATTGATGAAGCTGCAGTTCCGGCCCCACCACAATGACAGAACGCCCGGAATAATCGACACGTTTGCCAAGCAGATTCTGCCGGAATCTACCCTGTTTGCCTTTAAGCAGATCGGAAAGCGATTTCAACGGGCGTTTGGAATCGCCCCGAACCGATCGAGAACGCCTGCCGTTATCAAAAAGCGCGTCCACCGCTTCCTGAAGCATCCTTTTTTCATTACGGAGGATAACCTCGGGCGCTTTTATCTCGATGAGTTTTTTAAGGCGATTGTTTCTGTTAATCACGCGCCTGTAAAGATCGTTCAGATCGGAAGTAGCGAACCGCCCGCCCTCCAGCGGCACCAACGGTCTCAAATCCGGCGGAATTACAGGTATTACTTCCATTACCATCCATGAAGGATCATTATCCGACTGACGAAATGCCTCTATAACTCTCAGTCTTTTCAGGGTATCTTTCTTACGCTGCACCGAAGTTTCAACTTTCACCTGCGCCCTTAATGAAACCGCCAGTTCATCTATATCCAATCCTCTCAAAAGATCGCGAACCGCCTCCGCGCCCATTTTCGCCACGAATCCCTTGCCGGACTCCTCAAGATCGTAAAATTCATCTTCAGATATAATATCCATCTTCTTGAGAGACGTATTTCCGGGGTCGATCACTATGTATGACTGGTAGTATATAATCCTTTCCAGAGATCTCAGGGGAAGGTCTAATAGATATCCGATCCGCGACGGCAGCGAATGAGAAAACCAGATATGGGTTACGGGAACCGCCAGATCGATGTGCCCCATCCTATCTCTGCGAACCTTCGACTGAGTAACCTCAACGCCGCATCTGTCACATACGATTCCGCGGAAACGGATACGTTTATATTTACCGCAGTTACATTCCCAGTCTTTCACCGGGCCGAAAATCCTTTCGCAGAACAGACCGTCTTTCTCCGGCTTGAAACTGCGATAATTTATCGTTTCCGGTTTGGTAACTTCACCATATGACCAGGACCTGATAGTCTCCGGTGAGGCGATTTTTATTCTCAAGGCCTCAAAATCCGATGGTCTTCTCTGGTTTTTTGCAAATGGATCAACCACTAAAAGACTCCTTATCAAAAAATCCTTAAAGGACCTACTTTTCTATTAACTCAACGTCAAGCCCCAGCGACTGGAGCTCCTTGACCAGAACATTGAACGACTCCGGAATACCTGGTTCCGGAGGATTTTCACCTTTCACTATGGCCTCGTACACCCGCGACCGACCCGTAACATCGTCGGATTTTACCGTTAACATTTCCTGCAGAACATAGGCCGCACCATAAGCCTCGAGCGCCCAGACCTCCATCTCCCCGAACCTCTGCCCTCCGAACTGCGCCTTACCGCCCAGAGGCTGCTGAGTAACCAGAGAGTAGGGACCGATAGATCTGGCGTGAATTTTATCGTCCACCAGGTGCGACAGTTTCATCATGTACATGTAACCGACGGTGATTTCGTTATCGAACGGTTCGCCGGTCCTGCCGTCATACGCCATCGATTTACCGCTATTGGGAAGTTTGGCCTCTCTGAGGTAATTTTTTACCTCCTCGAGAGTCGCGCCGTCAAAAACGGGAGTAGAAAATCTCATCCCGAGGACATTCGCCGCCCAACCCAGATGAGTTTCCAGTATTTGTCCCACGTTCATGCGAGACGGGACGCCCAGCGGATTAAGGAGTATATCCAGCGGGGTACCGTCAGGCAAATACGGCATATCCTCGACCGGCACCACTTTCGCGACCACACCCTTATTCCCGTGTCTGCCGGCCATTTTATCTCCAACCGATAACGGCCGTTTGGTGGCAATCGAAACCTTAACAAGTTGGACTACGCCCGGAGGCAGTTCCGCCCCCCTTACCACTTTTTCTATTTCAATTTCCTGCTGGGCGTTTTTCTTCGAAACAAGATCCCGGGATTGAGCCAATATCTGCTCAACTTTGTTGCTGACTTTATCGTCAGCCGTAAAACCGTTCTCCGCGATTAGCTCCTGGGCGTGGCAATCGGCAAAACTCCCCTCTTTGAACTTCGTACCGGCCTTAAACACGACTTCACCATTCTCATCGTGAATGGTGCGAGCGGTTAGACCCTCAAGAACAGAATCGAGATGTTTGTTTCTGACCGCAATTATATATTCTATCTGCTTGGCAAAATTGCGCTTCAGCTTGGAGACCTCGCTACGCTCCTGCTTTTTGGCCGCTTCCGATCTCTCTTTACGGGAGAATATCTTGGTATCAACTACAATTCCGTTCATTCCCGGGGGGGCTTTCAAGGAAGCGTCCCGTACATCGCCGGCTTTCTCGCCGAAAATCGCTCTGAGAAGCCTTTCCTCGGGAGATAGTTCGGTCTCGCCCTTGGGCGTGACCTTCCCCACAAGAATATCGCCGGCTTCGACTTCAGCTCCGGTACGGATAATACCGCGCTCATCCAGATTCATTAACGCCTCTTCGGAGACATTGGGGATCTCTCTGGTTATCTCTTCCGGGCCCCTTTTCGTATCCCTGACCTGGAGCTCGAAAGATTCGATATGAACGGAGGTGAATACATCCTCGGTAACGCATCTTTCCGAAACTATAATGGCATCCTCGAAATTATATCCGCGCCAGGGCATGAATCCCACCAGGACATTGGATCCCAGCGCGAGCTCGCCGTTCGCGGTCGCCGCGCCGTCGGCAATAATATCCCCCGCTTCAACTCTGTCCCCTTCATTGACAATGGGCTTCTGGCTGATGCAGGTATCCTGGTTGGAACGCATAAATTTAATCAGGTCGCACTGGTCGAATTCCACCAACTCCTTCAGCTTTTCTTTTTCCCGGAGCTGGGGTTTGATTACTATTTTTTCAGAATCCACATATTCCACAACCCCCGCTCGTCGCGCGACTATTACCGCCCCTGAATCCAGAGCCGCTTTTTTCTCCATCCCGGTTCCGATTATGGGTGCCGATGTCCTGAGCAGAGGAACGGCCTGCCTCTGCATGTTCGATCCCATCAAAGCTCTGTTGGCGTCGTCGTGCTCAAGGAAGGGAATCAGCGATGCCGCCACCGACACGAGCTGCTTCGGGGAAACATCCATGAAGTTGACCTCCTCCGGCTTAACCACCAAAAATTCGCCCCGATGTCTGGCTTTAACCCTGTCGAGCTCGAAACGGTTCTTATCTGTAAGAGGAGCGTTGGCCTGCGCCACCACGTATCTGTCTTCTTCATCCGCGGTTAAAAACTTGATCTCATCGGTGACTTTACCGTTCTTTACCACCTTGTATGGAGTTTCAAGAAATCCGTATTTGTTTATACGCGCGTAGGTGGCGAGGGAGGAGATAAGACCGATATTGGGACCCTCCGGAGTCTCAATCGGACAGATGCGCCCGTAATGAGTATGATGAACGTCCCGGACTTTAAATCCGGCACGTTCCCTGGTCAGGCCTCCCGGGCCCAACGCCGAAAGCCTTCTTTTATGAGTCAGTTCGGCCAGCGGATTGGTTTGATCCATAAACTGCGAAAGCTGGGAGGAACCGAAAAAGGTATCTATAACCGATGAAACCGTCCTGGCGTTTACCAGCTCATGAGGAGAGAGCTGTGTATCTTCCTCCCGCTGCTTGAGGCTCATCCTTTCCCGGATGGTACGCGCCATCCTTGATAGACCGACCGAAAACTGGTTCGAAAGCAACTCCCCGACCGACCTCGCTCTCCTGTTGCCGAGGTGGTCGATATCGTCTATATCGCCCAGACCGTTTCTCAGATTGATAAGATATTTGACAATAGCGAGAAAATCTTCTTTGGAAAGGGTACATTGGTCAAGAGGCACCGGAAGATTTAGCCTCTGGTTAATCATATACCGACCGACTTCCCCCAGATCATATCGTTTGGGATTGAAAAACAGCTTCTCGAAAAGATCCTTGGCAAGCTCAACGGTCGGAGCGTCCCCGGGTCGAATTAACGAGTAAATCTTGAATAAGGCTTCTTCAGTGGACGACGTGGCGTCCTTTGTAAGAGTATTTCTTATTATACCCGCATCGCTGGAAATGTCTACGTCGAGAATTTCAAGTTTTTCGATCTTTATCTCGCATAATTTTTTAAAATCGCTGTCAGTAATCTCCGAATTGGCGGTTAATATTACTTCGCCGGTTGAGGGATCGATCACGTTTCCCGCGGCTATCGCGCCTATAAACCTGTTTCCTTTTCTGGGAGAAACCGACTCGACCGTAGTATTATAGAATTCCTTCAGAAGATCCGCGTTCGAAGAGATTCCCAGGGAACGAAGCAGAGTCGTGGCCGCCAGCTTGCGCCTGGAATCGATGTGGACGTACATGATATCGTTGACGTCCAGCGTGAATTCGACCCATGATCCCCTGTAAGGGATTATCCTCGCTGAGAAAAGCTTTTTCCCGTTGGGATGAATCTCTTCATCGAAAAACACGCCCGGAGATCTGTGAAGCTGGCTGACTATCACCCTCTCCGCCCCGTTAATTATGAAAGTGCCGTTTGCCGTAAGGAGCGGAAACTCGCCAAGAAAAACGTCCTTCTCGATGATATCTTTGACTATTTTTTCACCCTCGGGAGTAGCCTCCCTCGAAACCAACCTGAGGGTGGCTTTGAGGGGAGCGCCATATGTCATATTCCTTTCGCGGCATTCGAGAATTGAATAACGCGGTTCGCCGAGCGTATACCTTACGAATTCAAGAGAATACAGCTCGTGAACGTCGGTTATCGGGAAAATAGAATTGAATACCGCCTGCAAGCCGACGTTTTCCCTCTTATCGGGATCCACTTCCCTTTGAAGGAAATTCTCGTATGAAGAAAGCTGAATGTCGAGAAGATTCGGCATCTCGACATTTTCACTCAGCTTCGAAAAATTTATTCGATCGACCTTTGTGGCTGGTCTCACATAAACCTCCTGTATTGGGATAGACCCAATATTAAGGAAATGGCTTTTCGCCTTTTTCGAATTTACTTCAGCACAACCGTGGCGCCGACCTCTTCCAGTTTGGTCTTGGCCGCCTCGGCGTCCTCTTTGGAAATACCTTCCTTCACAGCCCTGGGAGCCCCGTCGACGAGGTCCTTTGCCTCCTTGAGACCAAGACTGGTAAGTTCGCGGACGACTTTAATTACCTGAATCTTTTTCGCGCCGGCGTTTTCCAGTACAACGTCAAACTCAGTTTTCTCCTCAGCCGTCACGGCTTCCGCGCCGGCGTTTCCGCCGGCCATCACCACGGGAGCGGCCGACGCCGGCGAGACCCCGAATTCATCCTGCATCTTCTTGGAAAGATCGGAAAGTTCCAATACGGTCATCTCTTTAATAATATCAAATGCCTGTTGAACTTTATCGCTCATCGATTAACCACCTTTTTATTAAATTTGCTCTTTTCCTTCGTTTAACCGTTATCCTCATGCTCCGGACGAAAGCCGATTTCCCGAATCGGCCCAGAAGCATCACCCGGGCTGATCAAATTCATCTCCTGCTCTCCGCCAGCGCGTCCAAAGTCGCTATAAACTCCACCGCCGCCCCGTCAAGCACACCTATAAAACTGCTGATGGGCCCTTCGACGGTAGCTATCAATATCGCGATTACCCGGTCCTGCGAAGGAAGCTCCGCGATCCGCTTTAAAGCGTCAAAACCGAGAATCTGCCCTTCATAATAATAACCTTTGAATTTCGGTTTCTCGATATCTTTTATGGACTGGTTGATAACCTTGGCAGCCTTCACGGGATCATCGTAACCGAACACAACCGATGTCGGCCCCGTAAAAAACTCGGCCAGGGATTCGAAATCGGTATTCTTCACCGCATGCCTAAAAAAGGTATTTTTAGAAACCCGGAATTCGCTGCTGGCTTCCTTGAGATTTCTTCTCAGCTGCGTGAGATCGCCGACATTTATTCCGGTATGATCCGTAATGGTAACATGCCTGGAACGGGAAAGCATGTCCTTCAAGACCGCGACTTCCTTTTCTTTCTGTTCCCTGTTCAATTTATACCTTCCTTTATCTTCCAAGCGTTGTTATCTCGTTGGTATCAAGCTTTATCCCCGGCCCCATAGTACTACACACAGAAGCGTTTTTAAGATAAGTCCCCTTCGCGGTGGCGGGTTTAGCCCTCATAATAGCCCCGAAAAAAGCCCTCAGGTTTTCCAAAATCTGTTCATCGGTGAACGATAGTTTTCCGACTCCCACCTGGATATTCGCGGTTTTATCAAGACGGTATTCGATTTTTCCGGCCTTCGTGGCCTTTACTGCCCTTTCTATATCCATGGTTACAGTGCCCGATTTAGGATTGGGCATAAGCTTTTTGGGGCCGAGTATCTTTCCCAACTTTCCGACCTGTCCCATCATGTCAGGTGTAGCAATAATTGTGTCAACATCGGTCCAGCCGCCCTGAATTTTCTCGATATATTCTTCCGAACCGACCATATCTGCACCCGCTTCTTCCGCCTCCTTGGCCTTATCCCCCTTAGCCAGAACCAGAACTCGAACCTTCTTGCCCGTTCCATGAGGCAAGACCGTAGTCCCGCGCACCATCTGGTCGGCCTTACGGGGATCAACCCCAAGCCTGACGGTGGCTTCCACAGATTCATCGAATTTCGCGCGAGCGGTTTCGCGAAGGAGCTTCACGGCATCTTCCAGGGTATTAGGTCTGCCGCGTTCGATCTTCTCTGCGTGCTCTTTGTAACTTCTGCTTCGTTTCATTCAACTCTCTTTCGGCTGGGTCTCCCCTTATCGACCATTATTACCAAACAAAACTATTGAACTTAAATTCTATTTAATAGTCTCCCGTTATTTATTCCTTGACTTCAATTCCCATACTCCGGGCGGTTCCGGCGATAATCCTCTCGGCCATATCAAGATCGGTCGCATTCAGGTCAGGCATTTTAAGCTGGGCTATCTCGCGCACCTGGCTTCTGGTAACATTACCGACCTTATCCCGATTGGGCTCGCCCGATCCCTTTTCCAATTTGGCCGCTTTTTTCAAAAGAACTGCGGCGGGTGGCGTTTTTGTTATAAAGCTAAACGATTTATCGATGTAAACCGTTATTATAACGGGTATTATCATTCCCGCCTGGTTCTGGGTTCGGGCATTGAAAGCCTTACAGAATTCCATTATGTTGACCCCCTGCTGACCCAGAGCGGGTCCTACGGGCGGCGCCGGAGTGGCATTCCCGGCCGGAATCTGTAATTTTATCATACCTGTAACCTTTTTTGCCACGACAACTCCTTATTAAAATCCTTAAAGGGTTTTTACCTGCAGATAATCAAGCTCAACCGGCGTAGGACGTCCAAAAATGGATACCATCACTTTGAGCTTACGTTTCTCGGGATTAACCTCGCTTACGGTACCGGCAAAATCGGAGAAAGGACCGTCAACAACCTTAACAGCCTCGCCCACCCTGTAGGGAATATCAAGAGTTTCCCGGTTTTTGGAACGGTCTATCTGCGCCAGAATTCTCTTAACCTCCGTTTCCCTGAGAGCCTGAGGTTTTCCCGACGCGCCAACAAAATTCGTGATCCCGGGGGTTGATGTAACCAGGTGCTGGGTCTCCTTGGATAACTCCATTTCGACAATAATATAACTGGGCAAAAACTTTTTAACAGAAGTATGTCTTTTGCCCTGTTTCATCTCCACAATCTCTTCCGTGGGAACGAGAATCTGCCCGAACATTTCCCCCAGTCCCTCAGCTTCCGCGGCCGATTGAAGATATTTTTTCGCTTTGTTTTCGTGGCCGGAATAAGTATGAGCCACGTACCATTTCTTTGCCATCATTATACCCGTATTAACTTCCGGCGAACTTAACGAGAAGATTCACCAGCCTATTGAGCACCTGGTCAACCACGCCGATAAAAATCGAAACCAGAAGAGACATCACCACAACAACAATGGTGGAACCGATTAGCTCATCCCTGGAGGGCCAGGCCACTTTACGCAGTTCCTGGATCGTGTCGTTAAAATATTTGGTTACTTTTCCTATCATCCATGCTCTCTTTTCAAATTTTCAGGACAGGAGGGAATCGAACCCCCAGCCTTCGGTTTTGGAGACCGATGCTCTGCCAGTTGAGCTACTGTCCTATTCTGTTCCCTATCTGGTTTCCTTATGAACGGTATGCTCGTTGCAGTGCCTGCAATATTTCTTAAACTCCGCCCTGTCGGGGTGAAGACGCTTATTCTTGGTATCCATGTAATTTCTTCGCTTGCACTTGGTGCAGGCCAGAATGATGTTTTCCCGCGGCATTCTCTACGTTCCTTACTCTATAACTTCCGTTATGACGCCTGCGCCCACGGTGCGGCCGCCCTCGCGTACCGCGAACCTGAGCTCCTTCTCCATGGCAATGGGCGTGATCACCTCGCAATCCATGGTCACGTTGTCGCCCGGCATCACCATCTCACG
>CP070742.1:935457-978341 GCA_020348065.1 Candidatus Zixiibacteriota bacterium
GGGATTTGACCGAATCTACAAATGTAGAGAAATCGGCCATAAAAAAGCCCAATGCATCTGCTGTAATGTTGTTATCTCCACGCGATATTATGCTATCAATTTGCCGAAGTATCTGCTCTTCGGTAGGAATAGGATGTTCCTCCTGAATTTGGCGTCTCGCTCCTCTTTCTCGGTCCTCCAAATTGCTACGCTGAGCCGATGCAGGGACATTAAACATTAATAGCGCCATAAAGAGCCAAAGTCTTACACATCTTTTATTGCACATCAAACCTCCTTTGTGTAAATTTAAATTAAAATAGCTCAACCCCGTAAAATTATCCAAATCGCGCTTATAATAATGATGGCGCTCTTTTTAATGAACAAAACTCCCCCATAGTTTACGATCAGCCTTGTCTACATTTTGTATTGGCAAAATTATACACAATTAACTTGACGTGATCTTTGTCAAGGAAAATCAACTTTTTATTTGACTTTACCGCCCGATTATCTCTAAATTCGCGTATCTGGCCATCAGCGTCTTATTGCCGTAACGTTCGAAGCGCACCGTTATCATCAGCTCCTCGCCGCCGCCCTCGCGGGATACGATGATCCCCTGCCCGAACTTGTCGTGAAGGACTTTCGTTCCTTCGGGAAGCATCTCGTCTATATCGAAATCCTCGAGCTCGAGTTCATAGCCTTTACGCTTTGTATAACTTGAGCGTCTATTGTAACTATTCTTCGCGGCCGCGCCGTAATCGTTCCAGTAATTGAACCGTTCCACCTCCAGAAGGCTCTCCGGTATATCCCTGAGGAATACCGAGGGCCCGCCGGTGTAGTCGCCCCAGCGCCTCCTGAAACCGGCCATGGACAGATAGAGCTTGTTCTTGGCGCGAGTTATGCCCACGTAACACAATCGTCTCTCTTCATCCGGATCGGATGAATCGCCGAAATTCCTCTGCAACGGAAACAGCCCGTCCTCCATGCCGCTGATGAAAACCGTATCGAACTCCAGCCCCTTGGCGGAATGGAGCGTCATCAACGTAACCGAGGGGGTGGAATCATCCCAGGTATCGATATCGGTGATAAGCGCTACCTCCTCCAGGAACCCGGCCAAGGTGGGCGATTCGCTGCGTTCGGTATATTCGGCTATACCGGCTACAAGTTCTTTGACGTTATCGGCGCGAACGTCCGCCTCGGGCGTGCCCTCGTCATACAGGATTTCCAGGTATCTGATTCTCTCGATCAGCCGCGCGGCGATGTCGTTGGGGGTAAGCTCATCGACTTTGGAGGATAGTCCGTCCATAATTGATACAAACTTATCCAGCTCCTTTCTGGCCTTGCCGCCGATTCCGGATTCATCCAGTGAAGAAATTAGAACCGACATCAGGGACTGTCCTTTCTCGTCGGCCAATCGTTCCAGTTTCTCAACGCTTGTTTTCCCGACACCCCTTTTAGGCACATTTATAATTCTCCGAAGCGCCAGATCGTCGGCCGGATTGACAAGAATCCGCAGGTAGGCCAGAATATCCTTTACCTCCGCGCGTTCGTAGAATTTTATTCCCCCCACAATGGTGTACGGTATCCCTTTGTATCTGAGGGAATCCTCCAGCACGCGCGATTGAGCGTTGGTTCGATACAACACGGCGAAATCGGACGCCGCTTTATCGTTGACCATCCCCAGCCTGACCTTCTCCGTTATGCTTTCCGCCTCGTCCACCTCGTCACCGCATAAAAGCAGGGAGATTTTCTCGCCTTCAATTTTATCGGTAAACAGCTTTTTCGATTTTCGTCCCGGGATTTTTGTCACAACATCTCCGGCGGCATCCAGTATATTCTGGGTCGATCTGTAGTTCTGCTCGAGCTTTATAATTTTAGCCTCTGGATAATCTTTCTCGAAATCGAGTATGTTGTTAATGTCGGCGCCGCGCCAGCCGTATATGGATTGATCATCATCGCCCACAACACAAATATTCCGGCTTTCTTTGGCCAGAAGGTTCACCAGCCTGTACTGGGCATGGTTGGTATCCTGATATTCATCTATAAGAATATATTTGAATCTGTTTTGCATGTAGCGCAATACCGTCGATTCTTTCTCAAAAAGCTCCACCGTTTTCATGAGAAGATCATCAAAATCCATAGCCTGGTTCTTGAAAAGCCTTTTCTGATATTCTTCGTAGACTTTAGAGATATTTTCTTCGAGGAAATCATTTGCCTGAGAAGCGAAGTTTTCGCCCGTAATCAGCCGGTCTTTTGCCCTGGAGATACGGGTTCGCGCTGCCGGCGGCGGCGGCTGGGCTTCGGGTATACCGAGATATTTGTAAATCCGCTTTATGAGGGCTATCGATTCGGATTCGTCATAAATCGAGAAACTCCTTTTAAATCCCAGCGAATCAGAGTATTCCCTCAGAACCCGGGCGCAAAAGGAATGAAAGGTGGAAAGCCAGACCCGGCGGGCCTCGGGACCCAGAAGTGCCGCTACTCGATCTTTCATCTCTCCGGCCGCCTTATTTGTAAAAGTAACGGCCAGGATCTGGTTCGGTTTGGCCGCCTCCCTGGCAATAATATGCGCGATTCTATGCGTTATTACACGGGTTTTGCCGGAACCGGCGCCCGCCAGAATCAAAAGCGGCCCCTCAATATGCGTTACAGCCTCTTTTTGCGGGGGATTTAAACCTTTTAGATATGCCGGTTCCATCACGATCGCTAATATAGAGGATTATATGTCTAACTCAATTACATTCTTACTTATGGGTTTATATGCCGCCAAATCTATGGCGAAGAATCTATAAAGTATAATTTTAATAGATCTATTAATCCATTATGTTTCAGCCTATTTTAAAGCGACCCAAGTCCAAACCGATATAATATAGGGAATGTAAACAATATTTTAATCCGTAGACTTATGACTACGGATGGATCCATAGATTAGCCTAATTTTTATGAAAATCAGTCTCTTGACAAAAAATGTTATCGGCATCTGCATTGCGCTGACAACGCTATTTTTCGCGGGATTCTATTATCACTATAAGGATATAAAAAAATACCAGATCAATTCCGTGATAAACGATCTGGAATCCACCGCATATATGATAGCGACAAGGATAAATGACGAATATGATTTTAATGATTCTAAGAACATTCAACTTATATTAGATTATGCCATCAGGCATAAAAACGGCATTTTACAGACCGCGGTCATTGACACTCTGGATAACGTAATTGCCGGTATTCATAAACCCGGCGGATCGGAAATCGAAAAGAAATTAACCGATCCGATAAATGAGAAAAAAAGCAGGCTGGATACTTCCGGAGATATCTGGACATATACTCTGGTCCTGAATATTCCCATAGAAACTACGGATTTAGCGCCGTTAAAGGGACGTCTGGTAATAACCAAATCGCTCAGGAACACTCAGGAACTATTGCAGTCTATTACGAATAACCAGTTAATTATATTTCTTGTAGCCCTTCTGGGTATGATTCTGGTAACCATCTGGATTTCGACGGTCATGCTGATTAACCCTATAAGGAGAATCTCCAAGGCCATCGGAGAGGTGGCGGCGGGAGAGTTCTCGCCCCTGCCGGAAATAGATACCCATGATGAAATAGGCGATCTGATCAGGTCATTTAACGTCATGACGGAAAAGCTGGCCCTCGTTCGGGAAGAGCTGGAACATCATAATAAAAATCTTCAGGAAAAAGTAACCGAGGAAGCCGACAAACTTAAACTCGCTACCCACCAGTTGCACCAGAACGAAAAGCTTTCGGCCCTGGGTCAACTGATTGCCGGCGTGGCTCATGAATTGAATAATCCTCTGGCAATAATAATGGGCAATTCCCAGCTGTTGCTGGCTCTCGATCCTGACGATGAATTGAGCAGACGAATAAATATTATATATCAATCGGCGGAACGATCCCAGAAAATCGTTCAGAACCTGTTGTCCTTCGCGAGACAAACGCCGTCAAAGAAAAGTTACGTAGGTATCAACGGCCTGATTTCGGATTGCCTGGAACTTAAATCATACGACTATAAAACCCATAAGATTGAGACTTTTACCGATTTCGAGAAGGACCTTCCGAAAACTATGGCCGACTTCAATCAGCTGCAGCAGGTTTGTATCATAATTTTTGAAAACGCTCAGCATGCTTTAATGTCGAATCAGAATTCAAAAATGATGCGTGTAAAAACCGAACACAAAGACAATACAATCATAATAAAATTCTCAGATAACGGACCGGGGATTCCGAAAGATATTCAGAACCGTATTTTCGAGCCGTTCTTCACCACCAAGGAATTGGGTAAGGGCACCGGCCTGGGATTATCAATAGCCTACGGCATAGTGAACAAACATGACGGCAAATTTTACGTGGAGAGCGAAAAGGGAAAGGGAACCACTTTCGTAATAGAGCTTCCCATTAAAAAAGATCCCACGGCGACCGATATCCCAATCCCCTCTGAAGAGGAGACTGTATCATCCGGGAAAGCTGAAAAACGGGCTCCCTTGCGCAAAAGGATATTGATTGTGGATGATGAAATCGAGATGGTCGACATGCTGTTCAATCTGTTAAAAAATGAAGGTTATAGAGTTGATACGGCACGAAACGGCAAGCTGGCGCTGGAAAAATTACAGATCCGTAATTATGACGTTATCATATGTGACGTCAAGATGCCGGTTATGAACGGGATACAATTTTACGAGATATTGAAAGAACGCAAACCCGGGCTCGCCAAAAAAATAGTCTTTATAAGCGGCGATATAATAAATATAGATACCATAAAATTCCTTAAGACCTGCGGATGTATGTATCTTGGAAAACCGTTCAAGATCGAAAGCTTGAGAAATTGCGTTGCCAGCCTGATATCTTCAGGCGAGTATGTTGAACCGGTCGCTCCCAGCGTATTCCTGGAAAAATCTATCTAAGGCGCGTCCTCCCAAGAAATCTTAAAATAATAAACATTATCAATAAGCCGGGGTATAATCTATCCCGCAATAATTTAAAGAAATTTGAACATTTATATTGCCAACCGTTTTTTTAAGATTATCTTTAAAAAATTTGAAATCCCGGTAACGGGGCGGTCCTGTTTCCTTTTCATTTTGGATTGCCTTTTTATGAGGATTTGTCTTGTGAAGAACCTTTTTTCAGGATATACGGCTTTTAGAAGGAGTGGTGTATGGACCTGACAACGCTATTGATACTGATCGGCATTATAGCCGTCATAATAATTTTTGTACTTGTTTTGTTATCGAAGCAGTACCGTAAAGTTGGACCTAATGAAGTATTGATAATCTCCGGCGGCAGGAAGAGAACGGTTGTCGATCCGGACGGTACTAAAAGGAAGATCGGTTACAGAATGCATATCGGGGGCGGTACTCTGGTTTTGCCGTTCTTGGAATCGGCCCAGGTCCTCCCTCTGGAAGTATACACCCTTGACCTTCAATCCAATGAGGCCATTACCGCTAAGGGGATACAGATAAACGCGTTCGGCCAGGCACAGATAAAAATAGGAGGAGATGAGAGTTCCATCCGCCTTGCCGCGGAGCAGTTCCTCGGTAAAGGTGAGGAAGGAATAAGAGACGTGGCCTCCAAAATACTTGAAGGCCATATGCGTGCCGCTCTGGGTACCATGTCGGTCGAGGAGCTTTTCCAAAAAAGAGGGGAATTCGCCAGTAATGTGAAACGATCCGTAGCCCAGGATTTTGCCAGAATGGGTCTCGACGTTCTCTCGTTTTCATTAAAAGACATCTCCGATACTTCGGGATATATCGAGGCGCTTGGTAAACCGCGTATCGCCGAGGCCAGGAGCGAGGCCGCCGTGGCCGAAGCAAACGCCGAGAAAGAGGCCACCATAAAAGCGGCCGATGCCAGAAAGGAAGCTGATATTGCGAAGTTCAAGGCCGAGTCCGAGATTGCCGAAGCTAATCGTGAATATGAGTTGAAGCGCGCCGAATATCAGGCCGCAGTCAACGAGAAAAAAGCCGCCGCTGATCTTTCCTACGAACTTGAACGCCAGAAAATGAACCAGAAACTCAAAAAAGAGGAATATCAGGTTCGCCTTGTTGAAAAAGATGAAGCGATCAAGCTTGAAGAGAAGGAGATACAGCGAAAAGAAAAAGAGCTCGAGTCGACGGTTAAAAAGCAGGCCGATGCCCGCAAGTACCAGGTTATGGCGGAAACGGAAGCGGAACAATACCGGCTGGGAGCGCAGGCCAAGGCCAGAGCGGAAGCCATAAAGCTCGAAGGCGAGGCGGAAGCGGAGATAATGCATAAAAAGGCGGAGTCGTATTCCGAATACAACCAGGCCGCGGTCTACGAAATGCTTATAAAAATTATGCCGGAACTCGCCCGCGCCGTATCCGAGCCTCTGAGCAAAGTCGATAAAATCGTAATGGTCGATTCCGGCAGCGGAGGCGGGGCTTCCAAAATAACGAAACAGGTTGCCGATGTTCTTGCCCAGCTTCCTGCCGTTGTGGAATCGCTTTCGGGCGTGGATCTCAAAAAGCTTATAGAAAAAATCCCGCAGTCTGACAAGAATGCCAAAAAATCCGGTGAGAAATCCTGATATCAGGTTATCCTATTAATGCCGCAAGGGGAATCTAATGCTTTCAGATAGAGTTCAACGAATCGGATTTTCTCCGACTTTGAGGATCTCCGCCAAGGCCGGGACCATGAAGGCGGAGGGTATCGACGTAATAGACCTTTCCGTCGGCGAACCTGATTTTCCAACGCCTGAAAACGTAAAAGCCGCCGGCCAAAAGGCGATTGATCAAAACCTCACGAAATATACTGCGAATTCGGGCATCGTCGCTCTCAGAAAGGCGATTGCCAGGAAATTAAAAGAAGAAAACAATCTCGATTATTCCATCGATCAGATAATTGTCAGCTCCGGGGCGAAACAATCTCTTTATAACGCCTGTATGGCCATTTTGAATTCCGGAGACGAGGTAATAATACCGTCTCCCTATTGGGTCAGCTATCCCGAAATGGTCAATCTTGCCGGCGGATCATCCGTTTTTATCGAGACCAAGGAGGAAAACGGATTTCGTATTACTCCCGACGAATTATCGGCCGCCGTCTCGCCGTCCACGAAGGCGCTTATTTTGAACAATCCCTGCAATCCTTCCGGGGCCGCCTATACCAGGGAGGAACTGACCGAACTGGCAAATATCGTGGCCGAAGAGGGAATAATAGTTATTGCCGATGAAATCTATGAGAAGCTGTTATATGACGGTCTGGAATTTGTATCGTTTGCCGCCATCAGCGAAAAGATGAAATCACAGTCGGTTATTATAAATGGCGTTTCCAAAGCGTACTCCATGACCGGATGGAGGCTGGGCTATGCCGCCGGCCCCAAAGAGATTATTGCCGCCATGGATAAAGTTCAGTCCCACAGTACCTCCAACGCCTCCTCCGTTTCTCAGGAGGCGGCGGTGGAAGCTCTTTCCGGTCCTCAGCACGAAATAGCAAGAATGCGCGATGAGTTCCAGATCAGGCGGAATTATATGCTCGATCGTCTTAAGAACATAGAGGGAATTTCCTGTTACAAGCCGCGCGGCGCATTTTATCTATTCCCGAACGTCGAATCATATTTCAATAAAGAATACGAGGGTATGCAGATTCGGAATTCCTATGGATTGTCATATTATCTTCTCAAACACGCCCACGTGGCGGTTGTACCGGGCGAGGCTTTCGGTAAAGAGGGATTCATCAGGCTTTCTTATGCCACCTCCATGAAGAATATCGAAACCGCATTGAACAGAATCTCATCGGCTCTGGCCAAACTGCATGTCACCAGGCTCGAAAAAGCGATATCACTGAGCAACTTCGTAACCAGGCGAAAGGGCATGGTGGCAACGGAGACCGCTATTGGATCGGATCTGCGGGACGCCATCGTGGCCGAGGCCGAAGCGCATCTCTCTCACCAGGGATATTTCGAATGGAATGCGAACATAAACGGTATAATAATTCAGCTCCGCACCAATCTCTCTCACCTGTATGATTTCTGGGTGGAAAACTGGTACCCGGGCCAGCTTGAGTCCGATCTCGAGCCGCATGGTGTTATATACGCCGTCGGATGGGTACCGGGACGCGAGCCGAGGGCCTATTACCATAGCGGTTCCCGGACCGCTGTGCTGTTCAAATCGGCTTATTACGGCCAGCTCCGATCGCTGGCCATCGGCATGGCCGACGATATATCATCGGCAACGTCCGATCTGTTCTCCGTGCGTGGTCTGGCGCTCGATTTTGATGGTTACGGCGCCATAATGATCGCCCCCAAGGGCACCGGGAAATCGAGATTCTTCGCCGAGCTTCTTCGCCATCCCAGGGCAAAAATTGTAACCGACGACGTGCTTTTCGTCAGGGTGGGTCTCGATGCCGTAGCGGACACGCCCGAAAGAAAATTATACATGCAGGCCAAATTCGTCGAGTATTACCCCGATCTCGCGTATCTTTTCGATAAATCCAAATGCGAGAACGTCATCACCAGCAAAGAAGACTGCGATAACGGCCCCTGCGAGAGATCCAGGGAATGCCGTCTGGATAAGGGAGCGCCGTTCTGCTACGAAGCCTCCTCCGTCTCCAGAGTGATGTTCGATCCCTACTGGATCAAGGGACCGGAAAAACACGCCAAGCGCACGAAACTGAAATGGTCGCTTATCCTGAAAAACGATCCCATAAGCCCCGCTGTTTCCGCCCCCGCTATTGACGAAGCGGTTTCCTATTGCGAGGATGGCCTGTCGCAAACAGGCGCCATGAAATCCACGCCGTTTTTCAATCCCCATATATTATCCGACAGCTCCGATAAGAGAGAATCGCGAAAGCGGTTCTACAGAAAATTGTTCGAAAAGGCGAATCCATACTTCATAAATATCGGAGCGGCCGGCGCGGACGAAATAACGGCGCGGATGAAAAATATAATCGGCATTTGACGCCGCTGGCTATCGGCGATAAAATAATAAAAAGCTCCAATCGGTTTAAGGGGGTTTCATTGTGCAGTTGATCCTCATATTCATAGCCGGCGCGATATTCGGGGCCGCGGTGGTATATCTGGTTTACAGGCGGGCGAAGGCCATGTCCTCCGCAGAGGTAATTCAATTAAGCGCCGAGATGGAGAACAGATCTAAGTCCGTATTATTCGATCTTACCAAACAGTCAATTGAGCAACTAACCAGTATATCAAAACAGATTCTCGACGCTAAAACATCGGAATCCTCAGCCCAGTTCGACGAGAAGAAAAAACTGATAGACCAATCCTTGACCAATATCTCAAAAGAAATGAAAGAAAAGCTGGAGACGGTTCAATCTCTAATGACCGAAATCAATAAACTGGTGCCGGAGAAATACGGCCAGGTCTCCACCGCGTTAGAAAATATCGCCAGGCAGAGCGACCGTCTCCGGGAAACCACGCAGCTATTGAGCGACGCCCTGTCCGGCTCGCAGGAACGCGGCATCTGGGGCGAACGCATGGCCGAGGATATTCTGAGAATAGTCGGACTGAAAGAAAATATCAATTACGTAAAACAGAAAGCCGTCGAAGGAGGGCGTTCCCGGCCCGATTTTACGTTTTACCTTCCCAACAATCTTAAAGTGAATATGGATGTGAAATTTCCATATAACCAGTATAAATCATATATCGAATCCGATAACGATACCGAGAAAGAACATGCCAAAAAACAGTTTTTGAATTCGGTCAGGGGACGTATCAAGGAAGTTACCGGGAGGGATTATATCAATCCCGAAGATAATACCGTCGATTACGTACTGGTCTTTATCCCCATAGAGCAGGTTTACACCTTTATACAGGAACAGGATTCGGCCATAATCGACGAGGCATTGAGGCAGAAGGTAATTTTATGTTCTCCGCTCACATTATATGCCATGCTGGCGTTGATACGGCAGGCCATCGATAATTTCAATCTCCAGCAGTCGTCGAGAAAAATCCAGGAGCTACTGGGCGGCTTTTCGAAACAATGGAGCAAATTCATCGAATCGATGAAAATCGTGGGCGATAGATTGGACAGTACCAGGAAAGCATATGACGAGATGATCGGAGCCCGTTCCCGTCAGCTCGACCGTCAAGTGAAGGCGATAAATAACATAAACCGGGCCGACGGCATCAGCCCCCATGTATTGGATGACGATTCGCCCCCGGAACTGGAGGATAAAACGGGGGAGGACGAGAAAAATCTTTTATCATAAAATTCTTTCGGTTTTTTTCATGTGTTTGGTTCCTCATTTTATTCAAAACGCCGGCCGCAATTTTAAGAACGAAAAAGATTATCTTTTATTATAATTAGCTTATTTGTGGGGTTCGCATAGGTCATTTCACATCTATGAACCTCGGATCGTACCTGCAGTTGTGTTCTTGAATACGTTCCCAGGAGGAATCAGGGGCTGCATAGACCTCCTCGGCAAGAGTGATTTTTTCCACGGATTCCGGCCCTAACTTCCCCTCGCGGTAGACAAGCCAGCCGAAATCATCTCTCAATTCAAACCCCTGATCTGTCCCTTTTCGTGGTTGAAGCCAAATAATCGCTTCGGTAATTCGGAGAGATTAATTCAAGCCCGCAAAGATAAATCGGCAAAGGCTCGTGAGTAGAGAAAGATTAAAAACCTTGCGAGGTTAAACGAGGCTAATCCCTCTGATCTACAACCGCCAGAAAGCCTATTTTGCGCTTGATTATTAAAGAAATAGCTATTTATATTTAATATAGTCGTGTAGGGAAGGCCTGTAAAACGGCAAAGACGCCGAAACTGAGATTGGTACGAGGATGTGCTACAAGAACTTGTTGAAAACCCGAAGATGAGATTTGGCCGGATACCGGGAACAGCTAATGGTCTTCACTTGAATGCTTGCATGGCAAAAAGGATATTCATAAGGTTGGGGGTCGATTGACTGTATCGGAATTGTTTAAAAATATCGCTCTCCAGGGAATCAATTTGGGGTTTAGTTAGGAGTGTATCGTATGTTGGACTTTACATATGAAATGTATCGATACTTATGTCGGAGTTTGCTCGATGCTGGCTATCATCCCACGAAAATGGAAAATTACCCGGACTGCTTATTCGCAAATCGCATATTCTTAAGACATGATGTTGATCGATCTCCAAAACAAGCTCTGGAGATGGCAAAAATCGAGAAGGAATTCGGGATTGTATCTACGTACTTCTTCAGGACTGTCCCTCAAGTCTATGATAAGAGAATCATTGAGGAGATAGTTGACCTGGGTTTCGAGATCGGGTATCACTATGAAGTACTTGACAAGGCCCATGGTGATTATGCGAAGGCTATTGCACTTTTTGAACAGGAACTCACGGAGCTTAGAGCGCTATTTCCAGTCCGCAGCATATCCATGCACGGAGTTCCATTTAGTCCTTATGACAATCGGGATCTCTGGAAAAAGTATGATTTTCGCGACTACGGGATTAAAGTAGCTGCTTATCACACTTTGGACTTCACTAAAGTGCGATACCTTTCTGATACCGGGAGAACCTGGGATACTGAAAAAAGCAATCTGAAAGATCTGATCTCCGATGCTCCTGAGGTTCAGTTGGCCGGGACCTGTACTTTGATCGGGTATTTGTCCTCTGAACTCTCGGATACCTGCCTCCTTATTCATCCCAATCGATGGACTAATCAACCGGCAATCTGGATCTATAACCTGGGGTATGACATGCTGTCTAATGTCGCCAAGATGATGATCAAGAAATTCAGAGGAGTAAAGCGGTTATGAGCTATCAGCGGATCATCGTGATATGTACCGAAGGTATGCCGGCTACCATATTCATGAGGAAATTTCTTTCATCAAACGATCAGGTTACTCATATCTATTTCTCCCATAGCTTGCGCGGCGGGTTTTTTCAGAAATTGGGCAAGGCGTATAAATTGCTGAAGAAGAAGAGCTGGCAGTTTTTGGCTTACAAATTACTTGAGACCAGTATCTTTAACCTGCTTTGCAGGATAGTCAATCCGTCCGCTACTATCAGAGTTATGGCTTCCGAAAGGGGGATTAAGATTGGACATGTAGCTGATGTCAACGATCCAACATTCATTAAGGAAATAGAGAAGACAGGAGGCGATATCCTCCTTTCTGTTTATTCTAATCAACTAATGTGCAAAGAATTGATTGATACTCCTAACAAGTATGCGATTAATGTGCACGGAACTCTACTCCCGGATTATCGAGGAGGAGCAGGATACTTTCACTACCTGGCAGACTCGCATTCACGGGCAGGAGCTACTGTGCATTTTATTGTACCGGAAGCCGATGCCGGCGACATTATCTGCCAGGAGGAGCTGCAAATTGATCCTGGCGATACGGTCTTCTCGTTGCATGCCAGGTTATGCGAGATAGGAGCTCTTGCCGTTATAAAAGCGCTGGATCTTCTGCAGAGGGATGATTTCAAAGCTAAGAAAATTGAGAATATCCAGAAGAAACTATATTGGATGCCTAATCGCGCGGAGATGAAACGATTTCATAGAAAAGGCAGGAAATTATTTACCTGGAAAGTCTCTTTTAATTATTTGCTTGGCAGGACGGAGACCGCCGCAAAAGCATAGCGTTCACATAGATCATTTAACATCTTTGAATCTCAGATCGTATCTGTAGTTATGTACTTGAATACGTTCCCTGGAGGAATCAGAGGCTGCGCGGACCTCCTCGGTAAGAGGGATTTTCTCCATACATTCCGGTCATCTGTCGATGCGGGTTTTCCTTCCAGGAGAACTATAAGGCCGCCCGGTTGTAGTAAGGTTGCCATTCCTGGAGCCGGGTGGGCGGATCTTCGCTCTGAAGGTTGACTGTGGAGTAGAACTCCTGAAGATCGGTTCGCCGGGAGCGCTCTACTTCCCGTTGAGGCGAAGAGAACGGGGCTTTATAGGACAAAACTTGATACCCCATCTCAACAGGCGCTACTGAAAAGCATAAGCAAAAAAACTCGCGCCCACGATCCGCCCGAATTCGTTGAATCGGGAAGGGTATTTCTTCTATCGCCTTTTCAAGAAGGCTGATTGAATTAGCGGCCGTCTTCCGCGAATGGAGAGCAAGGTCTTTGTAGCGTGCGCAATCTTCTATAGGGGTATACCGATACAGACCGGCCCTATTGTGCGGACATCCATTTGGTCCTGTCTCCCGGTATAGGGCGGCTTCCGCCATCTCCTTATAGCATGATCCCGGTGGCAGGTCGGGCCTGACGCCCGACCATTTGTCGGGGTGAAAAACGGACGTATTTTTTATGTAACAAATCCCGATTAATTTTATAAGATGTATAATTTAATATGTCTTAAATTATTCCAAAATCCGTATTTTGACGGATTTCTCTCCGGCTTTGGCGGGATCGAAATCCAACCTGCCACCGGCGCGTCTCGTAGGGACATTCAATTTAACGGCCTTAAAAGAGGAATTTTTTCAAATGCCGCTATAAGAATATCCTTATTTTCATAAACCTCGGGGCGAATTTCCCGCGCGGTCAGCCCCGCCATCAGCGGGATTTCCTGAACGGAATAACGCCGGATCACGATTCGCCAAGGCCGCACGGAACCGGGAGAATAATTAATCCGCAATCATCCAGAACTAAAAAGGGAGCCTCGCGGCTCCCTCTGGATATTAACCTGAATTCCCGTTGAATGAGTTATTTTTCTATCTGCAATCCCTCGATTTTGAACTTCTTCATCCGTCTCCAGAGGGTAGTTCTGGAGATTCCAAGCTGTCGTGCGGTGCGGGAGTAGTTGTTGCTATTCTGTTTCAGCGCCTTGAGAATCAGGGTCTTCTGGTTGTCTTTCAGGGTCATGTTCAGGTATCCGACGGATTCTTCCCTCTCCGGCCGATCCTGCGGAAGGGTAAAGATCAGCGACTCATCCAGAACCTCGCTGGTGGCCAGTGCGCAGGCGCGGGAGAGAATGTTTTCCAGTTCCTGGATGTTCCCCGGCCAATCGTAGGTGTTCATCCACGCCATGGCGTCCGGCGAGATGGAGGTGATATTTTTCTGATATTGAGCCCTGTACTTTTCGAGAAAATGATTGGTGAGGGGCGCCAGGTCGGCCACGCGCGAACGTAACGCTGGAATATAGACCGGCATGACGTTTAACAGGTAGTAAAGATCCTCCCTGAAATTACCGTTATTTACCTGCTTTTTAAGATTTTTCGATGTGGAGGTTATTATACGGGCATTGGATTTTTTAAGAGTCGACGATCCCACGGGGAAATATGTCCCCTCGCTTATAAATTTCAAAAGACGCAATTGCAGGGCGGGCGATAATCCATCGATGTCCCTTAAGAAGAGGGTGCCGCCGTTGGCCTTGGCAAGCGCTCCCGGCTTTTCGGCGGAATCGGCGACACCGAAAATTTCGACCTCGAGGTTAGATTCGGAAGAATTGGAGCACTCGACGATCACGAATTCACTATTGTACAGATCGCTGTGGCGGTGAACGTAGCGGGCGAAAAGACGTTTTCCGGTTCCATGTTCGCCCTCTATGAGAACCGTGATATTGGACGTCGCCGCCTTATCAGCCAGGTCAATGAGATCCTTCATTTGCTGGGAAGCCGCCACGATATGGGGGACCTGCTCCCGTTCGGGAACGGGCTGTTCTTTTCTGACCGAGGTGATCTTTTTTAACTTTTCGAGTATAGTAACGTATTCAAACGGTTTGGGAATAAAATCAGCGGCTCCGTTACGGACGACCTCCACGGCCAGAGGGATATTACCGTATGCCGTCATCACGATGAATTCCATAGAGGGATGCGTTTTCCTGACGCGTTTCATAAGATCGTATCCGGTCATGGCTCCCATTTTATAATCGGTGATTACTATATCAAAATACGTCTTATTTATTTTATTAAGGGCCTCCTCTGCCGATCCGGCGGTGTCTGTCGAATAGCCCTGGCTTTTAAGATAAAAAGCAAGGTTCTTGCGCAACGCCTTCTGATCGTCTACTACAAGAATTTTCGCCATATTATCATTTCCTCCGTGTTGAGACGCCGTTAATCTGCGTCCTGATTATTTTTCGACATGTTAAAGTTAAAATTTAATTGGAATACCTGTAGAATTTCCCTTAAACGGGATTTGTTGTGAAGTATAAATCGGCATGAGAAAGAGCTATAACAACCAAAGGCCGGGGGAGGATTTATAACCTTATCGCAAAATACGATTTACGTTGAGCTGGTAGAATAGAACTCCCGAAGGTCGGCCGGGAGCGAAAATAATGCATTATTCTGCAATGCATTTTACCCGAATTTTGCCTATATTTTATACAGGAAAGGGTGTGTTTTTTTGAAAAATGATAAGGAATAATTCAATAGTGAAACGGTCTCGAGCGAGATTTCATAGAAAAATAATTTCGGGGACGATTACATTTATTTTCATTCCATTATTTTATATTCCCGCTTTCGGGGTCTCTTTAAGGCCCGATGAATCGCGCATTGCCGTCGTCGTGAAGGTTATAGACCATGTTTTTTCCGACAGTTTCGAGACGGCATACAGTATGGTTGAAACTATTAACGACACTCTGCCGGGAAGACCGTTTTATAACCTCATTACCGCAAGCATCCTTCACGCCGAGATGACCGATGCAGAGGATTTTTCGGAAAAAGACAGTTTTTTCTCCCGTCTGAATTCGTCAAAAAAGTTCTTTCAAAAATGGATAAAAAACAATCCCGGAGATCCCTGGGGCTATTATTTTTTGGGTACGGTTCACGCATATAAATCGGTATGGCACGGCCAGCATAAAAGCTGGCTGAAAACTCTGATTGAGGGTCTAAAAGCCAGGGGAAAATTTGCCAGGGCGCTTGAAATCGATCCGGGATTATATGACGCTTACGCCGGCCTGGGGAATTTCCATTTCTGGTCGTCTGTAAAGCTCGGAAAATATCTGCCAATTCTGAAGGATAACCGGGAAAAGGGATTGTCGGAATTGAGACTGGCGATCGACAGTTCTTATTTTTCATCCAGACCGGCGGCCACCGGTCTGGCCTGGGCCCTAATCAACCAGGGAAGATTCTCGGAGGCGTCAAAAATCGGTATGGAGCTTCATAAGCAGTCCTCCGGTGGCCGGGTTTCATTGTGGATACTCGGTAGCGCTTACTGGCGATGGGGACGATTGAAAAAGGCCGAATCTTTCTACGGTGAATTAGCAGAATCGTTCGACCGTCAGGAAAAACAGAATTATTACAACCTGGTTTTCTGCCGTTATCGCAGGGGCATCTGTCTATTTTTAATGAAGAAATATGAGGACGCCCGATTGGAGTTCGATACCCTTCTTTCCTACGACGTACCGAAGAAAACCCGCGACCGGCATAAAAAGACCTATGAAAAAACAAAAGAATATTTGGAGAAAATAGATCGGAGGTTTGAAAACGGAAAATAAAATCTTATTTTTTCGATTCAATCGCCGAAATTAATTTATCGGCGCAGGCCTTTATTTCCGATTCGACACTCTCATCGCGCCGGGCCTCTCCCGGCTCAAAGGATTTGGTTCTGTATTCTAATTCAAAGACAATATCGATACCGGCCCAGATGAAAAACGCCCTGGCGGTCCCGAGAGCGCCATTGAATTTGCCGTCTTCGCCGCCCACCAGGACGATCCCCGCCTTTTTACCCCTGAACAGCGGTTCCTTTAATTTCGGCCCCCCGGGACTGTCGAAATCGACGGGTCGCAGGCAATTGGTCCTGTCGATGAATAGCTTCGCCTGCGCCGACACCGAATCAAAATAGATCGGTGAACCCAGTATGATCCCATCGGCTTTATTCATCAGGGCGAAGATCGGGTCCATGTCATCGTGAAAAAGACAGAAATCCGGTTCCGGGCTTTTCCCGCAGGCCTGGCAGGGAAGAATCGATTTTTCATTGAGGCGGATAAACCTTTTCTTTATATGATGGCCTTTAATATTATCCAATATCGCCTCGATAAGATAATCTGTGGACGATCCGCCGGTGGGGCTTCCTGATATTCCTACGATATTCATGGCAGGCTAAACGACAAAATGGCTACCACTTCATCTTCGCGCCCGGGACCGATATACACCTCGAATGCCTTATCGGTTTGATCGAAATCCGAAAGGTGGGCGTCGACATAGGCGTCAAACATGGAGAAGAAAACGGTTGCGGCCAGAAACCAGGTGGAGTTACCGCGCCTGTCGAGTTCCTTCTCATACCTGGCGAATTCCTCGGCCTGATAGACGGGATTATCGAACGCGTTGGTGAAATGCTTTTCATGAAGATCGGCTTTATGCCAGTGCGTATAGACCTCGTTTATAAGATATATCTCGATTCCGGCGATTATTGCCGCCTTTATATATTTTTCATTATAAAACTGTCCCAGTCCCGGGACAAATAGCGAGCGGAATAAAGCTCCGGTGGGATTTTTTCTCTTCAACATGGTGGAATCCGCGTTCTGGCAAAACGCCTGAGAACAGAGGGCAAAAAAGACAATTAGAATCGCCGGGATTATCACGATTAGTCTATTTTTCATTTCTATTTCCCATGGCGACGAGGATCTTTTCTTCACTAAATCTGAAATCCAGTTGCCCGGGTGATGGTTCCAGCGGCTCGCCGTCAACATGTACGGCCAGTTTCGATCTGGATCTAATAATAACTTTTTTACTTCTATATATGGCGGTAACGTCAAGCCGGACGTGCGAGCCGTTGAGAGCGCGAGGGAGATACTGGAATATCTTACCCTTAGATAATCCTTTAATGACACAGATATCGAAAAGACCGTCATCTATGCGAGCGCTGGGGGTCAGGTAAAATACACCGCCGGAACTGCGGCCGTTACCGATACAGACCAATGTCACTTCTTTGCGCAAAATCGTCCCATCGAGATCGATTTCTATTCTTATCGGCCTGAGGTTTCGCAGCGCCTTGAATACCGCTGACAGGTAGGCTCGGATACCCGATTTATTTTCGTCTTTCTTCACGATTTCCGCTACCTCGGCATCGAAACCTACCCCCACCGAATTGAAAAACGGTCTTTTGTTTATTGTACCGACATCGATTTCATGCGGCGCCCCGAAAAATGCGGTATGGAAGACCCTGTCGAGGCGGCCGTTGGTGCCGGTCATCTTGAAAAAATCGTTGCCGTTACCGCCGGGAACGACTCCCAGAATGATATCCGATCCCAGGAGAGCCGAGCCGACCTCGTTTATGGTGCCGTCGCCGCCAACCGCAATTATCCGGTCGAACCGATCCAGACGGCATCGTTGGCCCAGCCTGTAACCGTCACCGGGGCCGGTGGTGGAGAAAAACTCGAAGGTGATCTTGTTTTTTCGGGTCCATTTAAGCAGTTTCAGCAGAACGTCGAAGGCCCGCCCGTTGCCACTGACAGGATTCAGGATTACCGCGTATCTCATGGTCCTATAATAAGGTGATTAGAGGCGTATGTAAATTGGTAATATTTGCGGAATCATAGTGTGGCATGATCGGGCGCCGGTTCTTAGGTAAAAAATCGTGGGAGTATCGTCCCGAATAGGTGCGTTATTACCTGTACGGAAAAAAATTGAAATGATCCTGACAAAGGCTTTTTCATAGGTGCTTTTGCCGCAAGCATAAGCATGCTGATTGATACCATGCAAATACATGCTTATCCGTCTTCGATGGAAAAGCATGGCACCCAAACCGGTATAATATATAATGATTCCAATAAAATACGGGGCGCGCTGCCGCGCCCCTGTGGTGGCCACAATCATTCGAAATAATCCGAACGATATTTACGGTTCAATATCATTATCTCCGATATTGAGATCGAAGACTGTCTCGGCTAAAGAATTGTCTATGTCTTCCCCGTCGTCAATAGCGGGGTTAAGCTGTTCCGGCGAAACTATCTCCTCCCTTCCGTTAAATGTGAATATTCCATTGTTACGGGTGGCCACCAATACTCCCTTTTCCGATCTGCAGAAGGCGGCGATCTCCATTCCCTCGTATCCCTCCACCATTTTCAGGCTGTCTCCCGCGAAACGTAGCAATCCGCTTGTAGTCCCGATATAGGTCGCGGCCGGGGTGGTCATGATGGTGGTGATATCGTAGTATTCGCTGGAATCGGCAATGAACATCTGTGCCCACTTGCCGCCGTCATAACGGAACACCGCCTCATCGGTGCCAACCCAGAGAAACGGGTAGACATACTCAAGGGCGTTGACATAATCGAACATGGAAGTATCACGATCCAGGAACCTCTCCCGCCATTTCTGCCCGTCGAAATAGTAGAGGCCGTCGCCGTGCGTTCCCACCCAGAGGCCTCCGCGGTCCTCCACCAGGGCGGTGACTGCCATGCCGTCCTTAAACAGGGTATCGAAGGGGCAGCTCTCGAAGTAGCCGATATCATCGCAATGATACCACAGGCCAACGTCGGTGCCGACCAGAAGCCCCTCTCCGAATTGAATCATGTCATACACCCGGGAACCGAGCTCGATCCTATCCAGCGTGGTAGCGTAGTTGTTATCGAGCCGGTAGAGGCAGTCGGCCCCTACATAGCGACTCTCGTTGAAAGGCAAAATCGCATTCAGATAGGTGATCGCGGATTTTCTTTCTTCCGGCCGCTCTTCCTCGTTGAGCGCGGGCATAATATAGACGCCCTTATTAGTGCCGATAACAAGCCTTCCCTCGTCCATCAGGACGGCGGTGATTTCAGGATCGGCCTGGTTCTCACCCTGGAAGTTCTCATCGAAGGCGGCAGTCTCGGGTACGGCATAAATGTCCGCAATAGCGGACTTTTCCACGATGCGGGGTTTTTTCTTCAGGCTGGCGAAGATGACCACGCAGAATCCGATTAAAGAGATTACGATGATCGCCGCGAGTGAACCTTGTTTGTTCATTTTATCCTCCTTTGTTTTTTGGTTGCCAATTTCGTTCAAAATAAAAACAAAGGCCGTGCCAAAAGACTAACTCTTTAATAAATAATGAGTTATGAAAAATATTTAAAAACGGAGGTGTGTCCCGTGGGACCGAGTGAGGAAAAGCTGACACAAAAAAACCGCCCCGAGGGACGGTTTAAATTGGATAAATTTACTGCCTATTTCGTTACTTTACCCGCTTTAAGACAACTCGTACAAACTTTCATCTTTTTCGGCTTGCCGTTAACTCTGGCGTGTACCGTTTGTAGATTTATCTTGAAACGCCTTTTGGTGACGTTATGTGCGTGGCTGACATTGTTGCCGCTTCTCGGTTTCTTTCCACAAATTTCGCAAACTTGCGCCATCAGTATCCTCCAAAATTTTCACCAATATATGGGATTTCCGGAATATAGCAAGAGTTTTCATTTTATTATTCTCGCCCTATCCGGCTGTCCCGATACGTCTTGACTTTAAATATAACCGGTTTTAAGTTCCTCCTGTGCCTGAAAAACCGGTTTTAAATTCCAGAAACAAGAAGCCCCGGGGCCTCGATTTCCTCTTTTCAGACGTCCAGTATCTCAAGGGGGTGGGTCCCAGGAAGGGCGAGGCGCTGAAAAAGCATGGAATTAAAACCGTATTCGACCTCTTCTATTATGTCCCCCGAAAATATCTCGACAGGTCTTTGATCACACCTCTGGATAAGCTGGAGGAGGGAATGACGGTGACGGTTCTGGGTACGGTGGTCGCCTTCGGCGAACTCAGGAGGAGAAGAAGATTATTCAAGGTTATCATAGAAAATGATCGCGCTGAATTGGAGCTGGTATGGTTTTCGGGATACCGGTATCTGCAGAACGCATTTTCCGAGGGTGACGTTATTTGCGTGTCCGGGACGGTCAGGAGGTATGGCGGCCTCAATATCCCCCACCCCGAATTCGAGGTGGTGGGTTCAAGAGAAGACGAGACCATTCATACCGGACGGTTGATACCTATTTACCCCGAAAACTCTCTCTTTAAGGAGGTGGGGCTCCATTCAAGGGGACTGCGTCGGATAATTAAGCCGGCCCTCGATCATCTGGCTGAAAACCCCTGCGAGACTATCCCGGAGAAGTGGCGTAAAGAATACGGGTTGTACGATCTCACCCGGGCGATTTACCAGATTCATTTTCCGGATAAGATGGAGACCGCTGATTCCGGCCGTCAGAGGCTGGCCTTCGAGGAGCTTTTTTACCTGGAATTGATTATGGCAGGCCGAAAAAGCAATCGCCGCAAAAAAATGACCGGGATAAAAATCGGGCCGCCAAAGAAGATGGGACGAAAGCTGCTCGACAGCCTCGGTTTCAAACTGACCAAAGCGCAGGTACGGGTATTAAACGAGATCTACGCCGACATGGCCGCCGGATTCCAGATGAACAGGGTTATTCAGGGCGACGTGGGAAGCGGAAAGACTATCGTGGCGGCGCTGGCCATGCTGGGAGCAATAGAGAACGGTTTTCAGGCGGCGATAATGGCGCCGACCGAAATTCTTGCCGAGCAACATTATTTTTCTATTTCAGGACTTTTAAAACCGCTGGATATTGATACCGTTCTAATCACCGGATCTGTAAGAGGAGCCAACAGGGCTGAGACGATGGATGCGATTGCGGGCGGACGCGCCTCAGTCGTTATAGGCACGCACGCCCTAATTCAGAAGAAAGTGGAATTCAATAATCTCGGTTTTGCGGTGATTGATGAACAGCAAAGATTCGGCGTCGCCCAGCGAGGCGATCTGCTGGCCAAGGGCTTGAATCCCGATATACTGGTGATGAGCGCCACGCCGATTCCCCGTACCCTGGCCATGACCATCTACGGGGATCTCGATATTTCTGTTATTGACGAAATGCCGCCGGGCAGAATTCCGGTAAAAACAAAGCTTGTACCTGAAGATAAACGACATGAGATGTATGATTTTGTAAAAAACGCGGTTAAAAACAGCCAAACCGCTTATGTTATTTATCCCCTGGTGGAGGAGACCGAAAAATCGGACCTCAAGGCCGCCACGGAAGGTTATGAGCAATTAAAAGGAGACATTTTCCCTGATCGCACTGTCGGACTTCTTCACGGACGCATGAAGGGTGAAGAAAAACAGAAAATTATGATAGATTTTAGAGACAGGAAAATCGATATTCTGGTGGCCACTACCGTTGTCGAGGTAGGTCTCGATATCCCGACAGCGACAATTATGCTTATCGAGCATGCGGAACGGTTCGGTCTTTCACAACTTCATCAGCTAAGAGGCCGTGTGGGCAGGGCCGGAATAAAATCGTATTGTTTTCTAATGACAGGTCCCAGAGTCACGGAGGACGCTTCGAGAAGAATCGAGGCTTTGACGGAGATTTCGGACGGTTTTAAAATATCGGAAATCGATCTTCAGATTCGCGGGCCCGGTGAGATACTGGGCACCAGACAACATGGAATGCCGGAGTTGAAAGTCGCGGATCTCACCGATACGAGATTGATATCCCTCGCCCGCAGGCTGGCGTTCGATATGATAGAGGAGGATCCGGCATTGAATTCGGAGGAAAACCGTTTTATAAAAACTGTCCTGAAAATGCGCCTGGGCAAGAAACTCAAATACTCGAAAATAGGGTAATTAAAATAAAAGGAGGATATTTGAAGGAGAAATCGGAAAAATCGTTGAAGCTCGCCGGAGAGCTTCATAGGCTGGTCAGGGAGATGATACCGCAGGTTCACGATCTCGATCTGCAGAGACTGCTCAAGCAGATTGAAGCCGATATGATGGACCTCGAGCATAAGTTGTCGATGGCAATAAAGTTATCATCAAGGGAGTGAAACAATGGGCGATGAGGGGAAAGAGAGTAATGGTATCGGACCCGATATGAAAGGCCTGGGGTCCCATTTTGTTCAACTGGTATTATCTTTTCATGCGGCCGCGTGGCAGCAAATGGGGAAGGTGGCCAGCGTAATAACGGGCAAGGTCGAACGCGATTTAAATATGGCCAAGCATTCCATAGATATGCTGGGAATGCTGGAGGAAAAAACCAAAGGGAATTTGACCGAGGACGAGGAAAAATACCTCAAACATACGCTTTACGAACTCCGCATGAATTACCTGGACGAAATGAAAAAGGGGCCGGATAAAAGCAAAAAAGAAGAAGAATCAGCCGAAAAGAAGCCGGATGAAGGCAAAGATTCCCCATCGGACAGTGCCGAAGAAAACAAAAATGACTGATAAATCCTGATTTGCTATTAATGCCGACAAAAAAACAGCAACAAGCATATCAAAAAACTACGGCGATACCGGGGCCGTTGATCCGGGTAAGCTGGCTTTAATCCTTGCGGATGGGATGCTTTTTTTAAAGCTAAAAACCCGCAATAAAATGTCGAACTATGAATGGAACATGGAAGTATAATATCATGAGTAGGTTAGTGGAATTCTTATGCCGAAAACAGCCGACAGGTTAAATTCCGCCCTGGGGGGGCGAATTGAGGAGAACGTAATTCTGTCTCCCCATACGAGTTTCGGGATTGGAGGGCCGGCCCGATATTTTTTCGCGGCGCATACCACGTCCGAACTGGTCCGCGCCGTCAGAAGCGCTCGCGCCAACGGTCTCAGGTTTTTCGTTCTCGGGGGCGGATCGAATATCCTTTTTGACGACGCCGGTTTTTCGGGATTGGTTATCAAGGATAATACCGATAAGTTTCGAATAAAAGGCGGAATAGTTTTCGCCTTATCCGGTACAATAGTTGACAGGCTGGTTGACGCTACAGTCGAGCAGGGTCTGGGCGGAATGGAGTATGCCGCCGGCATAATGGGCACCATCGGGGGCGCGGTGCACGGCAACGCGGGAGCTTTCGGCCATGCCATCAATGAAATATTGGAAAGCGCGGTTATTCTGTCGAATGACGATAAGATTGAAGTGGTAGATAATGAGTATTTCAAATTCGCTTACCGGAGCTCCAGGTTGTGCTCGAATGGGGATACCGTACTGTCGGTAAGATTGAGGCTGCGCGCTGAAGATCCGCTGCAATTGGCCGAAACAGTTAAAGATAGGCGGAAATTTCGCCGGGAAAGACATCCCGTGAATATGGGTTGTGCCGGTTCGGTATTTAAAAATATTCGATCGCTGGAGAAGCCGGATGAGGTTACCCCGGCGGGAAAGCTCCTGGAAGAAGCTGGCGTGAGAGGAATGAGCGTTGGCGGCGCGGCGGTTTTTGATAGGCATTGCAATATAATAGTCAACCGGGGAACCGCGACCTCGGAGGATGTAAAAAAATTGGTGGAGAATATGAGAAATGCGGTTTTCAGCAATTTTGGTATCGACTTGGAACGAGAGATTTTATATATTGAACCTTAGAATTAACCGCGGGAAAAGGAGGTCTAGCGAGAAATAGCTAAAGATTGTATTTAACTTATTTGGTCCGAGTGGGCCGGCAGGGATAATTCTGTCCAGTTTAGCAAAAATAATTGTAACGGTCTTGTTATTGGCCTCCCCGGCGCAGGCGACTGTAGGCGATATTGAAGTTCCTTTTACGGTAAGTAAAAGGTTTTTAGTAAGAGGTGAGACCGGTCCCCCCTCCGACAGGTTTGGAATCAATAAATTTGCCCCATCGTTTATAATAAAAATACCGGCGGATAAATACAGCCGCGATATATCATTCACCGAAGACGGGCGCTATATAATCTTCCAGGATTATTATGGCCGTGATAAACTCAGCCCCTTTCAAATTATCGAATTGAAAAACTATATCGATCACAGGGTTTCTTTTGCCTTTACCGAATCCTGGAAAAAGGATTTGAGAGGCGAGCTGGGCAAAAAGGCAGGAGAAAGCGGTGACGCGGCGGTTCAGATCGATATCCCCTGGGAACCCCCTAAACTGGTCAAGGGCATTATAGGAGAAGGAAAATCAAATATCAAAGTCTCGGGTACGAGATCTATTTCCTTTTCCGGCCGGTCGGAGTGGGAGGACGGACTGGAGAATACGGGTACTTTCAAGCAGTCGAAATTTCCGACCCTCCAGATGGAGCAGAAATCCAGGTTTAAGGTTACCGGTACGATTGGCTCCAAGATCACGGTCGAGGTTGACCAGGATTCAGACCGCCATACCGAACTGGCCAATACCATAAAACTCCGATATACCGGGGAAGAGGACGAGATTATCCAGACCATCGAGGCGGGCAATACCAACCTGGCCCTCCCTAACGCGCAGTTTATCGGCTATTCCGAAAACGTGCAGGGACTGTTCGGAATAAAAACGACGGCGAAAGTCGGCGACCTGAACATGACCATGATAACCAGCCAGGATAAAGGCTCCAACGAGAAAGCGTCGTTCAGCGCCGGGGCCAGCGATGACACCTTAAATCTCAGGGATTATCAATATCTCAAGGATCGTTATTTCTGGCTGGGAAGGGATTTCAATCCTTTCACCGATTCGCTGATCACTGTGGAACTCTATACCAATGGAGAGCCGACCGATATACGGGGAACCGCGGTAGTAAATCCCATCGACGGCACGCCCAATATTACCGTCGAGGAGCGATTGCGAGGGGAATACGAAGAAAGCCGCAATTTCAGGCAGTATGATCCCAACCAGTTCACATTATACAGATCGAGTTGGTTTGTGGTACTGGACCAATCGCTACAGCAGAATCAGGTCCTGGGCGCATATATCAAATATGCTGACTGGTCCGATCCCGATAATGTCGATACGGTTGAAATAGGAAATCTTTCGTATGTGCCCGATTCCACCAACCCCGACAGCGTCATGCTGGTTTTGAAGCTGATAAAAGACCAGACTCCGGATTCGTCCTTTACCACCTGGGATTATATGTGGAGAAACGTTTACGATCTTCAGGCCCGCAATATCTCCGCGGAAGGATTTGTGTTCAGGATTTTTAAAGGGGCGGGAGGCCAGGAGGGACTGATTAATAATCCCGAAGATCAGGACGGTACCTGTTTTGTAACTATACTCGGGGTGGATTCTCTGAATAACAATACCAATGCTCCGGGTCCCGACTGCCTGTTTGATTTCAACAACACGGTTATTGATGCCGGCCGGGGACACGTAATATTCCCCATTGAAAGGCCGTTTGATTTTTCGGGCCTGGACGACCGGGTGCCGGAGATATACACCGTGCAATCCAACCAGCAGGATTATTCTCAATACTGGATATATGTAAAAACGGCGGAAAGAGCATCCAGCTTCTCGCTGGGACGGGCGAATATAATCGAAGGATCAGAAGTCGTAAAACTGGGAGACGGAACCTTGCTGCGCCGCGGTGTAGATTATAACATCAATTATGATATCGGACAGATAACATTTTTATCTGAAGAGGCTTTAAATCCGGGCGCGAATGTTTCGGTAGATTTCGAATACGCTCCTTTTTTCCTGCCTGAAAAGAAAAGCCTGTTCGGTATAGCGGGGCAATACAGCCTTTTTAATAATTCCAATATATCGATGGCGGCCATGTATAGATCCGAGACCGTCACCGACCCCAGGCCCCGTGTCGGTCGGGAGCCGCGCAAGGGAATGGTATGGGATGGCAATTTCGCTTTTAATTTCGAGCCGGGAGTGATGACGTCGCTGGTTGACGCTCTTCCATTCATCGAGGCCGACGCCAATTCGGCGTTGAATTTTTCGGGCGAGATAGCCCAGAGCTTCCCCAATCCCAATACCAAGGACAGAGCCTATATAGATGATTTCGAGGGCACCCGCAATTATACCGATATGTCCAATCGCCGCGGCATATGGACCAGATGTTCGCCTCCGTTGTCTGAAGATGGCACGAAGCTGTCCCTGGCCGACAGGGCGGATTCATGGTGGTATAATCCTTTTGATCCTATCAGAATAACCGAAATATGGCCTGAAAGGGAGGTTCAGGCGCAGGATGATCGTCAGGATGTCCTGTTTATCCATTATTTCCCCGACAGCGTCGCCGTTAATCCTGAATCATCGTGGGCCGGTATCATGAGACCTTTCTTTACCGGTCTGGCCGATCAGACACAAACCAAGTTTATTGAATTCTGGTATAAACCCGATCCAGGTGTCACGTCGGGGGCGCCGATACTGCATCTGAATTTCGGTTTAATATCGGAAGATATCGACGGCGACGGTATCAAGGATACGGAAGACAGGCTTAACGGGCGTGAGGACGGTATTTTTCAATTCGAAGAGGACACCGGACTCGATGGATTATTCAGCGTCAACGAACCGGGGTATTCGCCCGGAAATCCCGATCCCGGCGGCGATGATTGGGCGTACAATGATGACAATCCCAATGATTATTCCCGCATAAACGGAACGGAAGGGAACAGAAATGATCCGGATCGCCGGGGAAGATTTGATACCGAGGATATTAACAACAACGGTTCTCTCGATACACAGGATGGCTATTTCGAATACGTCATAGATCTCAACGATCCCGACTACTATGTCGAAAGCACATCCACCGGATGGAATTTTATTCGGATTCCTTTTCAGGACCCCGAGGCGTTCAATATCAGGGGGGCCGTAGGCTCCGCTGATTTTGCTCGGATAAATTACGCGCGCATGTGGCTCACCGGGTCGGCCGAACCGTACCTTTTACGGGTCGCTCTATTTCAATTGGTCGGCAATAAATGGAAGGAACTGGAAATCAGTATGCCCGAGGGTGACACTCTAATCAGGGAAGAGAAATTCGAGATCACGGTAAAAAACACTCAGGAAAACTCGGATTATATTCCTCCGCCCGGGATCGCGGGGGAGCTTGACAGGAAGACCGGCATACGTGAAAAAGAACAATCCCTGGTTCTTAATTATCAGAACCTGAAACCGGGTCATACAGCATCCGGTTACTGGCAGCTTTACCAGCCCGAGAATTATACCCTTTATAACAGAATCCAGATGTTTGTGCACGGGGATGCATCGACTATCGACAGCTCGGTCACATTTTTCTTCAGGATGGGTCAGGATACGCTAAACTTTTATGAATACAGGACTATACTCGAACCGGGGTGGTCGGAAAATAATGAAGTGGATATCGATTTTACCGAAATGACCAGGCTCAAATATGAAATGCAACAGAGGATACTCGAAGATACCACGGCAGTTGCCGACACAATTTCGGGCAAATATCGGGTAAAAGGTAATCCGTCGTTATCTACCATAAAACGTTTCAGGATAGGCGTAATTGCCCATCCCCCGCCCGACAATGAGGTTAAACCGGAATATTTAGAGCCGGTCTCCGGCGAGGTCTGGCTTGACGAGTTGAGAGTTACCGATGTGAGAAAGGAATCGGATTTCGCCGGCCGCATGCAGGTAACGGCCAAGTTTTCCGATTTTTTCGACATAAGTCTTAATTACAGCAAAACGGGCGCGGATTTCTTTCCGCTCTCGGCGAAAGTCCCTTCGGGCGCGACGGCTATCAGCAAATCCCTGAGATTCAGCACCAGGCTGGATAAAATTTTCCCGCCGTCTTTCGGGCTCAGTCTGCCGGTAACTTATTCCTGGCAGAACAATCTTTCTCTTCCTCGATTGAAACCGGGATCGGATATTATTCTGGGCGATGACGTTCGCCGGGAAGAACGCAGCGAATCGACGCAGAAATCTTATTCAATAAACCAGTCTTTTAACAGAAACACCACTAATCCCTTATGGAATCTAACGTTAAATAGAATCAGGACAAGTTACTCGTATTCCGAATCAAACAGCAGATCCCCGGCAAATCCCGTTGGCAGACAGGAACGATACAAGGGCACCGGCAACTACGATCTTACCCCCCGCTCCAAACCCTCGATAAAACCGTTTTTCTGGACGAAATATCTTTTCCTGCCCCGGTCGCTTTATGATACGCAACTTATGTATTTTCCCACAAGACTTACATTCAGCGGAGAAATTAACGGCAATAATTCTTATACCGTGAATCAGCGGGGAATTCCCACCTATACACGGACCAAGGATCTCTCTCTGAACGCATCGACGGGCCTGGGACTGTTCTCGTCTCTCAGATCCAATTATTCCATGGGGTCGATAAGGGACATTTCCGATCCGAAGAGGTTCAGGCTCAGCATCGATCCGTCGAAACTCAAGCTGGGGCAGGAAAGAGAATTTCAACAGAGGTTTGATACCAGTTATCAGCCGAAAATACTAAAGCTGTTCGATCAGAAATTTTCATTCAATTCCAGTTATTCGGAAAATTCGGATTTGAAGAGGAATCCCGATTCAACCCGGACGTCGATTATGCAGTCGGCCGCGCGGGCTGATGTTACATTTAAAATAACGGAACTTTTTCCGGGGGGCGGGGGAGGCAGAGGCACCCCGCGGAGGCCGGAGAAACCTCCGAAAGAACCGAACGGTGAGAATGAGGACTATGAGGACGATGAGGACGATGACGAGGGAAGAGATAGATTTTCGCCGCTGGATATTTTCGGCGGATTATTCAAGACCATTAAATCTATCAAACCGCTCAAAGGTTCTTATGTCAAGGATAAAAAACTGACCCGGCAGGGACTCCTGAGCCGCCCGTCATGGGAATACGTTTTCGGCATTTCGGAGAATCCCAAAGCGGAAACGAAGGCTACCACCGGACGAAATCCCAACCAGACGATTTATTCCGACACTTATAAATTAGACAGTGGATTGAAACCCGGCAGGAATTTCGATTTTGGAATCGCATATAGCACAAAAACGACAATATCCCGGGCAACCACCGATCCGACCAAGGCCAAGTCGGTGACCTTCCCTGATATATCCGTAAACATTTCCGGGCTGGAACAGTTGTCTTTTTTCAAGAAGTTTTCGAGGACCGCCACATATCAGTTCGTGTATTCCAAAAATATAGATGAAAACGGACGTGAGGATACGGGCGAGCTTTATAAGCGGGATACGGCGAGGAGATTTTCGCCTCTTATCGGCCTGAACCTCACATTTAAAAACAACGTCAGGGCGACCATACGTTTCGACAAAACCAGGTCGAAAAGCGAGGACCTCAGGCAGACCGGTCAATCTAACAAAACTGAATTCAGTTCAAGTACGACTTTTAAAATAAATATTACTTACAGCCTGACGGCGCCCAAGGGATTAAAGCTTCCGTTTTTGAGAAAAATAAAATTCGACAGCCAGCTTTCGATGTCGCTTGATATCGAAGTGGGTAAATCGAAAAGAGAATCCTTATTGAGCGGGACGAGGTCAATGGATGCGGATCGCAGCGATATAAAGGTGCAGCCGAGACTGACGTATCAGTTCTCGAGATCCATAACCGGCGGAATAAGGGCGCTCTGGAACGATACCAACGATAAAGTCCAGCAGAGAAAACATCATATACGCGAACTGGGGTTAACCACGGAGATAAGATTTTAGTGAGAAGCGCATCTGCAGGCGCTGTTTTATCGGGGCTGGGTTTGGTTTTCATATTTTGTTCGGGTCAGCCGCGGTTTGACGCGGAGCGCGCATTCATGGATCTGGAAAAAATATGTACCTTCGGCCCCAGGATCGCGGACACGGAATCACATTTGAAAGCGGGCGAATATATTTATAATTCCATGAAAGAAACCACCGATATTTGCCGGATTCAAAGGTTTTCCATATATGATTCCGTCTTTAATATAAACAGGAATATGTTTAACATAATAGCGTCATATTATCCGAAGTCAAAGAATCGAATTATGTTATGTGCACACTGGGACAGCAGGCCGGTTTCGGATATGGAAAGCGACTCCGGCAAGATGCATCTTCCGGTTCCGGGAGCCAATGACGGGGCATCGGGTACGGCCGTCCTTATGGAAATGGGGCGGATATTAAAGAAGCGCAAACCGCCGGTCGGGGTGGACATCGTATTTTTCGACGGCGAGGATTACGGATCGGACGAGTGGTTGACGGGTTGGTTTTTGGGTTCGATGCATTTTATGGAACAAATAGGCGGATACAGGCCGAGGTTGGCTTTGCTTATCGATATGGTTGCGGATAAGGATCTTCAAATCTACAGAGAGGTTATATCCGAAAAATACGCCCGCGATCTGAATGATTATATCTGGCGAATAGCCGAAGAACAGGGATCGCTGGTTTTCATCGATTCCGTAAAACATACGGTTTCCGATGATCATATATCCCTGCTTTCCAGAGGAATAAAATCCATTGACATAATAGACTTCGATTATCCATACTGGCATACGCAGCAGGATACTCCCGACAAGTGCTCGGCGGAATCGCTGGGAGAGGTCGGAAAGGTACTGGTTACAGCCATTTATGACGAAAGGATAAAGGATTTTTAGACGCAACAGATTATTTTTGCCGCCGTATAAATAAAAGGGTTAATGCTATGAGATTTAACGGCTTGACGATTGTTCTGAAAACAATAGCGCTGGTTTTTTTCATTTGCCGGATTTGCAGCGCCGACTTTACATCGGTCCGGGAAGGAACACTGGAAGAAAAAGCCCGGAAGTGGATGGATTTTGTTATTCAGGCCAATGTTGAGCTGACCGGGAAAATTCAGGTCATCTCCAATCAAACCGGAGATATCAGGATCACATATACTATCACTGCCGTCGCGGAATCCAAAACCGAGGCGAATAGATTCCTGGATCTTGTGGATATTAAGATGGATACCAACAGAAGAGAAAAAGCGTTTCTGGAAATTATTGCGCCCTCTTATGTGCCCTGGGGCGGGAGTAAATATAGCGTGAACCTGGAACTTCTTGTGGAGATCCCCGAAAAAGTAAATATCGAGGGCGAATGCCGTTTCATGAAAATAGAAATTATCGGGCCTTTTCAGAATATAAGCCTCGACTGCGATAGCTCACCGATCTCCCTCAGTAATATTTACGGATCAGTCAGATTAACTACTACCAATAGCGATATAATCCTGAAATCAATCAGAGGCGATTTGCGGGCCGAGACGACCAATGGAACAATCACCGTAAATGGAATGGAAATCGTATCGGGATACGCTTTTCTGGAGACGACCAACGGAGTTATTACGCTGGACGGCATACAGGGTTCGATTGAGGCGTATACGACTTACTCTCAGATCAAGGCCAATAACATAGACGCGTCCGATGGATCTGTGGTTTTGAGAACGAATTACGCGCCCATAGAAGTATCTAAAGTCATCGGTGAAATAATATGCGAAACCAATTACTATCCGGTTAATATCAGCAACTCGGATATTAATCACGGTCATTCAAAAATCGAGACCAGTTATGCTCCGATAGAGGCTCAGTTTAACAGGTTGGAAAACTGCGAAGTCTATATTTCCAGCGAATATAACAATATCAAACTAAGAATGCCGTCGGAAACGTCGGCCAGGCTTGTGGCCTCTGTGGATGAAGGCGGGAGAATACATACAAAGGGTTTAGCAATAGTGCCCGTTTCGCTGAAACCGACGCGCTTGGAGGGTATACTGGGTGAAGGCGAGGCCCGGATCGAAGTCAAGGTTAACGGCGTCGGCAATATCGATATAACCGGGCGGTAATTCGGTTGTTCCTTTACGTTTCCTACCTTGGGTTAAGCTGGCATAAAAAAGGAGTGCTTATGACGCGTTTATTTCTGAAGGGAACAATATTAAGCGTTATCCTTTATTCTTCTTCGATGGGCGGGATGATCGACGGTTTGGAATATCAATCGGAATCCGTAGCCACGTCCACTCTCGTATCATCCGGTTTGATCAATCCCGCCGGGCTTGCCTTTTTCAGCGCCATGGGATTGAGGTATTCCCACAGTTTCTCGGATTCATCGTTCAAGGGAGATAACGCGCTTATGATAAGTTCCAGGCGAGGTTTTTTCGGCCTGGAATGGCTTAACCATACCGAGGATGTTTTCCGAAGGAAATTCACTCTGGCTCTCGGCGATAGATTGCTGCCGAATTTCTATGCCGGTGCGTCGTATAGCTGGTTTAACGGCAGTCCTCTTTATGATAAGATAAAATTATGGAAGATAGGTTTGTTATATCATCCCTTTCCCAGGGCGTCGCTGGGATTTGTAGCCGACAGGATAAATGAGCCGAAATTCTCTTCCCTCAGGCAGAGACGGCTCTACAGGCCGGGAATAGCCGTTCGTCCCTTCGGGGAAAAATTAACGCTTTCGTCGGATTTGCGATGGATTGAAGGACAGAATCCGACAGAACTCAACGGCAACTTCAGGATTGAAGCGCTGCCGTTTTCCAGATTTCATTTCAGCGCGGAATATGCTACCGAGGGATTGTGGCGGTTGGGATTCACCTATGATTTCGAGAAAACCAAAACCGGCGCGCAGGGGCGCCTGGACAGATCGCAAGACTACGCGGGGGGAAGCTTTTTTATCGAATTGGGAGCTCTGAACTACAGTCCATATCTGAGATCCGGGAAGACCGGTTATATGATACTTGACGGCAGTATTGTCGAAGAATCAACCGGCCGGAGCCTCTTCACGTCTCCGGGAAAACCCTTTTATAAGGTCTTGTTGTCGTTAAGGAAGGGCGCTGCCGATCCGGCAATAGAGAGGCTTATTATAAAGATTGACGGCGCGCGTTTCAGTTTCGCCTCGGCGCAGGAGTTAAGAAACGCCATTATAGAATATAGAAAAAGAGACAAAGAGGTAATTATCTTCCTGAAGAACGGAAGCAATATTTCATATTATATAGCTTCCGCCGCAAGTAAAATTGTTATGAGCCCGTCCGGGTATCTCGACCTCAGAGGAATTTATGCCACGGCGACGTTTTATACCGGCACCATGGAGAAACTGGGAATAGAAGCGCAGGTAATAAAAACCGGATCTCATAAAACCTACGGGGACGCTTTCACCGAAAAAGGACTATCTGATGAAGCCAGGGAGCAGTTGGGCTGGCTGATGGACGATCTTTATGAACAATTTATAGGAGACATATCGAACGGCAGAAAATTAACGTCAAAAAAGGCACATGATATGATCGATAATGGGCCTTATACTGCAAAAGATGCCTATAAGGCCGGACTGGTGGATAAGCTCGCCTATTACGACGATCTGAAAAGCGAAATGGTCTTGCGCCCCGCTGAGACTGTCGATATATATCAACATTTCAACGAGAATTATTACAATTCCAGATGGAGCGAGCCGAAAACGATTGCCATCGTGTACGCCGACGGAAGCATAAGGCCGGGCAAAAGCGGCAGGAGCTTCTGGGAAGGCAAAACCGCCGGATCATCGACAATATCAAAAGCCCTTGGAAGCGTCAGGAAGAATAGAAACATAAAAGCCGTGGTACTGAGGATTAATTCCCCGGGCGGCGATCTTTTCGCCACGGACGATATATATCGCCAGATCGAGCTTCTCAGGGGCAATAAACCGTTGATTGTCTCCATGGGCGGGGTGGCCGCCTCCGGAGGGTACTACATCTCTATGGCGGGCGATGATATCCTCGCGTCGCCTTCCACAATTACCGGCTCCATAGGCGTTGTTGTAGGCAAACCCGATATGTCCGGGTTTTATGAAAAAATAGGTTTGAAAAAAGAGACGATTAAAAGGGGAAAACATTCGGATATAAGAAGTATCGATAGATCCGCTACGGAAGATGAAATCAGGTTGGTTGAACGCCAGGTGCAACAGTATTATGGTGATTTTGTTAACAAAGTGTCGCAATGGAGAAAGATCGATGTCGACTCTGTCGAGGCTATCGCCGGGGGAAGAGTCTGGACCGGGAAACAGGCTATGGAAAATGGTCTTATCGATTCATACGGGGGCGTCTGGGATGCCATTGAACTGGCGAGGAACAGGGCGGGAATAGACAGCGATGACAGGCTGGTCATCAGAACCTATCCGAAATACGGATTCTCGCTGTTTGACGCCCCGGTAACGTCCGTCATTGAAAGCGAAATAACCGATATTTTCGATGGTCGATACCGAAGCGGTTTCAGTCTCAGGTTGCCATACGATCTGGATATAGAATAGAGGAACTTTATGAAATTTACGACAATTTTATTCTTGACGTTCTGCGTTCCGTTTCTCCATGCCGGAGAGTTGTCGTTTCCCGTAGAGAATTACAAGCTCGATAATGGTCTGGAAATTATATTAATTCCCGATCATTCGTGCCCGTCTGTTACATTACAGGTCTGGTATAAAACAGGAAGCCGAAACGAAAGACCGGGCATAACCGGGATTTCGCATCTGTTCGAGCATCTGATGTTCAAGGGCACCGAAAAATATCCCGCCGGCGCTTTCGACAGGTCGATTGAATCCTGCGGAGGCCGGGATAACGCCTGGACCTGGCTGGACAATACCGCGTACTATGAAATCGTACCCTCCGGCAAACTGGAATTCGTTCTTGAACTCGAAGCCGACCGCGCCAAAAATCTGACTTTAAACCCGGATAATATGGAATCGGAAAGAAATGTTGTAATTAATGAACGTTTGCTGACCGTCGAAAATTCCCCGGAGTATTCGGCCTATGAGGTTCTAATCAATAACGCCTTCGTTCTGCATCCGTACCGCTGGGAGGTTATCGGTTTTATGCAGGATATTCGCGCCATAAGCCTGGAGGATTGCCTCCAATATTACAGGATTAATTACGCTCCCAATAACGCCTTTCTTGTTATCGCCGGTGATTTCGATACGTCTTGGGCGAGGAAACTGGTTGATAAACACTTCGGTCCTTTGAAAGCCGAACCTCCTCCTTCGCCCGTAAAAGCAGTCGAACCCGAGCAGAGGGGCGAAAAAAGAATAGATTTTCATCGCGCCGCTCAACTGGAAGCCGTCATGATAGGCTACAAAACCCCCGAGGCGTCGCATCCGGATATCGTGCCGCTACAGGTGGCGGCGAAGATTTTATTTGACGGGGAATCGTCTCGCCTTTACCGCCGGCTGGTATATGATGAAGAAAAAGCCTTCTCTATATACGGAGAACTTTCGGTGCATCATGATCCCAGCCTATTTTATATATATGCCCAGGCCAATCCCGGCAGGGATCCCGAAGATATAGAAACGGTTATATACGAGGAAATAGAAAGAATAAAAATTGAGCCGTTGGATCAATATGAGATCCAGAAAGCGAAAAATCAGCTCGAATCGGATTTTATGATGGGCCTGCAATCTAATGCCGATCGAGCGGACGCCATAGGGATGTTCGAGGTAAACACCGACGATTACAGAAACGTGTTCGACTATCCGGATAAAATTCAGGCGGTTGCTCCTGGCGATGTTATGACGGTCGCGGACAGATACCTTTCTAAATTGAGAAGAACCGTGGTTAATATAATTCCCGATAATGGGGAAACTGAAATAGAATGATGAATTGAAAAATAACATAGGATAGCATGAAAAGCAGAATTGTTATATTTTTACTCCTTCTTATATCGATAAATGTTCCGGCTCTGTGCGACGAGATTACTATGCCGCCTGTTACCGAAAAGATTCTGCCCAACGGTTTGGAACTGCTGCTGGTCGAAAACCACGAGCTGCCTATTGCTTATATGAAAATGGTTGTGGCTTCGGGTTCCATGAGAGATCCCGGGGGCAAAGAGGGTCTCGCGGGTTTTACGGCAAATATGCTGAAAAGGGGCACCGGGTCCCGTACTAAAAATGCTATAGCCGAAGAAATCGACTTTATCGGCGGTAAAATGAAAATTTCCGTCAATCGTGATGCCGTGGAAATTACTGTGGAACTGTTGACCAGGCATATGGATGTGGGGATCTCTATCCTTTCAGATATGATGTTAAATCCGGTTTTCGATTCGACCGAAATCGAGAAATATAAAAAGCAGGTTCTCAATGCCATAATTCAATCAAAGGAAAATCCGTATCTGGTTTGCTCGGAGAATTTTAACAAGTTACTTTTCGGAAATCACCCCTACGCTCACCCGGTAAGAGGCAGCAAAGAGTCTGTCGAACGCATTACTCGAGATGACATAACCGTATTTTACGGCGATTATATCAGGCCCAATAATTCGTTTCTGATTGTCGCCGGCGATATCGACCCCGACGTTATACTGCCTGCCCTGGAGACAGCTTTCGGTTCCTGGAAGAGGGAAGAGATACCGCCTCTTTCAATAACTACCCCGCCGGTTCCTGACGGCCGAAGGATTTTGCTGATAGATAAACCGGATGCCACCCAATCACATATTACCTTCGGAACGATCGGCATCACCCGTCAGAGTGAATATTATTATCCTTTCCAGGTGATGAATTATGTACTCGGCGCCGGCGTTTCGTTCGTGAATCGATTGATGACGGAGGTGCGGGTCAAAGGCGGTTTGACCTATGATATCAGGACGACTAACGATTTCAACATATTGCCGGGAGGATTTTACTGCAGCACCTCCACCGAAAATGATTCGACATTAAAAGCGATAGAGATGGCCCTGGCTGTAATGAAGGATATGGCCGAAAATGAGGTAACGGATGAGGAATACAATCAGGCAATCGGATTTTATTCCGGCTATTATCCGATCTCTCTGGAAACTCCGGAACAGTGGGCAGATGAGATCTCCAAGATCAAGCTTTATGGGCTTCCCGATAATTATATTAAGGATTTTGTGAAAAATATCGGGGCAGTCAAAAAGGAAGATATTCTTAAGGTCGCCGGGTATCTCATAGATACCGACAATATGGTTTTCTGCGTTGTTACAAACGCCGCCGACGTGAAATCGGATCTTGAAAAACTGGGCAGGGTCACTGCCGTTAATCTTGACGATCTCTAAATTATCTTTTAGACCGATTTTTTGCTGGCATTCGGCCCTATAATTTCCCATATATAGGCAATGGCAGTGATAGACTTCTTGAGGAAAATCAATCTCACCGGCTGGATATTCATAGGCATTATCTGCGGTATTTTAACCGGCTGGCTGGTGGGCGAACCGGCTCTCGTGGTCGCCGAACCTCTGGGCGACATGTTCATTCGGCTGTTGCGGATGATAATTATCCCGCTTATAACAGCTTCGCTGATTTCAGGTATCTCCAGTATCGGATCCGGCGAGGGACTGGGGAGGCTCGGCGGCAAGACCTTTATATATTACATGTCCACGTCTATTATGGCCATTACAGTCGGAATGATTATAATGAACGTCGTATCGCCCGGTTACGGTATCCATCTCGACCTCGGCGCGGTGCCGGAAACTTTTAAAGAGACCACCTCGGTGTGGCAATCTGTTTACAGCCTGATTCAATCCATGGTTCCCACCAACCTGGTGGCTGCAATCGCCGATGGCGATATCCTTCCTCTTATTTTCTTCTGTATTCTATTCGGCATTTTCATTACCCGGCTGCCCGAAAAAGGGCGCGTGCTTTTCACCGATATATTCTCAAGTTTTTTCGAAATAATGATGAAGATCACTCATCTGGTTATAATGGTCGCCCCGATCGGGATCTTCGGGCTTATTACCAAGGTCGTCGCCACCACCGGCTTCGACGCCCTGGTGCCCCTCTTGAAATATTTCTTCTGTATTCTCGGCGGACTTGTATTCCATGCCTTCATAACCTTGCCGCTTCTTCTGAGGCTGGTCGGAAGAGTCAGTCCGGTGCGTCACGTAAAAGCGATGACACCGGCGCTTTTGACCGCCTTTTCCACGGCATCCTCCGGCGCGACGCTGCCTTTGACAATGGAATGTGTGGAAAAGCGGGCGGGGGTATCAAATAAAGTTACGAGTTTCGTTCTGCCCATGGGGGCAACCATCAATATGGACGGCACCGCGCTGTACGAGGCGGCGGCGGTGCTGTTTATAGCCCAGACCTACGGTATTCATCTTGATATAGTACAGCAGCTTATTGTGGTTATCACGGCTCTGGCGGCATCGGTAGCCACCGCGGCCATACCAAAAGCCTCCCTGGCAACCATCCCCATGATCATGGCCGCCATCGGCGTGCCCTTCGAGGGGATAGCCATTATACAGGTGTTCGACCGTATCCTGGATATGTGCCGCACCACCGTTAATGTTTTCTCCGACTCCTGCGGCGCGGTGGTAATCGCCAAAACCGAGGGCGAGACGCCGCTGGCGGGGTAGCCTTAATTAAGTTACAATTATTTAATTGTTATTTGGTGGGGATTTGATTAATCAAACCCCCACCAAATATGTATTATCTGCGTTACCTCGCCTCCACCACCTCTATCCCATCTTACCCATGACTCGATATAATATACTCGCCTGATCGACGAGGTCGCCGGTGGTCAGGGCGATATTCCGTTCCGTCAGGTCGTAGCGCAGTGTGACCTGACGGAAAAGAGGTCGGATCACGCCCTGCGGACTACGATCCGACCAAACTAAAAAAATTCCCTGGACCTTATTCCGCCTCCACCACCTCGATACCCATTTTGCCCATGACGCGGGATAATATACTCGTCTGGTCTACGAGATCGCCGGTGGTCAGGGCGATATGGGCGGGGTTGACTATATCCTCGCCCCAGGACGGGTCCATCATCACCCACTCCCCCACAAAAACCTCCACCCAGGCGTGGTAGCCGAAACCCTCGCCCGGCGGCCAGTAGACCAGCCCGGCGACAGGTCGGGCGGGAATTCCAACGGCGCGTAACAAGGCCACCGTCAGGGCGCTGTGTTCCCCGCAATCGCCCTGTTTGGTTTGCAAAGTCTGCAGGGCGTTGGAGAAATCAGGGGTAAACTGCTTTTCGATATTATCAAATACCCATTGATTGATTTTCTTTGCCGCTTCCCAGGAGTTTTTTTCATCGCCGATAATGTCAGCGGCCAGCGATTTTATCTCTTCGGCGTCCGACTGGATATAGACAGAAGATGCAAGATACGGCTTCATTTCCTCTGACTCTATCGGCAGGTTGAGAACGGTTTTTGGAATGTTACCTTTTCTAATTTCAGCATTCAAAATATCCTCTGTCACCACTGTTATCCTCTGAAGGTCGGTATTCAGGATGTCGGCCTCACCAATGCCGGTTATTTTAAGAGTTAATGCTCTTAATTGTTGAGGATCTTCGATTTTGGTTTCAGGCCTGACCAGGTTAACGTCGAGGAGATCAAACTCCTCGTCGATCTTTATCGCCTGTTCCCGCCCTTCGAGCTTGAGTATCATGCCGCCGCCGAGGTTCATTTCGAGCTCTCTTCCGGTCATATCGTAAATCGAGGTGCCTGAAAACTGCATTTCAGCTATCGTATAGCTGACGGTGTAAACGTCGGTCGGCACACCGTTAAATATATATTTATCGATGGATTCGATTCTCATGCCGGTATGCACCGGCCCGGTGAGCGGGGGAGTGGGTTCGAAATAAGTTATATTTATGCTGTCTTCGACACTGATTTCGCCGCCCGCTATCATGAGGTTCGGTTTTTTCAGGTTATCCAGATAATCGACCGGATATTCGAATGTTTGTTTTGTTTCCTGCCCGCCCAGGTTGATTGTTACTATGTATTCGTCGGCTTCCTTAACCCCGGTTACACTCATACCGCCGGTAACGCTGGAGAATTTCGACTCGTTCGAATAGAGTTCTCCGCCCGGCAAAGTATAAAACCTGGTGTCGGTGATTTTCATGGTATCGGTTTGCCCCATGATGCTGAGGATCATGATTATCGATTCGCGGGTTCGCCATCCCGCCAGGGGCGCGTCTATCTTTTCAAAATACATTTCAGCGTAACCGACTTTGCCTCCCTGCATGTAAACGCCATACCACTCGGTTCCCAGGAAAGAATCGAACCGATTCGGATCGGATTCCGTATCGAGGCCTTTACATGCGAATATAAGGAAAATCGCATAGATAAGAACGTATCTGTAATTCATCTCTCCCTCTCTTTTTATATATCCCGCTATTCTTGTCATACTCTCGAAATTCGGGCAAACGCAAGATTAATTACCGGAATTTCAAAAGCTTAAATCCCGAAAATCCTGATAGCCATTCCGGAAAACGCTATTATCCCGCCGGCGATGGCGTGAACGTATTTTTCGATAAAATCTGTTTTAATGGCGGTAACTCCCTTTACGCCGGCATAAACCATGCCGGTCATGGTAAGGATCGTTGTAATTCCGAAAACTGACGCTACCAGTGTGAGCGCGTACCAGCTATGAGAGACCGCGGGAAACATCAGAAGAGGTATCAGCGGCTCGCAGGGTCCCAGTACAAAAATGATAAACAGCGTCCAGAAGGTAATGGATCGCGCATTAGAAGCGTCCAGGTGTCTGCCGCCGTGGAGATGTTTATGACCGTGGCCCTTTCGGCCCCGCCATATTCCCCAGAGCCCGTAGATTATTCCAAAAAATATCAGCGCGTAACTGGCGATATCGCCCCTGACGCTTTCAATCGCCACCAGTTTCCCCAAAGCGCTTCCCGCCGCTATGCCGATAGTTCCGATCAAAATCGAAGATAATACATGTCCCACGCCGCACATTATCGTCACAACTATGGTTCGGGTTGCAGACCAGCTCCTGGCCCGGCTTATAACAATAAACGGTACGTAATGATCGGGACCTATGACCGTGTGGATAAAGCCGATAGATAACGCGCTTCCCAGAAGAATCAGAATTGAGCTTTCAGACAATTTCGTTCCTCCAGATCCTTTGATTGTGTTTATTAATATATATGTCGAGAATAATAATCCTCAACTCCTTTAATTCGCCATCCCTTTCAGTTTTTCCGTTAACCTCGGCAGAATCTCGAAAATATCGCCGACAATACCATACGTCGCCACCTTGAATATAGGCGCCTCCGCATCGCGGTTTATGGCTACTATAGTCTTCGAGGACTGCATTCCCACCAGATGCTGTATGGCCCCGGATATTCCGCAGGCGACGTATAATTTAGGATTAACCGTTTTGCCCGTCTGGCCCACCTGGTGTGAATACGACACCCACCCGGCGTCCACAACGGCCCTGGATGCTCCGGCGGCGGCGCCCAATACACTCGCCAGCTCCTTGATCATTTTATAATTATCGGCGTTTTTTATTCCCCTGCCGCCCGATACTATTATATCGGCGTCGGTAAGACTGATCTCCTGGCCGCCCTCCGAAACGCTCTCCAATATTTTTGCGCGCGAACCGAATTTTGATTCATCATATGCGAGTTCGCTTTTTTCGCCGGAGCGGCTATCATCCGGGGAGGGATCAGGAAAGGCCTTGGGTCGTAATGTCGCCATCTGCGGGCCGGGGCCGGCCGGCGAGATCTGTATTAACGCTTTGCCCCCGTAGGCCGGTCGAATGGCCAGAATGTTATCGCCATCCCAGCCGATCGATGTGATATCCGCCGCCAGACCGGAGGACAGCGACGTTGCGAGACGGGGGAACAGCGATTTCCCGATAAACGTAGCGCCGCCCAGTATTACCGCCGCATCTTCAGATTTTGATATATCTGCCAGTATCTTACAATATGACTCATCCAGATAGCCCGCCAATACCGGATTCTCGCATATTACGACTTTATCGGCGCCGATTTTGGTAAGGTTATCCGCTAACGACGATATTCCATCGCCGATTAAAACCGATATTACTTTAAAGGATTTTTCATCGGCCAGCTTTCTTGCCGCCCCGACAGCCTCTCTGGCAACAGGTGTAAGTCTTCCATCCTTGGTTTCAGCAAATGTTACAATACCGGTACCGCCCGCCATCTATGTCTCCTTTCTTAAGCTGCTCAGTATCTCAAAATATATATCGTCGTAACTTTTGTCAGCATTTTTCATGGCTTTGACCATATCATCGTATTCGGGAAATAGCAGCTCTCTGCCGCCAAGGCGCCCGATCTTTACGGATACGTCGCCGCCCTCGGTAGGAACGGTGATCTCTTCACGGCGAAGCTTAATCCTCGGTATGGTCCCGATTCTGATCCCCAGTGTCAATCCCCGGCGAAACACGATTTTCGCCAGTTCATCGAGGTTTTCCTGTTTGCACAATATCGTTAAAAGCTGACCGGGCCGGTTTTTTTTCATTAATGCGGGCGTAATGAAAACGTCCAACGCGCCGGCCGAGATAAGTTCATCGAAAATACCGCCCAGGATTTCGGGAGACGTCCTGTCGAGATTAGTCTCCAGGATTTTTACGATATCGTAATCGAACCCGGTTCCCGTTTCGCATATCATCACCCTGAGCAGGTTGGGCAACTCCTGCAGGTCCCGGCTTCCGGCGCCATACCCTACCTGTTTCGGTTCCAGGATTTCGGGAGCGTTAAAATCGGCGAGGGTTGTCAGAACAGCGGCGCCCGTGGGTGTGGTTAACTCG
>CP070742.1:978441-988262 GCA_020348065.1 Candidatus Zixiibacteriota bacterium
CAGCCCGGTTCGCCCTGCATCGATGCTGGCGATCCCAATTCGCCTCCCGATCCAGACGGGACTATTGCCGATATGGGAGCGCTTTATTACAGCCAGGTAATTACCGATTTCGGCTTTGATATCACCGATACCTATGGCGAGAACGGCCAGCCTGTTAGTATTCCCGTGTGCGCGTATGGCCTGAACGATCAGGATATAGCCGGAATCGAATTCCATATCAGTTTCGATAATCTCTGCCTGCAATACGATACCGTTACATCCGGCTATTTCGCCGATATACTTATTAATGTTATCGATGATGAGATTCATATCCTCTGGGAGGATTACGCCAACCTGGTATTTTTGCCGGATAGCGCATCGGCCTTCGAACTGCAATTTACGGTTCTCGGTCAACTGGGCGATACCTGCGCCGTAGGCTGGCTTGGAAATAATGAGGTCGTCGATTCGCTCGGAAACGTCATTACCGGGATAGAATACACCGAAGGTTCTGTATGGGTCATCGAATTCCATAGTATCAGCGGCAGGGTTATTTACTACGATATGCTGACACCGCTCGGGGACATCAATATAAACCTGACAGGCGACTGGACCGCTACCGAGGTGACCGATGAGAACGGTTTCTACGAATTCGAAAGCCTCTTCCCGGGCGATTTCGTGATCTGCCCGGATCGGGACATTGACGATCCCGGCGTTACGGTGAGCGATGTGGTCAAAATCCGCAGGCATCTCGTTTTGCTGGAACCGTTTGATACACCATATAAGTATGTCGCTGCCGATGTCAACGAAAGTGACTATGTCAGCGTTGCCGATATTATTAAAATCAGACGCTATCTCGCCGGGCTTGAACCGTTGCCCAGCGGCAACTGGTCATTTATCGATTCCAGCTTCGCCATCACGAATGAGAACTGGATGGATGCACCGGAATGCGTAGAGTTCGCTATCTGGAATGCGGACCTTGTCGACTCAAGCTTCATCGGCGTTCGAATGGGAGATATTGACGTTACGCTTGGATTTAACAGCAATATTCCAATAATTACGGATAATGTGATTCTCGACCTGATTGATGTGGCGGGCTCACCGGGGGACACTGTCATAATTCCGCTTCAGGTCCAGGGTTTTGTCGACGTCGCCGGTATCGAGCTTCACCTGGAGTTTCCCGAGGATAATATTGAATTAGTGGAACTTACCTCCGGTATTATATCCGATTATACGCTCAATTGTGTCGATGGCGAACTCCATCTGGTCTGGGAGGATATTGATAATCCCCTGACCTTATCCTCAAATACCGAACTCCTTTCGCTATCATTTGAAATCCTGCCCGGAACAATTGAAAATTTACCTGTGTCCTTTACGTCCTCCTATGTTGTTAACATATTAGGGACCGATTTCAACGTCTTTTCCAGCGACGCTTTTATAATTTTAATCCCGCTGGCAATTGAGAATTTTCTATTAATGCCCGATGATTTTCGTGTTCATCAGAACTACCCCAATCCTTTCAATGCGAGGACGATAATAAAATTCGAATTACCGGTATCGTCGCAGGTAAGTATAGAGGTCTTTGATTTGCTCGGGCGAAAAATCGAAACCCTGCTCAACACCCGATTTGACGCCGGTTTCCACGATATTGCCTGGAATGCTGACAACTACCCGTCGGGAATTTATTTCTACATTTTGCAGGCCGATGATTATTCAAAAGCTTGTAAAATGATGTTGTTGAAATAACATCGAAATCAATCTGACTTTGAGTTATGGGCCGGGCGGTCATTCGGCCCATTTTCTCATTTTTGAAATCCCGATATTTGATTTAGAAAAGAATCGATTTTAGATTTATATCTTTCCGAGTTAAGCAAAAAACCCTCATTATGCGTGCCGGATAATTCGAGAAATTCCTTGGACTCACCCGCCGCTTCATATAATCTTTCGCCGTGCTTAAAAGAAATCATCTCATCATCCCGGCTGTGAATTATCAGTTTCGGGCATTGCACCTTTTGTATCTTTTCCAATGCATTGTATTCGAACCTGGATAAAAGCCTTACCGGCAAGAAGGGATAAATTTCTGATCCCAGATCATTGATGGAGGTGAACGACGATTCCACTATGACCCCTCCTACAGACCTTTCCGATGCCAGATTAGCAGCCACCGCTCCTCCTAATGATCTGCCAAATACAATAATATTTCGCGGATCTATATTTCTCTTTTCGGTAAGATATATCCAGGCGGCGTCGGCATCTATATATGTTCCATTTTCACTCGGCCTGCCGGCACTTCCGCCAAAACCTCTGTAATCAAAGATAAATACGCTCAAATCAAGGTCATTAAAAAGCTTTATCGTCTCCATTCTATGCGAGATATTTCCGGCGTTTCCGTGGCAGAATAGAATTACTGCGCGGACGGAATCGGACGGGATAAACCAACCGTTGAGCTCAACTCGATCCTCCGTGATAAAGTAGATATCCTCGTAGGCGAGACCCGTAAGATCAGGCGTCATTATAATTTCTTTCCGGGGGAAAAAAACCAGCCGGGATTGAAAAAAGAATAGAAGGAGAATAATCAGAATGTAAACCAACGCTATCAGGATGATTACATTTCGGAGTATTGTCCAGATTTGTCCGCTTTCAGCGCCCATCACCGGCAATTTACCATTTATGTAACCCGAAGCAAATAGATATTTTACGTACTTGACGCGTTTGCTTTACTGTGGTATATTACATATCGAGGTTTTATTTGGCGGTTAACTTCTTGCGAATTAAACCGATTTCGAGTCAGGAGAAAAAGGAATCTTTAAATTCAATTTAGTGTTATTACTATTAAATGAGAATAGGTCTTAATCTAAAGGAAAGAGAAAAAGATATGAGAGGTTTACTGGGAACGATCTTAATTGTAATGATGCCTTTTTCGTTATCATTTGCGGCGCAGCATGTCGATCTCGGGACGATCGACGAAAATGTAAAAGTGACCGTATTGGAAGCCGGTTATGCCAAAACCGTGGTTCGATTTGAAATCGGGGGGTTTACCAGAGAGCCGGTTAGAGTAGGCGGCCAAATTTATTATAAACTTGATCTGCCAGAAGAGGGAATTTCTCTTGTTGAGGGAGAACCGGAGCTTCCCCATATTTCCCGGAGTCTCATTATTCCGGATAATTTAAAAATGAAAATTAGAGTTATTGAATCTGAGTTTATCGATATTCCGTCGACGCCGGTAGTTCCGTCAAAAGGAAATCTTTATCGTAATGTAAATCCCGATGACATACCGTATACGTTCGGGGAAATGTACAACACCGATCAATGGTACCCGACCGAGCTGGCAACTCTTGGAGAACCATATATTCTAAGGGATTTCCGCGGAATCGTAGTGGATTTGAAACCTTTCCGGTATAATCATGCCGTTAAAACTCTGAGAGTGTATAACTCCGTTACGGTCGAGGTGTATTCCGATGGCCCCGGCGGGATCAATATTATTACCAGAACCGAGCCGTTCGGCAAAACCAACCCTGATTTTAACCTCTTATATAACCGGCATTTTATCAATTACAGCCAGGGTCTTTTGCTTTACGCCCCTGTGATGGAAACGGGCGATATGCTGGTTATTACCTACGATGCTTTCCATAACGATATGATGCCTCTGGTAGAATGGAAAAATCAAAAAGGGATAAAAACCGCCATTGTTGATATATCGACCATCGGCAATACCAGCGGTCAGATATCCAATTTCATTCAGGCTTTTTACGATTCTACCGATCTTGTCTATGTCCTCCTTGTAGGCGATGCCGCGCAGGTGGCGACACCGTACGCTTCAGGAGGATCATCAGATCCCAGCTACGCCAAGGTCGACGGAAATGATAATTATCCCGATATATTTGTGGGCCGTTTTTCAGCGGAAAGTGCGGATCATGTACAGACCCAGGTCGCCAGGACATTGAATTACGAAAAATTTACGCAAACCGGCATCTGGCATCATCAGGGAACCGGGATAGCTTCGGACGAGGGTCCCGGCCATCACGGAGAATACGATTTTGAGCATATAGGATATATTCGGGACGATCTCTTGAGCTACACTTACACTCTTGTTGATGAAATCTATGATCCGGGCGCTAATTCCTCCCAGGTATCTACGGCGCTCAATAGCGGCCGCGGGTTTATAAACTATTGCGGTCATGGCAGTACCACCTCGTGGGTAACCTCCGGCTTTAATAATTCAAATGTAAACTCTTTGACCAATACCGGTATGCTCCCGGTAATCTCTAGCATAGCCTGCCTGAACGGTCAGTTTGACGGCTATACCTGTTTTGCGGAGGCCTGGCTCAGGGCTACCGATAACGGAGAACCGTCGGGAGCCGCCGCGGTTTATATGTCCTCTATAAATCAATCCTGGGATCCGCCCATGGATGCGCAGGATGAGGTGGTCGATCTGCTTGTGGCCGAGCAAAAAACAACTTTCGGGGGAATCTGTTACAACGGGTCCTGTTTGATGATAGATATTAACGGACTGGATGGTGTTGAAATATATGACACCTGGCATATTTTCGGCGATCCATCGTTGCAGATTTATACCGCTGATCCGGTTCCGATGACCGTTAACCATGCCGGCGCCGTTATCTTTACGATAACCCAGTTTGACGTCATAACGAATACGGCGGGCGCTCTGTGCGCGCTTTATCATAATGGAGTTTTATATGGTTCCGCCTACGCTGATAGCAGCGGAACGGCGGTAATAGATATCGATGAACAGCCGCCACTTGGCGAGACCATTACTCTCACCGCAACGGCTTACAATAAACTTCCATATGAAGCTCCCATTCAGGTGATAGCCCCTTCCGGGCCATATGTCGTTTTCGATTCCTGCGCTGTTAACGATCCCGCGGGCAACAATAACGGATTGATCGACTTCGGCGAAAGTATCCTTCTCGATATGCAGCTGGAGAATGTCGGACTCGATACCGCCTTCAATGTTGTGGCAGTGCTGTCGACAGATGATCAATATGTTACAATTACCGATACGATTGAATCCTATGGTACCATCGTCGGCGATTTCGGGACGATCAATATAGAGGACGCTTTTGCGTTCGATGTATCCGTCAATACTCCCGATCAGCATATAATTCCGCTTCAGGTTCAGATTACCGGTACCGCCCTCGACAGCTGGACCAGCTATTTCAATTTGACCGCGCACGCTCCCGATCTGCGGTTTGTCGGTTACGCCGTAAATGACGCTTGCGGAAACGACAACGGTATCCTCGAAGCGGGGGAAACCGCCGATTTAATAGTGACCCTGATAAACGGCGGCACCGGCGAAGCTTCGGCCATTAACGGTGTTCTCTCCGAAAACGACGACTATGTCATAATCACCGACGCCGGAAGCGTGTTCGGAGATCTCGGCCCCGGCGCCAGAGGCGATAATCAGAGCGACGTATTTGTGGTCGCGGCCGATAGCTCGTTGCCGCAGGGACATTCGGTTACATTTGACCTCGATCTCACCGCCGATGGAGGCTATGCCGCGAATATCCAGTTCAACCTGACCACGGCGGAATCTTTCGAGTCCGACGATGGAGGCTATACCGGCAATGGAAGCTGGCAGTGGGGCCAGCCGACCTTTGGACCCCCGGGCGCTTATCACGGCATGAATGTCTGGGGCACCAATCTATCCGGCGAATATCCTCTTAATTGTAACGATAACCTGATAAGCGTTCCATTTGTGATTCATGCACCCGGGGCTTATTTAGAGTATTACCAGTGGTATGATATGGAATCCGACTGGGACGGCGGAAATGTCTCCATATCCACAAATAGCGGTTCTTCCTGGAACGTTATTCTACCGGTAAGCGGCTATCCGGATCCGGATATTTATGTTTTGGGCGGACCCGGATATACCGGTATGAGCGGAGGCTGGGTCAGCGCCGAGTTCGATCTCTCCGATTATGTCGGAAGGAGTGTGGTGTTCAAATGGCGGTTCGCGTCTGACGATTATATCGGCGCCCCCGGCTGGTATATAGACAACGTTGCGGTTAGAAACAATATCCCCCAACCTCCTCCGGACATGAGCTATGATCCGGCGTACTTCAACGTAAGCGCCCGGCCCGGCGAGATCACCACAAGAGATCTCGAGATCACCAATAACGGCGACGGCCCGCTTTATTTTAGTCTCTATACCGAAACCGATAATCCGGAAGTAAGTATCTCAGCAGAATCAGGAGCCGCATATGAAATTCCGGTTAACATTAATCCGGTAAGATATCAAATAATAATCGAAAAAACGGGTACAAAAAATGAGCCGATTTATTCTCCGATTATAACCGGGCAGGGAGGCCCCGATCTCTTCGGACACACCTGGATTGACTCTGATGAGCCGGGCGGACCCTCCATAACCTGGGTGGACATCTCTTCCGTCGGTACGGAGATATTTCCCCAAGAAGACAACTACGTCAACGTGCCCATTGGATTCAGCTTCCCATTCTATGACAATAATTATTCCGACGTATTCGTTTGCTCCAACGGACTGCTTACATTCGGCTCCGGCTCCACCGTCTACTCCAACGATCCTATACCCGATACCGATCAGCCGAACAATTATATCGCTCCCTGGTGGGATGACCTGAGTCCGCAGAACGGGCATGTCTATTACTATTATGATGTATCCAGCGATAGGTTTATCGTAAGCTACGAAGACGTTCCCAACTGGAATTACGGCGGCAACCTCAATTTTCAGGCGATCCTGTATCCTGATGGCGATATCGATTTCAATTACGCCGCCATGAATCCCGGAAACGATCAGCTAAATCTTTCCACAATAGGGATAGAAAACATTAATGCCTCCGATGGATTGCAAATTATATATAACGCTGACTACATGCACGACAATCTGAGTATCGCTATCCGCTCGGGAAGCTGGCTTTCGGTTTCTCCGGAATCCGGCGCCGTTCAACCTGATGAATCGTTGAACGCCGCCGTGACATTTGACGCCACCGATCTTGTCGAAGGCGTATATGCCGGTACCATATTCCTCAATTCCAATGACCCGGTCAATCCCAATGCGGAAATCGTCGTTACCTTTAACGTCACCACCTCGGCCGGATGCGAATATGTCGTCGGCGATATAAACGACAGCGGCGATTTCACCGGCCTGGATGTTACTTTCGCCGTATCCTATTTCAAAGGTGGGCCGGCGCCGGAATATGAGTGCGAATGTACTCCGGGTGATACCTGGCATGTGGCGGGCGATGTTAACGCCTCCTGCATGTTCAATGGCTTCGATGTTACCTATATGGTGGCATATTTCAAGGGCGGCCCGGATGCTATCCCGTGCCAGGATTGCCCGCCCATAGTGTTGGGCACCACGGGAAAGGACTTCAATGGGCATAATCCCGAGCTAATGCTCAAAAACAATACGGACAAAAGACAGAAGGCGGCATTTAAAAAATAGAAAAATCAACTCAGACCGTTTATATTTGGCCGATGATATTATCGGCCCATTATTTAAGGAGCAATTCTGATATCCTTTCTGAAAAAATTCTTAAGCGAAAACAAACCGGCCGAAAGTGTCGCACAAGCCGATTCGGAGACCAAAATCAGCGTCGCCACCTGCGCCGTGCTGGTGGAAATGGCCAACGCCGATGATGAATTCACCGAAGAAGAGCGAGATCACATAATCGAGGTTTTAAGGGAAAGGTTCCATCTCAGCCCGGATGAAGCGCATGAATTAATCGAGATCGCCGAGGAGGAATTGAGGGGTAGTATTGATTTATATAGATTCACCAAGACTATAAAGCAGAGCTTTTCTGTCGAGGATCGAATCAGGGTTCTGGAGGAAATCTGGAGATTGGTTTATTCCGACGGCGAGCTGAGCGGCCATGAGGATTCCCTTGCCCATAAGCTCTCGTTCTTATTGGGTCTTACACATAAGCAGCTAATAGACGCCAAATTAAAAGCCAAGAGCAGTCAATAGTTTTTCCTGATTTAACGCTTTTATTATTAAAATTCTCACCCCAAAAATTATTTCATTTGCATCTTTAATTCTTATAACTATAATTCTATCTTTGAAATCACAATATGACCCAAGAGGTTAATGAAATGTCTGAAAATAAATCCAGAACCGGTATTTCAAGTATCACCCCGGGTGAAATCCGTATAAGAGGCTACAACATAGTCGAACTGATGGGGCGTAAAAGCTTCGCCGAGGTCGCCTATCTGGTGCTCAAAGGCCAGTTGCCCACCGATGCCGAAGGCAAGATGATGGACGCCATCCTAACCAGCTCCGTCGACCATGGCGTTACACCTCCGTCGTCTCTGGCCGCCAGAACCGTCATATCGGGAGGAAATCCCTTGAACGCGGCCGTGGCGGGAGGAATCCTCACCATCGGTGATACTCACGGCGGCGCTATCGAGCAGTGCGCCCGATTATTGCAAAACTATGCCCCAAAAATAGGAGAGCCGTCCGAAGTCGCCGCGGAATTACTCGCTGATTTGAAAACTCAAAAAATGAGAATGCCCGGTTTTGGGCATCGACTGCATAAAACCGATCCCAGGACGGTGAGATTGTTTGGGATGGCCGACGAACTCATGTTTTCCGGCAATCATCAGACCCTGGCAAAGGCGATTGAAACGATGTTTAAAGAGCAGGGTAAGTCGTTGCCTATCAACGTGGACGGCGCCATCGCGGCGGTTATTTCCGATATGGATTTCGACTGGAGATTGGGAAAAGGATTCTTTATTATATCCAGAACCGTGGGGCTAATCGCGCATGCAAATGAAGAACTGGCCCGCGAAAAACCTATGAGAGAATTGGGAATTTCCGACTATATTTACGACGGGCCGCCTCCGCAAAAGCTTGAGGATTAATGCTGAATAAATGTAGAGATTGTTATTTTTTTCACTTGACAGGTCAAAACTATTATGTTTAATTTGCGGACTGTTTTAGGCGGGCAGGGATGTCGTTAGGCGATCGTAAGACCAAACCGTCCGACAAAGAACGGCTTAGGGGATACCGGCAGATTGCCATGGCGACTACGATTCCGCTTATTATGTTGGCCGGCCCGGCAGTGGGGTATTTTCTGGGAAGATTTCTTGACAGCCTGCTGGGGACATCGAATGTTCTGATGGTTGTTTTCTTACTCTTGGGGGTGGCCGCGGGCGGAATGGAAGCCTACAGGATAATTAAACAGATTATCAGGGAAAGCGATAATTGAATTGGGCTTGGAATTTATCGATAGAGTCATAAAAACTACCCTGATTTTCGCGATTTTCGCAACGCCCTTTTTATTTTTCTATATAGGATACAGTTTCGGTTTATCGGTAATAATAGGTGCCGTATGGGGCGTATTGAATCTATTGGCAATCAAATTCGTTATCCTCAGCCTTGTAAGACCGGGAAAACGCAATCTTAAATTCGGGCTTCTGATTCTGTTCTTTAAGATACCGGTTCTTTACGGTTCCGGTTATCTCCTACTGACCTGGGATTATCTCTCGGTCGGCGGTCTGTTATGGGGCTTTTCGGGCATCTTGATCGTATCGGCGTTTAAGGGTCTGAGCAGATCCATATTGAAAATGGATGATAAAATAAATCCCGGGGAGAATGGGGCATGACCGGATTTTTCACATCCCTATTATTGAATGTAAATTCCTCTGAAAACGCAACTCATCATGTCGCCGATACTCTGGCGAATGCTGCCGAACTCGGTGGGGAGGCAGCCGCTCAACATTCTCCCGAATTCCCGAATCTGGTTGAAATCCTGAACCATTACTTTCACAGCGGTTTTACGCAATTCCTTTTCGACTACAGGATAGTCGTTTATTCTGTAGTCGTTGCCGTATTTCTCTCGCTTCTGGCG
>CP070742.1:988362-999504 GCA_020348065.1 Candidatus Zixiibacteriota bacterium
AGGGCAACATCGACATCAACCCCCTCTTCCGCGACCCGGATAACGGCGATTTCCATCTCATGGCCACCTACTGCGGGGATACCCTCGATTCCCCCTGCATCGATGGCGGCGATCCGAATATTCTCGACAGCCTGCTGGACTGTTCCTGGGGATTGGGAGGGCTGCGTAGTGATATGGGGGCTTACGGTGGGGGAGACTCACTGATTACGGGGATCTTTGAAGAATATATTCCTCCCCCTCGCAGATTTTTGCTGTTGCAGAATTATCCCAATCCTTTTAACGCAAAGACCACCATCAGGTATTCCCTGCCGAATAAATCAGAAATATCCTTATCGGTATACAACCTCCTTGGCCAGCAGGTCGAAATGCTGTTCGAGGGCATTCAGGAAGCCGGCGAGCATACCGTAACCTGGGACGTCTCCGCTCTTCCCTCCGGCATCTACTTCGCGCGGCTGGAGACCCGCTGCCGGACGGAGAATATTAAGATGGTGTTGCTGAAGTAGGAGAGCTTTAAAATTTAAGGGAAATACCTTATGCGGAATTTAATTTTTATATCGGTTCTTTTAATATTCTTTCTAATATCCTCCATTTGTCTTGGCCAGAGCGCTTGGAACGTCGAAATAATCGGAAAGGCTGCGCACGATGGACCCTTATATAATTATACCGCCAACGGGGATTTTTTTTATATTATCACCAATAAAGTTAATCCCAACAGATATCTCCTGTCTGTCGTCGACATTTCAAATCCCTCTCACCCGCACCGCCAGCGAGAGATCGGCGAAGGTGAAATCGGATACGGAATGCTTATAGTAGATAATATGCTTTATATTACCTCGGCTGGTAAAGACTCGATAATCATTTTTTCGTTAAGCAATCCTTCCAATCCGCAGGAGTTGAATAGAGCCGCCATTGCAGACTATATTCTGCAACTGGAGAGGCTTAAAGATAATCTGATGGGTTCCCCACAAGTCTATGCCTATAACATAATTAACATCGAAGACCGATTAAATCCCGGATTGCTAATGACCCTGGATCTCCAATATTTTGCATCAAATGGAATTTTAATTGGCGATTATTTATATATTACCGGCGCCAGTTTTCCCGGATATCATCGTTATCTTGAGGTTTTCGATATAAGTGATACATTAAATCCGTATTCCATTTATCTCGGTGATCTAGGGTACGGCTACTATCCGCGGATGCGAAAAATCGATAACTATATTTATATCACAAATTTCACGGCGGGAATAGATGTTTACGACGTCTCCAACCCAACCAATCCGGTTCTTATAGATACGGTTTTGATCGATTATCCAATATCCGATATGTTAATCACTGGAGCTTACGCATTCACGTCCGGCTATTCGGATTCGATCTGGACCATAGATGTATCGAATCCCATTAACCCGGTAATGGTTCACTCATTTTACAATCAAAGCGGTGCGGGAGGATTTTATTTGGATAACGGGAATCTCTATTTTACTACCGCCTCTGTAATCAGCATGCTGGATATAAACAATCCTGTGATGCCACAATTGCTGGGAAGATACATCCCCGGCGTGGGCGCCGTTGATATCGCCATATGGGGAAATTACGCTTATCTTGCCAGCGGCTATGGCGGTTTCGATATATTTGACATCAGCGATCCTCTCGATCCGGTCGGCATCGGGTATTATGACACCGATCACCAAACTCAAAAAATTCATATTAACGATGGCGTATTGTACCTTGCCGATGGCTACGGAGGAGTTCTGTTATTTTCCTTGATGGATCCGATAAATCCCGAATTACTCTCATCTATTTTCCTGGATGCCAACGCACATGATATTCATACTTCAGATAGTCTGCTGTATATCGCCGACATGGACGGTTTCAAGATAGCGAATATCTCCGATCCGGCGAATCCAGTTATTATTTGTAACTATCCAACACTTCCGTATCGTAATGGCTGCTGGAACATAATCGCGTATGGCGATTATGTGTACACCGCAGAATTGGACAGCGGAATTTGTATTTATGACGTTGCAGATATATTCAACCCCTTTAAAATAGACTGTCTTACCTCTGGAGGTTGGTCGGAATTTGCGATAAAAGATTCTATTCTCCTTGCCTCGAGATATGACTCCGGCTTTTCTATATTCGATATATGCAATCCATCTAATCCCACTCTTATCAGTACAACGTCGCCCTCAGCAACTGCCGTATCTGAATGGGGAGATCTTGCCTATTTGACTTATTCAAGTGACGGTGTAAAGGTTTTTGATATTACCAATATAAATTATCCGGAATCGGTAGGAACATATGTAGATTACGGATTCTGCAATGGAGTGGTAGCGGAAAACGACACCGCTTATGTCTCCGCCGGAAATGGAGGCCTGTGGGTATTACGTTATCAAGCTCCTACAAAAATCTATGACAACCGCCATATTATCCCTGTATTATTATCTTTCACAAATTATCCCAATCCTTTTAACGCAAAGACCACCATCAGGTATTCCCTGCCGAATAAATCGGAAATGACGTTAGCGATATACAACCTCCTCGCCCAGCAGGTCGAAACAGTGTTTGACGGCGTTCAGAATCCCGGCGAGCACACACTCACCTGGGACGCCTCCCATCTCCCCTCCGGCATCTACTTCGCCCGGCTGGAGACGGCTGACCGGACGGAGAATATTAAGATGGTGCTGTTGAAATAGGACGTTGCCATGAAAAACTACCAGCCATTGTCATCAGTAATATTTACCAACAGAGGAAAATCCAAAAAATCGTATGTTCAATGGAATAATATTGCTCTTTTGAAATATATATTTTGGGAGCGTATCTTTTTTTAGGGACTGTTAGATTTTTATTAATCCGGGGAGGCAATTATGTGTTACAGAAACTATATTCTAATCGTTTCTTTATTAATGTTTTCGTCAAATGGATATTCCCAGATCGGCTGGACCGAGCATCTGGTCGATGAAAATTTCGGGGAGGCCATCGACTTACATATAATCGATATGGATAACGATGGTGACCTGGATATTTTAGGAGGAGGATTGAGAATCGGCACCATAGCATGGTGGGAAAATGGTGGTTGGTGGAATTTTACGAGGCATAATGTTGGAGGAATGTTTGCTGCCTCTGGCGTTTACGCTGCTGATATCGATAATGACGGGGATTATGATATCGCGGGATCTTCGTTTAGAGGCGATGAAATTTCCTGGTTCGAGAATGACGGAAATATGAATTTCACAAAACATATTATCGAACAATTAATTAACGGAGCAAGGGACGTTTTTTCGGTGGATCTTGACCTGGATGGAGATAGCGATATCCTGACGGCGGCTTTTTTTGACTATAAATTCATATGGTGGGAAAACGATGGAAGTCAACCCATTACGTTTTACCGGCACGATATTGCATCAAACTTCGCCGCGCCAAACGCCGTGTATTCAACTGATATAGACCACGATGGCGATATGGATGTTTTGGGAGCAGGGTCCTACGCTGATACAATTGCCTGGTGGGAAAATGACGGAAGCCAAAATTTCACAATTCATGTAGTCGATGGTAATTTTACGGGTGCATATGATGTTCTTGCTTTTGATCTCGATTCAGACGGCGACGAAGATATACTCGGAGCCGCCTCTGAAAGAGACGAAATCGCCTGGTGGGAGAACGATGGAAATCAGAATTTTCTGAAATATGTAATATTTGGATCATATTACGTGGCTACATCGGTATCTTGTTCTGATATAGATATGGATGGAGATACGGATATACTGGCGGCATCCGTCGGGGGAAACGCCATAGCCTGGGGAGAGAACGACGGAAATCAGAATTTTACGCGCCATTACATAACCCAATATTTTACAGGTGCGCAGGTTGCTCGCCCCGGAGATCTGGACGGCGACGGCGATGTGGATATAATCGGATGTTCTCCTGCTTTGAATGATATAAGATGTTGGGAAAATGATTTGATTACCGCCGTTCATGATCAAAATGCTGCTGACCGAACACCCTGTCAATATAACATTCTATCACTATACCCCAACCCCTTCAACGCTTCCACGACCATTAAGTATTCCCTGTCATATGAATCCGAAATATCGCTATCGATATACAACCTCCTCGGCCAGCAGGTCGAAACGCTGTTCGAGGGTGTGCAGGAATCCGGCGAGCACACACTCACCTGGGACGCCGCCCATCTCCCCTCCGGCATCTACTTCGCCCGGCTGGAGACGGCTGACCGGACGGAGAATATTAAGATGGTGTTGCTGAAGTAACAAATCGCAAAAAATAATATGCGGTAGGGGTTTGATTAATCAAACCCCTACATATCGTCAGGATAATATTTATAGAAATGACGCAGGGACAGAACATTGTTCTATCCCTACAGCTTATAAAATATTGAGGCGGCTCTGGCGAAAATTATACACAACAAAAAAGCCCCGCCATTTCAAGCGGGGCCTTTTTCTCATTAAACAGAAAGGTGAAATTTTACAAACCCTGGCTCTTTATCATGGTCAGCACGCTCTGAAGCGAGCTGGTTACATTCGATAAAACTTTGCTGTAACGTTTCAGAAGTTCCGAATACTGCCATCGCATGGAAAGCGCCTTCTCGGGAAAACTGAAAAGATCCAGCAATACTTTTTTGCGTATCTCGTCGATATACTGAAGCACGTAGAACGGGTATTCGGGAATGTTTTTATCCTGCACCTGCCCCTTGGAAATTTTATCGTGATATATTTCCACTTTCTCGAGCACGACGGTGCCGAAACACCACGGAGTCATAATGGACGAAAGATTCTTGGAATCGGAGTAACATATATAAAGATGTTTCAAAATCTGCTCGATAATAATCTTCTTGGCGCGGTAGTATGCCAGCGACTCCTGGTTCGATTCCGGCGTCTCGCCCAGCTTTTTCTCTAAATCCTTTATCTCCCGAAGCGCTTTTATTTCGGTTTTTTCCAGAAACCTGTAGAAATCTTCGAAGTATACTTTGGCGTTTTCGCTGAATGTATAAATATACCAGCCGACCTTATCCCGCCCCATCTTGGGATTTTTAATCAGCGGCAGGTTGCATTCGGTAAATCCTCTTTCAAGTCCGTTTGTTAACATTCATCCCCCGATATCGCTTTTTCCATCACACGGAATAAAAGCAAACCCCATGCCTCTGACGTAATTATCGCTATTCGCCATCTCCCCTGACAGAGCACAACTCTTTACAAAACAACCGTTTACCTCATGCCTCGTGGACTGCTTTATCGTTCTGCTGCAATATACGTTCAACCCTGATTTTCTGCAAGCCAAAAGTGCGATATTATGAATTATTTTGCCGATAATCTGCACTATTTTTAAGTATAAATAGCACTATATATTCTATATAAATCGATTCTATTATTTAAAAGAATTTCCCGCGCGACGGCAAAAGCCCCCAATGGCCTCCGGTATGAATAAATAATATGTTCGATCTCTTCCGGAATCTGCCGTCCGCTATATTCCGGAATAAACCCAGAAGCGCTTTCGATGTGTATGCGGGATCAAGGACAATCCCGGAATTTTTAGCCACGTTTCTGATGAAATCCGCTTCAACCGGCCCGATTTTGCCGTATCCCGGCCCTATATGATTATCGTCGATATCGAAATCTTCCGGATCTATTTTTAAATCCATACTTATGCTTTTCTCAAAGGCGATGCAATTATCGAATATGACCTTTTCGTAATAACGTTTGTTCCTGGCCACGGCCACGCCGAAAATATCAACATTCCAGCGAGCTATCTTACTTCCCAGATACAGACCGGCGTAAGTTCCCCCCGAACCGACGGCGCAACAGATAGTATCAACAACGATATTCGCCTTTATGGTTTGCTTTCTGATCTCCCCCAACGCCTTCACATATCCCCAGATCCCCAGGGGATCGGTTCCTCCTTCCGGAATTATGTACGGTTTCTTTTTCCTTCCCCTGTAACGATTCGCGATTTTCTGCATGATGCCGTTTATATCTTTTTCGTATTCGCGAACTGTTACAAAAGTAGTCTTCGCGCCGAAAAGCATATCGAGAAAATAATTACCGTCGGGCACTTTCGGCTCCCTGCCTTTCAATACCAGATGGCAATCGATACCCGACATGGCGCATAACGAAGCCACCGCCCGGCAATGGTTTGATTGCACGCCGCCGCAGGTTATGACAATATCCGATCTTTTTGATACCAGATCGTAAAACAAAAATTCCAATTTTCGAATTTTATTACCCGACAGTACGGAACCGGTTAAATCGTCGCGCTTGACGAATATCTCTATCCCCGATTCCGGCGCCGGCGATAACGGCAGAACCTCCAGCGGAGTGGGCAATTGCGCGAGCGAAAATCTGGCGGGAGGATTTACCTTCATAGTACCTCCTATCAGCCGCCTTTTTCCGTCTCCATTACCTTTATCGATTCGGAATCGTTACTTTGCGGCGCGGGGGTGGTAATATAAAACCACTTTCCGTTTTTTTCTATCTCCCAATCGTCAAGTTCCCGTTCATCCAGCAAGTCCTTGATTCTGGAAGTGGCGTATGAGGCTTTAAATCCCGCCAGTAAGTTTCGTTTGATTTCTCTTCCGTACAGCGAACCCATCCTGCGGGCGAAAAAATAATAAGGCAGGAAAAACTGTTCCCTGCGAAAATCGGAAATGAACACCGTGCCGTTTTCTTTAATTACTCTCGTTATTTCGGGCAGCGTTTTCTCCGGGCTTTTCCACTGATGCATGGAGGAAAGGCTTATTACAAGATCGAACTCCTTGTCCGGGTAGGGCAAAAGATCATCATTCCAGGTTTTCAATGAAATCCTGTCGGCGTATCCAAACCTCGATGATATGGCCTCGCCTATGCGAAGAAGCGTGGGGGACGATTCCAGGCCGTAAAATCGAGCGAATTCGAGCCTGTCGCAGAGCAGGTTTTCGAAGGCGGCCGTACCGCACCCGATATGAAGGGCTTTCCCCTCGAAATTTCTCAAGCCGGGAATTCGCCTGATGACATCATCGTAGTATTCCCGCATTCCGAGATCCTGGAAATGAAAATGCTTTTCCGGGTCGCGCTCGTTTATCAGCGTACCCGGATATTCGATCCGCGTCTTGGCCACAGCCCGATATTACGGGGAAAAATAGCGGTTTGTCAAGCGGGATGAGAGCGTGGTTAAATCTGTAGGTCGGGTTTGGTTTTTCCACAAACCCGACGCTCGTATCAAAACCCGTAAAGCTCTCCAAACTTCTTTGTCATATAGTCTATCAGCGGTTTGTGCGAGAGAGGCTGCCCTGTTACCTTTTTGACCAGCTCCTGCGCCCGGTAACGCCGCCCGTGAATATGAATATTTTTCCTCAGCCAGTCGAACAGAGGTTTGAAATCTCCCATCTCGAATTGGGCATGCAGGCCTCCGACCTCTTTATCGGCATGGGCGAAAAACTGGGCGGCGTACAGGTTGCCCAGCGTATAGGTGGGGAAATACCCGATAAATCCCGCCGACCAGTGAACGTCCTGCAGGCAACCCCTGGCGTCGTCCGGCGGCTTGATGCCAAAATACTTTTCGAAATTCTCGTTCCATATAAACGGAACATCTTTAAGGTTCAAATCGCCGTTGAAAAAGGCGCTTTCTATCTCAAACCTGAGCAGAATATGCAGATTGTACGTGGCCTCATCGGACTCTATCCTTATAAGCGATGGCCGCACGTCATTGATTGCAAAATAAAACTGATCCAGCGAAACGTTACAGAGGGCATCGGGGAAGGTTTTCTGCGCTTTGGGAAAGAAATATTTCCAGAACGGCTTGCTCCGGCCCACCATGTTTTCCCACATCCTCGATTGCGATTCGTGAATGCCCAAAGAAATCGATTCGCCGCAGGGGGTGCCGTAATGTTCAGCCAACAGCCCCTGATTGTAGATTCCATGACCGGACTCATGCAAAATCCCGAAGAAAGCCCCGGGGAAATGGTTTTTGTTATAACGGGTGGTAATGCGGGTGTCGCCCGGCCCGAAACCTATGCAAAACGGATGAGCGGTCTCGTCGAGACGCCCGCCATCGTAGTTGAATCCAATCGCTTGAGAGGCCTTGACACCGAACTTTTTCTGCAGTTCGACGGGGAAATCCCTGGTTATAATCGACGTATCCGGCTCTTTTCCTGTTGATTTGATTTTTTCTAAAAGCCCCACAAGCTCATCCCTGAGCCTCTCGAAAGTCTCAATTATTTCATCGGTAGTAGCTCCCGGTTCATATATATCGAGCATGGCGTTATAGGGTTTTCCTTCATATCCGAGGGCCTCCGCTACCTGCTGTTTCAGCTTTACGACTTTTTCCAGCCAAGGGAGAAATGCCGGGAAATCCGATTTGGCCCGCGCCTCCTGCCACCTGCCCTGTGCCAGGGTGATCGTTTTAGAAAGCTCCTCGATCAGCGATTTCGGGATTTTTATACTAAGCTCGTAGTCCCGTTTCAGTTCGCGGACATTGGCGGCATCGACCGAATCCTCTTCAGCATCTATGCCGCCTATTAAAAGCTCATTTATAATTTCTCCTATCCTTGGAGAGGTTTGCTTTTCATGAACCATTCCGGAGATAAGAGAGATCATGTTGGCCCTGTTTTCGGCGCCACCCCTGGGCATATATGTTCTCTCATCCCAGTTGAGGACAGCTCCACAAGATGAAAGAACGGTGGCCTCACGATTGTACTCGTAGAGTTCCTTTAACAGTTTTTGTTGCTTCTCAGACATCCTCTATCCTTTGAAAATCGTTAATATCATGCCAGACGGCTTCTAATATACATTTTTGCCTGTCTATTTCCAAAAAAAAGCGTTCGGCTTAACAAAAAAACATGAAACCATAAGACCTTTTTCAGGTTTAATTAATCGATGAGAAATCTTTATCCACTTATTTTCGCGGCCGTCATATCCCTTATCATTTGCGGGATCGTGATACTTATGTTGAGATACCTGTATCGAGATTGGTGGCGGAAAAAATATGTGCGATGGCCGGTCATTGCCGCCCCCCTTGCCGCGTTGTTTTTTCTCGTGGTCTGGGCTCTCGGTGTATTTGTTCGGGTTAAATCGATCTCCTATTTCGGGGCGGCAACAGCTTCTGCGGTATTCCTGCTGCAATTGGGGCTTATGATATCATTGGCGGTTTCTACGGTTTTCAATCTATTGGGTGGAGCGTTGGTCACGTTAACCCATCCGGGTGATCCCCGCAAAAAAAAGATAGCGAAAGATAGAAGGAAATTCATAAAAAACGTTTCGGCTATTTTCCCGGCCGCCGCCCTGTCCTCCCAGCTGACCGGAATAGTAAATTCATATGTCAAAATTAACGTCCCGATAATCAAACTTCCGGTCGCGAACCTGCCGGATGAATTGCGGGGGATGAAAATTGCGCATCTTTCCGATTCTCATCTCGGCCACTATAAAAATCTCGAGGATCTGGAGAAGGTAGTTGAGGAGATCAAAGACCATTCCCCGGATCTCGTCCTCGTTACCGGCGATATCGCCGATGATCTCACCATACTGGAAGAAACCAACAGTATAATCGCCAATATAAAACCTCCCTGCGGTGTTTTCGCCTCAGTGGGCAACCACGAGTATTACCGGGGCATTTCCACCGTTAAAAAAACCTTCGAGAAATCCCCGTTTCCGATGCTTATTAACGAAGGCGTTGTGATAGAAAAAGAGGGACAAAAAATATTCATAGGGGGCGCTGACGATCCCGTATCGCTCCGCAGGGTAAATATCGATTTTCTAAAACAGACTGTGAAAAAAACCCTGGAAGCTGCGCCGTCCGATTCCTTCAAGATCCTGATGAGCCATCGCCCCCGGGGTCTCGAACCAGCTTCGAAATCCGGGGTAAACCTGGTTCTGGCCGGTCATACGCACGGCGGACAGGTGGGGATCTCCGGCCAAAGCTTATTTGAAAATATCTGGCCGGAGCTTTATATATGGGGTGTTTACAGGAAGAAGAACACCACCCTTTATACATCGAGCGGTATGGGGCACTGGATACCGTTCAGATTGGGTTGCCCTGCCGAGGCCCCGATTCTCATTCTGGAAAAATTTAACGAAACCGGATCGGTATAAAAATCGTTTACCAATATATATTAGTATAATTGGATCCAGTTTTAAAGGAGGTTCAATTGAAAAAGAATGTCGGCAGTATCGATAGGATTTTAAGATTAACGGCAGGCCCGGTACTTTTCCTGATCGCCATTTTCTTCATAAAATCAACTCTTCTGGCGCTGATCCTGGGAATTCTGGGGGTCATATGGTTTCTAACCGGTCTTATCGGTCATTGTCCCGTTTATTTACCTTTTGGCATAAGTACAAGAAAAGCCAGAGAGAAATCGGCTTAAGGCTGCTATTAAAGAAAATGACAGTTACGAACGCTATGGAGGCCTGAAATTAAGGTTACGCGTCGGAAAAGCCGAAAATAAACTAAGACGGTCGATTTTTAACATTTTAAAGTAACTTTCGATTGAAAACTCTTACCTGGCGTGGAGATATGCACTTTTTGGAAAATATTCTGAAGGCGATAGGAAATACGCCTTTGGTGAAATTAAATAAACTGGCGCCCCGGGATGGCCCTACGATTTTTGTTAAGCCCGAATATCTTAATCCGGCGGGCTCTATCAAAGACCGAATGGCCAATTATATTATCGAACAGGCCGAAAAAGAGGGAATCCTAAAACCGGGGGGTACAATAGTCGAAAATACCTCCGGTAATACCGGGGCCGGCGTGGCTATGATCGCCGCCATAAAAGGATATAAGGCTATTTTCACCATGCCGGATAAGATGTCCAACGAGAAAATCGATTTACTGAAAGCATTCGGCGCCCGTGTGATTATTACACCCACGGACGTTCCGGCGGATTCTCCCCAGAGCTATTACGAAACCGCCAAAAGAATCGCCAGAGAAACCCCCAATTCATTCTATTTAAACCAATATCATAACAAAAATAACATTGAGGCGCATTATCATACCACTGGTCCAGAAATCTACGAACAAACCGAGGGCAGGATCACCCATCTTATTGGAGGTATTGGAACAGGAGGCACTATTTCAGGCGTTGGCAGATATCTTAAAGATAAAAATCCCGATATAAAGATCATCGCAGTAGATCCGGAAGGTTCCGTCTTCTACGATTAT
>CP070742.1:999604-1002761 GCA_020348065.1 Candidatus Zixiibacteriota bacterium
ATATTTGTTGATATTAATATAAATTAATAAATAAAAATCGAACCTAATTTTTATTAATACCAATCATTTGATATTCATAGATTCATAGAGCAAATGGCGAACTTCCGGATCGCCGGCCGCCTCTTTGAAAACAAACTCGATTATGGCTTTTTCAGCCGCAAGGCTTCGGTTGCCGAAATAATGCTGCTCGGCAATCCGCGAGAGAGCTTTCATTGTAGACGGATCCACGGATATGGAAAAATTTTCTTTATTATCTTTTCGCACGCAGACTGTTATCGCCAGTAACGCCAGAGGGCAGCTTTCCGCAAAGGAACGAGCGCAGACGCATTATCCGCAATTAGGCGCCTTGCTACCGGTCCGAATCCAGCGCTTGAAGCTTGACAAAAACGTCGGTACTCGGCTTTATAACGCCGATTTCATAATTGCCGACGGTTGTTCGCTTCACGCCGATGCGTTCGGCGAGCTGCTCTTGCGTAATGCCAAGCTTTTTCCTGATGTTTTTTACATATTTCGCATAGTCCATAAGTCACCATAAATGACATTACGGTTATTGTCAACAACAAAATGAAATTCAGCAAAGAAAAATTCAGGAAGTGCCGTCAAAAGAAATTTAGATCCGAAGGGAAAGCGGCGGCAGCCCTGCGAAAACTGAAACTTAAAGACGATGAGAAATATCCTACCAGATCGACCGTACACGCCTGGGAGGATGGGAGCAATTCTCCCACGATAAACGTATACGAGGCTTGCGCTAAGGTATTTGAAGTTGATTTGAGCGAATTTTTTGATTTTGACGGCACAGAGCCGATATTTGAGGAATTTGGAAATCGAATTGATGGGGATTCCGTATCTGTGGAGAAAGGTGATCTTGAAGCTATGACAGAATGGAAAGAATTGTATTTTGAGCAAAAAGAAAACGTCAAAAAGTTAGAAGCTGAAATCGAAGCCCTAAAGGTAGGTGTTGCAAACCCTACGTTGGCGAGAAGTCCCAAGGTAAAATAATCACCTTTCCGTTGGGGTCTTCTCGCAGGTCCTCGGTATGGACTGCGGATTTTAACGGCACCTGTAAGGAAATTTTAAAAGACTCAACAAATTTCCCCGGTGCGGTGGCCCTTGATCCCAAAGACCATGTCGGAAATTCGATATTCGATTATACCAGCGCATTGTGCATAGATCGTTACTTTGATCGCTTTCGCTTCACCGTAGAAACGGGGAGGCCTTCCGCCGGCGTGTACGATGTGTTTTTGGAGAAGCACCGCCCCTTGACAAGAATAATTCTTTTTTTTAGAAAGAAAAAAAGAGTCGATATTGTCGGCATAATTCCTTACTCATGGACTCGCTATTCGAAAATAGATTTTTCCTAAAATAAAAATCAATCCGCTAAAATTTTAAATGGCGCCTGTATTTAGGCGCCTTTTTTTTGCCCGAAATAGTTGTTGACAATGACAAAACCATAGTATATGTTATTGTTGATAATAAAGGAGGTAGCTATGCTGGCACCAAAAGAAACGCCAAAAACACCTTTTACCAAGGATTTTGAGCCCGTTAGAGAGGGTCTGTTCAATCTGACCGAATGGGTTTACCGGCGCATAAAGGCCTTAAATATTACCTCCGCAAAACTATTCAACCGATCCGCCGCCCACGTTTACACCGCCATCCACGATCCCGAAGCGCAAATTATAAAGCCTACCTACGCCATGGACCAGGGCACCGGCTTCCACTGGCTAGCCCTTGAGCCCGAGCGTTTCGCTAACCAGGTCGTTGCGGATAACCCGATATCCAAAAAATCAAATGAATACAAACACTGGAAGCAGGCCCAGGCCGGCAAGCTGATTTTAAAAGCCGAAGACATCGAAAAAATAAAGAAGATGGTTTCGGTAATGCGGGGCAAAAAGTCTGCCATGCAATACATCAGCTCTGGATGGCGCGAAAAGGCTATTATCTGGTACGAGCCCGATTACGATATATGGTGCAAGGGGCGGATCGATTGGATCCGCGACGACGGCCAGGTGCTTGTGGATCTCAAAAAAACTCAAATAGCCACCCGCTGGGCCTTTGAGGGGGCTATCCGCCGATACGATTATTACAAACAGGCCGCCCACTATATGCGCGGCTTTGCGAAGGTCATGGGCTACCGGCCAAAGGAATGGGTCTGGATAGCCTCAGAGATCGAGGCGCCGAATGAGTGTAATGTTTTTGTGGCGGATCCGGACGAGATCGAAAGCGCCGAGGCGGACGTTGAAAACTGGTATCAGCGATACCATGAGTGCGAGGTTGGCGGCTACTGGCCAGGCTATCCGGACGAGCCGGTCTTTTTGGGCTATGAGCCGATTAAAATCGAGGAAGAAATCGAAGAGGACGAATTTTCGTATTTTTAACGAAAGGAGATTAAAAATGGCAGAACAAGAAAAATCAATCGTCGAGTATAAATCCCGCGATGGCCAGATGATTAAACTATCGCCGGCCGTTATCAAAAAGTACCTGGTCAGCGGCAATCCCGATATGGTCACCCCCCAGGAGCTCTATCTGTATATGGGGATATGCAAGAGCCGGGGCCTAAACCCGTTTATCCGCGATTGCTATTTAATTAAATACACACCCAAAGATCCGGCCGCGATCGTCGTTTCTATTGATTATTACCGCAAACGAGCTAGGGCACAAACCGATTGCCAGGGGTGGAAAGCCGGCATAACGCTTATCGATACAGAAGGAAATATCGTGCGGCGCGAGGGTTGCCTTCTGCTACATGATGAAACGCTGGTTGGAGCCTGGTTCGAGGCCCTGCCTACTGGCTGGTCTGTGCCTATGAAAAAAGAAATTAACCTGGAGCGCTACATCAAAAAGACCCGGGAAGGCAACGTCACCCGCTTTTGGTCGAAGGACAACCAGCCCGAACAGGTCGCCAAGGTGGTCGAAAGTCAAGGCCTGCGTGCTACTTGGCCCGACGAGTTTCAGGGTTTGTATGTGGACGCGGAGCGCGAGTCCATGGAAGCGCAGGCCGAGCTGGGCGATACGGTCGGCAAAGACGAGAAAGAGGAAAAAACCGACGCCAAGGAAAAGCTGAAAGAAAAATTGGGCAAGCCCGAAGAGGCGAAAAAAGTAACCGAATTAATGGAAGAAGAGTCACCGCCGCCAGAAGAGCCGGTGCCGGAGCCCGTAA
>CP070742.1:1002861-1005408 GCA_020348065.1 Candidatus Zixiibacteriota bacterium
ATTACCCGGATCAGGTTCTTAGGGTTTTCTCTCAGATCGCCCCCCGCCAGAGCGGGGGACGAACACCCCTTGGTTATTTTGGCAAAAGCAATTATACGGGGATATGGGGACGGGCGCAAGGGATTTTTTCGGCAAAGATTATTATAAATATAAGTTAGCAATAAAAATAGCGCATTGTACAAATTTCTTGACAAATATACGGTTATGTAATATCCTGAAATAGGCAAAAGAAAGTTAAATCGGAGATTTTATCATTAAAGGTGTTAAGCGCAGTAAGGGACTTAAAATTTCATAATTTGGCGGCGAATCTGTATATTTATTTTTTGGTCCAATCTATGAAAGCATACCTTACAATTGGGCTCTATTAAAATGCAATTGGGCGACACATTAATTGGAACTATTATTGGGGGCGTCGTAACAATTATAATTACCAAGCTGTTAAAGAGGCGTTCAACATTCATTGTCGAACGATATGATGAGGAATTTAGCCAAAGTAAAAATCTACCCATAGGGGCTAATTTGCGAGTTATGCATGGGCAACGAGAAATAGAGAATTTCAGGATAAGCAGATTTAATATTAAGAATGAAAGCTCTAAAGATTTTGAAAATGTAAAAGTACGAATTTGGTCTGGGCCCGATAGGTTCATATTACATGATACAGTAAGGATGGTGAATTATATTGACAGAATTCCATATCATCCTGAATACTTATCTTCTTTGCAACCCGATGAAAATGGTGAATATAGCCAACTACAAATTTCAGAATATAATACTAAGAGAGAATATTTATTTGGCACATTTAATCGGTTCGATAAAGCTGAAATAACCGTTGTTTCTTCAGTAGAAGGTCAAGCTAAGACAAATGTTTGGATTGAAATTCCTCATAAGGGAATAAAAATAAGTAATAAATACCAGAGAACATTCTTTATGGGAGCTCCAAATGACGAGGTGTTTCCATATACTATTTTTTTTATAATCGCATCCATAATAATACCGGCATTATTATTTAAAAATCCTTGGATTATTGCTGGAGCTGTAGGTCTCTTTTCATTTATAAGCGGTTATTTGGGACCTATTGCATATCGAATAAAAAAATGGATTTACTTAAAGCTTGTGGATTAACAATATAGTATTTTCCGGAGAGATATGATGAAAAAATTGGTGTTAATCGTGGGTGCCGGTGCTACGGTTGCAGACGTTATGGGGAGATCAAAGAGGAAGCGACCCCCTCTTGATAAAAATTTCTTTTCAATGTCTAGAGTTTCCCATCCTCTTATTACGCGCCAAATTTCAAAGTATATTAATGACAAATACGGAATAAATATATTTGATCCCCAAAACGATTCTCTAGAAAGAGCAATGGCGATTATTTACACAGATATGTATAATCCCACAATTGAAGGCGAAGCCACTAGAGCATTTCACCGTCTCATAGCCTTGTTTAACAGAAGGCTTGCCGATACTACTAATAATTTACCCCCTAATAAGCGTCGTTATCAATAAAGAATAATAACGAAATATCTTGCACAAGGATTAAGTCCTTCCGAAATGGTTATTGTAACTTTTAATCAAGATCTTCAAATAGAAAAAATTTTATCCGAAATTGAAAACACAAAACGATGGGCAACCAAGGGGAAAATATTCAATTTCCCATATTGCTATAATATTAAAATTGATAAGGCTAAAATAACTTCGCCAACTCGAGGTGCGGCTCCTCTATTCAGCTTAGGGAATAACGATGCCGAATGTCTTATGATATTGAAGCTGCACGGATCGTTGAATTGGTATTCTATTCACAATAGCCCGACGCCAAGCACAAAGGCCATGTTCAAAACCAATAGGCGCCTAAGCATTACTAGACTACAGAAGATAGATCCGGAAATGAAACTTTCTGGCAAGCATCGTCAGTCATCAACGCTACGTGTCATTGTGCCTCCGGTGACACATAAGTCGGGAATCTTACATGAGAAAATGGGAAATTTATGGTCTAATGCGGAGGATATTCTTAAAGAGGCAGAAGAATTAGTAATATTTGGTTATTCGTGCCCAGCACAGGATTTTGAGAGCTCAAATTTGATTCGGAGATCGTTAATAGCAAATAGGAATTATAAATTACTTTCTATAATAGACATTGACGCAAAAGTAATAACTAGATACGCCGATCTTATTAGGCCTAAAGGGCTTGCCTATTATTCGTCCGCCGATGCATTTCTATCATCTCGATGGCAAAACTAATATTATAAATAACGTAGGCCAGGCGGCAGGAGTCGGGGACTCCTGCCATACGGCTACGAAATCAAAAATGCACCACCGGCAAAGCCCGGCCGGTGAGATCGATGGTGAATTTCGATTGTTGGTGCTGTCGCAATCGCGGGGCTTCCGTCCTAACCGGCTTCCCTACGGCCCTATTGCGCCGGCGGGCAGTCCGCACAGGGTTGTGGCGTCGGCCCGCCTTTGAAATAAGCCACGCCGTAGGTGATATCCAGGCCGTTGAAGTCACAGCTGGCGTTGACGTCGCCGACGACATACCAGGTATTTCCTGCCGTA
>CP070742.1:1005508-1054349 GCA_020348065.1 Candidatus Zixiibacteriota bacterium
TTAACGGAAGCGGCGACTACAACGGTTTGGATATCACCTACGGCGTTGCCTACTTCAAGGGCGGCAACGAGCCCCTGTGTCCGTTAGGATCCTGTCCTATTCCTCCTTGCGACGCGTTTTTCTATTGCGGTGATGTCAACGGAAGCTGCAACTACAATGGTCTGGATATTACTTATGGAGTCGCTTACTTCAAAGGCGGTCCGGAACCGATACCGTGCGAGGACTGCCCGCCGAATACGGTAACAGGCATTAGTAATCAGGAATTTGAGTCTGTCATATCCAGAGATACGGAAACCGGGTTAGATAAGCAGGAGGAAATAATTAATAGATAACTCTGATTTTACAGGATGACGCTTATAAATCGGGCTTTCGTCGAGAGAGCCCGATTTTATTTTTGGATTTGGCCGCCAGAATATATCTTAATATCGATACTTGTTTTAAAATCAGGAGCATTAAAAAAAATTCCTTATAGGAATATCAGATGGAATTTTCGATGTCTTACATGTTATCGAGGGAAAATCGCGGCAGCGCAAAGGGGACCGGAATCCCGTTCTGTTGCGCGGTTTAATTCCGATCGTCATCCGATCTGCCAATATTCGGCCCTGTTTCAGTGATAATGCAAGGCGGCGGAGCGCTGTTTAACTGCTCTTGCTCAATTATAATTTGATTTTCCCGAATCCTTCGTGTAATTTATATGGATATGTGGATTAACCGATGAGGTGATTTATCATGCCCGCCGCTGAGAGCGAAAGCGAATTTACAAAAGATGCGCTGATATCCAATTATAAAATAATAGAAAAATTGGGGTCGGGCGGCACGGGGGATGTTTATCTCGCATATGATACTAAACTGGAGCGAAGAGTCGTTCTAAAATTCCTACCACGGGTAGCGGAATCGGTCCATGGGAATCGCGGGCAGTTGCTGGACGAGGCCAGGGCGGCATCAAGAATTAAACATCCCAATATCGTATCGATATACGCGTTTGAGGAGCATGAAGGGCGCGACTTTATCATAATGGAGTATATCGAGGGAAAGTCGTTAAAAGAGTTGGCGTCAGGAGGAGATTTATCGCTCGATAAGATGGCGTCTATTATCCTGCAGGTCGCCGAAGGATTAAGGGCCGCGCATGAAGCCGGAATTGTTCATGGCGATATAAAATCCGAAAATATCATTGTCGATAAAGGCGGGCCGGCAAAGATAACCGATTTCGGCCTGGCGAAGTTCAGGAAAGGTCAGGATCGGGAAGCGTTGGAATCGACTTCGGGCACCATTCCTTATATGTCCCCGGAACAGACTCAGGGCGATAAGATCGATCATAGAAGCGATATTTTTTCTCTGGGCGTGGTAGCCCACGAGTTGATCTCGGGACGGCTGCCCTTTAAAGGGGAATTTGAAGCTGCGATAATATATTCCATCGTAAACGATACCCCCGAACCTCTTAAAAATTACAGGAATGATATACCGGATGTTTTACAGGAAATCGTATCGAGGATGCTGGCGAAAAATCCTGACGGTAGATATCAGAACGCTTCTGAACTAATTAGCGATTTAAAGCAGCTTCAAAAAAGTGATTATTTAAATGAAGCGGGAAAGGCTGATAAGGTTTCCCGCAGAAAGGTAACGATTATTACGGTCGTCTGTATTCTGGCGGCAGCGGCGTTAGTATGGATTTTTAATTTTATTCCGGAGAAAAAGATTTATTCCGGATTCAGGAGCAAGACTATCGCGGTTTTGCCGTTCGATAACCTGGGCAATGAGGAGGACCAGTTTTTCAGCGATGGTATAACGGATGCGATAATAACCAACCTGGCGAAGATTAAAGGCCTGAATGTCATTTCAAGGACCAGTTCAATTCAATATAAAGACAGATCAAAGTCATTGCCCGAAATAGGCGCGGATCTGGGGGCGGATTACGTACTTGAAGGGGTATCGTTCTGGGATACTTCCGGCGATACGGATAGAGTCAGAATCAGTTCACAGCTTATAAAAGCCCGCGATGACATTAATATATGGGCGAAAGACTATAATCGAACCGCGGAGAACATTATCCTTTTGCAATCCGAAATAGCCCGGGATGTGGCATTCCAGGTGGACAGCACCATCCAGGGACTGGACCGCCTTAACCTTGACGCCGGCATGTCGTCCAGCCTCGAGGCTTATTACAGTTATTTGCGCGGTAAAGATTATTTCAACAGAAGCTGGGATGAAAACGACGTTAAAACGGCGATAGATTTTTACCGGGATGCCGTAACAAAAGACCCGGAATATGCGGTGGCTTATTCGGCCCTCTCCATAGGCCATTCGACGATGTACAGGGAGTTTTATGATAGGACCGATGGACGCCTGAAAATGGCCCGCGAAGCGGCGGCGAGGTCGCTCGAACTCATTTCCGGATTGCCCGAAGGTCATTATGCTATGGGAATGTATTATTACAGCACGATGATTTACGATTCCGCAATGATTGAATTTAATATTGTCAGACAAAGCCAACCGGGCAACAGCGACGTTTACACGGCCGTCGCCGGGGTGCAAAGGCGTCTGGGCGATTTCGATAATTCCGTTAATAATTATCTGAAAGCCTTTGAACTGGATCCCCTTTCTTATCTGAAAGCGTTTGATATCGGGCTGACATATGGCCTTTCGAGGAAATTCGGCGAAGCTGTCGTGTATTTAAATCACGCCAGCTCTCTGGCGCCGGACTGGCCCCTTCCTTATATATATAAAGCCTGGCTGGTTATTTTCGAGGAAGGCAATAAGCAAAAGGCCTCAGAGATAATTGAGAGCGCGAAAGACAGGTCGGACCTGGAACGTTCCGAATACCAGGAGTATTACTGGTGGCTATCGAGGATTATAGACGATGATTTCCGGACCACTCTTGATCGCATAAGGCTGGAATCCGATACGACCTCCTATTATACATATAAGGCCCAGGCATACAGATTAATGGGAGATGACATCGTTCAAATGGCGTATAGCGATTCGGCCAGGATAGTCCTGGAACAAAAGCTGAGGGCCCGCCCCGAGGAAGCCAGGTTTCACAGCCAACTGGGATTGGCTTATGCCAGCCTGGGCAGGAAAGACAAAGCCGTGAAAGAGGGGATTGCCGGAGTAAGCCTGGCTCCCATTTCGAAGGAAGCGTTCTACGCTCAATTCCTGGTTACCAACCTTGCGGAGATCTATGTCATTATAGGGGATTATGATTCCGCCGTAGAGCAATTGAAGGCTTTGCTTTCCATGCCCGGATTCGCTTCCATACCCTATTTAAAGCTTGATCCGATATGGAAACCGCTATATGACCACCCCGGATTCCAGGAATTAATAGGAAAACAATAAAATCTGTATTTAATCTTCCGGTTTTTTTATTCCGTATCGCGCCATCTTGTCTTTGAGGCCTTTACGGGTAAGACCCAATTGCAGCGATGTTTGAAGGATATTCCAGTCGTTCTCAATCAGGCTGGATGATATAACCTCTTTCTCAATTCTTTCCACTGTATCGCGGAGTTCACCTTTGCGTTTTAAGATTTGTCCACCAGCCAGACCGGACGATACTATTTCCGACGATAGATGAGACACATCAATAGTATTGTCGGGAGAGCATATAACCGCCGCCCGTTCGAGTTCATTCTCAAGCTGTCTTATATTTCCGGGCCAGGAATAATTCAAAAGAGCATCCATAGCTTCATTGGAGAGGGCGAGAGCCTCGTTTCCGGTCTGTATCCTCTGCTTTTTGATGAAGTGATTTGCCAGAAGAGGGATATCATCCCGTCTTTCCCGAAGCGGCGGCAATTCAATCGTAAAGGTGCTGAGCCGATAGAAGAGATCCTCCCTGAAATCGCCTTTTTCTATCTCGTTTTTGAGGTTTTTATTGGTCGCGGATAATACTCTCACGTTCACAAACTCGGTTTTAGACGATCCAATCGGCCTGATTTCACCATTCTGTATGACGCGCAGTATAGCCGCTTGCGTGGAAAGTGACGCATCCCCGATCTCATCCAGAAAAATGGTTCCTCCGTCCGCTTCTTTAAAAAGCCCGATTTTATCCTTTACGGCTCCCGTAAATGATCCCCTGGTATGTCCGAAAAGCTCCGATTCCAGTAGCTGTTCGGTTTTGACTCCGCAGTTTTTGATGACAAACGGTTTTTCTTTTCTGTTGCTGTTGTAGTGAATGGCTCTGGCGATCAGTTCCTTTCCGGTGCCGGTTTCACCGGTGATCAAAACCGGGGAATCATTTTCGCAAAACCTGGAAACCAGTCCCAGGATTTTTCTCATTTTGGTCGATTTGCCGATGATGTTCTCAAATCCGTAGGTGGTCTTCAGTTCGTCCTGAAGCCGGATATTTTCATCCTTCAATTTCCTTCGTGAAATCTCAAGGAGCTCGTTTTTCCGGGCCAGCTCATCAAGGAGAAGAGCGTTGCTTAAAATCTGAGCCGATTGCGACGCCAGTATCCCGGCCAGACGGGTATGATCATCGGTGAAATGTTTTTTTTGCTCGTTTCTAACCAGCGTTGTTATGCCTATTATATCCCTGCGGGACATCATGGGAAAACAGAGTATCGATTTATACTGGCCACCTTCAGAAGTTAAGGTCCCGAACCGTTCGTCGTCATCAAGATCATCAATTTTTAGGGCGGTTTTGTTTCTCAACACCCAGCCGGATATCAGGCTGTTCAATTTATAAGGAAGTCCGGAATCCGATTTACGCACCACGGTCCGGAGATTGTCGATTTCGGCAGGTGATACCAGGTTTATCACCCCCTGGTCGGCATCGGTAACCCGAATGAGCTCGGAAATAATGGTATCCATAATATGGTTTGTCTCTCTGATTTGAGATATGCTGCTTAAAAGATTATTGATAATCCTGAGCTCGCTAAGGGCTCTATTTAGCCGTTCGCTGTCGGGGCCGTTCTCGGGCATCGGTTCTCCGCTTATGTCCCAAATATATCAGAATAGAAGGGATAGTCAATTATAAAGATGGTTAATTGCTATCCATTAAAGGAAATTGTCGTAATCGGTTGATGAGCAACAACGAAATTTATTATACCGTAAAGCACGATTTCACAGTCTTTAACGCTGGTTAAGGGCTACCATAAAATCCGGATTGACCGCCATCCTCGATCGCGCCTTAATCTATTATATGGCAATACGTTATAATAATGGTCGGGGGGTTAATTCCAAGCGGCATCGGCGTTGCTTTTTGGGGAATCAAATGAAATAAGGTGGAAGAGGAGAGATGAAAACATCCAAAGTAACGTTAACCGTAGTCATGGCAATTACGGTCCTGCTGATGAGAATGATAGGTCAGGCTTAAACAAACAGTCTTGAATCTTCAGACTATAAGCCAAAATCGGCTGAAAAAGCGATTCAATATTTGGCGATGGGCATGCTGATTCCTATCGCCGCAGGAATAGCCTGGTGGAAAATCGATGGTGGGCGAATATGAAATGGCCTGCCAGAATTAAGAGGAAAGCGATTTACGAATTAAGTTATGGGACGAATCGATTTTGCGAATCTCGGCCGTCGCAAAGTAATAACTGTCTTCGATTTTATCGGTTCCGCTGTAGATCCGATTAGCTTCACGCATGCTGGTGATATTTATGCTGTTATAACCTAATCCCGTAAGTATATCGGTCATCTTTTTCGGCTGGCAGCCGAATGTCAGGGGCTCCTTTATATCGGCGCAGAGTTTAATAAGCATCCTGTTGCCCTTGTAATCGGTTTCATCGTTAATCAGCTCGGTCGGTACGAAATCGAAAACGATCCGGCTGTCAGGGCAGATGTCCGCGATTCTACCGAGTGTCTTTTCGAGTATATCCTGGTTTAAAAAGAGGGTGACGCCCTCCCAGATAAATAATGTTTTTCTATGTCGCTGAAATCCCGCGGCAAGCAGTTTTTGACTGATCGAGTCACAGGAAAAATCGATGGAAACATAAGTAACATTCGCGGGGAGGCTTCCCAGCAATTTCAACGTCATCGATTTCTTGATTACCTGGGTGGAAAGAAGGTCAAGTTCGTAGATCCTAGTGCTGCGAAATTCCGGCAGACGCAAGAAGCGGCTGTCATATCCCGCACCCAGAAGGACTACCTGTTCGAATCCGTCATCCAGACTATGGCGGGCGTAATCATCGATGAACCTGGCCCGCAGTACGATGGCCTTGCGAATGGAGGGATTTATGGCCTGCATCAAGCCGACGATTTTCATTCCCTCCTTACCGGCGTAGTATCCTCCCAGAGGATCGGAGATAACCTGTTTGTCGGGAGGCAGGTAACTTTCAAAAGCCTTGGCTCCCGCGGACCAGCGCGCGAATAAAAATCCGCACGATTTTTCGATAGTTCTGTCATAAACAGCCCTCATTTTAATCCTCCTTAAGTCTAATATTTTCTATCAAAAACCGGTTTTATTAATCCGACACCCAGGAGAATCGGATATATGAAAAGTTGAACGCAGATCTGGATCAGCATCAGCCAGTATATAAAAGATGGGGCTTCCTTTAAAAGAATAAAAACCGGCATGAAAAACAAGGCGGTTAAGTAATTTGTAATACTCTTGTATCCCGGTTTCCAGTGAGTGGTAACAAGACTGGTAATGGGGTACTTAACGGGGGACAGGCACAATCCTGCCAGAATGAGCGCGTAAACGGTGGGATAAATCCGCGGCAAATCCAGGAAGTAAAATAAAAACACCGAAAAGAAGATTGGCGGCGCGCCGGACGAGCAACCTTTTTTTAGAAAATCCTCTTTTCGGGAATATTTCCACGACGCTGTAACGGTGGCGGCGACAACGATAATACTCCCGAATCCATCGAGAAAGAGACCTGTGCGCCAGAAAAGCATCATCGGCACGAAGGTGAGGCCGACGAGATCCGTGATGGTATCGAGTGTCTCGCCGGAAATTCCGGGCAGTCTATTCTTAACCTGCAATTTGCGAGCCATAGTGCCATCGAGCCTGTCCACAAGAAGAACAAGTAGAGAATAACGCGCAGCGGCCTGATACCGGCCGTCAAGAATTGCCATCAACGCCAGCGCCGCGAATGCCAGTCCCGCCAGTGTCAGGATATGCGGCGAGTAATACAGATATCTTTTCATTGGAAACTCCTTTCACCTGATAATTAGAAACCACGCCCAGTAGCTGACCGGGGCGGCGGCGATTAAACTGTCAAAGCGATCAAGAATTCCACCGTGACCGGGGAGAATTCCGGAGAAATCCTTGATTCCTATTTTTCGTTTTATGAAAGAAAATATTAAGTCGCCGGCTATGGCGGATATCGCTATGACCAAACCCAGCATCAAAATTCTGAATATCGTAATATCCGGCAATAAGAACTTCAGAAGACATGATATTATCAATGCGCTAACAACGCCCCCGATTAGACCTTCGATAGTTTTAGCGGGGCTCAGACGGGGGCACAGTTTGCGTTTTCCAAGAAGACGGCCGAATAGTTGCGAATAGCTGTCGGTTACGGATATCAAAAGCACGATAAATGCGTACCGGGCGTACCAATCATAATAATTTTCAAGCAACAGATGTCCGAGGGCCAGTATCAGTAACAGGAAAAACATATTTGAGATAATAACGGAGTTCGATTTAAGTAATCTCAGATTGACATATAACTCGATGGAGCCCCCTATGGCTATAACTACCAGCACAGAAGCGATCAACCAGCGTCCATAAAAACCGATTAACAGCAAGCCGGTGATGATGGCCAGGTATACGCCGAATTTCAGCCAGTCCCGCTTTATTTGTGATCCTGTTAGTTTTTTAAACAGATGCGTGAGGACCATGATAAACGCGCCGATCAGAAACAGTAAACCGGTTATTATTGTTAATTTGAGTATCATTCAAATCCTCGCTTTCTGAGGAGGAACTATCAGTTTTAAAGCCTTCGGCGCTAATTTTATATTGAATTCCGTATTTTGATGGAACACCTCGCCATCACCGAAAAATGATATCGGCTTCTCGGATTTAATCGTAATATTGTCCGCCTTTATGGTCGTAACAGATGGAAGAAATATATGCGTACCTTTCAGTATTCTCGCAAGCAGATGTAGAATTTTCAGGCGGCTGAGGCAATTATTTATGAGACATATATCGAAAACGCCGTCGTCATTTGCGGCTCCGGGCGACATTTTAATATTCTTTCCCAGAAATGGCTGATTAGCCACCATTATCGAAAGAGGATTTACCACAAGGGAGCAATTGCCATAACGGATATTCAGGGAATTATTGTGTCTGGCCCTGACGAATAAAGCCGTAATTACTGCGAAAATATAAAGCTTGCTGCCCAGAATTTTGCATAAAGCCCTGGTGAAGCCACCGTGACGCCTGATTGCGTTGGCGATATCGGCGACATCACAGGGGAGTCCCACGCCGCCGGCGGTGGCATAGTATCTGCCATTAACCGAGATCAGATCTATCTCCCTGATGTTTCTGCTCAAAATAATTTCGGAGGCTTTGTTTATTTCGGATGGTAAATTATAAAGGGTGGCCAGGTCATTGGCAGTACCCGACGGAATGATACCGAGAATGATATCTTTACCCGCGATAACATTGATTATCTCGTTTATCGTGCCGTCACCGCCTACGGCGATAATCATATCGGCTTTTTGCTTAACGGCTTTTCTGGCGATCCCGGCCGCATGCCCCGGATATAAAGTTCTGTGGATTCCAGGCCGGACACCTGATAGAGCGGACTTTAAAGCGCTTTCGAGATTCTTCGTCTTGCCGCCTCCAGATTTTGGATTAATGATTACTATCGATTTCATGCTTTTTTACGATCCTTCCTGTTGGCGTTCGCCGTCTATCCCGTGGCGTTGCCGAGCCGTTTTCCCCATTTTGTCCGAACACAGTATTCCAGCAAACTCCGGTAATACTGGCTGAAGGGCGGTACGGCGATATTGGTGCCTTCAAGGGCTTCCAGAGTGTTGCGGTTATCGAATATTCTTCCGATTGACATATATGGTTCATATTCGGCAAACGCCTGGAGAATTCTCTTTGTGGAATTGCCCAGAAACTGCCGGACCAATCTGAAAAGCGCCGGAGGTATGAATCTTATTTTGCGGATTTTTTTATGATGATGCTTATTATTAATATAATCCAAAGACAGCCTTACGATTTCGCCTGTAGTGGTATGGGTTTTCTTGCCGGCGGTAAGATGATAGATTTTTCCATCGCTCGTATCTTTTTTCAAGGCTATATGGCATATAGCGTCGCAGACGAAATCGACCGGTACGACATCCAGAGCGGTTTTACGTGAACCGGGCAGTATTCTGACAAATCCCCGGCATATGAACTTCAAAGGCGAATATATAACATTAAACGCCGACGTTATGCCGGTAGTCGAATCGCCGACAATTATGCTGGGACGGAATATCGTAATCGGCAGCATTGTTTTCCAATGCTGCAAGAGCTTCTCGGTTTCGAACTTTGACCGCTCGTAAGCGTTGGCAAATTTCCGGGGGTAATCCAGTTCGTTTTCAAATATCAATCCCTTGCGGTTGCCGGAGATGTAAGCGGTACCAACGTAGGCGAATCTTTTGAGGTTGCCGTTTATCCTGGCGCAATCTGCAAATTTAATAACGTTCCGGGTGCCGCCCAGATTTACACATCGGGCTTCCTCTAACGTTTGCTGGAAATTAACGTTGGCGGCGGCATGAATAATATGCGTTACTTCGCGGGCAAGCTTATTATAGATCGGTTCCAGGATTCCCAAATTTTTCAAGGTTATATCGCCGCGGATCGGCGTTATCCTGTCTGCTGTTTCCTCCATGTCGGTATCGGTACGAAGACTTTCAATAAGCTCTTCAAACCTCCGTTTCACGTCATGATCCGTTTTGCCGCGTATCAGCAGAACAAGCTTGATGTTCGGATCGAGCCTTAATATTCTGGGTATAAGATTCCGCCCGACAAATCCGGTGGCTCCTGTCAGAAATACTGTATCGCTCATCGTTTTCTCCTTTGATTCCATTGCTATCTGAATTAAGGGCAAGAGATATGCCGGATTCCGGAAAACCGAATTATTTTGTTAACGTATTGGTATATAATAGGTTATATTGCAGAAAAGAACGCCCCCTCATGCCATTAATGGATAATAGCTATCCACTTATTTCTTCAATAAGGTAAGCAATCTTAGGTATATCCATGTAACCGTTTGAAAATTAATAAGTTGAACTGATATTTCTAAGGTGGTTAATCGGAAACCACCTGCTACATCTTTAAGATCGCAAATATATTATTCTATAGAACTTGGCAGCGATGTCGATGGCGAGGATGGTTGTCATTATAAAACAACATTATTCGGTTATACGCCCCGCGGTTTTTTTCGCCGCTACATTTTATCGTGTACTGATTTTGCAACTTTTCTTGTCCCATGTCGGTATTCTCTATTAGTTGTCGGGTTGAGAAGCGATTTTTGATTTTATAAAGGCAACCTTTTTCTTACGGGAGATTTGGCTATGATCGGGCACTTATCAAAATTAACAACGGCTTCATCGTCCAGACGGCAATGGTATCAGTTCAAGCTTATTATTGTTTCTCTATTAATAATAATTCTCCGGGCAACTGTCTGGAGCGATCCCGGATCCGGCAGGATATCCGGGGTGATTTATGACGCGGATAGCCGGGAGCCGATACCCGGCGTTACTGTGATTATGCTGAACGGTTTCGCGGGGACATCATCAGGCCCGGACGGTCGATTTACCCTGAAGAACCTCTCTTATGGAACTTATTCCCTTCAGGTCAGCAGCATCGGTTATGAGACCTTGAGACTGGACAGCGTAATTGTGGCGGGAAATCCGTCTAAGGAACTCTCTATAAATTTGACGCCCAAGGCGGTTCAGTTGAAATCGGTAACCGTAACACCGGGCCGCTTCAGCATAATGGGAGAGGAGGCGGTCGCCAAACAGACGTTGACACAGCGGCAGATCCGCACCATGCCGCAGCTGGCCGACGATTTCTTCCGGGCGGTTTCCCGCCTGCCGGGAACGTCCAGCAACGATTTTTCCACCAGGTTTACAGTTCGCGGAGGGGAATATGAAGAAGTGCTGGTGATGCTGGACGGTCTTCAGATTTACGAGCCGTTTCATCTCAAGGATATAGACGGCGGGGCCATAAGCGTAATAGACGTGGCCGCGGTGGAAAGCATAGACTTGATGACGGGAGGTTTCCCGGCGCGGTACGGCGACAAGATGTCGGGCGCCTTTGAAATCAAATCCCGCCAGGTGCCCCCGAATCAGAACCGCTTTTCGGCCGGGATAAGCCTGATCAACACTCATGCCTTCGCCGAGGGCAAATTCGATAATAACCGGGGATCCTGGCTGTTTTCCGCCCGCAGGGGATATATCGATTACGTACTGAAACTCGCCGGCGCGGACGATAATATTAAGCCGACATATTACGATTTATTTGGAAAGGTTCAATATCAGCTCAGCAAGAGACATTCCTTATCGGCCGATATCCTGCACGCCCATGACAACATGAAGGTTATCGGGGAAGAAAATGATACCGGAGATACGCTTATTACGGAATACGGTAACTCCTATGCCTGGATGACATTATGGTCGGAATTCCATCCCCGGCTGTTCGCTCAGACGGTGGCTTCGGTTGGAAAAGTAGATCACAACAGATACGGTCGTGATGTAGGCGTTTTTGGCGAATTTTTGACCGATGCCATGGCCAGCGACGAAGAGGATTTTCAATTCGCGGGCCTCAAAACCGATTGGGAGTACGAGCACTCCGATCTTCTGGTTTTGAAGTTTGGCTCCGAGATCCAGAGTAGGAAGGCGACCTACGATTATATAAATCGCGACTACAATTACGACTATATCAGTACTCCCGACAGTTCATATATTGAATTTACCGGAATCGATTCTATCTTTATACCGATGGAGAAATCCGGCGTCCGTTTCGGCAGCTATCTGGCCGGCCGTTTCCGAGTTGCCGATCCACTGGTAGCGGAGATTGGTTTACGATACGACCGTACCTCCTATTCGGGGGATGACGATTTTTCCCCGCGGCTCAACCTGGCATACAATATTGCCGAAAGAACCGCCTTCTGCGCCGGATGGGGTTATTACTACCAGTCCGAGGGGGTCCATGAAATTATGGTTGGCGACGGAGAAGACGATTTCTACCCATCGCAACGAGCGGAGTTGTTGGTGGCGGGAATCGAACACGAATTCGACAGCGGTATCCGTTTGCGGGCCGAGACATATAACAAGCTATACACTAATTTAAGGCCGGCCTACCGAAATTCATTTGATGATATTGAAGCTTTTCCCGAAATGGAAAGCGATCGGACCGTGATTTTCCGCAAGAACGGCAGTTCCCGGGGAATCGAATTTTATTTGAAAAAAGATACCGGGGGCAAATTTTCCTGGTGGTCGAGTTACGCTTATTCCAAATCGGAAGAGGATGTTGATCATATCTACTTCCCGACGGAGGATGTCTCGGCTTATTACGACGTCACGATACCCACTCCCCAGGACCAACGTCATACTTTTTATCTCGACGTGCATTATCGCCCTACCGCCAGGTGGCAGTTGAGTACCGCATTCCAGTATCATTCGGGATGGCCGTATACCAATTTATTTCTGGCCTCCCAGAGTACTCCGGAGGGGACGGTTTACTGGGTTCAGGCGGACGAACAATGGGGGGCTCGCTTCAAACCGTATCACCGGCTGGATTTGAGAATCAACCGTTATTTCCCTTTGAAGAAAGGGCGAATTACCGCTTTTATCGAAATACTGAATGTTTATAATCAAAAGAATGTCAGGAAATACAATTATTACCTGCGTCGGATCGGCGATCGTATTAATTTCAGCAAGGAGCCGGATTATTGGTTCGGCTGGATGCCGTCGTTCGGTATTTCTTATGACATAAATTTTTAGTTTTGTCTTGTATCGAGAAAAGCCAGGCCAAAAACCGCTTGATTTTTTCCGCGGCGTTAGTCGCCCCGTCGACAGGGATGGGGTCGCATCTTATCTTCTTACCGATATTGGCAGCTATACGCCCGGCAAGGGATTCAGGTGTTGTGGCTCTGAATGACATTTTCAAGCCCGCTTTGTGCCTGGCCAGTCGTCCCGCTACATGAAACTGCTGTTCGAAATGTCGCTCCAGGAGGAAATACAGAAACGGCCTTCTCAACGCCGTCAATTCCAGGATCAATGTACCACTCGCCTGCACAATGGGTGGAGCACAGACCGGTATCATTCACAATCCCGGGAGTTTTTCAAGGCTGGCAAAGGTTCAACAGGCTGGAATAGAGGTGAAAGCAACCTGAAGAAAATCATCGAATATGCGGAAAGAGACATAATAAGGCGGGCTCCGGCTAAAGACAGGGGCAACATTTCGATAGCTTCGGAGGAGTTGGAACTTAAGCCCAAAGGTTTGACTAATAAAATTGATCGTTGTAGCACAGAAATCGATTTTGAATAGGATTGTTTCAGGAAGAAAGACTATCCAATGATAATAGTTGACAGGATTGTATACTTTTTTTTAATTTACATACTGTGCGTAAGTCCCGTAAGCCGACTTGATGTCTCAAAAGCGGGCGTGGATATCTTCGCTCCTCGGAGCTTTGAATATATCTGTTGGGCAGCCGGGCGATGGGCTTTAAAAAATGGACACTCAGATAAGGAGAAAAAATGAAAAGGTCGATCTTATTTTTCATCTGTTCGGTTATCGTCGTTTTTGTTCTGACAACGGCTGCCGAAACATATGCTGACGTAGACGATTTGCTAAGGCAATATGAGACCGGCGATAAGGACTTCGAGAAATTCGAAATAGGCGATTTGACAGTATACTGGCATCAAAGGACCATAGACGGGGCTATAGTGGAAAAGGACCAGATCGTTTATCAATTTGACGGCGATTCCAAACAACTTCTTGATAAAAAAATGCATTGGCGGGAGGATCTTCCGCAAGATATTACAGTTAATATAGATGCAGAGGAGGCAGAATCTAAAATTGAGGGAGAACCGATCAGCTCTACGTTGTATATTATTTCCCCCGAATCCGACGTTTATAAAGTCGATCCGATACCGGATAATCCCTGCTGGATAGTGAGGATTTTAAGAGACGATGAAATGCGAATTGTTATTGTCGATGCTGTAACGGGCGATTCGCTGGGCTACGGCGTTCCGCCCCCATATGAGTCGTTTTCTTTAACCGGTCCGTGGTATCCTGATCCCTGCAGTGGAGGGTGGCTCGACTGGTATGAAAGCGCCGAATACTGGTTCAATTTGATGGGCTATAGTTGCGAGGCGATCTTACGGCCTGAAAAGGGGATTATTCAAGGTCATGTTCAAAGCACTTCAACAGGTATGTTTTACGAACTGGCCCACGGCGGAAGCAACGTTTTCGTCAGCGGCTGTATTGATGGAACAAATTACGAACTTACGAGGGCATCTGATATTGAATCGTGGATTGCGTATTACCCCGAAATGCGTTTTGCCTTTATGGGCAGCTGCCTGGGAATGTGTGAAACGGGCGATAATACGTTTTCGTACGAGTTCCGAAAGGGCAGTATGACCAATACCGTCACAGTAGGTTATTGCGAAATGGCCGAAGATTATTGTGCTCTCTGCTGGGATTATTCCATCGATTGGCAGGACTCATTATTCAGCTATATGTATCTGGGGTGGACGGTGAAAGACGCGTTTGATCAGGCCCAGGCTGATTATCCCGCCTGTGCCGGATCGAGCAACTGCATGAGGTTTGTCGGAGACGAAAATTTCAGCGGCCCCTATTACCGGTCGTCCGATTTTTGCCACTACGTGGCGGGCGATGTCAACGGCAGCGATAGCTATAACGGTCTCGACATCACATATGGCGTCGCATACTTAAAGGGTGGCTCCGAGCCCATGTGTCCCTTCGGTTCCTGCCCTTTTCCATCCTGCAACGATTTTTTTTACTGTGGCGATGTTAACGGCAACTGTTCATATAACGGCCTCGATATTACTTACGGTGTCAACTATCTTAAAGGCGGCGATTCTCCGATACCCTGCCCGGCATGCCCGCCAATAAATTAAAACCGATCCCCACCCGCTCCGAATGGAGCATGCTGATTATGGGATTGCTGCTATTGGCCGCGGGCGCAGTTGCTGTGATCAGGCGTAGAGGCTCGGTATTGCACGGAAATTCCTGACAGCTAAAATTAATCAATCGCCAATTTTCGGTTTAAATGGAAACACATTAAGAACTTTTTGAAAAAGCCCTACTTGAAAGTCGGAGCTGCTAATCTATTCGTCGAATTATTATCTCCGTAATAGGCGGGACCTTCCAGTCCCGGAATTTGATATTTAATTTTCCGGTAATGAGCTTATATGGCTTTTTATACACTCCCATAATCTCTCTATATCAGCGATTTGAAAAGACCCGGATCCGATCCATCGGTCGGGCGGCGTTTTCTTTAGAATTGCGGTTGTGTTTATCAACGGTGAAACAATTTCATGCCGGGACAGGAGTTAATAATGACGGAATTTGAAGGAATAAGACTTTGTGGGTGTCCATTGCAGCCATAATCCTGATAGCGTTACCAGGAAATAAACCTCGGTCTGAATGCCGAAAGCCATTTTATTTTTTTATCATATTTAACCCACTGCCGATAATTCCTGCCTTTACAGATCTTTCGGGAATGGAATAATTGATCTGGGTACTTTGATTCCGTAATATTTAAGCTATTTTTTGGCAATTAGTTATCTTTATACGGCAGGGGGTTTTGGGAGATTTGAGGAGAAATTTCTTGACCGCGGTCTTTGATTTAATATAATTACCGATAGAATCGATAAAATGCATAAAATGCAGAAAAGAAAGAAATGCAAACTTGAATCAAGGAATCCAAAGGAAAGAATTCGTTTCGACCGGAAAAGCGGCGGAATTGTGTTCGGTAACTCCGGATACGGTGTTGAAATGGATAAAATCCGGTAAATTAGCGGCCAATAGGACGCCGGGGGGGCATTATAGAATTCACAGGGAAACCCTGCTGGAGATAATTGAATCAGGCAGCCTGCATGCTCATATCGATACGATTAAACAGCCTTTTCAATTTTGCTGGGAATATTATGAAAGGAACGGCGGATATGAGTATGAATGCCATGAATGCATTGTCTACCGTTCGAGGGCGTTGCGTTGCTATGAGATGATCCAGCTTCCGTCCGAGTCGGGGCATGCCAAACTCCATTGCCATGGAGCATGTTATGATTGCGAATATTACAGGGTCGTCAAGGGTCAGCAATTGAACGTTCTTCTTATCGCAGGACAGGAGGATCTGAAAAAGGAGATTGAATCTAATGCCAGTAAGGCCGACTATAATCTTCAAATTGCGGAGAGCGAATATCGCTGTTCAATGATAGTTGAGAATTTCCGGCCCGACTATGTTATTATCGACTGTTCCATCGGCAAGAAAGAATGCGGTAACTTCACCAGACATCTCTACGAAGATCCCCGCCTGCCCTATGTAAAGATTATCCTGGTCGGCGATTCCCATGATATCCCTTCCGAGTGCAACGGTTTGATATTCGCCGTTATGAAAGAGCCGTTTACATTATTCAAGTTAGAAAACCTTATCGGATTGGCAAAATTGGGAAAAATGGCGGAGGCTTGAGATAAATGAGTTTTGTTACCATGGCGAATTGGCCGGATTTGAAAAGTGATATGATTCATTTAATATCATTTTTGGGGTCTTACGAAATACGGGCTATTTCTTCGGGTAAAAGGACGAAAATAAAATACAAAGTAGGAGACTGAAACATGGCGGATGAAATACGGATTGGGCAAAGGGCAATTCGTCTCAAAAACAGCGATATAACCGATATGGAGGTTGAGTGTTTTGTTTATTATGCCAGATCGGATTTGAAACTGGGCGCGGGTTACGGCGGCGCGATTGCCGTACGGGGGGGACCGCAGATCCAGAAAACGCTCGATGAAATGGCTCCTATTGGTCCATGTGAAGCTGTTATAACCGACGCCGGGGAATTGAAAGCGAAATATATAATTCATGCCAACGGCCCGAAGTTTCAGGAAGAAGATGCTGAAAGCAAACTGAAAACCACCATATTAAATGCTTTAAGGCTGGCCGATGATAAGGGAATAAGACAGCTCGCGCTGCCAACGATGGGAACGGGGTTTTACGGCATACCGCTCGATAGAAGCGCGGATGTTTCTCTTAATACCGTAAAAAACTATCTTCAGAATGACACCGGTATAGAGGAAATTATTTTTTGTGCTATTGATAGTCGTGAATACCTGCCATTTAGAACGCAACTTGATAAAATGGCTTGAGGGGAGGAGGAATCGTATGGATTTTCAACATTTCGCGGAACATCGTCTTCAGGAAATCGCCCTGCTCATTATGGCCATTGTATACATTTTACGTTTAAGATGGCTTCTTAAATTTAAGGCGGGAAAAGAGCGTCAACCCAAGACCGGTTTGCCGGGAACCACCATGAAAAAAGGGATATTGTACTCCTGGGCGAATATTTTCATGCCCTGGGCGATGGAAAGTACCAGGGCCAGGTTTTTCATTTATCTCCAATTTGCCTTTTTCCATGTGGGAGTAACCCTGGCGATATTATTATCGTTTTTAATTCCTTATGCACCAGGGCTTCTGGAGATTTCCGTATTGGTTATCGCGTTTCAAATATTTATCGGTCTGGCATGCGTTATCGGTATACTCAGGATATTGCGTCGGATTAGCAATAAATATATGAGGGCAATCAGCACTCCCGATGATTATTTCTCTTTGATTTTATTGACTGTATGGTTTTTCTTTGCCACGTTGTCGGTACCGAATAATGGCGGTACCATCCAGCTTATATATTTTCTTCTTACGGCGTTTTTCCTGATTTACGTGCCGTTTAGCAAAATATCGCATTACCTGTATTATCCGTTTACCAGGTATTACTTCGGAAAAACCATGGGATATCGCGGAACCTATCCGCTGAAACACATTACCCCGCCTCAATCATGATTTACCCGGGACTTCAGGACAGGATGGTGAAAAATATGGCTAAAAATAATGAAAGATCACATAAGGCACAGGTGGTGCTGGAACGTTTTGAGAAGAAATTAAACAGGCAGATTGTTGGATCGCTTGTGGCCTGCGTTCATTGCGGCAACTGCACCGATTGCTGTCACTACGTTCTGGCCAATCCCGGTGACACGACTTTCGCGCCCGCTTATAAGGCCGACCAGATTCGCAAGATATTTAAAAGGCATTTCGACTGGACCGGCCGCGTTTTGCCGTGGTGGGTCAAGGCCAAATCGGTTTACACCGATGAGGATCTTGAAAATCTCAAAGATATAGTTTTCGGGAAATGCACCAACTGCAGGCGGTGTTCCATTAACTGCCCCATGGGCGTCGATTACGCCACATTTAACAGGATGGCGAGGGGGCTTCTGGTATCGGTGGGAATTATGCCCGAGGGCGTTGCCGTGGTAAGTAAGGACCAGTGGGAAATCGGCAACCAGATGGGCGTTCTCAAAGAGGATTACATCGAAACGCTCGAATGGCTCTCTGAAGAACTTGAAATGGAGATGAACGATCCCGAGGCGGTAATACCTATTGATAAAGAGGATGTAGATATTGTTTACACGATTAATCCGCGTGAGATAAAATACGATCCTCGCACTATTTCCGACGCGGCCAGGATATTTTACCAGGCGCGGGAAAGCTGGACAATGCCCAGCGACGGCTGGGATATGACCAATTTCGGTCTATTTTCCGGCGATGATGATCTTGGTGGGGCAGTGGCCGGACGGGTTTATGAAGCCACCAGGAAGCTTAGAGGAAAAAAGTTGGTAATGTCGGAATGTGGTCATGGATATAGATCCACCAGATGCGAAGGCCCGAACTGGGCAAAAGACGACATCGATTTCGAAATGGAGAGTTCTGTCATCACCATGCTTGATTACGTAAAAAGCGGCCGAATTAAAATCGATAAAAGCAAAAACGATTCTTCGTATACATTCCACGATTCCTGTAACAACGCGCGCAGCTGCGGTCTTTTCGATGAACCTCGGGAACTGCTTCAGCTGGCAGTTGATGATTTCAGGGAGATGTATCCCAATCGGGCCGAAAATTATTGCTGCACCGGCGGCGGCGGGGCCATGTCGATGTCGGAATATTCGGCAAGGAGGCTTAAATCAGCGAAAGTGAAAGCGGACCAGCTTAAGGCCACGGGTGCAAAGTACGTCGTAACCTCCTGTCATAACTGCGTCGACGGCCTCACTGATGTGATAAAACATTATAAGCTCGATATGCAGGTTACCCAGCTGGTTAACCTTGTGGCCAACGCGCTGGTGGAGGAAAGAAGGGGCATTCCGGTACCGGAGATACCCGTAGAGGTGAAGCCTGCTGTTTCCCTTAGCGGCAAAAAGATTCTTGTTACCGACGATGAGCCCGACTTCCTTACATTCCTGACTGCCGTTCTGGAAGATAATGGAGCGTCGGTGCTGACTGCGTCCAATGGTGATGAAGCTATAAGGCTGGCGCTGGCGGAAAAACCGGATTTGATTACGCTGGATCTATCCATGCCCGGCAAATCCGGTATTGAGACTTTTGAGATTTTACGGAAAGACGATGATACTACGTCGATTCCCGTATGTATAATTACCGGCAAGCCCGAGATGAGAAGATTAATATACGAGCGCGCCGTAATCCCGCCAGAGGGTTATGTGGATAAGCCGGTGGACGAGGAAGGGATTCTGGTTAACGTGAGGAAGACCCTCGAGTTGGTGCATAAAAAATGAAAAATCGGTCACTTTTTAAGGCAAAATAATGGAGAATCTACGCCGCCGCTATTCCGACAAGATTCTTGACGCTATTCCCGGTTATGTCTCCGTTCAGGATCGTGAGTTCCGACTGACCGCCGCAAATGACGCATTCCGTAAGGATTTCGGGGATATCGAGGGAAGGTATTGTTACCAGGTTTACAAGCAGAGGCCGGAAAAATGCGAAAACTGCCCTGTGGAAAGGACCTTTCGTGACGGACAAAAACACCAAGGCGAGGAAATTGTCCGGACAAATGACGGCAGGGAAGTGCATGTGCTTGTTTATACTACTCCCATAAGGAACGAATCAGGGGAGGTCACGGATGTTATCGAGATGTCTACCGATGTAACCGAATTGAAAAACCTTCATAATCAGCTTACAGAAAGCCGTCGGCGCTACAGGCAACTTTTCGAGGAGGTTCCCTGCTTTATTTCTATACAGGATCGTGACTTGAGGATTGTAGAGGCCAACAGGCTCCACAGGGAGGCGTTCGGAACATCGTACGGCAGCAAATGCTACGAGGTTTATAAACACCGTACGGAAGAATGCTATCCGTGTCTTGTGAAAAAAACGTTTGATGATGGAGAGACGCATATTCACGAAGAGGTCGTTACCTCCAAAGCCGGGCAGAAAATAAACGTCCTGGTGTCTACAATGCCGATAAAAAATCAAAACGGCGAGATCGAAAGCGTTATCGAAATGAGCATGGATATTACCCAGATAAGACAGTTGCAGTCGAAACTGGAGTCGATAGGTCTTCTCATCGGCTCGATTTCTCATGGATTGAAGGGATTATTAAGCAGCCTTGACGGTGGGTTTTATCTTGTCAACACCGGGCTTGAGAAAAATAACGAGGAACGTGTAAAGAAAGGGTGGGAGATAGCCCAGCGAAACGTTGAGCGAATCAGGAGTATGGTGCTCGACATACTTTATTACGCCAAAGACAGAGAACCTGCCCGGGAACCGATCTCGGTTTCTGATTTGACTAAAGAGATTTATGGAATAATGACTCCGAAAGCGGAAAAGCTGAATATTAAGCTGGAACTCATAAACTATGAAGAGGATGAAATCCTGGAAGCCGATCATAAGGCCATACGATCCATGTTTGTGAATCTTGTCGAAAACTCGCTGGATGCTTGTCGGGTTGACGACAAAAAAGACGAGCATAAGGTCGTCATTTCCGCCAGGAATCACCCTGATCTTTTGGAATTTGAAATCGCCGATAACGGTATCGGAATGGATCAGGAAACGCGCGAGAAAGCGTTCAGTTTATTTTTCTCCTCCAAAGGCACGGAGGGCACCGGGTTGGGTCTTTTTATCGCCAATAAAATCGCCCAGGAGCATGGCGGGAGCATCGTGGTTGAATCTGAAGAGAACAAGGGAACTCGCTTTCATGTAAAATTGCCGAAAAAACGACTTGAAAAAGATCGAAAAGAGTTTGATACTGAAGTGGAAGAGGAGGAAAAGGAATAATGGGCGATAGTAAGAAGATACTTGTGGTTGACGATGAGCCTGATATGGTGACCTGGCTGATGACTATTTTTGAGGATAACGGCTATGATACCATTTCCGCCGAAAACGGTATTGAGGCATTCGATAAAGCGAAATCAGAACAACCCGATCTGATAACTCTGGACATTTCGATGGACCAGGAGTCGGGTTTAAAAGCGTTGAGGAATCTTCAGGAATCAGAAGAAACCTCAAATATACCGATAATAATCGTTACCGGGGTCTCGGTTGATTTAAAGCGGTTCATTGAGCGCAATAAAAAACTCAAATTCCCGGAAGCGTTCCTGGAAAAGCCGATAGATAAAGACGAATTGCTGGATACGGTAGCGAAGCTTATCGATTGACGGTAAGTGAATATATTTTCCCGGCGTTATGATTTGAAAAGTTTTTTGGTCATTTCGCTGCAGTTCTTTAACTTATTGAATATTTAATCCGGGTACGGGATATCCGATAAAACAATATGGCATAACAAGAGTTATAGTTATTCGTATTCGGACCTCCTTCGTTATCAGTTGGTCTTTTCCGTTTCCGCAGGCCGGAACCTCGCGGGAATAGCATCGACCTGATTTCAATACTTTCTTTGTCGGAATCGTTTTAAGACAGGTCCGGCATTTATCAGAGCGGTTATCAGCAAATAATAACTCCCGGTTTCGCTCGCATACTTATACCCGATACAACATATCCACATGGTTTATGAACCGATGCGGTATGGTACAACTAAGACGTCGCGATAAAGGCATCAAATATTTGTCTTATGGCGTCTCGATTTTTTAGAGGTATTTAATAAGAATAGGCTAAGCGCCGATGCTACGCAAGACTTCTTGAACCTTGCGCCTTTTAGAATAAGCCCTGAATACAGAGTAAAGTATAACTATAACCCCCGATATCCCGCTGGCAAAAAGAATGGCTTTGCTAATAGTGTTTAGCGCGATGTCGGTATTACCGGTCATATCGATAAAACCAAGCTGGTTCAAATAAACGGGAATATTAACGCCTCTGCTTATTACGCACAGCAATATTATTATACCGGTAACAAGCCTGATTATCCTCTCTTTGACCACTTTGGTTCCATAAGCGCCTATATATATCCCTGTCAATGAACCGCAATAGAGAAGAAACACCAGCCGGATATCCACGAATCCTCCCCAAGCGTAGTTAATGGCTCCCCAGGCCCCCATGAACATTGCCAGATAAAGCTCCGTTCCTGCGGCCACGGCTGTAGGTATGCCGAATATATAGATCATGGCCGGTACGCCGATGAATCCCCCCACCCCTATTGTACCGGCTAAATAACCGGTAAACAAACCGACGACGGCAATAATCCAGAACGAGAGTTTTACGTCCGCGGTTTTGAATAAAATCATAGGCGGGATCTTTATTCTGGAAAAAAATTCGGCAAGTTTCGTCGACGGCCCCTCTCCCTTTTCCCTAGTTCTTATAGCATCTCCCAGGATTGATATAGAGACTATCGAAAGCACGAAGACGAAAATAGCGCTGATATAGAGGTCACCGGCGGCGCTACCGGACTCCGCGCCATGGCCGTCACCTTTCATGTGAAAAAGAGTTGCATTAAGCCAGACCGCCACGCGGATACCAATAAGGGCGGTGATCAGCATGAAAAGCCCCAGTTTTTTATCGACATGTCCCAGTTCTCCATGCCTCCTCGATCCCATTAACGCTTTACCGAATTTATGGGTTATGTTTGAGCCGACGGCTATGACTCCCGGCACTCCCAGGTTCATCATCCCCGGGGTCATGAAGAATGCTCCGCCGCTTCCGATGAAGCCGCTCAATACGCCGCCGATAAATCCCAGTAGAACCACCTGTATGGCTTCGTTAAAACCGAGAACTAAGAAATTTTCCAAGCCGGGCATAGATTACCTCCGGATTAATCAAGTCTGAATAATCTCAAAATTTGCCTCATGGAGGAGCCGTAATTATACGCGAAAAGCGGGGTTATTATCAGCACAAATAGTACCGCCAATATTCGCAAGTGGTGAAACTTTTCTCCCGAAAGGAAAATCAAAATCTCTCGCTGGTAGGTGAAAACGGCCAGGAAGAAAGCCAGGGCGAGGGCGAATGTTATTAACAATTTAAAAACCTGTTTATAACCGAACTTAAATTGCTCTTCCAGCTCGGAAGTCTCCACGATTGGAATATTCAAGTTATCGCTGAGAAGGTTTTTCATTTCGGCCTTCAACCTGGTTTTGGTGGCCGTTCCTTTGTTCGTATAAATATCACCGATTACTACCATACTGTAGTTGGTCCTCCTCTGAAGAGTGGAGAGAAGATTTTCGGCGTCACCGTAAAAATTCGAACTGCCCCCCGAGCATCCCCGCTTTCTAAGCTCATCAAGGCATTTTGACAGCTCTTCATCAATCTTCACATCGGCCGCGGTGTCATCCTCGATTCCGCCGTTTTCTTCTCCTGACGTTACGATCTCATGTTGAGCGCGCCGATAATCTCCCGGAGAAGAATCTTCAGGTGCCGATGGTGCCGCACTCGACGTCATACTCATGAGTTCCACCGCAGCGTCCCACTTTTTTGCAACCTTGATTACACTATTCAGAATCTCCAAACCGGGAGAAAACTTATCCTGTATGAAAAGGACGTTACTCTGCGCAATCGTGGTGTGGATTTCTTTTACGCCGCTTACTTTCGATAACACTTCCTTAACGTATGGGGCGACCTCCGCCTGCTGGGGGAGATAGGTAACCTGAACGACGCCGTTATTGGCAGTTACTTTAACGTCGGCAAAACTGGTTCTGGGGTCAGTGAGTAATGCGAAATGGGTTTTGCCGCTGAGATAAAGGTTGTTGATGGCTTTTACGGATGCGGGGGAGAGTTTGAAATCCGGAAGTTCGGCCATGGCGCATAAAGCAGTGGCGGCGTTTTCTGTTCCGGTTTGGTCGAGATTTATGACAAGGTCATAGTTAAATGGATCGTACCAGTCGATGCCATATAGAAACTTTACCCATTTATCGCGGTCAGCGTCGACATCTCTTATGTATTCCTTTGCTTTCTCCCGATTGAGGTTTAAACGCTGTATGACAGAATTAATGCGGAATTCAGAATCAGCCAGGACCCTGATTCGGAGGATATTGGGAATTCCGGGCAATAGCATGTGGCCGGTATGGCCTAAATAAACTATATCTCCCTCCAGGATTTTTTCGCATAGAATCATTGTTATGCAGGCCAGATACTGGTCACGTTCGCGTCCCAATCGTCTGTATACGCGGGGAGGTTTGACCATCGACGTTTGCAGCTTGCCCACGGGGACACCCAATTTAATCGCCTGTTCTGAGAGGTCTTCACGGCTCATGTATTGATAACCGAGTTTCTTGGCCAGATGGCTGGCCAGTTCCTGGCCGCCCGTGAAAGTTCCCCTGGATATCGTGATTACCGACATAACCGGTTTCCCGTTAGATAATTTTCTGCCTTAAAAACTCAATTAATCTTAATTGCCCCAGCAAAATGCTTGCAACTCCGAATATATATTATTTATAATAGAGTTGCAAGGAAATATCGCGTAAGATTTAGCGGCTTACGCTCCCGGGAAGCCCGTGTAGAAGATTTCCAAGATGGTGGGGACGCATGATTTCGCCTTATATGACCGAATTCCCGGCGCACGGACGCCGCCGTCAATGTGAATATGAAAAATAACTTAAAGAGCTTCACCCAAGGAGAAAAATTTGCCTGAAAAATTGAAAGTAATGGTTATAGATGATGAGCCGATAGTGGGAAAACGGCTGAAACCGGCCCTGGAAAAATCGGGATATGAGGTTGAGGTTTATGAAACGGGCGCTGGCGCCTTGAAACGCATCGAGGAGAAAGACTTCGATATAGTGGTAACCGACGTAAGGATGGACGAAATAGACGGTATGGATATTTTGGCCAGGGTAACGGCAAAGGCTCCCCGCACAAAAGTGATCATAATTACCGGCTATGCGACAATCGAACTGGCCCGGGAAGCGTTGGTGAAGGGCGCCTTCGACTTTATTGCAAAGCCCTTTAAACCAGATGACCTCAGAGAGATTATACAAAAAGCCGCTTTTGCCTTGAAAGAGGAACAGGAGTGATATAAATAGATCATAGGGTCCTATATAGGGAATATTTACCGGATTATGGAAATCGATAAGAAGAATTATACAGCTGAAGACATAGAGTCCAGGGCAAGAAGGGCTTTGATAGAACGGCCAAGTTTCAGTATCAGATCGCGTCTGCTTTTAGGCTTTTTGCTATTATTTGTTCTCAGCGCCGGCGCCGAGATCACATCCATAATAACATTGGGCAAACTCCAGAACAAAACGCAGTTTCTGGGAGTGGCTGATAAATACACCAACGAAATTCAACAGGCCCGGAGGTTTGAGAAGAATTTCTTTTTATACAGCACGGACCTTCAGTTTGTTTTTGACCATGTAACTACCGCGGAAAGCCTTATGACATCTTCGGAAGGAGAGCTGAAGGCCGTACTGGGCGAGGATAATCTCCAGACATTAAAACTCCATCTGGAGAAGTATATAGAGCTGCTGCATGATTTGCGTGCGGTTGACGCGGCCGAAATAAGCTCGCCGCAAAATCAGATGATTGAAAATGAGCTGCGTCGCCACGGATCCGAGATGATATCATTTGCCCTGGAGCTTTCGGAGAAAGAGCTCAAAACCGTAAAGTCCATGTTCAAATGGGTCAAGATCATACCCCTGCTTTTCTTATTGGTCCTGCTTATATTGGCCATTTACATGGCCAATTTCCTTAATCGGCAAATAAACCGTCCCCTGAGCAGACTCATGAAATTGACCCGGCGGATATCCGTGGGAGACCTGACACCCATTATGCCGGCGCGCAAATATCGCGACGAATTTACTAACATGAACCTGGCGCTGAACCATATGATGTATGAACTGAATCGGCGCCAGGAGCAAATGATCGAATCTCATAAACTCCGGGCCATCGGTACTCTCACGGCCGGGATAGCCCATGAGCTGAACAATCCTCTTAATAATATCACTCTTACCGCCTTCATGCTTGAGGAAGATTACGATAATCTCAGTGACAAAGAAAGATTGGAAATGGTACGAGATCTCATAAAGGAAGCCGACAGGTCAAAAAATATCGTTAGAAACCTGCTGGATTTCGCCCGCGAAAGCGAGATAGATACCGAACACCTCAATATAGAGGAATTAGTTTCCGAAACGATCAAACTTGCGCAAAACAGGATAAGGCTAAAAGGAGTAAAGGTAGACGCAGCTTTTCCCGATAATATGCCTTTGATACATGGCGACCGGCAGCAGCTCGTCCAGGTGTTTTTAAATCTCATTTTGAATGCAGTCGACGCCATGAGCAAGGGCGGTTTGTTAAAAATATCGTCTCCTCACTCGGATCTTCCCGATTTTATAACCGTCAAGTTTGAGGATAATGGCTGCGGTATTCCTCATCATATGCTTTCGTCGATATTCGATCCGTTTTTTACAACCAAATCCACAGGACACGGTACGGGGCTTGGCCTATCGGTGACTCAGGGAATTATAGAAAAACACGGTGGGGATATAAATGTTGAAAGCGAGGTTGGCGTAGGAACGACTTTCTCTGTGAGCTTTCCCGTAGCGAAGATCCCCGCGTCATTGGAAAAATAAAATAGGCGTATAATATGCGCTTTAGTCCTGGCTCAAACTTTTTATATAATTCACCTGTTCGGGCCGTGAGCTTAGTGGAACGGCTTGTAATCACCATTTAAAAAATGTTCTATGTAGTCGTTAACCCTCTGGATGTTATCGGTAAGCATATCGAGCTGCCTGGCGCAGCCCATTAGCTTTCCCAGAATTTCAAGTTTTTCCTCGCAGGCTTCCTTTCCGTATCCTTTATACCAGGCGGTAACCAGATCTTCTCTCTGATCGACCGAAAAACCGATAAAGCGCAAGACGCCGGTCAGAAATCTTGCCCTCAAATCTCTGCGCGACCGGCCGGCGCCGCCTCCCCTGAATCTGAATGTTATATAATTATTATGGGTTCTGTCGCAAACCAAGGCATCAATCATCGTATAATGATACGCCAGCCTGGCGTTGAAATTCAGGTATTCGGGCCCCACTATTATATAATTGCGGTCACCCATTCGGCGAACGGCGTCTATATTCTCGCTCATGGATGTCATGACCACCGCGGCCATTCCCGAGAGGCTGACAGCCGAGCGGCCCGCCCATCTGATATCAGGGTGGGAGATTCCGCTCCACAAAGCCCGGAAAGGTTGCGATAGTATGCCCCCCGGCGGGACTTTTTTATGGCGGCTGAATTCCTTATCTATAGTATCACCGATGTCGAGAACGGTTAGAAAAAGAGGTATGTTAGAATCGAGAAGTTTGAAGCTTTCTTTTAAATTCTTGACCTGTTCGTCGCCGAGATCGAAGAGGGAGGTTACGGCCTTTTGATGGACATATCGAATAATATCGTGTATGGATTTGCAGCCGGAGGGAGTGAAATTTGAGGCTGCCGGGTCTGTCAGATTTAATTGAAACAGGAGATCTCGTAAGACATCCGGTTTTTTCTGCTTTGGTGAATATCTTTGGGTTTCCAGCACTGGAAGATCGGGCCAGGGTAGCCCTGCATATACTTTTCTTCTGGCGGAATCCAGGCCTATTTCATTTACGTTCTTTAGCTTTTCAACGGCATTATCGAGGTTGAAAAGCGAGGGTAATCCATACTCCCTGGCTACGTTTGCGGCATGACCAGTCGGATGCCCCTTTTCCGTAATGAGACCCGAAATCCGGGGAAAAACGGACGTGATCTCCGGTTCCGCGTACCTGGACAAAAGGATAGCCCCTTTCTCAATCTCATCGAGCTTATTTGTCGATTCTAAATACTGCAGGTTTCCCTGAGCCCGGCCCGGAAATATAGTGGCGCCTCCCCTGGCCAATACCCTGGATTTCACCTGTTCCTCTGATTCCAATCGGGGTATATCGCCAACCCGTATCGGCCGAGATTGTATAATCCAGCACTTCCCTTTTTTATCTATAACCCACTCGATGTCCTGCGGCAAGCCGAAATGATCTTCAATCGTCAGAGCGATTCGCGCCAATTCTACTGCCTTTTCCTTGGAGATGGATAACCGATTCTTAACCTGCGGCGAGACAGCCTTTTTTTCGAGACCCTCGTCCCCCGAAGCTACAATTATCGATTCTTTGATACCGCAGATTTGTTTTGTCAGGTTGAGCGTATGGCGGTCAATGAACAGAGTATCGGATTCAGCTTTTCCTGCCACAAGATCGACCGCCAAGCCCTTTACCGACGAAATGATTATGTTGTCATCGTCGGGAGCGGCGGGATTTCTGGTGAGTATCACGCCCGATGATTCGGCATCGATCATGGGGATGAACAGGACAGCCATCGGGCTCTCGGCGTCCTTAACATCATTCGACAACCTGTAAAGAACCGCGTTTGTATTGAATCTGCTGACAACGACATTCAAATAGGCGTGAGTCAACTTATTCATCGGGACATTGAGAAAGCTATCGAACTGCCCGGCGAAGGAAAACAAACCATCTTCCCCCACGGCGCTGGAGCGAACAGCCCAGGTATATTCGGTGCCGGTGCAGATGGATTGGGCATACTTTTCTATCGTCTCGGTAACAGGCTCGGGTATAATGCCGTTTTTGACGAATCGTTTTATCTGAGCGCAGATGAATTCGGCTCCTTTCAAGTCATCCAGGTCTATTTTGGAGTAAAGAGCCCTTATCTGGCCGGTGAGATTATTTTCGTTTAATAACATCTGATAAGCCGTGGTTGTCAGCACGAAACCGCGAGGGATGTTTTCGGGCAAGATTTTTCTTAGTTCCCCGAGATGCCCGGCTTTTCCCCCCGTATCGTTGAGCTGGCTTCTATCGACAGTCTCCAGAGGTATCAAAATCGAAGGCGTTTTCTCCACCTTAACTTTCCATAAGGCTTCCTGGACTTTACCCGCGATCTGCCTATAAACCCTGTGAAGCCTGAAGGGGGCATCGTCGGCAATATTGTTGAGGATTCCAATCATGATCAGGGTGCCGTCGAGTAGATCGGATATTTGATGATGGGTGAAAACATTTCTGGGAATTCTGTCACCCACATGTGATTGAATATCCGATAAGGTCTCCAGCAGCTCGCTGTTTTGACGTAGAAGATTTCGGAGGTTTTCGTATTTCCAGCGGAATAATCTTCGCAATTCCAGCTTTCGCGCCTTTTTTTTCTTCTTACTAAAATCAAAAATCATGCGAACCTGTCGACAATTTTCACAATTCTATTTTTCCTGTGTTATAATTGTTTTATAAAATCCTGTCTAATTTTTTCCATTTTGGTCCAAACATGTCTTACGGCATCAAACGTGATTCACTTATTACGATTAAACGTTTCATCAGACACCTATGCAAGCGCATAATCAGACTACGTTTTCCAAAAACAGCTCAATATTCTGCTGGACGGTCTCGTCGTCCAAAGGGGGGATTTTGGTCGATGACGCGAATGTCAGGAGTTTCCCCAGCATATTCAGATGATTTTCCATGTCGTTACGAGTTATATTTTTGATGGATGCGGTCGTGAAACCGTAACCGCTAAAGGAACGAAAATCGAGCCAGTCGAGCAGCTTTTTAATGAGCTGATGCGGTGATAATTGCGGGTTATGCGGCGCAGTCGACGCGATTAACAGGTTTATATAGTTGCCCCCTACAGCATCACAGATATTCGCGGTGATAATATTTCTGAAGCGATCGGAGGTATCGTATAGTAACAGGGTCTCATTGGAATAGAACATCATCCCCTGAATATCGCTATCTCCGTGCGATTGTTCCAAAAGGGGTGTATAAAATTCGGAATTCAAAATTTCATATATTCCCTCGCGAAGTTTAAGGGCGCCTGGATTTGAGTATAGATTATCCGCAGGCTTTCTGGCCGTGAGTTCTGTTTCAAGGAAAGGCATTTGGTCCTGCTGCAGATAACTAAGCGGTATCTCTATTATCGGGACTTTCCGCGCAGACAATTCTCTGCCCGATGTTTTGATTGATCGATGACAACTTTCCAGGATATCGAATATACAGTTATAACAATAATTTAAAAGATCGTGTGCTGTCGAGACATCTTCCAGCTTCATGAATGATGAAGCATCGGCGGGAATGCTTACTTTTGTAGAGAACTTTATAATCTCACCCAGCAGAATCGAGAGAGCGTCTCTTTTTTCTATCGAGTCACCTCGCGTATTCAGGGCGGCTTCCTTATAATCGCTGCCATCAAAGCATTTGTTTAATTGGCTTTTAAGGCAATCGAGTTTATAGAACAGGTCGATATCGCGCCCTCCAGTCAGGGCATTCAGATAGAAAAGAACCATGTCGAGCGTTTCAATGATATCTATAATGGTTTCGGCTATAAACATTCTTCCGTAGATATAATCGCCTTCGTATTTTCCCCTCAGATCGCGAAATATCTGTTCGAGTTTGAAACCGCATGCGATAACCTTGTGAAGATTCAGCATAAAAAGCCTGTAATATGATATATCTTTCAGGGGTTCACGATTGCCGTCATTCGCCGATTTCTTTTTTAATTTCAAACGCAAATTCTCCATCCGTTTAGCGCAAGTCTTAAATAATAATTATACATGATATTCCGATATTTGCCGTCATCGTATAATGGCCGAATTTTCATGATTTCCTTTTCGCCTTACGCGCCGCCCTTTTTATCGGTTTGTGAATATCAGCCATCCTGAAAGGTTTACCAATAAAATCATAAACTCCGCTCAATTCGTCCTCACGGCAGGATTCGAATGATCCGTATCCGGTTATGATTATCACCTGCGAACTATATGGATCTTCCTTCACGACATTCAAAACGAAGGTTAACAGGAATCCTATGGCGTTCCTGGTTCTGATACTGAATTTCGGCCGTTGTATCAGATTTTTATGGATAGAGACAATCTGTCTATTTTCGAAATTCATAATCTCAAGACCGCCGGAACCAAACATGATTTCAACGTCTCAAAACGCCGACTTTTATATAGCCGATAGACACAATAATTAGCGCGGTCAATTATACCAGCCATTAAATCCGAGTTCATCTTATCCATATTCAGAACCATTTTCCAGTCGGCGCCGGCAACAAAATAAGCGGCATGTAATTGAAATTTTCGGCGGCGAGCCTGTTATTGCGCTCCCTGTTAAAACCGAAGCTATGTGCTTCCGGCGTATGTCGTAAGCCGCGATCGCCCCCGAAATTAAAGCATAGCTGAAATTATCATAATCCATGTGGTATGTCAAGCTGTATTGAGGAAAGATCCAGGCGGTAAAAGTCAAAATGTGAAAAAAATATTGATCTTTTTATTAATTCGCCCGTAATATAGTAAAATCGAAGCCGTGGATTTTTGTCGGCGGATTATTCGGCGAGGCGATTCTAATTCTGTGCCGGGGTCCGGTAAATGTCTGAAAAAGATAGGAGAATAACGACAGTCGTGAAAAATCTGAAATCTATTCTAATCGTTTTGCCGGTGATTGCGGGAATATCGCTCGCTTCAACCGATCTCTCAAAATATCAAAATCATGATATTGATGAAGTCGTTAAAGAGATTGACGAGCTATACAGAAGCGAATCGAGTTATTCGGAACTGGAGATGGAAATAGTCACTCCTCACTGGCAACGAACTCTGGGTATGAAAGTCTGGACGGAGGGGATGGACAGAACCTTCATTCGTATAACGTCTCCGCCGAAGGAAGATGGTATGGGGACTCTCCGTATTGAAAACGAGATGTGGAACTATCTCCCGAAAACCAATAAGGTAATAAAGATTCCGCCGTCGATGATGATGAGCTCCTGGATGGGCTCCGACTTTACGAATGACGACCTGGTAAAAGAATTCTCGATGACCGAAGATTACAGCTATGAGTTCGTTTCCCCGGAAAACGTTGAAGAAGATTATCTGTATATCAGATTCATTCCCAGGGAGGGCAAGCCGATTGTCTGGGGAAAAATTGTTATTGCAGTAAGAGCGGAAGACTATTTGCCGGTATGGCAGAAATATTACGATGAGAAAGACAATCTCATGCGGGTGATGGACTTCAAAGACATTAAAATTTTTGGTGATCGTAAGATTCCCTCGGTGATGGAAATGCTTCCGCAGGACGAAGAAGGCAACAAGACCATAATCAGATATATGAAAGCGGAATTTAATAAAAAAATAAGCGCCGATGTATTCGGCTTGAGAAATCTTCGATCACCCTGAAACAATTTTGTCTTATGGTTATACTGAAAATCGCCTTTCGCAATATATTCCGCCAGAAAAGAAGAACTCTGCTCACCGCGTTAACGATGTTCGGGGGATTCACCCTGGCGGCTATTTCCATCGGTTGGTCTGAGGGCACCTATTCGTATACTATCGATATGTTTACCAGGAACCAGATGGGGCATATCCAGATTCACGGAAAAGGGTATCTCGATAAACCCACATTATACAATACTATCTACAATTACAGGCAGATAGGAGAAAATATATCCCATCTCGAGAATCTGGAGGCCTGGTGTCCCCGACTGTATTCTTCAGGATTGGCGTCGGTGAGCGAAAAATCCGCCGGCGTTAGAATTATAGGAATAGATCCCGTACTGGAGAACAGCGCGACCAGATTTGAAAAAAAGATTATCGAAGGAAAGACCTTTTCTAACAAAACATCCCACGAAGTGATTCTGGGATCGGGTTTGATGGAAATATTGGAAGCCGGGATCGGGGATTCGGTGGTGGTAGTGTCTCAGGCGGCGGACGGTTCAATCGCCAATGACATTTACGAAATCACAGGCATTGTCGAAAGCGGCGACGATTTTAGCGACAGGTCGTCATTTTATCTTCATATTGCAAACGCTCAAGAATTGTTTGTGCTGGATCAGCGGGTTCACGAGATAGCGATTATAGCGGAAGAATTGAGGGATGTGGAAGGTCTGGTCCGGAGTATAAGGAGTGAAATCGGCAGTCCCGATGTTTCGATACAGCCCTGGAAGGAATTTGCCAAGCAGTTTTACGTCGCCATGCAGGCGGATAAACAGGGTGGCTGGATAATGATATTCATAATAATACTGATCGTGGCGGTCGGAGTCTTGAACACCGTATTGATGACCGTTCTGGAGAGGATCAGGGAATACGGGGTATTGAGGGCCCTGGGGACCAGGCCCGCGCAGATTTTCAGAATGATATTAATAGAAACCAATTTTATTGCCGCCGGCAGCATATTGGTGGGGCTTATCGCCAGCACAATTATAAATTACCTGCTCTCGATAAACGGCATCTCAATTGGGGAATCTATTACCTATGGGGGCGTGCAGTTTACAAAGATGTATTCGGAAGTGAATGCAATGAGTCTTTATGTGCCGGCCATAACCGTCGTAATTACAACCTCTCTGGTGTCGATTTTTCCGGCAATTAAAGCGGCGCGAACTTCACCATCGAAGGCCATGCGTATCCATTAAGAGGTTAGATTATGTATATATTTTTAAAACTGGCATGGAGAAACATATTTCGCAACAAAAGGCGCACTATAATAGCCGGCACCGCCATAGGAATCGGATTGGCGTCTCTTATTTTTTCCGACGCCTTGATGATAGGTATGGAAGAGAATATAATAGAATCCGCGACCTCGACATTTCTCGGAGAGGGTCAAATTCACCGCAAAGGTTTCCGTCAAACATATGAGGTCGAAAAAACAATTAACAACCTTGATGATATAATAATCGATTTAGGCGGTGAAGAGATTATGGCAGATTTTTCTTTGCGCACGCTTTCGCCCGCCATGATATCCTCTCCCGCCAATGTCAGTTCGGTCGAATTTGTGGGGATAGAACCTTCGCGGGAGAAAAATCTTTCAAAAATAGACGAGGCCATAACAGAGGGTTCGTATTTTTCGGGTGACGGCGAGCGGGATATTGTAATAGGTCGCAAGCTGGCCGAGATTCTGGAGGTTGAAATCGGCGATAGAATTGTGGTGACAGTCTCCCAGGCTGAAACCGGGGATCTGTCCCAGGAGATGTTTCGTGTATCGGGGATATATTTCTTCAATTCCCGCGAGATGGACCGTGGAATGGCTTTTGCGAGGTTGAATAAAACGCAGCAGATGCTCGGGATAGAGGGCGGGATTCATGAGATAGCCTTGAGGTTCACCGATATCTCCATGAGCAGAAATAAATTGTTGCCCTTCTGGGACAGGTATTCCAAAAATGGGAACGAAGCCGTAGGCTGGAACGTGATCCTGCCCCAGATGGAAAGCGTCTTCGCCCTTTCGCGGTTCAGCGTTTACATTATGGGTTTGATACTGTTCGGGATTGTGGCGCTGGTTATAATCAATACTCTTTTCATGTCGCTTAAAGAAAGGATGTTTGAGTTCGGAGTGCTCCGGGCGGTGGGAACCCGCCCATTCGGCATGGCCAAACTCATTGTATTCGAAGCCGGCGCGCTCGCCGTAATAAGCATCGTCCTGGGCATTATCCTGGGACTGGCGGTCACGTATATCTTCACCCTGACGGGAATCGATTACAGGGGCATCGAGTATCTGGGGGTGACGTTTCAGGATCTGCTGTACCCCGAAATGAGGATAAGCCAGTTTTTCATTTATCCCATATCCCTGTTTTTCCTGACCTGTCTTGTGGGTGTTTATCCCGCCTTGATTGCCGCCAGGATGTCGCCGGTCAAGGCCATGCGTCAGGGTTTACTATGAACATAAGGAGCCGGAATGATCGATAAGTCATATGATATAATAAAGGCCGAAGCACTGGAAAAAACATACGAGGATAACGGCGTTCCGGTCAAGGCGTTGAGGGGCGTTGACCTGGAGATCAAGAAAGGAGAATTCCTATCCATAGTCGGGCCGTCAGGTTCGGGGAAGACCACCCTTCTGAATATCATCTCCGGCCTCGATGATCCCAGCAAAGGCGAGGTTTACCTTAATAATAAATTAATTTCGAGTATGAGCGGCAGAGAACTCTCCGACTTCAGGCGCGATAACATCGGGTTTATTTTCCAATCGCATAACCTCATACCGGTTCTCAGCGTTGAGGAGAATATAGAATATATTATGCTGCTTCAAAGAGTGCCCAAGGAGGAACGTCATAAAAGGGTCGAGAATATATTAAGAGATGTCGGCCTCGAGGGTTTTGCCGATCGTTTTCCGACCCAGCTGTCGGGCGGACAACAGCAGCGGGTCGCCATCGCCAGGGCCATGGTCTCCCGGCCGGCGTTGATACTGGCCGACGAGCCTACAGCCAGCCTGGATTCAAAAACCGGATCGGAGCTTTTGGATATCATGCGGTCGCTTAACGAAAAACGAGATATGACCTTCATCTTTTCCACGCATGATAAGCTGGTCATGGATAAAGCCAGGAGGTTGATTGTCTTAAAAGACGGCCAAATCGAAAGCGACGAGGTGAAGAAATAAAGCGTGAAAATAATATATAAATCAATTATTCTTGCCGCGCTTTTATCAATATCATTCGTTAAAGGAGGGGCGTCGGATTTTATATCCATCGACGGTTATTATAAGAACTTTTTTGTAGTATACCATCAACCGGAATATGGGATTGCAGGTATCTCAATCGACAATCCCGAAAAAGGCGCTGTCAATAACCGGATTCGTCTGGATTTTTCCCGCGAAATAACCTCCTGGTTGAATATCAAAGCCGCCTATAGCCCGGCGCTCAGAATACAGGATAATTCGCTGTTTTATTCTGACCCTTTGCTGGCGGAAATAAACAGCTTGAGCTATAGAGCCGTGGATTTCGATTCCCGGTTATATCCATGTGAGGATGACACGGTGGCCAGTTTCGCCGTTTTTCATAATCTTGATAGATTCTACTGCGGTATAAAGGCTTCCGATTTTGACCTCTATATCGGCCGTCAGGCGATTGCCTGGGGAAGCGCCCGCGTTATAAATCCTACGGATGTTCTGGTTCCCTATAGATTCGAGGAGCTCGATACCGAAGAACGAATTGGCGTCGATGCCGTGCGAATTCGCATACCTCTCGGAATGCTGAGCGAATTCGATGCCGGAGCCGTATTGGGTGAGGATTTTGAGTTCGATTCGAGCGCCGCGTTCTCGAGAGTCAAATTCTATGCAATGAAAGCGGATATTTCAGCTGTTTTGATCGGTTTCAGGGATAATATTCTCGCCGGATTTGACCTGGCGACATCGTGGAAAGGCGCCGGCCTCTGGCTGGAATCCGCGTATGTTTGGGCCGATGCTCTGGAGGAGGGATCAAATGAGAATGAAGATAATAATTATATGAGGACTTCTCTCGGATGCGATTACAGTTTTGGAGACAGGACCTACGGCTTTATCGAATATTCCTATAACCAGGCCGGGACCGTTAATTCGGATGATTATATGAATCTGCTAACGGAAACCGCCTATACCGAGGGCTCCGTTTATCTTCTCGGCGAGCACTATTTGATTCCGGGGTTATCGTATCAGATAACTCCCCTGATGATCTATAATGGGCAGTTATTGGCTAATCTGAATGATCCTTCCGCCTATTTTTATTCGATGGTGGAGTATAATTTCGCCGATAATATCTATCTTTCCGCCGGGGCTTTCGTCGGTATCGGAGAGAAACCCGAACTGATTACGCAGCCGGTTATCTCCGCAAGACTGAACTCCGAATTCGGAACATATCCCGATATCTATTTTACGTCCTTCAATATTTATTTTTAACCACCCGGCTTTCGCCGTAACCTCTTTTTTTATAAATATTCAATATATAAGAGATCGAATAATCCATTGTAATAAATAATCAGATTGTATGCAATAGTAAGAAACGCGGAATTAAATCCGATTTGAAACCTGAAACCGGAGTTTTTGATTCCGGATAGCTTAATCTCCGGTTTACCGGTTGGAGTTATGTCGGTGATGTTTGTTTCTAAAATCGTTCACAAGGCTTAATCCGGTTTGGATTCAAATATTTCAGAAAACAAAACTCAATTATCATTTTTGAGCTTACGCCATAACGTGGTCTGGCTGATACCCAGTATTTTGGCCGCTTTCGGGCGATTACCCCCGGTGGATTGAAGCACTTCCCGGATATATTCCATTTCCATTTCTGCCAGAGGACGTAGACTTTTCACGGACGTCCGGCGAGATTTCTTTCCGCCGATGACTATCTGCGGCGGAATATGTTTTAGCTTCACTCTGCCATCCCCGCTAATAATGGCGGCATGCTCGATGGCGTTTTGCAGCTCCCGAACGTTGCCGGGCCAGTCATACTTCTGGAATCTATTCAAACATTCCTCGTCAAGACACAAATCCGGCAAGCGAAGTTGTTTGGCGAGACGTTCCACGAAATGGTCGGCAAGCAACAGGATATCTTCGGGGCGTTCCCTGAGCGGCGGAACCCTTATTTCAACGACCCGCAGGCGATATAACAAATCCTCCCGGAATTTGCCTTCATCAACCGCCTGATCCAGGTCGCGGTTGGTCGCGGAGATGGTTCGGATGTCGACTTTGCGCGGGATATTTTCCCCGATACGCAAAATCTCGCGTTCCTGCAAAACACGAAGTAGTTTAATCTGAATGACCTTGGAAATATCGCCGATCTCATCCAGAAAGACAGTTCCGCGCGCGCCCTGTTCGAATAAGCCTACTCTATCCTGGATTGCGCCGGTAAAAGATCCGGCTTTATGACCGAACAATTCGCTCTCGAGTAGCGTTTCCGGCAATGCCCCGCAACTTATGGTAAGCATCGATTTATCGGATCTGGGAGAAAGCCAATGAATATAGCGGGCAATAATCTCTTTACCTACCCCGGTTTCGCCGCTCAATAGAACGGATGAATTGAACATGGCCACCTGTGATGCCATATGAAGAACGTTACGATATGACTCACTGCGGAATGCGGCTATATATGGGGGCAGTCCATGCTTACTCGACTGTTGATCCGGACCCGTTTGCTCTGCTTTTCTGTTTGCCATTATTAAGATCCCTTTTCAATTTGAAAATCCTATATTTCATAATAAAATACATATCCGTTTGTCAATGATTATCTATTATTGTAATTGTTTATTTAGCAATAAATTATAATAATTAATAAAATTGGCCTGGGTATTGCTTACCGTTAATTTAAATTGAAATATGAAAGAAAGTGAAAAATTGAACTTACAGATAAGATAAAATGGCCAATCCGACTTTCGACAGGATAAAAAGAATAGGGAAACCGTTGCGATGGCGTATCCTGGCAGTTCTTCTTTTCGCGTCTTTGCTTCCGCTGGCCCTGGCAGGATTCGGATCCTGGATTGTCTTTGGAAAACTCCTGGAGCAAAAATCGCTTAGCCAAATGAGCACACTGGTTGAAAGCCATGCCGAAGCGATTGAAACTCATCTATCCGAGCAGTTGCGTCTGCTCAGGTTTATGGCCGAATCCCATTCTTTTGAAGATCTCCGCCGCGAGGAACATCTTAAAAAGCTGTTTTACGATTTGAACCGGTCGACTATGGGAGGATTTGTCGATCTCGGGGTAATCGACCTTGAGGGAAAACATCTGGCCTATGTCGGTCCATATGATTTGCAGGATCGCAATTATCGTGACGCCGATTGGTTTAAAGAGGTCAATATCAAGGGCGAGTATATAAGCGATATATTTCTTGGATACCGTCAGGTTCCGCATTGCATTATAGCTGTCAGGACTACTCAGGGTAGCCGCTCCTGGATTTTGCGTGCTACTATAAACAGCGTCCAGTTCGACGCCCTGGTGAAAACCGGTACGCTCGGAGAAGGCAGTAATGCCTATATTGTCAATCGTGAAGGTCTTTACCAGACTACTCCTCGCCTCGGCAATCTCCTGGATAAATCGCCCGATTCCGTTATAGCTTTTCATACGGGATTACGCGAACGTCGCGTAAATTTCAATGGTAAAGCCAGGCTGCAGGTAACCACCTGGATTAACGATAACAGATGGATGCTTATAGTTGAGCGCGACCTCTCGGCAATCCAGGCGCCCGTTAATCAGGCTATCGCAAAGGGTGCGTATTTCGTGCTGCTGGCCGCTGTTTTTATGGTATTCATAACGTTTTTCGCCACCCGGCATCTTACAAAACAGATTGAAAAGGCGACTGCCGAGCGGGAGGAGTTATCCCGGGCATTCGTTCGTTCGGCAAAGTTGGCATCCATAGGCGAATTGACAACGGGCCTGGCGCATGAGATCAATAATCCCCTGGCCGTAATCAGCGCCGAGCAGACCAACATATCCGACCTTACGCAGGAACCGGATCTGAATCCGGAAAAAATAAAGCAGATTGTGAACTCGGTAAAACGATGCCAGGCTCAGGTTAAAAGATGTGCGGGAATTACGCAGAAATTGTTGCAATTCGGTCGAAGTCAGGAATCGAAACTGGAGCCGACCGATATCGCCCCGCGTTTGACGGAGATAATTAATCTCATGCATCGTCACGCCAAGGTGCGAAACATCGATATCCATTCCACGGTCCAGGAAAATCTTCCGAAGGTTTTATTGGATCCGGTGGAATTGGAGCAAGTATTGGTAAACCTCATTAATAATTCTATCGACGCCATGGCTGAAGGTGGGGAGATATTAATGAAATCTTATCGGGAGCGAGATACTGTCCTTATCGATATTATCGACAACGGACATGGTATTCCGGCCGATGTGCTCGACCGGATCTTTGAGCCCTTTTTCACGACCAAGCCGGTCGGGAAAGGAACCGGGCTGGGGCTGTCGGTCTGCTATGGTATGGTGCATTCCTGGGGGGGAACTATCGAGGCCAGGAGCACGGCAGGGAAAGGCACCACCATGCGCATAACGATACCGATCCGATCGGAGAATAAACAGGCGCGTTGATAACGAGGTGCATTAATGGAAACCAAAAAATGCCGGTTGCTGATCGTGGATGATGAGGAAGAGTTTCTGATTTCTTCCAGCCAGGCTTTAAGCAGGCGAGGATTTATTGTCGATGCGGCTCTCAACGGTGTAACGGCGCTGGACAAAGTCGAGGAGGGCGAATACGACGCTGTTGTTCTTGATGTCAAAATGCCCGATATAGACGGCATCGAGGTTTTTCATCAGATCCAAAAAATACGTCCAGATCTGCCGGTAATTTTATTGACCGGGCACTCATCGGTAGGCGACGCTTTTCAGACATCCAAAGAAGGGATTGCGGATTATCTTTCAAAACCGATTGAAATGGATGAGCTGGCCAATAAGATAAACCGCGCTATTTCCTCGGCGGAGAAGCGAGAAACATCGGATGACAACGATCTCCAATTCATCGGCAAAGAGGAACCGATCCGGGTTATGATAGTGGATGATGAAATCGAGTTTCTGGATTCTATGAAACCGATTTTTCAGCGCAGGAAATTTATAGTGACAACAGCCATCGATGGAAAAGAAGCCCTGAAACTGTTACGCGGGGGATTGGTGGACGTAGTTGTGCTCGATGTCAGGATGCCGGGAATGGACGGGTTGGAAGTTTTAAGGTGTATAAGGAAGGAATTTCCAAGCGTAGATGTTATCCTTTTAAGCGGTCATCCTTCCATAGAGGCCGCTATCGAAGGCGTTCGGCTGGGGGCCAGCGAGTATCTGAAAAAACCTCCCGATATTGATGAGCTGGTCGAGACTATCAGAAAACTCTATCTCAATCAAAAGCGCGCATATATCCAGCAGCAACAAAGGTTAATCGACGAAATCCGAAAGAGGTATCCGGAGTAATCCGGCGGGTGTGCAATGCGTAACGATATTTCCCAAACGCCTTTAAATCCGCGTTCGGAAATGGAGCAATAAACATGCAGGATGCGGTAAAAACCAGGGCTTCCGCCTATGACCGCTATATCGATTACAAGCGATTTTCCATAGCCGTCGCCTTATTTGTATTCATTCTGATTCTTCCGATACCTGGCAGCATGCGGGATGTTGCGGTCGAATATACGATGGGGAAAAGCTATGTCCAGGATTTCTTCGCCGATAGGCTTTTCGGCAAACCCAACCATGAAATCGAGCAATGGCAGCGTTTAACCGTGGAAGTATTAGATGAATGCATGAAACAGGGCGTATCACGCAAGACGACTGTGCTGAAACGCAGCATAAAAGATCTGCAGAAAATGGGGATTCGAGGCGAGGAGCAGCATTTTACAAAATACCGAGTATTCATGGAAGGGGCCGACGAAACGACTATTAACAATCTACTCGTAAGTGGCCGGGATCTTCGATTTAATAAACTTGGCTATAACGATCTGACGCCGGAGCAACAGAAGAAGGTCGATCGCGCGTCCAGGAATATTCTGGTTTGCATAGCCATGGTCGCCTTTGTGGTTGTCTGTTTTATGACGGAGGCTATTCCCCTGCCCGGAGTCGCCTTCTGTATCGGCCTGATTCTGGTTTTCTCGGGAATTGTCCCCAGGTCGGAAATCGCTCAGCTGTTCTGGTCCGATGCCTGCTGGTTTATTATGGGCAGTCTGATGTTCGCCGCGGCTTTTGTGAAGACCGGGGTGGACAAACGCCTCTGTTTGACCATATTCCGATATCTCGCCAAACCCAATGTTAAATGGGTAACGGCTATTATGATCCTGGTAATATCTCCGGCGGCGTCATTTATCTCCGATCATGCCCTGGCCGCCATCTTTCTTCCCATCGGAATAATACTTTATGCCAACAGCCTTTCGAAAGCGGTTCCGGAAGACTCAGAGCTGGCCAAACTGTTGATGATAACAATCGCCATGGCATGTAACATCGGCGGCTTTGGATCACCGTCAGGAGGTGCTCGCAATGTTATTATTATGACCTACCTGGAGGATATGTTCGGCATTTCTATAGGATACGGCCAATGGATAATTTACGGTATGCCGTTTGTGCTGATTATGATGCCCATTCTATGGTTTACCCTTAATCGCGTCTTCAAACCTAAAATCCGGGATCTCGGCCCCGCCCTGGCGACTCTGCGGCAGGATATTGACCGCATGGGAGGCTGGAATAAAAAGCAGATATTAGCGCTGGTTATATTTCTAATTATGTTTCTGGGATGGGTGACTGAAAGTTCGTTGATTGTTAAATTGACCGGAATCCGTTTGGGGATTGGCGTTATCGCAATCGCGGGAGCCGTAGCGTATCTACTCACCGGCATCGTCAACTGGCGCGATTACCAGGAAAAGGTCGATTGGGGCGTGGTGTGGCTTTATGCGGGCGCCATTGTTTTCGGAAGACTGCTTGATCAGACGGGCGCCGCCTACTGGATGGCGCGGTCGATTGTTGATGGATTGGCGACCATAGGATTAAACTCCGGAACCGTTCTCGTAGGCGCCGGGAGCCTGGTTACTGTTTTTATGACAAATCTTATGGCGGACGGTCCCGCGGCCGCCGCTGTCGGTCCCATAACTTTGAATATGGCCTCGGTCTCCAATCCGGGTACGGTACTGGTGCCATTCATGGGATTGGCCACCGCCTGCGCCTCCTCGATGGCTTACCTTTTGATAATAGGCACTCCCCCGAACGCGATTATCTATTCCAGCGGATATGTTACCGCCAGGGATTTTTTACGGGCGGGCGCCATATGTGTTGTTATCTCTTTTGCGGTTTTAATTCTCTTAAGCGTTTTTTATTGGACTCTGATCGGATTCGGCGGTTTGTCGGCTCTATGAGGCGTTTTTGGCAAGGGATTTTTAATATGAAAAATAACGATAAAAAAATAAAATTGCTTCTGGTGGACGATGAGGCCGATTTCCGAGAGGCTACATCCCGGGGATTATCCAGGCGCGGTTTTGATGTGATCGAGGCTGCGAGCGGCGAGGAATCACTGGAAATTATACGTAAAACAGTCCCGGAAATTGTCCTGCTGGATCAAAAGATGCCGGGGCTGAGCGGCATTGAAACTCTACAAAGAATCCGTGAAACGAATCCATCTTTGCCGGTGATTATACTTACCGGTCATGGGGATTACCAGACAGCGCTGGCGGGAATCAAATTCGATATTATCGACTTCATGCAAAAGCCGGTTGATATAGATCAGCTTGCCGACCATATCAGATATCTTATGCAAAAAGGAGCCGACAGGCCATTAAAAGAACCGACTATCGCCGAACTGATGGCCCCGCCGTCGCTATATCCGAAAGTTTATATGGACGATCCGCTGACAGCGGCGCTTAAGGCTATTTACGATGCGTATACCAGGCCGGTCGATGAATATAATAAATACGGCCAGGTCCGTACCGCGCTGGTTTATGACCGCGACGAAAAATTCGTAGGGATGGTTCGCTTCTCGGATATCCTCAAATTGATCATACCGCCGTTTTTGAGCGATTCGCCTTATTCATCCTATTTTACCGGCATGTTTCTGGCGCAGGTTAAAGTTTTCGGCAAACAGAATATCAGCAGTCTTGTCAAGACACAGGTTTTCGTGGACGTGAACGCACCTATCATGGAAGCCATACATCTCCTTGTCGAACACAAATTAATAAATATACCGGTGTTGAAAGACGGGGAGCTGGTCGGGATACTCAGAGGGCGTGATATAATCGTCGAAACGGCCAGGCTGGCAGGGGCTCTATGATTATCGAATCTCTGAAATACAATCCAGCGCTTATGGTAAGATTAATTCATGACGGCAGCCTGTTTTATTTTCTCTATATCGTGAAAAAATTCACACCTGTCAAAAAACCCCTCCGCCCGAAAATCAGATTTTATACAACATATGATACAAGCTGTTACACGCGCAAAATGGGGCGGGCCGTACGTCGCGTACACATAATGCCCTGGGCAACGCCCATTAGAAGAATTGGGAAAACGCGGAAAGGATATCTATGCCCTGACAATTACGCTTCATATAAAGAAAGCGGTTATGGGTATGGTGTATGGTTTTTGCTGCTCAATAATATAACAAATTCTTTTCATTTCGATTTAAAAACATCCATAAATAACGAAAACTCGAAAGCATTTTCGCTTTTAATAAAAAGGAGGAATGATGGAGGAATGGCGTGGATGGCGAAAGATCAGTTATGAATCGGAACTGGACCATCTTTTCGTCAATGAAATAGCCTCGATCCCCGGTGGTGATAAACTGTTTGCGTGTATCCAGTGCGGGACCTGCAGTGGAATGTGTCCCCTTACACCCTACATGGATTATACTCCCAGGCAGATAATCGCGATGATCCGGGCCGGTCTGAGGTGGGAGGTGCTGAGTTGCTACACCACCTGGCTGTGCGCGTCCTGTTATTCGTGTACGGTAGAATGTCCGAAGGAGATAAAGCTGACGGATATAATGTATGCGGTGAAACGTATGGCTATCAAACAGGGGGTTTATCCCAAAAAATTCCCTATTCCCATACTGGCCAACGAATTTTTCAAATCGGTTGAAGACTCCGGCCGGAGCAGTGAGGGGCGCCTGATCCTGAAGTTGTTTTTAAAGACCAATCCGCTGAAACTGCTATGGCAAACGGGCCTGGGATTACGGCTTTTCCTTAAGGGGAGATTCAGCCTTAAAAAAGAGGCCATTCATAGGAAAAATGAACTCAAATGCATGATCAAGGCATTAGAAACCGAACACATGGTCAAGAGCCGCGAGGAATTGGGTTTGGTCAAGGAGACGTCGATATGAATTATTTGTATTATCCCGGATGTTCTTTAAAGGGTACCGGAAAGGCATACGAGGAGTCATTGCTGGCAGTATTCGATACCATAAACGTTTTTTTGGAGGAACTGGAGGATTGGAACTGTTGCGGCGCCACGGCCTACATGTCTATAAGCGAACTCAAAGCCTTCGCCCTGTCCGCGCGGAATTTTGCGCTTGCGGAAAGACAAAACAGAAATAACAGGACGGCCCAGCTTCTGGTACCTTGCGCGGCATGCTACCTGGGATTAAATAAAGCTCAACGGTATCTGAATGAATATCCGGAGTTGTTATCCATCGTAAAAGAAGCCCTGGACGAAGCCGATTTAATTTTATCCGGCCCCATCAGTATCAGGCATCCGCTCGACGTGATTTACAACGATATAGGCTTAAAGACAATCAAAAATAACGTTGTTCGTCCCCTCGAGGGATTGAAAGTCGCATGTTACTATGGCTGTCAGATAGTCCGTCCCTATGCCGATTTCGATGATCAGTTTAAACCGTATACCATGGACAGAATTATTCAGGCGCTGGGAGCGGAGGCGATCGATTGGCCTTTGAAAACGCGGTGTTGTGGGGGCTCATTAACGGGCACCATAAAAGACGTCGGCCTCAGGTTGAGCTATATCCTGATCAACGAAGCAAAGAGGCGGGGCTGCGATATGATCGCCACCGCCTGCCCCCTATGCCAGTTCAATCTGGAATGTTACCAGAGGGAGATGAGAAAACAATACGGCCAAAAGCTGGACATTCCGATCGTGTATTTTACACAGATAATGGGGATGGCGCTGGGAATAAACCCGCGTAAACTCGGCTTGCATAGACTGTTCATATCCCCGTCGAATGCCTTTGAAAAGAAAGCAACAGTTGGAGGCGCTCATGTCCATAGTTGAAAACAGTAATAATCAAACGCCGAAAATCGGGGTTTACATATGCCATTGCGGAATTAACATTGCCGGTAAAGTGGATGTGGCAAAAGCCGTTGAATTCGCCCGCGGTTTACCGCATGTAGCGATTTCCAGAGAATATAAATTCATGTGCTCCGATCCCGGGCAGGAGATAATACAGAAGGATATCGCCGACGGCCTTGTAAACCGCGTTGTCGTGGCCTCGTGTTCTCCCCTAATGCATGAAGCGACCTTCCGCAGGGCCGTTCTGGCGGCGGGCGAAAATCCTTTTATGTTCCAGATGGCAAACGTGCGAGAGCATGTCAGCTGGGTGACCAAGGACAACGAAGCGGCCACGGAAAAAACGATGGCGCTGATTGCAGCGGCGGTTGAAAGGGTCGCTCTGCACAAGTCGCTGGAGCGTCAACGTGTAAAGGTTAATCCCGACGCGTTAATCGTGGGCGGAGGAATCGCCGGCATTCACGCGGCGTTGACCATGGCGGACGCCGGGAAAAAGGTATACCTCGTTGAAAGAGAGCCGACCATAGGCGGTTACATGGCCAAGTTCGATAAGACTTTCCCCACTCTGGACTGTTCCGCCTGTATCCTGACTCCCAAGATGTCCGCCGTTCGCGCCCATCCGAATATCACGCTTCTGACCTATAGCGAGGTTGTCGACGTTCAGGGTTTTGTCGGAAACTTCAAAATCAAGGTGAAGCGAAAACCCCGATATATCAGGGAAGATCTCTGCGTCGGATGCCTGGAGTGCATCGAAGCCTGCGTTTACAAAACCGCTCGAGTGGATGACGAGTTCAACGAGGGATTGAATAAGCGCAAGCCGATATACATTCCCTTTCCGCAGGCCACGCCTCTGGTGGCGGTCATAGACGATAAGTCGTGTGTGGAATTCAAAACCCATAAATGCAAAAAGACCTGCGTAACCTCGTGCGAACGCGACGCCATCGATTTTAATCAGACGGACGAGATAATCGAGCTGGAAGTCGGTGCTATGATTCTTGCCACGGGATTTAAAGTTTTCGATGCCGGTAAGATCAAAAGATACGGATATGGCAGGTATCCCAATATTTACAGCAGTATCGAAATCGAGCGGATGGTTAACGCCGCCGGCCCTACCGGAGGCGAGGTCTTTTTGAAAAACGGTGAAAAGCCGAAAGCGGTGGGAATCGTGCATTGTGTCGGGAGTCGAGACAACGCCACCAATAAATACTGCTCGCGGGTTTGCTGTATGTATTCCCTGAAACTCGCTCACCTGGTAAAAGAGAGAACCGGAGCCGACATCTTTAACTTTTACATAGACATGCGTACTCCCGGAAAAGGCTACGAGGAATTTTATGAACGTCTGCTTCAGGAAAACGTCCATTTTATTCGGGGACGGGTCGCGGAAATAAGCGATTGGGCTATGGAGCCGGAGGAAGAAAACAAGCTTATAATCCGGGTCGAAGATACGTTGATAGGTACGGTGAGAAGAATCCCGGTCGATATGGTGGTTTTGTCGGTGGGCCTTGAACCTCAGCCCGATCACGATGAGGTTCGCCGTCTTTTCAACATAAGCTGCAGTCACGAAGGCTGGTTTTTGGAGCGTCACCCAAAACTGGCGCCGGTGTCGACTTTCACCGATGGTGTATTTCTCGCGGGCGCCTGCCAGGGTCCCAAGGATATTCCCGACAGCGTTGCCCAGGCCGGGGCGGCGGCGGCCGAAGCAATGGCTTTGATCGACAGAGGCTACATAGAACTCGAGCCCAATACGGCCTTTGTTAATGAAGAGATATGCTCCGGATGCAGAACTTGCGTTGCCATGTGCACATTCAGCGCCATTGGCATTAAGGCGGAAGAGAACGTGGCCGAGGTCAACGGGGCTCTCTGCAAGGGATGCGGAACCTGCGTTGCCGCCTGCCCCTCCGGGGCCATGCAGCAGAATCTCTTCACCGACGAGCAAATATTCAACGAAATAAAGGGAGTAATGAGTTATGTCTAATATCAATAAATCATCAAAAACTTTCAATCCGAGAATAGTCGCCTTTTTCTGCAACTGGTGTACCTATACGGCCGCGGATCTGGCCGGAACCGCCCGGATGACCTATGCTCCCAATGTCAGGGTCGTGCGAATCATGTGTTCGGGACGGCTCGATCCTCAATTCATATTGAAGGCGTTAAGGGATGGAGCGGACGGCGTCTTAATCGGCGGATGCCATCCCGGAGATTGCCATTACCAGGAGGGAAACTACAAAGCATTGCGGCGATTTAACCTTCTAAAAAGATTGCTCAAATCGATCGGAATCGAAGAAGAGAGAGTTCGCATGGAATGGATCGCGGCCTCCGAGGGCGATAAGGTTCAAAAAGTGATAAACGAAATGACGGAAACGGTCCGGCGCCTCGGGCCGCTGAATCTCGAGATACCAGCTGTGCCCTTGAAGGGACCGGTGATAACGGAACATTATCCGGAGACCGCTGTTTCTCAGGGGGCGAGTAATGAATAAGCCGAAAATCGCATTCTACTGGTGCGCTTCCTGCGGGGGATGCGAGGAGGCGGTGGTTGATTTAAACGAGGATATTCTCGACGTCGTGGCGGCTTTCGATATCGTGTTCTGGCCGGTCGCCCTCGATTTCAAACGCGATGATATAGAGGCCATGCCGGACAAGAGCATAGCCGTCAGTTTTATCAACGGTGCGGTCCGCAATTCCGAACAGTTTGAAATGGTTGAATTGTTGCGTTCAAAATCTCAAACGGTGATCGCGTTTGGAAGCTGTGCTCATTTGGGCGGCATACCTGGCCTCGCGAACGTATCCAACCGCGAGGAGATTCTCGAGGAGGTTTATTCGAAATCTCCCGCCGTAATAAATGAAAATGGAACCGCGCCTCGCGAGGAGATTGAGGTGCCGGAGGGAAAACTGGAATTGCCGTTTCTCTGGAATACGGTGAAAACCCTGGATCAGGCCATAGATGTCGATTACTACCTCCCGGGATGTCCTCCCCCTGTCGATATAATTAAAAACGCGGTCAGCGCCATCATGAAAGGCGAGCTCCCTCCTAAAGGGACGGTTCTCGCCCCGGATATAGCTCTGTGCGAGGACTGTCCGAGAAA
>CP070742.1:1054449-1076786 GCA_020348065.1 Candidatus Zixiibacteriota bacterium
TCGGGATCGAAAGTCAATCCGCCAACTCCACCCGACGAATCGGCAAAGGCCATGTTAGCTGACGAAAACTCCGCAATAAGGGTTACGGCATCACCATCAGGATCAGAGGCGGTAATCCTCAAATCAAGATGATCGCCCTCCCCCAACGTGGGCGGCGTAATAGGATCTATCACTGGCGGTAAATCAACATTCGTTACCGTTATATCTACCAGTTGGGTGTCCGACATCCCACCCTGGTCAGCTGCGATTATTTGTATCTGATAAAAACCGGATTGTGAATAATCGGGATTAAATACCAAACCTCCAATCCCTCCAGTAGAATCGGTAAAGCTCGCGTTAGCAGGCATATTTTCGGCCGATAAAACAACTGTATCGCCCGAATCAGGATCGGTAGCGGTAACCCGGACATCGAGATGAGCTCCTTCATTAACGAATTGTGGCGCTATGGGATCAATAACAGGCCGAAGACTGACATCAATAACTGTTATATCAACTAACTGAGTGTCTGCCAGAGCATTAGAATTCGCGATAATCCTGACCTGATAAAATCCCGATTGAGAGGAATCGGGATCGAAAGTCAGACCTCCAACGCCACCGGATGAATCCGCAAAGCCCATATTTAATTCCAGCAACTCCGCAGAAAGGGTAATAGCATCGCCGTCAGGATCCGTTGCAGTTACCCGAACGTCAAGATGATCTCCTTCATATACGTTTTGCGGCGGAATCGTATCTATCGCGGGAGGCAAATCAACGTTTGTAACCGTTATATCTACCAGCTGAGTATCGGCTAATGAATTTGATATCGCTATAAATCTTACTTGGTGAACACCCGACTGTATATAATCGGGATCGAAAGTCAATCCGCCCACTCCACCGGAGGAATCGGTAAATGCCATGTTGGAGGAAGTAAATTCAGCGGTCATGGTTATAATATCCCCATCCGGATCGGATGCGGTAGCGCGCAAATCAAGATGATCCCCTTCAGCAAGCGTTGGGGGCGTAATAGGATCAAGAACCGGCGGCCTGTCGGTTTCCGTTACCGTAATATCCACCAGCTGGGTGTCAGCCAGGGTGGTCGACGTAGCTATGAACCTCACCGGATGAATCCCCGATTGCGCATAATCGGGATCAAAAGTCAATCCGCCCACCCCTCCCGACGAATCGGCAAATGCCATGTTAGCTGACGAAAATTCCGCAATAAGGGTTACGGTATCACCATCGGGATCAGACGCGGTAATGCGTAAATCAAGATGATCGCCCTCCGCAAGCGTCGGGGGCGTAATAGGATCAAGAACCGGTGGTAAGTCGACGTCAGTCACTGTTATATCCACCAGCTGGGTGTCAGCCAGAGTGGTCGACGTAGCTATGAACCTCACCGGATGAATCCCCGATTGTGCATAATCGGGGTCAAAAGTCAATCCGCCAACTCCACCCGACGAATCGGTAAATGCCATGTTGGCCGACGAAAATTCCGCAATAAGGGTTACGGCATCACCATCAGGATCAAAGGCGGTAATCCTCAAATCAAGATGATCACCCTCCGCAAGTGAAGGACGTGTTATAGGACCCAAGGTCGGCGGTAAATCAACATCGGTAACCGTTATATCCACCAGCTGAGTATCGGCCAACCCTCCCAGATCGGTCGCTATGATTCTGAAATGATACGGCCCGGCCTGAGTATAATCGGGATCAAATGTTAATCCCCCAACGCCTCCGGATGAATCGACGAAATTCGCATTCGAAGGCAGGTCTTCGGCAATAAGTGCAATGACATCACCCGGATCGGGATCCGTGGCTGATATTCGCACGTCTAAATGATCGCCCTCCGCCATATTCTGGGGCGGCACATTACTTATAACCGGCGGTTCATTAACTTCATATGTCACCCTCAATTCCATGGCGTCGACAAAGTAGTCCATGTTTTCCGGAGGAACTATATGTTCCACTCCCCGCATCCTGACCCGAAAGCTATCAACCCCGGCCGTATTAACGATTGAATCTGCGCTGAACGGCCCGATGGTGGTCAAAGTAGTGGGAACATTGGCAAAGGATTCGAATTCAACCGAACCAGTGTCAAAGAAATATTCAAAAATAAGGCTGTCGTTAACATGACCGGCCTGTCGGTGAGTTAAGTAGACCTGCGCCGCCGTAACAGTAGAACCCGGGTAGGCCGTATTATCGAATGTAAAGGTCCAGGTTTCGTAATTAGCCAGGTTGCCGTTAATAAACGCCTCGGAGCCATCGGCAGCTCCAAGGCAGTTTGCGGAAGAATCAATAGGCATCGAAGAAGAGGATGAATCGACATACAGAGATTCCATTAATTGGCCGAAACCTGATATATGCAAACAAACGATGTAAATAAAAGTCAAAAATGCAAATCTGAAGATTCTCATCTTGCCCTCAAAATCCTACGCCAATTTTTTATTCAAAGTAACCCGCCGATTGAATTCGGAGGATTACTTGATCAGAAGCATCTTTTTGGTTTTGTCAAAACTCCCCGCCTGCAAGCGATAGAAATAAACGCCTGAGGCCAGATCAAATCCGGCGGCGGAACGACTATCCCATGCTACGGTATGGCTGCCCGCCTGTAAGAAGCCGTCATGAAGAGTCACTACACTTCTACCTAATAAGTCATAAACCTGAAGTTTCACCTGCCCGGCTTCGGGCAGATTGAAACTAATATTCGTAGCGGCGTTAAATGGATTCGGATAATTCTGATTCAGGATAAACCTCTCCGGAAGCTGACCCTTGATTTCCACCGACATAAAATCGGCCGATGGATTTACTATGGCGAAATCCGAAATGGAGATATCGGAGGCGGGATCAAAACCGGCGCCGGTTAGCTCGAATTCGAGTTCGGCCAGCTCACCCGAAGCGGGCCCAAAACAGCCGCCGCCAAGGTTGTAGATTACGCATTTTATGGCCTCCCCGGTGACGTTATAATCGATCGCCATATCCGACGCCATCTCCCCCAGAATCAGATCGGTACAATTGAGATTATCGGAATTATACCGTATTTCAAACTGCACCGCCGATGCCTCGGCTGGCAACTCCATATTAAGGGGAACGGATATAAATCCGCCGGAAGGCGTGCCGGTTGCCGGAAGCTCGACTACAACCGGAGGACCCCCGGGAGATCCCTGCGGAAGACCTATAATCTCAAGTATAAAATTAACTATATCCTGAAGATCGCCTATATCTACAAAACCGTTTCCGTTAAAATCGGCGGCTTCCGTCTGGCGCTGATCATACGAATGCACCCCGATAATGTAGGCGACGATGGACAGGCAATCTCCAACGTTTACTACCCCATCAAGATTGCCGTCGCCGAACCTGTCTACCGTAAAATATCCGTCCTCAGAATCGAGATCTTTCGAGGTTCCTACAGAATCGATAACCTCAACGGCAGAAGTCAATACGATATCGGTCGGCCCGAATGTGGTATCGTCATTTACGTTTACAATCAATTCCGTTATGGACCCCTGGCCCGCCGAAATTGAATCAATGCCCACGCTGAATATTAACACAATTATTCTTCCCGGCTCCGGTTGATTGGAATTGAACCACATGTTGGTACACCTGTAGGTGGAGTTGACTCCGGGAATATCTATAACAAGAGGATCGTATAGAACCTCGAATTGAGCGCCGTAAATCGTCCCGGTATTTTGCAGCAGCACATCAACCGCTCTACCGGTTGCCCCCGGTATTCCTCCCTGAGTGGAACTGATCACAATACGGTCATTAGGCTGATCGAACACGATGATTTGAACAGGAAGTTCGGTAACATTGTTATGATCGTCGGAAACACTGAAAGTTACCAAAAAAGTATCCGGACCCTGAGTAAAATCGGGAGTGAACCTGAAGGTGGAACTGACCAGAGAATCGCCCTGGGCAGCCGGAAAAGTCGCGTTAGCGGGCAAGTCCCTGGCTGTCAATGTCAAAGGATCGGCCTCAGGATCGTGGGCTACAACGTTGAACTGTAACAGTTGTCCCTCAGCCACCGACTGCGATCCGATATAACTTATAACCGGCGGCATATTTATTCCTCCGCCAAGAATCGAGAAATTGCCCGGTATAAGCTGCGGAATAATCAGGTTCAGTCCCAGCGAGTCGCTCCAGGAGTTATCGACTAAAATTTCGTTTTGAAATTCAACAGATGAGATTGTTCCGGGCGTCGCCGATTGCCTGACAATGAAGGTAATGTTTATGGCGGGCCCGCTTCCCGGACTGATCAGGTTCGAAACCCATGTTACCGCGAGAATCCTGATTACACCATCCTCCGAAAAATCGGCGGTAAAGGCCTCCAGGTTGCACCCTCTATCGACACAAAAAACCGTGTCGACCTCCAGAAGCGTTTCATCATAAATGATTCTATGCTGAATACCCTCGATGGAAACAGTATTGATCATATTGACGGTAACATCGACCATATCGCCGGGCAGGCCGTATGCATCGGCAATCCTCATGGTATCGACATCGGAAAATATAGTCTCTGCCTTCGCTCCCGACCGATACGTCATCGCCATCAGAATTACCAATATTGAAAAAATCGACTTTTTCATAGCCAATACCTCATCATTTCAAAAGAGTCATTCTTCTGGTTATGGTTTCCCCTTCGGCAGCCGTTAACCTGTAAAAATATATTCCCGAGGGAAGACCATCCCCGGAGGATGATCGACCGTCCCAATTAACAACGGTTCTGCCGGCTTCGGCCCTTCCGGCATACAGAATCGCGACCTCTCTCCCAATAAGATCGTATACCGTAAGTTCGATATTCTCCGGGAATGACAGATCGAACGAAATCATGGTTTTGTTATTAAAGGGATTGGGATAGTTCTGCGACATGGCATACATGTCGGGCAAAACGGGATCGGATTCGATATCGGTTTGCGAACTAATGGTAATACTCCCATTAACCAAGACGGGTATTATCAAATCCAGACCGGTAGAATCGGACCAGGCGTTGTTATAAAAGGCCTGATTTTCGAATTCGACGGCGGTAACCGTATCGGGCGCCGAAGATCCAACCTTAAAAGACAGGATTATAACGGGACCGCTGTTCATCGGAATCAGGTTGGATTCCCTCGATATCGCCACGACCCAGATAACGCCCGGCTCCGCAAGGTCCAGATAAGCTGTTTCCAGATTACATCCCCTATCGATACAAACAACCGTATCGATTTCCAGCAAGGTCTCGTCGTATCCGATTCTATGCGAAATACCGGCGACGGGCAGCGAAGGATTAGCCATGAGAACCGTCACCTCCGCCGACTGGCCCTGGTGACCCTCGGTATCTACAATACTCATGGTATCCGAATCGGAGAAAATAATCTCGCCCCTCGCTACGGCCTGCAACGAAAGTATTACAGCCGCTATTAATATTGTAAAAAACGTCTTCGTCATCTTCTATGCCTCGTTATTTAAGAAGAATCATTCTTCTGGTTAACGATTTTCCCTCCTTAACCGCAAGCCTGTAATAGTACACTCCAGAAGCGAGGATTTTTCCCGATGACGTACGGGCATCCCATGATATATCAGTCCGGCCCGCATCCGCTCGACCGGCATATAAAGTCGCCACCTTTCGACCGAGAAGATCATACACCGCAAGTTCGATATCCCCCGGCGAAGCCAGAGAGAATGATATCACGGTCCCGGAATTGAACGGATTCGGGTAATTCTGCGACAATTCGAAAACCCCGGGAACGGGCGGCTCCGGATCGATGCCGGTCGTGTTGTTTACAATCACATATCCGTCCATCAGAACCGGTATTATCAACGTGGAACCCAGCGAATCGGACAATTGATTGTCGTTAGATGTCGTATCTTCATCTTCAAATCTTATATCGTATGTTCCCTCCGGGGCGGTATTTCTGATAAAAATATTAACCATGGAAATCGGGCCCACGCCCGGCGGTATCGCGTTTTGTATGGGATGGAAAGAGGTGGCGAAAAATCGGATAATTCCCGGTTCATCGATATTGAAACCATTCCACTCGAATCCGCTGGAACGGGATGTGGTATCCACTGAAATCGGTTCGAATGCCAGGGTATCGTATACAATACGGAACAGGTATCCCCCCACATGAAAAGTGTTTTTCAAATGTATCGGAATCGATATGATATCGCCCGTATCGCCCGATAACGAATTTACACTCACCGTATCCTCAAAAGAGTGAATTTGTCCCGAAGCGGGAACCGACAGAAGGAGTATAGCTATCGTTAGGCTTACAAAGAATAGCTTTTCCCTCAATTGAATCCTCCTTTTTCAGTTATTTTGAACCGGGTTGAGATCATGGTTTAATGCCGAATGCTCTTTCCCTGGTCGTTTACTTTAACAGGGTCATACTCTTGCGATCAATTATCGAATTCGATAAGATTAGTCGATAAAAATAGACCCCTGAAGTTAAAGATTCTCCGTCTTTATTCATTCCGTCCCAGATGACATAATGCTCGCCCGCATAAAGTCCGTTCCAGAAATAGCTTTTTACCTCCCGGCCCATTGTGTCGAATATGTCGAGTTCGATATTGCCTGCCTCGTCCACAAGCGCAAAACTGATCCTGGTTTCTGCATTAAAGGGATTGGGATAGTTCTGGAAAAGCCTCGCTCTTGAAGGTAATTCTATCGGGTTATCGTCAATACCGGATTGGGCGTCAAATATTATAATGCCGCCGTCCAGCGTGGGGACCTCGTTTATATAACCGGTACTGTCGGAAATCGAATTGTCTCTATCGGGCGGAAGGGAATCGTCCAGGAATAAGATAGAATCCGATCCGCCGACGGGCGCGAACTCGCTTATCTCCACGGATACCCGAACCATTTCATGATACCCGGCAGGCAGAAGCGGCGGGCTGTTGCCGCCGGGAAGATCGGCTATTCCCGAAATCCTGCAGTTACCGTCATTGAGTATGGCGTTGAAATAATCGAAACCTGCTACCGCGATTCCCCTCGAAACAGCGATGAAACTGGTGTAAAATGAATCGATTAAGACAAATCTCATCGTAAATCCCGCAACTGAAAACTGGGTATTTCGGAGATAAATAGAAACAGACACCGTATCTCCGGGCATCGCGCAACTATCTTCAACGACAAAACTGTCCGGGCTTTGCGCAAAAACGCCCGATGCCAGAAGCAAGCCCAGGATCAGCGCCGTAAGATTAATCGATTTCATCAGTTACCCCCTGCCATAAGCAAAATAAAGGTTATTATAAAAATCTCTGTCGTCTATAATATAGCAAAATGTATGCCTCGATGCCCATAACTTTTTTATTATCATCAAGTTAACATCTATCAAAGTAATATATTTTACTAACCTTTTCAGACAGGGGATGATATTGGGAGGGAAACCAAATGAGCCTTTTGTAGTTATGGCTCTAAAATAAAAAAACAACCTAAAAAACACCCGCAACTCCTGCAACAGTTTACAAATCATTTGCATATTTTCGCTACATATATCCCCTCCACCATATCTCAGGTTGTTTCAGGGATAAGAGAGGGCAAAGCCCTCTCTTATCTTATTACCTAGAAGCGACTTGGCTGAAATTATTTCAGCAGAGTCATCTTCATAGTCTGACTGAAGTCGCCAGCGGATACTTTGTAGAAGTACACGCCGGAGGCCACATCAGTGGCATCCCAGGTTACCGAATGCGAACCGGCTTCAAACTGACCGGAGATTGTCTCGACCAGCTGGCCGGTGATGCTGTAGATGTTGACGTTAACATCACTGTCAATAGGCAGGTCGAAGTTAATCATGGTCCTGGCGTTGAATGGGTTCGGGTAGTTGGTCTTAACCGCGAACTCGGTCGGCAGCGGAGCAACCAGGGAGGCGGTGGATTCGAGCAGACGGCCATAAGAGTCGGCTGCGGAAACCTCGCCAAATTCCATCGTACCACCGTTGTTGGCGATAACCGGAATGGTGACCAGGTCAGCCTTGCCGGCGGTAATGGTGTTGCCCTCGAGCGAGTAGACGACGAGGTTCAATACGCCGTCGGCATCATGCGCGAGAACTTCCATACCGTGGGCAATAGGCTCACCAAGCTCAATACCGGTATGATCGATCGAGATCAGGGCGCCGCCAAGATCCAGAGCCGACCGGACGGTAACGGTCATTTCGTTACCAACCACATTCGGCATGGTGAAGGAAGCGACCTCCGAGGTCGGATCGAGTTTCGGCGGGTCGATGTTGCCGTTGATGATGTTGATGAAGCGAACCAGGTCGGCGACATCGGCAAAACCGTTGTTGTTCAGATCGGCCGCGATTTCCTGGATGTCATCGTCACTGGTACCATTTTCGGTCCAGACTATGGTGCCTTCGATTAAGCGGCGGGCAACCAACACGGCGTCGGCGATTTCATAGTACCAGCCGTTCATGTTGGGATCGCCCTTGTAGGTGCTCGGATCTATTATGTTCACGCAACCATCGCTGAGAAGCGGATGGTAGAATACGTAGCCGGTTTCATCGGAAATTGTATTATCCGAATAATGTTCAACCACGAACTCGATGTTGGTCAGAACGCCAAACGGCACGCTGTAATCGACTAAGAAATGCATCCAGAAGATCGGATCCCATCCGGCAGCAGCCGGAGGAGTGTAATAGCCATTGTTCAGATCGGCGATCCAGACGATTCTCGCGGAACCGCCGGGAGGACACTCTTCACAGCCGTCGTCCAGACGAACATTCCAGTATTCCTCACCGAAGTTAATGCGCTCGCCAGGAACAACTTCTATAAGATCCAGGACGGTCGGATCCCAGGACATCAGAATCTCGAAACCGCCGGTAAGGAATTCACAGGTGTAAAGCGTTACAGGAACCCAGACTTCGGCGCCGGGAACAGCACTCGGGCAGTCGATAGTAAGATTTATGTCGGCGACAAAAATAGAAAAGTTCAACGGAATGACCCCGCCGGCGTTGTCATTGAGCTCAAATTCGAAGAAATAGAAGCCGGCACGCGGGGTACCGCACCAGGTGCCTGCGGCATATCCGCCGGGACCGCCAGCGGTCTCGGTGAAGACGCCTTCGGGACCCGATATCAGATAGATATGCAGATCATCCTCGTCATCCACATCGGTACCGGAAAGATCGAAGCAGAATTCTATACCCGCGTCAATACAACCCGGGATTTCCGGAGGCGGACCCCACACCGGATCATTGTTCGGCGTGAAGAAAAGGCACGAGAATTCCATACCCGGATAGAAGAAACCTGTACCGAGAGTATCTCCGAAAATGACGCCGTGGTTGGTGGGGTTGTAGCCTTGCTGGAACGCGCACATTGTTTCGTTAACATAAGCCGGTTCATTTGCCGTATGCATCAGATAGGTCGCTATATGAAGCGGGGTCGGGGAGCCTACAAGTGGGACGCCATCGGGAGGGGGGCCGCCTAATTCGGCCCAGCCGAGTATCGACTGGCTGGTCCAACCGAGAGTCGGTTGGTCCGGGTCGGGGTCCAGGAAAGAACAGTCATCCCAGGTAGGATATGCTAGCACAGACTCGAGTGTGCCCCCGTCACGACTCGTGATTACGGTATCGTTAGAGGCCAGCGGAATATGAAGGAAGGCTATAGGGTCCACCGGATCAGCAGCATCGACGTACCAAACCGGAATCTCGATATCGCTATCAATGGTTACAGCAACGTCCGAAAGATCAGTATTCCCGAAGTACAGGGTTTTCCGAGCTGACGCCACGTTAAAGATAAGGCATGTTGCTAACGCTAACAGCAACAGTTTTTTCATATTTTACTCCTTTAAAAATTAACCTTGCATGGGCGTTAAATTTAATACCCTGTTCGCATAATTTTTCGGAATTCCTTTTCCGAATGCGAACTAAATACTTCCCCTCTGCTTTTTTTTCTTCTCTCTTTAGGCTCTCACCCCCTTCAACAGGAAATCAGGTTTTATTTAAAAATCATTTCTATCATTCAGGACAATTGGGCGGATCAGGCGCAAGCCCGCCTTTAAAATAGCTGACTAAAAATGTCACGTCCAACCCATTCACGCCCCCTGAAGAATTTGCGTCTCCCAGACAGGGACATCCCAGGCAAATCGAAGGTCCACCCTTAAAATAACTAACAAGATAGGTTACGTCAAGCCCATTTAATGTCCCGGAGCAATTCGCGTCACCCCTGACCAGGTTGGTATCGCAGGGCTCCACACAAAGGTAATCACGGACAAGTATATTGGGAAAATTAATATAACCCGTTGAATCAGAAACAGTTGTAGTGCCAAAATTAATCAACTGGCAGGTGTCTGAGACCAGCTTATTATTAAAATCGCCGTGAATTGTAAAAATCAGGCAATCCTCTCCCGGCGCACGCGGCGCAAGATTTTCGCCGCCCGGCCCGAGAGCGGATACCGTGATTTTATGTCCATATGGATGCACAAAGAATTCGAAATTACCCCAATTGGTATGACAGGCGCCGATGGTATCCACCGCCAGTGAATCATCGGGATCGAATTCAAACCACGACGGATCTGTTAGCATAATTTCTATTGAAAAACCCCCAACCGTTAATGGATTACTCATATATACCGGTAAATTAATTCTGTTTTCATCGCAGGACGGAGTCGTCGCGCCGCCAATTGTAATAACAACGGTACTATCCTGGGCCGACGCAAGGCCGAAGAGCCCGATAATGGATAATGACATGATCAAAAGTGAGTGTCTTAACATAACCTGATTTCCCCTGTCTTGTTATTTGTTTGTAAAATCCCGTTAAAGTCCGGCTTTTAATTCGCCTCGCGAGATTTTCGATCGCCCTCAAAAACAGGTCAACCGTAACTTCTCAACTTATCACTTCGGCTTCGGTTACCTAGCGACACTCGAAAGAACATAAGCCTTATCAATCAAAGATGTTGTCAGTTCTATTTGCCTTTGTTTGCTTCTTCCAAAGCCATCACAAACTTACGTATTATTTCGAAGCGTTTCCGGCTGAAGCCATACGGAGCTACTTTACTCAAAACCAATATAAATCATATGTCAATCCTGTCAAGGTTTTTTTTTAGCTTCTTTTGCAATTGATATTTATTTAATGCCGCCTGCCCGCGAATTGATGGAGGGGTATGATGTAATGATTATCATTATAAATTATCTGCCGGGATTCAAGGTTTGGATGATTTCTCGAATTCCAGCTGCCTCTACCGCTTTAACTTCGAGCCACCGTCCTTCCGCTCCGGCCTTCGATTTGCTTCATGATGAAACATCAAAATCGGCTTATTATGAAATCGGGCGGCTGCCGGTTTCGATATTATTACCCCCGGGACAACATGCCCGATCTTAATAATTAATGAACTCAAAATCATTCCGAAATACAAAAATCCGCATTGCCCCGATCTTTCTGCTTACATTTATATTTATGGCTTCGTGTTCGCAAAACCCGAATCGATCAGCGGAAAAAGACGTTCAGATCACTTTTGATTCCGTCGCCGAATCCCTGTTTGAACGTATAAACACAGCGTATTTTTCTTTGATCGACTCTGAAATGAACATCATATTTGACACGGTTTTCGCGTTGAATCCTGCTGCTGGAGATATCGCCTCATTCTATTTAAATCTGCATTCCGGTGAGCATTTGGTATTCAGAACCTGGTTTTACGATGAGAACCGGCACCCGCTATACCGGGCTGTCGAGTCGGTTAATATAAACGAGTACTTCCCGGAGAATATCATACTTCAGCCCGTACAAACGGGATTCCGATCGGGTATGAATGTGAAAATATTGAGGGATCTGCCGCCCTGGGACAGCTATGGTCTCGATTCCACTCTGGCAGGAATAGGCCTGACCATAGGGACCGGGGAGAGTCAATTTTCCGTCTATTCATCATCCGATCTGCCGTCGATAGAATTCGCGCCGGGAGCCGATATTATGATAATTTCCAATGATCAGCCGCAAGGATTTTATAACAACCTATCCTCGAATCTGAACATTATAACCGAATTCGCCGGGTCGGGCGGGACTATTTTATGGGAAACGTGCGATCTGGCATGGAATTACGGCTCCTACGCGATTGCCGGAATAGACTCCTTTCCCGGTGGGATCACCCATAGAACATCTTATGATGCGACAAACACGATTTCCGATCCCGATCTATACCTGGTGGATGGTTTAAGCGACACGCTGACAGGCGCTTACGCAAGCAACAAGCATTTTTGGGAGGTCCCGGACAGCGCTATTGTCTATATGAAGGATTCCGACAGCAACCCGACCCTTATCGGATTAAAATACGGAAGCGGAATTATCTTATATTCCGGTCAACCCCTCGAATACAATTTCGACAGAAGAAACGAATATAATATAGGATTTCTACTGCCGCGCATAATCGGGTTTTTGCTGGGAATCCAGTGGCAGGAACCTTCACTCCGTTCTCCTGGCAGGGTTACGCAATCCCGGATTGAAAGTCAAAAAGATATAAACGATTAGCCGGCGTGAGGAAAGCCCTGTCAGAATTATTACGCTTTCCTTATATATATAGGAACGTGGAACCGAACGTCACGTTCAACGGAGACTCGGCCCGGCAAAATTAACCGCGGCCGTGATACTTAATTAAGCCGGATAAATTATATACAAATTGCCGTGGAACATAATCGCTATCTTCGCCATATAAATTTATACAGACCAAAAAAAATGGAGGGCGCCATGAGATTCAAATTTAAAAGAGAGCCGAAAATTAAATTGAAATATAAACCGAATGAAAATCTTCTTGCCGCCATTTACCCCAAAATGTATTGTCCCCGATGCGGTTCGGTGGAAATCGGATTAAAAAGACTCATAAAAAGCGACGCTGTCTGGGAATGCCGCGAATGCGATGTTAATTTCAGGCTTGTATTCCCGTCTAATTCGAGGTTTTAGACAATATTCGGATAGAAAACGCTTCTATAATATTCCAATATATCAGTTTTATCGTTGACGAGTCTTTAAATCATTTCCGATAAAATGTGGCTGGATCGTTGGAAAATACTATTGACGCACCTATTGCCTAAAGATTTTTGGACTTAAATGTTTGCGCCAATCCCCCCAGGCCGGTCATAATCGCAACGGTAGCAAGAAGGTATCCCAGAACAGGGATAAACGATAAAATAATCAACAAAACGATGCCGGTCGAATAACATAAATACCCGGATCTATTTTCGGCTTTTCCTCCTAAAATATCCCAGACTTTCCAGCCCAGGAAGGTCGATGCGTAAACGGTCCCGGCGAACAGCGCCGCCCCGAAGATAAATAACAAGGCCATCCCCAACGGAGCTCCCACCAAAGTAAGCAGTATCACCAATGAGACCACCGGAGCCACGAAAAATATTATAAAACCGAGGCCCAGGCTCGGCAGGAATTTATTTTCAATTGTGGTAAGGGTCTTCCTCATCCTGTCTTTAGTCAGTAAAATCACGACATTGCCGGAAATCAAAAATATTACCGAATAAAGAACTATAATAAGTAAAGCGGGAAAAGGGATTACTGAAAAAACCAGCAATATCAAAGAGACCACCGAAAGAAGCAACAGATATCCGCGCACCGAGAAGATCCAGGCGAGTATTTTTCCGAATGTAATTCCCGTTCCAGCATTCCTGTCTCCGGTTTCGATCTCTTCCCAGTTTATCTCACCGTAAATATTCGCGGAATTGCTTATCTCTGCTTTTTGCGGCGATCTATAATATATGCCGCCGTCGATAACCGCGTCAGGGCCTATCTTTAAATGGCCCTTCTCGAACTCGATATCGCCTCCGACATGCCCATTAATCTCCGCGTTATCCGCCATAATTTTAAGATTACCGTCCAATCGGCCTTGAAAAATCAATTTAGAGCAAAACATATCGCCGTCCTGCGCTATTTTGGCCTGAGGGCCTATGGTGATCTCCTTGCCGAATATCAGGATATTTCTGCCCACAGGAGCGTTACAGTTGATGGAGTATCCCCATCCCCGGTAGCTCTGTTTAACGGGTCCCAGGACCTGAGCGTTTAACGAAAATGAATTGAAGCTGCCCAGAACGGTATCCAGGTGTACGATTTCCTGGCAGAACGCGAAAAGATCGCCGTCGACACGGCTTTCCATCTTAATCTTATCGCCGGTTATGAATAAATCGTCATTATATACGGTGTCGGCCAGATAACCCTCCCCTTTGATACTGATAAACTTGGTGGCGCCTGCGCTGACCGGAATCAGCGATAAGAGAACAATATAGATCCAGATGTTTGAAATCCTGTTCATAGTCTTCATTCCTCCCCAATTACGAGCATTCAACTTACTTTGTTACAAGAATTTTCCCCCGCGTGTCAAGAGAATTCTTGCCTGCCGGCTGACGGGATGCTATTATTATTGAAATGAATTCAAATAAAGATAACAAAGCGGAATACTTTGAAAACTTTCCTCTTACCGTTGTATTTCCACGGTGGTTTTTCGCTCTGGCGGAAATGGGATTGGCTTCATATTTCGTTTTCAAATTCGGATTTCGTTCCGGTTTAATATTCCTTATCTACGGATTCGTAGGCGTTTTTGTGCTTCTGCCGTTAGCGAGATGTACCCGGTGTTTCTATTACGGGAGGGTATGTAATTTCGGTCTGGGGAAATGGGCGTCATTTTTCTTTCCCGAATCCAGAGACAAGATTTATTCATCGGCATACGGCTACACTATTTTTCTCTGGCCTATCAGGATAATTCCGCTGGGGCTCGGTTTTATTCCTATATTAGGAGCTATCAGGTTCGCGTTAGGCGTCCCGTCCGGAGAGATCGGTGATATGGCTAACGCCGTTATACAGAGTCTGCAGGTAATTCCCCACGGATTATTCGTTATTTACCTGCTGGTCATTTTCCTGCACAGAAGATATTACAGATCGAGGTCCTGTCCGCGCTGTTATCACAGGTCGGACTGCCCGGTTTACGATAAAAATTCCTTGATCGAAACCCGGGGCTGATAAGATTTCGTTTTGTAAAAATGGAATAATGAATGACTGAATAATTATGGAGACGACATGAACTCTCTTGTTCTGGGAGCCTTCGCTCTCTTGGCGCTGTATCTCGGTTATAAATTTTACGGCGGCTATATCGAAAGAAAGCTGATTCGCCCTGACGATAATTATCCGACGCCCGCTTTTACCCGGAATGACGGTGTAGATTATTCTCCCGCGAGAACACCCATGCTATTCGGGCACCATTTCTCATCGATTGCGGGCGCGGGCCCTATAATCGGCCCGCTTATCGGCGTAACCTTTTTCGCATGGCTGGTATCGTCAATCTGGATCATTATCGGATCGATTTTCATCGGCGCGGTCCACGATTATGCCTCCCTGATGCTGTCCGTTCGAAACAAGGGCAAATCCATAGCCGAAATAGCCGGTTTATCTCTGGGGGCAAGGGCCAGGAATATTTTTTCTATTTTTCTATGGATTGCCCTGGTTCTGGTCGTTGCCGCATTCGGCGACGCGACTGCCCAGACCCTGGTCAAGAAACCGGAAATTGTAATTCCCACTTTCGGCCTGGTATTCCTGGCGATATTTTTCGGCAACCTTGTCTATAAAATGAAAGTGCCGCTATTAATAGGCACGTTATTCTCATTGGCCTTTCTGGCGTTCCTGGTTTATCTGGGCGAGATGTTCCCGATCCCGGTTCCGGAGACGATTCTCGGAATGTCGGATCTGAGATTCTGGTTTTGGATTCTGATGATTTACGCGCTGCTCGCCTCGGTTATACCGGTATGGGTACTCTTGCAGCCCCGGGATTATATATCCAGCTGGCTTTTATACCTGGGATTGGGTATCGGTTTTTTGGGGCTGATTGTGGCCGCGCCCAAAATCCAGGCTCCGGCGCTGGTGACTTTTAATAGCCCCGCCCAGGGTCCTATATGGCCTATGCTTTTCGTTCTTATCGCCTGCGGAGCGGTATCCGGTTTTCACTGCCTGGTCAGCGGCGGCACAACTTCAAAGCAGCTTGCCAGAGAAAGTCTGGGCAAAAGAATCGGCTACGGTTCCATGATCCTTGAGGCGGTTCTGGCCATCATGGTTGTCATGATAGCGTCCTCGGCCCTTAACTGGGATCCCTCGGCGGCAAAATCCGAATTCGGCCTGCAATATCTCATGAAATCCACAGCGGCCGGCGGTGGAGGAGGGCCGATTGTCGCTTTTGCTACGGGATTCGGCAAAATCGTCGGAAACCTCCCCGGCGTATCTCTCGTTGTGGGGATTTATTTCGGGATGCTTATGCTCAACGCTTTCGTAATTACCACTCTGGATACCGCGACCCGGCTGGGACGATTTATACTCGCCGAAGTGGGTGGCTCCAGGATCGGGATATTAAACCGTCGCTGGATAGCGTCGATTATAACCGTTGCGGCGGCGGGTTTGATCGCCTCAACCGGAGGAATCAAGACCATCTGGCCCGTTTTCGGAGCGACCAACCAGCTTGTGGCGGCGCTGGCACTGGTAGTGGTTTCGGCCTACCTCATCGGAGTTAAAAAACCGGGAATCTTCACCGTTGTGCCCGCGATTATAATGCTGGTAACCACAATTGCGGCGCTGTGCTTCAAGATGATCGAGTTTTTCGGAAAGGGCGGTTCAGGCAATTACGTCCTCGGATTAATTTCCATTGTCTTGATCATACTCTCGATTTATGTCGCCCTGGAAGCCAAAGATATTCTGTTTTTCATCAAAGGCAAACGCAAGCCTATCACGGACGGTCACCCGGCCTGGACCGACAAATAGACTCCGGCGCCATATAAATATTTAACCGGATATATTCCTTATATAGGGATTCGCCGCCCCAGATTGTCAGCCCGGCTTTCGGCGACTATTAAAATAATTCTGCAAGAGTATTTAGAATTCACTTATTTCCAGGCTCATTTTGCCGATAACAATCTGGGGTATAAGAAGATATAAGCAAATTCCGATATGCAGCAAAATAAGATAAAAGAAACAAAACCGGGAGACACAACTTCCAAAATAAACATCGCCTCCGAACTAAAGAAATTCTCGTCTCCGGCCATCGACCAGTTGAGCGGCACCAGGAAGTTCAAGATCAATGCCCTGGCCAGCCAGGACTTGCAGGCCCTATATGAGGTTTCCAAGGCGGTTAATTCCACTTTGATACTCGATGATATCCTGGGAATCGTGATGCTTAAATCTGTCGAGCTATTGAAAGCCGAACGGGGGTTTTTGATGCTGCTCGATTCCGACAACAAACTCAGCTTCAAAACCGCTCATAATATAAATAAAAAGGAGCTTACCAACAAAGACTTGCAGGTTTCATCAACCCTCGCCGAGGGCGTTTTAGAAACCGGCAAATCGATTTACACCTCCGACGCGTTGAACGACGAGAGGTTCGCGAAAAAGAAATCGGTGCTGGAGATGAATATCAGATCCGCCATATGCGTGCCTTTGAGGATAAGAGACCAGATCATCGGAGTGGTATACCTGGATAATTCATCGGAGGCCAATATATTTCTTAAATCGGACCTTCATCTTTTCGAGCTTTTCGCCGACATGGCCGCCCTTGCCATCCAAAACGCCCAGTTTTTCTCCGAATTATCGTCTTTTCAACGTTTTCAGGAAGCGATCCTTGATAATACGCCGGTCGGAATCATGGTTATCAATAAAGACGGGATTTTGCGATCATTTAATGGCGCCGCCAGGGAGATCCTGAGCGAGACTTTCGATTCCTTAAAAGACGTTTGGGAAAATATCGAGAATAAAAATATTCTGGAGTTTCTCCCTTCAAATGAACGGGACTTCTGGAATGAGAATATCAAAAAATCGAAAAACGAATCTGTAGAAATAGCGTCACACCTAATTAAGTCGGAAAAAAAGGATGATACCATAATCAGGATTCATTTTTCTCCTTTCACGCTCTCAGGCGAAGATCCCGATGAAAGGATAATCATCTTAGAGAATATCACCCAAAGAACCTTGATTGAACGCTATCTGGTTGTCTCTGAAAAAATGGTTGCCAAAGGCGAGATGGCGGCCGCAATCGGCCACGAGTTAAACAACTACCTGACCACAATTATGTCCGGCGCCCAGCTTCTTCCCAAGTATATCGAGACCGAAAAATTCGAAAAAGTATCCGAAAAGGTCGATTCAATCGTCGACAGCATCGACAGGATGAAACGTTTTACGACGGGGCTTATGGATTTTTCAGCCCTGGAGACCAACAAATCCCTGAGCGAGCTGGCGCCCGTTATAGATGACGTGGTATTCTTTGTAAAACCGCAGCAGAGATTTAAAAATATCGAAATAAAAATTGAAATACCCCCGGACCTTCCCGAAATAATGATGGATTCCAGCCAGATCCACCAGGTGCTTTTAAATCTGCTGATTAATGCCGCCGACGCCATTAATTCCAGGGAGACCAAAAATGGCGCCGTAAAAATATCGGCTGAAATCGACGATTTAAATCTCAGTCTGAAAGTATCCGATAACGGACCGGGCATATCCGAGGAGAAGTTTCCCCACCTTTTCAAGCCCCATTTCACTTCGAAAGATAAAGGTCATGGCCTGGGGCTGGCGACCTGCAAACAGATACTGGAAAGCCACGGGGGTCGGATTACGGCGCATAATAATCCCGATAATGGGGCCGGTATCGTAATAACTTTGCCGTTGAGGTAATTATGGATTCCCGCCTTGTAGGGGGGCGATATGAAATAACCGAAAAGATCGGCGAAGGTGGAACCGCCTGTATATTCCTCGCCGTCGATAGATCAACCGACAAACCGGTCGCCTTAAAAATCCCTGGAGAAGATAACCGAAAATTGTACGAATCGCTGGAAAGAGAATATCTTTTCGCGTCCACGCACTGTCATCCCTCCTTGTTAAAACCGTATGATATTATTTTCGATCTAAAGAAACCTATTATTATAACGCCTTTCCTCAACGGTCTGACCATTGACAAATTTATATGCTTTTTAAAAAATAAGTCCGAAACCGCCATATATTATTCTACAATAAAGAAATTATTCGCGACAATTCTGGAGGCCGCCCGATTCATTCATTTTTCGGGATATTGCTATAACGATTTCAAACCGTCCAATATTATAGCGTACGGCTACGAGGATGACGTCGCCGCCCCCGAAATCGCGCTCATAGATTTCAACCTGATAACGGCGGCAGGCGATATGCCCGGAAGAAGAGGGACCCTGCATTATCTGGCTCCGGAGGTTATACTCGGCCATAAATCCACAACTGCCTCGGACATATACTCTATAGGAGTCCTATTTTACCAGCTCCTTAACGGCACTTTGCCGTTTGAATCGGAAAATGAATCCGCGCTGATAGAGAATATTGCCGAAACGGGACTTGTTGATTTGAATAATGTTCCGGAATGTTTCCGCGACGGTCTGGATTCCATGTTAAGCCGTGATCCTCACAAAAGACCGTCAAACATGGCCCGGGCGGCGGAGGTTTTAAAGATAGATGACTTATTCTATTTTCTGGAAAAATCGAGGACGGAATATTATCTCACCGCGGGCCCGGCTCCCCTCGCCGACGATCTCAAAAAGGAGTTCGATTCGTTCAGAAAATTCAGTTGCGGGAAGCTGTTTGTTATAAACGGTTATTCTTACAGCGGCAGGTCGCTAAATTTCATGGAGGCCGAATGCAGAATCGGGGGGATTGACTGTCTGCGAATTTATGATACTGATAATGACAATGAGATCGATGATGTTCTGGAGAATATCATTTCGGCAGACAAAACATGCCGGTCCGAAAAAATACTCCTTATAGAGGATCTGGAATCATTCGGCAATGAAAACCTGAGAAAACTATCGGCGATTGTCAAAAGCCGGCATGATGTTCGCATCGCAGCGGCGGCGGGTCGATGGTTCAGGCCTCCCGTGAAACATGAGATTTTCGATCCCATTAAATACTGGCACAGAATGAGGATCACCGAGATTTCTTTTAAAACCTTTCTCAAACGCGATCAAGCGGACTTTGATTTGTATCCTTTATGCGAATCGACCGGCGGCGATCCGGAACAGATTTTCTTTTATCTCAAGCATATGGGCAGGCAAAAAGGTCTCGAATTTCTAAAGACCGAATCGGGTGGACGAAAATTTCTCACAGAGGTCAAAATCCCGGAAAATGAATATCTCTATAGCAGAATGGTCGACATCCTGAACGACGAACAGCGGGAATTGATCTCCATGCTTTCCGCCTGGGGAAACACAATTCCGCTTTTGATGTTTGTTAACTTCGAAAAGGACAGATATGAAATCGTCGAGAACCTGACCGGGTCCGGAATTCTCATAAGGCATAAGGATTCGGTGTCCTTTTTATCCGGCGGGCTAAGAGAATACATTTACAGCAGGATCGCCGATTCTAAAAAAAGGGAATACCATAAATTCTGGGCGTTAAACGCCGGAGAGCTTATCAGCAATAACAACGAACGGCTGGAACTGACCGCGCATCATTGGTCTCTTTCAGGAGATATCGAGCAGGCCTATAATTTCAACGTAGCCGCGGCAAAAGAATTTTTTAAATATGGCGATTATTCCAGAGCCGGAAAATTCGCGAAAATGCTGATCGAATCGGAAGCAGATAACGCGGCAGGAAGGATATCGGCGCTGAAAATAAACGGCGACATTAACCGCGCCATGGGTTATTTCAAAACCGCGCGAAAAATGTATGTTGAAATTCTTATAAAAGAACGCGGCTTAAAGACGGCGGCCGAGATTAACAAGGAATTGGGGAAATTATATCTTTTATCCGGAAATTATAAAAAATCTCTTTATTATTTAAAGAAATCTCTCGATTATTTCATAAAACTAAATGACGATAAAAATCTGTACGAATGCAACAGTATGATGGCGCTGGCGTTATGGGGCAGGAAAGACTACCTGAAATCCCTGAAGCATTTCTTAAAAACCGCCGGCAACGAGTCGCTTTCTTGTAAAAACAGCGGATCGAAACAACTGCCCGATCTAAAAAACGATATGTATAATATAATGAGCGAGGCTCAGGAAATTTCGAAAAGCCGGAAGAATTCCCTTTTGACGGTAAGATCGCATATGGGATTGGGGCGACATTATATAAAAAATGGAGATTTTGATAAAGCTGTCGGGCAATTTAAAAAAGCGCTGGAAATTTCCGAAAAATCGGGCAATAACTACGACATAATCGAATCGTTGATTGATCTGGGTTCCTGCCATTTTATTTCGGGCGATCTTTTCATGGCCATAGAATGCTTCCAGAACGCGCGGCAGGCCGCCGAATCTTCCAGCAATATTTATTTGAAAACCGCGGCCGAGCTCGAGTTAACGGATGTCTCCCTGGCGATGGGCAATTATTCTCTCGCCCTGAATGTGCTTACGGCCATCGAAAAAGACATCATATATAATGAAGACAAACTGCTGAGACTTAAAATCGACCTGAGAAAAGCCCGCCTGTGCCTGGCCTTAGGCGACAGCAAAACCTCGTTGCTGTTGGCTGAACGAATATCAAGATCCGCCGGAATTATGGAAAAACACATGCTCGCTCTCCGGGCGGAGATCGTAGCCGCCGAGTCCCGGCCCGAGATTTCGGGAAAAGATAATATTGAAAATCTTAAGGCCATTTTCTCGAAAGCCAAAAAACAGAATCTAACCGACCTGGTTGCGGAACTGCAATTATCTCTGGGGAAATATTACAAAGACCGTGATAATCGTTATAACGCTTTATATTATTTTGACGATTTATGCGAGGCAGCCGCCGCGCCCAAAAGGATAAAACTGGAAGCCGAAATCCACAGGACTGAAATAATAACCGAACAAGACGATTACAAAACCGCAACCGGGAAATTGATCGAGACGGAGAGCGTGGCCGCGGCTTCGGGATTTTTCCCCATCGCGCTTCAGGCCGCCGAATTATTGGGCGCGCTGCACAACGGTCGGGGTAGAATCGATCTTTACGAAGAATGCAACCGCAGGGCTAACGGTTACCGGGAAAGATTATTATCCGCGCTTCCGAAAGGCTGCCCCGCCGAAAGGCGTAGAAGGAAATTAACATTAGCGAGCTTTCCAGGAATTGCCGATACGAGAATCGTTGAAAAGACATCCCGTAAAGAATCATCGACCTTAAACGTCGGTTAGCCGATTACCATAATCAAATATTATTTATATTATTTCAAGAGTGTCATGCGAGACGTAGCTTCATATTCGCCGGCGCCGATGCGATACAGGTATACTCCCGAAGATATCTTGCCGCCGGAATAGCCGGCGCCGTCCCATACGATAGAATTTACCCCGGCAGGAACGTTTTCCTTATATATGGTCCTGACCGCGCGGCCGCGGATATCGTAAATCACCAAATTAACGTCAGATAATTCAGGAAGAGAGTATTTTATTGTCACCGAAGCGTTAAAGGGATTGGGATACGCCTCGAACAAATGGAAA
>CP070742.1:1076886-1091323 GCA_020348065.1 Candidatus Zixiibacteriota bacterium
AGGGTGGAGACGATCAGGGGGCAGGGCCTGGAGTCGGGCAGGCATTCGATGGTGTGGGATGCCGAAGATGCGGCGTCGGGGGTGTATTTCGCCAGGATGGAGGCGGGAGGGGTGTCGCAGAGTATTAAGATGGTGCTGTTGAAATAGGTGTTAATTTTGGCGCTTTTGCAGGAGCCGTGATGCGGATCTTTACATTTTTCTTGATGATGTTGTTTGCGTTTTTTTCTCCTTTAAGGCAATCATCTGCTCAAAATCAACATGTTGATAATTCGCCGCTATTAATGCCCGATTTCTTTAATAATCTTCATAAAACTATTCCCATAGTCATAATTAATGATTCTCTTTACGTAATGACAGCAGACCCGGATCAGGGAAGCGGCACTTGTTTCATGAAACGCTATAATTATTGGGAACCTCGGTTTTATTGGTTACCTGTTGAATGGGGTATGGAATTTTTCGTCAGTCCAGACGGAGGCTTTTATATCTATAATCCTTTTGAAGATAGTCTTATGATTATTTGGGGTGAATTTTTTTATGAATACAGATTTTGCCCGGGTCGGCCCGTTTTTGATCACGATGGGCGTATTCATATTATAGAAGAAGTGTCGGAGAATGAATATGTTTATTTCATTTCCGACGACACATTGAATTCTCTAATATATATAGACACTCTCCAAAATTTCCCTCAATTTCAAAAATTGATTTTGAATCCTGATTATTCCATGATAGCAGCTGTGTTTTTTGATTTTCAAAGCGATCGTATTTATAAATATATGAGCCTTAATGGAGTTATTGATTTTTCGAATCCGATTATATTCCAGAGTGAGGACTTAATATGGGGGCTCTACGATATGGTACTGGATTATCAAAATGAAATTATCGCGGTTGTAAGACATGACGAGAACTTGTGGGGATATTACGATCATTACGTATGGGCGGAGGATTTCGGATTCGCTTTTCTGAATATGGGAAATGATGAAGCTATGGTACCCGTCTATTATGAGATTTCATTCGGTCCAAATGATGATGAAATAATTATTATAGGAAATGATTTTTATTATTATGGTGATTCATGGTTTCATTATTCTTCGGATGGGGGAAATACATGGCACCGATCGCTCTTTGAAATGTATTATGCAGCCCACGGTTCGTCGTTGCGAACATTCAATGATACGCTTCATTTCGTTTACTCAACCGGTTTATATGGCAACGTAGAGACCTATTATTATCCCATCCCCGTCGATTCTATCGCAAATAATTTAACTTCCGTAAATGAAGAATCATTATCTCCGCAGATTATCTCATTGCTCCGCGCTTACCCCAACCCCTTCAACGCCAAAACCAGCATCGAGTTCGCGCTGGCCGCGCCGGGGGATGTTGAGCTTACCATTTACGATATCACCGGGGCAAGGGTGGAGGAATTGGTTAATGCCAATATGATCGCGGGGAAACATACGGTGGAATGGGACGCAAGCGGTTACGGGTCAGGGACTTATTTCGCAAAAATAGCGACCGAAATGGGATCGAAAACGTTGAAGATGGTGATGATAAAATAGGTGGCCCGGGCGTCGGGTTTGGGAAGAGATCAAACCCGACCTACGGTTAGGCAAATTAGGTGTTGCTAAATTTGAAATATTGGTTAAATTGAAAATGACAAGTTGGCCGTCGGCAAGTGACTGAACGCCGTAGCGATATGAAAAATTTAAAGTAATTATAATTGGAGGAATGAACATGAAGAAAACGCTATTGTTTTTGCCCGTTTTCCTGCTGCTATTTTTCGCCATTTCGCTATCGGGAGATAAAATCGGGCCGCGGCCGGAGAATCTCCCGTTTATTGTGGGGAACGAGCCGTTGCCTGATGTACCGTATTACCCCTCGCAGCCCGGGATGATCACCGATTCGCCGGGGGAGATCGTGGGCCGCACCGAGTACGATTACCAGTCCAACGGTTCCACGGGCAGGCGGATCGCACTGGACAGCCAGGGGGGTATTCATGTGGACTGGATGAACGGCATTACCTATCCCTCCTTGAGACATGTATACTATAACTATAGGGATAACAACGGCACCTGGCTGGTACCCGGGGTCGGATCGACGGTCTCGCAGGCCAGCGGCGCGGGGTATACCCAGTTGGAACTGACCAGCGATGACAGGGCGGTCATTGCCTATCACCAATGGCAGGTAAGTCCCTGGGCGGTGGTTGCTATCGACGCTTTCAGCGGTTTCGGGATATTCAATTATTATGATCCCCCCGATCTCACAAGCGGCGTGCGTTGCTACTGGCCCTATATTTCGATTGACCGCAATGAAAATATCCACCTGATAGTGAATGAGCAGGCCCTAAACGCCGGCGATCCCCATATAATGGCCTATACCATGTCGACGGACAACGGCGATAGCTGGAGCATTCTGATGGAGGCGGATACGTTGATGACGCTGTCCGCCGTGGCGGTGTCCAGTCCCGTTTCGGATAAGGTAGCCATAGCGTATACCCATCCCCAGAACTACGAGACTCAGTGGGAAAACGACGTTTACTATATCCAATCCGACGACGGCCTGACCTGGGACTGGCGGTTTGGTAAAATCGATGTCACCAATTACGGCGCCCCCGATTCTCTTTTCGCCTATATCGATATCGACGCCATATACGATTACAACGACAATCTCAATCTGATCTGGAACGCCCAGTGGGTGACCGACGCGGGAGTCTATTACAGGACCTACCTGTTCCATTACAGCACCGGAACCCAGACTATTACCCAGATGCATGAAACGCCCGAATTATGGCCGGCGGGATGCGATTATGGTGTCTGGAACCGGGCGGTAACCAAGATGTCGCTGGCGGTTCATGAAAATTCTAATACCCTGTTTGCGGTTTATACCGGATTTGACTCAAGCGACTGTTCGGCCGGCGGATATGCTAATGGCGATATCTATTGGCAGTTTTCAAGTAACGGCGGTGTCGATTGGACTGCGCGGCAGAATTTAACGAACTCTCAAAGCCCGGGTTGTACTCCCGGGAACTGCGATTCTGATCACTGGTCGTCGGTAGCCGACAAGGCTGGTTCCTGGCCGTCTCTTCACATAACTTATATAAATGATAAGGACGCGGGAGGGATTCCTCAGACCGAGGGAAGTGTCACCGATAACCCGGTTATGTATTTTACTGAACTTACCGGAGTGGATGAAGAAGGGAATATTCCGAAAACGTTCAAGCTTTCCCAGAACTACCCCAATCCGTTTAACGCCTCGACCCAGATAGAGTTTGAGCTGGAGAGCGCGGGCGAAATAGATCTATCAATCTACGATGTTACGGGAGCGAGGATTACTACTCTGGCAAGGGGATTAATAGATTCCGGTATTCATTCCGTAAAATGGGATGCGTCCGAATATTCGTCCGGGGTTTATTATTACAGGCTTCGTATGGGATATGTGAGCGAGACCCGCAAAATGACCTTGATTAAGTAGAGGTGAAAGAAATCTTTTTTAAGCGGAGCCGGAAGCGGCTCCGTTTTTTTTAGTCGGATCTTAATAAAACTGTCATGAAACATTGAAGTTAAAGCAAACTGTTAAGGATATTGTGGCATAAATAAGGAATGGATTGAGATTTTTGACAATAAGGGTATTTTATTGTCCAAAAATGGCTTGACTTTGAGATAAAAAAAAGACAGATTTCGGGAATAATATCCGGGTTTGATTGTATTTTGTTATGAAGAACCTGGAGAGCAGGAGAAAATAAGGAGGAGGAACGCTACTGGCATACGGGCATAGATTTGTATCCTGGCTTTTAGTTCGGACCGGAAATAAAAAAATAAAAAATATAGCTACTTCCTTTAAAACAGGATTCTGAAGGAGGTTTTTAATGAGATTTACCAGCATTAGATCGCAAATTTTTACCGTCGCGCTTCTAACCCTATTTTTATTCGGGGGCGCGCTGGCCGGTACAGTGGGGAAAATTATTGGAGTCGTTACCGATAAAACCACTGGAGAAGGCATCCCCGGCGTATCAGTACAGCTCGAGGGGACATCCATCGGGGCCGCTACCACATTTGACGGATCCTACGTTATTTTAAACGTTCGACCCGGCGACTACACGTTGAACGCCAGGACAATCGGTTACAACCAGGTAACCAAAACGGATCTGAAGGTAAAGGCTGACGTTACAGTGGAGTTGAATTTCGAGCTGCAATCCGTGGCGGAAAAGGTCGAGGATATTATAGTCGAAGCGGAGAAACCGGCGATCGATAAGTATGTAACGACCACGGAGGTTAAAAAGGACGCCGACGAAATCGCGCATATGCCCGTTACCAACGTTTCGGATGTTTTAAGAACAACGTCCGGTTTCGTAAACCAGGGAGGTAGATTCCATGCCCGCGGCGGCCGCGGGGGCGAGATATCGTACATGGTGGACGGTATTGAGATTAAGAACGTCCTCGGCGGTTATGGATCGCGCCTGCGCGACAACCTGGATATTTCGGCAACCGATATTTCGGAACTCTCCGTTTTGAAGGGTAATTATGACGCTGAATACGGCGGTTCAAACTCGGCTATCATAAATATCGTAAGAAAAGAGGGTGATATTAGAGCTACCACCGGCCGAATTGAGTATCTGACGGATGATTTCGGATTCAGCGATTTGAACAAGTATTCGTTCAATTCTGATCGCATAGAATGGAATTTATCAGGGCCGGTACCCGCGGTTTCGGACAGGTTTTTCCCGGCGCTGGGGTTGAAATGGCCGGGTGAGAAAATGGCCTACTTTCTTAGTTTTTCGGCGGATAAAACAAATAAATGGATTGACTACAATAATTATAAATCGCCCAATTCCAAAATCGATTATGGCGAAGAGAAATTTTTGGGTGTTGCCATTCCAAAACGCAGGTCGAATCAGTACACGGCTTCGGCGAAGCTTACCTGGAAGCTGGATACTAACGCGAGATATCGGCTTTCCATGAACTACTTCAAAACCTGGCAGGATCTTACGGGATTCGCCTATGAGTTCCTTTATTCTCCGCAGACCGCTCCCACGCTATCGGAATCCAAAGAACTATACGGCGCCACATTCTCGTTCTCGCCATCCTTCCTTAGAGACACTTTCGGCGAATTAAAGATCAACCGTTATGTTCAGAAGTTTGAGCAGAAGCCCGGAGGATTGGTTCCCGGCGATTTCGTTATGGGGGACAATTATGAACGTTATACGGATGCCAATCATAACGGTCGATGGGACCCCCCGGAACCGTTTATCGATTATTATGAGGATGGATTTTTCGGGGAACCGTTCATAGACGTCAACGGCAACGGGGTTTATGATCCTTTTGTGGATTTTTTCGATCCGACTTCGACAGCGTTCGATAAAAACGGAAACGGTCAGTACGACGACAATATAGGCGAGCCATTCTCCGACCTCAATGGGAACGGTGTCTGGGATCACGCCGAAACCATTATAAATGACCACTACTGGGCGGATGTCAACGGGAACGGTATTTTCGACGAAGGAGATTCAGCTTATACGGATGAATACGGTTTTGGCAACGGTGTTTATGATCCTCAGCTGCGCGATGTCATTAATGAAGACAGGCGTGAACCTTACACTGACGGTGACATAATTATAGGCGAGCCCTATATCGATGTCGATCTTAACGGTTATTTTAACGGGCCGCCGAACGATCCCAATGGCCCGGACGTATTCATCGGGGCCTGGGACTTGAATCATAACGGTCGTCACGACGGACCGGATGATCCGTACGTCGAGGGAGTGCCTTACAGAGATCTGAACAATAACGGTATTTACGACGCGCCCAACGGAATCTACGATTACGGCGAAGAGTACGTGGATCTGAACGGCAACGGACGATTTGATTATGCCGATCGTTTCTGGGATTTCGGATTTGATCAGTGGGCTCTCTATCACAAAACCAATCAAACGATTTATACTTTTGATCTCAACCTGACCAGCCAGGTCGCCAAACAACATGAGATCAAATCGGGCATTAAGTTCCAGGATTTAACTCTCAAGATGAACGAAGTTCAGTATCCTTATTCGCCCTATGATGGTCCGAATGACGGAGGACCCTGGCCGGATAGAGGTATATTCCGGGATTTCTATACGAGGAATCCCAAGCAGGGATCTTTCTATATAAGGGACAAGATGGAATACGGAGAGATGATCGCCAACATCGGATTCAGATATGACTTTTATATCCAGGCGAACCAGCTTCTCGGTGATCCCAGCGTCGTAAGCGAAACCGTGGTGGAAAGCGATATCTACAGCTCGCAGAATAAGTTCCAGCCCCGCGTGGCTTTCTCATTCCCTGTTTCAGATAAGGCCAAGCTCTTCTTTAACTACGGGCATTTTTACCAGCTTCCGGAATTCCGCTACTTCTTCCGCCGCCCGACTCAGGCCTCCAACGCCTTCGGTATAGTCGGGAATCCGAATTTGTCTTTCGAGAAAACGATTTCCTATGAGCTGGGAATTCAAACCAGAATCGGGTTGGACTATATCATAACGATTTCCGGTTTCTACAAGGATTATTATGGTCTTTTAAACTCCATCAGGGAAACGTACGGGCCGATATCGACCGATGTTTACGGCAATATCGACTATGCCAGAACGAGAGGGTTCGAGTTCTCTGTTGAAAAACGTTACGGACATTTCTTCGCGGGCGAATTACAGTATGAATACACCTATGCTTTCGGAAAGAACTCCTCCAACAGCGCCGACTATTTCCGTCGGTTCCAGAGTCTGGAGATTCCTATTACGGAGCGGCCCCTTGACTGGGATATCAGGCACCAGATAACGGTCACCGGCGATATCAGGGCGGCCAAGGGACGTCATCCCAGGATAGGAGTATTCAAGCTTCCGGACGACTGGGCATTGAATTTTATCTGGCAATTTAAGACCGGAAAACCTTTTACGCCCGAGGAAAATTATCCGGGATTGGTGTTGATCGGGCGCGAGGAGCCGTTGGCGAATTCACGGAGAATGCCGTTTACCTCCACTGTTGACGTGCGATTCGACAAGAATTTCCAGATCTGGAAGCTCAACTATACTGCCACTCTCCGGGTCGATAATCTGTTTGACAACACCAACGTCAATGAAGTTTATGAGAGCACCGGATTGGCGACGACGGACTTCAATGACAACGGGCAGATTCGAACCGGTATCTCGCCCAGGGATGAAGATCCGTCCATGTTTGATGCCGGAAGAAACATTAGATTTGGATTGAGTCTTAATTTCTAAAATCAGCGGGGGGGCCGTTATTACGGTCCCCTCTATAATAAGAATACCGGTAAGAAATGATAACAACAAGAAAAAGAAATTCCTCTTGCACAAACATTCAAGGCCGCATGAATTCCGGGAGGAAAGGAGTTTAAAATTATGAAGAAAACAACCTGTTTGCTGTTATTGGCATTCATGTTTGGGACGGTTAATGCCACGGTGCTCGATGAAAGCCTGAGCGGGGGAGGAAATCGGGCTGCAAAACCGGCGGCGTTGCCAAATACCCAGCTGAGGGTGCATGATGTCGGGAAGGTATGGCTGTCGGTGACGAATTTCGGGTTTTTCGGCAGCCAGGAAAGCGAATTCGACGACGCAGCCGGCATACATGACCCGGCCCCCGGATGCGAATTCCCCGGCGGATCCAACATTGAATATCTTTTCCAGGGAGCGCTCTGGATCGGAGCCGAGATTCAATATGATTCCACCGATGCTTTTGGAAACACCATACAGGTCTTCGACACACTTGTTTCCATCGGCAATGACGGCTGGTGGGGCAACGTATTCGAATGTTATCCGGCGGAAGCTCCCGGAGGCGAAATCATGGTCAGGTCCATAAGGCCTTCCAACGTTTATCCTTACGGTGACAGTATCGACGCCATTTCCGAACAGGATTATGTCGCGATATATTATGACACATCTACGTCGAGTTTCGTGGTGCCCGATCCCAACGACCAGCGACCGCATATACCGCTCGGAATCGAAATTGAGCAGAGAAGTTATGCCTGGAGTTATGAATATGCCGAGGATTTCGTGCTTCTCGATTTCGACATATCGAATATCGGGCAGAACAATATCAATAAGGTCTGGATCGGGATGTATATTGATGCCGACGTTTATCATAAATCCATACCCGGCCAGGTTGGCGCGCAGGATGATATATGTGGTTACGACTCTGTCTATGTTTCGCTGGTGGGAGATACTACCTATATCAACACCGCCTGGATTGCCGATAACGACGGCGACCCATCTCTGGGGGCTTTCGATCACAGATCGCCCCGCGGGCTCTCCGGAGTCCGGGTCGTAAGAGCTCCCGGAGGCGATAGTATTGAGTTCGGATTTAACTGGTGGATTTCCAATATTAACGCCACCTACGACTGGGGTCCTCAGTGGCAATCCAACTACCTGGGTCCTTTCCCCGGCGGCGGTGACGGAACCCCCGGTGGAGACAAGGCCAAATACCGGGTTATGTCAAACCATGAGTTCGATTACGACCAGATCTGGTGCAATCTGACGAGATGGCAGGATGAAGGATGGATAGCTCGTTCACCCCAGGCGGCCGATCTGGCTAACGGTTATGATACCAGATATCTGTTTACTTTTGGCGAGTTTGAATCGATACTGCCCGGCGAAATTTTGAAACTGACTACCGGGTATATCTGCGGAGAAGATCTCCATGTGGATCCGGGGAATTTCTTAACATATCTTAATGGTCGCGAAGCGGACGAGAACAGTATAGAACTTTATTACAATAATCTGAATTTCACCGATTTCGCTACCAATTCGCAGTGGGCTTCATGGGTTTACGATAATCCGGGCATAGATACCGACACTACCGATGATGTTGGCGGGCTCGGCTGGTGGATTGAAGGAGAGCATTTCAGGGTAAATGCAGAGGGCGATACCTTCTGGTTCGCCGGTGATGGCGTACCCGATTTTGCCGGTCCGCCGCCGCCGCAATCGCCGCTTTTAACTGTTGCCGCCGCCCCGGGCAATGTCGTTTTAACCTGGGATGGTTCGGGAACCGAAAGCTTTGAGGATAATTTCTTGAAGCTTCCCGACTTTGAGGGGTATAGGATCTACATGTCCCGTTCCGGGCAACTCGGTCAGTATACATTGATAGCTGATTTCGATAAAATAGATTTTGACTATTACTATTTTGATGAAACCGTAACGCCGCCAGTATGGCGGACATGGGATCTTCCTCCGGCTACTTTAGAAGAGCTTCTGGGTACCCAACTCGATCCTTACGATACGTCCTCCAATCCTCCGCTCTTCCCATCCGATCCCGATTCGCTTGACTGGATAGCCGATTATATCGCCTCAAGCGAAAACTGGATTCCGTATAGCTGGAATAGCGGATTTGACGCTATCGCAGAAGGCGATCATATTTATTCATTTACGCTCTCAGATCTCTCCGAAACGGTGGGTCTGTATTTTGCGGTTACGTCCTATGATTACGGCAATCCGGTGACCGATCTCTCGCCGCTGGAATCATCGCCAACTATTAACGCCAAATTCGTTTACCCCATTGCCAGCGGAGCGGAGACGGAGCAGGTGTATGTCTACCCCAATCCTTACAAGATCACCAACATGTCCTACTATCTCGAACAGGGTTATGAAGATCCCGATCGTTCGGGCAATACGCAGCTTGACAGAAGAATTTGGTTTTCCGGTTTTTCGGCGAAAAGCACGGTAAGAATATTCAGCCTTGACGGAGATCTGGTCAGGCAGATAGAATATGATCCTGCCGTTGACGCCAATAACGTAATTTCCTGGGATCTTATCAGCCGCAATACCCAGGCGGTAGTCTCCGGGATTTACATTTACGCCATTGAATCGGAAAATGGATATAAACAGCTTGGAAAAATAGCGATTATCAAATAGGATCGGAGGCTTCTGATGAGAAAAATATTGCTGTTATTGCCCCTTGCGGCCGTTCTCCTTATACCGAATTTGAGTTTCGGACAGGCGAAGGTCGGCACGGCGGGGGCACAGTTCCTTGAAATCGGCGTATCGGCGCGGGCAATGGGTATGGGTGAGGCCTTCCTTGGAGTTGCCGATGACGCGTCGGTATTATATTACAATCCGGCGGCGCTCTCGCTGCTCACTCAAAAAGAGGTAATTTTTACGCATATAGAATATCCGGCCGAGATCAATTACGAATTCGCCGGCCTGGTAATTCCGGCTCCGAGCTTCGCGGGAACATTCGGGATATCATTCTACATGCTCGGTATGGACGATATGGAGATCACCGGCTACAACAGCCGGACCGGCACCATAGGCAACACCGGGCAGACCTTTACCGCCAAAGACTACGCTTTCGGGCTATCTTACGGAGCCGGACTAACCGACCGCTTTTCGCTTGGTCTGACGCTGAAATATGTGGCTCAATATATCGAGGAGGAAAGCGCCATCGGCTGGGCAGCGGATCTCGGCAGCTACTATGACACCGGGTTCCGTAACTTTAAAATATGCATGGCCCTGGCAAATTTCGGCCCCGACATGAAATTCATTGAGGAGCCGTATCCTCTTCCTATCGATTTCCGTTTCGGTACGTCGATTGACGTTATCAATTCCGCAAGTTCCCAGCTCACATTCGCGGCGCAGGCCTCGCATCCCAACGATAACCTGGAAAAATACAATTTCGGAATGGAATACTGGTACAACAGCATGTTCGCCATAAGAGCCGGTAAGAAATTCAACTATGACTACTACGAGGAGAGCGAGACATTCGGCGGGATGACATTCGGCGCCGGCGCCAGGCTCATGATTTCCGAATATCAACTCGCATTGGATTACGCTTATCAGGATCTCGGATGGCTGGATTCTGTCAACAGATTTTCACTCGGGCTGAAGTTTTAGAGGAGGAACGTGAGGATTATGAAAAAAAGGTTGATAATACCATTATCGCTTCTGGCCGCCGCGATTCTAATTTCTTTGATTTCATTTTCGGGGTGCGGGAATCTGGAAATAGAGGGTCCGGAATTGGAAAATATCCATCCCTGGGTGAAATGGGCCATTGTACCCTCGGATTCTATGGTCCATTCTTTCAATCCTGTTTTGAACTGGTTTGGAGGCGATCAGGACGGACAGATTAATGACTACATCTACGGCGTCTTTAAGGGAGATTACATGGATTCTGTCGCCAGGGAGTCATCCCTGGAAATCCCGGATACCCTGACATGGATATCGTTGGGCGCGGTAACAGAGGCCACGATACCTCTTGTCGCCTCGCCCGATTCATCCGAAACGATCGGTCAGTATGTTGTTTTAATGGCCATTGACGACGCCGGCGACTCGTCCCTCATAATTAACAGGTATCTTTACAGGACCAACAACAGACCGACCTGTATCGTCACCGTTCCCGACGAACCTGAGTGGGTGTTGCCTGAAACAACCAGCACCTGGAGCGGTATAGCCATTTCCTGGGAGGGTGGAGATTCGCTGGATTATACCGGTGCGCAACCCGATTTCTTGTGGGAGGTGGCCATTTACGGCCCCTATGCTGATTCCGCCTCCGCGCATAATGATACGGCAGATTTTAATCCATCCACGGCTCCCCTCTGGTATACAATCACGGATGACGATGAAAATCCTAACCTGATTGAAGCCACCTCATATAGTCTCACCAACCTGATTACCGGATTCTATATCGTTTATGTGCGTAATTTCGATGATGCTAATGTGCCATCCAGACCGGCTCTGGGTATCTTCGAAGTTTATGAACCCCACTGGATACGACATCCTGATGAGGCTAAAGACATACTAATTGTTGATCATAACAATTACAGGACATGGTGGGGAGAATTGAGAAATACTTGGCAGGACTCCGTTAACACGTTTTTTGAGAATATCCTGAGTGATGCGGGATTTTCAGAAGCCGATTGGGATTGGTCGGTAACGCAAACGCCACCCATCAGTACTCTTTATATGTACCGGATGGTTCTAATTACCGACGTAGATTGGACCATAAAAATTAGTATGGGTTCTCAAGAAGCTTTTCCGGATTATTTGGATGTAGGCGGCAAATTATGGGTGATTGGAAGAGGGTCATTTAACATAACATCAAATACAGTTGGACGCGTTGATTATGGCCCTTCTGATTTGATGAATCCGCTTGCTTATACATATATGGGCATATCAGCCGCGATATTCCACGAAGGTGAGAACGACGATTCTACCGCTTTTTCATCGGAGTTTTCTGGCGCCTATCCAATTTCTGCGGGATTTCCGTCTGTAATAATTGATACGGTGAAAACACTTGCAACCTCTTGGGAATGGCCAACTGGAGGACGGTATTACGAATTTAGGACTCTACCATGCGTTGAATATTTGATAACTGATGATCTGCCGACCGAAACCATATATCTTTTCAATTCTTCAACTCCCGACACGTCAACCATGAATCTATTCCCGGTTGGGGTCAGGTATGAAAATTCTACCTTTAAAACATCTTATTTTTCGTTCCATTTATTTTTCCTTTTTTATGATGATGCACTTGCGGCAGCAGAAAAGATGTTTGAATGGTTTCTTGAGGAATAGTGCCTGAGACAAAAAAAATCAAGGGCGTCGGACCGGCGCCCTTTTTTTATTTATCGATTCCGGCAAATATGATATAATTTATGAAGCATGATAGATTTCCCCCGAATGATTGTGGCCGGTCATCTGGTAGCCGATGAGATTATGTACGCCGGCGGCTCCAGGGTATCTGCATTGGGCGGGATCTCATACAATCTGATGGCTTTATTATCCATAATGAAAACCGGAAAGATCATGCCGGTATGCGAGATCGGGTTGGATAAAGAGGATTTGTTTGAGGAATATTTCGGAAAGCATGATATTGTCGATTCGTCGGCGGTCAGGAAAACGCCGTTACCAAACGTGGTAAACCGGCTTGTTTACAGCAGCGACGGCAATCGGGAGGAATGGAACTCGCGGATACCGGGGCGGCTGTCGCTGGAAATTATAAGCAGCGACGTTGATGCGGCTCTAATGAACTTCATATCTGGTGATGATATGAGCGTTGAAGAGTTGACAGAATTCAGGAAGCGATTCGAGGGTATAATATTCTGCGATTATCACAGCCTGGCGCTGGGGAGAGACAGCGAGGGTAAGCGGTATTATCGTAAACATCCCGATTGGGATAAATACCTATCACAGGCAGATATTGTGCAGATGAACATCGCGGAGCTGGCTACTATCAGCGGTGTCAAGGGGCTCAGTTTCGGTAATATAATCGCGGTTTGCGGTATGATTCACAACCTTCATCCGGATATCTGCATAATTACTCTGGGGCGCAACGGCCTGGTTTTATCAATTGAAAAGGGCAATCAGGTCTACCATATACCTCCCGTTACGGTACATAATGATATTGATCCCACCGGCTGCGGGGACACGCTGGCGGCGGTGTTTCTGTATAATTACCTTTTATCCTGTGATCCTTTACAATCCGCCATGTCCGCTAACCGTTACGCCGCGGCGAAGGTGACGTTCGGTGGGCTTGGCGGTTTCAAAGGAATGAACACCATTCTGGAAAGTATCGGGCGGGGAGCCGAACCGGTAAAAATAAAATGATCGGGATTATAGTTTGTTGACATAACCGGTCTGCTGTCATAGAATCCGAGGGTGAGATGAGAAAAATTATTTTAGTAATATTGATTACGCTGATTTCCGAAAACGCGTCGGCGTTGATATTCGGCATACGTTATTCCAATTTAAACGAACCTGTACTGCAGGGTACCGATTTCAACGGCGATCGCGGACGGTTCGGCGCGTTTATCGGTTTGAGCGAGAAAAATAACGTGGTATTCCTGGGCCTGGACTACGATCGCCACAAAACCGAAAGAGCCGATACCACCTTTTACGGCCGCCGGTTTACCGTAAATATGGGGTATCGTTACCGGATATTTCCCACCGACAAAGTAAACGCCACCAAGATCAACCCCTTTGTCGGCCTGCATTTTTTCAAGAGCTTCTCAAAGGTGGAGGCGGACGAATCGGTTATGAGTTCTCAGGAGCGCGGCTATCTTAAGGATATGCTGAACGATACCGGCGGCTGGCTGTCGTTCGGTGCCGAGTATTATTTCGCGCCGACCTTTTCGCTGGGAGCCGAGGCGGGAATACGGTATGCTCGAGCCAAGTCCAAGGCCTACGCTTACGAGATAAAGGTTACCGATTACACCTCATTTGTGGCGATTCTATTGAGCTTCTACTGGCAGTAGTATTCTATAAACCCATTTTCCCATATAAACCGGGAGGACAGACATTCCTGTCTGTGCTCTTAAAGGATGCCCTGCGCTGTAAGGAACCCTTTCCTTACAGCAGCAAAGATGTCGTCAGGAATGGGTTCCTGACGACGCAAGAATAGCCGTAGGTCGGGCCCGCCACAGGCGGGCCTGACAGCGATGCGTCAAATCCCGGGGGGATTTGACCTACGCC
>CP070742.1:1091423-1094675 GCA_020348065.1 Candidatus Zixiibacteriota bacterium
CACGCCGTATAGTTCGAGCCATCAAAAATGACGTCACCTGGAGTTATTCCGATCTCAGCAGCCGTTTCGGGATTTTCCTGGCAGCTTGTTTACCTCATAGAATCAAGATACGAATGTTCAAAAATCTTTTCTGGAGACTTCCCGATGAAGATTAGACTCGTATTTTTGTTAATTGCGGTCCCTGTCCTGGATTTTCTTGGTCTAAGCTACTGGTATATGGTCAGGTGCGAGGGGGATTGGGAAGGAGTGCCGATGGAAGCCGGTATGGAACGCGAGCTTGCAGAAATCGAAAATACCCTGCGGGCCGACGTCTCCTTTCTATCGGAGACACTCGGTCCGCGTAATCCGTCTCATTACGCGTCCTTGATCGCAGCCAGCGAATGGATCAGCGAGCGATGGAATTCCCAGGGGTATGAGGTAAAATGGCAGACCTTTATCGTGGAGGGAAAGGAATGTGCCAATCTCGAGATAGAGATTCCCGGCCGGCGGCTCCCTTTTGAAATCGTTATTATCGGCGCCCAATATGACACCTGGCCCGAGACTCCGGGGGCCAACAATAACGCTGGCGGGGTAGCCGTACTTTTAAAGCTCAGCGATATGCTGAAAGGGCAGCAACCGGATAGAACACTTCGCCTTGCTGCCTTTACGACGCAGGAACCCCCCTACAGCAACACGGAATTTATGGGAAGTTTACGGTACGCGAAAAGATGCAAAGAGCTCGGGGAGAACATACGCATCATGCTTTGTATGGATGCCATCGGTGTTTATAAGCAAGATCCCGGCACCCAAAAACTCCCATTCCCCTTCTCTTTATTCTATCCTGACCGGGGGAATTTTCTGGCCTTCATCGCGGATCTCGGTTCGCGTCCCGAAGTGATCGTGGCGACGCGAGGCTTTAAGAAAGGCAGCTCCTTTCCCATCGAGTCGGGCTGTGCCCCCAGATGGGTCAAGGGTGTAACATGGTCCGACCACGCGTCCTTCTGGAAGTATGGTTACCGCGCAATTCAAATCACGGATACGGGCGCATTCCGGTCCTCCGCACACACGTCCGGTGACGACACAATGGAGAAAATTGACTTTAATGCCCTTGCTCGAATTACGGTTGGAATGTGCAGCTCGGTTCTTGAGTTTGCATCAATAGACGGATAACAAGAAATGGATGCGCAGCCTGCCCGCATGCTTCTGATTCACGGCTCGATTGTAATTCTCTCCGGATTGCTCTCCGGTATCCCGTTCTGGGCTGCCGTTATCAGGGGCCGAGATGATGGGGCCATCCGATCCTGGCGTGTCGCTCACACAACGCTTATCGCCTGTGGCCTGGTGATGCTTGCCATCGGCCTGATCAGCCCCCGGCTCGCCTTGAGTGAGGGTCTCCGTTCTTTTATGGTTTGGATGTTTGTTGCATCCGGCTATGGTTTTGTATTTGCTCTTGTTGTCGGCGCCGGTACGGGTTACCGGGCATTGACGCCGACGCCGGCCGGTGTTAATACTCTGCTTTTTATGGGACATCTGATCGGCGCTGTTGGTTCTATCCTCGGGATGTGCGTGGTCCTCTATGGGCTGCTGCAAAGCAAATAAATCCGGGTCATGGCCCGCCCTCTTATCTTAATGGAATTTTGGGATTATACGAATAATTACTAATGTGAAATGTCATTATGCAAATTCAAAACTGAAATGGCCCCGTCCTCGCTCTTGTTTTTCGGTTTATCGGAAGTGTTTACCGGGAACAAGCAGTTATGTTATGCAGCGGTTATAATATTTCCCTAAATTTATGGATATATATTTGATCGATCACCGCAAACGTGTTGTAATATTATCCTGCCGAATTTTAAGTTATGAAAGGGATTGATAATTATATAAGGAATTCGAAGCTATTAAAAAAAGAACGGAATAAACATCCGGGTCCGTTTCATATAATTCTTATATATATCTCCGAAGTATTGAATGTTTTCGACCTCCTCCATCCTGGCTGTCAATATTGTAAAAAAAGTCGTCAGGCAGGCCATTATAAAACTCAACCAGGAATAATGCTTTAAAAATACTCCCCAGGCCCCAAATAGAAAAGAACTATACATGGGATGGCGTATATATCGATAGGGCCCCGCCGCGACCAATTTCGTTGTCCTTTCGATACCCATCAACAATTCATCATTTCTTTTGGCGTCTTGCCCGCCGGCTCTTCGCAATGATATCGTTCCAAATACAACGATAAAAACACAGATCAACAGCAATAGCCAGGAGGCTATTTGCCGGATACCGAAAGCCTCGTCAAACCAGTAGTCAAGATTAATCAAAACTAACGCCAGAAAGGAGATCCAAGCGAAGAAGCGGTAAAAACCATGAGAGCGAACGGCACGTAACGAACGCCGGGACAGGAGCAAAAGACCGCCCGAGGCGATTATAAATATGAATATTTTATATTCAAGAGCCATCAATCTCTCACAATGAGTGAAGTATATCTTACCATTGTTTAGCATTAAATAAAAAAATACCAGTGAGGAACGCTATTTCGTTGGATGGCCGATATTGCTTTTAGAAAGCATTTTGATTTTTGGATGCTTCAAGTATATTTGCGGAATTCTGTTGAAAGTTATGCTTTAGGAAATGAATACCATTCCATGCGATACCGCGTACTTACGGGGTAGATGTCTGCGTACCCTGATGAAATATTATTTGCCGGGAATCATCTGTCAATTTCCAGATTAAGCTTCTAAGATGGCGTTTCCCGCCGCCTACTATACTTGAAATACCGTTGATAAATCGTGTATCATATGGATAGCCGGTTGCGCTTTAAGAATTGAACTCGGATCATCGGGCGAGCTATCCCGCAACTTTTACGGGGCATTGTCCGTAAACCTGATATAATGAAAAAAATAAGCGAGGGAACAGATGAGAATATTAGGAGCAGCAGCTATTTTTAGTTGCATGGCGTTAGGCTGTTTTATTATGGCACAGGGACAGTCAAATAACCCCGAAGAGATCGATCCGGGAATAGCGAGTCTCGATACTGTCTGGCAGACGGTAAATGAATTTCACTACGATTCTACCTTCGGCGGGATTGATTGGAAGGAGATCCATGACCGTTATAGAAGATTAGCGGACAAAGCGGAGAACGATGATGCCTTAATAAAACTAATGAACGAAATGCTTCGAGAGTTGAAGGTGTCTCATTACTCGGTGTTCCGAATGGACAAAAGGGCTGGCTCCGGATCACCGTTGTTATCCGGGGGGAGCATCGGTATCGACCTGAGG
>CP070742.1:1094775-1105598 GCA_020348065.1 Candidatus Zixiibacteriota bacterium
TATCAGGCGCAACCGCCAGTACGAAAAACGGTTGAACTCCATCCTCAAAGCCGCCTCCACCATCATCGCCAGAGACGGCTACGAGGGAGCCTCGGTGCGTAAGGTTGCCGCCAAGGCTGGCGTCGGGCTTTCAGGCATCTATTACTATTTCACCAATAAGGACGAGCTTCTCTACGCCATACAGAAAAATACGTTCACAACGCTTGTGGAACTGCTTAAAGAAAGGCTGGCGGATCTCGAGAATCCGCGCGATAAGCTGCGGGCGGTGATCGAAAACCATATAGAGTTTTTCGTTAACAATATCAACGACCTCAAAGTTTGTGTCCACGAGATGGAGTCGCTTTCCGGCGCCTACTACAAGGAAGTCCTGCAGATCCGGCGGGAGTATTTCAGGCTGGTAAAGGATGTCGTCGCCGAGAATCTATCAAAGGGCGAAAAGCCTGATCCGGCGCTGGTGTCGCTCTATCTGTTCGGCTCGTTGAACTGGATCTACATGTGGTACAATCCCCAGATAAACTCGGACGTCACGGTTTTGACAGATAATTTGATGACAATATTTAGCAAGAGAATAAAAGCAACTTAAGCATTGAAGGTGGCCTATGTTTTCAAAATTTTTCGACTGGTATGAAAACAGACATGACTACGCCAAAGACTGGATAAAGAAAACCGGCGGCGAGGTGGTGGGCTGTTTCTGCAGTTACGCTCCTGAGGAGATCATCTACTCCTTCGGGCTCCTGCCGCATCGTATGCTGGGCTCGCACGAGCCGCAGGACGTTACCGAGCCGCATATATTCGGCATGTTCTGCCCGTTCTGCCGCGACGTTCTGGCTCAGGGTCTCAAGGGACGTTACGACTACATGAAGGGTATCATGCTCTCGCAATCCTGCCTGCATCTCCGGCAGTCGTTCACCTCGTGGCGGAATCATGTCCCGGTCGATTACGCCCATTATCTCTATATGCCCGCCAAGGTTCAGACCGAGCATGCCCGACCCTATCTCAAAGGTGAGCTGGAGAAATTCACCAAATCGTTGGAGGAGTGGACCGGCAAGACCATCACCGACGATCAGCTTAAAGAATCGATCGATCTTCATAACGAGAACCGTCGCCTGATGCACGAGGTCTACGATCTCCGCAAGGGGCCGAATCCCCCTGTCACAGGCCTCGAGGCCATGGTGATGGTGGCGTCTTCGTTTTTTGTGGATAAGAAAGATCATAACGCGGAATTGAAACGAATCCTGCCGGAGTTGAAGTCCCGTTCGCTGGACCGCGAGACCGGAGCGCGCCTTATGATTGTCGGCTCCGAGGATGACGATACCGAATTCGTCAAGATGGTGGAATCCGTCGGGGCGACCATAGTAACGGACGATCACTGCACCGGCTCGCGTTACTTCTGGAACGAGGTCGAGCTTAAAAACGGAGATTTATTACAGGATATAGCCGACAGGTATATCGACCGCCCGGCCTGCCCCAGCAAGGACTGGGAGGAGCGGACCCGTTTCCCGCATGTTCTGAAGCTGGCGAAAGATTTCAATGTCGACGGGGCCATCTTGATACAGCAGAAGTTCTGCGATCCGCATGAATGCGATATACCGATGTTGAAAAAGTATCTGGAAGATAACGGGTATAAATCGTTGTTCCTGGAATTCGACGTTACGGTTCCTCTGGGGCAGTTCAGGATCAGGACCGAGGCGTTCCTGGAGATGATCGGCGAAGAGGACCTGTTCTAAAATAAGAGAAAAAAGGAGCGATTATGGCTATTTATAAAACCGAACCGTTAAAATCCTGGAACAAGGCGAAAGAGCTACGGCAGAAGTATTACATGGATTACCAGGAGGCCCATAAAAACGGCGGCATACGCTATACCGGGGGTGCCTGGGCATTCGACGCAATCCCGGCCGGGCTGGGGCACGACGTCTATAACATAACCGGCGAACCGTATGCCGCGTCCATAGCCTTCGATCATAAATTCTCGGAAGAATGTATGGAAGCGACGGAGGCCAAAGGCTGGGCCCGCGACCTGTGCAGCTACATGAGAAACTACTGGGGGTCCATGTATCTGAATAAATACGCCTTCGGCGGAGAGTATCCGAAACCCGATTTCTGTTTCCAGGATCATATCTGCTGCAGCCATGCCAAGTGGTATCAGCACGTGGCCGAATATAAAAACCTTCCCTATTTCTGTATTGATGTCTCCGTCGGCCCCTACAATGAACTGGATGAAAACAGGCTTATGTTTCTGGTCAACCAGATGCATGAGTCTATCGAATGGCTGGAGAAAGTAACCGGCAGGAAATACCAGGATGAGCTTCTTATTGAAGCGGTTGAAAATGAGTGCCGTTCGACCTCGACCTGGGCGGAGGTATGCATGCTCAATATGGCCAAACCTGCGCCCCTGGACGAGAAATCCATGTATTCATTATATGTTCATGGCACCCTTTCCAAGCATTCCAAAGAGGTGGCCGATTTTTACGAGGAGCTACGCGATGAAATGAAATACCGCGTCGATAACCAGATCGCGGCCATCCCGGATGAGAGATGCCGTCTGATGTCGGATACCCAGCCCCCCTGGGGTTTCCTCAAAGTTTTCCGTTATCTCGAAAAGTTCGGCGCTATCTCCATAGGATCTCTTTATACCTTCGGATTGATCGGTGTCTGGGAAACCAAACCGGACGGCACCTGGGGACCCAGGACCACTCCCATGCAGAAAGGCGAGAAGATAACGACCCGCGACCAGGCGTTGCGTATCCTGGCCGACTGGAACCTCTCCAAGCCGGAATGGCAGCATTTCTACGATCCCAATCTTAAGTCCGATATGATGCTTCAGATAGTCAAACAGTGGGGATTAAATGGCGTTATGTTACATCTTAACAGTGGATGTGAAGGTTTAACTTGCGGTATAATGGAAAACCGTTTGGGAATAGCCAAAACCGGCGTTCCGGTTATGACCTTCGAAGGTAACATGGGCGACGAGCGCGAATTCGACGAGAAACGGGTCATGGCAAGAATCGACTCGTTTATGGAAACCCTGAACCTTCAAAAGCTGAAGAGCTGATGGGAGATGTTGGAATGAGATTGAATATTGATATAAAGGAGATAAGATGATTACAGCCGGAATTGATATGGGGGCCAAGATAATAAAAGTCTTGTTGATAAAAGACGGCGAAGTGCTGGTCAAGACCCAAGAGGTGGCGGGATTCGAGCCTCTGGAGGCGGCTGAAAAGGCGTTTGATAACGCTGTTTCCCAGGCCGGAGTGACCAGAGAGGATATTAAATATATTTTCGCCACCGGGGCGGGCAGGTCGGCGGTGCCGTTTGCCAACGATACCATTACCGAGGTCAGCGCGTCGGCCAAAGGGGTTTTATTCTCTCATCCATCGGTGCGGACGGTGATCGAGGTGGGAGCCGAAGAGGGACGGGCGGTGAAATGCGATGAAAACGGCAAAGTCCAGGATTTCGCTATTAATGAGAAGTGCGCCGCCGGGGCCGGCTCATTTACCGAGGCTATGTCGAGGGCCCTGGAGGTACCGTTGGAGGAGTTCGGGAAGATATCGCTGACATCGGAGAAATCTATTCCCATGAACGCGCAATGCGCGGTTTTCGCCGAAAGCGAAGTTGTGTCGCTGGTGCACGCCAAGACTCCCAAGGCCGATATCGCCAAGGCGGTTCATGACGCCATCGCCAGCCGGATAGTCTCTATGGTACGTCGTGTGGGAATCAATAAGGACGTTGCGCTGGTAGGCGGTGTTTCCCGCAATCCCGGTTTCGTGGATTCGTTGAATCGCGGATTGGAAGTTGAGGTGATTGTGCCGAAGGACGCGGAATATGTCGGCGCGCTGGGGGCGGCGCTTGTCGCAGGTGAAAGGGGTAAGAAATGACCGAAGTAAAAGTAAAAGAGTTCTGGCGCTGGAAAGAATACAACTGGCATGATGAGAATAAAGATTGGAAAGGCGCCGAGACCATAACAGCCGGCGTCGACGTCGGATCGGTCAGCTCCCAGGTCGTGATTATGGTTGACGGTGAGTTGTACGCTTACTCAAATATGCGTACCGGGTCCGACAGCCCGGACAGCGCTCGCAACGCCATGAACTGGGCGCTGGAAGATACCGGCATGGCTCTCGATGATATTCATTATATAGTAGGCACCGGGTACGGCCGCGTGAATGTTCCCTTCGCCAATCGAGCGATTACCGAGATCGCCTGCCATGCCAGAGGCGGCAATTACATGTATGGGCCGTCGGTCCGCACCATCCTCGATATGGGAGGCCAGGACTGCAAGGCTATTCGCTGCGACGAGCGCGGTAAAGTCACCAATTTTCTCATGAACGACAAATGCGCGGCGGGTACCGGCAGGGGTATGGAAGTTTTCGCCGATCTGCTGGCGGTTTCCATTGAGGACGTCGGAGATCTGTCGCTGGACGTAGAGGAAGAACCGGAACCGGTATCGTCTACATGCGTGGTTTTCGCAAAGTCGGAAGCTACCTCTCTTTTAAGGGAAGGCTGGTCCAAAAAGAAAGTCCTGGCGGCCTATTGTTCGGCCATGGCTCACCGTGTGGTTAGCCTTCTTGATCGTATCGGCGTCGAGGAGGATTTTGCCATTACCGGCGGCATAGCCAAAAACAGCGGCGTTATTAAACGCCTCGAGGGCGAATTGAAGATCAATTCTCTGAAATCCAAACATGACACCCAGATCGCGGGCGCTCTGGGCGGAGCTTTATTTGCCAAATCGCTGGCCGAGAAACAACGTAAGAAAGGCGCGTGATATCATGAAAGCAAACTACGGATATATGGATGGTAGCGGCGAGTATTTTATTACTATCGATACCGATCTCTGTATCGATTGCGATCACCACGGTTGTGTTGACGCCTGCCCGGAAAAGCTCTTTGAGATAATTACCGACGATTACGACGACGAGGTTTCAGCCATTAAAGAAGATCACCGCAAGAAAATCAAATATGACTGCGCCGCCTGTAAGCCGGCAGGAGATAGGCCTCCATTGCCATGCGCCGAGGCCTGCACGCCGGGAGCTATTACTCATTCCTGGTAGGAAAATAATTTTGTTATGGAGATTATCGGCTTAAAGATAAACGGCGACACGGTTGAGTGCCCCGAAGGCGTAACTATCCTGGAGGCGGCCGATTCGGCAGGCATATATATACCGAGACTGTGCCATCACCCGGATCTGCCGCACGCTAAAGACGTAATCCTGCGAGAGTGCGTTTACCAGGGATATATGAAAATAGTTAGCGAGAAATCGGGATCGACCATCGGCGATAACGGTCATTGCAACCTTTGTCTTGTACAGATTGACGGCGCAGAGAAGCCGGTAAACTCCTGTAACATTCCTGTGGAAAGCGGGATGGATATCCGGACCGAGACCCCCGAGCTCATCAGTCTTCGTAAACAGGCATTGAGTAAAATCCTGGCCACTCATCCCCACGCCTGCCTGACCTGCGCCCAGAGAGAGGGATGCAGCCGCACCGATTGTTCGACCAATGTGCCGGTTGAGGAGAGATGCTGTATTTTACTGGGACGTTGCGAGCTGGGTAAGATCAGCGATTATATCGGGATTCCCGGCGACACCCCCAAATACCGCCCCGCAAATCTGCCTGTTATCAAAGACGATTCCCTTTATGATCGGGATTACAATCTTTGTATCAACTGTTTGAGATGTGTTCGGGTTTGCGGCGATGTGAGAAAAGCGGATGTCCTCGGAGCGGTGGTCAAAGAAAACCGCACCTGGGTGGGGACGTTGAAGAAAGGCCATCTCAAAGAAGCGGAATGCCGTTTTTGCGGCGCCTGTGTCGAGGTATGTCCCACGGGAGCATTGCTCGATAAGGAAAACGTTCCGCAGATAGATAAAGACGGTCCTCTGCCCTGCGTGGGAAGCTGTCCCGCTGGAATAGATATCCCGCATTATCTGAAATTTATTTCCGAGGGCCGTTATAGAGAGGCCCTGGAGGTGATCCGTGCCAGCGTACCCTTCCCCGCCATTCTCGGATATGTATGTTTTCATCCCTGCGAAGATGTCTGCCGCAGGGGCAGTATCGATGAGGCAGTGGCAATATGCAGTCTTAAAAGATTTGTCGCGGATAAAATACCCATTGAGAGCCTGACGACAATCGAGAAAAAACCGGATTCCGGAAAGAAGATCGCCATCGTGGGATCGGGCCCCGCGGGTTTAACGGCCGCCTATTACCTGAGTTTAACGGGTCATCATGTTGATATATTTGACAGCAACGAAAAACCTGGCGGCATGCTCCGTCACGGCATACCCGCATACAGGCTCCCCGATGAGGTTCTGGATAGAGAGCTTGAGATACTGAAAGATATCGGAATTGGCTTCAAAATGAAAAATCGGGTAGGTGAGAGTTTCGGAATACCGGAATTGAAATCGGCGGGCTATGACGCTATCCTGGTGGCGGCGGGGACGTCTGCCAGCAAAATGATTAATATTGAAAATATTAATCTCGACGGGATTTTTCCCGCGCTGGATTTTCTCAAGTCGGCCAGGTCCGGCGGCAAGCCGGAATTGAGCGGCAATGTCGTAGTTATCGGCGGAGGAAATGTTGCCATCGACGCGGCCATGACGGCTTTGCGTTTGGGAGCGGAGAGGGTTAAGCTGGTTTGCCTGGAATCCCGTGAGGAGATGCCGGCGCACCGGTGGGAAATCGAGCAGGCGGAAGAGGAAGGGATCGAGATAATCAATTCCCGGGGCCCCGATAGATTTGAATCGGATAACGATCATGTTTCGCAGGTGGAGTTTAAAAAATGCGTTCGGGTATTCGATGAACGCGGCAGATTCGATCCGCGCTATGATGAAAATGACAGGAATAAAATCCCCGCTGACCATGTGATTGTGGCCATTGGGCAGGAAACCGAGGGTGATGTTATTCAATTCATCAAGGAATCGCAGAATAATGCCGGGGCATTTTTACAGGTCGATAAGGATTACGCCACTGGCGTCGAAAGCGTATTCGCGGCCGGTGATGTGGTGTGTGGTCCGTCGTCGGTGATCGAGGCCGTGGCCGCCGGGAGAAAGTCCGCGAAGGCTATTGACAGGTATCTTGGTGGTAATGGAATAATTGAAATCGCCGAAGCGGCGAGGGCGTTCGATAAACCTGAATTGGGTACGGATGCCGATGTTATACAAAGGCCCAGGCAGTCAGGAACGGTTGTCGCGCCGGAGGTACGGAAAAAGGAATTCTGTCTTATTGAAGAGACTTTAGAAGAAAACATTGCGAAACTTGAGGCCGGGCGCTGCCTGCAATGCCATCTAAGGCAACAACTAACCACGGTAATTCTTCCGCCGGAAAAGTGGCAGACTTTCGAAAAGGAAAACGTGGATGCGGTTCCGGAAACCGGGGGCGTTTTTCAATTCCTGGACGCGAATAAAAAGATCATTAAAATTTCCGGTACGTCAAACATGCGGAAAAGCCTTCTGGAAAAACTGGAAAATCCCGGCGAAGCGAGGTACTTCCTATGGGAGGAAGATCCCATGTATACCAAACGCGAAAGCGAACTTATCCAGCAGTATCTCCAGGAACACGGAGAAATGCCGGGCGGCGGGGCCGACGACGATCTGGATGATCTTTTTTAATACCATTTGATAACGGAATTTTATATTTTCAGTTGCCGGTGAATGCGGGGGTAACGGAAGAAACGTAATGATTTTAGATATCATCGAATCATTGAGGAGCGAGGGATGGGAACCGAGGTTCTCCGCCTCCGGGTCCCGCCTTAATGAGGCCATAGAAAATTATAAAAACCTCGGGTTCGAGGTTAGGATAATTCCCGTAAAAGAACTTATAGCCGATGGATGCAAAATCTGTTTTGACGATGAATCCGACCAATCAGCTATGATCTTCACCAGAAAAACGTGCAATGTTGAGAAAGACGATTTATTTGATGAATAATTAAGGTATTCCAGCGCGGATTTCGCGTGTGAGTGGTGATGAAAGGAGTTAAAGAGATGAAAGCCGCCGTATTTTATGGCCCCAATCAGCCGTTGAAGATAGAGGAAGTACCCACCCCCTCTCCGGGGCCGGGAGAACTGCTGATAAAGACCGCCGCCTGCGGGATATGCCATACCGATCTGCATTATATAGATCATGGGGTTCCCACCTTTAAAAAACCCCCCCTGATTCTCGGCCACGAACCGTCGGGAACGGTGGCGGCCCTCGGTAAAGGGGTGACCGGCTTCAAAGAAGGAGATAAAATATTGTTGCCCGCCGTCCTGACCTGCGGGCATTGCGAACCGTGCCGGACCGGCCGGGAGAACATCTGCGAAAGCATGGTTATGTTCGGAAACAATATCGACGGGGCCTACGCCGAATATCTGCTGGCTCCCGCCAAAGACACCTTTCATCTGCCCGACGAGGTTCCTCTGCTTGAGGGCTCTATTATCGCAGACGCTATCTCTACCCCGTTTCACGCGGTGAAAAACCGGGCGGAAGTTAAGCCTGGTGATACAGTGGTGGTTCTGGGGTGCGGCGGGGTAGGCATAAATATCGTGCAGGTCGCCGCGGCTGTCGGCGGATCGGTTATCGCGGTCGATATTTCGCCGGAAAAATTGGAATGGGCCAAGAAACTGGGCGCCGACATAACCATTAATCCCAAAGAGGATGAGAACTGGACTAAGACGGTCAAAAAGATGACCGGCGGCGGAGCCGACATAGCAATCGAGGCAATAGGCAATCCCGTGACTATCGAAAACGCGTTCAACTCGCTCCGGGGCGGTGGGCGGTTGGTGGTTTTAGGCTACACCCATAAGGATATCTCTATAAACGCCGGAAAAATAATGTACCGCGAGATGGAAATAGTGGGATCGCTCGGCTGCCGACCGGTTGATTATCCCAAGCTTATCGAGCTTTGCCGGATGGGTAAGATCAAAGTGAAAGAGCTGGTTACGGCTAAATTCAAGTTGGATAAGATAAATGACGCCTTTGATCTTTTAAGAAAAGGGGAGGGACTCAGATCGATAGTGGTTTTTTAATAGCAGAAAATCTCCATAAAGAACTTAGTCCTTGAACTTAAGCCGATAATTTCGTTTCTTACCGGTTCGGATCGGCGGTGATTTGCAGCCTTTTTCGCAGATGATAACTACTCTTAACTTGAATTTGCACAAAAGCCGATCGGTTTAGAATGGCATGCAAAAAGTGGTGATTTAATGATATTGAAACATTTAGAGATGAGGTTTTAAGATGGAAATCAAAACGGTAGGAATTTGCGGTTGCGGGCTTATGGGCTCGGGAATCGCCGAGATCGCGTCAAAAGCGGGTATGAACGTCGTGATTCGCGAGGTAAACGATGATTTTCTGAAAAAAGGCATGGGACGCATTGAAAAATCCCTGGATAGGGCTGTCAGTAAGGGAAAACTGGACGAGGCCGGTAAAAAAGATATTTTAAGCAGAATCAAAGGCACCACCAATATTAAAGATCTCGCCGATTGCGACATCGCCTGCGAGGCCATAATCGAGAATCTCGAGGAAAAGATAAAGCTGTATAAGGATTTGGATAATACCGTGAAGAAGGAGGCCATCTTCGCTTCCAATACATCCTCCCTGTCGATTACCGAGATGGGCGCCGCCACCGGCCGCGCCGAAAAGTTCTGCGGGCTCCACTTTTTCAATCCCGTCCCGGTAATGAAACTGGTTGAAGTGGTAAAAACGGTAGCCACTTTGGATAAAACCTTCGAAACCGCGAAGGCATTCGGGGAAAAACTGGGCAAGGTAGTGGTATCTTGCGGTGACAGCCCCGGTTTCGTGGTGAACCGCCTCCTGGTACCTTATCTGCTCGATGCCATCAGGACGCTGGAGGCGGGAGTCGCTACCAAAGAGGATATCGATAACGGTATGAAACTCGGATGCGGATATCCCATGGGCCCGCTGGAACTGACCGATTTCGTGGGGCTTGATACCACCTATTATATCGCCGAGATCCTGTTTGACGAATATAAGGACCATCATTACGCCGCGCCGCCTCTTTTGAAAGCCATGGTCAAGGCCGGGTATCACGGAAGGAAAACTGGCCGCGGATTTTATGATTACAGCAAATAGTAAATATGAACGAGTCGGTTGTTAGAAGTCAATCGGATAGTTGGAAAGCGTACGAATTTTTTGTGTAAAAGGTGAAAATATGAATTTTGAACTGACCGAAGATCAATTGGCCGTACAAGAGGTGGCAAGAGGGTTTACCGAGAAAAAGCTCATGCCGAGGGCGGAGGAGTTTGACGCTGAGGGCAAAATGGATATGTCCTTGTTGAAGGAGATGGGCGATCTCGGGCTTATGGGCATTACGCTTCCCGAAGAGTATGGCGGGGGCGGTATGGATACAATGTCATATGTTATCGCTTCCGAGGAGCTGGCCAGGGGTTGCGCCTCCCATGCCGCGGTTATCGGCCTGCACAATTCTCTTTACGGTTTCCCGCTGGTAGAGTTCGGGACCGAACAGCAGAAGAAGAAATATCTTCCGGGGATATGCAGCGGCGAACAGGTGGGCGCTTTTGCTCTCACGGAGCCCGGCGCAGGTTCGGATGCCGCCTCCATTACGACCACCTATACCAAGAAAGACGGGGGTTATGTTTTAAACGGGACCAAGATATTTATAACCATGGGCGCAGTGGCGGACAGCGTGATTGTTTTAGCCACTGCCAAGAAAGGTTCGGGGCCCAAGGGGATATCGGCGTTTATAGTGGATAAAGGAACCGAGGGTTTTGAGATCGGTACCATCGAAAAAAAGATGGGCCTGAAAGCCTCGCCAACCACGGAATTAATTTTCAGCGATTGTCTTATTCCCGAAGACAGCCTTCTGGGTCAGGAAGGCA
>CP070742.1:1105698-1130309 GCA_020348065.1 Candidatus Zixiibacteriota bacterium
CAAGCTCGGTTTCGGCGAAGACGGGTTACCCTTGACCGCTAAAGCGAACCTCAGGCCCGACCGTCATTTCGATATCGGCCGCGGCAAGGGGAATACGGTACACAAAGACCTTTCCGGCGGCGTGGTGGGGATAATTCTCGACGGCCGGGGGAGGCCCTTCGATCTTCCCGCCGACCCCAAGACCAGGGTAGCAAAGCTCAAAGAGTGGATGCTGGAGCTGGATATCTATCTCAGGGAGCGGCTGGAAGGGCTGTAGGAGCCGTAGCCGGGGTCCCGCAGGGACCCCGGAACAAGAGGGCATGGGCCCGGGGTCTTTTCAAGACCCCGGCTACGAATACAATAGGCTGCCGTAGCCGGGGTCCCGCAGGGACCCCGGAACAAGAAGGCATGGGCCCGGGGTCTTTTCAAGACCCCGGCTACGGGGTTAAGGTAGACTACGTTGGCCAAAATAAAGAGGCTATATTGTAAAGGTCGTCCGTACTTCATTACGAATGTTACATATGAAAGACGGCCATTTCTTCTCGATAATGTCGATTTGCTGTGGATGGCTCTCAAGGCCATAAACGGGAAAGTTGATTTTGATTTAATAGCCTGGGTGATATTATATGATCACTTTCATTTTCTCATCGATGTAAAAAACGCGAATATTTCAAAAATACTTCAACAAATAAAATTATCTTATTCTGTTAGATTCAGGAAGAGACAGGGATTTGATTATGGTAAGGTCTGGCAGAACGGCTTCTGGGATCATCTCATAAGAGATGAAAAGGATTTAAATAACCATCTAAATTATATTCACTTTAACCCGGTCAAGCATCGGCTGACAAACAGCCCTTTTGACTATAAGCACTCGTCCATGCCAAAATACAGCGATCGCTATCCGAAGGATTGGGGAATAGTCAAACCGCTTGAATTCGAGGGCAATTTCGGAGAGTAGAAAGGGCATAGGCCCGGGGTCTTTTCAAAACCCCGGCTACGAATACAATAGGTTGCCGTAGCCGGGGTCCCGCAGGGACCCCGGAACACGAAGGTATAAGCCCCGGGGTCTTTTCAAGACCCCGGCTACGAATACAATAGGTTGCCGTAGCCGGGGTCCCGAAGGGACCCCGGAACAAGAGGGCATGGGCCCGGGGTCTTTTCAAGACCCCGGCTACGAGGACTTTTTGTTCCGCTATAATTTAGGCTGGTTAAAATAATCGATCTTCATTGTTATAACAGTAAGTCAGGACCGGCGAATAAATTATTTTCTTTATAGGCAATATATACTATAAGTAGTCGTGGATTATGTAATGAGCGAATTCGATTTAAAAAATCTCTCCCTGGAAATCCAGAAAGCCTACGAGAGTAAAAAGATCGACGAGGTTCTCGGATTCTATCATCCCGATATCGTCATGATCGGGCCGTCGCTGCCCAAGCCGGTAAAGGGGTTAGAGGCGTTGAAAACGGTTCTGGAATTGCAGTTTAAAAATCCCCAGAGATCGGTGGTGAAACTTTCGGATTTTTCGATTAACGAAGTTGCTAAAAATGTTTTTACTGTTCTATGCCGGATTGAGGGGCGGCAGTTGATCTATTATTCCAGCTACGCTTTCAGGGGATGGCTTTCCCGCATGTTTGTGGTTTCGGATGGAATCCCCAAGATTATTTTCGAGCATTTGACGCTGGAAAAATGAGTCTATAAAGGTGGTTGGCGGGCTTTGAGGGTTACCAAGCAGGCGCTTAGCAGCCAGGACGTAGGTCAAATCCTTCCGGGATTTGACGCCACGATGGCAGGTCTCGGGGAGACCTGCCCTACGGCTGGTGAATTCGGTCAGGAAGGGGTTCCTAATTGCGCGGGCAAATCTAACTTTTATTTTCATAGAAACTTACAGGAAACCCGGCGGGACAAAAAGCGGTTTACTTAAAACGGTTTACAATGGGGCCGGTTTGCGTTATATTAGCGCGAAATTGATTGAAACTAACGGCCTTAAGGAGGATAGGTTTTGATTGAATACATTTTATTGATGGCGCAACCGGGCGAAGGCGGCGGGGGCGGCGGCATGGCCATGCTGTTGATGTTCGCGCTGATATTTCTGGTGATGTACTTTTTCATGATCCGTCCCCAGCAGAAACGCGAGAAAACCCGTCAGAAGATGATCTCCGAATTGAAAAAAGGGGACAGGGTCGTAACCAATTCGGGAATAATCGGTTCGGTATGGGGAATAAAGGACACTATTGTCGTCTTGAAAGTCTACGAAGACGTAAAACTCGAGGTTTTGAAAACCGCCGTCGCGAGCAAAATCGAATAAAATATCTTTGGCGCTAAAATGTCTCTACTTCCGATAAAAGTCTACGGCGAAGAGGTTCTCAGGGAGAAATCGGTGAATATCGAGAATCTGGACGGCGAGGCCGTGGAGTTTCTCGAAAATCTAAGGCAAACTATGGTATTGGCCAAAGGCCTGGGCCTGGCCGCGAACCAGGTTGGCAAAACCGTCAGAGCGTTTGCCATCGATTTATCCCAGTTTGATGTGCTGGCGGAACCGAAGGTTATCATAAATCCCGAGATAATGGAAATCGGCGGCGATATTGTCACGGCCGAGGAGGGATGTCTTTCTTTTCCCGGTTTATATCAGAATATAGAGAGGTCGGATAAAGTTACCATTAAAAGTATTAATCTTGACGGCAAAGAGTATCTGTTCGAAGCCTCGGGCCTGGTCGCGCGGGTTATCCAGCATGAGATCGATCATCTTGACGGAGTATTATTTATTGATAAATTGACGCCGGCCCAAAGAACGTTGATTAAAAGGAAACTAACTCGCATCAAGGCTGGTGAAAGGGTTTGATGAAGGTCGTATTTTTCGGCACCCCTGAATTCGCAGCCCGCACTCTGAAAAAAGTTTTATTATCCCGCCACGAAATAGCGGGCGTGGTATGCGGGCCGGATAGGCGTAAAGGTCGGGGCCGGAAAGTCGTTTTACCCGAGGTGAAACAGGTGGCCCTGGAAAAAAGATTAATCATATTTCAGCCGGAAGATCTAAAAGATGAAGAATTTTTGCGGGAATTGGGAGGATTGAACGCTGATTTTTTCTGCGTGGTGGCATTCCGGATTCTGCCCGAAGAAGTTTTCGCGATGCCCGTTAAAGGATGCGTGAATCTGCATGCCTCTCTTCTGCCTAAATACAGGGGAGCGGCCCCTATCAACTGGGCGATAATAAACGGCGAGACCGAAACCGGGCTCACCACTTTTTTTATCCGCAAAAAGGTCGATACCGGCGAAATAATAATGCAGAGGAAAATCGCAATCGAACCGGATGAAACATTCGGCGAACTCCATGACCGGATGGCCGATCTGGGCGGCGATCTGCTGGTGGAAACCATGGATAAAATCGAGCATGGCGATTTCAAAACTTCCGTTCAGAAAAACAGTGATGCCACGAAAGCGCCCAAGATTTACCCGGAACTGGGAAAGATCGACTGGGCTAAATCGTCAAGCGAAATTCATAACCTGGTGAGAGGATTGTCTCCCAAACCGGCGGCATATACTTTTCATAATAGAGCCAAAATTGCTATTTTAAAAACCAGGATCGCCGATTACGGCGAGAAAGCCGGTCTGGGCGAGATCGTTTTTGTCGATGGGAAAAGCGGGCTGGTCGTGGGATGCGGAGAGGGAGCGCTGGAGATCCTTCAGATAAAACCGGAATCCCGGAAAGATATGTCGGGCGCCGAATTTGTAAGGGGGCAAAGGATAAGAAAGGGAGTATTCTTTGGAGAGTAGAATTGAGTAAGATAGAGACCAGGATATATGTAAACGTAACCGATAACGAAACCCGCATCGCGGTTGTAGAGGACGGCCGCCTGGTGGAGCTTCTCACCGAACGTCCCGAGACCGAGAGGATTGTGGGCGATATCTACAAGGGCAAAGTCACCGCCGTTCTCCCCGGAATACAGGCGGCATTCGTGGACATAGGGCTGGAGAAAGCCGGTTTTTTGCATTTCTCCGATACCACCGATTACCAGGGCAGCAAAAGTCTTTTATTCGATATGGAATTTATAGACGAAGACTCTCTTAAAAAACCGGTTGTATCCAAGAGAAAAAAAACCACGGGTATCGCCGATGTCGTAAAAAAAGGTCAGGAGATTCTGGTCCAGGTGATCAGGGAACAGATCGACTCCAAGGGGCCTCGTTTAACGTCGATAATATCTCTTCCGGGCAGATACCTGGTGATGATTCCCGGCGGAAAGCAGATCGGCATTTCAAAAAAAATATCTGACATATCCGAAAAAAAACGTCTCAAAAAAACTGTGACGTCCTTGAAACCGCCCAAGTTCGGAATAATTGTTCGCACGGTTGCCCGAGGCAAGGACGGCAGGAGTTTTCGGGCCGATATGAATATGCTTACCAAACGCTGGGAGAAAATGAAAAAGCAGATTGAGAAATTGCCGGCCCCGGCGCTGGTTCATAAAGATCTCGAATTGACGGCAGGCATAATCAGGGATCTATTGACGCCGGACGTGGTGGAAGTGGTAATAGACGATAAGAAAGAGTACTCGAAAATTATTAAATATCTAAAAGCGCTGGATCCCAAACTCAGGTCGATTGTGAAATTTCATAAGGATAAAGAGCCTTTGTTTGATAAAATCGGAATTGAATCCGAGATAGAAAAGATGCTGGAGCGGAAGGTCTGGATAAAAAGAGGATCAAATATAGTAATAGACCAGACCGAGGCCCTGGTTACCATAGATGTGAATACGGGACGGTTTACCGGGAAAGGAAAGTGGGAAGACGCTATTTTCAAGACCAATCTCGAGGCTGCCAGGGAGATAGCCCGACAAATCCGTTTGAGGGATATCGGCGGAATAATAATAGTCGATTTTATAGATATGGATAACAGAGAACACAGGCAGCATGTATTCAACGAGTTTAAAAGCGCGTTATCGCGAGATCACTCTGAAAATTACATATCGTCCATTTCCGACCTGGGTCTGGTGGAAATGACTCGTAAGCGGGTTAGACCGTCGTTTATGCATGCAATTTCCGACAGGTGCCCGGTATGCGACGGGGTAGGAAGAGTATTGTCCCGGGAGTCGATGGCTGTCAAAATCGAAAGATGGTTTAAAAGAGCCGCGTCCGCCGCCAGACTAAATCGTTTTCAACTCATAGTGAATCCGCAGGTTGCCAATCTGCTTCTTGCGGGAAGGCCGTCCAGGTTACGCAATCTCGAAAAAAATCTAAGGCTGAAAATAGACGTCATAGTTGACACCACATTGCATCCCGAGGAATTCAAAGTTCTGGATACCGGCACCGAAAAGGATGTCACCGATAAATTTATGATCTGATCTCGCGCAAGAGAGTTTTCCCGTAATGAAAATGACATTAAATCGGTTTTACGATTATTTTCCCGGAAATTCATTATCGGACAATTATTCGCCATTGAACTTTAGCGAGAAAATAATAATCTTCGGCTCGATTATTTTCGCCGCCGGCATTCCCTGGAGTCACGTTTTCGGATATATCGGCGCCGGAATAGTATTTTCAGGCGCGCTGATATCACCCGGTTTTGTTCGCTTCGCGAAGGGTGAAAAAAAGCTGTTAATTTTGTTCCTGTCGTTTTTCGCCTGGGGAATAATTCTTTCTTTCGCGGTAGCCGTTCGGTCCGGGGACGGCATTGAGACTATTTTCGCTTATTTCGCGCACTGGCTGATTCCGCTGGTAATCGGTTTGTGGCTGCCGTCAAGATATAAAATAAAAATTCTGTATTTATGGATATCTTCAATGTTCATCCTGGGTCTTATAAGTTTTCTGGCGTTTACGGGTTTTTTTGAGGCGCCGCGTTTCAGTAAAGAGGGGATGCTATTCGGCCTGCACAATCATATTCAGTTCGCCGCGCTTTTACTTTTGGGATTCAATATCATATACGGCCTGTTTTTGACTCCCGGTATTTCAAAGAAAAGGATTTTGTTCACCGGCATAAGCGGCGCATTGTTTCTTGTGTTTTTTATACTAACGGGAAGCAGGGCGTGGTGGGTTGCGGGGTTTATTTCCATAGGAGGTATGACGGTCCATCATATGCTGGCAAATCGAAGTCGAAAGACCGCTTTAATCCTGGCGGCTGTCGGAATATTGTTCGCGGCCGGCTCTGTCGCCATATTTCCCCAGGTTCGCGACAGGATAAATAGAACCGGTTTCAACGATCCCAATTTTATACACAGACGCAATATGGCGGTGATGGCCTGGGAGGTAATCAAGGAAAATCCGGTTTTAGGAATCGGCCCGGGGCAGACGCCGCTGCTTAAAAAGTATTACGATAGGATGGATCGTATGAATCTTCCCCAGGAAACCGGATACCTTCATAAAAAACATTTCCACAATATTTATCTTCAAATGGCGGCGGAATTCGGCTTTCCGGGTTTGATATTGTTTATATTTATTTTATACCGGAGTTTCATCGTTCTTTTTACCGCGCGATCGAAGGCTGCGGGAAATTATAATACGGGGATAGTCTACGGCATTATCTGGTCGTTCGCCGCGTTGATTATCGCCGAGTTTTTCGATTGTCTTATGCGAGGTCCCGCCGTGGCGATGGAATATTTCTGGGTTCTGGGAATATGTGCAGGTTTAAATCGAATTGTAACAAAATAGAGGGCGATTTCGCGGAAGCGTTTTAGAAAAGGGGAAAGGGAAAAATGAAGAAATCTGAATTAGGGAGCAATATTTTGAAAAACGCTGTAATCCAGGTCGCCGGTATGATGGAGATTGCAGCCAGGACTGCGCCCAAATCCCGCGGCGAGGATTTTGTGCGGGTGGAGATAATAACCGGACGGAAATTGAAGGATCTGGCGAAGGCGATGTTGAGGTTCGGCAGGGAGAAAAAGAAACAGAATTTCGATCGCGATTCCAAAAACGTTCAGGACTCATATGCCGCGGTATTGATAGGCATAAAGGACGCGACGGCTCTTGCACTTGATTGCGGGGCGTGCGGATATCCCGATTGCGCGGCTTTTAAGAAAGTGAAGAAACATGACGGCGATTTTAAGGGCCCTATTTGCAGCTACAGACTGCTGGATTTGGGGATAGCGCTGGGATCCGCCGTAAAAACCGCTCAGATGTTCAATGTGGATAATCGCATCATGTACAGGATCGGTGTGGCAGCCCGCTGGTGCGGGATGGTCGATTGGGATTACGTTATGGGCATTCCTCTGGCGGCAACGGGCAAGAATATCTTTTTTGATCGTGAATTGAAACAAAAAGCCGGCAAAAATGTTAAAAAGGCATGAAGTCGTAAATTCTTGACGGGGGGCTGATTATTATTATATTCTTTGGGTTTTGTGAAAACAGGAGGATTGATGCGAGCGATTATTGAAACAGGCGGTTCCCAGATTCCAGTGGAAACGGATTTCAGGTGCAGGATTCCGAAAATCGATGCCGAACCGGGCAAAGAAATCGATTTCGACAGGGTATTGTTTATCTCGAAGGACGATAAACCGGTGATCGGCACGCCCTATATACAAGGAGCTTCCGTAAAGGCCGAGGTCGTATCTCACGGCAAATCAAAAAAAGTCACCGTACTGAAATTTAAGAGGCGGCTAAAATACCGCAAGAAAACCGGTCACAGGCAGCAATACACCGAGATCCTTGTTAAAGAGATAAGCTCTTGAAAAAACTTATCTTCTCGCTTTTCATAATAGCGTTCTCATCCGCGGCAGCCTTTTCCCAGGCCGGAGGAATCGGGATTAATGATGAAGAGGAATCCATCTGGCGGAAAAGGATACTTTCCGTGGACGTGGTCGGAATCGTAACGGCGGATACATTCCTGGTCCTGAATTCGTCGGGATTGGTTCCGGGGGAATTGCCTGGCCCGGGAATGACACAGGATGCCATAAGAGGCGTTTTCGGCCTGGGGCTTTTTTCCGATGTCGCGATTGACGTCGAACCGGATGAGGATGGAGTGCGAATGAAAATCGTGGTGAAAGAATACCCCAGGCTTCGCGATATGAAATTTTCCGGCAACAGGAAAATTAAAAGGAAAAAGTTCGAGGAAGCGATGACCCTTTTCGAGGGACGCTTGGTATCCCAACGCCTGATAAAAAACAATATCGACCGTATTCTGTCATTATATGAGGAAAAAGGGTATTTGCTGGCGGATATAGACGTGGAACGGCTGTCGGTTGAAGGCGACGAGGGCCTGATCGACCTGAAATTCAATATAGACGAGGGCGATAAAGTCCGCGTTAAGAGAATCACCTTTAAAGGGAACAGGGAATTCACAGATAAAAAACTCCGTGGCAAGATGTCCACCAAGCAGAAGGGATTTTTGAGATCCGGTTCCTTTGAAAGGGAAAAGTACCTCGAAGATAAGGATAAAGTCGTAGAATTTTATAAGAAAAACGGTTATACCGACGCCGTCGTTCTGGGCGATTCTATCTGGTATTCCGAAGATAAAACCCGGATGTTCATAGAAATTGAAATCAGGGAAGGAACCAAATTTTTCTTCGGCGAATTCAGCTGGGAAGGCAACACCGTTATACCCGACGATAAATTGAGCCGCAGAATAGAGCAGCGCGAGGGCAAAGTATACAATCAGGAAAAATATGACGAGACCATATTCAAGTTTTACGAGATGTATCAGGATCTGGGCTACTGGTATCTCCAGGTCGACGAGAATACGATTCCTCGCGGGGATACCCTCGATTTCCATTTCGTTTTGACGGAAAACGATCCCGCCTATATTAGAAAGATCAATATAACGGGAAATACGAAGACCCGGGAAAAGGTTATCAGGCGCGAGCTTTTTATAAAGCCCGGAATGATATTCAAAAGATCTCTTCTGGGAAGATCGTTACGGGAAGTCATGATACTTAATTTCTTCGGCAATGTCACACCGGATTGGGAGATTTTACCCAACCGCGATATCGATTTGATAATCAACGTCGAGGAAAAACCGACCGGTCAGTTTTCTGTGGGGGCGGGATATTCGGCACGGGATAAGCTCGTGGGCACCATCGGGTTGGGTGTGCCGAACCTTTTCGGCACCGGCCAGACCGCCACTTTAAATGTAGATTTTGGAAAGGTCCGGAATTCCTTTGACGCCAGCTACCAGGAACCGTGGCTGTTTGATACGCCGACATCGTTGTTCTGGCATCTCTATATTCAGGATCGCCGATGGTACGACTGGTTTACCGAAAGACGATATGGCGGTTCCGTAAGGGTAGGAAGAAGGCTTCGCTGGCCGGATAATTTTTTCCAGATATACGGCGGGTACCGCCTGGAGCAAGTGGAATATCTTGATATTTCGTCCGATTATGAAGAAAGAAACCAAAACAACCCCTATTCAGTCGACAAGCAGAACTGGCCCCTGGTAACGTCGGCCGTATCCACCACGGTATTGCGGGATTCAAGGGATCTTCCGCAATTTCCGACAGAGGGCTCGGTCGTTTCCTGGACAGGCGAGTTGGCGGGTACTATTTTCGGCGGGAACTGGGATTATTTCAAGTATGATGTTTCGGCGGAATATTATCAGAGGCTTTTGTCATGGCCCACGTCCCTCGTGGCTATGGGGAAAGCCAGATTCGGCGAAATAGACGGTATTGACGACGGCGAGGACGATATACCTTACGGCGAAAGATATTCCCCGGGAGGCGTCGATCCGGATGGCACCATAAGGGGTTATGACGATGGCCGGGTGGGGCCCAGGGACGAGAACGGCGCCTATTTACGCGGAAGGTATGAGATAATTTACAATTTTGAATTGAGTCTATCATTAAAAGAGCAGACCGCGTATATTTTGCTTTTCGCGGACGCGGGAAACGCCTATCTTTCTCTGGAGAATATAAAACCTTTCAAACGGTTGAACAGATCGGTCGGATTCGGGTTCAGGGTCGTTATACCGTTTGTGGGAATAATGGGATTTGATTTCGGATTTCCGTTCGATGGTCTGGATAGACATGAATGGAAATCGCATTTTCAGATCGGAAGGGGATTTTAGCAGAAGTTTAATATTCTTGATATAATAACAGGAGTAAAGCATGAAACGGGTTTTGTTTATTGTGATCGTTCTTTTTCTGTTGGCCGGATCGGGCTGGGCGCAGGGAAAGATAGGCTATGTCGATTCCCAGAGAATTTTTTCGGAACTTCCGGAGTTTAAGGAAGCGGAGGCAAAATTCAACAAGGAAGTGGAAGACTGGGAAGAACAGGCGGCTGACATGAAAGCCGAAATAGACAGCCTTATTGTTGAAAAGGATAAAAACTCCCTGGTCTGGTCGGCAACGAAGAAAACGGAAGTCGAGAATCGGCTGACCGCGAAGCAGGATACTCTTCAGCAATTTTTGGATATCACCTTCGGCCCCGGCGGTAAGGCCGAAAGAAGGATGAATGAACTTTCCCAGCCGTTGAAAGAACGGGTTATCGCCATCATCAGGAGAATCGCGATTGAAAATGATTACGACATGGTCCTCGACGCGGCCCTGGTAAGTATCGCCTTCGCGAAAGAAAGCCTGGATTTAACCGACGACGTTATTTCCGAAGTCTCCAAAGAGAACTAAATGCCGTTTAAACTTGGCAGGGTGGCGAAGGAGATCGGGGCGGAGCTTAACGGGGATCCCGATCTCGTGATTAATAATCTGGCGCCGATTGAAGAGGCCTCGGAAGGCGAGCTCTCGTTTATCGCCGGAAAGAAACATAGAAAGCTTCTCGAAAAAACGAAAGCCTCGGCGCTGATAGTATATCCGGGACTTAAAAGCGACACCTGTTCCCTGTTGATTCTTGACGATCCCCAGCTCGGTTTCGCGCGGGCCATGAGACTGTTCTACAGTCCTTATCCCGAGGTGAATCCCGGCGTGGAAAAAAGCGCCATCATCGCGGAGGGTATTAATGTCCCGTCGGATTGCTATATCGGCCATAACGCCGTGATATCGTCCGGTGTCGGGATCGGAAATGGGGTTGAAATCCACGCCGGCGCGTTTGTAGGTGAAAATGTCAAAATCGGCGACGGAAGCAGATTATATCAAAACGTTACTGTCTGCAGAGATGTTATGATCGGCGGTCAGGTGGTAATATATCCCAACGCCGTTATAGGCTCCGAGGGATTCGGATATGCCAGGGAAGATAATAGGCACGTCAAGATTCCGCAGATCGGAACGGTAATAATCGAGGATTATGTTGAGATCGGGGCGGGCACGACGATTGACCGCGCTACCCTCGGGGCAACGGTTATCGGAAAGGGAGCGATTATTGACAATCTGGTTCAAATCGCTCATAATTGCAGAATAGGACGGGGGGCGATACTCTGCGCCCAGGTGGGCCTGGCGGGGAGCACGATAGTGGGGGAAAACGCCATACTCGCGGGCCAGGTGGGAGTGGCCGGGCATCTTACGGTCGGCAACGGCGCGATACTGCAAGCCCAGTCGGGCGTAGCGTCGGATATCCCTGACGGAAGCGTGCAATTCGGGACGCCATCCAGAGAGGCCTATCTGGCGCATAAAATTGAGGCGATCCTGAATAAGCTGCCCGACTATATAAGTCGCATTAAACAGCTGGAGTCGAAGTTAAAAAATAACAGTTAGTATTATTGATGGGAACCCGATTTTTGCCGTTTTCGTTATAAAAAAAGCGTTTTTTAAGATTAAAGGAGTCGTAATGTCAGGGATAATAGAGTTTAATGAAACGAACTTTGAAAACGAAGTAAAGAAATCCGATATTCCGGTAATGATCGATTTTTGGGCCGCCTGGTGCGGACCATGCAGGATGATCGCGCCATTTGTCGAGGAAGCGTCAAAAACTTATGACGGCAAACTTAAAGTCGGCAAGATCGATGTGGACAATAACCAGAAAATAGCCTCCGAATTCGCCATAATGTCAATTCCGGCCGTTTTATTTTTTAAAAATGGACAGGTTGTAGATCAGGTCATAGGCGCGGTGCCCAAAAAGGCATTATTCGACAAAATAGATAAAGTCCTGGCCTGACTATGACCGGACCTCGCGAAGAGACCATCATAAAGAAAATACTTAACGGCAGCGAAGTTATTGCTGTCGTTGGGCTTTCTGATAAGAAGGGAAGGCCGAGCTACCGGGTGGCATCTTATCTCCAGAAGCATGGTTATAAGATAATTCCGGTTAATCCTGGAATTTCCGAGGTCCTGGGAGTGAAATCGTACCCGGATCTGGAGTCGGTTTCCTGTGGCATCGACGTAGTGGATATCTTCCGGAAGAGCGAAGACGTTCCTGCGATAGTCGAAAGCGCTATCGCCAAAGGCGCCCGGGCGATCTGGCTTCAGGAAGGTATAGCAAATGAGGAAGCCGCCAGATTGGCCGCCGAAGCCGGAATCGATTTCGTGATGGACAGATGTATGCGCAAGGAGCATGGCAGACTCGGCTCCTGAAGATTTCAACAATACAGGTCGCCGATATTGCGATTATTTCAACCGTATTTAATAAATACCATTATAGAAGATAATTTACCTGAACTCGATGTTTAGAAAACATACCGGTGCCTGATCCGACAGCCTGCCAGACAGGAAAAACGCCTTTAACACATAGGCAGTATTTCGTGGAATTCGTATATTTATAAAAGAAATGGCTATTTTAATTTCTTAACGCTTGTCGGGTTGATTACGATAGTTTATATTAAATAAAAAAAGGATCACGCGGATGAAGATAAAGGAACCGTACAAGAAACTGCCGAAAACGGTAGAAGCGGTCATGGAATGGGATGGGGCAATGGGATTTACGTGCAGGTCCGGTTCCGGCCACGAGATAAAATCTGACGCCTCCATTGAGCACGGGGGAAGGGACGAAGGTTCCAGACCGATGGAACTGCTTCTTTTCTCACTTTCAAGCTGCACGGGCATGGACGTGGCGACTTTTTTAAGAAAGAGAAAGAGACACCTGGAGGATATCAGGATTTCCGCGCATGGAAGAAGGGTTGCCGGTCACCCTCATGTTTTTGATACGATTACGCTGGAATATATCCTGACCGGTTCCGATTTAACCGATGATGATATCAGGTGGGCTGTCGATCTTTCGCTTCAAAAGTATTGTTCAGTGGCGGGTATGCTGGGCAGGGTATGTAAGATCAACTATCACTGGAAAATAAAGAAACCGGATTAGGGAGCGGACTTGCGCTACTACAGACCATTCTCATCGGGTTACCGAGACCGTTATGGGATGTTTCCCCCGGCGGTAAAGTGGCTAATAATTATCAACGTGGCGTTTTTCCTGGGACCCAGGGTATTATTCTTCAACCTTTATACTTTTCATCAGATCTTCGGCCTGGTTCCCGCCAGGCTGTTCGGAAATCTATTTATCTGGCAGCCTGTGACCTATATGTTTCTGCATGGCGGAACCTGGCATATCCTCATAAACATGTTTATCTTGTGGATGTTCGGTTCCGAGCTTGAAAGGACCTGGGGAACAAGAGAATTTCTAAAGTTCTATTTTGTGGCCGGAATAGGGGCCGGGTTGGTCAATGTCGTATTTTCGATATTCAGCCCCGAGACCTGGCATATTCCGATAATAGGAGCGTCAGGGGCAATTTACGGGATTCTGGTAGCTTACGCCATGCTGTTTCCCAACAGGCTTGTTTATGTCTATTTTTTAATTCCCGTTAAGGTAAAATACCTGGTAATATTTCTGGTGGCGATAGAGTTTCTATCCACTTACAGGGCTGATGGTGTGGCTCATTTCGCTCATCTGGGCGGCGCTCTTATCGGATTTCTTTACCTGAGATACAATTTGAGATGGCGCTTGAGGAAATGGTCCTTATCGGAGCTTGTCCAGCGGCTCAGGGAAGACAGGATGGTCCGTAAACGCGAAGAGGGCGATAAACTTATGGAAGAGGTTGACGCTATCCTGGACAAAATAAACAAAGTCGGTTATGAAAACCTTACCAGGCGCGAGAAAAAAATCCTTGATAAAGCATCGGACAGACTTTCGGACTCAGACTAATTATTCAAGAAGCCTCGAATTTCAACCGATTAATATACAGAGTATCTATATGCAGTTGTAATCCCGCTACTGTTGGAGGAACGATGAAAAAAATAGTCGTGGCCGAATCGTCACCCACCATAAGAAGCGTTGCCGATAACCTTCTGAGGCAGAATGGATATAATGTGGTTTGCACGTCCGACGGTCTACAGGCCTGGGAGGTGATAAATTCCGATAAACCGGACCTGGTTTTAACCGGCTTGAATCTATCCGGCATAACCGGTCTCGAGCTCTGCCGACAAGTATCCGGAGATAATCTGGTCGGGGGAATCCCGGTGGTGGTCATGGCGGGGGCCAAAGACAACGTTTCGGAGGATGAACTGATATCGACGGGCGCGCGCGGGAGATTGAAAAAACCGTTTTCGCCTCGCGATATGCTTATTATTGTAAAAAAGCTCATAGGCGAGGGAGAAACTGAAAATCAGGCCGCGCCTGTTTCCGGGGAAAAATCCGAAACGACCAATTATAAGGCTAACGTGCTTTCCACCACCCGTCACCTTGAAAATACCAGAAATGAAGTATATAACCTGGATTGGAAGGATTTGAAAGATACCGGTTCACGGAAACTTCCGGTTACCGAAGATGGCGTCGGCTACGGCAACGCCGGGGATAATCTCGAGATCACGATTAGCGAGGACCAGTTTGATTTGGAATCATTGAATGCGGCCAACGAGGAAAATGCGGAATCAAAAGCCGGATCTTCGGAAGACGAAGACTACGATTGGTTTGTGGGTGAAATGAAGAAAGAAAATTCGAATGGTTCCGATACCCCGCGAGCAGAGAAAAATATCCCCGTGGATAATGTAGCCGAAGAGCAATCGGATTTATCATCGGACGATGAGAAATTAAACTTCGGTGATTTCGGATCAGCCAACACAAAAATTTTCGACTCCGATAAAAAGGAGATTGAAAAGAAAATCTCTCCGGAACAGACGGAACCGGATGGTGCCGATACAGACCGCCGAGGCATCTCCGATGATGATTTGTCGAAAATCGCCGATCAGGTAACACAAAACCTCGCGGCCGCCATCATCGCCAATATCGACAGACAGAAAATCATAGAGGCGATAAAATCTGTTATGGAAAAATAGAATAGACATGCTGGATTTAACGAGTCTATTTTTATCGTGACCGCAATAAATTATAAAAGAGAGCGTAAAGGATTTTATATTAATAATTCTTAGAATTTTGCCTTAGATTAATTATATTGTGGCGAATTGCCGGGGATTCGGAGGTTTTTCGGACCGGCTTGAATCGTTTTGAAACACTGAGTCAGAAGTACGAGTTTAATAGATTTGAATTGCGGATTTATTTGGATTGCATGAACCTGAGCGGGTCGGACGGCCCTGAGAAATTCTACGGCGAGGTTTCTTTTGACAGAGAATAATTTTATCAAATCATTGAAATTATGCGCGCTGGCGGTTGTTGCCCTTGCGGCATTATTAAATAATGCAATGGGGCTGGATACCGCGGAACCCGACGCTTATTCGTCGGATGATCCCGTTACGGTTAAAGCCTATTCCTCGAGCATAAAAATAGCCGGAGACGAGGAATTTGAGGTCGCCATTCATCTATCTATTGACGAAAAATGGCATATTAATTCAAACGCACCTTTGCAGGACGAATTGATCCCCACCGAGGTCAATCTGGGAGAGTCACCTTTTTCATTGGAGAGGATTGAATATCCTGATGGTGAATTGCTGTCATTCGCTTTCAGTCCCGATGAGAAGCTTTCGGTTTACGGCGGAGATACATGGATAAGTCTGTTAATTAAGACCGACGCGGGAGCGGTTGAGGGAGAGGTTGTGGTGCCGCTATCGCTTAGATCGCAGGCCTGTAACGATCGTTTTTGCCTGGCTCCCGAAACTCAGGATATTTCTTTCACCATGACAATCGACCATACCGATCGGACCGCGGATATCCGTCATAAATCGGTTTTTGATGCCCACGGTATATCGGATTCTGAAATCGCAGAATCGGGGACTGTCAGGCTTGAGGGGGAAAGAGCAACGGGGTTCTGGGCCGGATTGAAAAACTTCGACGCCACTGAATTTATTGAGAAGTATGGATATATTCTCGCCTATATAGCCATGTATATTCTGGGGCTGGGTCTTACGTTGACTCCATGCGTATATCCGATAATCCCTATTACCATAGGTTATTTCGGCTCGCAGTCGCAGGGAAGCTGGGGCCGTAAATTTACGGCGGCCGTTATTTACGGCATCGGTATCGCGGTTAGCTACGCCACCGTCGGGACGATCGCGGCACTTTCGGGGTCGTTGATGGGAGCGGCATTGCAGAATATATGGATTCTTATCGGGCTTGCCGCGTTATGTACCGTAATGGGTTTAAACGCTTTTGGGCTGTATGAGCTTCGGTTACCGGGCTGGCTGGTCAATCTTGCCGGCGGGGGTTCCCGCAGGGGATATACGGGCGCGGCAATAATGGGTTTGACCATGGGAATTGCATCCGCTCCCTGCCTGGCAGCATTCATAATAAGTCTGCTGGCGTTTATCGGCCAGAAAGGCGATCCGATTCTCGGTTTTTCGATGTTTCTTGTTCTGGGATTGGGATTGGCGACGCCGTTTATACTCCTTGGCACATTTTCGGGGATGGTAAACAGGATTCCCAGATCGGGTGCCTGGATGGTTTATGCGAAGAAACTAATGGGTTCTTTGCTTTTCGCCGCCGCTCTGTATTTTCTAAACACGATAATTCCCTACAGGTATTTCAGTCCTCTGGTATTGATTGGCCTGGTGGCGGCCGGTCTTTATTTCGGCTTTTTTGAAAACTCTCCTGCCAGATCAATAATATTTAAAACGGTAAGACTGGCAATAGCGGCCATTTTTATCGGCATCGCGTTCTGGTGGGGTATGCCCGCAGGCGATATATCATCCGGTCCGAAAATCGACTGGGAACCTTATTCCGAGGAGTTAATTGAACAGAGAGGATCGGGCATCCCTATAGTAATAGATTTTTATGCCGATTGGTGTATCCCGTGTAAAGAGCTCGATAAATTATCGTTTTCCGATCCGCGAGTCGTCGATACCAGCAGGGATTTTCTTATGCTGAAGTCCGATCTTACAAGGGAAAACTCTGCCCAGGTCAAAGAGCTGATTTCAGAATTCGGGATCAGGGGTGTCCCGACCATAGTTTTTATCGGGGCGGATGGAGAGGAACGCAAAGATCTGCGTATGGTACAGTTTGAGGATGCCGATGAAGTTTTGGCCAGACTTAAAATGGTAGTTGAAAAAGGCTCATAGGGATTTATCAGTCGATATAAGTGTATAATAGAGATCTATTATTGAGATAATTCATTGTGAAAAATATCTAATTGTAAGGGAACCATATGGATGGCTGATAAGTTTTTTAAATTGGCGCTTCGTAAAACGGGGTTATGTTTTAATGAAAGCCGCCGCCCAGAAGAAACAAAGATTTGAAAAGGAAGCACTGATTCATCTGGATGTTATTTTCAGCGCCGCATTAAAGATGACAGGCAATCGTATGGAGGCAGAGGATCTGGTTCAGGAAACATTGCTGAGGGCGTTCAGATTTTTCGATAAATTCAGATCCGGCACGAACTGCAAGGCCTGGTTGTTTAAGATCATGACAAATCTATATATAAACAGGTATAATCGTCAAAAATCATTACCGGGGGTAACGAGTTATGACGATGTCGAGGATTTTTATTTTTATAACAAAGTGAACTCCACCGATTATATTGCCAACTCTGATTTCAGCGCCAACTGGATTTTCACAAATCTGCTCGATGACGATGTACGAAATCTCCTGCAGGAGCTTCCCGAGAGTTTTAGGATTACGGTAGTCCTATGCGATATCCAGGGATTTTCGTACGAGGAAGTGGCGCGGATAATGAGCGTTAAAATAGGCACTGTGAAATCCAGGTTATTCAGGGCCAGGCGAAAGCTACAAAAGGGGCTTCACGAATGGGCGAGAACAAACGGATATCTTCCAAAGGGGATCCTGCATGGAGCAGCGTGAATGTTTTGCTAACGAGGAAGAATTAAATTTATATCTGGACGGCGAACTGGGGGCCGAAAGACAATTGATTCTAAAGACCCATCTTATGGCATGTCAATCGTGTTCCGGGAGGTTTGAAATAGCGCTCAACTTAAAGTCGGCGATAAAACGATCCTGCGAAAATGTCGCCGCTCCTCCCTGGTTAAGGGAAAGAATATTAAATGCCATAAAAAACGAAGAGCCCGTAAGGGCGGGGTATTTCTGGGAATCGGTGAAATCTCTATTCAGCGGCAGGCCTCTTGTCCCCGTAGGCATTGCCGCCATGTTGATAATCATTCTTGCGTCCGCCCTTTTTTACGGTCGGCCCGGAAGCGGAAATATGCCGTTCATCAGAGGCCTGGTTCACGAACATTACGAGTATATGGAGGAGGCCGCGATTTCGGGAATAGAAAGCGATAATCCCGGCGAGATTTCCGAATGGGTTCTGACCAACGCGGGAATGGAAATCCATCTGCCTTCCCGGTCGAGATCGCTGGCGCCCGAAGGCGCATGCGTGCTTCAGGAGAACGAAGAGACTATCGGATATGTGTATTATAACGACGGAGATAGAAGAATTTCCCTTTTTATGCTCGAGGATAAATATGACGGTTTGTTCGGTCAGAAAACGATGAAGTTCGAAGACATTTCAATGTACTGCGGTCGCTGTACGGGCCTGAATTATGTTTTATGGAAAAACAACGATATTGTCTGTGTGCTTGTGGGCGACCTGCCCGAAGCGTCCCTCGTGGGTCTGGCAAAGGATTTCATTTAGATTATTAATGTTTTTTGCCGGTTGATTATTTTCAAAAATCGGAATTATATTTTTCATAAAATTACCGGAAATTTATTGAATTAACCTTGCGAAAAGCAATAGGAAGATTATTTTAGATAAGGCTGTAAGCCTGAGGAAATATTGAAAGGATGATGAGGGGATAGGATCTATTTCTGCAATTGAAAGAAACGATATCGGTCAGGCCGTTGGGCTCGCCAGAAGTGTTCAGATCCCCGTTCGCTTTTGATGATGTAGTTTTGATATATGGGTTATAGTAACGTAATCTGCGTATTTGCCGAGTGTCCCAGGCCGGGGATGGTAAAGAATCGTCTGGAGCAGGTCCTCGGGGGAAAGCAGGCCGCGTTTCTGGCGCGGGCGTTTTTGCTGGACACCATTTCAAATTCCCTTCGGGTCAAGAATACGTCGATTATCATAGCCCATTGGCCGCCGGAAAGCAGGGAGGATTTTGAAGATATCATACATCTGTTTTGCCGGGAGGAGAAAAACAGGAACATCAGGAAGAGATCGGCCGATATACACCTGATACCACAGCAGGGCGCTGATCCGGGAGAACGCATGGCCGGGATTTCCGAAAACCTGTTCGGAATGGGGGCGGAGAAAGTCCTTATCACCGGTTCCGACAGTCCCCAGCTTCACCCGTCGATTTTTCGCGCCGCCCTGGAACTCCTGAATAAAAAGCAGGTGGTGTTGGGTCCGACTTTTGACGGGGGATATTATATGATCGGTTTAAGGAATCCGTGTCCCGGAATTTTTAACGGAATTAGCTGGGGCAGCCCAGCCGTATATAAAGAGACGGCTAAAATTTTGATTGAGAATAAAATCGACTGGGAGGAACTGGAGCTGTCTTACGATATAGACTCGCCCGAGAACTTGGAACAGTTATACATGGAGATAGATACTCTCCGCCTTACCGGAGAGAACAGAATCTGCTTTCATACCGAGAGATGCCTAAAAAATCTGACAGAATAGAACAGACGCCGGTAGTTACGCCGATAGTGCAAAGCACCACCTTTATATTTCCCGATACAGCGTCTTTAATCGATTATCAGAGGGGAGAGAGGAAAGGTTATATTTATACCCGGTACAGCAATCCCACAATCGAAGCGGTTGAAAAAAAAGTAACGGATCTGGAAGGATCCGATGGATCGCTTCTTTTCTCATCGGGGATGGCGGCCATCAGCAGCGCGTGCATGGCTTTTCTGAAATCCGGGGATGAGATCGTCTCATCATATCCGATTTACGGGGGGACGGCGCAACTTTTCGACAATCTGCTTAAAAGGTATGGAATCCGGATAAAATATTTTCAAGCATCGGATAAGGCAGGGCCGGAGAGATCGATTTCAGCCCGCACGAAGGTTCTGTATCTGGAAACGCCCACGAATCCCAATCTTCAAATTATCGACCTGAAGCATGCGGCGAAAACGGCGAGAAAAGGAAAAATTATTTCCGTCGTCGATTCCACGTTCGCCACCCCGATAAATCAGAAACCGTTGAAATTCGGTATCGACATCGTAATTCATTCGGTCACAAAATATATGGGCGGGCATTCGGATATCATGGGCGGTGTGGTTTCAGCGTCCGATAAGTATTTGAAAGGGATATATGATATCAGGAAATTACTCGGCGGATGTATTGACCCCCACCAGGCGTTTCTACTGGACAGGGGAATGAGAACCCTCAGTGTCAGAATGGAACGTCATAATCTTAATGCCGGAAAAATCGCCCGGTTTCTGAAATCGGTAGATAAGGTGAAAAGGGTAATTTACCCGGGTTTGGATTCTCATCCTCAACATAAACTTGCATTCGACCAGATGGATGGGTATGGAGGCATGGTCAGTTTCGATCTGGGGTCGAAGAAAAGGGCGTCGAAATTCGCCGATTCTCTTAAAATCGTAAAAAACGCCGTCAGCCTGGGAGGCGTCGAGTCGTTGGTTTCCATTCCGATATGGACCTCCCAATATGGACTGAAGAAAAGCGATCTGGACAGATCGGGGGTCACTCCCGGATTGATCCGGCTTTCGGTTGGTCTTGAAGATTCAGGTGAATTGATTGACGATATCGATCAGGCGCTGAAAAAAGCTTTCAGGGTTTAATTTGCACTTCCGTACGGTAAAAACCGTAATTAAATAAGGCTTTTTGACTGCCGATACAATAATGGGGTGGTGCAGTATATGCATTGTCCCGTCGTTTATAAACATGCGTGGATGTTTCCCGTGTTTGTCAGCGCCTTGATGCGGGAAATAACCATCAGGATCGCGTGAAGTTATGGAATGAATAAAATCGATTAAAGATTTAAATGACTAATAGCCTGACCAGAACCGTACAGCTGGAAAATTTCTCAATTGAGAATTATAAAGTTGTCGAATTGATCGGCTCCGGCGGTATGGCCAACATATACAAGGCTATCCAACTTTCTCTGGATCGTCCCATAGCCCTGAAAATAATGCATCAGCATCTTACCGTGGACGTGGGATTCGTGGCCCGTTTTGAGAAGGAAGCCAAGCAGGCGGCCCAGCTTCAGCATGAAAATATCGTTTCGATTATAGACTACGGGTCCGATAAAGGCGTCTACTACATTGCCATGGAGCATATTGACGGCAAAAACTTAAAGGAGATACTATTAAGACAGAAAAGGCTTCCTCTTGAAATATGCCTTCTCATCTGTCACCAGATTGCCGAGGGATTGAAATACGCCCACGCCCATAATCTGATTCACCGGGATATTAAACCATCAAACATAATACTGTCCAACGACGGCCGGGTAATGCTCACCGATTTCGGGATAGCCAAGGGTTGCGATGATCTTTCCATTACGGGCACCGGGCAGATGATCGGATCTCCGGCATACATGTCGCCGGAACAGGCTGCCGGCAGACCTATGGACCATCGTTCCGATATATTCAGTCTGGGAATTATCATGTATGAAATTATATGCGGCGAGAAGCCTTTCAAGGGCGGTACTTACCAGGAAATGGTGGCATCGATTATGTCCAGAGAGCCGGAGTCGATGCAGAAACTGAGAATAGACGTTAACACCGAGATCGAGGAGCAGGTCAAGAAGGCTCTTGTGAAAGACGTAGAATCGCGGTATCAAAACGCCGAGGATCTTGCCGACAGGATTTATACCGAGCTGCAGCGTTACAAAATACCTCCCGTCAAAAAGCTGATTTCGAGTTTTTTAAGCAATCCTATAAAAGTAACAACAAAGCTGCGGACCGATAAAATTTCAAATCATATGGAATCGGCGCTCTACTACGTGACCATGGGAGAAGGACGTCTTAAGGAAGCCAAAAAGGAGTTTCAGGAGGTATTACGATACGATAAAAACAATAAGGCGGCCAGGGAGTATCTTAAAAAGCTGGAAGCGCGCGCCAATCGTTCCGAGTCGACCGCTATTACAAAGAAATCCATAAATATAAAAAAATGGCACTTATTATCGGCAGGCGGCGTTCTGGCGGTATTGATCGCGGTTTTCTTAACCAAAATCTTAATAGGCATTAAATATAACACCGAGACAGTTCAAGATCTGTTAAAATCCGCTGTCGAACCCTTAGATACGACCCTGGTTTTGGCAGATAATGACAGCCCGGTCCCGGCAGTAGATAAAGGCGGCAATAAAGACATTAAATCCTCAAAAGATTCGGATCAGGTTAAAACAAAGCCGCCCGGCAAAAAGGCCCGGCAAAGGGATATTAAAGGGGAAAAACCGGTTGCCAAAAAGAAATCGACGAAATCACAGAGACAATCTGATAGCTTTTCATATCCTCATCAAGACCTGAAAGAATACGGCACGCTTTCGGTTAAGACCAACGTCTCAGCGGAAATCTTTATCGATAAGATTAAATATGGGAAAACCAATGGGCCCCCTATTAAGCTTTCATCGGGACGACATTTCGTAGAAATCGAGCGTGACGGTTACCGCAGAATGACCCGCCGCATATTCACCGAAAAAGATCAAAAAATGGATATCGAGATTAATTTAATAGCCGAATAAAATCCTGTACGTTTTATCCCAATAATATATTTGATTATTCATAATCTGCGGATATAATTGGTGTGATAGTTTTTTATGTCTTTTAAAATGAGGATAATTTGAGGGATTTAACGCCGCAGGATAAAAGCCGCTACCTGGCGGATTTTTCAATGCTGGTCGTGACCGCGGTCTGGGGTTTTTCCTTTACGGTTTTAAAAAGCGTTTTAGGCCAGAACGTCTCTATTCTCTTTTTCGTATTCGCGCGATTTTTCGTAGCCTCTCTTTTCCTTTCTCCATTCTGCATAAAAGGATTTAAAACCCTGGACAGGGGCGGATATATAGGCGGAATAAGCGTCGGGATTCTGATATTCCTCGGATTTTCCCTGCAGAGCTTCGGCATAGAGCACACGACAGCCTCCAAAGCAGCCTTTATAACGGGTCTGGCTTCTATATTCGTCCCCATATATCTGCTGTTACATAAGAGAAGGTTTCCATCGGTCATTAACGGTATCGCCATACTGGCTGCTATGTTCGGCATGTATCTTTTGACCGGCCCGGCGGGCGGGGGATTCAGCTGGGGCGATTTTTTGGTGCTTTTATGCGCGCTGGGGTTCGGAGCCCAGATATATGTCCTGGGGATAATTACCAGAGGCCGCAATCCGCTCCCGCTTACCTTTCTTCAGCTGGCGACAACCATGATTCTCGCAGGCGTCCTGCTGCCTTTCGAGGCCTTTCAGTTCGAGTTTTCGCTTAGATCGGTGGGGGCGATACTGTTTCTGGGGATTTTGGGGACAGCCGGCGCCCTGTTAACTCAAACCTGGGCACAGAAGAAAACGTCGCCGGTGAAGATAGGGCTTATTTTGACCGCGGAACCGTTATTCGCCTACCTGTTCGCCTCCGCTCTTCTGGGAGATTATTTCAATCCCGTTCAAAAAATAGGCGGGGCCATAATTATAGCGGCAGTCCTCACCGCCGAGATCCTGCCGCTTTTATTGAAAACGAATAATAAATAATCCTACTTCAACAACAATAACTTGATACTTCCGGAATAATCCTCCGTTTTCATACGGGCAAAGTAAATTCCCGATGGTAGGTCATTAGCGTTCCAGGTGACGGATTGCACCCCAGCCTGCAGGTATCCGCTCACGGGCTCGGCCACCTTTTGACCGAGTATGTTATATATCGTTATGGAAACGTTTCCTGCCTGAGAGAGATTGTATTTCAGAGTGGTGGCGTTATTGAATGGATTGGGGTAGTTCTGCAACAATTGAGTGGATCTGGGCAATAACATCCGGTCGTCATCGACGCCGGTGGGCACTTCGCCGAAATCGTTTAAGATTTGGTGCAATATCTGGTATGAGATCGGTTCCTCGACGTAGTATAGCGGGAATTCCAAGATGGCGGTGTTGTATGTATCTGTCTGGTGGACAATCCCGATAGGGCGGCCGTGGAAGTTGGAGGTATCGGGATCAGCCGATACGTAATTGTATATTACCTCGGAACTATCTCGAGGCGTCATAACGCTGATTCCGGCGTATCTACCGTATGGCATTCCAATGGGATATGGGATTCTGTCCGTCCTGGCGGAATCAAGAGTGAAGTCGCTATAGAATGGAGATACCGCGGATCCTCCTGAAAATTCTATATTATCGATAATAGGGGCATATTCGGTAGAGGCTAAATTGAGATACCGATATTGAAAATCGGGATTATAATATTCAACTACACCCGAATAATTTGGATTGGGAGCCATCTGTTTTGCGCCGGCAATGATTATATTACCGCCGGCGTCCAAATAATTTCTATAAATGGAATGATTACTATATATGTATAAGCGACCACCCAGGATGGATTCTTTGCAGAATAATACA
>CP070742.1:1130409-1137260 GCA_020348065.1 Candidatus Zixiibacteriota bacterium
CGCCAATCCGCCTTTGAGGCGCTTACTATCAATCCTGCCCGGGCTATCGGAATTGATCATTTAACCGGTTCTATTGAGGAGGGTAAAGATGCCGATATAGCGATATTCTCCGGTCATCCCTTCAATATTTACACGATGGTGGAAATGACAATTGTCGACGGCAAAATCGTGTTCGATAGATCAAAAGAATCCTCGCCGCTGGAGGCACAATATGAAGAATAAGTTATTATTCATGGTTTTCCTGATATTAATTTTCTCCTCCAACTCTTTTGCGTGGATACTGGTCATCAAAGGCGGACGTATTTTCACCATGTCCGAAGGGATAATCGAGGACGGGATAATTTTAATAGAAAATAACCGTATCAGCGAAGTCGGCAAGGATATAGAGATTCCCGAAGGGGCATCCGTTTTGGACGCGTCCGGGAAGATAGTCACGCCCGGTCTTTTCGACGCCTTCACGCAGATAGGATTAAAGGAGATCTCTGAGGAGGAATCCACTGTGGACATCAGTGAAAAATCCGATCCCCTGACGCCGCAGGTAAGGACCATTGACGCTTTTAATTCGCAGTCCGAATTGATTCCCGTGACTCGTATCGAGGGTGTGACTACAATCCTCTCCGCTCCGGCTACCGATAATGTTATCGCGGGACAGAGCGCCGTTTTAGAGCTCGCCGGCGAAAACGTAAATGAGATGATCATAAAAGCCCCGGCGGCTTTGCATATTAATTTCGGAGAAAAGCCGACATCCGTCTGGCGAGAGAGGAAAAAGATCGAAACCAGGATGGGGCTTGTTTCCAGATTAAGACAGAAATTCATCGAAGCCGAGGAATATGCCGCCAAATGGACTAAATTTGAAACCGAAATGGATGAATATATAGCGAACATGAATCTTCCGAAGAATAAGCGTAAAAAAGATCTCGAGGAACCGGAACCTCCGGAACGCGATCTCGGGCTGGAAATTATGGTTGAGGCCATAAACGGGGAAATACCGGTGATCGCATCGGCAAATCGGAAAGATGATATTCTCACTGCTATAAACGTCTCTGAGGAATTCGGTTTCAGATTGATATTGTTATACGGGACTGATGCCTATAAAATAGCCGATATCCTGGAGAAAAAAAATATTCCCGTTCTGGTGGGACCGATTACCACGCAGCCGTCTAAAATGGAAAAACTGGGGGCGATTTATGAAAATGCCGCAATTCTGGATCGGGCGGGCGTGAGGATAGCCATAATTACAAGCGGTTCGCATGATGTTCGGGATCTGAGATTTCAGGCCGGTATCGCGGCGCAATACGGGCTTTCAATCTCGACAGCCTTAAAGGCGATAACTGCTTATCCGGCGCAGATCCTGGGTGTGGATAACGATCTCGGAAGCATTGAACCCGGAAAGCTGGCCAATATAGCCATTTTCGACGGCGATCCTCTACAACCGTTGACAAAAGTTACAGACGTCATAATTGAAGGCCGCGCGGTCCCTATGGAGTCGATGCAAACCAGACTGTACGAGCGGTATAAATAACGATTTATTAGTTTTTTTGAATATTTTTTAATTTCACGGGTATCATCTTCTGAGAGCAGCGAGGAAGACGATGAATGGATACCCGATAAAAATACCCGGAATTACTGTCAGGGGAAAGATGACCGCGGCCGAGATTGAAGGCGACATAAGCGACAACTCCCTTGTTCTGCAGATACTTCAGGGGAAGGTAAAGTCGTTTAAGATTCTGGTGGAGCGGTATCAAAAAGGGGCGTACCTATTCGCCGTCGGGATGATCGGTAACCATGACGATGCCTACGATCTTTCGCAGGAGGCTTTCATCCGTGCCTATAAAAACCTGAACAGGTTCAATCCCGTATACCAATTCAGGACCTGGTTTTTCCGGATACTCTCCAATCTCTGCAAAAATCATCTTCGCCAACAGGCCAATCGCGGTAGCGTTTTGACGTCTTCAGAAATGATATACGCGGCGGCCGCCCCGCGACACCAGAGGCCGGATGTATTGTTTGAAAAGAGCGAAATTCAAAGAGAGGTCTGGAACTGCGTAAACGAGCTTCCCGATAAATTCCGGGAGATTATCATCCTAAATCATTTCCAGGATATGTTTTACGAGCAGGTCGCGAAAGTCCTGGATATTCCCAGGGGTTCGGTTATGTCGCGGCTCTACTACGCTCGTCTGAAACTGAGGGAAATTCTCGAAAAAAGGGGGATTAAGTTATGAGTTGTGAAGAGATAAAGATCCTCCTTTCCGGCATGGTTGACGGCGAACTTGAGACCGGCGAAAAGCGAAAAGTAAGCGACCATCTTGTTTCCTGCAGCGCCTGCCGGGAGGAATACGCGAAGCTTATGAGATTGAAGGAGGTTACCGACGATATGAAATATTTCGACCTTCCCGACCGGCTCTGGGCGGGATACTGGCACGGTATCTACAACCGCCTGGAACGCGGGATCGGCTGGATATTGCTTTCAATAGGCGCGATTTTGATTCTTGTTTTCGCCGCCTGGAATTTTCTGCAAGGATTTTTACTTGACGCCACAATTCCTTTGTATGTAAAAGTTGGAGTCAGCGGACTGATTTTGGGTCTTATTGTTTTATTGGTTTCGATTATCAGGGAAAGACTGTTTTCCAGAAAGCATGATAGATACGACGAGGTGGAGATATGATCCTGTCGACAGCGTTTGAAGTTAACCGGTACCAGGTAACTGAAATTCTGGGATTGGTGAGAGGCAACACAATCAGGGCGCGTCATCTTGGCCGCGATATTATGGCTGCTCTTAGAGGTATAGTTGGCGGTGAAGTGCACGATTATACGAAAATGATGGCTGAAGCGCGAGAACAGGCTTTAGATAGGATGATCGCGGAGGCGGAATCTCTCGGCGCCAACGCGATAATCGGGGTAAGATTTTCCACCTCCTCCCTTATGCAAGGAGCGGCGGAGTTGTTGGCTTACGGTACCGCGGTGAAAATATCCAAAAAATAGCTAAGCCTTAAATTCCCCGTTTTTTCAATTATCCTATATTGGCATTCTTATTGCATTTTTATATATGTAAATTAAGGAAATTCTTTGTTTTTCAATAGGTTAACGGGCTTATTGAAGGAGAAATGGAAGATAAAACTGCAAACAATTGCAAAGGTTTTCTGAAGGGATAGGATGATAAGTCAATTTGACACAAGAACCGACACCGTGGTATTGATTTTCTCGACTTTAGCGGTTCTGATAGCCGCAACATTATCCATGGCAACGATTTCGACCAATCATAATAGTATGGCCACCGACTCGCCCGACGCGTCCGAGCGGGCGGAAGCGGCCGCAAACGCGGGTGTAGAAGCCGCCCGCTGGCATATCGAGTGTCATGGCAGAACCAAGGCCGGCGGCCTTACGCCGAAATTCTATGTAAACGGCGCTGTTTATAACGTCGAATGGGATAACGTCGACATGATCGATTCGACCGTAATGGTCCGATCATTGGGAGAATTTTCCTGGGGAGACGATACCCGTAACGAGGTATTGGTAGAATCGAGAATAAAAATCGAGTTTTTACCCACGCATAAACAAGAAATTTTAAAAGATTATTATTCCGGAAGATAAAAGCGGTTTTTACGAATATCTATAATTCTCCCTTTAAACCTAATTAATATTTACGCCTTCGCTCGATCATGTAATTTGATCCCGGAAGGGTCTTGGTGTATTTCTTCAGATCCGCCATCATATGGCTCATCTCGCCGGGATGTTTGAACATCCTCTTCTGGTTGATTATCACCGCTATGGATATGGTGAATACGGGGAAGCGTTCCATCTCCCCTTTGCGATTTGCCACCTCGATCCATCCGCGTTCCCTGTCGGCTTCGTCGTATCGGAACGGGGCCATTCTATCGAAGGTGGAGATAACGTTCTGGCATACATTTTCGACTTTTTCAGGCGGTATTATGAACACGAAATCATCGCCGCCGATATGCCCCACGAAACCATCATCGGGGGCAAGGTCCTGAACGACCGTCCGAATAATATGGGAGGTTATCCTTATGGTTTTATCGCCATACATGTAGCCGTAGTAATCATTATAGGCTTTGAAATTATCGACGTCGGCGTAGCATACGGCGAACTTTTCGTTGTTATGGATTCTTTTATCAATCTCGAACTCGATGGCGTTGGCTCCCGGCAGCCTTGACGATGGGTTCACGCCCAGATCCCTCTGTGTCCTGGAGACCAGCATCATGGCTTTGGCGGGCATCAGCTCGTCATCCCATTCGTCTATGGTAATATCGTCCGCGCCCTCAATCAGGCAATTTATGATTAGATCTTTGCCGGCTCCCGGGGCATATACCATAAGGGGTATAAATTGCAGTTGAGCCTGCGATTTGATCTTCCTGACCATATCGCTCAACCACGAGGGATCATCCATAGCGGACAGGATAAGTATATCGATATAGGATCGCTGGAACTGCGCGTGGAGTTCTTCAGAGGTGTCGAAATTATGGACAACTACATTGGCGGTCGGAACCAACCTGGGCAGCTTCGCGGATATATTGCCTCCCGATTGACACAATCCGATATGGAACCTGCCGCTGCGGGTCGTAATCTTGACGGTTTTATTTTTATCCTGGACTTTTACCATTTTTCTCTCGGATGAAATTCCTGGTGTTCCGACACCAGGAAGTCTTTGTCGAGATGAGTATATATCTCGGTGGTGGCGATATCGGCGTGCCCCAGAAGCTCCTGCACGGCGATGAGGTCGGCGCCTCCCTGCAAAAGATGCGTGGCGAAACTGTGCCGCAGGGTATGCGGGCTGACTTTTTTGGTTATACAGGCGGCGCTGACATATTTGTTCAGGATTTTCCAGATTCCCATCCGGGAAAGTCTGCCGCCGCGGTTGTTCAGAAATATATAATCCCCGCTTTTTGAACCGGCCAGACCGAAACGGCATATGTTCTGATAATTTTTTAACGCTTCCCAGGCAGCGTGGCCCATGGGCACCACCCTTTCCTTTTTTCCCTTACCGAAGAGCTTGACCAGGCTCATCTCGACGTAGAGATCGGATTGTTTGGCCTCCACCGCCTCGGAGACCCTGGCGCCGGTGCCGTAGAGAAATTCCAGCAGGGCGAGATCCCTCAAAGATAGTTTCTTTTTCGAACGGTCGGTTTCGGTGGCTCTCTTGGCGCAATCGAGAAGCTCTTTCACATCCTCAATACCTAAGGCGCCAGGATGAGTACGATATAGTTTTGGTCCGCTTATCGATTGGGCAGGATTATTGGCGGTCTCCCCCGTGCGGTTGAGATAGCGGAAGAAACCCTTGATGGAACTCAGATGGCGCGCTATGGACGACGGCGCCATTCCGGTAGATCTGAGGTAATCGAGGAAGCCGGAAAGATCGGACTGCCGGATCTCATCCAGCCCCTTATCCTGCTTTTTCACGAACCGCTCGAACTTGTCGATGTCGGAACGGTAGGACTGCAGGCTTAGAGACGACAGTCCCTTTTCCAGACTGAGATAATCGAGATACCCCTGAACGTTTTCGTCCATACTCGTGAACATACATTATTAATTTCGGCATCCGCAACAAAAGGTTTACATAATACTTATTATTTAAACTAAAAAAGCCCCCGGCAATGGTATGCTTCCTGGTGCGGTCGAAAATGGTTCGGTCAGGTCGTGATCCCGACTTTCAGTCGGGAGGAGACCTGACCGCTGGTATACGATTTTATGTTCCTATATACCGTCAGGTCACGGCCTGCGGCCTACGACCTGACGGAACACAGAATGGATTCCCGATCGGTCGACCCGGAGGCTCCCGACGGATTAAAGATTTCGGGAATGACAATGCCAACTAGTAGCCGGGGTCTTGAAAAGACCCCGGAGCTAAGCCCTTTTTGTTCCGGGGTCCCTGCGGGACCCCGGCTACATCCTAAAGGCGCGTGTCAAAATTTATTCTGGCCGCGAACCTGCCCGCGTACGGTCGCAATAAATTGCGACACGCAACCGTAGCGGTAGGTCAGTAACCGGCAGGGCTCCTGACAATTAATCAAGTAGGGCAGGTCTCACCGAGACCTGCCTGCAGCCGATAGAAACACATACCGGACGCATGTCCTTATGCGGCCTTGGATAGGCATTTACGATTATGTACATGCCGAATCCAATCATGGCAAAGAAAATTATCAGGCCTAAAATTTCTCAACTTTGGAACCAGATTATTTATTTTCCCAGAGATCTTTGACAATATGCGATTTTTTATCTTCCGATTTGGCTTTACCTGCTTTTTCTTCTTGTCTGCCCACATTTTCAAAATAATTATCTCTGCTTTTGATTGTAATTGTGGCTCCATCGCGTCGCGGGCAATCTTCGCACGTTATTAATCGGGCGCCGCCTTTCAGATACGCAACGCCGTAAGTAATATCCAGTCCATTATAGTTGCAGCTGCCGTTGACGTCGCCGCAATAATGCCAATCCGGGCATAAAGAACAAGGTTCACACAAAGGCGGGTTGCCGCCTTTTAAATAGGCGACTCCGTAGGTTACATCAAGGCCGTTGTAGTTATCGCTGCCGTTTACGTTGCCCACAACGTAATCGCAAGGGCAGGGATCGTCAGTGCAATTCAGACCCGCATCCCAGTTGCCGGCAAGATCAAGGCATGCCGCCTCCGTTGTGTCGACGCAGTTTTGATTGTTGTTGTAGCAGCAACGCCCCTCAACCAGGCAGGGATCATCTATGCAGTTCAGACCCGCATCCCAGTAGCCGCCAAGGTCGAGGCATGCAACCCCTGTCGTGTCAACGCAGTTCTGATTGTCGTTATAGCAGCAACGTCCAGTACTGCCACTGCTCAAATTTTTCAGGATCGAGACGTTGTCGGAAAC
>CP070742.1:1137360-1142090 GCA_020348065.1 Candidatus Zixiibacteriota bacterium
ATATTACCGACGATTCTCATTCTTACCGCGATTGGAACACCTCGGCACCCTATGAGGGTAGCTTATGGGGGCTGGCTATTTATCCCGGAAAAGATTTCAGGAAATCGGATTTCAGGCTTTTAAAAGAATCCGAAGTCAAATTGGGGGCTGATATACTGGTTAAAATGACCGGCCTGCGCGACAACGATCGCCGGCGCACAAAGTTTACCATTAAAGATAGAACCAAGATCCATATATATGCCATCGGCGAGGGCTCTCGCGACGAGATGTATGACTACGGCTGGATCGTCGACGATAGAACCGGCAGGGCGGTATGGGAGATGACCTGGCGCAACACCGAACCCGCCGGAGGGGCCAGGAAAAACAGGATGTTCAGGGATACCATCATCCTGGAGCCCGGAACCTACGTGGTCAATTTCGTAACCGATGGTTCCCACTCCTTCAACGACTGGAACGCCTCCAAACCCCGCGACCCCGTCAACTGGGGAATCACCGTGAGCATAGAATGACGTTATTGGCGTAAAATATTCTCCCCAGAAAGTGCAATTATGCTGATAACTGAGCGGCCCCCGCGGGCCGCTTTTTTTGCCCGCTATTTTTTTGAAATAAATATTGAAAAGGGAATATATATTTGTTATAGATATAGAGTTCCGGCAAAATTTATCTGGTTGAAATGTCTCGTGTTTCGATACTCTTTTATATTAATACGGATCCCGATAATTTATCTCGATTTGCGAGTTCGGTTTGCTTGGCAATAAATGAACTCCCGGTGTTGCCAGGTCGCCTGACCTGACAACGAAAAGAAAGATAAATGCCATTACAATTATGTCATATCTACAGCTTGATTGCACCAACGATTCCACAGTCTGTTTCCGACCGGCCGCAGGGGAGGATATCGAATTTGTCTTCAGGTGGGGTCGGGAAATGGGTCTTACGCCTGAACACGATGTAAGGTTTAAAATTAGCGATAAGGACGAAATCTGTATTTATGAGGAACCGCTTACCCTTCCCTATATCGAGGAGGATGATTATGATCCGAATTTTCCAAGATTACATCCGCCCGACACCATGATAATCATCTGGGACGGACGCCAGAATACAGGTGAAAACGATGGCCATTTAGCAGATCCGGAAAACGACTCATATAATGCATGGGTGGAGGTGAATATGCTCACCCTGGATGTTCTTTCTTCAAACGTAGAAGAGTTCGATATTATGCCCACCATCGATTCGGTGCTGGTGACACATTACCCCTGGTATCCGCCGCCGCGCCTCAAAGACGGCATTGATATTTTTTCCTTGATCCGGGCAAAAATTGATGATTCAGGAGTTTCCGAAGATGATTACCGATATTATATTCCTAAGGGCGAGATCCTGCCTTCTGAAGCTACGTTCTGGGATGGCGAGCATTATAGGTATTGGGATTTGCCCGCGGAATGGGGCCAGGTTTATTATTATCGCGATCTGGAAGCTTTTTCCCCTTATCCCGTAAATAATTGGGATAATGCCAAATGGGGCGATATTTCGTATAAATGGTATTGGGTCGATGATTATGCCAGATCCGGTGGTTACTCATCCATTTGGTGGCAACAAGATTACTATAATGATTATGATATGACTTTTATCTGGGGTTCTGATTGGAGGTTCTATCTACATGGAGAGATAGACTGGCAGGACCCGGAGGTTAACGCCGAACTGCGATTTCTTATCAGGTCGCGAGTCATAAACTTTAAGAATGAACATCTCTTGCAGGACGTTATCTCAGCCGAGAAGTCTAAAGCTCATTTAGTTATCACCGGCCCCACTAACGAACCGATCGAAAATTGGGATATCCGCGACTGGGCGGTTACGCAGATGGGAACGCCATATTATACTTTTGGAAGAGACCCTTATCCTCAAATGGGCAAACGACCTTATATCTTTAATGATTGCTCCAGCCTGGTTATCAGCGCCAGAATACAGGATATTAGTGTGGAACAAAATGAATGGTACCGGCTTAATCATATAGGTGTGGCACATGTGGTGGAAAACTATTATCCCTATCCGCCTCCTGATGGCGACCACGTTCCCCTGGGCCTGACCGAAATTACCGAGGCCGAAGCTGAACCTAATGATATAATTATACTTGCGAAAAAACTAAAACCTTTTAGCCATGTAGTTATAATAAATGATGTAAATAAACTAAATGGCAGGATTTCGCGGGCTATTATTATACATGCAAAGGGTGGAAATGAACGCGATAAGCGTCAAACCAGGATCGATTATTTACTTCATACATATAGCCGTCGCAAACACGATTATAAATTTATGAGATTCGATGTACATTAAAGGAGGTGAAAAATGAAACCAGTAGGCCTAATAATCATAGCTTTATTGATTTCTCATGGATATTGCTATTCTAGCTATACATCCTCAGAGCTTTTTATTGTTGAATGGGGCCATGGAAATTCCGAACTAAAGGCATCGCCGGGCTATTCGAACGTGGATCCCGGCACTCCTGAGGATTCCACAGATGATTATTTTGTAACTGGAGAGGGGCCAAATGGGGCGTTTGTTGATGCCGACTGTTGTATTATTATTACATCGAGCCTTATCCAATTAAAGGGATTCAGAGATGACGGCGATTTGATTTTCGATATTTCAAGCGGTTCGCCAGATTACCAGCGGGTAATGTACAAAGGGGATGTCGGCGATATATTCGTTGACAGCGAAAAACGAATCTATCTAACCACAGTATGGCCCATGTCTTATGTTCCGGTAATAAATTATGAAGATTTAACGGTAGATAGCCTGGTTCCTTTCACGGAAGATCCCGATGTAGCCGCAAATTTTCTTAATTGGACATACGACGGCAGGATTATGTTCGGTACTTTTAAATGGGGATGGGTAACTTATGATGGCGAGGAGTTTATACCCGGTGGAACGTCTGCGGTATTGTCTTCGGATGGATTATTCCGTCTTGCGTATTATGTTGCGCACGATAAAGCCATTTTTTACTTTTTTAAAGACCCGGATACATCCGGTTACAGCCCCGACGCTGATTCTGTCATAATAGAATTGGGCGTTGAGAACCTTGTGCATGTGGAATTATTGAATAGCATGGAACCGTCCCACCTCTATTTGGCCGTGTATTATTATACCGATTTTAGTTTCTATGAGATATGTCAATTCGATCTTGAGTATAATCTCATAGATAAGGTTGTTCCCCCGGCGGAGCCCGAATATTACTCTTCGACGCCAAAACCCTTTATAACGGCCGAAGGTGATATCTATGAGTTCCGAACCCGCGAGGATGGCTTACACGTAATCAGATGGAGCAAAGAGTGAGGTAAAATACATTCCGTGTCCCCAGGTCGCCTGACCTGACAACAGAAAGAAGATAATGCTTGACAATAATTAAGCAAAAATTATATTTGTTGAAGAATAGCACTCATTGTTGACTTGCGAAAATTGTGTATCGAGAGAGTGATTTGTAAAGATCACTTCAAATGTGATAATTACGGTTGGAGTAGGAGATTGATCATGAAATGTTCAATTTTGAGCTTGACAGTAACATTACTCTTTCTGGCATCGTTAAACTCTTTCGCCTTTGAACCCCTTTTTAATGCCAGGATCGACTACGGGGTCGGGGATTGGCCTACTTCAGTTTTCGCGGTTGACCTCGATGGCGATAGCGACAAAGACCTGGCTGTGACCAACGCGGCTTACAACAATGTCTCGGTCCTTCTGAATAACGGTAACGGAACATTTCAGGCGGCGGTTGATTACGTGGCAGGGGAAGGTGCTTATTCAGTTTTCGCGGTTGACCTCGATGGCGATAGCTACAATGATCTGGCCGTGGCTAATTATAATGCTCACAATATCTCGGTCCTTTTGAACAACGGTGACGGGACATTTCCCGCACCGGTTAATTACGCGACCGGCGAACGCCCCACGTCAGTTTTCGCGGCTGACCTTAATGGCGATGGCTACAATGATCTGGCCGCGTCTAATAAGGATTCCAACGATGTCTCGGTCCTTATGAACTACGGTGACGGGACATTTCAAGCGGCGGTTAATTACGGGGTCGGGGCGAACCCTCATTCAGTTTTCGCGGCTGACCTCGATGGCGATGGCGACCATGACATGGCCACGGCTAATTGGTATTCCGATGATGTCTCAGTCCTTCGGAATAACGGTGACGGGACATTTCAGGCGGCGGTTAATTATGGGGTCTTGAATGGCCCCACTTCAGTTTACGCGGTCGACCTCGATGGCGATAGCGATATTGACCTGGCAACGAACAATAATGGTTCCGATAGTGTCTCAATCCTTTTTAATAACGGTAATGGGACATTTCAGGCGGCGGTTAATTACGGGGTAGGGGAGGTTCCTACTTCGGTTTTCGCGATTGACGTCGATGGCGACGGCGACAATGATCTGGCCGTGCCTAACAATGGTTCCGACAACGTCTCGATTCTTCTGAATAGCGGTGACGGGACATTTCAGACGGCTGTTAATTACCGGGCCGGGTTTTGTCCTTCCTCAGGTTTCGCGGCCGACCTCAATGGCGATGGCGACAACGACCTGGCCGTGACTAATATTCTATCCGATAATGTCTCAATCCTTCTGAATAATGGTGACGGAACATATCCGGAGGCGGCTAAATACGGGGTCGGAAATTATCCTTTTTCAGTTTTCGCGGCTGATCTCAATGGCGGTGGCGGCAATGACCTGGCCGTCGCTAATAG
>CP070742.1:1142190-1149252 GCA_020348065.1 Candidatus Zixiibacteriota bacterium
ATGGATAGCCACCGTCTCTTTTAATATATCAAGATTATATCCGCCTTCAAGCACCGAAATTATTCTTCCCCCGCAATATTTTTCCGCCGCCTTTCTCAGCATCGCCGTCATCTCGCCGTAAAATTCGGTGGAAAGGTCGATCCCCGCCAGCGGATCGTCGCTGTGAGCATCAAAACCGGCTGAAATAAATATCATTCCCGGCCGAAAATCATTAAGAACCGGTATTATTTTATCCTCAAATGCTTTCCTGTAATCGCCGTCGTCTGAACCACGCGCCATAGGTACGTTTAATGTGTATCCTTCCCCCTTTCCGGTCCCGGTTTCACCAGCCGATCCGGTACCGGGGTAATGAGGATACTGGTGAAGCGAAATATAAAAGACTTTGTTGCTCGCGTAAAAAGCCTTTTGCGTGCCATTGCCGTGGTGAACGTCCCAATCGATGATGGCTGCCTTGCCTATGCCCTTCTTTTCAACCGCGTATGCCGCTCCGATAGCGATATTGTTGAAAATACAGAAGCCCATCGCCCGCGCCGGCTCGGCATGGTGTCCGGGCGGGCGGACCGGACAAAAAGCCCTGTCGATTTTGCCTTCGATTATTTTATCCACCGAATCAAGAACCGCCCCCACCGCTTTCAACACCGCTGTTTTCGTGCCAGGCGAGAAGGTTGTATCGGGATCGAGCATAACCGTACCCCTGGGATCGAGATTTAAAATGGCCTCAACATATGTGGGATCATGGATCAGAGCAAGTTCTTCTTTCGTGGCTTTTCTGGGATCGATCTTTTCATATTCCATATTCATGCCGTTTATAGTTTCCATAACGGCCTTCAGCCGCTCCGGCGACTCCGGATGCCAGGGGCCGGTGTCATGGAGCAAAAACGCTTCGTCGTACGCTATTCCGATCCTGACCGCCCGATTATCCATTCAATCCTAAAGCCTTATGGAAAAATGATAATACCTGCGAATCCGCCCTTTGTCAACAGGACAAAAATACCTGCGGAAATTTCCTGCCCATAAGGAATAATTTAATATTTTGATTGTATACCTTGTACAGGTTGGCCGCCATCAAATATATAACGCGGAGGTGAGAGATGAGCCTTTCTCACGTACTGCTGGCGTTATTGCTCCCGGTTTCGACAGCATACGGTCTTAATAATAACAAAGACTATCCAATCATAACAAGCTTGCCCAACACTCAACTTCTGGTTCACCTCGAACCCAATATCAATCTCAGCGTCACCAATTATGGGATATTGGGACCTTATGGAATTGTCGGCCCGGATACCGCAGAGCATAGCGAAACGATCCCCGGTGCCATGTTTCCGGCGGGCTCGGATCTGGATTATCTGTACTTCGGGGCTATCTGGATCGGTGCCGAAATCGATACCATTGATCAATACGGCAATCCGGTTCTTGATACCCTGGTATCCGTCGGTACCGACGGTTGGTGGGGCAACATAATGGAACTGTTTCCCGAGGAGGCCCCGGGCGGCGGAATATGGCGCGAAGAGGTGATGGCGGACGAGGAAATTTATGGAGTCTATTACGATACCTGTGTAGGCACCTTCGTGGTACCGGATCCCAACGACCAGAGACCGCATATACCGCTGGGTCTGAAGATCATTCAGCACAGCTTCGGCTGGAGCTCTCCGGGATATCATGATTTTGTCATACTCGAATATTTTATCGAGAATATCGGTGCCAGATACCTGCATAACGCCTGGATAGGCGTCTATTGGGATGGAGACGTATTTCACTATTCGGAGGGCGGCGCGGCCGGTGCCACGGACGATTTATGCGGATATGTGCAGAACGGTAATTACAAAATCGCCTGGCTCGCTGACAATGACGGCCAGCCATACGATGGCGTATTCGATTATCGCAGCCCCACCGGCGTAATCGGATTGACGCTCCTGGGATCATCCATATCCGGTCTACGGACCAACTTCAACTGGTGGATATCGAATATTAACAGCAATTTCGATTGGGGTCCGCAACTGATCGAGAACTATAACGGCCCCTTCCCGGGCGGCGGTAAAGGCACCCCCGGAGGCGATAAGGCCAAATACAGGGTCATGTCCAACGGCGAGCATGACTATGGTCAGATGTGGTGCGATCTGACGGTGTGGGAAAACAACGGCTGGATTCCGGGATCCCCCCAATCGTCAAATCTTGCCGATGGTTACGATACCCGATTCTTAATATCTTTCGGGCCCTTCGATCTTCCCGCGGGAGAGGTCGAAACCCTATCGGTCGCGGTTATCGGCGGAAGTCAGTTCCATACCGATCCCCTGAATTACGCAACCTATCTGGAGGACCGTACATTTGATTCCTCTTCAATAGCGATTTACTACGCTAATCTCGGTTTCAACAGGCTTATCCATACGGCGGATTCTATTATCGGTTTCTATCAGCTCGGATATATCAACATCCCACCGGGCCCGCCGTCAAATTTTAGAGTTTCAGGATGGGGCGAGGATTTTGTAGCCTTAGAATGGGATCCCGTCGGCAGGCCGAACCTGCTGGAATACCGTATTTACCGGGGAACCGAGCCCGGCGTCTACGATCCGCAGAAATTAACCCCCGATGGATTCCTCGACAGCATATTCGTTGATTCCAGTGTCCAGAATAACATCACCTGTTATTATGTCATACTGTCGGCAAGCATTTTGGGAAATGAAGGGGGGTATTCTCTGGAAGCGTCCATCAATACCGGGCAGCCGCAGACGCCGACCGGGTTGACAGCAACCGCAGCCAACGCCGAGGTAGAATTGAGCTGGGATCCTAATCCTGAACCGGATATTTACGGTTACATTATGCACAGATCCGAGGAACAGGAGGAATTTACCATTATCGATACGAGCCTTACTAACGCTTTCACCGATTTCGGTCTTACTAATGGTTTTGAATACTGCTATTTTATAACTGCCATAGACACATTCCAGAATATCTCATTCGATTCCGATACCGTTTCCGCTTCTCCTATGGGCCTGGATTCGGGGATACTTCTGATAAACAGCAACAGCGACAATCCTCAATACAATCTCGATTATGATTCTATGGTGGTATTCTACGAAAATATACTGGAAAATTATACTCACACAATAATCAACCACGGGATCACCCATCTGAACGAACTGGCGCCGTATTCAACCGTAATATTTGCCAAGGAATGCATTCTATATAGTTATTTTTATTTATTAAGTAATGAAGATATTTATATACGATACCTGGAAGCGGGCGGGAATTTGATTCTTGCCGGTTCCAGGCATCTGGCCCCGACACCATCCTATCGGGGCTTATTGGAATTCGATTCGCTGGATTTCCGATATAAATACCTTAATCTGGCGGGCGCCGAATACCCTGACATTATATATAACACCGAATTTACAGGCGCGAATTCTGCCGCGCCCGATTTCGACGACTTTATGCTGGATTCCCTGAGAACCGGCAGAATAGTTTTCCCGCCTGACCTCCCGGATGGCAGACTCAACGGCATCGGCGCGCTCATTCCAAACGATAGCTCCGAAGTCATCTATACCTATGTCGCCGTCAATCCCGACACCTCCAATTATCACGGCCGCCCCATCGCTATGGTTCACCAAACCGACACCTACAATACCGCCGCGCTGGAATTCCCGTCGTATTATGTCGAGGAACCGATATCATATCAGATCCTGCACCAAATCTTAAACGACTTCGGCGAAATACCGACCGGAATCGATGACAGCCAGATATTGTTACCCGGATCCACACAGCTAATGTGGAATTACCCCAATCCTTTCAATAATGCTACCGCCTTGAAATACAATCTCTCGCAGGCGGGGAATGTCTCCATAACCATTTATAACATCCTGGGGCAGGAGGTGGCCAGACTATTAAATGATTATCAGAATCCGGGCGCCAAAACCATAACCTGGAACGCTGCCAGCCTGTCATCGGGAATATATTTCGCCAGAATGAAAACGGAGGATTATTCGGGAAGCATCAAGCTATTACTCCTAAAATAACGTTTTGGGTTATAATTTTCTAACTCATTAAAAAGAGTAATTCCCGAATGCGAGGTAGGCTTTTTGCAACACTAATGTCTGAATTTCGTTGTTAAAAAAGGTTAATTTATTATCTTTAGTGCAGGAACGTTTTAGTTGGCCGCTGATTTTCAAAAACGGGGGTTAATTATGAGATTGTCTACTGTTTTATTAACGCTATCTATATTTTTATCAACAGCTTACGGCTTTAACAATCATCGAACCGCTCCAACCATAACCGAGCTGCCCAACACCCAGCTTTTCGTGCATCGCGTACCCAATATCAATCTCAGCGTCACAAATTTCGGCAATCTCGGCTCGCTGGAGGGCGAATATGAGGATGCCGAGGGCATTTTCGATCCCGCTCCCGGCGCCATGTTCCCGGCCGAATCCGATCTGGAATATCTTTTCATCGGTGCCATCTGGATCGGGGCGGAGATCGATACCGTCGATCAAAACGGCAATCCAGCCCTCGATACCGTGGTTTCGGTCGGTCTGGACGGTTGGTGGGGCAATCATTTTGAGCTTTACCCGGAAGATTATCCCAATGGAGGGCTATGGCGGGAAGAGATGATGGCCGACGAGGAGATTTACGCCGTTTACTATGACACCAACTCCTCTATCGGTCCGGACCCGTTCACCCAGAGACCGCATATTCCGATGCACATTAAAATTACTCAGCATAGCTTCGCCTGGAGCTCTCCGGGGTATAACGATTTCGTGATCCTGGAATACATCCTGGAAAATATCGGCAGCAGGTACCTGCATAATACCTATGTCGGGATTTACTGGGACGGCGATGTATTTCATTATTCGGAAGGTAACCCGGGATACATGGATGATATCTGCGGGTATGTGGAACACGGCGATCACGGGATCAGCTGGCTGGCCGACAACGACGGCCAGCCGCAAAACGGCCAATTCGACAGCCTGAGCCCCGTGGGAGTAATAGGATTAACTCTTGTGGGATCTAACACACCTGACCTGGAAGCCAGTTTCAACTGGTGGGTAAACAATATCAATAGCGTCTACGATTGGGGTCCCCGGCGTATAGAGAACTATAACGGACCCTTCCCCTGCGGCGGCAACGGTACGCCCTGCGGCGATATCGTGAAATACGAGATGATGTCCAACGGCGAAAAAGACTACGGGACAATCTGGTGCGATCTCAGCTACTGGGAGAACAACGGCTGGATACCGAAACCGAGTTTTTCACCCAATCTCGCGGACGGTTTCGAAACAAAGTATCTGATTTCATTCGGCCCCTTCGATCTTCCCGCCGGAGAGGTTGAGACTTTAACCGTCGCGGTTATAGGCGGAAACCAAATCCATAGCGACCCCGATAATTATGTAAATAATCTCCTCGGACACACGGCTGATTCATCCTCCATAGCCCAATACTACAACAATCTCGGTTTCGCGCAGTTTCTGGAATTGGCCGACTCGGTTGTCAGTTTCTATCAGCATGACTACGTCAACGTCCCCCTGGGGCCTCCATCAAACTTCAGGGTAACTGCCTGGGACGAGGATTTTGTGTCATTGGGCTGGCAGGCGCTGAATAGGTCGGGTCTTCATGAATATCGTATTTACAGGGGAACCGAATCCGGCGTCTACGATCCCCGGAAATTGACGCCCGACGGCTTTACAGACACCGTATTCGTCGATACCGCCGTACAGAACAATATCACATATTATTACGTGATAATGTCGGCCAAAATATCGGGATTGGAAGGAGGATATTCCCGGGAAGCCTCCATCAACACCGGCCAACCCCAAACCCCCACAGGATTAACCGCCGCCGGGGGTAACTCCATAATCGATCTTAGCTGGAACCACAATCCGGAGGACGATATTCTCGGTTATTTAATTTATAAAGCGCTCGGCCCGGATAACTTCATGCTCATCGATACCATAGAGACCAATTACTTTACCGACACCTACGTCGGTAACGGCCTGGAATTTTTCTATTACGTCACCGCCATCGATTCGTTTATGAACGTTTCTTTCGGCTCCGATACGGTCTCCGCCACCCCCATGGGATTCGATTCCGGTATCCTCCTCATAAACTGCACCTCCGTCAATCCCCAGGTAAACCCCGATTTTGATTCCATGATGGCGTTCTACGAAAATATATTGGCAAATTACCGGCATCAGGCAATCTATTACAGCCCCCAGATGCTGCCGGAGATCGCCAACTACTCGACCTTGATTTACGCCAAAGAATTGGCGTCGGGATACCAGAGATTTTACAATAGCAGGAATATACTTGAAACATATCTCGAACTGGGCGGAAATATCATTCTGGCCGGGACAAGACAACTGACGCCCCACTCCGGAGTCGAGGGAGTTCTCTCTTTCGATTCAGACGAAATCCAGAACCAGTTCTTCAATCTTAACGGGGCGGAATTCCCCAGCGCTTATGAAAACATGGAATTTACTGGCGGCAACTCGATATCTACGTCATTTTATAATTTTGCCCTGGATTCTTCACGGACCGGCAGAATCATCTATCCCTCGGGACTTCCTCCCGGAAGACTCAATGGCATCGGCGCGCTTATTCCCAACGACAGCTCCGAAGTCATCTATACCTATGTTGCCATAAATCCCGACACCTCCAATTATCACGGTCGCCCTATCGGCATAGTTCACCAAACCGACAATTATAACACCGCCGTCCTGGAATTCCCGCTATACTATGTCGAGGAGCCGATCTCCCATTATATCCTGCATCAAATCCTGAACGATTTCGGCGAGGTGCCCTCAACCGATATTGATGATGTACAGGAATTTCTTCCAAAATCAACTCATCTCCTCCAGAACTACCCCAATCCCTTCAATAATACTACAACATTGAAATACAATCTCGCCCTGCAGGGTATTATCTCCATAACGATTTACAACATCCTGGGGCAGGAGGTGGCGCAGCCCGTAAACGAATACCAGCAGGCCGGTGCCAGGACCGTTACATGGAACGCAGATAACCTGCCATCGGGGATATACTTCGCGCGGATGAAAACGGAGGATTATTCGGGGA
>CP070742.1:1149352-1152557 GCA_020348065.1 Candidatus Zixiibacteriota bacterium
CTCCCCGCCGGAGTACGCCAGCGTCGGAGCCAGTACCTCGTATAACTCGACATTGTCAAGATACCAGTACCATGCCGAATAGCCGACATATTTAAACGCTATCTTGACGTTTGACTGACCCGCGGCCCAGGCCGATATATCATAGTCCGGATAATCCGGGCTTGAAGATGAACCCTGGGTGGAAGTGTACATGGCGACGACATTGACATGAGCAAAGTCGTCTGAAGATATAAGCACCCAGCCGGTATCGGTTTCGGTGGCGGAATCGTCGTAGTAATATTGTTTGAACGTCAGACGAACGTCCGTAACGCTCGACATGTCAAACGCCGGCGTGATAAGCCACTCGTTCATGTTCTCGTAGGGCGAGGTGTAATAGTAAACCCTGGCGATGGTATCGGTCCAGGTGGAATAATAATAGGCGTGCCAGTCATTATTGTTCCAGGCAGGCGTGGCTTCGTCGCCGCTGTCGATGACCGCCCAGGTGCCCGCTATGTTAACAGGAGGGCTCGCGCCCGTCCATCCCTGCGGATCGCTGAAGTTTTCGTAGAACAGCGTGTTTTTGTTAAGCAGCCACATATTGGTGCTGTCATCGAAAGTCTCGGTGTTCAACCCCAGATTGATAACATCCACGGAAATGTCGGTGTCATAACCCGTAATTCCCATAGTGGGGGCATTGATGGCGTAAGTCGCCACGTCGTGATCAAGAGGAACCAGCGTTTCAATAGCGACATCATCAAAATTCCAGTAATCGGAACCAGATGGGGAATTTACAAAATGGAATGCGAGCTGGCAGGTGTTGCCGGCGTATGCCATAAGATCGTATTTGAATGTGGTTTTAGTAGATGAACTTCCTTTGGTAACGTCATTGTCGTAAACTACGTTCCATGTGGTTCCCGCGTCTGTTGTGATCTTAATATACCCATGGTCTTCCAGACCCCACGGCGCAGTCGATGTTGAGTGGTAGTAATACTCGACCACGCTTAAAGTGCAATAGGCGGCCAGGGCATTAATTGAAAATGAGGGACTGATCATCCACTCGTCCTGCCATTCGCGGTAGGTGCTGGTATAATAGATCCGCGCAGTTTTGGAACTCCAGCGAGTGTAATCGTGATAGTCGTTGACGTTCCAGTCCGTCTGGGCGGTGTCCGGAACTCCATTGTCGATAATGGTCCAACTCGAAGGCGGATTGCCGCCGCCAGGACCCCAGTTGTTGAATTCCTCGTTGAGCAGGTTAACCGCATCGGCCCATACATCCATATAGCCGATACGCCATTCGTAAATGTCATTATAGGAGCCGGAATTAGCTTGCAGTACAAAAGCTATTTTTACGGTATTACCGTCGTAAGCCGTAATGTCGAGGTTTTCCAGGTATGGGCTGGTAGTGCGGTCTTCGTCCCAGATAACGACATCGTTCCAGGTGGTGCCGTCATCAGTTGTAATCTTCACATAAGCCGTATCTTCGCCGGGTTGGAGACGATCGTTGTAATAATGCTTGAACGTGAGGGAGCAGGCGGTGGCTCCACCGGGAAGTACAATAGCTGGAGAAATTAGCCATTCGTCGTAGATATCCTCGGCAGAACCCAAATAATAAATGCGCGCGGTAGTGTCAGACCAGGTAGAGTAATAGTATTTATACCAGTCGTCATTGTACCACATCTGGGTTCCCTCAGTACCGTTGTCAAGGATGGTCCAGCCGGGAGGTGGAGTGGAAGGATCGCCCCAAGCGGCATCTTCAAAATCCTCGCTTAAAAGAGTGGTGGCGATAACCGGAGGATCGGGAATGTCACCGGAGGAAGATTTCGAGAAACTGACGGCAGGTTCGGGATTGAGCAGGTCCCCCTTGGGACCATATTCCGGCTGCCATTCGGTTTCCTGTTCAAAGGAGACTGCTTCTTTTGCATCCTCCCCGGCGGCCCAGACCCAGACTAACGGTAACATCAAGGACAAAATTACTACTAATGTTTTTTTCATATTGTCTTAAGCCTCCAAATTTTTAAAAAATTGGCGCTAACTGATTAAAACCTGATTGAATCCTGATTTCCAAATTTAAAAAATCCGCGGTTGAAACGGTGTAATTTTTTCTTTTTGTAATTCACCTCCCTTATTTGAGTATAATGAGTTCTTTTATTCTCTAATGCAGTTGGCAAACAAATATCATGTAAATCTCGAATTACCCTTTCTTCTCTCTCTAACTCTCAGAAGTACGAACCGCGAAGCATCCTTTGAAGAAAAACCAAACGCGCTTCAACTGCATTCACTTAAATTTAATACTTCCAAGGAATTTGTCAATAGAATTTGCCCCGATTTTATAATTATTTGCCATAATGTCAATATAGTTCCGAATATCTATAATATCTTTCGGGATATTATCTAATAATAATGCATCCGGAACCCTCAATTTGATGGTCGCTCCCTTTCTCCTTTTGGCGTTAAAACTTCGCAAAGGTTCCGTGTGAGAGCTTAACCTGCCGTATTCACCTGAGTAACGGGGGCACAGCTTTTTCTAAAATCGCTATTTTATCAAGGTCATCTTCTGCGAGAGATTTAGTTCTCCCGCCATAAGCCTGTAGAAATAGACGCCGGTCGAGACCTCGTTGCCGTAATCGTCTGTAGCGTCCCATATTATGGTATGTCGACCAGCTTTGCGATATTCATTAACAAGAGTTTTTACCTGGCTGCCGGTGATATTGTAGATCTCGATTTTCACGTTCGACGGAACCGGAAGGGCAAAAGATATGGTCGTCTGGGCGTTGAAAGGATTGGGGTAGTTTGAAAGCAGGGCATAATCGTCAGGAACGGCGATATTTTCCTCTTCGATATCGGTCTGATCCACGGTGCCGCCCGAGATCACGAAAAATCGTCCGCCAACGCCTCCCAGCATCTGCTGACCCGCGATAACATCGTCGTAACCGTCACCATTGACGTCCTTAATGGGCCTCACGGTGAAGATCTTGGCTTCGCTGGGCGCCTGCCAGATAAGCGTCCCCGACGTTCCGTCTATGAGGTATGTGCTTCCGGTAAAGGATCCTGCCGCCACGTCGATAATTCCATCGCCGGTAATGTCATGTGTCCAGTAAATGGCCCAGACGTCGTCTCCGCAGAAATAGCGCCAGATCGAAGAACCGTCAAAGCCCGAAATAGCCTCGGCGTAGCTGCTCCATGACGCTACCAGTATATCCTCGTATGAATCTCCATCCAGGTCGTC
>CP070742.1:1152657-1155867 GCA_020348065.1 Candidatus Zixiibacteriota bacterium
CTAACATCGGAATCCAGAATAAAAAGTATCAATCATTACGAATTGATAGCGATCACAAAACAACTCGACAATCAACTCGAAGACGGCGTTTCCTTGGTGATTGTGGACTATATTCAATTAATGGACAATGCGAAAAAAGGAGCGACTAGAGAACAAGAAATCGGCGAAATAAGCAGGGCCTTGAAAGGATTGGCTAAGGATCTAAGCATTCCCGTGATTGCCTTGTCTCAACTCAACAGGAATTTGGAAAACAGAACCGACAAAGTCCCAAGACTATCCGATCTTAGAGAATCAGGCTCAATAGAACAGGACGCCGACATTATTTTGTTTATTTATAGAGACGAAGTTTACAACGACGATTCGGAAAAAAAAGGCATCGCCGAAATAATTATCGCTAAGCATCGTAACGGCCCGACCGGTTCGGTTAAACTCGCTTTCGTCGGCAAGTATACTCGGTTTGCCAATTTATCGACACAATATCAACAACAATTTTAGAAAGAAACGGAGGAAGAATGCAAATATACGTCGAACAAGTTGCCTAGTTGGTACACAACGTCAATAAAGTATTTTGCGAGTATTTGGGAGAAAAACAGCCGGATTGGAAAGACGCGCCGGAATGGATGAAGGAATCTATATCGAACGGAATCAAAAATTATTTTCAAAAAGATGGGAAACTTACACCAGAACAATCGCACGAAAACTGGATGCATGAAAAGCTAAAAAATGGCTGGAAATACGGGGCTAAGAAAAGCGAGATAAAAAAAACCCACCCGTGCATGGTGCCTTACAAACATCTTCCCGAAGCCCAAAAAGTCAAAGACAAGCTGTTTCTAACGATTGTGGAAACCATGCAGAAATGGTAGATGAATAACAATGCTTATAGCAATAATAGACAGGGATCAAAGAGACGAAAAATCGGACATTCGAGTTCCGATGGTAGTCGAAGACGAAGACGGTAACGTTATGACTTTCGAATCTATCGAAGATATCCGGGATCTTTGTGAAGACAGTCTTCTCAATGTCTTTCGATGGTGGGCTTTTGATCTCGATACTGGCGAAGCAGAGGAGGTTTAAATATGTCAGACTCGAAAACAAGAACTTGGGGATACGAATGCAATGTGAGGGGGTGCCCACAAAAAAACAACAGGCGCTTTTCTTCTCTGAAAGGATTTTTGATGCACTTGGAAGCAAAACATCCCGGCGTTGCCGAAAAGAGGCTAAAGCCTAAAATATCTAGCAGATATTTAGAAAAGCTTAAAAAACAAATTAAAAAAAGAGTGGATGCGGCTCCAGGATGATAGGGAATACGCTTATCGGAAATAGATATCCGGGAGGGCGGGTTCAACTCCCGCCGCCATTCTTTGTCATCTCGGGCATGTTGCCGGGTAAAAAAAACGATTATAATAAAATGAATTTTTATGGTTAAAAATGACAAAATACGACGAATTCTTAGAAGAGCCTCAAATTTTAACGGATAATTCGGTAATTTTTCATGGATCTTTGACCGGAGAAGAATGCGTAAAACAGGCTAAATCATCGCTGGGCATAGAAATTGATCCAGATAATTTGGTCGTTGATCGTATCAGATATGGTTTTCCTCCTGAAGATGTAGAAGAAAGAGATATTTTTGACGGCCCTTGTTGGTATACCGGGGCGAGCGGAAAAGGATCAAAAAAAGTTTGGAGATTGTCTTCATGAAACTAAAAGCATGATAATTAGACCGTTTTTTAATATTGTCAGACAGACGGTTAAAGCGCAATTAAAAAAATCGGATTATTTAATCGAAATGATTTACGAGGATTACGTATTTTTCGAGCGTAATATCGCAGGATTGTGCAAAAAAAATGGATGGGCTAGAATGTTCGGTCGATAAAGCCCGATGGATAATTCATAAGGCAATCGATTGTCGATTGACGGGCGATTTTCCTTTGATGACCGACAATTATTTGGTGCCAGAATTCGGAACGCCTATGTAATGGATGGATTTCGTTGAGGCTTTAGCAGCGTTAAAATTGGGCAGCTCGGAAAAATATTTTAGAACTTATTTGCAACTAACAAAAAAGAGATAAAAAACATGTGGACGGAAAAAACGAAAAAAATTTTCAAAAAGATAAGAGAAAGCGAGATCGCGAACGCGATAAAAAGAGCTAGAGAAAGCGCGAAATACGACGATTTCGAAAAACGTTTAGTTCACGACAGGCCAAAACCTATCGGAAATCCTCCCGATTACAGACCGGGTAATCGGGACAATAACGAATGGATATCGGTAAAAGAAAGATTGCCTACAGGGGGAGAAGACGAAGCGCAAGTGCAAGCGGCATATCTCGCGCCTTCTTTCGGTTTGTTGTCGCTGGAACAAACGGTAGCTTATTACGACGATCCAGACGATTACGAAGACGGAAACGGGAAAGGTTGGCTGACCTGGATTGGAGATAAGGAAATTCTTGTGACGCATTGGAAACCTTTATCACCTCTTCCGAAAACGGAATTTCACGGCATATCGCAAAAAGATTTTGCGGAATTATTCGGCAACTTTAGGCCGAATCTTGGATCTGTATATGTTTCAAAAAAATCAACTATATATACAAGAACAAAGGCGAAAAGAAACCGAAGGTTAAAATGAACTCCTACTACGACACGCTAGGCATAAAGAAAAACGCCACCCAAGACGAAATCAAAAAAGCGTATAGAAAACTGTGCAAAGAAAATCATCCCGACGTTAACGGAAACGACGGAGACAACAAAATCAAAAAACTGAACGAAGCCTATTCGATTCTAAGCGATCCCGGAAAGCGGCTGATTTACGACGAATTCGGGGTCGATTGTTCTTTAAATACAATAAAAGAGGAAGCGGACAGGACCATCGTCGAAGCTTTTAAAGCCGTTTTTTCTTACAGAAAAGAAGAATTAAGCATAATAAAGGATCTATTCGGGACCGTTACGAAAGCCATCGAAAGCGCTCTTTTTGAAATTAGAAACAAAAAATCCAGTTTCGAATCTAAAATAGCCGAATATAAAGAAAAAATAAAACTTCTCCAACAAATCGAGAAAAATAAGTCCAATAAGACCAGGATTCACTTAAAAATAGGGCTGGAATTCGAAATAAAAAAACTCGATGGCGAAATATCGTCTATAAATTTCTCGCAAATAAACAGGGATATCGCGATTTACGAGCAGGCTTATTAAGTAAATCGGCCATAGCGAATAAAC
>CP070742.1:1155967-1161666 GCA_020348065.1 Candidatus Zixiibacteriota bacterium
GTCTCCTTCCATGGCATACAATACCTCCTTCAAGGTGATTATACGCCAATGTGTAAACCATCTGCCCGGAATGAACTGTAAAGGATGTGACCGGAATATACCAATAAACCGGAGAGGCAGGGATTCGAACCCTGGGACGAGTTTCCCCGTCAACTGCTTAGCAGGCAGCTGCCTTCAGCCAGCTCGGCCACCTCTCCCGTTCATCGCAGGTAATAATAATATGAGTGTCATAACTAAACAAGTTTTTTCGGCGCAATGCGATTAATTTCAAGGCCGACAGGAATCCCCCCCAAAAAAAAGACCGCTCCAAAAAGCGGCCTTGAAAAATCATTTTTTCATAATCAGGAGCGTTTTCTCTTCCGGTATGCGCGCAGTCCCAAACCTAAAAGTCCCGATCCCATCAATACGATTGTTCCCGGTTCCGGGACTATGGTGGTAGTGGCATCGTGCGAATACGGGGCAAATCTTAAAACATTACCGAGACTGTCAAGCGTGAAAGCATCGAAATGGACTGATGCTCCGACCGGTCCGTTGATATCCACCGTAAACATCTTCCAATCACCGTCAGCGTTAGCCGGAGCGCCGGGGAACGCCGGGGTGGGAGTAGGATCCCAATACTCGCCTCCTAAAAGCATATCCGGCTGAACATCACCTACATTTAAACTATCGCCATAGGATCCCGTACGGATTTCGGCGAAGTAGGCCGGGTAAATGCTATGCGGTGCAAGATCATTACCCGGACTGAGTTCCGGGGGCAGGGGCGGAAAACCAAAAAGCCAGTCGCCGGGATTTATCGCCGTACCGCCAAAATTAACGTTCATGTCGTTGGGATTAACGCTTTTACCCAGGGCCACACTGACTATGATCTCGTCAACAGGATCGTTGGCGGAAATCACATAAAGATTAATTGAGCCTGTTGAGACTGCAACCCAGCTTTGATCTTCCCAATCGTAAGTTGCTCCATCAATGAACAACTGGATATTGGGTACTGCGAAAGCTGATACCGCAAGAACCGTTACCGAAAGTACTGACAAGGACAAATATTTAAACACGTGACCCCCTTGTTTTTCAAAGTTATATTCTAACATACAATCAATAAATCAAAAAACATGCCAAAGCAAATTAATTCGTTCTAATGTTTTAACATTATGCATAATAACTACTTACAATGGTCAATACTCAAGGAAGAGATTCGTTGCCATCGATAGGTGGCAATTAAATGCATAATTTCAGCATCCGGCTACTACCATACATAACACATTGAAATTCAATATGTTATAATTATGCCATGTTTAATCGACAACGTCATTAGGCGGTAAAACATAGATACTTAATTTCAATATTCGATTCCAAAAAATTTTTCTCATATTGAGTTCTTATAAGCAGGATTTCATCAGGCGCTGGTTTCTCATATAAGTTGTTGATTTGCTTGATAATACGCATATTTTCGCCCTCTATGGACCGTACGGTTGATTCAAGGAGGACTTCATTATCGGTTTTCAGATGGATCAATCCGCCGGCTTTTAAGATTCTTTTATACATTTTCAGGTACTGAGGCGAGGTCAGCCTTTTTTTGGCCTGTTTGCGTTTGGGATATGGATCCGGGAAAGTAATCCAGATTTCGTTGATTGAATTCTCATTAAATACATCGCCGATCAGCTCCACGTCGAGTCTGAAAAAGGCGGCGTTTTTCAAGTCCAAATCAGGGCAGCTTTGGGCTCCTATCCAGAGCCTGTTCCCTTTGCGGTCGATGCCGATAAAATTCCTATTCGGAAACGATTTTGCCAGTTCGACTGTGTATTCCCCTTTACCGCAAGCCAGCTCCAATGTGATGGGATTGGAATTACCGAAATACTTAGCGGCATTGAAGGATTTTGTCTCCTCCAACCCCAAAAATACATTGGGGAGGTTTTTCAGGTCGGCGAATCTTTTGAGATGATTGCGGGGCACTTGCTAAGATATACGGCTTATACCGTCAATTTATCCATGAACAGTTTTATATTCATGGTTTCGCAGTTGAAGATTATCTCCCTGATCTCGTACTGCCGTTCAGGCGAGAGTAATTCGCCGGAGAGGGCATTGAATTTCATTTTCAGATCATCGATGGTCATCGGCTCGCGGGGATCGCCTTTTGGATATTCGAGATACTCGGAGAACTCTTTGCCCTCTCTGGTCTTCACCACGACTTTGGAGGGTTGTTTGGCGGGGAACATCTTCTCGAACTCCCCTGACACTTCTCCCTTAATTTTGTCGATGACCTCCCGGATGCGGGGATCCTTGAGTTTTTCGTCCGAAAAAGTGTTAGTCGTTATTTGCCAGTCAACGATGGCGGCGGCGATACAATACGGCAGCGAATGGTCGGCCGTCTCGCGAGATTCGGGGCGGCATTTATGGGGATCGAAGAGGATATCGCGGGCGCGAGCGATGGTGGTTACGGTGACCTGTTCGATATCGTCATATCTGATGTCATTTTTAATGACTGCCTTGAGAATGGCGGTGATGTGGGTTTGGGTTAAAGCCTCGGTGGGAAACGCCTTCATACCGCATTCGAGAATTTTGAAGCTCTCCCCCAACCCGCCGATCAGTTTCTGTGGATCCCAGGCGGGGCTGTAGACGTCCATGAATCCCTCTTTGCCCTCGAATATCGCGGTTGTTCCGGTATACCCTTTCTGAGCCATCAAAGCGGCGAAGACGCCGGACTGCACCGCCAGCGGATCGACGGTATTTTTCATCATGGTCAGCTTGCCAGCGGTGGGGCAGCCGATGGTGTGGTTGTGGGAGCCGCTGATGCCGATGGCGTTGGTTATCTGGTCAGCGGTCAGCCCCAGCAGTTTTCCCGCCACGACGGGCGAGACAAACTGTGTGAGGGTGGCGTGATGCCATTTACGTTCGCGGATACCGGGGACGGCGAACTCGCAGAGGCGCTGTTCGAACTCGTAGGCCAGCACGATGGCGACGATCACCTCTTTCATGGAGGCGTCCACCATCTCCCCCACATTCAGGGCGGCGGGGATCAGGTCGGAGGGGTGCGAGGGGTCCTCTTTCCAGTAGATATCGTTGAAATCGAGCGCGCGAATCATGAGGGAGTTGACCAGGGTAGCGTTGACCGCCGGGATCTTATCGCCGAAGCCGATGACGGTGGCCTCCTCTTTACCGCCCATATCCCTGTAGATATCCCGCACAATGTTGACGTCTTTAGTGTGGTAGCCGCCATAGGCGCAACCGATGGAGTCGTAGAGGAAGCGTTTGACTTCGGTGATTACCTCCTCCGGCAGGTCGTCGTATTTCAAGTTCACCGCGAACTCGGAGATCTGCTGGGAGATGGTCTTTGGCATTTATTTAGTCCTCTTCTGTAGGCGGGGAGCTCGTCTCCCCGCGGCCTGATGTCGGCAGACAAGCTGCCCGCCTACATTTTCCTTCAAAACTCCTCTAAAAAGGGGAAAAACGGCTTCCCGATTAATTCTGTTCCTAATTATGGATTTTTGGCGTAGATGGCAAGGGGGAAATGGGGGGGAATTCCATCTCCGATTTTTCTTTGTATTTTCAAATAAAAATTAAAATTCAAAATACTTTTCAAAAATCGAAACATAGCCGTCGGATCACGTTCCGCCAGTCGCGGAACTACGATCCGACGGAACGGAGATGTAATATGTCCTGTAACTTCGGTAAGGAAGTAATACCTCGCGGGAATGACCAATCTAATCGGTTTTCACCGTTGCCATTTTGAGAGGGACGTGTTATCTTTAAACCGGGAGCAGGCTCGAAAAGGCATCGGTGGCGGTGTTTTTCACCGCCTGGTAATTGAGATTGAAAATCGCATAAAGATAATAAATGGGAGGAAGGATGAAGACGTATGTGTTGATGACCAAGCTTTCGCCGGAGGTCTCCAAACAGATGAAGGACCGGGCGGCTATCGGGCGGGCCTGGCTGGACCAGGTAAGGGAGAAATGCCCGGAAGTCAATTTTATCACCCATCTGGCGCTTCTGGGGCCGTATGATTTTCTGGATATTTACGAGGCTCCGGACGAGGAGACGGCTGCCAAGGTATCGATGATCAGCTCCGCCAACGGTGCGATGGTAGCCGAAAGCTGGACGGCGATACCGTACAAGCGGTTCCTGGAGTTGACAAAGGAGATTTGAGCGTTTGGATTCGCCATTTGCGGTCAGGAATGGGTTCCTGACCGCACAGTAGAGATTGCTTCGTCGTCCTGCGGACTCCTCGCAATGACGAATTTAATTATGGCGTCATTATTTGGCGGCTTTCTTTTGCGGAAACATATAATAGCCGAATGTGACCGTGAAGAACAAGTAGATAAACACCACGCCCCAGCCGAGGGCGTTCATAGCGCCCGAAAGCTGCAGAATCAACATGGCGATTAAGGCGACGCCGTCATAGACGAACAGGTTGGTAATAATCGCCCGCCTGGCGGTTGAATCCTCGGCGTTTCTGGCCAGCCAGGTGAGCATGAGAACACCTATCAATGCGGCGCCGTATTCACGTGCCGTAATCGCGGCTCCGGGGCCGTAGGAGCTGCCCAGAATCACCAATAACGTGCCCGGCACAAACAGAAGCAACAGCCCGAAAACAAGACAAACAACAGCCTTGATGATCATAAGGGTCTTCAGTCCCATAACTTCCCTCCTTAATAATAGAAAATTTATTATGGTATTAATTTATGGGTGGATCGAAAATAATGTCCAGCATTTTTATCGGTTCAATCCCAAACAAGTTTGGGTTTGACACCCCGGTATAAACCGGGCAGATGGGTTACAGAATAGACCGGGGACATAGTAACAGGTTAAATTACGGCGCGAGGCAACAAGGAGGTGAATCGTGCCGTGGAAAGAGACCTGTCCTATGGATGAACGGATGAAGTTTATGGGGTTGTACTTACAGCATGAGTGGCCGATGGCGGCCCTCAGGAGAGGATAATTTACGTCTCATCGCCAAAATCTGGTCATAAACTTCGGGTATGCGCAGTGTTCGAAATCTATTACTGGTGCACTTGGATTTTGAGGAACAGGCTTTGCACTGCCTGACCGATGCCCCATATATTTTTATAATGATATCTTTCTCTTTAAGGCTGTATTTATGGAATAATATCTGGCCTGCAGGGCAACGATAACCGCCGAAGGCTCATCGTAAACAAATGCTTCCCATTCCAACTGGCGCTGTCTTCCTGTTTGCATGATTGCTCTCCCGTTTCAGCCTCACTCTCCCGTTCGGCATCCTCCCTTAGGCGCCCTTGAAACTTGCCGGTTAGTCTGTCCAATTCCTTCCGATTTAAGGTCCGCCGTCTCGAAGCCCAGGCCCGTATCTTCGTTCTATCTAAAGCTATCAATGATAAATCCACCAAGCCAGCCTCCTGGCAGATGGCCACTATCCGGGCAAAGTAACCGCCCGGAAGATCCAGATTGTCTGAGCGAAAGCGGTTAATGGTCCTGAAATCAGGCCGGAGAGATCCGGCAAAATACTGATAGCGGATGTCATACTTTATCTTCTTGGCGATCTCACGCGAAGAAGTCTCTCCCTCACAATAGGCAAAAAAGAGTACTTTAAGCATCATGGCCGGATCGTAAAAGCCCCGCCCGGCTTCGCTGTAACGAGAATATAAGCCTTCTAAATCAAGCCCCTCCACCACCTCACCCACAATCCGCACCAAGACCTCATTACCCAATACCTCATCGCGGCTTATAAA
>CP070742.1:1161766-1174450 GCA_020348065.1 Candidatus Zixiibacteriota bacterium
GCCAGGTACATTCTCCATGCAGAACGTCTTAGGTTGGATATCGAGAACTAACCTGATAAATTCGAGTGTCAGATTGTTACGAGGATCTTCCGGGCATCGCTTTTTATTGGCAAATGTGAATCCTTGGCAGGGAGGTCCTCCAACAACTAAGTCAACGTCGCCGCGCTTATATCCGATTTTTTTAAGAATCTCCCCTCCAGTAATTTTCCTCGCGTCCCCCACAAACATGTGCCTAACGCCGGGGAACCAGGGCATATCATGACAGGCAAGTTGCCTATTGGATCCGGAGACACCCGAAATTGAGATAACTCCGCTCTCTTCTTTCATTATTGCTTTCTTGAAATACTTTTCCGCTCTGACAGCATCGCTCTCTTCAATAAAATGCATCTCAACAGGAAAAGCGCCGAGGTTAACGAGATACGTATGTATCGACGGCATATCGTTTTCGAGAGCCGCTATCACATTGAAACCGGCCTGAATTAACCCTAAGCTAAAACCACCAGCGCCGGCGAAAAGATCTATGGCTATCGGCTTCCTGTCTCTGATACAAGATTCGGTCAGTAATAGGCCAGAAGATGTTTCGTAAAACTGGAAATTAGCCCTCTCTTCAGGATCTATTATTAATTTTTCAAAATATTCGTTCAATTGATCTCCAAAGCCATCTGGCTTACCTTCGACCTGAAATTATCTCTATCGATTTCAGAGGGATGCGTATAGAGCTTGTATTCGGATTTATCTCCGATCATGCGATTCTCGATTTTAATTCCCTTAAGCCGCCACTGCTGGAAACGCTGGTTGTACGAGACCATAATCTGAGCACATTTCTCGGCGGGTACCCAACCGGTACCCGGATTCGCGGAATAATTCGCGATCATCAGTTCTAAAAGCGCTCGTTCTTTCATTCGAACTTAAACTCCATTTCCCGTTTTTCAGGGGCCGACACATTACGATCTGGGGGACGTAAGTCAAGAGAATTGAGAGGGTTAACCGGCTTTTTCTTGACGTTTTGGCGTAATTCCTTGATTTCATCCTCTAAATGTCCGATTAACTTGGCTTGATTCTCATTCATTATCCCGCGCTCTTCGGCCTCTTTTAAAAGCCACTCTATATCGGCTTCAGGCAAAGACTCTCCCTCCGGTAGCCCCTGCCAGCGCGCTTTTATTTCTTCGAGCCGTTTATTTTCCAACCAAGTACCTGTACCTCTTTAAAAATTCCTTTTCAGCTTTAACCATGGACCAAGGTTCGATAATTATGTCGGGATATGGATCTCCGGAATATTCCCAATCTTCGGTGCTATACATAAGCTGCTCAGCCTCTGTCATAAGCATACGATTATCGGCTTCTTTGACTTCTGGAGGACATAGTGCGGGAAGATTAAAGTGTGATAATATCGCAGTCCTGATTGCCTTTCCGATTTCAACAATTTCCGGCAGGTCGGGCTTTATTGGCCTCCCAACGTCAGGAAGATAAGCCTCTTCCGCATCGTGTAATAGTCCCCAGAGAGCATATCTTCGAGAAACTTTTTTTGATACCAATATGCTATGTTGTGCCACCGAGAAAAACGGCTTGCATTGTTTTGTAAATCTGCACGTCCGCGATAATCCGACCGCTATATCGCGAATGTCAACGTCCATTGATTCGGGCACCAAGGGATAGAATTTTTTGCCGGTATAAGTCATCATCCACCGGCGATCTATTTCTATTATAGATTTATTCGCCGAGTTAACTGTTCTCGCTCTCATTCATTTCCCCCTCCGGGATTCGATATTTATTGATTTTTGGGATTTGATTAATATATTGATGAATAATAAGGAGGTATTGGCATGACGATTGAATGGTATCATGTAATTTTGGCATGGGTGATCTTAGAGGGTATTCGTTTCGTATATCGCATAATTTCAAAAAAATTCGATATAGCGATAGATTACAGAATGGAAATGGTTCGAAAAAGGACGCAGATTTATGAGCTATATTATCAAAAGGCCGCTGAATTTTTTTCGGCAGCAAGTTCCGGAAATTATAAACTTGCTTCTGAGATAATTGGTAGCATGGGAAAATATTCCTTTTATATATCGCATAATATTGAATACAAATGGATAAATTTAGGAGGGAAAGCTGTAAGAATGCAGGGAGTGAATTTAAATGAAAAAACCGGGAGCCAATCATGGCTGAAACTCTTAGAGGAATTGGCGAATAATGTCCAAGCTTTCGTATATGAACTGAGGAATGAGTTATATAAGGGTAAGTTTGAGAGAAAATGGCTCCGGAAACAATCTGTTGAGGAAATGATAAAATCGCTCCCCGAATATAAGACAGCGATAAATGAGGCAATTGCGAACCTAAACGATCCTGAAATAAAATCAATAAAAGACTTAATGAAATAAATATTAATTCCAAGTTGGCACCTCGTTATATATCCTGCCATCCAAATAATAATCTTTTCCTCGGCGACGTTGTATGGGCCAGCAATTGCGCTTTAGTAGTTCGTCATGTTTATCGGGGCCAGGGTCCTTTTTTAATGTGCCGTCAGGAGAGATAAAATGAAGGCCTTTGAATATGTCGAGTCCGCGATTCTCAGATACCTCACCGAGTAGTATTGGTTTCCAAGCTCCGCAATTTTTAAAGAAGAAGGGTACGCCGGCATCGAGACACTGGTCGCGGACCGATCTCACCCACTCCGGATGCATCGGCCTCGCTCCCGGACCGGTTTCACCGCCGATCACTATCCAAGGTATCCTTAATCCTGCGTCGCTGAGCCAACATCTGCCGCCGCCCTCCAAATCGATTGCTCCAAGCATCGGCTCTAATGAAAGCCAGTCTATAAATGGCAGGACCATGGGGATTTTTTCATTTGCTTCGACCTGATTACAAACCGTTAATCCGAGTTTTACATGAAATAATCTATTTACGAGCTTACTTCGGATCGTCGGGATGAGATTACAAAAGCGGTCTGCCCTTTTTGTTAATATCAGATATATATGCTGTGGATTTTCAGCCATGAACTTGAAGAGATCCCAAATCAGAGCATCGGGTACGCGCCCATGCAGGTAATCCATCAAATCACACATAAAATATATTGTCCGGGTTTTGCGGCGGATGACCTTATCCAAGATGGCTTGATCTAATTCGAATTCTACGCGTGTACCGTCATAGGGAATTCTATTATGAAATCGTAAATTTGTAGTCTCCGCCCAGCAGTGGATACAACCTGGTGAAATATTGGTACAATGGTAACCGCCGCCTTTAACTATTATCGGATTTGCCGACTTGTCCCAGTATTGGCCGGGTTTTCTCTTTACTTGGCTCATCAGTATGCTATCCCCGCCAGCTGATCATCCTCATAATTGTATTGATAATCCTCCCAGGCTTTAAGAGCGGCCTTCTGTTCGGGCGTCTGCTCCGGCCGCGGGATCTTTGAAATTTTGACTATTTCTTTATAAAATTTCTCGGGGTCACCATACCTGATTTCGTCATAGGCTTTTGCCTTTGCGAGCTTATATTGCCGGACCGCCTCATCCGCCAATCTCTGGGCCTGTTTCCGCATTTCGTTGATTTCCTGAAGCGTTTTCTCTTCGTCACTCGAAAGACATATCTCGAAATGACAGTAATCATAAGACAGCATAATTTTTACGCCGCCTTTGAATTTTTGATTTACCATATCCCCTCCTATTCAAACAGCGTTTCATTCGCCTTAAGCATGTTGCCGTTTTCATTGATCAGGTCATTGCTCCGGAGAGCGCTTAAGTAGGTCCCCCAGGTTCCGGTGCCATAGGTCAGGCCGACCTGCACGGCCAGATCCTCTTTGGATATCTCTTCCGGATAGATCTGAAGCAGATAGTCAAACATGCGGAGCGCACCGCCGGACAACTTCTGTCTCCACATCTCCTGAATTTCTTCCGAAGTCTTCGGTTCAATATGGGAAGTACCGAGATATTCGAAACCCGCGTTAGTAATGGAGTAATCGCCGTTATTGATTACAATCAATCCATTCGATACCAGCGTACTCTGATAGGTACCAAAAGTCCCGCTGGTCTTTTTTAATCGTGAAAGAGTGGCCAGCTGCGCTTTTGTGGTTTTCATGAGATGTCGGCTGGCCAATACCTCCAGCATCCGGCGAGCTCCGCCCGTAACTTCCCCGTTGTCTTTATTCCCAGTTCGGATCGATCTCGGCGACCTTTGAATTGTTGAAGGGGAAGAGATTTCAATAACGGTATTAGGATTGTATTTTTTAGGTGGGACCTTAATCTCCTTTATATCAGTATTTGTCTTACGGACCATTTCTTCCAGACCTTTAATTTGTTGGCCAACCTTTGAAATTGATTGAAGCATATTATTTATGAAGATTCGATATAATTGAGTCTGACTATTAAGCTTAGAAATCAGCATATCCTTGGATTCGACATCTTTCTTTAATTTTGTTACAACTGGTTCGTGATTGCAGGATTTCGCAATCCCCTGTTTTTCGGCTATCGTAAGCTTCCGTCTCAGATCTGCATTATCCTTTTTCAAAGAAGCGAGATCCCGCGCCTCCTTTTTAGCCTCTTCCGGGAGATCTCTAACCTGGCTCAGGATTTTTTTGATTCTCGACGTTGGTTTAGGCGGAGCTATCAGCTTTCGGGATCCCACCTTCGGATGATGAGATTCAACCTTGCCAACCATAGTCTTTATCACGCCGGTTTCGACTTTGGCACCGGATCTAAGCGCCGGTCCGTAGATATGAAACTCGCCCGGTTTAAGGAGCCTTAGGGCGATGCGATCCTGTTTGCCTATTATGCCTAATTCATCAGCTGCCCGGGCCTGATCGATGTCAAGGCTGGTCCTGCCCACCATCTTGTTCAGGAGCTCAGCGCAGACGTCCTTATGGAGCTTCGAAAGGCGTTGGGTCGCCAGGACCGCGCACAAGCCCCTTTTCCTGCCCCTGGTGGCGAGATCTATGACCGCGGCGTATGATTCCACTTGTCCCTTTTCAGGAGCGAAGTGGTGGGCTTCATCTAATACCACCAAAACCGGCTGCCAGAGGCTCCGAGGGGCGTTTACAAGGGATTCCAGGAAATACCGGACAAAGCGGATCCGGTCATGTTTCGGGAGTTCGTACAGATCACATATGGCAGAAACCTTCAACTCCAAAAGCCGTCTGGCCAGCAGGTTCGCCGATGAAGGGTGCGCCGGCGTATCGCCATCCTTACCGGCGATGATGTAATCATATTTCTCCCGGAGGGTGGAGAATTCCCCCTCGAGATCGAGGACGATTTGCTGAACATGGCCATGGCTCTGTTCGAGAAGTCTGCGGATAGCATATGATTTTCCGCCACCACTGTTTGCCTGAATTAGTAAGCGCGTCTCAATTAGATTGGGAAGATCAAAGGATATATTATGTATTCCGGATTTACCGATTTGTATCATATGCTTTCTCCGCGTATTTCTTTCTCTCCGTCACGATCGCAAGGATGACTTCCTTGCAGCTCGCTTTCGCGCATTTCACCACATAGGCCTTGATATATTTATTTTCCTGAACCTCCCCGGTCCCGAGTCCGGTCATTTCACTGCATAACGGGCAATGCAGTTTTCCCGTAGCCAGGTTGTGCAACATTGCCGATATATGCGCCGGCATGGGTACGTCAGGATTTTTACGTTTATCTCTTTTTGGGATTGAGATATCCCCCTCCTTGATTATTATTGGCTGGCGGCAGGATTGCCCACCCTGCTTCCTCGAAGTGTCCAGTTTTGCCGCCTTGGTCGAGATGCTCAAAATGATGGTTAAACACCACATGCTCCGCCACGGAAAAACTTTCGTTATCTTGTTAGGCACAAGCCCTCAAGAGCCACCACTCTTCGCCAGCCGTATTCTGTTTTAAAGATCAATATTAAGATTTTTTCTCCAGCAATTCGGGATTCTCATAAATATTCCCGATAACCTGGATTTTACATATATCTGCCCTGTCGTCATTGAATCGCAAATAGCCTTCCCATCCCCCGCCACTTTCATATCTTCCTCTCTCCCTGAAAGCGTGTTCCTCCTCATCCCAAAATATTTCACAAAAACTGATCAAATCTGTATTATGCTTAGGATGATCCGGGCAATACCAATTGAATCGAATGTATTTAATGATATCCCCTTCGTATATTTCGATGCCGTTTTTGTCCTTTAATCCAGTATACTGTTGAGGGTCCTCAAACTGATCTCTCGTATGCCAATGATTATCAACCATAAAATGATTATCCGTAATACCTTCCAAGGCATACATCTTCTTGTCCTCTTTGTTATATGCCCTGAATTTTATTGTTTTCATTCTATCTTCTCCAAAGCGTCCGGCTCAAACCAGGTTAATGGGGCCAGTATCTTTTTCCCCGGTATTGGATCCAGCCGGACACCAATCGGATATAAAATTTCAGGATCGTTTGAATTGTTAATAACCTCAGTTGTCCCGCTTTGTCCTGTAAATACTGCGCGTATGATTTTTACCTTATCGCCGATTTTACATTCCTCGAATTTCATCCATCCTCCGATTTCAAAAAGAGGGGCGGTAGAAAGCAGCCAAAGACCGCCCCTCGGGGTCCGCCTATGCCGGCTCCTCGGCGGGTTTATTTTCGGTTTCCACAAGCGGCCCGGCATCATCAATGGTCAGTTTCTCCTGTCGCTCATCATCGCTTATGTCACGCTCAAAAATGACCTCGCCTGTGTCAGTTCTGATTTCCCGATATTTGCCATCTTCAAAATCAAGTTTGCGTTCGATCTCGACTGGCCTCCACTCTTCCTTTCTGGTGAGCTTAATAGCCAGTTGTGTCTTTCTGGATTCCAATTCCGTTAATCGTGCCTTCATCTCTGATTTGATATTTACCTGCTCGTCTTCCTCCATCTTGATATCCTGAATCACTGAGGCAAGATCATTTCCGCAAATGAGCAGTTCGTCCTGCGTTAATTTGCATGGTAACGATTTTGTCACCGGATCTAATTTCCGAACATCTTCTCCCATGAATAGCCTTCCTTTCTATTTAAGCCACCAGCCTGATTTCGCCCTTTTCCGGGTCCAGGTGAATTCCCTGTGGTATCTGCTCCCATATTGATGGCCTCTGAGTGATAATTACCGTATTCCGAACGCCTGTAAATTGCTGCGCTCTTATCGCAGTATGATAAAAGGCCTCAGCTTTTTCCGGATCGAGGGCGCCGTCCCCCTCGTCCTGGAACAATGTTTGATAGTCTCTCCCTGTGTGCTTTAGAAGGTATATTGTGACTCCTTTGCTAATCGCTTCCGCCGCCCATACCTTTTGACCGCCGGACAGCTTACCGAACGGTACAATTTCACAACTGCCGTTTGGTAATGGCCGAGAAATAAGAATCTCAAATGTTTCTATGTCACTTTTGCCGTCTGCTGAAGCCCTGACCGTTCTGATGCTAACCGACCACCCCGGGCCAAATAATTGCATTATCTCCGTGGCGATGTCTGAAATTTCTGGCGAGGCGTCTTCCAGCAAAATTGCTTGCAGTCCGTCTTTTCCAAGGTGTTTGCTAAGCCACTTCCAATCGGATATGTCAGAATCGATTTTCTTCTTTTCCTCGAGGAGTTGGTTGCGATCAGCTGTCAGCTTTTCGGTTTCGGCCTCCAGTTGATTTAACGTATCGATCTTGGATTCCAAACCGGATATTGCCGATCGCTGATTGTTAAGCTGATCCTGGAGTAATTCAATCTGCGTCTCTTTCTCTTTAATCTCCCTTAACGGATCAACTTCGATTTTCGCACCGATCTCCTCAATCTTATTGTTCGTGGCCTTTCGCTTAACTTCAATAGCGGCGATGCGGTTTGCGTATTCATTGATGATTTGATCGTTCCGGGATTCGAGATCTTCTTTCTTTTTCCGGCGTTCCTCGATGGTGATCTCGGCTTTATCAAGCCGATTCAAAAGCGTCTGCCAATCGGTCTTTTTGAGAATTTCTATCTCTTCCCGTACACTATCGAATTGGTTCGGGTCGAAATCGACGGCATCGATCATTTTTTCGATTTGATCAATCTCAAAATCTTTTGGGTGAGCGTGTTCCAGCTTGTGTTCGTCTTTTTCAACATCAATGGAAAGCTTATTCCGTTCGTCAGTTTCGGGGATAGGAGCTACGAGGTTCTGTTCGGCTTTTACCAGATCCGATTTGAGCTGCTCAATCTTTTCCCTGGCTTCCCGGGCCGAGGATATCAGGGGACATGTGGCCACGAATTCGGGCGTATCCTTGCAGGGCACTCCTTCAAGTTCCGATGCCGTTTTCTCTGCTCTCTGAAGCTTTTCTTTAAGGAGGTCAATCGATGCCTGACGGTCTCGCCGAATACCGTCGATCTCTTTATTGAGGCTCTCAAGCCTGCTTTTCTTGATGGTGATCGTATTTCTGAGTTCCGCGCTGTCCGCGTCGATTTGAGCCTGGATATTGTTCCTTTTCAGTTCCAGTTCCTGTATCTGTGACTTACCGGCCGATAGCTCTTCATATTCTCCCTGCAGTTCCTTCAGCCGCCCTGCATTCTTTTTTATAGTATCTGCCTCTTCCAGATTTTTTTGCAAACCGGCAATCTCATTATCTATGCCGTTGATCTGCGATGTAATCTCGGAACGTGCCTTGTCTCTCTCTCCCTGAAGATTCAATATGTCACCAGCCAAAGCTTCTTTTTCGTCCTTCAATTCATCAAGCCGCTTCCGGTACTGCTCCAGCTTGGCTGCCTTCTCTTTGAGCGTATCAAGGTCTTTCCGGGCTCGCTCCAGATCCTTTTCCACTCGAGGGATTTCCTTCTTATAACCCGCTATCTCTTCCTCAATCCCGGCACGATCGGCAAGCTTTTCCTTATTGAATTCAATTGCCTGCTGAATTCCCTCGATTTTCATATTAATCTTGTCGCGCTCAGATTGAAGCTTTGGAATCTCCCCGGGGATATTCTTTGAGTTATTACCCTTGATATGCTCTACAAATCGGCCGAAGCGGTCCAACCCCATTAATTCCAGGAAAAACGTTTTCATTTCCCCCTCAGTCAATTCAGCTATCTTGGAGCCTTCCTGCGAATGGAAAATTGACTTGAAAAACAATTCCTTCGTACCAAACATCTTTTTTACTTCATCGATGTAGGTCGATTTTTTGCCGTCATTGAGAGGGTCATTACCGCAGTATAAAAAGTAATCCGCCTTATCCCTTTGGGCATCGATTGCCATTTTGCATAAGTATTTATCACCGCAATATTCAAATTCGAATTCGCGGAAAGAATCCCTCAGATAGAAGTTGTCTGAATACTTACCCTTGAACCCGCCGTATGACATCATGTACGGCCACGGCTGAAGGCTTTCGAGAAGCGTGGTTTTGCCCGCCCCATTAGGACCTACCAAGGCAATAAAGCCAGGTTCGAATCGGCTTAAATCGATTGAGACCTCCTCGCCGTATGGCCTCAGCCCGATCGCGCCGCGAATTCTCAGATTAAGCATTCTCATAACCTCACCTCCCTGTAAACCCTCGCGGTAACCCCGGTCTTGACGATAAAATCCGTTTCTTGAAGGGGCTCACCCAAAATCTCTTTGTTCCGGAACTCGATAGTCTTCCCATCGTTGGTCCAACCTATAAAATGCTCACAATCTATCTCTCCGCAGATAGGACAATACGACTTTGAGACATATGATTCGAACTGTTCTCCAGACTCTGAAAAATCTTCCTTGTAACAGGTACAGTCGGTCTTACCGTATGATGATATGTCAGCCTCGAATTTCTTATGAACCGGGCACTTGTACCAGCACGAGCCGCATTCGGTGCATTGGTAATATTCGTAAGGTTTCCCCGGTCGATAATCATCATAATGTACTTGGTCTGTTTCTCTCTTACAGCCGGGACAATATCTTCTACTCTTCGGTGCCATCAGTTCACCACCTCCTCTACCTGGTCCGCCTTCAAAAGCGCCGATTCCGGAGCCTCTATACCCTTGACCTTGGCATATTCAATCAACTGGTCTCGCAAAGTCTGAGCCGTTGAAAGATTTGCCGCCCTCACCCTGTTCTCCGGCGTCGGAATCTTTTCTACTTTGATTGTATGAACGCCGGCTTCAAGTGTTGTCGCCTCAACCTGGTCAACTATCTCATCGCTAAACTCATGCATAGGCGCATACAGCCGTATCCTCACATCTGCTCCGGGATGAGGCTTCTCCGATAAATCCCAGTCCCTTGTCTCCGGATTGAAACGGACATCAATCGTCTGTCGCGACCTCGCGTGAGGATTTTTCACAAACTCCACGTCTGCCAAGTTGCCGTCATCATCGAACGTGACGATATTGAATCCCTTTTCCTCGAGCTCGCCGAAATTCAGATGATACGGCGATCCGGCGTAATAGATATTCGGTTCGATCTTCTGAGCCTTATGAATATGCGCCATGGCCACGTAATCGGCATTGGCCAGGGCGATATCTGCAGGTGACAATATGATCTCTCCGCCCATCAATACCTGACCCGTCGATGTCTCCGATCCCGCGACCGTAAAATGACCCATGAGAATATGAGGCTTCGGGCTATCGATTGCTTTCGCCCCGAAGTCTGACAAGATAACCCGAAGCTTCTCTGCAATCATCTGATTCATCTCTTCCGGAGAAGCGGTGATATCCCTGGCCAGATATGATTTTGTCAAAGCGGGAAGAAAAGAAATATGTCCCCAGGATGTACCCTCCCCGGGATCCAGATCATGAGCCGGGACGACATATGTGTTTAGTAATGGACTTTCGTGGGTTTTTACCAGTGGATAGCTGGCAGGTGTTCGGTGCAGATAAACCTGCTTCTGAAATCCCCCAAGCTTCTCAAATATATCTATCGACCCCGGTATATCATGACTCTTCGTTCCCTCTATGATAAACTGCGGAGCCTGCGCCCGAGAAAACATCAGGTCAAGCAACTCATTAACCGGCCCCTTATCTCCCAGTGTTATAGGGCCGTCAAACGTATCCCCGCAGTTCAGAATCGCATGGACGTCTCTTTCTTTACATTCATCAAATATGAATTCCACGGCCTTGAGCGCCTCTTCCTTCGTTTTCTCCGACGCATGGAGATCTCCGAAATGAGCTATCTTTATCATCATTGAGCCCCCATATCATCGGACACAAGATCAGCATCATCGCCAAACATCTCGCGCTTGGCGTCATCCAGCGCAGCTTGTTGTTCCGCATTAGAAGGTTTTTTAGAAATAGATCTAATATCAATCCTGACCGTAACTTTATCGAAGTTGGGGATGTTATAGTATGTGATCTTGTGATTTTTCAGGACCTTTTCGACCTTGTTCAGCTTACTGGAAACGATGGAATTATAGAGATCCCCGATCTCATCCATATCATCTTGTGTAAGAGGAATCTTTTCCATCATAACTGACCCCCATTCTCCGCCAGCAGCGCCTGGTGATTGTCGTTTTTTATTTTGGCAGTCTCAATTATTTTCCGGATTTTCGTTAATAGAGCGCCTACCTCAAAATACAAATCTGAAGGTAGCCGGCGACGGTATGCACGATTGATTCTTTGCTCGGCCTTCTTTAAATCATCCATGCTTGATTTGGGCACGAGATGAACTGCCATTACTCTCTCCCCTTCCTCGGTAACGGCGGTATCTCTTCGGCTCGCTCAGCCAGCCACATCAGCCATTTCATCTGAAGCCCGCCTTCCCATTCCTCAGGAGCCGCGAGTCTTTTCCCTTTTGCGGAAACCGTAATATCATGATTAATCTTGGCTGCCAGCGACCTGATTTTCTTAGCTCTTTCCTCCGATGTTGTATGCAGATATTGATCATGAAAGGCGTCCCTCAGCTGCTCTGGTGATCGTTCCTCTTCAGCTTCTGGCGCGGGCGGATCTTCCGGGGTCTCTTCCGGAGCTGCTTCGGTTTCCTGAGACTCTGTCTGCGGGGCTTCCTGGGCTTGTCCATTTCCCTTCCCTTCATCCTCTATGGAATAATCAGCCTTGATAGCTTTGTCCTGGCCGTAGGTAATCGCCTGTGCACCGATAGATCTGAGCGCTATAGCCTGTTTCACGCTGGGATCGTTGTAATCGATGTCGTCAACTACGCATGCTACCACAAACGGCTTGCCGATATCGTTCTTCGTAATTGATCTATCAATCCCCTGGCATTCAAAAAAAGCCCGCTTCTTTGCTCCTGTTATTGTATTCTGAACTGCGAACCGGCGACGCTGCGCCCTCTGTTCTGGTTTGAGTGACGTATTGGCCAGATCTTCGTGATAGTTATATTCGTACTCTCCAAATCCCTCGCGAAGATTACCAAGGGAATCTATTGCCGTACAATGTGCCTGAGCTCGGACCCTGAGAGGCCTCTCTTCATTGTCATACTTGGCTTCGACCACCCCCGTCAGATTTGGAGTAAATCTGCAATTGGCTTTAGCGGTCAGTTTGTTTATCAGATTAGCCGACATGATAGCATCGTCGCCTGTGGGAAATCCCCAAAAATCCCTGTTTTTCCGGAGATCTTTGGTATCGTCGGTATCTACAATCTGAATGGCTATCTTGACGTTTTCTCCGATATTCATGGCCTTTGGAACCAGTACGACAAATTTATCCGGCGTAAATACGTCATGAACCTTTGCCACCAACTCTTGATTGGTTTTGATGACAGGCAATCCATGTTCCATAATTGTCGCCGGAAGATTTTCAGTAATTGGTTTCTGTGGCATATTTTCCTCTTGCGTTTAATTCC
>CP070742.1:1174550-1184319 GCA_020348065.1 Candidatus Zixiibacteriota bacterium
AAGTGAAAATAGATTTTTACAAAGGTATCCTGCGCCGCCTCCGTCGCTTCAGTACTATTTTTCAACATTTTCAGGCAAATCGATAGTATTTTTGGTCTGTACCGGGAGATGATCTCCCGAAAAGCCCTCTCATTTCCATTCAATGCCGATACGGCCAGGTCATTATCGCTGTTTTCGCTGCCCGCCGGCAATTCCTGTCCTGTCATCTATACGATTGGCTTCGGCCAATTATTCCTTTTTTTCGGTTTCACGGTCTGCTCTTTCCATGCTTAACTCTTTATAAAAACTTAAGTTGGGGGATTTTCAACTATTTTGCAACCAAAAATATTATATAGTTTTTGTTGAAATAATATAAATACTATCACTATTTTATTGTTTAAAGAAATTTAAATCGCGGGAGGTGTAATGAGAAGGTATGTATTTTTGATGGCGGCGCCGATGCTGTTCGTAATCGCAAACTCAGCCAGCGCCGATGTAATGATTAAATCCAAAGCTGCCATGGGGCAGATGCTCGGTATCGGCGGCAGCGAATCCGAAACATCTGTTTACATAAAGGGAGATAAAAACCGAACGGAGACGACGACTTCTTTTAAAAGCCAGATGTTCCAGATGAGCAAACAAGATATGACGTCCAGAAGCACCGAAATTATTCGTCTCGATAAAGAAGTAAAATGGCAGCTGGAAGATAAAGATAAAAGCTACCGGGAAATATTTCTTAAATCATTGAAACCATCGATCGGGGATTATAAGGGACAGGAATCCTCTCCGGCGATGTCTTCGCCCGACGACGAAGCCGAGGATTACACCTGGACCGTTACCGTTGACATCTCCGAAAACGGCGAGGTAGTGAACGGTTTCAAGAGCAATAAAGCCGTCGTTAACGCCATCGGGGTAAACAAAGAAGACGTCTCGGACACGATGTTTGTGACCCTGAAAATGTGGAGATCCGAGGAATTGCCGAATATTGATGAAATAGAAGATTTCCATAAGAAGTTCTCAGAGATTGCCGGATTTGATGAGGATGTCAGTTCCATGAGGATGGAGGAATACTCTTCCGGATTCGGAAAAGAGTTCGAGGAAAGCGCGAAGAAAATCGAGCAGATGGAAGGTTACCAGGTAAAAACGGAAATGGTGGTTCAGAAGTCATCTTCGGGAGAAGGAGGCGATGAAGAATCGGATATGTCCGGTATGATGAAGGGCCTTATGGGTGTGGAAAAAGGCCCAGGGGAAGAATCAGGCAGCGATCGTATTACGGTAATCTCCATTACTGATGAAATAATCTCTGTGGATAACTCAAAGATTGACGATGGAATGTTTGAAATACCGGAAGGTTATATAAGAAAAGAATAGCGTTATTTTTTAAAAGGGCCGGTATTAGCCGCGCTCCATGATTTAACGCTTTCGACAAAAGCCCCGAGCTTCACCAGATCATGATCTCCGTCGGTGCCGTCATAGGCGATATTCAACCACGGGACTCCGTTTAAATCCTCGGTTATCTTCGATGATATCGCTACGATTATGTTTCCCGGCATGCATGTGAAAGGCATGGTGTTTACAATCCCCGAATACCCTTTCTTAATTAAATCGATAGCCTTGGCCATTGCCGGCATCGCCTCGCCGCCGACGCTTATGGGCAGGTAGGAATCAACTTGCCCGAGGACATCTTTGATCGGGCTGTCAAATTCCACGTTCAGACCGTTATGTATAAATTTTAAAACCTGCTTCTCGTCTTTTTTCTGGTAAAAATCCTTAACCAGGGCGTCAAGTAGTCCTCTTGTGGATTTTATTCGGATGGAATCGCGGAAATACATTTCGGTTGTGAAAAATATCCATTCCGTAAAACTGGTTATATCGATTTCCACCCCCAGCGATTCCAGTTTGTCCGCGAGGCGGTTGTTTGAAAATCGATTGTTTCTGATGTAGATTTCGCCGACAATCCCGATAATCGGTTTTTTGGGTATGCTTTTATCGATTATGTTTTTAAAATCGAACAGGGCGTCGCGAAGGATTACGGCAAGACCTTCGCCTCCTTTTTCCACATCTTTAACGATAAGGTTCAAGAAATTTCGGTATATCTCATCGGATTTACCCTTGTTGATTTCGTAGGGTCTCGTTTTAAATAAGAATTTCCTCAGGTAATCGGAGGCGATAAATCCTTTCCAGGCCAGGCGTCTGAATTTTTTCGATGCTCCCGGCCAATCCGCGTAGGAATTGTCGGAGGAAGGGGAGTATATCGGTACGTTGTCATAACCGAGATTTTCCATGAGTTGTTTATGCAGATGATGATACTGACCGAAACGGCAGGGTCCGCCGGCCGTGGGCATGAAAAACGCCACCTTTTCGGGATCGACGTCCGGTTTCTCCAGCTCTCTCGCCAGATCTCCGGCGGTAAGCACCGCAGGATAACATTCTCTGCCGCCCGTTAGTTTGCGCCCCAATTCAAGTGACCTGTTATCGGTCTCGGGCAGAACCTCGGCCTCGACTCCGCTGGCCCTGAACGCGGCCGCAAAGGTTTCGGCGTGGTCCGCCATTCTGGGTATAAGCAATTTCCTTTTATAGCCGTTTGATCGGGCAACCGGGATTAAATCCTTATGAGTTTTTTCCTTCTTGGGTAAGCTGTCTACAAACGCCTCGCATCTGGTTATTACCCCGGCGTCCGCGGAATGCTCGTCTAACTCCAGGATCATGTGCGGTTTATTGCCTATAACCTTCTTAAAATGGTGAATGATAAAAGAATCGGGACCGCAACTGAAGTTGCTGACATACACCGGGTATAAACCCGGCGTTTTTTTGGCGAATTTCGCCGCTTTCAGAATTCTTCTTCCGCTTTGCCAGTAGATAAATCTAAAATCATCGTCGGGAAGTTCGACCATTTCCATGGGGATAACGGTTACTCCAAGATCGGCTAATTTTCGAGCCAGTTGCATGGATACGCCGGGATCGAGGCTGTTATAAGGCCTGCCTGTCAGAAGGATTCCGGGGTTTTCAACCGAAATGCCATCCAGATATTCCCTGCCGTTTCGTATAAGATCGGCCTTGAAGATATTATATTGCTTGAGTGACGATTCATAAGCGTTCTTCAATTCCTTTCTGGAAAAGCCGAACTTCCGCAATTCATCATAAAGCGAGCCGATAACCGCGTCCGTTCCTTCGTCAAAACGTACGACAGGAGTTGCCAGTTCAATACCGTTTAAACAATCCTTCAGCGCCGATTTCACCATGTATGGGAAAGCCTGTATGTAGGGACAATAGTAATTTTTTACGCCTTCGGGGGCGGGATCGGTACCGGTAATTATTGACGGCAAAAATATAAGGTCCGGTTCTCTTCTGGACATATCGATTAAATGGCCCTGCGCCACCTTGACCGGGAAACATGTTTCCGATCCGGCGGATTCCACGCCCATTTTTATAATTTCACCGACGCTCTGTCTTGAGATATATGCTTTGCAACCCAGTTCCAGGAAAAACCTTCGCCACAGGTATAAAAATTCCCAATTTGACAGAGCTCGAAGCAAACCTATTTGCAACTCATGTCTTTTGGATTTTCTGGCGGGAGCGGAGAAGAATTTTCTATTTCTTATAGTTATGGGATTTATACCTTTACTCTTCTCCTTTCTTTCCACATCGTACTTTTCGCAGCGGGAACCGTAGAAGAGCTCCCTTCCCCGATCGTTTATTTTGGTAATGTTGCAGATATTGGCGCAGTCCTCGCAGAGGAATGACTCCTGTTGAATTTTACGTTTAGCGATTTCAAAACCTCTGAAATTCGATTCCTTTATATCGGCGTCACGCGCCAGTAAGGCCGCGCCCACCGCGCCGGTTATATCATGATGGGGAGGAACCGTGATTTTTTTGCCCAGGACCGACTCGAAGGCGGCCACAACCGCCCGATTCCAGGCCACGCCTCCCTGAAAAAGGATTTCTTTGCCGATTCTCTTTTTGCCGACGACCTTGTTCAGGTAGTTATGTACGACCCCGTAGGCCAATCCGGCGGCGATCTCCGGTCGATTCGCGCCCCCCTGTTCGAATCTGACGAGGTCCGATTCCATAAAGACCGTGCATCTTTCGCCGCACGCTACCGGCCGGTTCGCATTTAACGCAAGATTCGCGAAATCGTCCTTTATGCTAATTTCAAGCCTGTCCGCCTGCTCCTGCAGAAACGATCCGGTGCCGGCGGCGCAGGCCCGGTTCATCTCGAAATCGACCACGACTCCGTTCTCGAGAGCGATAAATTTTGAATCCTGACCCCCGATTTCAAAAATCGTGTCAACGTCGGGTACAAACGATAAGGCACCCGTCGCCTGAGCTGTTATTTCATTCCTTATTATATCAGCGCCTATCAGCTCGCCTATCAGGTAACGTCCCGAACCGGTGGTGGCGACTCCCAGAACTTTAAAATCTTTCGATATTTCGTTTTCGATTTCGGCCAATCCCCTCTGAACCACCTCGATCGGCCTGCCTGCGGTCATCAGGTATCGACGGGCGATTATGCGGCCTTCGGTATCAATCAGAACTACGTTTGTCGATAACGATCCGACGTCGACTCCCAGATATCCCGATTTTACATCATCGCGCGTTTCCATTTCGCGTATCGTTTTCTCATAGTACCGTGTCGATTCTTTATCATATTGAATGATCGAGGCTCTCGGGATATTCGATTCAAATTCGGTTTTCAACTGTTCGAGATTGTTTATTAAAACCAATGTCTCTATCTTGAATTCAGTTGCCAGAAGAGCCGCACCGATAGCTCCGGCGTATTCGCACCATTCGGGAACCATGATATCCGCGTCGTTTAGTCCAAAAACATTCTTAAATGCTTCAATAACTCCCGGGTTAAGGCCCACGCCTCCCAGAAAGGCAATGGGTGTTTGAATTTTCTTCGTCTTGACTATGGTACCCTTGAAATTCCTTGCAACAGCGTGACAGAGCCCGGCGATTATGTCTTTGGGCGGAACACCGCGCTGTTGATGATGGATCATATCGGATTTGGCGAAGACCGAACAACGTCCTGCTATATGCGGGGGATTCCCGGATTCCAGCGCCAGCCTGCCGAACTCATTTTCAATATTTACGCCGAGACGCGTTGCCTGCTGGTCGAGAAAAGAGCCCGTGCCCGCGGCGCACAGGCCGCTGGCCGCGAAATCCTCCAGCGTGGAGGCATTTTCGTTACCGGCAGGGGAGAGGCGTATATATTTTGCCTGCTGCCCTCCCATTTCGAATATAGTCCTGACTCCGGGAAGCAGCCTCCCGACGGCGGCGCTGATAGATGAGAAATCATTGATGTGGTCGGCCTTCAACGATCTGGAAATCTGCATGGCGCCGTTCCCCGTAAATCCCCAGTATGAGATATGGTTATAAAGATCGTTGAGCCTTGAAAGTTCTTCGATACTGCAGCCGATAGGATCGCCTTTATGACGTTTGTAAACAGTATCTATTAATTTTAAATTATCGTCCAGAATAACGGCGCATAGAGAAACTGATCCGATGTCAACGCCTGACCGCAAATTCCCTCCCGATTATTAAACGCAACTATACAAAATAATGAGAACCTCCCGCAATAGAAAACATCGTTAAATCAAGACGGAGTCATAGATGATGTCATCCTCTTTGAATGATATATATCGGGAAAGCTCGTTCTAGGAGCGCCTTTTTAATAATTTTGATTATTTTCGCCTTTCGGCATTCGTCTAAAAAACGCCACTGCGGCCCCGGCTACTATGCCCAAAAAGCCTATCCAGACCAGGTTTATCATCGGTTTCGTCGAAAGTTCTATGGTGGCGAGCAAGGGTTGTGTTTCAGGATGGAAAAAAAATCGTGCGTAATTATCTCTTGGATTTATATCAACAAGATGCAGCAAGCCGCCGGGTATTTCTACCTCGGTATCGGACGAATGCGGGTCGGCGGTGTTAAAAACGGGTAATGCAAAGGTAGTATCCGCGCCTGAAATCACGGTTACCAGCGCGCCCAGTTCGATATCCGGTATTTCGCGCATCGGCGAATAAGATAAAACCACCGAACCTCTATCGGCCAGTATCTGGATTAATGAAATTTCTCCCCCGCCGGGAAAGTCGACCGGCGGAGAACTGTAATCTCCGCCTGCAAGCAGAATGTAGTAAGGGGTTATGGTCTTGGTTTTTTTGCCATGCTTTACTTCCAGAATCGCCCCGATTCGAGTACCCATTTCATCCTGATGCTGACTCATTTCGAAATTGGTGAACTTAACGTTTCTTCCGCCCAGGATCGCCGAGCTTCCTTTCGTAACCTCGATAACCTGCGGCTGGTATCCGGCAAGACGTTTTGCGTTTTCATCCGAATCGAATCCGTTGAATATTATTTTAGTTCCAGAAACATACGTCGATTCGCTGATCGCGAGATTAAATGGCTTAATATCATTCGCGGTCGGGTCAGCCAGATTTTCAACGGAGAAGTAAAGATCCGAAAGCAGGTATTTATGTATAAAAGGGGTTCTGACGTATTGTATCTGATTTCCTCGCGCCATCTCCTTTGAGTCGGCATGGGCATGGATAGTTTTATTGCCTCTGGTCAGCTCGAAATAGGAACGTTGCTCTTTCGGGACCGTGGGTTCATGGGATTTGAAATGTACGGAATAACCGAGGGCGGTTTTCGAATCCCCGAGGGAAACGGCCGCTTTCTGGTTCTTGCCAAAACTGGATGAAAAAATTATGCCAATGAGCATAAGCGCGAATCCCACGTGGGTAATATATCCTCCCGTATACCTGAAACCTTTTTTCCATTTTTGGATTAGCATAAATATATTTGTTATGAAGGCGAAAATTACGGTAAAGAAAAATAGAAAGTAAAGGAGCGCCATTACGATTACCTTTGGCGAAACCTCTCCGGTTCCGTCAGCCGACCAGAAGGAAGCTATGGTTGAGAAGCCGAAAATTATAAAAAGCGTTGATGCGGTAAAAGACAGTATAAGTGGAAGAATGAATTTCCTTTTAATTAATGTGGGATCGGATTTTTTCCATCCCAAAAGCGCGTTAAGGCCGAGAATTATGCTGAAAATGATTGAAAATATTATCCCGACCATGTTGTAATTCGCCGTATCGATAGCCGCCGGTGTAGGCGAGATTTTCGAAATCGGGGGAATCTCAGACATTATGGAGGTTATAAGCGGAAAGGACGTCCAGAACAGCACAATCATGGTAAAAGGCAGAAGCAACACCATTGACAGGAAAGTCGTGAACTCCTGCGATAGTATTTCCGTGCCCGACGCCGAGGGCACCTTCATTTTCACGGCCCTGTAGCCCCACAGGCCGTACGAGATAACTCCCATTATGATAATGGAAGCCCAGAGGATATTATTATAACCGAGGTCGGTGAAAGAATGCACCGAAAAGTCGGCAAGCACGCCCGATCTTGTTAAAAATGTCCCGTATATTATTAAAAGAAATAATGTAATTGCGAGAAACATGTTGGTGCGCCGCCAGGTACCCTGCGATTTTTCGACCACCATTCCGTGCACCAGAGCTATGGAGACCATCCAGGGTATCAGCGAGGAGTTCTCAACCGGATCCCAGGCCCAGTAACCGCCCCATCCCAGCGTCTCATATGCCCAGTACCCGCCGAGGAATATCCCCAGCCCGAGGGTAATAACGGTAAAAACCGTCCAGGGCATGGTTTGCTTGACCCAGTTGTCATATTTATTAGTGGCCAGGGCGGCCATGGCGAATGCGAACGGTATGCATGCCGCCGCGAATCCTACAAAAACTATCGGCGGGTGAATTTGCATCCAGTAATTCTGCAGAAGCGGATTTAATCCCTGGCCGTCGGGAGGGACGAAGCTCAATTTCTCGAAGGGATTTGATATTATGGTCAGGACCAGAAGAAAAGTCTGACCGAGTATATAAAAGAACATTACCCAGCCCTCGTTTTCCTTCGCTTTGGCTTTTACCCAAATCCCCAGCGTAACGCCGAATAAAAGCCATAGAAGAAAGGTGCCCTGCTGTCCGGCCCAGAGAGCGCTGATTTTGTAAAAATGCGGCCAGCTGTTTGATAGCTCGCTCGAAGAATAGCCGGCGACGTAGGAGTACTGGAATTGATCGGTTGCGAATAAATAGAAAAGATAAATGAACGCGACCAGCACCATTCCCAATAGAAACCAATAAACGGTTCTGGCCCCGACTCGAAAATCGCGCACGCCGACCGCCACCAGCAGATACCCCGTCAGAGAAAGAACCAGGGGCACGGTAGACCACGCCAGAAAAAAGCTGCCTAAATCCATGGTTGCCTCACAGCCTATCTAGTTGAATTCGCCCCGATTCAGGCGCTTCCATCAACGATTTGATCCTGGTATTTTGATGGGCATTTGACCAAAAGCTTATCGGCATGGAACGCGTCGTCCCGGTATCTGCCTATGCATACTACTGATGTGGCTTGATCGAAGTTGCCGGGTTTGGTACCGCTGTAAATTACTTTCATCATGTCGCCCGTATCGTTGGATATATAAAAAACGAAGGTTCCTGTTTGGGACTCATATGAGGAGCTCCCCCCGGAGATCTCGCCCATGACCTGGACGTTGTCTCCGGCGGCTCTGGCCTCGTTGAAACTGACATAGCTGATCATACCGCCGCCGGTGAAAAGACTGCTTAAACCGATTATGGCGGCAATAACCACCACCACTACGGCAATAATCATCCTGATATTTTTAGTCATTTTTTTTCAACCTCTTGACCTTTGAATCCAGTGAATAGAGATAGACCCACAATGCGGCCCATCCCAGAAGCGCGACTATCATCGGGATATAATTAGACATTTTCGTACTCCTTGCCGGATGAAGCGATTTTTATTGAAAGCATGTATATCCATAGCATCAATCCGATGTGAGCCAGGACCGATGGAAAGAGAACAATTGCCGTTTTAAACGAGAAAGAAATAACTGAACCTTCCGAAACTCCCGTCGGTTTCGGCGCCCCGGGATGAAGCCCCGGGATTATACGCGGCATTATAAATACTAAAAATATGGTGGCGACAAATCCCAGAATCGAATAGGCCGCCGAGAGATTGGCCTTTTGATCGGGATCGTTAACCGCCGATCTGAGAGCGAAATACGCAGCGTAAACAAGCAGCAGCATGAATATCGATGTCTCCCGCGGGTCCCAGTTCCAGTAGGAGCCCCAGGTATGTTTGGCGAAAATCGCCCCGGATATCGTCGTTAAGATACAGAATATAATACCCAGGCGCGCGGCTAACATTTCTCTCAGATCATATTTCAAGTCCCTGGTTTTCAGGTACTTGACAGCGTAATACATACCGATACCGAACGCCACCACCGTCGCCATGGCCAGAGGGAAATGAAAATAAATAATCCTGAATACATCGGCGTTAAACTCCACCGGGGTAGGAGCGGGGAAAATCCAGGCCCCCACGCAAACCCATGCCATTACCAATAAAATTAAAAACTTCCACCACATAACCGTTTCCTTTAAACACCGCCCCGATGCAATTTGTTTCGATACAGATAATAATAAATATTAATCAAGTCAACTTCAAATTATGACCTTTGTCCCTCTGCAAGTTGCCATATTACACCAGCTTGATACAATGGAGATTTAATCATTCCAAATCGAATCAAACAGAATAAAGCCCAGAACCGTCATCACCACCACATATGATGCCAGAACCTGGATCTCCATCCGCGCCAGAGAGATCACAGATTCCGGAATCAATGCTTTTTTGGTGCCCGAAATCGCCATCATCATCAAGGGCAGTATCAATGGAAATGAAAGAACAGCGAAAAGCGCTC
>CP070742.1:1184419-1195107 GCA_020348065.1 Candidatus Zixiibacteriota bacterium
TCCCCTTCCTCGGCGGCCTTTATCCCTTTCAATCCCCATTCTATCCTGGCTTCCTTATCGCCGACTATGCTCATCATGTTGGCCGCGTCGACGGCGCGGTCGTGCAATCGGTGTTTCACGGCGTAGTCATACATTTGCGTGAATATCTTCGCCGCTTCGTCGACCTCCGGCGACACCTCGCGTTTTTCTTCGGCGGCGTCTCTCCAGAGGAATCGGCCTTTAACGCCCAGGTAACGGGTCCAGCCGTAGGGCTCTGTATCTTTGGCGATCTTCTCGGCTTTTTCCAACCAGGGGCGCCCTTCCTCCTTATTGCCCATCGATAAATAACACCTGGCTATCTGGGCATAAGCCTCGGTTAGATCGCTGTTGTTATTTTCGGCCAGGGCGGTATCGGCCGCAGCCTTATAAACCTCCAGAGCCTCGGCTTTTTCCTGTTTGCTGAAAAGATCGTCCCCACGCTTGATTAATTCCGATGATCCGGGTACAGTTGCAATCTCTTTCTTGTCGCCGCAGACGGCAAGCGTTAATAACAACAGCCCCGGAATCAAAATTACGCTTGAAGTTTTCATTCTCGCCCTCCGAAATTGCCTAAATTTTTGATTTCTATTGTGCCGGGCTAAAAGATAAGATCTGCAGGCAATTTCCGCAACCAACTTTAGAAACAGGATTATGACTGCATATGAACTCGAAAGCTTCGCGGCGATTGACAAACCGGAAACTCTCGCATATCTTTAAGGAGTTTTACATTACTATTGAAGACCCGGAATCGTTAAGGAGCGCCTGATGAAAGAATCGACACAAAAATCGCTGGATATCCTGTCATGGGGTATAAACTCCGAATTGGCGGCTTATGTATTTTATAAAAGAGCGGCGGAAAAGGTCGACAAGGATAAATACATTGAGGCTTTCGAGAAACTCGCCGGTGAGGAAAAAGACCACTACTGGACACTGGAAGCTGAATACGACAGCCTGGTCCGCTCCGAAAAATGGAATACGTATAGCGATCTAATGCGGAAAACGGGGCTTCCGGAAATGCCCGAGGAAATGTCCGAAACCCATAGAAAAAGAATCGAAATTCTCGATACCATTACCGAAATCGATAAAATTCTTGAAATAGCGCTGGAACTGGAACAGGAGGCCTATAATTATTACTCGTCACAAATAGATAAAGTAGATGATCCCGTTGCCGGGGAGATGCTGGACTATCTCTCCAAATTCGAATTGGGTCATGTAAATCTGATAAAAAAGTGGATTAAAGAATTATTGTAATACGTTGCTATCGCAATTAATAAATATCTATCTGAATCAATAATAAATCTTATATATTCATATTTCTTTCCGTTCAGTTCCCAGTTCTGCCCTGAAGGCTTTAAAAGAACCATCATCGAAAAGCACGAATCCGACTCGCTGAACTGATTTTGAACCTGCCAGAAAATCTTTTACGGCATCAACCATTATTTTCGCCGCCGTTTCTACAGGGAATCCGCCGACACCGGTCCCCAGGGCGGGGAAGTCAATCGACTCCAAGTTTAATTCTTCGGCGCTCATGAGAGCGTTTTTTGTGGCGGCCGCAATTTTAAGCTCATCGGTAACCAGGTCCTGACCCATGGCGGCGGCGTGAATAACATACTTATTGGGGAGCGATCCCGCGGTGGTGGCGACAGTCTCGCCCACGGGGATGGGCCCTTTTGATACCGCCTCCCTTTCTATGATATCTCCACCTTTGCGTTTAATCGCCCCGGCCACTCCCGCTCCCATCCAGAGATGGTTGTTGGCGGCGTTGACAATGGCATCGGCGCGGGAATTCGTTATGTCTCCCCGTTCAACCTTTATTATCTTCTTCTCCATTTTTCGCGCTCCCCGTAAAGTGTTTTCCTAATCTCGCCGGGAATAATTTTTTCCCGACATACAAAACGGCGAATCCTGTTGCCGCTCCGAACAGGCCACCGGCTACGACATCAGATGGATAATGAACCCCCAAGTAGACTCTTCCAATTGCCACCAGAATAGCGACAGGATAAAGATAATATCGCGTCCTTTTATAAAAGCCGCCCGCAATCACGGCAATCCCGAAAAGATTGGCGGCGTGGCTGGATGGGAAACCGTACTTGCCGCCGCAGCCGTCGATTAATCTGATCCATTCAAGAGTAATTTCGTGACAGGGCCGGAGACGGCCAGCCAACGGTTTTAAAATTCTGTATATAGCCGGATCGATAAATGCAACAGCTAAGACGGCTAATAAGACCATCCAGCGCCCCCTGGCTTCGCCTTTCCAGAGGATCGCCAGAATCACAATCATCAAAGGCCAAATCCAGATGCCAAAATCGCATATATATATGAAAAATCTGTCCAGTAAGGGCGACGCGATGGTAACGTTAAAAAATTTCAGAATAGCGATATCGCCTGGCAATGTATCCTCCTCGATGATATAATATAACCGGGAAACACGAAAAACAAGACCGGATAAAAAAATATTTACGCGAAAAAAATTTAAAATACGGGGAATCAACATGGAACCAAAAATTGTAAAAAAGGACGTTAATAAGGAGTTTTATATTGAGGAGCGTTGCTTTATAATCGATTCCTCCGACCCCTCGGACTCGTTGATGTCGGTCGCCATCGCCAGGGTGGAGCCGGGCGTAACCACCGCCTTCCATTACCTCGAAGGTATAGACGAGCGACACCTGATAATCTCCGGTAGGGGCATAATGGAAATCGGGGACCTTCAGCCGCAGAATGTCAAATCCGGCGATGTCGTCTACATACCGGAGGGGACAAAGCAGAGGATTACCAACACGGGTTCCGAGGACCTGTTATTTTACTGCATATGCACGCCGCCCTTCGATGAAAAATGTTATCATAATTGGAATGAAAAAGAAATATGAGATGTAAAGTTTTGATTATGAGTTTTTAAAGCGTGTTTTTATTGATTTGATTGTACTGCCGGCTGACAACTTTTTACCGTCATATTCGACCGTCTCAAGAACAACGGGCCTGTTATCGCCGCAAATAACATAAACAAAATCTTCTGATCTTCGGGCCACCTGTCCCGGAGTGCCGTAATAAACTACATCATCCATATGAGCCTTCCGTATGATCAGTTTCCTGTCATCGAAAAAAGTAAACGCTCCCGGATACGGTTCGGATTGCGCCCTGATAAAATTATAAATCTCCACCGCGCTCATCGTCCAATCTATCATACCGTCCTCCGGGACGCGCTGCGCGCAGAAGGTGGCCTTCTTATGATCCTGGGGAACCGGTTTTATTTTTCCTTCCAGGATGGAGATATATTTTTCTTTTAAGATTGAAACTGCTTTCTCCTCGAGTTTGGCCAGCATATCGGATATATAGTCATTATCGCCCACATCAACTTTCTCCTGCGCCCATATATCCCCGTTATCCATGCCTTCGGCAAACGAAAACAGAGTGGTGCCGACGACTTTTTCGCCGTTAATCATCGCCCATACCAACGGCGATCCTCCGCGGTATTTCGGCAACAGGGAATGATGAATGCCCAGAAACCCACCGGGCACCGATTCAAGCGTTTTCTTGCCGATTATCCAGTACCATCCGACCACAAAACACATTTCGGGGGCAACCTGCTTTATAATCTTTTCGGCTTCAATTTTGTTTCGGGCTGCGTAAAAGCTTATCCTCTTATCGGATGAGAATTTCTCAAATTCCTCAAAAACGCTCCGTCCGTCGTCGCGATCGTCAACTGTCAGTACTCCGGCGATGGAGTTCAGATTCAGGTTATACATCTCCATAAGGCACCTTAAACCGAGGATTTTGCTGCCTATAAACAGGATTTTTTTACTTCTTTTCATGAACGGTTATAGTAATGCGGGTACTAAAATTCTTCCTTTTTTCGAATAAGATCTTCAACTTCGTTGAGGTCGGGTATTCCGCGGCGTCCGCCCAAGCGGGTGCATTTTATCGCCGCTACGGCGGAGGCGAACTTTAAAATTTCCGGCAGTTCCCAACCCTGAACCAGGCCGTAAATAAACCCGCCGTGAAAAACATCTCCCGCTCCGGTCGTGTCTGCGACATCGACATCGAAAGCCTCCTGCTGGTAAAAATGGCCATCGGGAGTCGCTCCGAGACATCCCTTGCCGCCGGACGTTATTACGACCGACTTGAATCCCATATGGGCCAGTTTCAAAGCGGCATTTCCCGGGTCGACCTCCTGTGTGAAATCAATCGAGAACCTGTTAGAAACCACCAGATGATCAACGTATGGAAGAATATCGCTTATATTTTTTCTGGGCGATCCGGCATCCAGTATAACCTCGCCCCCCGATTTCTTCATGATTATGGCCGCCGTTAGTGACGTTTCCATTTCGCGCCCGTCGATTAATAGGAATTTGGCTTTTTTTATCAAGTCGATTCTGAACTCATCGGCGGAGAGCGCCGAGGTCTCGGTTCTATCCAGTATGACGGTCCTTTTGCCGCTTTCTTTTTCAACCATAATGAACGCCCGTGGGGTTCTGGAATCAGGGTCCAGGATCAACCCGGAGGTTTTCACTCCAAATCGTCTCAGTTCATCGCGAATTGTTTTGCCCTCGGCGTCCTTCCCGCATTTTCCGATAAAAGCGGTAGACACCCCCAGCCTGGAAAGCGAACATAAGGCTGTAGGAACCGGTCCGCCCCCCTGACGGGTAAAGGCAATGGCCTCAATTTTATCATCAAGCCTGGGGTAATTCCGGACCTGAAACGTGTAATCGAGAGCGCAGAGTCCCAATCCCACGCACATCAATCTACTTGAACTGGACCTGACCATTGGTAGCTTCGGTTAATTTTTCCATAAAAGCCGTATATGCCGTGGACCGTACCTCCACTATAAATAATACATCGTCTCCATATTGGGAATCTTTCAAGTCCACTTTAAATTTGTCTATTATATTATGAACGACCCCCACAAAATCAAATCCGACGGAAAATTCAAGCGTGTTGGTTACATATTTTTTTTCAATTTCGCATTTTTTCAAAAGCTCCGTTGCCAGCTGGCCGTATGCTCTCGACAAACCGCCGGTGCCAAGCTTCGTCCCACCGAAATATCTTGTTACCACAATGCAAATATCGGATAATTCCCTGATTTCAATAGCTTTCAAAATAGGACGGCCTCCGGTTCCGGACGGTTCGCCGTCATCATTATACCTGTAGATCGATTTATTTCCTCTGCCGATTCTCCAGGCGCTGCAGTTATGTGAAGCGTCATGAAACTCTTTTTTAATTTCCGCGATGAACGTATTCGCCTCTTTTTCATCGTTCACCGGAATCGCGGTTGCGATAAACCGACTGTCCTTCACCTTTTCTTCGTGACGGCATTTCTCTTTTATGCGAAGGGACCCGTCCGAATTCGATTTTTTTCTCATGACGCTACTTCCGGCAAAATTGATCGCATAATCGCTTCACTCTATTTTCATAAATCATGTTAAAAAGCCCCGCTTCGCCCGGATCGAGATTCGCGAAATCATTTTCAATCTCCCGGAAAATTTCGACGGCGTCCCGTCTCGATAATCTTCCCGAGACAATTAGCCCGCATAGAACGTCGATCTTCCTCCTGGCGTCGACGTAATGTTCCTCGAAATAGCCGTCGTTATATTTGTTATATCCGATCAACATCTAAATTATATATTTTAAGATTTCCTCAACGTGATCGACGTCACTCAATATTACTCCGGGAAGATTTTCGATCCGGGTGTAATCCAACTTCCCTTCGGGATTGCCGTAGAACAGCGGTTTTGCCTGTTTTATCGCGTAGGATGCCGTTTTAAGTTCGCCGGTCGTTTTTTCCCCGATCTGAGTTACCACCACCCCGCTTGAAAGCGCCGAAATAATTCTATTTCGTAAAACAAGATTCGGCCGGGTAACTTTGGTATGAGGATCGTGCTCCGAGATAAGCAGGCCGCTTTTCTCGATCTGCCTTGAAAGAATCATATTTTCCTGCGGATAGATATTCAGAACGCCGCATCCCAGAACCGCTATCGTTCTGCCGTTCTCTTTCAGCGCCCCCAGATGGGCCGCGCTGTCGATCCCTATCGCCAGGCCGGAAATAATACCGTATCCCTTGCCCACAAGCGCTCTGGAAAGGTCAACCGCAAAGCGTATTCCCTCTTCGGTTGATCTGGTGGTTCCGACAACGGCGATATATTTTTCCGAAAAAGCCTCCGGATCGCCTCTGATATACAGAACGGGTGGAGGGTCATTTATTTTCCTTAACTGTTCGGGATAATCGCTGTCCAAAAATGTTATAACATTGATATCGATCGTCGAATACTCTTTCAGCCTTTTATCATAATCATCCACTTTTTCCAGAGAATCCATCAGCTTCACTATTCTCTCTTCGCCGAAACGAGGAATATCCTCGAAATCCGCATATGATGCCGACAAGAAATCCTCGGGCGCGCCCAGACGCATCAACAGCTGCTGGAACATCCTGGGGCCGATACCGCCGCCGTCGGTTATAGCCATTATTATTGATTTTCTATTGTTGATAATATCGACATTCATAATGATTCCGATTCTTTACCAGTGCCCCGTGGTAAACCTCCATACGTATTCCGGAGCGACATTGCCCTGCTCGTCCTTGAAGCCTTTAGCCTCCGCGCCGTTTATATGAAATTCATATTCGATATCGGGATAAAGATGCAGTTTGAATATATAAGCGCGGCTACTGTCATTATATGCGACCTTTCCGAATCGTTTCCACATATTTTCCGGATAGCCCGTTATGGAATAGGTCGAGGGGTTCATCGGTTTAGAGAAAGTTATAGTCATTTCGACATATTGCTGGACGTCCCGCTCCCCGTCGCACGGTTCCACGGATAAAACAACCGGTGTCGATTTATCCGGCGATAAGATCAGTCCGGCCATTCTCGGAATCATTTTGTATATATCCTGCAACCTCCCGCAGACAATGGGATCAAGCAGTACCGGTTCCGGCTGATTCTTTTCAATCAATCTCAATTCAACGGTTAAAATATCATGGGAGGATAATACGTGTCCGTAGACGGCCGCTTCCGCATTGAGTTCGCTCATCAGGGTTTTCAGGCTTTTGAGAACATAATTCAAATCCGATTCATTCAGGTTTTTTCTGCTTATTAGTTTTGATGCCAGATCGTTCGAGACGATATTCGCGCCCGATTTTGCCATGTAATATCTCAGGGAATCTCCTATTACCCCGGATTTCCCGGCCGCTTCGCCATAACAGTCGAAATTCACTACCAGGTATCTCCCGCTGCTTTGCGCATGGGAGATCGAGTAGGCAAGAGAAATTAAAACCATAAACAAAATTAAATACAGGCTTCTTTTCATACGGCCAATATAGCGTAATGATAAAAGGATGTCAATCGAGTCTGGCGAAAAGTCTTTCTTTAGATTGATTGTTAAAATAAGGCATGTACTGGGCGACCAGATGATTGAATTGTGGACGGTATTCATCATTAACCGGCAGCGCGGCGGGGATGGTCATTTTAAGAGGATTTATATACTTCCCTTTTCTTCTTACCCTGTAATCGAGATGAGGCCCCGTCGATTCTCCGGTATTGCCCACGTAGCCTATCACCTGCCCCTGCACCACGTGACGACCCTTTTTGACTCCCCTGGCGAAACTTCGAAGATGTCCGTAACAGGTTATGAGATCAAAAGAGTGTCTTATCTCCAGGTAATTTCCAAAACCTTTTTTATCTCCCTTGAAAGTTACATAGCCGTCGCCGGCGGCCACTATGGGAGTCCCTATGGGGGCGGCGTAATCGACGCCGAGATGAGGCCGGTAAATTTTATATACGGGGTGAAGGCGTCTCCAGGAAAACGTCGAGGATATTCTCCTGTAGTTCAACGGCGATTTTAAAAGGGCCTTTCGCAGAGAATATCCGTTCTCGTCATAATAATCCTGGTACCCGGTGGGATCGGTGAATAAAAACGCCTTGTGCGAATTGCCTTCGAGAACATATTCTACCGCCAGTATCCTGCCGATTTTAATAAATCCGCCGTCCTTTTCATAAATTTCAAAAATCATATGAAATGTGTCGCCGACCCGGGGTTCGGTAAGGAAGTCGATTTCCCATCCGAATATTTCCACCATATCGAAAAACAGGCTCATATCGGGCAACATCGGCTGCAGAGCGTCCCACAGCGTTGTGTGAACTTCACCCTTAGCCTCTTTCACAAACCTGTCCAGGCCGACATCGCCGACCGATTCGATAAAATCGTCCCCGTCGCGATCCAGACGATATCGTTTCAGGTCTCCGCTGACATATTCAAAAGCGACAATATTATTATCGGGATCGAGAAAAACCTTAAAATTATCTCCCGGCTGCGACTTTTTCAGGTTGAAAATTCGGGAAAATCTCGACGTTATATCGGCCACCAGTGTTTGCTCCATTTCAAGATTCAACAATTCAGCGTAGAGATTGGAGTTTTTCGATATCTCCCCGCTATGGATAGTCTTGATTTTAATCTCTTCAATGGGCTGCACTTCGGCATTTTCTTCGATATAATCTTCTAAGAGTATAGGTTTTCTCGATGAAACCAGGATAACGCCGAAAACCAGGACCAGGGCGGTCAAAAGACCGGGAATCAATTTCAATCGTATAAAATTGCTTTTTTTCTTATGGGGATTGATTATTCTCACTATCAGTTTTCTCCGAAAATCTCTGCTTGGAATGTGTAGATTTCAGTATTTTCCTCTTTCCACGCGTCGGGATGAAGCCCGGCCTTCATACAGGTCTGTTCCAGGAACTTAATTCTATCCCAGCCATATTCCACCGGCACCTGGGGAAGCAGAACTCCCGCATTGATTCCCTTGATCATATAAAGACCGTCCCGGCCGACTTCCACGGTCATAGGGTCTTTAATCCTCTTCATCGGCGTTAAAACCGAAATCTCAATATCGATATGTTCCATCTCGTTCTTTTCGACCGGGGGGAACCTGGGATCGGAGAACGCGGCCTGGCGGGCCATGCGGGCGATTATTTTATAAAGCGCTTCATCGGCGTGAAAAGTTCCGATACATCCCCGTAACCTGTGATTTTTATTTAGGGTTACGAACGCCCCCAGCTTCTCGTTGAGAGCCTCCGATATCTTTTCAGGATAGGGCGGGGCTTTATCCTCGAAGGCAGATTCTATCGATTCCCGGGCCAGTTTCAGAAGTATTTTCTTATCGTCCGCCGAAAGGCCGAATTCCACGCCCGAGGCGGGACTTTCGTGAATATCGTTTCCCGAATTTTCCGATTCATTTTGGGATGTATCAAGATTGTAAACCTTTTCTTCCTCAGATCTGTATATGACAGCCGAGAGATACCCCACCACGTTGGAATGATCGCCGGTGATATCGCCGGAATCGCCGTAACCGGTTATCTCCACGCCTGTTGCGCCCAATTTCTCTGACGCTATCATGGCGGCGATAATCGGCCCTCCCCCGCAGGCCTCGGTTTTCCTGGAGTCAATATCGGAGGCCAGTTTTTTATAATTGAAATTTTTAACGTTGTCGATCACCACGGAATCGAGCCTTCTGGCGATATCCGAAGTATGAAAGTGGGATAGATCGGTAGACACTACGATTAAGACATCGTCCCTTCCCTTTAACGCTTCGCCAATGGCGTTACCCAGAGCCTCACATACTGCATAACGTTGTTCTCCCATCATCAGGGCTACCAGTTTAAATTTGCCCAGAGTGGTCTGCAGAAAAGGAAGCTGCACCTCCAGGGCGTGTTCCGATCTGAAACTCCCCACCTCGTGGCCGGCATTGGAGACCTTTATCTGATCGCTGAACGAGGCTATCTTATCGGTAAGTTCCTCATCTATGGGAACTTCCCCGAACGGGGTCGAATAGGCCTTCCCGGCGAAGGCGGAAACGCCGTTAAACGCTATCATATGCGAGGGCGAAATTACGATGACGGTTTCGTAATCCTCGCCTTCGAGGATCTTATAAGCCCTGGCCGCTATCCCGCCCGAATATATGTACCCCGCGTGGGGCGAAATTATGGCCGTCGGTTTGGCGCCGATGGACGGCTTCGGCGCGGCCGCGAACTGCTCCGCTATCATCTTGGCCAACTCCGACGGCGATCCCGGGTAAAACGCTCCCGCCACCGAAGGCGGCCGGATATACGATTGATCTTTCATATCGTCACCTCGTGATAAACCCCAGACTGCGAGCACCACAAACGCCAGTATGGGGATTGATTTTCGCGTTATATTTATCTTCATACTGCAAGATTTTAATGATGTGATTGACGGGTGTCAAGGTGTTTTGGGATTATTACATCATCTTCCGGATGGAATTCACCTTGGTGGTGTTGTTGTGGCAGGTCGTAGTCCCGACTAAAAGTCGGGACGTGACCTGCTACTCTATCTAGCGTGGCCGAATTCCGTCAGGTCACGGCCTGCGGCCTACGACCTGACGGAACCGGAATATAAAAAGCGCGCGAGCGAACAGAGGTGTGTCGGGTTTGGGAAGAGATCAAACCCGACCTACAATCTACAATCCTGACGGAATCGGAATATAAAAAGCGCGCGAGCGAACAGAGGTGTGTCGGGTTTGGGAAGAGATCAAACCCGACCTTGTATCTTATCGCTGTAAAGAACGGTATATTAGAGCGGATCGGGATGAAACTGTTCCTGACCTCAGGTTTTTAAGCCTGTAATGTAGATTAGTTCTCCCGATCCGTTTGCAGGATCGTCAGACA
>CP070742.1:1195207-1200625 GCA_020348065.1 Candidatus Zixiibacteriota bacterium
AATTAAAAATACGAATACAATCGATTTCATCATCGCTCTTATTCAAGCGATTAGGTTAACAATTATTTCAAATACATCATCCGCTTCGTATCGAAAAAATCCCCCGTCTCTATGCGATAGAAGTAAATCCCGGACGAATAATCCGACGCGTTCCACACGACCTGATGCCGCCCGGCTTGTTTTTCCTCATCAACCAGCGTCTCAACCTTGCGTCCCAGAAGATCGTAGATATCGATTCTCACCCGCCCCGTCTCCGGCAGGCCGTATTCGATAGTGGTGGAGGAGTTGAAGGGATTGGGGTAGTTTTGCTCAAGTGATAACTGATTTGGCATACTTATAATTTCTTCAAAACCAGTCTGAGGATCAAATTGCAGTATAATAAGGGATGAATAATCAGAAACGTATATATAATCTCCAGAAATAAAAACATCATTGGGTTCAATCCCTGGCGTATCGTAACTCCCAGCAAATGTAGGATCTGTGGGGTCATGCACATCTATGACATGTAGACCGAAGTCTAAATCAATTACGTATGCATAATTATCTGAAACATGAACGGCAATGGGAGTATCAGTCGTTCCATAACTACTCATTAAAGATGGGTCGGCAGGATTGGAAATATCAAGAATTAATAATTCAGTATACGATGCAGCATCCGTAACATAAGCGTAATTACCCTCAATAAAAACGTTGGTAGCAAAAAAAGGCGTCTGATATCTTCCGGTTAATGAGGGATCAGCCGGATTCGAGACGTCAATGATATATAAACCGGAATAGCCAAATGCCGCATATGCGTAGTAACCCAAAACAAAAACATCCATGGACCAATCAGCGATATAATAACTCCCGATTAAATTAGGATTTGACGGATTACTAACTTCGAATATGTAAAGTCCGGTGTCTGCCAGGAGAAAAGTATAATTGCCAGATACGTAAACACTTTTGCCTGATGCCGTATCATGACCGCCGATCAATGATGGATTGGTAGGATCGGAAATGTCTACAATCTGAAGACCTGGATAGGAGCAGGCTACATAAGCGTAATTACCTAAGGCGAAAACATCATTGGCGGACGAAGGCAATAAGCAACTGCCGGCAAAAACAGGATCAATAATGTTGGATATGTCTACAACATGAATTCTATTTGATCCATCAGCGATATAAGCGTAATCACCCAAAACGCAAACCCCTTTCAGTATACCAGGCAGGACATAGTCTCCGGCTAATATGGGATCATAAGGATCTGAAGTGTCAATTATCTTAATGCTTGAATAATCAGCCAAATATGCCGTATCGTTTACAAAATATACGCCAAATGCGTATCCGGGCGCTTCAAAGATACTGGTAGAGACCGGGAGTGCGGGATTCGATACATCTATAATCTGAAGGCCATGATACATATCAGCTATATATGCGAAATTGTCTGAAACAAAAATATCATATGCATAACCTGGAGTGTCAAGGATACCTGTCAAGGTTGGATTAGTAGGATCTGATATGTCAACAATGTGAAGTCCCAAAGCATAACCGGCCAAGTAAGCATAATTGCCCAGTACAAAAACTCCATAAGCCGGACCTGAAGCATAGCTACCAACCATTATCGGATTTGTCGGGTCGGATACGTCTATAATGTAAAAATCAGAAAGATCACTAACGTATGCATAATTATCAATAACATAAACGCTCGTGACTCTATCGGGGGTGTCGTAATTGCCGACTAAAATCGGAATGGCAGGATCTGAAATATCTAATATCTTAAGCCCTTCATTCCAATTAGCAACATAAGCGTAATAACTGGTAGTAAATACGTCTGCAGTTTTTGAGGACGAACTCCAGTTGCCAAACGGTGTCGGATTGACAGGATTCGACACATCAATTATCTTGAGACCTGCAAATCCATCCGCCAGATAGACATAATTACCCATAACATCCAGTCGATTTCCATAACCCTGAAAATATAATTTGCTAACAAATATGGGATTGGTCGGGTTAGAGAGATCGAGAATAATTAGCCCGTTTATAAAAGCACAGTAAGCATAGTCCCCGATGACTTTCACATCTAATGCTCCGGTCCAGAGAGCAGAACTTATATAATCAACATTATGCGCGAACGAAACCGCAAAAATAAACGCCACTAAAATTATGATACTAAAACAACGCATAACCGCCCCCTGTGATAAAGATCCTTAACTCTATATTCAAGATACCACTGGATGTATTTATGTCAAGAAAATTCTGGATTTGGCCAGGCAGTCGGGTTTCGGGAAAACCCGACCTACAAACTGGATTCCCGATCAAGTCGGGAATGACAGGGAGGTAGTAGGTCAAATCCCCCCGGGATTTGACACAATGTGTCGGGTTTCTCACTTCGTTCGGAACCCGACCTACGACTACGATTATTCTGTTCATACACCGTCCCGTTAAAGCCTATTAGTTAACACATTTCGGGCGATTCCGCGGTGCTTGTATTAATATACCAATTTTATTTAACTTAGCAAGCCAAATCCGGACTCCCGACAGGAGGTGTCGGGAGCGAGGGGTTCTCGATCTACCTCTTCCTTGAATCTGGTAGGCCGGACATTCTTGTCCGGCCGAAATTGCTGTTGTCTACGCAAAGGACAGACAGGAATGTTTGTCCTCCCGGTTTTTTATATAGATTTGTGATTGGCAGACGTCCTCGTCTGCCAACATAAGGTTGGCGCACCGGGAGGTACGCCAACCAACGAAACAATAGATTTTAAAATCGATATTTTCCGGTAGGGGCTCAAAATTTTGAGCCCCTACATTAATTTTATCGTGTTTCGGGAACTATGGTTCCGAAAACGAAACCTGCCGTAGATTGGGACCCATGTGTCCCAATCGGCCACATTAAGCCGACACTTGGATCGACTTCTACGGCAAATTACGGGTAGCAAGAGATGTCGGGTTTCGGGGAAACCCGACTTACAACTGATCTTGGATCAGCCCCTACTGCCGACAAGGCTTCTCCTGCGAGTCACTGCTTGCAGTGACCGCACTTGGAATAACAACTGACAAAAACCGTCAGCGGAAAAATTATCGTCGGGTTGCATTTTGAAAATGCCGCCTTTATATTATCCCCGTGCTGGCGACAATTACATCATCGGCGGTATTCGGGATTGAATCGTATATCGTCAAGGTGGAGGTGGACGTATCCTCGCAGCTGCCGTACTTCGCCACAGTGGGGCTTCCCGAAGCGGCAGTCAAAGAATCGAAGGAGCGCGTCACCGCCGCTATTAAAAACTCCGGTTTTATGTTTCCCAGCCGGCGGGTGACGGTCAACCTGGCCCCGGCGGACGTGAGGAAAACCGGTACGGCGTTTGACCTGCCCATGGCTATAGGAATCCTGGCGGCAACCGGCCAGATTGCCCGGCAGGAGTTCGATGATGTTGTAATTATAGGCGAGCTTTCGCTGGATGGCTCCATACGCTCTGTTCCCGGTGCTTTGTCAATGGCGGTAAACGCTATCAAAAAGAAAGTCAGTATGATGATCGTGCCGGAGGAGAACGCCTCCGAGGCCGCCATGGCCAGGGGAATCGAGGTCTACCCGGTGAAAAACCTGACCTCCGCAGTCGAATTTCTGGAGACCGGCAAAGGTATCGAACCGCATACCGTGGATATAAGCAAGGTGTTCGAGTCCAGCCGCCGCGTTGATATCGACTTCTCCGATGTCAAAGGTCAGGAGCACGCCAAGCGCGCCCTGGAGGTTGCTGCCGCCGGAGGGCACAATATCGTCATGATTGGCCCGCCCGGTTCCGGCAAGACCATGCTGGCCAAACGGATTCCGACGATATTGCCGGATCTCACGCTCGGCGAAGCGCTGGAGACGACCAAGATCTACTCGGTGGGCGGGCATATGATGCCCAACCAGGCGCTGGTGGCGGTAAGGCCTTTCAGGTCGCCGCATCATACCATATCAGAAGTTGGTTTAACGGGTGGAACCGGACATCTGCTTCCCGGCGAGGTGAGCATGTCTCATAACGGGGTGCTGTTTCTGGATGAGCTCCCGGAATTCAATAAGTCAACCCTCGAAGCGCTCCGGCAGCCGCTGGAGAACGGCTGGGTGACCATAACCCGGGCCTCGGGATCGGTAACCTACCCCGCAACCTTTATGCTGGCGTCGGCCTTGAATCCCTGTCCCTGCGGCTATTTTGGCGACCCCGCTCACAACTGCAACTGCTCGCCGGGGCAGATTCAGAGATACGTATCGAAAATTTCGGGGCCGCTTCTGGACCGTATCGATATACATATCGAGGTGCCGGCGGTAAAATTCAAAGAGCTCTCCAGCGAGATGTCCGGGGAGCCATCGGACAGGATCAGGGAGCGGATCAACGCGGCGCGGAAGGTTCAACTTGAAAGATTTGCCGAGCATGACAGACTCTACTGCAACGCCCAGATGGAGACCAAGCTGATACATCAGATCTGCAAAATCGATGAGAGTTCGATGAATCTTCTCAAAACCGCCATTACGAGGCTGGGGCTTTCGGCACGAGCCTACGACAGGATATTAAAAGTATCACGCACTATTGCGGATCTCGAAGAAGCGGAGAATATCACTTCGGTGCATATTTCCGAGGCGATCGGTTATCGGAACCTCGATCGGAATTACTGGCAGTAGAAGCTTTTTTTGGTTTTTCTTTAGAGACAGGATTTATCGGCGGGCAGTCGGGGCAGGGTATCGGGCCGGGGCCGCCTTTGAGGTAGAAAACCGCGTATGTGATATCAAATCCGTTGCATTCACAATCTCCGTTTACGTCACAGCATACATACCACCAATCGCCGGGGGTGCATTCGCACAGGCAATCCATAGGCTGAGATCCGCCCTTAAAGTAAGCTAAACTATATGTAACATCGAGGCCATTGTAGCTCCAGCTGCCGTTGACATCCCCCACACGGTAATCGCATTGATGTTGGAAGGTCAGGGTGACATCCAGCGTAGTGGTATTATTGGAGGTTATTACGATATTGCTTATGGTTGAATCCAGATAGCTATATTTCGTATACAACGCTGAATAGGTTCCGGGATTAAGAGTGAAGCCGTACTCCCCGTTTTCATCGGTAGTATCCACTCCGCACGGGTTGTTATTATTGTCAAACACGGATACCTCCACTCCGGCAACCGGATTGGAGTACCAGTTATCGACTACCGTTCCTGTCAAAATTCCGGTCTCCGGTGGGGTTAAATCGCCGATTCTACCGTCGGAGACAAATTGCATGCCGTTGCCTGTAGAGCCGCCCACCTGGATGATTCTCGAGGCGGAAGGATCATAGCCCACCAGGGAGAATCCTCTTGTTACCGGTAGATCGGTTTCCGCGGTCCAAGTATCAATTGCCGGATCATAGTAATGTACATGCTGCGAGGCGTGGAAATTACCGAAACCGCCTCCGTGGCCCGCAGTC
>CP070742.1:1200725-1206594 GCA_020348065.1 Candidatus Zixiibacteriota bacterium
CTTTGTATTTATTCCGACTTTATCCTCTTTAAAATACATGGGATAGCCGAATTCTAAATTCTGAAAAGATAAAGTGTTGTTGTCTTTTCTAAATCCTAAGCGAAAATTTGGAGTTTGCGAACCACTGTCCGTAAAATATAAATAACTCGTACGGTTAGACCCACCGCATTGCAATCTTAGTACTACATTTTGATTATCAATTATAGCCGCTGTTTGGCGAAGATTGCTAGTTTGTGCATGTACCGTAAAGGGAAAACCGGTACTGTTTACATTACCGACCCAGAAGTCATTTGTAGTATCGACACCGAATAAAACCGTTGCGCCTTTTTTTACTTGGAATCCGTTAAAAGCTGTTAATATCGTAAAAGCGCCAATATTGATGCTATCAGTATAAACGGGAGGCAAATTAGCTCTATTATTTGTTGAAGACAATACGGCATTTCCGCTGGAATCGGATTTCAGCGACATATAATTACTGTCGTCGTATTTGAGAGTCAATTGATTATTGCCCGTCCCGTTTTTTAAGACAAGAGTTCCGTTCGCGTCATAAATCATGTTGGGATCTGTTTTTATCTCTTTGCCTGTGTCATCCCAAAAATTGACGGCTCGATCCGTCGGGCCGCTTTGGATCAGAGCTAATATTTTCGTTAGATCTGTAACGATTCCGGCGCTTGTCGTTATCGCCGTTTCGCCCGTTTCTTGTTCGGTTATCGTCTCGCCGCTTGCGAAATTAGTTGAACTGACCAGCAATAAAGTCATCGTATTCGAGCCGTTATCGGTTATAATGCGTCCGATGGCATTACTTGTCGATCCGACGACAGTATTCCCGAAAGCGAACAAATCCGATAACGTTCCGTAGTTAAGCGTATAAAACAATTCTCCCGCAACGAATAATTTATCGCTTTCTCGAAATTGCAGAACATAGGGATTTAGCGATCCTCTATCGACATCGAATCCGGCGCGTCCTGCCGTAACTCCCGCACCGATTTCTCCTTTGTTGACAGTGATTATATTATCTTGTACTTGATAATTTGTCGTGATTTCTACGAATTGTTGTCCTTGAATATAACAGTTTCCATTAATGATAAGATCACTCAATATTGTTGGCGTAATACTTCCGGACGGAACGATTAAAAAATCGTTGCCGGAATCGTTTTTTAATCGTGTGATTGCCGATAGATCGAACCTAGTTATATTGTTGGAATCAAGAAGTAGATTAGCTCCTATTTTTACGTTTCCGATTGATTCTATTAATCCTGTTCTATGTATAATTGCACTTTGAACGGGAATTCCTTCAGAATAACAATAAACTATAAATTTTCCCGAATTGTCGGCGTCGTCTCTGACGAATCCTATGTACCCTATCGGGTTTGACTCGGCCGATACCCCCGAAGTTCCGATATGGAAAGGCAATATAACGCCTAAATCATTCGTTCCGACGTTCGACGTTTCGATCATTAAAGACAACGATTCGATTAAAGCGTTCGCGATGGCGATATTTTTAAATTTTCCGGGCGCGAATCCTTCTTCGACGGATTGAAAGCGATGAGTTTTGGGCTGTGCTAGTAATCCCAATTTTAGACCGTTTAAATTGAGATCTTCGTCGGCTTTGATTACCTGGTCTATTTGGGATAACAATTCCCATTGTTCGGGCGGAAATGGGTTTTCTCCGATATTTTTTATCTGATTTATTTCTTGCGGAGTTAAATCGATAATTTCTATCGGCGCGAACTCGATCAGACTTAGACTGCCTCTAGACATTTTTATTTATTTTTAAGAGTATTTGCAAATTCTATTAATTTTTTTGAAACTTTTTCATCGTCCCTGGTTAATCTATTATAGACCCAAGAATATCCGTAATTCTCGTTTGTAGAACCGGGCTTTCTGAATATTCCACTCGAAATCGCAAGTTTTGTCAAATTTTCTAAATTCATTCCTTTTTTTTCGGCGCTTATTCTAGCCTCTTGATGCGCTATCGTTCTTTTCATTTTTAATTCTCTTTTAATTTTAATTTTAAATTAAATATATTTCCATAATCCCTTATTCCTGTTTGAAAATCAAATTCAAATAAGCGATAAAATTAGTATGAATAGACAACCGAACATAACAAGAAGAGAACAACAAGATTTTATACGGCGGGAAGGCGTCAGACTGCTTCATTTCGCCGTGAGATCTTGCCCTTGTCGCGTCGGTTGCAATACTTGTAAAGGCAAATTGAAGTACTTCGACGAACCCGTGCCGATTCCGGGTGCTTTAATAAACGGAGAAAATACCAAAAAGAAAGAAGCGCAATATCCGACAATTCATATAAGTAATTATACGTTATTGTTGGAGCCGAGATACCGAGTCGCCAAGGGAGATCGTCTTATTCCGTTCGGTATGCGCGAATTCGAGACTATCGACGAAATTTTATCGGTAGACGTTGCGGAATTGACATATATTCCGATTAATCCGAGGGGAGTGCAGATTAGTTTTTCCGGACAAGACGGCGCCATAAATTTTCGTCCGATATACGATTTTAGAATAGAACGAAAATTTTACGGCAAAGTTCCTCTTTATTCGAAAAAAATAGATTGGATAACGGATATCCCGGACGGGAAAACACATTTTTCGGCGAGATACGGATATCTGCCGAATTTCGAAATCGACGATATTCCGGCTGCGAATTTAAATCAGGGACAACTTTTAATGCAAAAAATTCCATTAAGAAAAATAACCATTAATGGCGAAGAGAAAAGCGATTCTTACGAATCTTCCGTCAATCCTATTCGCGGGATGAAGTATGAATGAAGATTATTTCCTTCATTTCGAAGCGACGGAGGCGATGGAAAAGGCTTTCGGAGAAACCAAATTAAGAATGATAGGAGGATACGCCGTAGGAACTTCTAGGGATTTCGAAGACGAGAGAGCCGTTTTATCGGGAGTGGATTTTTCGTATCTGAAATCCGCGAACGGGGTTATTAATTGGGATCATATCGATAGATTAATCATCGGTAAACCCGTAGACGTAATTATGGAACCGGGAAAAGGATTATACGTAAAAGGAATTTTATCGAAAATGAGCGATTATCCAGATCCTAAACATCCCGATACAAGAGAATCTTTAGAAAGAGCCGAATATGCTTGGGATCATCTTTTGCGATATCGATCTAATCCTTCGACGGTAAATCCCTTATCGTTTTCAATACAAGGTAAAAAGATGGTTCACAACGGTTTAATCGTTAAATCGATAGCTACCAGGGTAGCTTTAACCGATCAAGCGATAAATCCGAACGATTGTACCGTTTCCGCTCTTGCCAAATCTCTAAGAAGCAACACTATCCAATTCGTCGAAGATAACGGTTGTTCCATCGACGAAATTAAAGACGGAAAAACGTTTATAGATTTTTGTAAATCTCTCGGTTTGACTGCCGTGGTTTCCCTTAAATTATTTCAAAAAATAAGGAGTTTATAAAATGGGTGAAGAAGAAAAAAAAGCGGCAGATCAGATCGATAACGAGATCGAAAAAAACAAAACCAGCAAAGAATTAGCGGATGTAAAAAATCAACTCGCCGGTTTGGAAGATCTATTAAAATCGACCATGAAGCAAATTTCGAAGTCGGACGAAGAAGAGGAAACGGAAGAATTATTCGACTTCGAATCCGTTTCTCCCGAAGAACTGGCCGAAAACCTGGCAAAATCGTTCAAATCGGACGAAGAAAGGACCGAGTATCTAGTTAAATTCGCCGAAGCTTGCGGAGTGATGCCTCAAGACATGTACGATAAAGAAGGCGAACCTTACATCGACGAAAACATGTTGAAATCGATTAACGAATCGGAAGATAAAGGCAATCGTTTGTTGTCCGGTATCTTCTATTCCATGCAGGAAGCGAACGACAGACGAACGAAGATGGACGCTACGATATTGCAAACGATGTCCGTTTTAGCAAAATCCATATCCGATATCGGCAAAAAAATCGAAAATATGAACAAATCCGTATCGGAAGGAGATATCGAAGGAGACACCGGCGAAGAAAATAAAGAAGATGGACAATTGCCGGATCTTGGAGAACACGCCGCTTCGCCTCCGTTGTCCGAACAGGAATCTTCGAATAATGGACAGCAGTATAATTTAACGCAGTTGAAAAAAGCGATTGAACGTTCTTTTCCCGGCAATTACGGCAATACGGAAGAGCAGGCCAAATGTCATAAATACATTTGCGAGGCCGAAAAAATACCCGACGATATTATGGGATTCGTCGAAACTATTCCAAATAAAAGTGATAGGGATTTAATCAAGAGCAATCTGCAAGTTTGGTAGATTTATATTTTTTTAACGTTTTAACGTTTCAACAGGAGATACATTATGACGAAAGAAGTAGCCGGAATACCAACTATAAAAAAAGCGGATGCTCAGATCGACGAAAATCTTGAGACACTGAAAAAGTCCGTGAACGAAACGATGAGGATTCAGCTCGGGCAAATGCAAAGAAAAATCGACCTTTTAGAAGCGAATCAGCAAAAAGCCCAAATACCGGGGACTTTTATGGGGCCTGCCGAGCCGTGGGTGAAATCGTTCGACAAACATCTTGAAGAAGACGGTAGAACTTTGGCAGAACATTTGGAACTTGTAGCGGAAAGTTTAAACAACGCTACGTTTACCGGACTTCAACCGGCGATAACGTCAATGCAAAAATCTTTGTCTACAAGACAATTAACGACAAAAACTAGGTGCAATTATCAAAAACAATATCAAGATTTGAGAAAATCGTTTGGCAACGATAAAAATAGATATATCGAAATGGCAAAATCGATTTTAGGCGATTCCGGGACGCCGGGGGAACCTGGAGCTTGGTATTATTTTCTGGAAGAGAATCTTTCGAGGTATATACAGAGAATCATGCTGGAAAACGACGACGCGACGGCGTTGAAAACGATTCCGACATCGATCACGCCTTCGATTGTCCCGGAAATGGGAAGATTGAAAAATTCCGGCGTCGGTTACGGAAAGCACACCACCGGTTTTAAGGAAGGTCGAACGGCAGTATTCGGCGGATCGCAAACGATGGACCGAATCGTTAACAACTTAGTCCAGCGCGGAGTAAGATGCGCCGTTACCCAATTGTTACTTGCCAACCGGCAAAAATTGTTGAATAACAATCCCTTGGCTTTACAGCGGGAATTGCGCGCTTTGGAATGCAATCGCGCCAACAATCACCACCTGCTTTATGGAGATCCCAATATCAATAAAGACGGCAATACAGTATTGGAAATGGAAGGTATGTTGTCGCAAATGAAGGATGCCAACAAAGGATATCCAGATCATATATGGGATTGGGACGGACAAGTATTCGACGAAAACAATAGTCCGCTGGATCTCTTTAGAAAAGTAGCTGAAGATTTGATTATCAACGGGTTCATTACCGGGGGAACCATCACCGGAAAATATAACGTTTTGATGGATTTCGGCGTCGCGAATTACATATCCCGCTTCATCGACGATAAACAACGCATATTAGTCGAGCCTTACGAAAAAGCTGCGTTGATGTACGGTCAAGCGTTCGCGGGATTCGTTACAGATTTGGGCGTATTTCGTTTTCAACGCTCCAGGACGTTGCATTTGACCGCTAACGATACATGGACTCAAGCCGACGACGTATCGAATCACGCTATCGCTTTTCCGGCTATTCAAGTAGACGCTATTCCGCAATCTCAAGTTAACGAACCGAAATCGATGCCGGTCGGAAATTACAGATACAGAGTTTCTGTCGTAAACGATCACGGGGAAAGCGACATTTCGGACGCATTCGTTACGACTTCGGACGGATCTGCTCCAGTAGCTGTCGGAGCCGACGAAGTAGTAGAAATTACTATTCCTTGGAATGCTGC
>CP070742.1:1206694-1211087 GCA_020348065.1 Candidatus Zixiibacteriota bacterium
AGGTTTCATAGATTCCGTTATGGCATTTGGCGCAGGTACGAGGGATATTTTCGCGATTGACGCTCGATTGGGGATCATCCTCGGGAAGAACATGGTGCGCCGTATGACAATCGGTGCACATCGCAGTCACAACAAGGCCGCTTTGAAGCAGTCCTTTTCCGTGAATGCTCATGACATAATTCTTGAGAATATCATGCTGTTTACCCTCGTATCTTACGGCGGCCTTGCTTCCCTCCTTATGACACCGTCCGCATAAACCCGGGACATTGGTCGGGTAGGTAGTAGATTTGGAGTCAATATGTTTCCTGGTACCGTGTTTGCCGTGACAATCGAGACAGCCGGGAGCGTTAGGATCGCCCCTGGCGGCAAGACGGCCATGAATTCCGGTGTTATACACCGACACGACTTCGGCGTGACATATGGAACAGTCAACCTCCGCCGTGATAGGCGTACAGGGTCTTTTCATCAAGGGATTGACCCCGGTGTGACATCTCACGCAGGCCTCCGCCCTGTGCGCGGAACTGTTGAGCTCGATACTGTCTATAAAAAGAGATATCTCCTTGCCGTCGCGAACGATTTTCAGGTCTTTTTTCGCGTGGCATTCTAGGCAATCCCTGTCGGACATGCCCAACTCGTAGAAAATTTTTCGTACGGTATGAGGAGAATGACAATCGATGCAGATCGGGATTTTATTGGGTTCCTTTTCCCATAACTCACCCCTGATTACCTTTTTATGGACGGCTTCGATCTGCCCGTGACATTTCTGGCATGTTTTCGCGACGTTATCTTTATGAATCGAGGAGTTTTTATCGGTATGAGGGAGAACATTATGAGCGGTGTGGCAATCCGAGCAAACCGCGGTTACAGTTAATCCCTTCTGGAATAAACCTTCGCCGTGAATACTGAGTGAATAATGTGTCAGTATACTGTCCTGGGGTATGTCATATCGACGCGTTACTTCGGTACCCTCTTTATGACATTCCCCGCACATATAGGGAATATTGAATTTGGTCACGCGCGAGTCAGGCGAGTCGTGAGGTATTATATCATGTTTTCCGTGGCAATCCCAGCACCTGGGAGCCAACTCGACTCCCCTGGCCGCCTCTTTTCCGTGAAGACTGTTTTTATAGATTTCGGCGATATCGTCATGGCATATCCCGCAATCGACCGGTTCCAGGTTTTCATCATGGGGAAAATCCTCGAAGCCGGCCAGATCGGCGTGGCAATCGACGCACTCGAGATCGCCATGCGCCGATTTGGCGTATTTGCTCAGGTCCACAAAAAGCGATATTGTCCGGACATCCCGCTTTTTGGTGAGTTCGCGGTCCTCATGGCACATCATGCAGTCGTCGGTGGATTGCGCGGCCGCAACGCTGACGCTCAATAGGCAAAACAGAATAGCGCCGGTCAGTTTTAATAAGGTCATCAAGAATTCGCTCCGCGGGGACAATCTAAAACAAATCTCTCTTTATTTCGACAGGTGAGATTTATTCGGTTCTCTTATATTGGAATCTTTCGATTCAGATTCTTCAATTATGGTTTTATCTTCGGGATGTTCATGCATGTGCAAATCGACCGGCATTTTTCCGGTGAGCCAGGCGGGATTCATGGGGTAAGCCGAAGGATTGAATATCACCGCGTAAAAGTGCCATATAAGGACTGCGAGAGTCGCCAGCCAGGCCTCATAGTAATGGATTACCAGCATGACATCGAGAACTCCCTTGGGGAACAACTTTACGGCATAGTTATCAAACCACAGGAAAAAGCCGGTGATAATCATTATCACGGTGCCCCAGACCAGCGCCCAGTATTCGGCCTTCTCTATGTAACTGAAACGTCCAAACCTCGGTTTGAATTTTTCGAAACCGAGATTATATGTAACAAGCTGTTTGAGATGTTTAAAATCGGTTTTGGCGGGAAGCATATCTTTTATAAACTGACGTCCCCTTCTCGAATTCAGGTAAAAGAGGTGCCAGAAAGCGGTTATTATAAATAAGACCGCCGCCACCCTGTGGATTATGCCACGCAATGGAAAGCCTCCCTCGCGGCCGAATAGTAACTTCACCCACCAAGCTTCCGAAAACCTGAGGGAAAATCCGGTTATAACAAGCGCGATGAATGTTACCGTTAAAAAAGCATGTTGCCATACTTCATTAAACGTCATTCGGCGCACCTGTTTTTTATCCATGACATTTTTTAATTCCTTGCGCAGATCGATCAACCAGTGTAATACCATGCCGCCGATGACAACGAATATAATGACTATATATATATGTCTCACTATGCCGGCAACGGGCGTTCCTCCGAGCCCCGGATCTCCATGTATCGGGGTTTTGGCAACGGCCTCGGAAATACCAGGGTGACAGTGGCCGCAAGTGGTTTGAAGATTCTCCTTGTGAACGGAAGACGTTGGGTCGGAACTTGGCAGAATCCTGTGCGCCCCGTGGCATGACGCGCAATTAGCGACCGTTACATCACCGGCCTTGCTTTTTAAACCGTGATAGCTGTCCACCCAGGTTTTCAACCGTCCCGTGGAAATTCCATACTTCTCGTTCAGTCGGGCTGATTCATGACATGGCGAACAGGTAGCCTCCGCTAACCGGGTGGGGCTCACGGCAGAGCGGGGATCGTCGGGGGATAAAATGCCATGTTCGCCGTGGCAGCCGGTGCAGACGGGCGAATCGGTTACCCCCCGAATAACAAGCTTGCCGTGTATGCTTTCCCAGTAATCCTTTTCGATATTCTTATGGCATTTTCCGCAGGTTTTGGGAATGTTGAAATGATTGATGGTGGATTCGGCGAAACCGGGCGAGAGAATCTTATGGGCGGTACCCTCGGTGGAATGGCAATCGTTACAGGTTGCCGCGAAATAGATTCCTCCCAGGGATGCCTGGCCATGAATGCTGTTTTCAAACATCTCCACCGGATGTTTCATCAGAATTTCGTATTTTTCCACAAGATCGATATCTTCATGACATTTTGCGCAGGTCCGGGGAAGATTGATGGGGTTGGTTTTGGAAAGCTTATTATCCGATCTCAATATATCATGTTTGCCATGACAGTCGGGACAACAGGGAGCATCAAGACAATCTGCGGCTTTCAGATGCCCGTGCCATTGGTAGTCTTCCATTTCCTGCTCATGACACGTTCCGCATTTTACGTCAGGGAGTTGCTCATCATGCGGCAATTCCAGAATCCCATCATGACAGGACTGACAGTCTAAATCGCCATGCACGGAATTTTCGAAAGTATTCTTATCAATATATAGTGAATATTCATAACCTTTATCATCAACACCCGCTAATTCTTCGTCTCCATGGCATTCAAGGCAATCATCCTGAGCGACGGCGCCATTGGGAACAAAAAATATAATTGCAGAAAAAAATACTGCTAAGCATAAGCTTACACGATGGTTACAATTTAGCCGATCCGGATTTAATTTCATCTTTAGCATCACCCCCAAAAACAGATCTCGCGAGGCTCCCTGCAGTATGCCGCGAACCGCTCTCCAATATAATTTCGGCAGAAAAGCAGTCAAGTATTATGTGAAATTATTCTCATAACTATTACGATATACTTATTTAACTTATTTAAATATAATAGAATATATGGTCAAAATAGTTATATAACACCATGATATTTTAAATATTTTTAGGCTATTTTCGAATATATTTAAGAACCCGATAATCGTACTACCTGATTAATTGCTGAAACTCGGGAAATGAACGGAGACCTTCGAGATCGGAATCTCCGGCAGCCATCGCTTTAAAACGGGGCTCAAGTTTGATGGCGGTTTCTATGCTTGCCAGCGCTTCGGGGAATTCTCCCGCCAGCGTGAGATAGCAGGCCAGATCGTAATAGGTCTCCGGCAGATCGGGGCCGTGTTCGACCGATTTGCGGGCCGCCCTAACGGCTTGAAGCAGATCCCCTTTCTGATAATGGTTGGCCGCTTCATCGAGGAATGATAGCGCTTTGGAAATACCATACAGGCGGGCAATTTCTTTAAACGGTTGCTCACTGTCGTCGACGCGTATATCGATTTTGCGGTCGTAACGCATGCCCTCGACTTTCTGCACCACATAGATGGCCGCCGACTGTTTTCCCCGGGAATCTCCGCCATTGGCCTCGCCCGCGAGAAGAGCCGCGAGGAGCCTGTCGCTCAGGGCGCCGGGAGCGCTTTCAAACGCTGCTACCATGGCGCTCACCACGCTGTCCGATCCCAGTATATTACCCTGCGCGGCGCAGTTTTTGCCGATTAATCCTCCGGCCCAGGGGAGACATTCAGGGCCGGTGTAGGTGGCCGCACTTCCTTCCGGGTCTACAACTCCTATCTGGCGTCTGTCGGCGGATGGATCGTCGGCGATCAACGAATCGATGACCTCGTGGGGATTCA
>CP070742.1:1211187-1216151 GCA_020348065.1 Candidatus Zixiibacteriota bacterium
CGTCGGTGGGAACGATCTCGAATTTGCCCCTGATCTCCAGTCCGATATTGGCGGGGAAAATCATCTCGATTCCGGGGCCAATATGGTAGCCCACTTCTGAAACATCCTCCCAGCTGTCCCTTGTCCACTTATAACTGCTGATACCGAGAGCCCAGTAGAAATGAGGTCCGGGGCCGCCCCCGGTATTGCCTATCAGCGCTTCCACTCCGAAGGATGTAACATTTCCGCCGCCGGTGGTGTATTCAGTTGTGCCCACGGTAATGCTGGCATCGCCGAATGTCCTGGCCTCAAAAAACGCCGCGCCCGCTATCATGGGCATCGGCGAAAATTTCGCCTTCACGCCGAAATCGGAGCCGGAACCGGCGTCCTCCTGAACGATGGGAATATTCAGTCCTCCGAAAGCTCCCACGGAGACATCTTTCTGCGCCCATACCGGAGCTGAGAGAATTAAAATAAACAGCAGAACCTTTTTCATCAAGCCTCCTTTTGGTTTGTTTTGCGCAGTATAAAATAAGCCTCAGGTGATGTCAATAGAGTTTGCGGGCACAATTAAAATTTCTTATCCCGAAACAAATTATCACCCGATAAAAAGACTACCGACGCGATAATACGAAGATGTAATCGATCCATGTTACAAAGAATTGTGTTACATTTTTGCCGAATGTCGAGTATTAACGCGAGATTGTAACGCTGAATAAATGGCGGGCGCCGAAAAGCCCCGAAGGCACATAGGAATAATCGAAATCGAAACTCCCGCTGGATATCCCCAATCCCGTCGAGAGGGGAATATCGTTGTTGCTACCGGCGCGAAAGAAAAAACCTTCCAGCGGCGTATATTCAATTCCTCCCACAAAACGGAATCCCATTTCCCTGCTGTATATAAAATCGGCGCTTAAATTTAGAAAGTTGTCCCGAACCGGGAACCATCCTGATAACGCGATCCTGGAGGGTAACGGAACCGAGGATTGCGATATCTTGAATTTCGGGCCGATGTTTTCGGCCGATAATCCGATTCTGTTTTGTCCGAGATCGCAGGATATCCCCACACCGAATCCGTAACTGCGGCCGACCACCTTATCCAGATGTTGCTCATAATATGAAAATGTGGCTCCATAATTCAGCAGGCTGCGTGACCCGATGCCCAGCCTTACCAGATAATCGCCCGATTTTAAGTTGCCGGTTTTATGCCCTTCGTTATCATAACCGGTTATCTCGCCGGGATCGAAAATATTTATCCCCAGGGCAAAAGAGTATTTAGAATTGAATGGTATATTGATGGATGCGGCCTGGGATTTTGTATCCATTATCAAATACTGGTATGAGGCAAAACCGTTTAGGTCCTCACCGAGCAAAGAGGGATTACCGAAAATAGCCTCGGCACCCTCCATACCGGCGTAGTTTGCTTGGCCGGTTGACGCCGAATAGGCGCCCACCGCGATATTTAAAAAGTCGAGCCCGCATTCCCCGGGATGCGCGGCCGCCCCGGACGGAATTATGTACCACGTGAAAATAAATAACGGTAATGTAAATTTATATAAAAGCGGCTTGGGGAGAGATTGTTTCCTCTGAGTAATCAACATCAAAATTTCGTTTCGTTCGCGCGAAGCCTCCACCTTTTTACAATTGTGATGGTCGAATGTCAATCCTTTATTGAAAATTATTGAAAAAAATTTCATTCAGCTACCATTTCGATTCCGATTAAGGCGCCCTTGGGAAGCTTGGTCACCTCTACCGCCGCCCTCGCGGGGAAGTCTTTACTGAAGTATTCGGAATAGAGCTCGTTGACCTTGACAAAATCGCTCAGCTCCGTGAAATACAGGGTCGACTTTACTACGTTTTCGAATCCGCTTCCCGCGGCTTCCAGGATGTTTTTCAGGTTGACAAATGCTTGACGGGTTTGTGACTCTATATCATTACCTTTCAGTTCGCCCGTACCCGGGTCCAGACCGATTTGCATCGCTGTAAATATAATTCCCGAGCTGCACTTAACCGCCTGGCTATAAGGGCCCAGGGCTTCAGGGGCTTTATCGGTCCTTGTTATTTTTTTCATTGAATTACCTCCATAATTAGCTACATTTAGCCTCGATGACTTTATCACAACCGCGCCACGATTTCAAGCCAAAGATTTCTTTTTTGGGGAAAAATGAACTCGCTATAGGAATTCTGGCTCTAATTGTCTATGTTAGCTGTTTGCTAAATGATTTTCACACAGATGACTGGATAGTGCTGAGTATTCTCCGGGATGGTTTTTCGTTCTCGGACTTTTTATCCATGGAAAATTCAGGTCGCTTCAGGCCTTTGACAAACATATTATTATATTTAAGATATCTCGCCTTCGGCGATAACCCCTCATTGTATTACCTGCTTAACATCATCCTGCACGCCGCGGTTTCGATTTCTCTTTACAAAATGCTGGTAAAAATCGAGATGCCGGAAAAAGCGGCGCTTCTATCCGCCATCTTTTTTACGATTTATTTTCAGCATTACGAGGGCGTGATCTGGCTTTACGGGACCATCAGGCTATTCGCGGCGCTGTTTTATATTTATGGATTGTGGCATCTCCATGATTATATAAATGCCGGGTCTCGAAGATCATTGGTCTATTTTGTTATTATTTCATTTCTGGGTCTATTTATAGTGGAAGACTTCGTGATAGCCCCGATAGCGTTCACCGTATTTGCGGTTCTATTCTCAGACCGGAAAAATCTTTCGGTAAATGTTACCCCGGTAATACTCAGCGGAATAATCGGGCTATCGGTTTATTTTGTTTCAAGGTCTCTCCTGATAGCCAGACCGGGAATTGTCGAAGATTATTATTATCCCGGCTTTCATATTTTCCGGGTGCTGTTTGATTACCTGAGCTGGTTTGTAATTCCGTCACCGGCTCATCCCTATTTCGCAAAACTGTCGTCTTCCTTGGGGCCTTTATTCTATTTATGGAAAGGGATTAATATCGCGTCTACGATATTGTTCGTTCCGTTTTCGGTCTGGATTTATTTGAAATCCCCGAAACAGATCCGATTTTTCATATTACTTGCATTCATAACATTGCTTCCTATAGTTCCCCTTAACTACAAGGTAACATCGCGGAATATATACCTGCCGTCGCTGGGATTTACTGTCGTCGGAGGATATTTATTTTACAGATTCATCTGGAACCAGGGCAGACGATCAATTAAATTTATATTATCGGTTTTGTTAATGTTATATTTCGCTGTAAATATAACAGCCATTGATATAACAACCCGGGAATACCGCACAACACAGAATTTGGTTAGAGGAATCATAAACGATATGAAAAATTCCGGACTTGATTTCGAAAAAACCGACCTGGTCCTGCTCGATCATTTACCCGGAAGAACCATCGTGGGGCCGGCCATGATATACAGGCTGAATTATCACGGGTCGGTTATCGCCTCCAACGATCCCATAAGGGGACCCATTGATATAAAACAGGCGGCGGAATCTCTTTACAAAGAGGACGTTCCGTTTTGTCTTTTCGATTACAGGGATGGCGAGATGGTGGAAGCGAAGCAGGAATATATCGAGACCGTAAATAAAGAATATTAATACCATAATCGGGGATTGACCATGAAAAAAACCATAGTATTAATTCTGACTGTCGCGGTGGCGGAATGCTGGCCCATGGGATACCGGCCTGAACATATCGCCGCCGACTCGGCCTGGTTGGTGGAAATACAACAGCGCATGGAAAAGGTCGACACCATGTTCGCGGCGGCAAGGTGGGAGCATTATACGGGCGGTCAATATTCGGGCAATCTGGAACGCGCTTCAAAGGAATATCGGATATTGGTCTATACAAAATACAATATCGATCGTTTGAAACGGATCCAGGATTTGTTTGAAAACCCGGTATTGAATCGCGCGGCCAGGCTGGCCTATATAAAGTATTTAACCGACTGGTGTTATTATGGAACAGATATCGGTAATATTCAAATGTCGCTGGCTGATAGATTTATTAAGTACAGATCTGAATTTGAGGGAATTCGTTACCCCGATAAATTTCTGCGGGAAGTATACCGTACCGATCCCGACAGGGAGAGGCGAAAAAAGGCCTGGCTGGCAAGCGTGTCGATTGGCAAGACCATATCGCGCGCGTCGAAAATACTGGTGGAGGAACGGAATAGAATGGCCCGGTATAAGGATTTCGAAGATTTCGTTGAATTCAAATTGAACGCAATGGGCATGACGCCGGAAGAGCTGTTGAAACTGCTGGATAATCTGAATCTGGCCACCCGCGATAAATACCTTGAAATTTATCTGCAAAAAAAGGATAAGCTGGACGTTGAGAAGCTGCAAATTTGGGATATTTTTTACGAGCCGGAGTTGATAGATATTGATTCTTATTTCAGTAAAGACAAACAGATGTATACTTTAAATTCCACCTTTGAAGGACTTGGTTTTAATACGGATAATATGAATATCACTTATGATCTGGAATCAAGAGATAATAGGTTACAAATTGGGATATGCATGCCGGTTCAAGTCCCTGATGATATAAGGATTTTGGCGCTGATCGACGATGGATTCTTGGCATATAAGACTCTTTTTCACGAATATGGCCATGCCTTACATATGGTACACATTGGTCAGGATCATTATATAATGCGAGTACGGATTGATGGCGTAATTCGCGAGTCTATGGCAAATATTTGTGAAGAAATTATATTTCAACCGGATTGGCTGCGTAAGTACATGAATATTCCGGAAGAAGATGTTTCAGTATTTATCTCGAATATAAATGAAAGAAAAATCGTAAATTTGAGGTTTACGCTAGCCCTTACTTATTTTGAGATGGAACTTTACCGCACCAACGCCGAAAACCCCGATAAGCTTTTCTGGGACACCATGCAACGATTGTTGTTTTGCGGCAGGCAGGATGGTTCCGAGGCTTGGGCGGCTATTTATCATTTCACGGCCGCGCCTATTTACTGCCAGAATTA
>CP070742.1:1216251-1224955 GCA_020348065.1 Candidatus Zixiibacteriota bacterium
ATCCGAATCAAAGAAGGAGTCTTCGTTAGGACAATAATAAGTTCCGGCATACTCCGGCTTTGATGGTTGGTTTCAGCCGTAAAAAAATCGGGTTCCTCGTTACGAGGGACCCGATTTCTATATGATTTTGAAGCCAGTCCCTGATCAAACCGTAATATAAATATAACGCTGCGTGCATGCCGTTACGGTTGTTTTTCCTTATTTCCGGGGAGGTATATGAAATGCAAATGATATTGGGACTATAAAAAGCGCGAGGGTCAAATATGCGATTGAAAATATTGCTGCCGGTCTGGTTAAAACCAGCCATTGCGGGTCGGATCAAGATCGGCCGATTTTTTAATTGCTGTCATTATCATAACTTCTTCTTTTCGTTTTGACAAGCTCGATCTTTAAGCCGGAATCATTATTTTATTGCGGAATTTTCGGCTTGAATTATTTCCGCTCGAATCCTTATCGCGATTTGGTCTTGCCCCTGATTATATCGCGAGTCTCCATTTTTTTGATTTCGCCGGCGGATACGCCTGACGGAGGACAGTCTGGACAGGGCATGGGTTCCGGCGAACCGCTCTTAAAGTATGCCACACCATAGGTTATATCGAGGCCGTTGTAGTCGCAGTTGGCGTTTACGTCGCCGCAATAATTCCAGCTGTTGCAGTCGCCGATAGGAAAATCGGGGCACAATGGTTCGGGACCACCTTTGAAATAAGCAACACCGTAGGTAATATCCAGACCGTTGTAGTGGTCGCTACCGTTAACATCACCAACAATATAACTGTAGCCGCCGACGGTAAACGTAACCGGTATGTTTATACTCGGCTCGTCAGGGTCGTTGGAGCTTATAATAATATCCTGGGAATATGAACCGGCGGTCTGGAAGGTTGCGTCCATGGTCGCAGTTACGGATATGGAGGGCTGCCCCGGAGGAATAGAGCCGCTGCTGATATTCACGGTTAACCAGGATATAACGGTGCAGGTCATATCCAGGACATAATTGCCGTGATCTCCGCCGAATCCATCAATCACAATGTAATATGTGTTCCCGCCCGTCAGGAATACCCCTATTAATTCCGATACGTATCCCGGACACTCGTCGTCATTGCAGGCGTAAGGATTTCCGGGAGTATAACCATTCTCGTAAAGATATAATTTGGTATCGTAATCCGACCCGTTGCAGAGGGTAATGTCGACGATGGCGTCGGCGGGGGGCGTATAGGAATATACAACGTCCGGCGATATGGAGCCGGAAGATGGGCAAGCCTCATCATAATCGTCCGTATATCCTGAGGTTGTTCCGGTATCATGGTAAGGCAATGACGGTATCGAAGTCGCCGAACCGATATTATCACCGCCCTGAAGGATCACGTTCCGGTCTGGAATGTTCGGGGAACCGGTAAATTCCGGTTTATCTATTGGGATGGACATGTCGGCCGAGCCTTTTGCTGAAAGGAGATTAATACTGTTTATGCTGGTAGAAACCTCAAACGTCAGGGTGCTGTCCCCCAGGTTGGAGATAGAAAATGAATCGGTGTCGGAACCGCCCTCGGGCGCCCGACCGCTTAAAGATGTCGGTGAAACGTCAATATCGGGCTGAGGCAAAAGCGTCATAAAGGCATTCTGGGTGGTTATGACGTTTTCAACCACAACTACTTCTGAGATATTTAGCGGCGCATAAAGGGGATGAGTATATAAAACATCGTAAGTGCTTGCCGGAATATCCATTGAATAAGTTCCGTCACCAAGGGTAAGGTCTGAGCCGGTACGACCCAATCCATCATCGGCGAAAACAGTAACGCTGCCCACAGGACCGTCGATATCGCTTACAGTCCCGTTTAGAGTTCCGACGATCTCCGGACAATCCATATTATGTTGATCGAAACCATCGCAGATATCATAATAATTCGGAGTGCCGTTAAGAGGATTCCCATCGTCGTCGTCATAAAGAAGCAGCTCCCAGAGATAATCATGGTAGGAAGTCGGCTTGGCGTAGCGGGCGTAATGCCAGAGACTGTCAACATACGGTTTTATATCGTTGCCGTGAGTGGTTATCAGGTTGACACGCATATCCCATAAGGCGCCGACCAAAATATCGCCCATGCAGTGCGGTTCCCCACCACACTCCGTTCCGGGATACTGGGCGGTGTTGTCCGACGAGCGAAGATAGGTTCCGGGGCCGAACCAACCCCTGGCTCCAAGCGGTTGGTCGGTTATGCAGTTGGCCATGAAATCCGACCACGCCTCTTTCAATCCTCCGGTTTCATAGCGATTTGGAAGGTTTACCGGATCATAGAAATAGTCGGTAATCCCGTGCCCGTATTCATGGTAAACAACGGTCGACATTTGAGCCGTGTTGGGGCAGTTGCCGCCCGCCTCGAAGAAGTTAATGGATGATCCATCCCAATAAGCGTTGCAGAGACCAGGTACATTGATGAAACACGGTAGTTGAAAATCCATTCTGGTAAACGAAGGATCGACATAATTAATATAATCATGCGCGATAATAGCATGATAGTAAGCATCCCTCTCCTGCGGCTGCGATATCGAGGTCCAGTCGATATTCAGCGCGCCGGAGGATGATCCTGAAAAATCGGCATCGCCCCCCTCATACCTGTTAACATTAACGTAGGGGCCCAAAAGTTGTGCGGTAATGGCGGCCGAACCGCTTCCGGGGATACTGTAGTTTCCGCCAACGTCGGTTACGTCCCAGCCATAGCCGATGGCGTTCACGGTTAAATCCTTAAACGGCAGATTCACGAAAACATCGTAAGCTCCGTTAAGTTGAACACCTCCGTTTACGTTGCCGGTAAAGGCATACATAATAGCATCCCAGTACATCAGTATCTCCCCGCTGTGAGCGTCGACATACATAAACCACCTGGCCAGCGGATCGGGAGTGTAATACTCAATCTCCCATGCCAGGTGCGCGCTGTAATCATCCCCTATTTCCAGCGGAAGAACTAAGAGCCTCGTACTCAAAGCCTTATCTTCAGACGATGTGGAGCGCACTTCACGCCGTACGATATCGATAGCTTGCAATTCGCCGATTTTCGGATTCGTATCGAGCTTTATGCCGGGGTAAGCATCCGAACCGAAAGATACCAGATTGCCGTTAGAGTGAAATGTCAGATGAACCCGGGCGTTGTAAACGGGCAGATCGCTGTAATAACGATCATAGATAACATACCACATCCTGCCGTGAAAACCGGCGGTTTGAAGCCTTAGATCCGACGGTTTGACGCCCAACAGATCGGAATATCTATTTACAAAGGCATCCGATACCGATTTTATGTTGGAATTATCAAGGTTCTGGACCAGCTGCAGCCCGGATGTCACGATCCTGTGAGGAGTATCGGAATTAAGATTCCAGGTAACCCGAATGTTTTCGCCAAAATCCTGTCTGAATTTTTCCCATGTCGGAGATCTCTTGAGCAAAGCACGCGATTCGACATCCGTTAAGTACTTCTGTCTGGTCACTTTAGCTGTTTTGACATCTCCGGTATCCCGGAATGCAAAAGCGGCGGAACAGGAAAATAGTAAAGCCACGATAGCCGCCCTGAATACAAGTTTACTTTTTCCCATTCCTTTCTCCTTAAGTTTATTAATTAAGCCAATATTCCATCTATATTTGAAGGACGATTAAGCCAGGCAAAAGTTGCATTAAAATCTCAAAGCCCCGTGAACCAAAAATCAAGGGGACGATAAGCCCCGTTAAAATTCGCTGTCGTACCGCTCCTTTAAAATTACTTTCTAAAACAATCCGAAGTACCTCAACGTACTCAATATAAAAAAAACATAGAAAAATGTCAATATCACATTTTGCCCGGAGTTAAGATTGATAAAAATTGAAAATTCCCCATAGCGAATCGATGAAACCGTTTTTATAAAAACCATAAATTTTTAAACCAAAACCAAACGGATCCAATTAATGATAACTATCAATAACTTTCCTGAATTCCGAGATATGAACGGGCGTGGTACCGCAGCATCCCCCGATAATATTTATCCCAATATCCAGCATCCCCTTGATTCTCTCAGCCATAAACTCCGGCGTTTCGGCGTATTCGAGTCTGTCGCCTTCTACAATCGGTAAACCGGCGTTGGACTGAATCAATATGGGGAGCTCTGAATGCTTCCTGAATTCCCCCGCTATTTTTACCATATTCTCAATACCGTTACCGCAGTTCGAGCCCACGACATCGGCTCCGGCGGTTTTAAGCTCATTTGCCGCCTGTTCGATAGCATTGCCCATTACGGTAAAAAATCCTCTGGGAGTAAAATCGAATGTCATGGTTGCGCATACCGGAATCTCCGGCGCTGTCGATTTCGCCGCTTTTATTCCAAGAACAGCTTCGGCCAGATCGATCATGGTTTCGAAATATATAATGTCCGCTCCTTCGTCAATCAAAGCCCTTATCTGTCTTTCGTATCCTTTGGAAATAATCTCCGGATCAGTATCGCCGTATGGTTTCAATAACTTCCCGCAAGGGCCGCAGGATGCCGCGAGATAAGCTTTGCCCTTTATCGCATTTCTTATCGCCCTGATGCCGGCCCTGTTGATCTCCTCGGTTTTATCATGCAAAGAGTATTGTTCGAGTTTCAACGGGTGCCCGCCGAAAGTATTGGTGCTGATAATATCCGAACCGGCGTCTAGATAAAGGGACGCTATTTCCTCCAGTAATTCGGGTTTTTCGATGTTTAATTTTTCCGGACACTCGCCGGACTTTAACCCTCTTTGAATGAGCATGGTCCCCAGCGCCCCGTCGCCCAACAAAACCTCGCCAGTTCCGATTCTTTTGAGAAAAGGATCCAATTATTTTGCTTTCACGAATTCCTTGACACGATCCACCGCGTTCACGCCGTCGTAACAATAGGCATGCGCACCTATCTGTCGGGCGTACTCTTCTGAAAGAGGAGCTCCGCCGACAATAATTTTCAACCTGTCGTAAATTTCTTTTTCTTTTGCCAGCTCGATTACTCTTTTCATTACCGGCATGGTCGTGGTTAAAAGCGCCGACATTCCGATGATCTTCGCTTCAAATTCGACGGCGGCCTCGATGAACTTCTCCGCCGGAACGTCCCTGCCAAGATCGATAACTTCGAATCCCGCCCCCTTCAACATTATTCCCACCAGGTTCTTGCCGATATCATGAAGATCCCCGTGGACAGTGCCGATCACCACTTTACCTATGGTCGGAATCCCTTCTTTAATCATCAAAGGCTTAAGAATATCCATACCGGCGTACATTGCCTTTGCCGCCAGGAGAACGTCGGGAAGGAAAATCATATGTTCTTTGAATTTTGTGCCGACTATATTCATTCCGGCAATCAAACCATCATCGAGAATGATCTTAACCTCAATTTTTTCATCGATGCCCTGCCTGGTTAACCTTGATACCTGTTCTGAGTCACCCTTTTGCAGGCTGTCTTTAAGCTGATCTAAAAGCTCCATATGCTAAATCCCACGTTGAAATATTAATTGTTTTCCTTTAACGATTTTATTCTTTCCAGGCATGAATGATCGCTGCATTCTGCGCAAAATGTAAAATTATCTTCAAACTCAAAAATGTGTTTGGAACCCATGACGATAACGCCGCTTATGGATTTCAACGGTTTCATGAGATAGCTGTCGTTCAGCTCTATCCCGATCTTATCCGAATGAAGATACTCGAAGAGCTTCTTTTGCCCGGAGACATGCCAGCCGCAATAACCCGGGCTGAAACGCATCACGCCCGTTTGTTTCGCGTAATTACCTTTTTCGAGCAGTTTTTTTCGAAAGTAGCACTCTGCATAATCGGCCGACAGCTCGGCCCCGGCCGAGGCCGCCGAATCGAGCATGGAACCCGCGGCGAATTCCTCTTCATCGAAATAGGCATTGACTCTTTTCGATATGTCATTACCCAGGGTGACAGCAAATAGGGCTAACGCCGAAGCTTTCGGGTAAACAAGGTCCAGAGGCGTATCGATTTGGTTTCCCCCCTCGCCCCCGTAGACATGGCTGAAATCGCTATTTGATATCCCTCCAATGATGCCTTTAGGGTCTGCAGACTCGCTGTAGTCAGCGATTGATTTTTCAGCCAGTAGCCGGGTTCGTTCGCTGACCAGGGACAGATCGTGTATCCCCTGTTCGGATAACACGTCCTCAAGCGGCGGAACCACCTTTCCGACCGGTATATCGATAATCTCGATCATTTATTCTGATTCCGGCAAAGAATCCATCCCGTATTTATGGGCTTCCGCTGTCATCAGCTCAGTCAGTTCCTTCGTTACGTGCGGAGATATCTCTATCGGCCGGTATTCCGCGATTATCTTTTCAACCATATTATGCGCTCTCTCTTTCAGTGTCAGGCCGCCCTCCTACTGCCATCTGGATCTGTTGGCCCTGTCGATCACCGGTTTCGGGAAATAGATCTCGTCTTTCAGAAATTTCCGGGTATGATTCGCGATAAGAAGATGTTGCTCTTCCAGAAACTCTTTAAAAATCGGCAGTGACGGGAAATCCTCTCTCGGTTCGATCCCTTCAATCAGCCTGAAGACCATACCGCAAATTTCGTTATCCAGAACCAGTTTCTCAAGGCTGAAACAGCTTTCGAAATCGAGCATGCCCGGACCCGATATATTGTTTATGCCCGCGAGCGCGGCCAGGGTCGCTCCCATGGATGACTCCAGTCCCGCCTGGGCGTCAAGCTGCTTGGCATCGCTTAACCCGATATAGGCCTGGGTTGGCAGACCGAGGTATTTCCCGATCTCGTTATAGGCGCAGTCAATCATCATGGTCCCGATATCGCCCATGGGGGTGGTCTCATACCTGATATCGAAAACGGCCGGCGAACCCCCGTATAAAACCGGCGTGCCGGGATTTGTTAATTGACTTATAACCAGCCCGCTTAATGTCTCGGCGGTATGCTGGATCAAAGTACCGACGAGAGTCACAGGCGCCATGAATCCCGTAAGGGGCATGGAAATATACTCCACCGGTATCAAGTATTTAGCGCAATCGACGACATTCTGCGAGGTGACATCGCTCCATTTCAGGGGCGCCGTGGGACAGCAGGAAAATATCGTCAACGGTTTCTCTTTAAGGGCTTCTTCCGATCCGCGAACGGCGATCTGCAGGTTTTTCATTATCTCGAAAGCTTCGATTGTAAATGTACCTGTTACCACGGGCTTTTCGCAAAAAAGAAGGCTCAAATACAGCCTGTAGCTGTCGGATATTTTTTCCGGAACGTCCGACGGAATCATGCAGGTGGATTGCGAGGCGATATTATTCATACTCTGCATTAACTTGGCGTAACGGACGTAATCCGACGTATCCGGCCTTTTGATTTTGTTCGATTCGTAATCGAGTATATTTATGGCCGCCGAACCCGGCGTGAAATTGACATTATATCCGGAGAGATCGACCGCCTGATTTCCCGATGAATCGTATAGCTTGAAATAGGGCGGAGCCGATTTCAGACTTTTATCGATAATATCGTCGGTGCAAAATGCGCGCTTTTTCTCTTTATCTATTCTCGCGCCGTGATCGCCGAGAAGGTCCAGGACAGAATCATTATGGATCTCAACGCCGAGTTCGCGAAGAAGAATCCGGGCTTCCGAGATTATTTTCTCAATCAATTTATCTTCCAGAAATCTAACGGTCGGTCTCAAGCGCTCTCCTTTTTACGAAATAAACGAATCCAGAATAACAGTGAAATTAATAATTTATGGCTGTTTTGCAAGCGAATTTCTTTATTCGATACGCCCGTTTTATAAATGATGACAACTTCAATAAAATGAACCCGTTGGGTTTCAATCAGGCTCGGTTCCGGCATCTCTTAAGACTGGCGGCATTATAGATTTATGGAGAAAATGAAAATGAGAAGGGGCTTACGGTTAACAGTGTTGCTGCACTGTCAAGGAGGGTTTTAAAAAGCCCCTTCTCAAATTAAATTCGCTGAATATTATTTTCAGCTTTAATAGAATTGATTATTTTATCTCTATTCGGCACTATCTATAATATGGCGCGATTTAGGACAGGGTTTCGCGTAAGCGTACAGGCACACCGTTAAAACCTCCTTACGGATAATTACATCTGAAGCCGGAATTTATTCCCCGGAAATTATATGGATATGAATGGTATAGGGTTAACCGCGGAAACAATTCGATCCGAAAAATAGTAATAGAATATGTTGCATTTGGTCCGGCATTTACCGATCTTATAATTGCAAAATGCTCTTTGAAAACATGGGGGCGACAGGTTTCGACGGGACGGCTGAGGTCTGACCTGCGCGTCGAGGTCTCCGGTAACCTCGTAAAACAACTGGAACACTTTACAAGTGCCAACGATTATTCGTATGCACTGGCTGCCTAAAAAAGGGTAGCCCGTTCTGCCCGGATCCGCTTACCGGTTCGGGACAGGGCGTCGATCAGGTAAGCTGGCGCCGCATCGGGCCCTCGTTTGCGGCGTAAGACTTAAGAGGACTGGGCGGGCTGAAAGCCCGGCGATTGGCGTTCTGCCTGCCGAGACTCAATGATTCGCCTACACGCGTAGACGGTCATTCGGACGCGTTTTCGGACGGGGGTTCGATTCCCCCCGCCTCCATTGATATGGTATATTCCGGTCACATCCTTTACAGTTCATTCCGGGCAGATGGTTTACACATTGGCGTATAATCACCTTGAAGGAGGTATTGTATGCCATGGAAGGAGACCAGTGTCATGGACGAAC
>CP070742.1:1225055-1227927 GCA_020348065.1 Candidatus Zixiibacteriota bacterium
AGTTGAAAGTGTAACCTATGTCCCGGTACAAGTGTAACCTTTGTCTTGACATTGCACAGCCTCGCCTGACCCCCGCCTTCGGGCTTGTTGAAAAAGTTAAAATCATTCGATATCGATTATCTATGCATATAATACCGCGGCTGGAAAGCCGCGGGTATTAGCTTAGATCACAAACCAGTTGAAAAAACGCTCACGTGGTTGGCGGACGTCCTCGTCTGCCAACAAAGCGTTGGCGCACCGGGAGGTACGCCAACCACGAATCATAAAACAAGTTGCCTGAAACGCCCTTTCTTTTTTATTATCTAAAAAATGAATGCTTCACAGCCGATAAAAGCCGTCAGCCGGGCGTTTGTTGACGGCCTCAAGGAGATTCTCGGCGAAAAGCTGTACGGCGTCTATATCTACGGCGCCGCCGCCTTCCCCGGTACGTTTCCACTGACCGACATCGATTTCCACGTCATCTTGAGGAGCGATCTGACGGATAATGAACGGTCGCGACTGGAACAGTTTCACGAGGATCTCGACCGGGATTACCCGCCGCCCGGAGAAATATTCGACGGATACTATATCCTTCTCAAAGACACCCAACAAAAATCCTTTCCCAGAAGCCGGATGTGGGAAAATGCCCTCGACGATTCCTGGGCTCTTCATCGCGCGCAGATCCTGACCGGCCGGCATATCACCCTTTACGGCCCCGACCCGCAGGAGATATACCCGCCCGCGACCTGGCCGGAGATCGAAGCCGCCCTGCATGGTGAACTGGATTACGTCGAGAAAAATCTGCAGAAATATCCCGGTTACTGCGTTCTCAACCTCTGCCGCCTGATTTACAGTTTCGAAACCGGGGATGTGATCATCTCGAAAGAGCAGGCCTCCGAATGGGCACTGGAAAATCTGCAGGGATGGGAAAAGTATATCGAGCTGGCAGTGAAGTCGTATTCTCATCGGGCAACATCGGAAGAAGAGCAGTTGATACATGCCGAAATCGTTAAGTTCCTCGAGTATGCGAAAAAACGAATAGAACTGGCAGGCAAGCGCCGGTACAACGGGTAGACGTAGGCGGTCGGTTTATCCGGCCGCGCGTAACTATCTAATCATCCCAATTAAACTAAACGAATATCCCGTTTTTGCGTAGTAATATAACTGAATGTACGATATGAAAGGTGGGTTGTGTACATGAAATTCCGGGACGAACCGTTCGAGGATACAGAAAAGCAGTTCGCCGATATGAGGCAATTGATCATAGAGAGTTACACGGCATACAAATGGCCGCGTAACTGGCTAATATGCAGGATGGAGGACTGGAAATTCGGCGGGAACTCCGTCCATCAGAAAAAAAATCCGAATTTCCTCCGGGATAACGCCCGCCTCTGGTATGATGAAAGCGGCAGGCTGGCGGGTATCGCCGTTTCCGAGTATGGTAAGAACAGTATCTACACGCAGGTTCATCCCGAATATCCCGAGATTGAAAAAGAAATGATCCCCTGGATAATAGATGTCTGGGCGAAGAACAAACCGCAACTGGAGAAGTTTGTTTACGCTACCGATAAGTCCCGTAAGAAGCTTCTGGCTGGATTCGGGTTCGAGGAGCTTAAGGATGCGGGTTGGATGCGGGAATACGATCTGCGCAATCCGCTGGACGATGTCCCCCTCGCCGCCGGTTTCAGGATAGAGAGGTTAAGCGAGAACAGGAATTACCAGAGCCTGTTGGACGCCGTCAACGCGGCCTTCGACCGCTCTCTTAAACTTCCTATGGAATGGCTCGAATCGAAAATTTTAAAGGCGCCGAGCATGAGCGAGGAATGGCAATTGTCGGCAATCACCCCGAATGACGAGCACGCTTCTTTCTGTTTCGCCTGGATTGATAGGGTTAACCGAATCGCGGAGATAGAGCCTATCGGAACCCGGCCGGAATACCAGAAAAAGGGGCTGGCTAAGGCGATGGTGGCAGAATGCTTCAGGAGGTTGCGTGACGAGGGGATCCGTCTTGCTTATATAGCCTCCGGGCCCGAACCTCTGCCGTCCAACAAGCTGTATGAATCGTTGAACCCGGTTCGGAGATGGAACGAGCGCAAATGGATCAGGCAGGTTCAGGCTTGATTATTTATATAGTATCATAAAAAGGAGTGACTCCGATGGAAAAAATAAACCTTAAAGATAAACTGGATAAGTTCGACGAGCTCTGGTCTCCGAAAATCATAGGAGAACTTAACGGACAGTATGTGAAGGTGGTGAAGTTCCAGGGCGAATATGTCTGGCATTCGCACGAAAACGAAGACGAGCTTTTCCTGGTTATCGACGGCGAGATGGATCTCCACCTACGCGACCGGACGGTTAACCTGAAGGCGGGTGAGTTTTTCATCGTGCCGAGGGGAGTCGAGCACAAGCCGGTGGCCGAGCAAATCTGCGGTGCGCTTCTTTTCGAGCCGGCGTCTACCCGCAACACCGGCGACGTTAATCACGAATATACCATCGAGCCGGATGATCTGGAGAGAATATAGTCGCCCGATGCAGGATAGACTTTTAATTTAAATTGTTATTACTGTGGCTTGCTATAGAAGAATAATTGTTACCGTACGTCCACTGTATAATCCAAAGCAAGAGTATCCGAACGCCAGAAATGAAACTTATATTCGCCCGGAAAAACCGGTATGAATACGCCTTCCTCGGCTACCCCGGTTATAACTTCCAGACAAGCTCTTTCCTCTATTAGACGTTTTCTATAGGGGGTAACGTAAACATCGAATCCGGATGAGACTATTCGAAGACGGCTGAATTTCCAGCAGGAATTGTGGAGGTACGACTTGATGGTGAAAACTATCGGCTCACCTATCCTGGCATCCGGCGGCAACTCCGCTTCACGAGTATACAT
>CP070742.1:1228027-1296647 GCA_020348065.1 Candidatus Zixiibacteriota bacterium
ACATCACCTCCTTCCGAATAGCTTAGGGTTATAGTCGTGGTTGAATTGAATGGATTCGGATAATTATTTATTTTCCAAACTGTTAACGGAAGATGCCGGGCTGTATCGGAAATACCGGTTTGTAAATCACCCCGCTTATAATATACCTCATATATATTCATATCCGGATTATTCCGGGCATCACACCAGGTCACATGGCCAATATCCCCACAAAGTTCGCAGCTCGGCTCAATGGAATGCCCGGGGGCGTCGGTTAATCGCTCTTCGCCTTCCCAGGTTAAGCCGCCATCATATGACACGTTTGCCATTATCTCCCTGTCCCCATACCTGAAATCTGAATAGACCAAAAGCACTGTATCCCTAGCCGCTGAAATATCGGTAGCTTTAACTAAATGCAGGTCGGTCATCTGGACAGGCTGGCCCCAGGTCTCCCCGTTATCGGTGCTTCTGCAGATAAAGGCGTCCCCGGTCCAGGCATATGGTGAGTATTTATAATCAGTCCAGGAGACTATCACATTGGAGTCATCCCAGGCGGCTATCTGCGGCCAGAATGATCCGCTGGTGTCGTAATGGGATAGCAGATATGGCCCTTCCCAGTTGTCGCCTTCATCAATACTCGATTGTACAAGATTTCAATGGTACTTGAGGAAGGCAGGCCCTTGCCGCGAATCAAATGAAGCCCGGAATAGTTATTAGAAAGATCGGGGCCCAATCCTGACGCCGTAGTATCCGAAACAAACATAGTATCCCCCCATGAGTGCCCATAATCAGTACTCTTGACTAAATATAGATCCCAATCTTGGGGGGGGCAATGTCCGTTTTAATCCTAAAAACTACATAAACGTTATTATTAAATGAGGTTACAACAGGAACCCCTCCATAATTTCTAGCAGTATAATACAGACTTTGTGTCTCCAGCCAGGTTGCCCCCCTGTCTGTACTGCGCTTCAGGTATATCCCCTCGTATGGCCGCCAAGCCCTGTAAACCACGTAAACGTTATCCCCCCAGGCGCTTATCTGAGGCATCACGGCATTGTAAGTGGTCTCGTCAGAAATCTGCACGTCTTCGGCCCAGCTATATCCATAGTCTGTGCTCCTAATAAAATGGATGGCATTAGTCTCTAAATACCACCAAGCGATATACACGTTAATATCATAAACAGCGACTTCCGGGTTGTGGGCATGGGGATCATCGAAATAAGTCAGCCTTATATCCTCGCCCCATTCGGTTGTAACCGGCCAGCATCCATTATGACCGGGGGAATTGTCAATCGTAGCGTTCTGGTTGCGGGGTTGCCAGATCTCATCGGTCAGCCAGCGGCCGTCGGCGGTCTGCTGGGAGTACGAATAGGAGGTCAATATAAACAGGGTAATTAAAACTGATATTACGCGCATTGTACCGCCTTTTTATTCCGGTATAAATATAACCGATTTGGTCCGTTTTACAAGGTTAAAATGAGTAAAACGACCCACCCGTTGGGTGGAGCACCAGACATCAGGCTATTTCGTAGGCGGTCGGTTTATCCGGCCGCGCCGGGGTCATTATGTTGGGGGATAAACGTCCCAACCTACGACTTTCATGTCATGCCGGACTTGATCCGGCATCCATAATGGCCCGCCCTCATAGATTCCCGATTAGAAATTTCGGGAATGACGGGTGATTGTAGGTCAAATCCCTCCGGGATTTGACGCCACGATGTCAGGTTTCGGGGAAACCTGACCTACGACCTGGCTACGACCCAGCAAAAGCGGATAGAAACCGTTTAATTCAGCCTGAATTTCTCCCCCAGGTATATCTTACGGGCCTCGGGATCGCTGGCGAGGAACTCCGACGTTCCGCTTTTGAGGATTATACCGTCGCAAATGATATAGGCGCGGTCGGTAATCTCCAGAGTTTCGCGGACGTTATGATCGGTTATAAGAATCCCCAGGCCCTTTTTCTTGAGGCTGGCGATTATCCTCTGGATCTCCTCCACGGTGATAGGATCTATTCCTGAGAACGGCTCGTCTAAAAGGATGAATTTCGGCTCGGTCACCAGGGCGCGGGCGATCTCCACCCGCCGCCGCTCACCGCCGGAAAGGTTGTAAGCCATCGACTTGGAGAGATGAGCGATATCGAGATCGCTCAAAAGCTCGGCCAGGCGTTCTTTACGCCGCGCGCTCGATATCGGCAGGGTTTCCAGGATGGCCATGATGTTTTGCTCCACGCTCAACTTGCGGAAAATGGACGGTTCCTGCGGAAGATACCCGATCCCCTTGCGAGCCCGCTTATACATCGGCATGAAAGTCAGATCCTCCCCATCCATAAATATCTTCCCGCCGTTGGGACGGATCAGGCCGGTAATCATATAAAAGGTGGTGGTTTTCCCCGCGCCATTGGGTCCCAATAGACCGACTATCTCTCCGGCCGATACCGAAATCGAGATGCCGTTTACCACGCGGCGCCTCTTATAAATCTTTAAAAGATCGGCCGACCTTAGCTGCGACCCGTTGTTTTCAATTTCTGCTGTCATGGTTCGATCTCTTTTTCGGGTTCGCCCTCGAGCTCATCCAGTTCTTTCTCGGTTTCGGGGACATCGGTGAATTTGCCCTCCACGTCTCTCAGTATCTGAACGTTCTCGAGCCTGTTATCGGCTCTCATGCCGTAACCGGTGAGGACGTCGGTTCCCCGTCGGAATTTTACAAAATCCTCGGTGGTGATAAGTCTGGTATTCGGATCCCAGCGCAGAGATTGCGTATCCAGCCTGGCGGTATCGTTTTCGACCACCACGTCGCCCCATACGGAAAATTCATTTTTCTTCTGCCTCACCAATCCCTCTTGAGAAGTCAATGTCGAACTGTATTCCCCGAATTCATTATAAAAATCGACCTTGACGTCTTTCGCTATGGTGGAATCTTCCGCCTCGAAATTGATCAGGGTATCGGCGTAGATAACCGCCTCTTTTTTACCTTCGGTGGTAAGTATAATGGTAGCTTCCTCCAGTATGGAACTGGGTATCTTCTGGGCGGTTGTTTTCTCGGGCCGGTTTTCCTGGGAACTGCAGGAAAATCCAAGAAGGGCCGCGAGTATTATCGCTATTGGGATACGGATTGGCTTTCCTCCTTCATTATGCTTTTTACGCTCGAACTGTCGCCGGGTTTGCTTTTCCAGCGATTATGAATCCAGATCCACTGGGCGGGATCGAAATTTATCAGCTCCTCCAGCGCTTTATTGCAGCGAGTAAGACCATCTATGATATCGGCTTCTTTATCGTCGGTGTCATTTATCTTGAACGCGGGCAGGACCTTTACCAGGTAACGGTTATCCGGCCTGCGGAACATGGCCATGGGAACCACCGGCGAACCGGTTTTGCGGCCGATTACCACCGGGCCGGCGGCGGTGTTGGCCGGCTGGCCGAAAAAGGGCGCGAAATAGCCGGATACCCTGGAGGAATCGAGATCCAGAAGGATGCCGATCATTTTTCCGTCCTTCAATACCGAAAGCAGTTTTTTAGCGGGGGTGTCCGACGGTATATTCTCCAGGCCGAATCGACGGCGGTTCTCGACAATCAGGTTATCCAGACGTTTATCGTAAAGCTCCCTCCCTATAACCGAAAGCGGTATCTTTTTGACGGACGAATACCAGGCCGCGAAGAGCTCGAAGTTACCGATATGGCCGGTCAGCCCGATAACTCCCTTGCCTTCGGCATAAGCGTTTTCGAAATGCTCGTATCCATCAACCTGGATTAACTCATCAAGCTCTTTGGCGGTCCATTTTCTCGAGAGGATTACGTCGGCCATGTTCAGGCCCATCATAACGAAACACTCGCGGGCCACGAGTTTTATTTTCAGATCGTTCCATTTGTCCCCATAGACATTTTTCAGGTTTGTTTCAGCCAGCTTTCTTTCTTTCGCATCCAGGATCGCGGCTATCTCTCCGAAAAACCTCCCCAGCATTAACGCTGTATTTCTGGGAAGCAGGTCGAAAACGGCAATCAAGCCTCGTATGAGGTAATAAATCATATCGTTCTTTATTTTCTTGACCGACGGCATCATACCACCTTGGCTTTCAGAAGATCGTGCAGGTGTATCAAACCGACGGGATGGTTTTCGTCATCCACGATAACCAGGCTGGTTATGTTATGTTCCTCCATGATGGCCACGGCGGCAGCGCCGAACTCCTCGGGATCGATCTTTTTGGGATCGGGCGTGGCGACATCCCGCGCCAGCAGTATCATGGGATCGATCCGGGATTCCACCGTCCTTCTTAAATCGCCGTCGGTAAAAATACCGACGAGCCTGTTATCGCTATCCACCACCAGGGCGACGCCGAATTTTTTCGACGACATTTCAGTAAGCATAACTTTGAAACCGGCGGTATCTTTAACGATGGGTAATTCGTCGCCGGTATGCATCAGGTCCCCGACCTTTATAAGCTGACGTCCCAGCGCTCCGGCGGGGTGTATAAAGGAGAAATCATCAGCGGTAAATCCCCGCAATTCCACCAGCGCCGCCGCCAGGGCGTCTCCCATCACGAGGGCGGCGGTGGCCGATGACGTCGGCACGAATTCCAGGGGGAAGGCTTCCTGTTTTACGGAGGTATCGAGTACCACGTCAACTTTCCTGGAAATCTGCGAACCGTTTCCGCCGGTAAGGGCGATTATGGGGATCTCGAGCCGTTTGAAAATAGGTATCAGGCGCATTATCTCCTCGGTGTCGCCCGATTTGCTGATAACGATGGCGACATCGCCCCTCAACGCCATGCCGATATCGCCGTGCAGCCCCTCGGTGGGATGAACGAAGAAAGCGGGAGTACCGATTGACGACATGGTGGCGGCGATTTTCCTGGCTACCTGCCCCGACTTGCCGATACCGGAGATGATCACCTTGCCTTTGGCCTTGTAAATTAATTGAACCGCTTTCTCGAAGTTATCGTCAAGTCTGTCGGCCATCTCCCGAAGCGACTCGGCTTCCTTGAGAATGACCTCCCTGGCTTTATTTAAAAGTGAGCTCAAGAGGATCAAAGCCTTTCGCTTTCAATACCATATCCACAAATTCCCGCGCCGCACCTAAACCGGCCTGTTTTTTGGTAACCACATCGGCGAATTTTTTAACATAATCCGGCGCGTGAGGAACCGTCGCTGACACGCCCGAGAGTTTCATTAAAACCACGTCTATTATGTCATCGCCCATGAACGCCGCCTGCTCGGGTTTTAGCTTATATTTTTTCAAAAGCTTATCAAAAGGTTTCTTTTTGGTTCCGACATACTGGTAGGAATCGGTTATTCCAAGCTCCCTGGCCCTCGATGTCGTGGCGGCGGATTTTCTGCCGGAAATAAACGCTGTCGGTATGCCGGCCCTGCGGGCAATATAAACCGCCATACCGTCTGCTATGCAGAAACGTTTATATTCCGCGCCGTTTCGACCCATATAGACGGTATTATCAGTAAGTACGCCGTCGACATCGAATACAAACAGCTCTATTTTCTTCATTTTTGCTTTCAGGCTATTTTGAGAGATCTTTTTCATGAGGACGAATTAACCGATACTCTCGTTTTCAGTCAATAAAAAAAGAGTTTACTCCGGTTCATCATCTTTTTCAAGTTCATATATGGCAACCCACTCGCCGTAAACCCGTATTGAATCGACCGCTACAAGCGACGATAAAAACGGCCGGTAGGTTTCCGTGTATTCTTTTTTTGAAAACCTGCCGAATAAAAACCGCCTGTGCGATTCCGGATGGATCTCGTTTTCGAAGATTATCACCCTGCCCTCGAAATCGGATAGCGTCGAGCGATACTTTTCGATCATCTCATTTTTCGGTCCGTCTTCCAGGTAGGCGACACTTTTGATCCGTGGTCGGACATTATAATGGTAATCGAGAGCCAGCCGAATCTGCGGCATATTGGAAACAAGAAGATCATCTCTGGCCAGCGCCAGTTTTGCGAGGGCGTCCGCGCCGGTTCGGGAGACGGAATTATTAATGCGGGAGGCGGGAACGAAGGCGCAGGTTATATTGACAAGAGCGAATATGATCATAGTCGCGTAGACGGTATTTCTTATAAATCCGGAATTTCCGACCGAGGAAAATACTATTATCAAGATTAGAACAACGGGATAGAACCAGAATCCGCCGTCCTGCGGCGCCCACCAGAAGGCGAAGATTAGAAATATAAATGCCGTAACCCCCAGCAAAATCGAATCGGCTTTCTTCAGCATACTTTTCGCGGCGTTAATGAAGAGAATAGACATGCCGCATAGTGATAACATGGTCCCGACCACATACAGGATTTCCGGCAGCGAGATACCGCCCCCGTATAACGCCTGCCGGAGCATGGAGCCGCCGAACACCGCCTTGGCAATACCGCCAAATGAGGCGATGACGCTCCCGGAATGGACTACTCCCCACCTGCCGAGGCCCGGATATTTCGCAAGCCAGGCATACGCTCCGGCTATGCCGTTATCCGACGCCGCTAACGCGACAATAATATAAATCACGAAACCGGGGATAAGGCTCAACATACTTAACCTGATCGATCTTTTAAGGAAACCATGTCTGTAGGAATCATAGATCAGCATCGGGATCAGGGCTAGAATCAAGAGCTGGTGAAACAGTATCCCTATGGTTAAAAACAAGAACGCTAATATGGAATTCCTGTCGCTGCGTTCATTCAGCAGGTAATAAAGCGTCAGAGCCAGGAACATGATCGACACGATATTCACCTCCACGGTGGTGGAGTAATACCAGAACGAAAATACCATCCCGATAATCATAGTCCCGGTCAGGGCGATCTCCGGTAAAGCCCGCTGTCTTATGAACCTGAATATCAAGGCCAGGCTGAAAGCCCCGATGACTGAGCTTACCAGGGAGATTACCTTCATGGCATCCAGACCGAGCCGCGTCGAAAGCAAATAAAGTATATACTTGAGGACATTATATAGTAGATGGTGAGGATGTACGATCTCCTGGCCATCGCGGGCGTCCAACAAAAAGGCATAGGAATCGTACCCCTGGTCGTTATTGGGGACGAAGATAAAAAATACCAGGAAGAATAAGAAAACCAGCTTTTCGGGAGTAAGTTTAATCATATTATGGAATTGTATTGATCCATAGGGCGGCTGTCAAGGCCTGGTTGGACCTATTGTCGCCGATGACGTATTTATAGGTCGGAAGCCCCTCGCTTCCGACGCCTGACTGAATCGATCCTTGTCATGCCGGACTCGAGACGTTGTGTCATAATTCAATTGAATTATGGGTATAATTATAATAAGAAGGATGTAGGCGTCTTTGATAATTGAGGAGAATTGACGATGGCCTACATTTATGGACAACGGAACCGGTTGCAGATGTTCCTTGTGGTTGGTGGACGTCCTCGTCTGCCGACATCGAGTTCGGGTTAGCGCACCGGCCGTTCGAAGCCCCGGCCCTCGACGGGGGATAAATCCCCAACCTCCAAAAAACTAAACAAAAATCGATGACCAACGGCAGGGTTTCAATATCTTGAGCCCCTACATAACTTCTTGATACCCGGAGGATTATAAGGACAGAATGATGTGTTGTCTCTACGGTAATGTTATGATAAACGGATCGGATCGGGTGACCCAATCGCACATAATTATTATTTTTTCATTTCCAGTATCGATTCCACTAGTTCGGCGAGGCGGTTGGTGGGGATCTGGCATTGTTTGTCGGAGAGGGCGTTGGGAGGATCGGGGTGGGTTTCGATGAACAGGGCATCGGCGCCGACTGCCACCGCCGCACGGGCAAGAGGCGCGATGAACCGGGGATCGCCTCCGGACGATCCCCCGGAGGCGCCCGGTTTCTGTACCGAGTGAGTGCAGTCGAACACCACCGGGAAACCGAACTCTTTCATAATCACAATGCCGCGGAAATCGACCACCAGGTCGCGATAACCGAAGCTGGTCCCCCGTTCAGTTAGAAGCACCTTAACGTTGCCGGCGGATACGACCTTATCCGAAATCGGTTTCATATCCTCCGGCGCGAGGAACTGGCCTTTCTTGATATTGATCGGCAGGCCGGTCTTTGCGGCGGCCACCACCAGCTCGGTCTGGCGGCATAAAAACGCAGGGATCTGCAGGCAGTCGGCGATATCGGCGGCAAGCTCGATCTCCTCGGACGTGTGAACATCGGTAAGGATAGGCAGCTTGAACTGACCTTTTACATCCTGGAGCAGCGAAAGCGCCTTACCAATCCCGATTGTCGAAAACGATTTTCCGGAAAGGCGATTGGCTTTCATATATGATGATTTAAAAATAACCGGGAGTTTAAATTTATCCTTGATTTCAGCGACGGTCTCGGCGGCCTTGAATACGACCTCCTCGGATTCCACCGCGCAGGGCCCGGCAATTATGGCCAGTTCTTCGCCGCCAACGGCCGCGCCGCCGATATTTACTACTTTTTCGGCCATGGTTTCTCTTTCATCTCCACTACCTGCCAGATCGATTTCCGTCCCAGGTGCTTAAACGGTCTTTCCATTTCCAGCACCAGAATTTTATCGGGAAGCTCAATCTCAACGGTGGCGTGGAAAATACCCTCCCCGATCAGGATGGCGTCGGTAGCGGAGAACCCGTCTTCAATCATACGATATTCATTGATAAAAGAACATGCGGCGTCTTTGGAGTCGAGAAACCATTCATATTCGGATGAATCCACCCTGGACTGATAATACTCAGCTGTTTCGTTATCGGGATAAGGAAGCTCGATCTGTCTTCCCGTTTGCTTTTTGCCGCCGCAGAAGAACAGGCCGCATGCGAAAATAATTATTAACACCGGGCATGTTATCTTTTTTATAACAGAAATCATCACTTGCTGGAGTGTTGAATATCGGTAACTTCGACGCCTCTGCCCGATTTGAAGTCCATAGCGGCTTTGACCAGGCCCACGAATAACGGATGCGGATTCATGGGATGGGATTTCAGTTCCGGATGAAACTGCGAAGCTATGAAATAAGGATGCGAGGACAGCTCTATCATCTCAACCAGTTTGCCGTCGGGGGAAAGCCCGGAGAATTTCATTCCGCATTCTTCAAGTTTATTTTTGTACTCCGGATTTACCTCGTACCGATGTCGATGACGCTCGTTAATATTCAAAGAGTTGTATAGTCTATGGGCCAGAGATCCCGATGATATTTTACAGGGATAACTCCCTAGCCTCATGGTGCCGCCCTTGTCGGTAATATTCCTTTGCTCGTCCATCAGATCGATCACCGGGTAGGCGGTCTTGCCGTTAAATTCAGATGAGTTGGCACCGTTAAGTCCAGCTTCATTACGGGCAAGTTCGATAACCGCGCATTGCAATCCAAGGCAAATGCCCAGAAAGGGAATTTTATTTTCGCGAACGTATTTTACGGCATCGATTTTACCTTCTATTCCCCTATCGCCGAATCCCCCCGGTACAAGCAAACCGTCTATGCCGGAAAGATGCATCTCGGGACCATCCCTGGAGATTTCTTCGGATGAGATCCATTCGAGCATCACCCCGGCGTTGTTCGCAACTCCGGCGTGGACGAACGATTCCGCGATTGACTTGTAGGCGTCCCGCAGATCGATATATTTCCCGCAGATGCCGATCCTGACCTTATGTTCCGGATTCTTCAACCTGTGTATCATGGAATTCCATTTGGATAGATCGAGATCTTTGCATAACAGCTTGAGATAATGCACCATCAGGTTATCCAGAAGCTCAAAGTGGAACTGTACAGGCAACTCGTATATGGAGTCCATGTCGATATCCTGAATAACCGCTTCCGGGGGAACATTGCAGAAAAGCCCGATTTTCTTTTTGACCTCTCTTGTAAGAGGTCGCGGGCTTCGGCAAATCAGGATATCGGCGTCGATTCCGATTTCTCTCAAGGCCTTAACGGAGTGTTGCGTGGGCTTCGTCTTTAACTCGCCGGAACCCTCGATATAGGGAACCAGGGTCAGATGAATGAAAAGAGTGTTCTCATCGGATTCCTCCAGGGCCATCTGGCGAATTGCCTCGAGGAAAGGAAGCGACTCGATATCTCCGACAGTTCCGCCGATCTCTACTATTACGACATCGGCCGGCTCCGGATTTTCCGCAAGGAGCCTTATGCGAGATTTTATTTCATTGGTGATGTGAGGAATGACCTGAACCGTCGCCCCGAGATATCCACCCTGCCTTTCCCTTTGAATTACCGCGTCATAAATCTGCCCCGATGTAATATTCGAAAGCTTCGTAAAGCTTTGCCCCAGGAATCGCTCGTAATGGCCGAGATCGAGATCGGTCTCGGAGCCGTCGTCGAGCACAAAAACCTCGCCGTGCTGGAAGGGATTCATAGTACCGGGATCGACGTTAATATACGGATCGCATTTCATCAGGCGGACACTTAATCCCCTGGATTTCAACAGGAGCCCGATGGAAGACGCGGCGATACCTTTTCCCAACGAAGAAACGACCCCGCCTGTAACGAAAACAAATTTGGTCTTCCTATCTCTGTCAGCCATTATGACGATCCCTCCTCTCCAGCATTTCCTCGGCTTTTAAAAGATCCTCCCTGGTGTTAATCCCGGAAAAATACCCGTCGACTACCACAGTTTTTATTCTGTAGCCGTTTTCAATCGCTCTTAATTGCTCCAGGCTTTCGGAAAGCTCCAATGAGGATCTTTCCAAAGAGGCAAATTTATATAAAAAATCCCGTTTAAAGCCGTAAATACCAAGATGACCATACACCGGGGCGGTACCGTCCCCGATATATCTTCCGGATGGTATTCGACTGCGGGAAAAATACAGAGCATTGCCGTTTATATCCAGCACCACCTTAACAATGTTGGGATCGTTCAAATCGCTTTCATGCTCAATCTTCGAGCAGGCGGTGGTCATATAAATATCGGGGTCGTCGAGCGCCGTAACGATTTTATCTATAATATCGGCGGTCATGAACGGCTCGTCTGCCTGTATATTGATAACAATATCGCAGTCATCCAGCTTTGAGACCGCCTCGGCCACGCGATCGGTTCCAGTCTTGTGATGGGTGCCGGTCATTATAACCCGGCCGCCATAATCCGCGACAACTGCCGCGATTTTTTCATCATCCGTGGCTATGTACACATCTGAAAGCAACTTAGATTCTTTCGCAGAATTAAGGACACGGACAACAAGAGGAACTCCGCCAAGAGTCGCCAGGATCTTTCCGGGGAATCGTTTTGATTGATTTCTCGCGGGGATTATTCCTATCGCTTTCCGCACAAGAAATATTAACAAATCCGGCTTTGACTGTCAATAAAAACCTTGAAAAGACTCCTCAGGTCTGATAATATGCGTCCATGTCAACAAGACATCTAATAATTATATCCACCGTTTATCTGGCTGTCTGTGCTGTCTATTTATGGAGAATGAATTTGGTGACCTACCCCGGTTTCCCTCTTGACGATTCCTGGATTCACCAGGTGTTCGCGCGCAACATAGCGGGCGGTCACGGCTTCTCTTTCAATCCCGGAATCCCCATAGCGGGGGCGACCGCCCCCCTCTGGACTCTGCTTTTGGTTCCCATGTGGCTTCTGTTCGGACCTATAACCGGCGGCATCGCCCTGGGCATGATCACCCAATGGCTGGCAATTCTGGCGGTTTACAAACTCACCGAACGGCTGACCGAAGATAAAAGCCTGTCGTTTCTGGCGAGCATCCTTTCGGCCCTGTGCTGGCCGGTTATCTGGGGAGCGCTGTCGGGGATGGAGATCGGGCTTTATTCCGCCCTGTCGCTCTGGGGGCTTTATTTCTGCCTCAAATCGAACTCGCCCGATGACAGGTATAGTTATCTATCTTATTTCCTCTTCACCCTGGCATTCCTGGCCAGGCCGGAATGCGGGATCTTCCTCGCGGCAGCTTTCATTCACGACTTCTATGTCTGGATCAAATCAGGCTATAAAAAAAATATTCACTGGCTGTTTAAACTATTTATGATAGCTGCCATTACATTACCATATTTTATCTTTAATTTTAAGACGTCAGGTACTTTCTTTCCCAGAACGTTCGGTTTTAAAGTACAGGATCAGGGTCTGCTGGCCTCAATCTTTGAAATAAATCCCAAAGGTATTATAAAGGCATTGACAATTTTGCCCCTGCATTACTTTAAGCTCTTTTTATATAGTCTATTTAGACTTAATCCTCTTCTTTTTTGCGCTATTTTTGCGGGGATTGTCCGGATTTTAAAGTGGGCGCCAGGGAGCTTTTCAAAACGATTATCCCTGATTCTGATAATTGTCCTTTATATACCGATTCTGGGTTCCGTCGCTCCCGCCGCCTCGCCCGATTACCAGAACTACAGGTATATTACAAATCTGCTTCCGCTTTTCATAATCCTGGCTGTAGCGGGATTTCTTTTTCCTCTGAAAAAGAAAATCAGCAGGGTATTTTTGTATTCCGGTTCTATCCTGATTTCGTTAATGCTCCTGGTTAAAATAATATTGGTGTTCTTCGGGGATTATATAATCGGGATAACGGTACAGGAACCGGCAAATATTAACGCGGATTATTTAAAAAATGTGGATGAATTCGTAATGGGCATAGCCATCGATTTCACATTAATATTATTATTCTATATAATTGCGGGTTCTATATTGTCGACCCGTCTCTGGAGCCGCATGGTAAACAGAGTCCTTTTTCGAACAATTGTAATTATTTTATTAATTCTTTTCAGCGCCGGGTCGGTCCTGCTTCAAAGCCCCCTATATGCCACGAATGTAAGAAATGTGAATGAACGCAATGTGGAAGCGGCTATATTACTGAGGACTCTCGCAAATGAAGGTGATATCGTTGCGGTAAACGACGCGGGCGCGATAGGGTATTTTTCCGGTATGGAAATCATCGATCTTAAAGGGATTATTTCTCCGGAAATAACGCTTGAAATGGTTAAAGATGATTCCATGGCGTTCGAGTATATGAGCAGAAGTGAAAGGGTCGACTACCTGGCTATCGTCCCCGATTGGTTCGATTACATTCCCTTGCGAACGGACATTTTTAAAGAAATCGCGTCGCTTACAACGGAAAAAAATCTGATCGTATACGGAGATACAACCAAAATTTATAAAGCCTACTGGATTGAAGATGAATAACATGAAATATGGTTATTTGCTTGATAACGTAAATCGATATTTATTAATTTCGACATGCCGACAAAGCATTTGATCGCCATAACCGTAATCTATTTGATTCTTTGCGTTTTTTACCTTTTCTGGATGACGTGGCATACCTACCCCGGTTTCCCACTGGATGATTCCTGGATTCACCAGGTGTTCGCGCGCAACATAGCGGGCGGTCACGGTTTCTCTTTCAATCCCGGGGTCCCCATAGCGGGGGCGACCGCTCCCCTCTGGACTCTGCTTTTGGTTCCCATGTGGCTTCTGTTCGGGCCTATAACCGGCGGTGTCGCCCTCGGCATGATCACCCAATGGCTGGCAATTCTGGCGGTTTACAAACTCACCGAACGGCTGACCGAAGATAAAAGCCTGTCGTTTCTGGCGAGCATCCTTTCGGCCCTGTGCTGGCCGGTTATCTGGGGGGCCTTATCGGGGATGGAGATCGGGCTTTATTCCGCCGTCTCGCTCTGGGGGCTTTATTTCTACTTCAAATCGAACTCGCCCGATGACAGGTATAGCTACCTGTCTTATCTCCTCTTCACCCTGGCCTTCCTGGCCAGACCGGAATGCGGGATTTTTATCGTTGCCGCGATTATTAGAGACGCCCTCATTGCCATCAGATCCCGCGATAAGAGAATCCTGCCCTGGATCGTCAAAATTTCTATCCTGCTGGTATTAACCGTTCCCTATTTTATCTTTAATAATAAGACTGCCGGCGGTCTGTTCCCACGCACCTACTTAGTTAAAGTACGCGGGAAAGACCTGATTTCCTCATTGCTCGGCGGCGATTTCAAAACCGCCTTTAAGGCCTCTACGATTTACCCGCTCTTGAACGTGCAGGAATTTTTCATAAATATCGCAAAAATAAATCCCCTTATTTTAATTGCCGTTTTCACCGGAATGTTCAAGATAATAAACTCATCGTTTACCGACAGATCCAAAAATATAATGCTGATTGCGCTTTGCATTCTATATATCCCGTTGATCGGGGTATTTTCTCCAAAATATATGCCCACGTTTCAGAATTATCGTTACGTGACGCATCTGATACTCTTAATGTCCATGCTGGGGACACTGGGTTTTTTCTGGCATAGCAATCAAGATTTCGAGAGATACAAAAGATACAAAAAACCGTTTTTCATTCTGGGGGCCGTTATCACATTGGGTGGATTTTTTTTGGGACTGGCGTTCAGCCTGTTCGGCGGGGATATCGCTCCCCTGTTATTGCGTTATCCGGCGGGTTTTACGCCCGACGATCTTTCCGTTTTAAAATCCAATGTATGGAATATATGCGGGGGTATTTCAATCACAGGCCTTCTGGTATTACTGGGTTCAATTTTGATTTGCGGAAAAGTTAGCAGAATATTGTTATCCGTGAAGGGTATCCTGATTATGGCGTCAATACTGGCGGGCGCCCTGATATCCGTTTATAAGGCCGATCTTTACGCCAACAACGTTAGAAATATAAATGAAAGCGACGTCGAGCCCGGGGTATACCTCAGGACAATACAAAAACCGGGGGATATTGTGGCGGTCAACGATATCGGGGCCATAGGGTATTTCTCGAACATGGAGGTGCTCGACCTGAAGGGGCTTACCGAGCCGGAAATTACGATAGAAATGCTTGAAAACGATTCCCTGTTGTTCGAATACATGAAATCCGAAAAACAGGTGGATTACCTGGCCATCGCGCCGGGATGGTATAACTATATTCTGAAAAGGACGGACGTTTTTAAAAAGATCAAGGTTTTTTCATCTGACAACTGTACCGAGGTCGTAGGGGACACAACCCTGGTTTTTGAGGCAATCTGGCCGGATTCGGCCGGGGGCAGATGAGAATCGCAATGTCATTTCAAAAGATATGAATGAAATTTCATACAAAATTCTTGTCGGGGAGGGCGAGAAGTCTTAGATTCGGGCATGGAAAAAAGGCATCTTCTCATAATAACCGTAATTTATATTGCCGTTTGCGCCTATTATTATATTCGAATGATCTCCATGACCTTTCCCGGTTTTCCTCTCGACGATTCCTGGATTCACCAGGTGTTCGCAAGGAATATCGCCGGCGGCCATGGATTTTCTTTCAATCCCGGCAGGCCGGTCGCCGCCGACACGGCCCCTCTATGGGCAATCGTGCTGGTTCCAGCCTGGACAATTTTCGGGCCGGTAACGGGCGGAATAATCATGGGAGTGATTCTCCAGGGAATCGCGATTATAGCTATTTACAGGCTTGTACAGCGTATAACCGAGGACAATAATCTTGCCTTTCTGGCGACGCTTTTTTCCGTGTTTTTCTGGCCTATCGTGTGGGGCGCAATGTCGGGCATGGAAACCGGCTTATATTCGGCTCTATCTCTATGGGGCATGTATCTATTTTTTATATCCGGGAGATCGGGCGATATTCAAAGGTACGGGGCTTACGTGCTGTTTACGCTTTCTTTCCTGACGCGCCCGGAATGCATTTTGTTCATAGCCGCAGCCGTGATTCATGATCTTGTGACAGCGATAAAAGCCGGAGATAAGGCGATAAGACCATGGGCAATTAAGATTTTAATCATTATTGCCTTTACCGCCCCCTATCTGGCCTTCAACTATTCTACGGTCGGCATCATTTTCCCCAATACCTTTTCGGTAAAAGTCATGGGGAGAGACCTGATATCGGCGATAATGAGGAATGATCTTAAAGGAGTTCTGCACACGGTTACCGTCTATCCATATTTCTATCTGCAGCATTTTTATAGAAGCGCTGTAATGATAAATCCCGTTATAGTCCTGGCCCTGGTTCCAGGAATATTAAAATTCATGGGGTTTCATGACGAGAATAGAGCCAAACGGATCATGTTCGTCCTGCTTTTTCTTGGTTATGTTCCGCTTATGGGGATTTTTGCCCCGGTAACATCGGCCGCCTGGCAAAATTACAGATATGTGACGAACCTGCTTCCCATGATGATTATAATAGGTATTACAGGATTATTCTGGAAAACGAAAGCCGAATACAAGCGTTATAAAAAGGCTTTATTAATAACGGGCCTGATTCTTACGGCCGGGGGTATTTTCCTGGCTTTTTTCTTTGAATATTTCAATAGGACCGTTATCCCTTTTCTGGTTCAAAATCCATCCTTTCTAAAAATCGAGGATTTCCGATATCTAACCGGCGTCATCGAAAGAGTCGGAATGGGAACGTTATTATTGGCAGCGATGGTTCTTATCGGATATGGCCATTCTTTCGGCAATTTCAGGAAATTCATCGGGTCCTCTCTTGTCAAAAAGCTGGTTATAACCGCGGCCTTATTGGGCTGTTTATTCCTTACTATTATCAGGTCTCAACGCTACGCCGACAATGTTCGGAATGTCAATGAGTGCGATGTTGCCTCCGGAAAATTCCTGGCAAGGATCGGCAAACCGGGAGATGTTGTTGCGGTTAATGATATCGGCGCGATAGGGTACTACTCCAACATGGAGATTTTCGATCTATGGGGCCTGATTTCAAAAGAGATTACTGTTGAGATGCTTACCAATGATTTTTTAACATTTGAATATATGCGAAAAAATAAGCAAGTTGATTACATGGCAATAGCGCCCGGCTGGTTTTTGTATCTGCCCGGAAGAACCGATATCTTTCATCCTATAGCCGAATTGAAAACGGAAAACAATACCATTCTGGCTCAGGATAAAATTATTGTATACAAGGCTTACTGGCCGGATAAGGCCGATGAGTAAGACGTACCCCGATGCCCGCGGGAGAGCTTTTAAAAAAATTCCCGATAAACCCCTTGTCCGCCCGGATGATTATTTTTAGATTTGAATATGTCAAAGAAGCATTTGATCGCTATTAGCATAATATATCTGGCTGCCTGCGCTTTCTATTACATTCGAATGACATCAATGACCTATCCGGGCTTCCCTCTCGATGATTCCTGGATACATCAGGTATTCGCCCGGAATCTGGCCACCGGTCATGGTTTCTCATTTAATCCCGGCGAGCCGATAGCCGGGGCGACCGCGCCTCTTTGGACACTGCTTCTGGCGCTCACCTGGCCCCTGATGGGGCCAATTGCCGGCGGGATAATCCCGGGCTTGATATTTCAATGGTTTGCATACCTGGCGATTTACAAGATAGCTCAAAAGATTACAAACGATAAAAACCTGGCTCTGATTACCGCTGTTGTCTCCATCTTCCTCTGGCAGACGGTCTGGGGAGCTTTATCGGGAATGGAGACGGGACTTTTTTCGGCTCTATCTTTATGGGGCCTTTACTGTTATTACAAAGCAGATCGGTTGACTGATATATATTCTTATCTCGCCTATATGCTATTTACCCTGGCCTTTCTGGCGCGGCCCGAATGCGCCCTTTTCTTAGCCGCGACCGGAATTCATGATTTCTATAAATGGCTAAAAACGGAAAAAAGGAAATTCACTCCCTGGATATTCAGGTTCTTAATAATCGCTGTTATAACGGTGCCGTATTTCGCTTTTAATTACTGGTCGACCGGAACTTTTTTGCCGCATACATTTTCAGCCAAAACAGGAGGGCGGGATCTAATCAACGCCCTTTTAAACGGCGATTATAAAAAAGCCTTTCACGCGGTTACAGTTAATCCATATTTCTATCTTCAACATTTCTTCAGGAAGATACCGGCTATAAATCCGATTATAGCTCTGGCGTCACTGGCGGGCATATTCAGGCTGCTGTTATCTGAATCCGATTTTAAATCAAAAAACATAATGTTGGGTATACTCTTCCTTATATACGTTCCGCTGATGGGTGTATTTTCACCGATTTTCTCCGCATCATTTCAGCATTTCAGATACGTAACCAATCTCTTCCCGATCCTGGCGTTTCTGGGAATTATAGGATTATTCTGGGATAAAAGGGCGGACCTGGCACGCCACTCCACGAAAATAATAATCATCTCAGCAGTGTTTGTGGTGATCGGCCTGGGATTGAAATTTGTTTTCAAGTACTTTTCAGATTTTATAATCCCGTTAATAGTAGAATCAGATCCCGGTCTTGATACGGATAAATGGGAACGATTGTACGGGGTTGTAACAAGGGTGGGGTATGGGACCGCCTTAATGGGTTTGATTCTCTATGCAGGTTATTTATTAAATACCCATTCCGTGGCCGCTTTTATCAACAAACGGTATTTGCGGCGGATAATGATAGCACTGACCATCTTAACCGGCGCATACGTTACAATAAAGAACGCCGATACCTACGCCAACAACGTTAGAAACATAAACGAGGCCGACGTCGAGGCGGCCAGGTTTCTGGGAGAGATCGCTGAAGATGGGGATGTTGCGGCGGTAAACGATATCGGATCGTTCGGTTATTTCTCAACTATGGAAATATTCGATCTGTGGGGACTTGTTAACAAAGATCTGGATTATAGCGTTTTGGAAAACGACTCTCTGGTTTTTGAATACATGTATGACAATAGGCGAGTTGATTACGTGGCGATCTTTCCCAGCTGGTTTGGTTATCTTTCGAGTAGAACCGATATATTCAAACCGATCAATACGTTTGCTTCCGAATATAACACCATCCTGGCAGAGGACAGCACTGTAGTTTACAAAGCCGAGTGGCCGGATTCGCTGGCCTATTCCCATGGTGTTTTCAAATGATCAAGCAGTGGTCAATAACCGCTTGACAGGGGATTACGGAAAAAATAAATTCGACCATGCCTCGCAAACACCTGCTGATAATTACATCGATTTACCTGCTGGTCTGCCTGTTATATTACTTCCGCACAACTCAAATCACTTACCCCGGCTTTCCCCTTGATGACTCCTGGATCCACCAGGTTTTTGCGCGCAATATAGCCACCGGGCACGGATTTTCCTTCAATGCCGACCAGCCCGTAGCCGGAGCGACAGCTCCCTTGTGGACTTTACTGCTGGCTCTAGCCTGGATGATCGGGGGTCCTATCGCGGGAGGAATTATAACAGGCATGCTATTCCAGCTGCTGGCTTACGTGGCCATATATAAAATCGCACTGATCATTACCGAAAATCGAAACCTGGCATTTCTAACGGCTATTCTCTCGGTATTATTCTGGCAAACGATCTGGGGAGCCATGTCCGGTATGGAGACCGGCCTGTATTCTGGGGTTTCTCTCTGGGGCCTGTACTTTTATTTCAAGGCGGATCGCCTGTCACATATTTTTTCTTATTTATCATACCTGCTTTTCGCATTGGCGTTTCTGGCGCGTCCCGAGTGCGCTCTGTTTATTGTATTCGCGGCGGTTCGGGATTTCTACGAATGGGTGAAATACGGACCGAAGGAGATCCTCCCCTGGGTTTACAAAATCCTGATTGTTATAATAATTATCACTCCGTATTTTATTTTTAATCTGCGGACAACCGGATCTTTGCTCCCCCTGACCTTCGCGGCCAAAGTTAAAGGAAGAGATATTGTCAGCTCGTTGATTGATGGCAACTTCAAGCGGATCGCGTATGCGGTTATAATATATCCGCTTTTTTACCTCCAGCATTTATTCAGACACGCGCTGAGCATTAATCCCATAATAGTCCTGGTTTCCATGGGAGGAATCTTCAAGCTTATTTTAACCGGGGGTTCGTTAAGATCCAAAAAAATTATGCTCGGGTTGCTGTTTCTGCTTTATGTGCCACTGATGGGTACCTTTTCCCCTACCTTTTCCGCCTCCATGCAACATTTCAGATATATGACCAATCTTTTGCCGATCCTGGCCTTTACCGGAACCATAGGACTTTTCTGGGGCAAAAAAGCCGACCTGAAGCGATATTCCAAAAAACTGATAATAATTGCGGTGTTTCTGGTTATTATGGGAATAGGACTGATTTTTATTTTCAGATATTTCTCAGAATTAGTCATTCCAATCGTAACCATGGCGAGGCCTCATATCAAGGCGGATCAATGGGACCGGATTTATGAAATAGTCTTCAGAACGGGCCTGGGCATCTCTTTAATAGGCGTTCTGGCTTTGATCGGCAGGGGCTTGAATTCGGACAATTTTCATTATTTTGTCGAAAAAAAGACTCCGCGTTGGGCCTTGATCGCGGTGTCAATCGCTCTGGGAGGCTTTATAACAATTAAAAACGCTGATACTTATGCCAATAATATCCGTAATATCAACGAGTGCGATATCGAGGCCGCCCTATTCCTTGGCGACCTTGCTGAAGAAGGGGACGTAGTGGCTGTCAATGATATCGGCTCATTCGGTTACTACTCGAACATGGAGGTATTCGATCTCTGGGGTCTCGTAAACACTGAATTGTCCCGCGAGATGTTAGGCAATGATTCGCTGATTTTTGAATATATGAAAGCACATAAAAGGGTGGATTACCTGGCTATTGCACCTACCTGGATGGGCTACCTTTCTAGGAGGATGGATATTTTCAAGCCGATGAGAAAAATCGTCTCCAAGGATAATACTATTCTGGCCGAGGATACGATCATAATCTACAAGGCCGAGTGGCCTGATTCGCTTAACTATAATTATCAAGGGCGCGAATGAAAGACTCGATCTCTTCCGGCGTATTATAGAAGTACGGCGATACCCTGATATTTCCTTCGCGGAAACTGACTATAAACTTGTTTTCTCTTAAATAATCATACAATGAACGCGCGTTCTTTGACCCGAATGCCACTATCCCGGATCGCCTGTCGTCCATCTTTGATGATTTAAGCGCGAATCTATCGTCATAAACAATCTTATCGATTATCATCCCCGTCAGCGATTTGATATAATCCCAAACCGAGACTCTATCAAAAGAGAGGTGAAGATCGACAGAGGCGTTCAGCGCCCTGATGTCCTGGTAAGCGTAGGTACCGTACTCGTACTTGGACGGCCCTTTCCTTTCCGGCAGGTCGTATCTCAAGAGATCGGTGAAATCATCGTTCCAGTCGACCGAAAGCCAACCGATATTTATAGGTTGCAGTCTCTCCTCGGCTCGCTCCGACAGATAAAAGAAGCCGGTCCCGCACGGTCCCAGCATCCACTTCGCACATCCGCTGGTAAAAAGATCGATGTCGTTATCCGGCACATTTATCGGTATGACGCCCATCCCCTGTATCCCATCGACGCACAGCAGGATATCTTTCGATCGGCAAAACTCGCCCAGCTTGTTTATATCGGTCCTGAAACCGTTGTTGAATTGTACCCAGCTTATGCTTATCACCCGCGTATTTTTATCCACAAGCGCCATCAGCGAATCCTCATCAATAAAGCCTTTATCGGTCGGGGCAAATCTGAGTTCCAGGCCGATTCGTCTTAAGCTCACCCAGGGGTAAACGCAGGCTGGAAATTCCGTTTCGGATAGTACTATGTTATCGCCCCTTTCCCAGGGAAAACCACCAGCGATTATACTTAGCCCGGAGGTGGTATTATATGATAATCCCAACCTCCAGGCGTCGGCCCCGATCATTTTCGCGAGTTTGCCCCGCAATTCCTTGATAATTCGAAACGATTCAATGTCGTGTTCATGCTCAGTTTTCTGCCAGCTGTCCAGAAAATCGTCATAGGCTTTCCGGGCCGGCAACGGCAATGGACCATGGGAAGCGTGGTTCAAATAAATTATATCCTTATTGAGATCGAAATATGATCTCGCTATTTTCAGATCGATCATGGTTATAACCAGCTGTTTTCCTTGTACCAGCGTACGGTTTTTTCGACGCCCTCCCGAAATGAGGTGGAAGCGACAAAGCCCATATCGCGCTCGATCTTATCGCTCGCTACCAACCAGTATTTCTGGGAGATTTCCATAGCTTTTTCCCGGGTGAAAATCGCCGCTTTTTTTCTATTTTCCGCGATCTTTTCCGATATCCAGCCGGCAAATCTCAACAAGCTTGCAGGGATATGAATATCTATCGCCTTTTTTCCCATTACTTCGCTGATAATATCTCCGGCTTCGCTGTAAGAATAGATCCTTTTTTCGGTTACAAAATATATCTCTCCGGATTGAACATTGGATTCGATGGATTTGACTATGGCCCGGGCGAAATCCTTGACAAATGTGAAATTTATATAACATTCACCCATGCCAAATGTCGGTTTTATTCCGAATTTTACCGCTTTGAAGAAAGACAGCATCTCGTTATCCCTGGGACCGTAGATGGCTGACGGACGGAGAATTATAATCGGGATTTTTTCTTTATAATTTAAAACCCTTCTTTCACCCTCCGATTTCGATTTCCCGTAAACGGTTATCGGACGCGGCGGATTTTCCTCGCTCAACGGCATTTTTGAATCGGAGGGTCCGCTTGCCGCAACGGAGGATACTTGTACAAATTTCTCCAGATCCGGATTTGCTTTCAAAACCGCCCTCAGAATATTGTCCGTTCCGTTGGAGTTAACTTTATAAAACATATCGGGATCGATTGTCTTGGTAAGCCCCCCGTTATTGACAACAGCCGCAACCCCATCGACTGCTTTTAAAAGCGAATCAAAGTCATTCAAGTCTCCGTAAACGAGCTCGATATCCAGTCCCTTTAAATTGATAAGATTCGAAGTATGCCTGACCAGAGCTTTTACCTGGTAACCCGATTCGAGGAGAGTTCCACAGATATGAGAACCGACAAAACCATTGGAGCCTGTGACGAGGACTTTTTTCAACTCTTTTTATCTCCTTGACATTAGAGTTAGATTTGGGTAATTTCAAAAATTAAAATAAAATAGTCGATGTTTTACGTACCGGCAAGGCGTTTATGTTGTCAACGGAGAAAATAATGGATCTTTTTGAGAAATGTAGAAATTTCAACGCCGCCAGAGAAGTCGAAGCCATGGGCCTATACCCTTACTTCCGGCAGACATCGTCTATGCCCGACACGGAGGTAATCGCCGAAGGGAAAGAAGTCATAATGATCGGCTCAAACAATTACCTGGGATTAACCAGCCATCCCAGGGTGCTTGAGGCTATTCATGACGCTGTCAATAAATACGGTTCGGGATGCACCGGATCGCGATTCCTGAACGGAACGCTCGACATTCACGTCAAGCTGGAGGAGGAACTGGCCGATTTCATGCGCAGGGAAGCGGCTCTGGTATTTTCGACGGGTTTCCAATCGAATTTAGGAACCATCGCCACACTGATATCCAAAGACGATACCGTTATCGGGGATCGGGCCAATCACGCCTCCATTGTTGACGGATGCCGGCTCACGTTCGGGGAATTCAAAAAATATAAACATAACGATATGGCCGACCTGGAACGGGCTCTTCAAAAATCAAATAATACCAAAGGTAAGCTCATAGTAACGGATGGCGTCTTCTCGATGGAGGGCGACATAGCCGATCTGCCCAAAATAACAAATCTTGCTGCCAGCTATGGCGCCCGTCTGATGGTTGACGATGCGCACAGCATCGGGGTGTTGGGTAAAAACGGGCGCGGCACCGCCGAACATTTCGGCCTTGAGGATAAAACCGATATCGTAATGGGCACCTTTTCCAAATCCTTCGCTTCTATCGGGGGTTTTATCGCCGCCGACGAAAATATAATTCATTACATAAAGCATCATTCCCGGGCGTTGATATTCTCCGCCGCTCCCCCTCCCGCGGCCGTGGCCGCCGTACGTACCACCCTGAAAATTTTGATTTCCGAGCCTGAGAGAAGAACCAGATTGTGGGAAATAGCCAGCAGGATGCACACGGAATTCAAGGATATGGGGTTTGATATCGGCCCCACGCAGACCCCCATTGTGCCGATCATAATCGGCGACGATATGAAAACATTCGCTTTCTGGAAGGATCTCACGGAAGCGGGGCTTTTCACAAATCCGATAATTTCCCCGGCGGTGCCCCCCGGTCAGGCGCTGATTAGAACCAGCTACACCGCCACCCATACCGACGATCAGCTCGACCGTGTGCTGGAGGTCTTCTACAAGGTTGGCAAAAAATTCGGAATCATATAGTTGTCATCCATCGATATAATAGAAGTCCAAAACAGATCCGACCTGAATAAATTCATAAAACTGCCCCTTCGACTGTACCGGAACGAAAAGTATTATGTCCCGCATCTGATTTCCGAGCGTAAAGCTTTCTTCGACCGCGATAAAAATCCGTTTTTCGAACACGCCAGGGCGAAATATTTCCTGGCAATAAAAAAAGGCAAAGCGGTCGGCCGTATCGCGGGGATAGTAAACGATCTTCACAATGATTTTCACGATGAAAAAGCCGGTTTTTTCGGATTCCTCGATTGCATAGACGATCCGGATACAGCCGGATCTTTATTGCGGGCCGCCGGGGATTACGTTCGCGGCGAGGGAATGGAGCTTATCCGGGGGCCGATGAATTTCTCCACCAACGACGAGGTGGGGTTGCTTATTGAGGGATTCGACTACCTGCCGACATTCATGATGCCCTACAATCCCCCGTATTATATCCCGCTTTATGAGAGACTGGGACTGAAAAAGGCCAGGGATCTGATCGCGTTTTACCTCGATGACAGCAATCCCATTTCCGAACGCTGGCTTAAAATCGTCGAGAAAATGAGGGCTCGGAGCAGGATAAAAACCCGGACCATCAGGATGAATGAATTCCAATCGGAACTGGAAATCATCAGAACAATTTACAACTCCGCCTGGAGCAAGAACTGGGGTTTCGTGCCCATGACCGAGGAAGAATTCCAACACACCGCCGACGACTTTAAGAAACTGGTCGATCCCGATCTGGTATTCATCGCCTTTGTCGACGACGAACCCGCCGGCTTTATACTCGGTCTGCCCGACTACAATCCGATTTTCAAGAAAATGAATGGCCGGCTCTTCCCGACCGGTATATTCAAGTTCCTGTACTATACCAAAGTAAACAAATTCATGCACCGGCTGCGGGTGTTAACTATGGGCGTGGTCCATAAATACCAGAAATTGGGGCTTGACGCGATTTTCTTTGTCGACATTTACAACGCGGGCCGCCGTAATGAATACCACTGCGCGGAGCTGTCTTGGATCCTGGAAGACAACGTCATGATGATTAAAGCCGCCGAAAATATGGGCGCCAGGCCGTATAAAAAATACAGAATTTACGAAAAGACTTTATAAATTTTCGGTTGCCGGATTTTATCGCTGGCATCGAGGGCAGAAATGGGCGCTTCTGCTTCCGATAACTTCCCTCCTAATTTTCGCGCCGCATTTTTTGCACGGTCTGCCCTCTCTTCCGTAGACCAGATGCGAATTTTGATACTCTCCCCGACTGCCGGAACCGTCAACATAATTAGAAATGGAGGAACCCCGGGCTTTTATGGCGTTTCTCAATATATCTAAAGCGGCAGCGTGAAGATTCCCCAGCCTTTTTTCGCTGATTTTTGAACTGGTGGCCCTGGGATGAATACGCGCTTTAAATAGAATCTCATCGGAATAGATATTGCCCAGACCCGAAATTACGTTTTGATCAAGCAGGAGTTGTTTCATCATTCTCTTTTTCGATCTGATGATGCTGATAAAATCTCTCCTTTCGATTTCAAAGGGGTCCGGACCCAATTTGGTCAGGTATGTTATTTTTTCCAGGTCATCGATACTGACAAGATCCATAAATCCGAATCGTCTGATATCGTTATAGTGAATATCAAAATTAGTGAATTTTAACATAACATGTGTATGTTTCTCCGGTTTCGATCCTGATTCTGTGAAAATCAGTTTGCCGGTCATTCCCAGATGGACGATAAGCACGTTGTTTTTTGAAAGATATATAAGAATATATTTACCCCTGCGAACAACATCGGAGGCCGTTGCCCCGACGATATTCGCTTTGCGAGGATATTTATAGCGCCAGATCGATTTCGTGGTTGTTTTTATACCGATTATCCTGACGCCGCGAATTTTGCCTTTCAAGTCATCGACTATGGTCTGGACCTCGGGAAGTTCGGGCAAATTTACTCCACGCGTTTCAATATTATCTGCTTTTCCGCTTCCGCCCTGGCGGTATTGAAGAACTTTACTATCGATTTGTACGCCGAGACCGGGTACTCCGGTTTTTTAAGACCGAAACCTCGGGTTACCGTGATCGAGCTCCTGCCCTGTCGGGCCACAGAATATATCTCTCCGATATGGCTGTTCAATGAATAATTCTTGGGAAGATACTCCACTTCAAACTGAGGAGAGATTTCGAAGGTTATTCTTTCAAATTCAAATCTGGGCCTCTGGAAATATACGGGAAAGTAGCGCTCCTCGTCCGGCAAATCCGGCAGATCCTCCCACCTTCCGAGAAGATCCATAGGAATATAGGCGCGGTTTGCAAACGATCTGATTATGGGGCCGGCACTAAAAGTATAATTAATCAAAAAAGGCTCCCCGAAAGAATCGGGTGGAGCTGCTATAAATCTGTCGAATTTCACGCTAGGTAACGACCTTGCAAACCGCCGTTCCCAGGCGCTTTTTTTCTGCGATTCATCCATTCTCAAAAGATTCACGGAAATTTCAGGAATCATGGCTCCCGAATATACCTCCGTGGCTTCGCCCGAAAGGTTTCCGAGCGAATCGACATGCAGCTTCAAATGAATGGCTTTTCCGTTCTCATGATAATCGACATCCGGCGTGGAGGAGAGACCTTCGTTCTCGCCATCCACCCGTAACACGGGAACTCCCTGATCTTCGAACGGCAAAATACCGAGATCGGATACGGTATAGAATGGATCCGCCCAGAGCGTATCATGGTTAATAAAACAGGCAACCAGAAGCCTGTCAAACCAGAATAGAGCCGGCAACTCGGATACCGGCTCCCCGGCATACCGCGTAGCCGCAAGATAGATCCCCGCGGGAATTTCCAGGTAGTTCAGCATTGCATAAAGAATGCCGGCCGCTTCCGCCTGCGTGCCTCGTCTATACGCGAGTATCTCATCGAAATCCTCGTGCAAGGCGATATCCGAGTATCTGGATATAAAATTGCTCTTCACCCAGTTAAAAGCGGAGACCGCCTTCCTTTGCTGATTATATGAGGACATTCTGATGGAGTCTGAAATGGGAATGACAGATACTTTCGAATCCAGAAAATCATCCAGCTGCCGTTTATACAATCGGGAGATATATTTCCAATCAATCTTTTCCTTATTATTCCAGCTTTTATCATAATATAAAGAGTAATATAATCCCGATATAATTCTTTCATATGGCGGCGAGTATTCGTCCTTTCTGAGCCCTTCTACATCTTTCACAGTCCATTTATGGTTTACCATATGGATATCACCGTATTCCTCGCCTATTACTCGCCCTTCCTGGCAGACCAGTTCCGGCAATACGGCGAAATTGAACTCCCATGACTCTGGATAGGTCATAACAACGGTCGCGGAATCCACCGGGATTGTCCTGCCGAAAAACCGTTTGCCGGCAATATTCGCCTTCTTGGATCTAAGATTCCATTCGAAATGCAGCACCGCTCCGGGCTCGGCGTGACGGAAGTTTAAAAATATCCGTCTGGAATCGCCCGAGACATTTCTGGTTACGATGTCATCGAGACCGACCTCATATCTTTCACCGGACGGCAATATCGTATAAGCATCGAAATCTATGTTGTCTCCCTTATCGAGTATCGGGGTAGCGGTCCGGGAAAGAACCGATCTGCCTTTTTCGGCCAGTTCAACCTCGGAAATAAATCGTCTTGTATACTCATACCAGCCTTTGCCGTCAGGCCAGATAAATGTAGAATCATAGATATAAAGATAATTTCCGAGCAGTTCCTCATATTCCATTTGTGCCCATGCGGTATTGCATATAATCATGAAAAGGGGGGACACAAACACAAATTTGAGGATATGTTTCACGCTTTTTTCAGTAAGGAAGGTAAACATATCTCTGGTTTTTTCGTGAGAGAAGAAAATTCCTGAAAGCGTTGAAATCATCACTGGAAATTTCCCTCCCGTCAAGATCAAATATCCTCCGAAATATAATATCGTTTCCTATATATTTCATTTCATCATAAAATTCAAGGCCTTCCCTGACCCAATAATCCCTGTACTCGGAGAGATCGTCGGATGAAAAGGCCATATCTCGAAACCGTATATATTCCTCTAAACGAAGCGAGTTTTTTCTACAGAAGGGGCTCTGCCTTACGGTATTAAAAATATTGTCGATAAGATGAGTTACGAGCGGCGAACCGACCGGAAATCCGGTCATAGAATCCAACTCGGAATAATCGGAAAAAAATTCCCCGCCGATACTGAATGTATCCGGCACCAGTTTTTCAATTTCGATTTCGAGAGCGGAGGTTTTCCAACCCCCTTCCCTCAGAATCGCTTCCACCGTTTCAGATTTCTGAAAACTGCTGAGACCGCGAAAATTCCTGCTGTATATCGCCGCGGCATCGTTAATATAGCCGATAACAAAATCGGTTCTCATTCCCGACAATTCGCCCCCCATATCAAAACTCCAGGAAAAACCTTCCGCCGGCTGGGAACCTTCCCGCACGGTTCTCAATTCCGAAATCCCGTCAACGACCAGATAGCTTTTGCCTCTTAATCTAAAAGGAATATACGAAAAATCCGAGAAGGGATCGCTGGGGTCCAGAATATATTCTTCTTCGCCAATCCTGACAGCCGTCACGGTATGATCAAAAAACGCGGGCCAGGGGTGTAACGATTCCAGCCGGGGATAATCGACGGTGGATATCAATGCGGGATAGGCTTCTATATCCGCAGCCCTGAAAAGAGAACTCAGCAGCAGGGATTGATCTTTGCAATCTCCGAATCCTCGTTCAATTATCTGGCCGCAATTGTGCGGCATAAAATCCCCGCTTCCTATTCTCAGCGCCACGTAGGAGACCGAATCAGCAACGTAATCGAAAAGGATTTTCAGGCTGTCGATCAGGGAAACGGATTCCGCAAGCAGCTTATCGGCGAGTACTTTGATTTTCACCAGTGACGGGGTCGGTTGATCGGAGATCCGGCTGTAGAAAAATCCCACATCATCCCATGTATCGCAACCATATTCGGGGCCGTTAAATCTAAACCTGTCAGCGCTGAGATACAGATACAAATTATCATGGCACAAAAAAGGCTCAGCTCGAATTTCAGGCAGATTGTCTGCATAAAACAGGGCTCTCCTGCCTTTTACATCCTTATCAAATCCGGAATAATCATAATTGAGATTAATATTTCGAGGCCATTTTAACTGAACGACCATTCTTTCAACCGGATACGAGTTTTGCCTTTCAATATGGGGTAGATACAGAAGACTCTTAATATCGAGCCTGTACCGGTAATGCAGTATGGCGCCGATGGAGGGCGATTTCAACAAAACCAGCACAGCTTTTTTCCCTCCAAACTCCCGATCCATACGACCGGTTAGAAAAATATAATCTTTTTCGCCTATTTTTATTTTCTTGCTGTCAGGGAGTTCCGTATAACCCTTAAGATCGCTGAACTCGATATAATCGTTTATGGGAACCGCGAACTCGGCATAGGCTAAACCCTCCTCGGATATTATCTCGAAATCCTTATAAATTTTAACCACGGCGGAAAAATTCCGTTTGATCTCTATATCGGTGCTGTCATACAGGCATACAACCCCGCCGGCGGAAGCCCGCCCGGCAATAAAATTCTGGGAAAAAAGCAGAGTCGTTATGAAAAAATAAACGGCTTTCATGTTCGAAAACCTGAATCGCAAAAAGTGGTGTGAATGTTCCCTTATGAGCCGAAAAACCCGTTTAAGGCCCTGACCCATTCGATTAAATAATTCAATCTCCCGATAAGCAGCGATATTCGCGCCATTACAGTGTAGCCGAAGGTGGCGCCGAAACCGATCATTAATATCCAGATGCCGAGTTTGGCCGCCCCGCCGAATACACCCTTATGCTCCGCGGAAAAATAAAAATACGCCAGCCCGCAGATACTGCCGATAATTATAATAATCTCCCCGATTCCCTGGAAAAAATCGGCTGCGCCGCCACCGGCGAAAATCATGCCGAATATCGACCGGGGATCCATCATATTGGCCGCCACCTGCCGGATAACGAACCCCTGAAGATATAACGGCAACGCAACCCCGGCGGATACACCAAGGTAATAAGCAATGGGCCACCTGGAGATCCAGGAGGTCTTTTTGAAAAACCTGCTGAACATTAAAACTCCGATAGCCCCGGGAGTAATATTAACGATTAACATGCCTGTTTTACCGGCAACCGAGCCCTCGGCAGTGCCAAACGCGGTGACTGACGCAACAAGCGGATCGATCCAGAGATCGGTAAGGGAGGTGTGATATAATATGGCTATCCAGTATCCCGCCGATATTCCCACCACCAGATGCTCGGCGAAACGGTAGAAGGGATTATCCCGGTATAAAAATGAGAAAATGCAAAAGGTTAAAAATGCCGCCACGGTCATCCAGAACATTGTGCCTAATGATACCTGTTCCATATGTTACGCTCGTTTACCTCTTCCGGAAGCGAAAAACGCCACGTTACCGATAATGATGAACAAGATAATAAAAACATGCGCTACCGAAACCGAGGTCATGGCCTTATTGGCGACTCCTTTGCGTCCAATCAGCCTCTCGTATTCGGCCGCCCCCTTCAAACCTCCCATGAGTCCGAATATCTGGCCGGATTGTAGAAATGCGTAATAATCGGTGGCTATAACGGCCGTTACTCCGAGAGCCAGGTCGGCTTTGTATCTGCCGTTGGCGTAATTGATCCAGGAATCTACGCCGGAGGTAGCGTTGATGTTAACGATGCAAGCTACACTGGAGTAATTGCTTACACCTGCCATCATGGGCAGATCGTCCAGATCGTTATCATAATAGTCATTGGGAAATGGCAATCTGAAATTTTCGCCCATGTTTAATATCACTATGTCCGGATAAGGTTTATATCCCAGGAATACGTAATCTTCCCCGTATACTTTATCGAACTCATTTGCGACCGTCCTCAAATCCTGCTCGATTAAAAGAACGCCCTGGATCTGCAAAGCCGTAGATATAACCTTCAACCCCTTTGAAAAACAATGTCTCAAAACCGCCCTGGCCATAGGCTGCAGTTCCGCCATAGTATCGGGGGAATATTCCATAGGGACCATAATGACGGTACCCTCCGGCAACGACTCCACCCTGTCGAAAACCGATTTTACCTCTGAGGTTATCTGCACCGGCGTATCGACCGTAACCAGAATGGGCAAAAATGTTACCAATCCGATGACCAGGTAAACCCAGCGCCTGTCCAAATTCATTAAAGTATTCCATATATCATTCGGCATTATTTGCCTCCCCCCAGCCAGGTACGTTCGATACCGAGGATTATTTTAAGGGTTGTAACTCCCACGCCGAGGCCCACGCCGATATAGATGGCTCTTTTGGCGGCGGTATTGGGGTAATCGAGAATGTACCGGGCGACATCGGAAAATCTCATTCCTTCGGGAAGCCATCCGGTCAGAAAATCACCGATAAATACTCTCCCGAGCATGACAATTACCGCAGAGAGCATAAGCAGGGTGGCCAGCAAGGTTTTGGCGCGGAAAGCCCTGTAGGCCGCCGAGGCGATGAAGAACGCCAGTAACGCAAACATGGTGGCCTGCACGGGCGAGAGCACATAAAAATACATTGTCATTAAAAGCGATTTTGGATCCTGAAGAGCATTTGGCGATAAAAGCCCCAGAATTGTCATATAAGCCAGGGCCACCAGCGTGACAATGGAATATTGCCATCGCTCCTTGCGTTTGGAAATCCTGTCATAGTGGAGATTTATCAGGGACCCGATTCCCACAGTGAGGGTAAATATGCCTATTATAATAGTCCAGTTCAGGGCATATTGATATATGGTGGCGGAAACATGATGGGGCACGAAGTATTGGAACGCCATGAAGGCGCCGCAGACAAAAACGATTGTAAGTGGGACTTCTCTTCTCATAATAAGCTATCCGCCCATTATCCAGGTCATGAAAGAATTACCCGCGCCAGTACTGAATAAATAGACTATTACTCCCGCTATCATTAATGCCACCGCCGCTACTTTACCCCAATCCTGGGCTTTCAAGGTTCCCAGCTGCTGGGGCTCCTGGGAGAGATAGGCGGAGGCGGCGTAAAGCTCCTCGCCCATTAAGGTGTAATCGCAGGCTACCACAAAAAACGGTATCTGGATAAGCTGGTCGGTTCCGGCAATCTGAATGGAACCCGATACAAACCCTGTCTCCGCCAGAATCAGCGATTCGGCATAAAACATTCCCATATAGAAATTTGTAGCCGGCCTTTCACGCAGCATGGTACCGTTGACCGCGGCAGTATAAGGAAATTGATCCTGGGTTACGAAATAGACGTCTTTAGGATCGAAAGCATCCGGCCGCCCGGCGGACGAGTATGCTTCCTTAACGACCTCCTGACAGATGGTCATTACCACGGGATCATAATTGGGGACGATGATCCGGGTCTGGTATTCGGCGACTTTTTTGGCCACCCGCGCCAGAATGGTAAACGCGGCGATTGTCGCCACCCGGGACGCGTCGCCCAGCCCCGGTACAAAAAGAATAGGCTTGCCCATCTCGGTAGCCCGGCCGATGGCGTCGTCAACGGCGTTTATGCCGGCGATGGGCCGGACATAAAGCCTGCGGCCCTTTCCGGCCTGGATAATAAACGCCACAGTGGTACCGGAAAATAACAGCATAAACAGGAAAATCGGTATCAGTCTCGTGTTGAAGAACTGGGGTACGGGGACAGCGGCTCCTGAAACGGAGCTGAATAATGTATCGACAGGATAAACGGAAGCGACTTTATAAAAATATCGCTTTCCGTTTACAAGATGATCTCCGGAATCGGTGAATTGAGTAGTGCCAATAGGAAGGGTGGACACTAATTCGAAATCCCCATCGGGCGAATCAGAGCGATAGATCAAATATCCCGAAACTAGACTGTCTTTATCATTATCGCCGGGGGCCAAATTCCAATTTACGATAATGGCGTTTCCGGGATCGTTGGGTTGATCTTCAGCCCTAATATCGGCCGGCGGGGCCTGTTGGAATGTCTCAGCCAACAGCCGCTCCTCAGACAGCAATAACGTGGAATCGGAATGATTTATGGTATCTTGTCGCGCCGAAACAGAAATACAAATAAAAAAAATAAAACAGGCGGCCTTAATTATTTTGGGTGCGGCTTTCAAAATCCTCAGGAGATAAGCTGGAACCCTGCAAGACTGTTTAAGTTTATTCTGCCAACCGGGCCGCGCCATAACGCTGTCCCGATTCCAACTGAGTCCAGCGCCCTCTATCCCATAAAGATAATAAATTAACAATTTATATGCAAATTATTATATCTCCATATTGGGAGGTTGATATCTATACAGCGAATCCATCATCTTAATTTCAGATTCTTTGACCGAAACCTGGTATTTCAACAGATCGCGCATCGATATTATCCCCAGAAGCCTGTTTTCTTCCACAACGGGCATATGCCGGCAGCCAATCTGCTTCATCTGGGCCAGGCAGTATTCATAAGTATCTTCGGCGTTGCATACGCATACATCGACGGTCATAACTTCTGACACTTTAACCGCTTTGGGGTCTTTTCCCACGCTTACAACCCTGTTTAACAGATCTCGCTCGGTAAAAATTCCTTTGAGCTTCTCCTCCTCAAGAACTACAACGGCGCCTATTCCCGCGTCAGCCATCTTCTTTGCCACTTCGGTAACGGTCATGTCGGGCGAAACATAAGTCAGCCGTTTACCCGCCATCAACGACTTAAGCTGTGCCATCCTCTTTCTTTCCTTGATCCGATCTTGTATGTTTTCCCGTTCCAGGCTCCGATCTTAAAACATCGGCAATCGATCCGAGCCCCGCAAGCACACCGGACGCCTCATAAGGAATGAAAAGCTTCGACGATTTGCCGTCGGCGATTCCCTTAAGCGCCTCCAGGTATTTCAAAGTTATTAATTTATCATCCGGAGCCCCCTTATGTATAGCGGAAAATACATTAATTATCGCTTCGGCTTCACCTGCTGCTTCGGCAATCTTACGATATTTTTCGGCGTCCGCGACCTTCTTTACCGCCTCTGCCTTGCCCTCAGCCTCCAGAATCGCGGCCTGTTTCGAACCTTCGGCCCGCGTAATTTCAGCCTGCTTATAACCTTCAGCCTCCAAAATCGCCGCCCTCTTATCGCGCTCGGCCTTCATCTGGCGGCTCATGGCTTCGGTAATGTCGACAGGAGGATCGATTCGCTGAATTTCCACCCGGTTCACCTTTACGCCCCACTTATCGGTGGCGTTATCGAGAACCGTTCTTAACTGCTCATTTATGGTATCGCGTGATGTCAACGACTGGTCGAGCTCCATTTCACCGAGAGTGTTTCTAAGATTCGTTTGAGCCAGTTTTACCGCCGCGATGATAAAATCGGTTATTTCATAATGCGCCTTGAAAGGATCTGTCACCTGGCAATAGATTATGGCATCAACCTCGACCACAACATTGTCTTTTGTGATAATCGACTGCGCCGGTACATCGAGTACCCTCTCTCTCATGTCCACTCTGACCAGAGTCTCCACGAAGGGCACGATAAGATTAAGCCCGGGATTTCTCCTGCTGTGAAACCGCCCCAGCCTCTCAACAAGACCTCTTTGATACGGTCTGACAATCCGGAGAGACATAGCCCCCATTATAAACGTAAAGAATATTATTACGATCAAAAGCACTATTAATCCGGGATCAATCATCATTTCCTCCCTTCTAATTTATTTTCTCAACTGCAAGTTTTGCCCCGCGGACATCGGTAACCTTGACCGTGGAACCACTTTCGATTATGTCCGAGGCAACCGCCCGCCACACCTGCCCGTCAACCTTGACCTTGCCGACGTCCGCGACGGGATTTATGGACTCTATGACAATACCCTGCAGCCCGATCAGAGCGTCAGCGCCCGCCTGGGGTACGGAATCATCTGAAATTTTCCTCGCGAATGATCTGGAGACCGGTATCAACGCCACCGAGACGACACAAAATACCACGATCTGCCATACCAGACCGTATGCGCTGGCGCCGAGTATCGCCCTGGTTATAAAACCGGTAACCATGGCAGAAAGCGCCCCGATGGCGAAACAGGCGTAGAAAAATCCGGCGGTGAAAATCTCCACGACCACGAATAAAACAGCGAGTATCAGCCAGATATAATACGGATTCTCAAGCGACATAATTTCACCTCACTGTTAAATTTGCCTTAAAATACCCGGGTACGAAAAGCGATTGCGAAAATGCAATATCTCAATCTTTCCGGGATATATATACACAGATTTGTCTTTATTATTCAATAAAATTAGTTTACAAAACCGAGCCAGGTGCTGAACAGGAAGTATAACCGTCCGATTAAAAGCGACATACGGGACATGACGGTATAACCGAAAGAGGCGCCGAATGTTATCATAAGGAAATAGATGCCGACTTTGGCTGTTCTGCCGAAAATACCTTTGTGCTCTTTGGAGAAGTAGAAGTAAACCAGACCGGCTAGAGTCCCAAATATCAGAACCAGATTGCCGAGATAGGCGGCGAAATAATTATCAAGAGGAATTGATCTTCCCTGTTCCGCCATTACCGCTCCGATCTCGGAGAGTTCATTGATTCTACCGATATCAAAAAGCGGAATCACCGTTTTCTGTAACTGGCTTAAGAAATTGGACTGAAAGTAGGTTATCATCCACAAACCGGCGGTCGATCCGACGATGACCGAAAGGGGCCAGCGGGCGATCCAGCCGATTTTGGGGAAAAGTCTCATCAGCATCATAATGCCCAGTATCGCCGCCAGAACATGCAGGATATTCCAGTTCCAGACGCCTGAAAAAATATCCTGCAAAGCGCCTTTTTCCGGCCATAGGCCCAGGGAATAAGAGATTCCGAGACCATCAAACATTTTGGTGATGAGGTTTTCCCAGAATAATGCCACAGCCCAATAACCGGCGGAAATACCCACAAAAACCGATTCGCAAAATTTATACAGGGGATTATCCTTATATAGAAATGAGGCGATACCTATGGTGAAAAACGCCGCCAGCCAGATCCCGAATTCGGAACTCATTCCCTTATACCCCTTCTGTCTGATTTCTTCATGGTGGCGAAAAACGCGATGTTGCCGACAATGATAAACAACATTACAAAAATATGCGCCATGGTCTGGCTGGTCATGAACATGGTCGCCCGGGCCTGATGACCTACCAGCTTTTCAAACTCTGCGCCACCTTTCATACCGCCCAAGATCCCCGACAGCTGGCCGGTATCGAGATAGGGATAGGCCAACGGAGCCTGCACCGCGGTGTTAGCCGCTCCCACTGGAACATGGAATCTATCGACGGCAAATTGAACCCATTCAACAGTCCCGGGATATCCGGCGGACAGGTTAAACACAAAATCAAAATCGGCGAGCCTGTAGATGCCGTCCATTATGGGGAATTCTTTTTGAGGACGTCCAAACCGTCGGTCTGACGGAAATGTGGCTTCAAAAGAAGTTCCCATGCGTTGTATTACCAGTTCCTGCCCCACCTGAAAACCGAGATTTATAAAATCGATACCGTACCAGGCTGTATCGTTACCGACAACAACCAGGTCGGCGCCGAAATAAAGCGTATCGCCGTCTTTTACGATATATTCGTCATCTGATTCGTCAATGTCCTCGATGGCGCGATTGCCCTGAATCGGACCCTGAGGCCACAATCCAATAACAATAAACCGTAAGTCGTTTTCCACGAAATATTTGAACGCCGCCTCGGCCATCGGCTGCAGTTCCGGCTCGGAACCGGGATCGAAATCGCAAGAAACAAGTATTTTGGAGTCCCTGGGAAGATCCTCCAGGGAATCGTATAATACCTGAACCTCTCTTGTAACCGGTATGGGAAGACCGATCTGCAGGAAAATCGGAACCGAAAGCGCCAGAAATATAACCACGAATATAACCCGCCGATCTATTGTAAGTAATCTTTCCCAGAACTTATCCATATCTTACTCGCCCCCCAGATGGGATCGCTCGATACCGAGAATTATGCGGAGCGATGTTGACACTATTCCCAGAGCGATACCGATCATGATAGCCCTCTGACCGGCGACATTGAAATAATTCATGATGACATTAGACAGGTTGGATAAACGCCATCCCTCCGGCAGGAACACGGTAATCCAATCTCCAAACGGGGTCCTTCCCGCCATAACAATAAAAGCTGCGAGGAGCAATACAGTTGCCTGGGCGTTCCTGGCCCGGAACGCGCGGTATGAAGCCGAAGCGACGAAGAAAGCGAGAAGCGCGAACATGGTGGCGCTCAAAGGCGAATAGATATTACGGTAAAGCCAGTCGTAGCCGGATCCCTGTTCAAGATATTGCCTGCCGCCTGAGAAAAATAGCCCCACTATCAATATAAGAAAGAATGAAACGATTGTCGTAACTGCGAAGAACCAATCTTTATCTTTTTTGTATACTTTTTCAAAGGAGATTTTCATCAGGTTCAAACCGCCCAGCCAGATGGCGAAAGCGGAGATGATGGAATACCAATCGGAAAAGGTCTCGGACAACTCACGCATGGGAGAATGAGGCACGAAAAACTGCACGAAGAATGTTATTCCGACAATGCCGGTCAGAATAAGCGGAATTTCCCGTCTCAAGAGGACTCTCCCCTAATTGACATTGAACATCCTCTGAATAGTATCTGATATAACGGCGTTTTGGGAAAAAGCTCCGATGGTGGCGATAATGACAAAAATCAAAGCCAGTGACAGGAATATAAGCTTTCCTCCCAGATCCTGCCCTTTTAACGAACCCAACAGTTTGGGCTCTCTGGAGAGATAGGCGGAGGCAGCGAAAAGTTCCTCGCCGATCAAGGTATAGTCACAGGCTGCCACGAAAAAGGGCAGCTGGGCGGGCATGGCGGTACCGGCTATCTGTATGGCCCCTATGGAATTTCCGGTTTCCGCCAGAATCAGGGATTCGGCGAAAAAAGCGCCCTGATAGAACACGGTGGCCGGCTTTTTCCTGATCACCAGACCGTCAACACCGGCCGCGTAGCCGAATTGGTCGTCCGTGAGATAATATACAATATCATCGTTATAATAATCGGGCCTGCCGGCGTTGAGATACGCCTCTTTAACAATCTCACGCGCCGCGACCATAACCAATGACCGTGAAACAGGGACTTCCAGCTTAGTTTCGTACTCGGCGGTAAGTTTGGCCACCCGTCCGAGAATTGTCAGACCCGCGATAGTTTGCATATTGTTCATATCCTGGATGCCGGGGACATAAAATATCGCCCTTCCCATCTCGGTGGCGCGTCCCACGGCTTCGTCGACCGCCTCCAGCCCTGCAATCTTTCTTATAAACAGTTCTTTTCCGGCCTTGGCCCGGTTGATAAAATAAAGAATCGAGCCTATCAGTATTCCGAGCAGAACCAGCGATACACCGCGGCCGGTATGAAACCATTGCTGACGGGATACGGCGGGACCGGCGATTTCCGAATTGGCCTCCTGACCGTCCCACTTGGCCGCCACATAATAGTAATATTCCTGACCGTTTATAATATCTTTGCCGTCACGGAGAGTTTTCACCTGCCTGTCGACATCGGAAACTCCCCCGGTAGTTTCCCCGACTTTCTCGAAGGGCCCCTCGGCGCTGGTACTTCTATAAATATCGTACCCGTTAAAAAGCAGGCTCTTGGCCGCGTCGCTGGCCGAAACTTTCCATTCCAGCGTGATCGAACCGCCGGCGTCATTAGGAGTATCAAACACCCTCAGTTGCGTGGGCGGGAAAACCATTATATCCGATTTATCAACCGGTACCTCAACTTTGGCAGCTTCAGCCGCCATCACCGGCGAAATCGGGCCGAAAATATTGGATTCTATGGTTTCGCCTTGAAGATCGCAGGAAATTTTATAATAATATGAAAATCCCGCAACAACCGCGGTATCCCTGTATTGTCTGGAAATATCGGTGGCGCGAGGGTATTCAAATCCGACACTGCCGATTCCCTCGAACGGGCCTTCCGGGGCCTGAGATCTCAGGATATTATAATTCGGGAAGGTCGCCGCGGAGTCGTTATCGCCCTCCAGGCAGAACCAGTTTAAGGTTACCGAACCGGCTGTATCGAAAGGAGTTGAGATCGCCGTCAGATCATACGGAGGATAAGAGACGGATGATGGCCCCGGTTTCAAATAAACCAGCCAGATCAGGAGAGGAAGAATAATTATTATGCAGATTCCCAGCGCTACTTTTTTGCCCAAGACTCAACCTATCCCGATTAACTTAACTGAAATGATTTACACAGATTATTGCAAACGCCCGGATTATTTTGTTGCCTGACTAGATTCAAATTTTTTCCGTTCTCAAATCCAGAAATAAATCGTGTGTTAAAATGTCACCCTCACAATAATAAGTCAAGTGAATTTTCCACATTATTTCCGCCGTCCCGAAATTGCAAGGATAATTTTTTCGAGAAATATCAGCCAAAGCGCATAAATAGTTTGACAAAACCGAATGTCGATGGTATGCGATTACTTGATGCGTGGTTATCTTGCGATTAAGAATATAGGCACCTTTTCCGGATATTATTTCGGCTGGCAGGGTCCCTGCGCGGGAGAGATTATCAAATTTCAATCCCTTAACTTTTGCTGGGATATCTTGACCGATCCGACCTATAAAAAGAAAATTGTCGTCACCGATTCCCTATTAGTTGACGATCGACAGCCGACCCCCGACGAGATACAATCTTTTATGTCTCATCTGGAAGGCATTGTATTCCTGGGAAATGTGGCCATGGGCGGAAACGGTTCCGGAAGAAACGTATTGAAAAGCTATTTCGAGGCCAACAGGATCGCCGGCTTCATACCCGACAGAAAGGATCTATTGAGAGACGTCCTGGAGTTTTCCAATCCTACCACGGGCTGTATAGATATAAGCCGCGAAGCGGCCATTAAAGGTTCAATTTCTCCTATTCTTCTGGATAAAGACGATTTGAAATCGGTATCTGCCCCCGAGGAGTTTTACTGGGACCTTGCCACCGGCGATCTTCCGGATGAAAAATTCGTGATTGCGGTCTGGGATTTCGGCGCAAGTTATAATCTTTTCAGAAGTTTAAGGCTCCTGGGATGCCGGGTCAGAATAGTGCCGCCGCACACGGAACCAGAAGACATAGTCCCTCTTCACCCGGATGCCGTGGTTATACCCGGAGGACCCGCCGCCGCAAGAAATTCCGATATATTCCTGCCGAAAATAGAGAGGATGATCGGGATACGACCGCTGCTCGGAGTGGGAGGCGGCGCCGCGCTGCTGGCACGAGCTCTGGGGATGAAAACCAAACCCATCGATTTCCCCCATTATGGAAATTCGATCCCCGTCGAGGATACCGAAACCGGAAAAATCGAGGCTTCATATCAAACTCATTCGATAACGATTGACCCCCGGTCAGCGCGCGATTCCGGCATAACGATTACTCAGGTGAACGTATGTGACGGCAGCATTGAGGGTTTCGCCATGCCCGATTATGAAACCGCCGGATCGTTCTGCCTGCCCACCGTGGAATACCTCCCCGGTTATTTCAAAAACTTTCTGAATTCCCTGAAGATTTCGCCGGTTTGTTAATCGATTACCTCTTTGGTTTACGCGTCTATTTGATGGATGGCGTTACTTTATAAAAAAACTCCCTGCTATTAATCGCGATAAATTGTACGGTGATAAATAGTGGTATAGAAAACTGAAAATGTTTTTAGCTTGACCGATTTATATCCGCTATTTATATTAACTGGTAGAATCGTTATAGCTTCTTTGATTTGACTTCGTCGCGCGTATAGATTTCTACGGATCTTTGTATAAAAATTGTAAGTCTTACCGGCCGAAAGGGTTATCGGGTTTAATTGTAATGATGTTCGCGGACTCAAATAAATCGGCACTTATAGATGAATTTTGCCTGAAAGTTAAAAATTCCGGGAAAGCCGGTAACTTAATACTTTAAAATATCGTCGTTATTTTAAAATCTAATTGCATGGAGAAAAAATGGATAAGCGAAAAAAATTGATGCCAGCTTTAGCTATGGTAACGCTAACCCTGCTTTTTTATTCTTCGACAGCATTACCACAGGATTCATGTATTGTCGCCGACAACGGCACCGGCACGGTTGATCTTCCGGCTGATTGTCCGTTCTACGCTCCGGACGAGCCCATGTATATTACAGATGGCTTGCCGCCGGGTGATACACTAAAACTTCAGCCCATATTAGAGGACTTCTTCTGTAATGAATTCACACCCTGTTCACTATCGACTCCTCTCACCGGCTGCGAGGGCGCTGGCGGCCTGCTCGGGGGAAACTATGAATGTTTCGAGAGTACGTTGGATCTGGTTGTCACCGGCACCGGTGGTCTCACCGGTTTCAATCGTCACCTCGCGGTGGCGATGTCCTGCGAAATTCACACTTCACCTCGTAATCCGGGCGATTCCATACAAACAATGGCCGGTATAGTCTATCGTCTTGAAGGTGAGCTTTTCGGCGATCCCGATTTCTGTACCTTAATTGTAACCGCCGGCGCCGAGAACGATTTACCCGGTTCCGGTGAGATTGAAATTACCGACATCGGCGGCGGGCTCTACAATATCGACAGCTTTTTCGATATCACCTATCAGATCGAGTTTGAGGGATGCCCCGGTTCGCCGTTGAGCGATTATTCCGGGACCACAACCGAAACGATACGTTTGCAGCAAGGCGTGGCTTTACCCCCAACCACTGGGACCTGCTGTACTCCGGAAGGCGTATGTCTCAGCATCTCCGAGGCGCTCTGCCTGAGTCTTAATGGTATATTTGCGGGTGAAGGCGACCAATGCCTTGGGGACGGCGACGGCGATGGTTACGACGATCTCTGTTATGAGCAAGGTATATGCCTAGCTCCCGATAACGGCACGGGCACCGCCGACCTACCCGCCGACTGTCCTTTCTACGCGCCTTACAAACCGATGAAAATAATAAACGGCCTGCCGCCGGGTACTACCATTGAACTGGTACCCAGATTTTATGAGTTCTTTTGTAGCTCGTCCACCGCTTGTTCTTTACCCACACCTCCTTCGGCCTGTGAAGGCGCCGGCGGTTCCCTTGGCGGCAACTACGAGTGTTTCGAGGGAACGCTTCGATTGGATGTTTCGGGAACGGGATCGCTTCAAGGTTTCAATCGCACGCTCTGGGTGCCGGTATCATGCGAGATCCATACATCGCCTCGCATTCCCAATGATTCAATTCAGACCATGTCTGCAGATATCTATCGCTTTCGAGGTCAATTGTTCGGAGACCCGGACTTCTGCGAGTTTATAATAACCGCTGGAACCGATTACGGTTTGCCGGGTCCCGGCCAGATAACTCTAACCGATCTTGACAACGGATATTACCAGGTCGACAGCTTTTTTGACATAACTTATCAAATCAGGTTTACAGGTTGTCCCGCGTCTGTTTTAGAAGATTACTCGGGAACTACCATCGACTCCGTTCATCTTCAACAGGGACCTCCCCCGCCCACAGGCGCATGCTGTCTGCCGGATGGGTCCTGCATAGAGGAGACGGAGGTTGGATGTTGGGGAATCGGCACCTACCAGGGTGACGGCACCGTGTGTCTTGGCGACGGCAACGGTGACGGCGTCGATGATGCCTGTCCCGTTCCGCCGTATTGTGTCGCCGTCGATAACGGTACCGGCACGGTTGATCTTCCGGCTGATTGTCCGTTCTACGCCCCGGACGAGCCCATGTATATTGTAGAGGGTTTTCCGCCGGGCGACACATTAAAACTTCAGCCCATATTAGAGGATTTCTTCTGTAACGAATTCACGCCCTGCTCACTATCGACTCCTCTCACAGGCTGCGAGGGCGCTGGCGGCCTGCTCGGGGGAAACTATGAATGTTTCGAGAGTACGTTGGATCTGGTTGTCACCGGCACCGGCAGCCTGGCCGGTTTCAACCGTCACCTCGCGGTGCCGATGTCCTGCGAAATTCACACTTCACCCCGTAATCCCGGCGATTCCATACAAACAATGGCCGGTATAGTCTATCGTCTTGAAGGTCAGCTTTTCGGCGATCCCGATTTCTGTGAACTCATTGTAACCGCCGGAACTGAAAATGACCTGCCCGGTTCCGGTGAAATTGAAATTACCGACATCGGCGGCGGGCTCTACAATATCGACAGCTTTTTCGATATCACCTATCAGATAGAGTTTGAGGGATGTCCCGCTTCGCCGTTGAGTGATTATTCAGGGACCACGTCTGAAACAATACGTCTGCAACAGGGCGCGCCGCAACCGCCGACGACAGGAGCCTGCTGTACTCCGGAAGGCATATGTCTCAGCATCTCCGAGCCGGTCTGCCTGAGCTTTAACGGCGACTATAATGGTGACGGTTCCGAATGCCTGGGCGATATAGATGATGACGGTTATGATGATCTCTGTTATGAGCCGTGGACCTGCATCGCTCCTGATAACGGTACCGGCACGGTTGATCTTCCGGTAGAATGCCCCTATTACGCGCCTCTGGAGCCTATGAATATTATAAACGGTTTGCCGCCCGGAACGACGATTGAGTTGGTACCTACGTTTTATAATTTCGTCTGCGATGAATCCACCTCCTGTTCTTTGCCGATGCCAGGAGTTGGTTGTGAGGGTGACAGCGGTTCGCTTAATGGCAATTATCATTGTTTTGAGGGGTCTCTCCGTTTCGATGTTTCGGGCACCGGAGAACTTGCCGGTTTCAACCGCGTGATCCTAGTACCGGTATCCTGCGAGATTCATACCGGTCCCCGCAGTCCCGGAGATCCGGTACAGAGTTTCGCTGCCGATATGCGCGGTCTATTCGGCGAGCTGTTTGGTGACCCCGATTTCTGCGAGTTTGTCATTATAGCAGGTACCGACAGCGGCCTATCAAGTCCCGGCCATATAGTATTAACCGACCTGGGCAACGGACTTTACGAGGTCGACAGCTTCTTCGACATCACCTATCAAATCGATTTTACAGGTTGTCCCATGTCAGTTTTAGATAGTTACTCGGGAACCACCGTCGACTCCATCCGATGGATACAGGGCAATGGGACTATTCCCGAACCGATCCCCACCCTTAACGAATGGGGTATGTTGATACTGGGATTGCTGTTATTGGCTGCGGGGACGGTAGCGGTTATACGAAGGAGAAAAATGGTATCGAGAGGTATTGCCAATAAGTAATTGACTTTTTTGAAATTTTACGAAATAGGGGCTGCAGCCAAGGCTTCTTTCTCGATCCCAGAATATGAAAAAAGAGGGATTATTTTGTTGACATGGCAATCCATTTAAATTAAATTATCATTGTTAGGCTTCTTTGGATTGCTGCTCGCTTGAGTAACGAAACTTCGCTTTTCTTAGTTTGTTTCTTCTTGGCAACGGCAGAAAAACAGCTTTTTGAAAATAAAAGAAAAAAAACACCTGATTTGAGTCGAATATACTTTTAGGCGAAAAGATGTCAAACTTAAACCATGAATAATTATAAGGAGGATTTATAGAAAAAAATTTATTTTGTTTAAGGCCTGCTTGATTGATCTGAAAACGACCTTATCAAGCAGGCGGGAATTTTCAATATTTGTCTAAAATCTGAGGGAAGGATGAAAAGATGAAAAAACTGGTTTTGCTGGCTGTTGTTTTAACATGTCTATTGCTGATTTCTGCGCCTGAGGCTTCAGCCTGTTTTAACGTCAAGTACGTTCATCAGGGGGTAACGACTGTTCCGGTGATGGATTTCACCATCGTATTGGTCGGGGAGCGCGCGCCCATTAATTTCTACATGGACTCCACCGGTTATCGTTTTACCGGATTCAGCTATTGGTTTGATGACGGGAATACATATCTGAAGTGGATTAACCCCGTAGATCCCACCGGCCTACCTGTAGATCCCGCAATCGGCATTCCCTACTGCACCTGGATGTATATCGGCTGGGAGTTGGGAGAGCCGCCAGCACCGGTGATCCAGGCATATTGGACCGACCCGGTTGGAAATCCGATTTATCCTGACGGCTGGGTTAAGGAGATGTGGCACGAGGTTTATCCCTGGCCGGATCCCTGGTTGTGGATATACTACACCATTGATTTCGAATTAGCGGCCATTGACAGCGTTTACTATAAGGTCTTTTACGATAATTTGCCGTTGAACCAGATGACCTGGCATAATCCCGACCTCTGGCCACCCTGGGATCAGATGACTGCGTTATACACAGGCGGCTCATATCCCCTCGTATATGGGGATTCTATCGGATGGGCTCTTCCCGGTATTGAACCCGGCTATCATGTCGTCTTTGCTTATAGAGGTTTTTGCAATAATATCTTCTGGGATTTCGGACAGCATCTAATCGAGCAGGAAGGAGGCCCGGTTTACGATCTCTGGGAAACGCCGGAAAACGGCAACACTTTCTTCGAGTTTGGCTGCGACATTCAACCTACTATACCAGCGCTTCCCGCCGATTTCTTCGGACCCGGCTCCGATCCATTCGAGGGCCAGGTAGCCTGTGTGGGTGAACCACTGGAAACAGACCCGCCCGGCGTTTTGGGATCAACCAACACTATTGTGGAAAGAGAGACGGCCGACCTGCCGGAATGTCCATCCACGGATTCGGTCGAAACCCAGATAATCGAGCTTAGTCTTGTAAGCATAGCTCCCATTACAGTATCTTTCTTGGGCGGTTCTTATTTTGAAGAATGGGACGTTTACGTTTGTTTATCGGATAGAACCCCGCCGCCCGGATATACCATATTCAATCGTGATTGCCAGCAAGGCGGCACATTCTTTTCCGAGATCGCCATATACCCCAGGTTTATTTTCAATAAAGTTACGAATCCCGAAGACGAAGTTATTTTTGATTTCGGCGATCAAGGTTTACCGCCTGTCAACTACAACACCCCATTTAATGGCTACTGGTTGTTTGAGGACCCCGGCTTTGGCACTGCCGTGGCAATAGGCGGCGAGTTGGTTAGCCATTGTCGGGGTATTCCCGACAGGCCTATAGGTCGGAGCGGAGTCGATTTAATTCCAGGGCTTCAGGCGTCGCCCTGTAATGATTGTGAGACGCCCCCGTCTACCCATAATATGCCGTTCACTTCCTTTGCCGAGCTGGACGGCTGCGCTCAGCAGGATGCCGTAGTGCCTCGTTTTAGTGCTACTATTGGACGATGCTGCTATAATAACAATCAGGACTGCGCTGACATGACAGAGGCGGCATGCCTCGACCTTGACGGCAACTGGGATGCGGAGTCGAACTGCATAGATAATCCCTGCCCCACCGTTGGACGATGCTGCTATAATTTGAATCAGCTCTGCGATGACATGACAGAGGCGGCATGCCTCGACCTTTTCGGCAACTGGGATGAGCATCTGAACTGCATAGATAATCCCTGCCCCACAGTTGGACGATGCTGCTATAATGAGAATCAGAACTGCGTTGACACGTCAGAGGTGGCATGCCGCGAGCTTTTCGGCAACTGGGATGAGCATCTGAACTGCATAGATGATCCCTGCGCCACCGGCGGATGCGATTATGCGGTTGGCGACGTGAACAGCAGCGGCGGCTATAACGGTCTGGATATCACCTACGGTGTTGCTTTCTTCAAGGGCGGCGCCGATCCATTGTGTCCTTACTGTCCTCCCTGCGAGAGTTTTCATTACTGCGGTGACGTTAACGCCAGCTGCAATTACAACGGTCTTGATATCACATACGGCGTAAACTACTTCAAAGGCGGTCCGGGACCAATGCCCTGCGAAGACTGTCCGCCAGCAGGATAGACAACTCCCTGACATAACGTTCCGAAAAACCAAGAGCAAAACTACCGGGCAGGAGTCAAAGGCTCCTGCCCTTTGCTGTTTGTCGCATAACCTATCTATTTATAATGAGTAAACAATACAAAACCCGATTGACAAACCGCATAAATTGGCTATCTTGGAGAACACGGGAAAACTTCGGGAAAAATCCGAATTGGGTAAATGAAACGGCACAAGTGAAGGATTTTGAGCGTATAAAAACAAAATGAAAAGAATTATCCTGACAGCGTTGATTTTAACGCTTTTTTTCGGTATTTCTGACAGCCAAGTCAACCTCGGCAAAAATCCCTCGGCCGTTACGGTCGCCCGACTGAAATACGACGGCGGCGGTAACTGGTATTGGGGACGTTCGGCAATCCCGAATCTGCATAAATTTATGATGGAAAATACCGCGATCGAGGTTAACGACGAGGAAGTTACCGTGACGGCCACCGATCCCCGGCTTTTCAAATACCCGTTCCTCTTCCTCACCGGGCACGGCAATATAAGCTTCTCCGAAAAAGAGACGGCGGCGCTTCGGACTTATCTTGAAAACGGCGGATTTCTTTTTGCCAACGATAGTTATAGTCTTGCCGACGCCATACGACGGGAGTTTAAAAAGGTTTTTCCTGAAAATGAGTTCGTGGAACTGCCCTTTTCCCACCCCGTTTATCATACACTCTTTGATTTTCCCAACGGACTTCCGAAGATCCACAAACATGACGATAAACCTCCACAGGGATTCGGGGTTATCATAGACGGCAGGGTCTGCCTGTTTTTCGCCTACGAATCCGATATCGGCGACGGCTGGGAGAACGAGGAAGTCTATAATGATCCCCCGGAGAAAAGGTTGGCGGCGTTAAGGATGGGAGCAAATCTGGTCGCTTACGCGTTAACAAATTAGAGAGATAATCATGGTGGCAGATAATAAAGATCGGTATACCAGCATAGTCGGCAGGCTGAAATCGCTCGAGGGCCGGCTCGCCTATCTCGATTCCATTAAAGGAGTTGTACTTACCATCGGAATCGCCCTCATCTGTTTCGGGATTCTGATAGGCATAACCGTTTTCGGCTGGCCCGGCAGGACGGCGCGTCTTGTCATCGACCTGGCGATACTAACCTTTGTAACGATATCGCTTTACTTCGCTGTATTTAAGCCGCTTATAAAACGATCAGGATTATTGAGCGTAGCCCGTAGCCTGGAAAAACATTACGGTAAGTTTCAATCGAGGCTCATTGGAGCACTGGAACTCTACGACCACGCCCGGCACAACCGCGAAAACTACTCTATTGAATTAATAGAAAAGACGATTGAGGAGGCGGGCGGCGTAATATCGGAGATTGACGCAGATGTCATAATCGATAAAAAACCATTGATATCGACATCCATTAAAACCGCCGTTATCGCTGCCGCCGCAGTAATCGGTTTTTTCCTGAATCCATCGATAATAAGACAATCCTGGACGCTTTACGCGCACCCTCTAACTGAATATGTAAAGCCTCCCGAATTCAGGCTGGCAATAACTCCCGATGGAGGAGAATTTTTCAGGAACAGGGACCTGTTGATCACCGCGAAGGCGGAGGGCAAAATCCCCCGTAACGTCGATCTCTATTTTCAGTTTGAGGACGGCGAATGGGCCTATGAACCGATGGAAAAATCCGACAGTCTGGGGATCTCGTCGTTTGTATATAATTTCAAGAAAATCAAAAGGTCGCTCGATCTATATGCCAGATCCGGCAACGTGGAATCACAGCGTATCCATATAGATATCGTCGATCCTCCCCGGTTGGTGGATATCTTTGTTAAAATCGATTATCCCGAATATTCCGGTTTGCCCGACGCCGCCGGCAATCCCAATGATGGAAATATAGCGGCCTTAAAAGGCTCAAAAGCGATCCTGACGGGACTGGCAAACAAACCTCTCAAGAATTCGTATCTTTTATTTTCCGATTCGTCGAAAATTAAGCTCGACATTAAGGGGAAAAATCTATCCGGTCGGATCGATATACTCAAAAACGATCGTTATACAATCGCCATGATTGATTCGTCGGAACGGGTGAATCCCGAGCCGATCTGGTATGACATTCAGATCCTGGAGGATTATCCGCCGTCAATTGAGATTATCTATCCCGCTGATAATGTCGATCTGAGCGAGGATATGATACTCCCTATAGACGTTTTCATTACGGACGATTTCGGTTTCGGCAGGCTCAACCTGGTCTGGTGGATCGTATCCGAGGGACGTCAGGGCGAACCGGTCAAACTCGATCTGCAACTTAGAGATCGGAATGAGCTGGAAAAGCTGGTAAGATATCCCTGGAATACCCAGGATATCAGCCCCATGCCGGGCGATTTGATATACTACTACTGCGAGGTCAGCGACAACGACGTTATATCCGGCCCGAAATGGAGTAAATCAAAGACATTTATCGCGCGCCTTCCGAGTCTGGACGAAATACTGGCGGAGGTTCAGGGATCGCAGGAGCAGCAGATCGAGGATATCGAGGAGGTCATGCGGGATCAACGCGAGCTCCAGGAAAAACTGAACGAGATAGCCAGGGAGATGCTCAAGGCGACGGAGATCAAATGGGAGGCGCAACAGGAGGCTAAAGGGGCTCTGGAAAAACAAAGAGATATCGCCGAAAGCCTCGAGAAACTGGCCGACGAAATGCAGAAAAACCTCGACCGGCTGGAGGAAAACAGGCTTATCGGCGAGGAGATAGCCGAGAAACTGAATGAACTGAACAGGCTTATGGAAGAGATAGCTACTCCGGAATTAAAGGAAGCCATGAAAAAGCTTGAGGAAGCGCTAAAGAATATGGATCCGGAGGAGATGAAAAAAGCTCTTGAAGAGTTTCAGATGACCGCCGAAGAACTTCTGGAAAACCTGGAACGATCCCTGTCGTTAATGAAGCAGCTGGCCGTCGAGCAGAAAATGGATCTTCTCGCCGAACTCGCTCAGAAAATCCTGGAGGACCAGATAGAGATAAACGAGAACGTTTCCGTATGCAATGATTCTTCCGGACTTGCGGATCTGGAATCACCCCAGCAGGCCAATCAAAATCAGTTCAATTCCTTAAAAGAACAGTTCGAGCAATTGAAACAGATGGACCAGGACACTCAGATCGTTCCCGAGGATTCGAAAGCGGATGCCGAAAAACAGCTCAATAATCCCGAAATCCCTGAAGATTTCAACGGAATGAAATCGTCTATGTGCCGGGGGAGTATGGGAAATTGTCAATCGAAGGGCAAAAGGCTTGAACGGAATCTCTCCGAACTCGCCGATGCCATGAGAAAAGCAAGAGATAGCATGCAGCAGCAGATGAAGGCCCGGATCGCCAGAAAGATGCAAAAGGCTGCTGAGGATCTTCTTTATCTCTCGAATCGCCAGGAATCGCTTCTGGATTCCACCAGGGCCTACGACAGGACCAGAGAAATGGTACGGGGTTTCGCCGGTCAGCAATCCCAGATTGAATCGGCGGCGTTAAGATCGGCGGAACTGCTTTCCGAAATATCGAACGAAACCGTTTTTATAAGCATGCCGCTTTTAAGACTAATGGGGCAAATCCTGGAAGACCTCGCGGAAGCATCCCTGAATCTCGACAAGAGCCAAGCAAATTCTGCTGTCCGCAGCGAAATATCGGCGATGTCTAACATGAATATGCTGGTAATGCTTTTAATGCAGGCGAAAAATAATGCCTGCTCCAGCAATTCCGGAAGCGGTATGAAGGAAATGATGGAGAAGCTCGCCCAGTGCACCAAAGGGCAGCAGGGCATAAACAATCAGACGCTCATGCAGATGCCGAAGCCCGGAATGTCGCTCAATCTCTCACAGCAGCAGGCATTGCGCAGGCTCGCCGCCCAGCAGGAAGCCCTGAGGCAGCAAATGAAAGGACTTCAAGAGGAGTTTGGCAAACGCGGAGACATGCTCGGCAGATTTGACGCACTGGGTGAAGAAATGAAGAAAGTGGCGGAGGACCTTCAGGATACCAGGGTCGACCGCAGGACCATCGAACGCCAGGAGAGAATCCTGTCGCGGCTTCTGGACGCGCAAAAGTCGGTAAACAGACGCGAATACTCCAGAAAACGCAAGGCGGAGACGGGGTCGGAGCATATCCGCAGAAGCCCGGAATTCCCCGCAAATATGACTGAAGAGAATGAGAGACTTCTGGATATTATTAAAAAAACATTGCAGGAAAAGTATCCCCGCAAATACGAGAGATTGATAAAAGCATATTTCAGGTCACTGCAAAACAACGGTGCGGCTCTTGAGTAAAAATCGCATTTTATACTTTTTCACGGCCGTTTTTATATTTGGCTCCTTTCAGATCGCTCACCCTCAGCGTCCGGGTACGGCCGATAATCAGATGCTCGATTACGATCTTAATATCGTATACAATCTGCAGAGGATCGGCGAGTTCGAAAGCGCTTTGAAATACCTGGATGCGCTGAGAAGTAAATATGGCGAAAATCCCCCTATTTTATCGCTTTACAAAAGCATCTATCTGGAAGCGAAGATGTATGTTGAACTGGAAGATATGATCAGAAACCAAATCGAAAAATCTCCGGATAACCCAGTCTATTCGGCGGAGCTGGGAAACGCGCGATTTTTACAGGATGACGCGGACGGAGCGGATTCTCTATGGGCGCTCGCCCTGGAGAAAGCCGATAAAAATTCAACCGTTTATTTCTATGTCGCCAATTATAAGCTGAGGTACGGAGACTACGAAGGGGCGGCCGAAACTTATCTTCTGGGCAGGAAGAGATTCGGAATACCGGATATCTTTTCGACGGAACTCGCCAATATTTACGAATCCCAGAGAAACTATCCGGCCGCTGTCAATGAATATTTGATCAGGCTTATAAAATCCCCTGATAAATTCCTTTCCATATCGCCGAAAATCCTGGCCATGATAGAGGATTCCGAAAATGCAGGCGCCATAACTGCCGCCGTAAAAGATAATATTGAAAGAAATGAAAATATCGATGTTCTTTACGAAATACTTGGTGATATCTACATCAAGACCGGCCAAATGAAGCTGGCGTTTGAAACCTACAGGATATTGGGAAAAGGCAAGAGAGACGATGGGGAATCGCTATACAGGCTTGCCGAAAGATGCATCGATTTCAAGGCTTACGAAACAGCTGTTGAAGCCATCGATGAGTACCTGTTGAAATCGGGAAAATTAAAAAGAAAAGATAGCGCATTGCTCCTTAAGGGCAAGGCGCTGAGGTATATGGGATATAAACATCAGGCGCTTAGTTTATTCGGGGATCTCTTCAGCTCCTCCGGGGATTTAAGAATCAGGAGCGAAGCGGGCTATATGATGGGCGGTATCTATGCTCAAATGACTCTCTGCTCCGAGGCCACGGCGGTATGGCGGAATACGCTCGGAATTTGCCGCGATCCGCTGATAAGAACAAATACCATATATGAGATGGCCGATTGCCAGATCAAACTCGGGTCATATAACATGGCGGAAAGCCTTCTGACAATTATCGTCGGGGAAGGAAAAATCGAGGAGATAGGGCAAAGCGCCCTTTTTCTTCTGGGCGACCTGGCCCTGTTCGACGGAAGATACCAGGACGCCCGCGGAAACTATATTGAAATTGTCAGAATGTACCCCGGAAGCGATTTCGCCAATGATGCCATCGCTCGTCTCTCGGTGATCTCGGAGATAGGAATTGATACATCCGGAATTACGGCCGATAACGGTATCCTCGACCTGTACGCCGACGCCGTCGAAGCGCGCTTCCTGGGAAAATACGATGATGCCGCGGTAATACTCCTGGGCGATAAGATCGCGAGCTCCCCCATCGGCGAGCAGGCACTTTATTACGCGGGGACCTTATACATTGATGCCGATTACGGGGAAAAGGCGATTGACGTCCTTAAAAGTTATATCGAGAAATACCCTGAGGGTTTCTTCATAGACAGGGCTTATTTGATGCTGGGAGATCAATATATAGAAAATCCGGAAACATTAGAACTGGGCAAAGAAGCCTATAATAGAATTCTGGAGGCATTCCGAGAAGGCCCTGTGACAGAACTGGCCAGGGAAAGGTTAAGACAATTGGAATCCCGAGACAAGATCGGATGACTAATAAACTTTTTCTTTTTCTTTCGATACCGGGGTATGAGTACCGCCGAGTTGTGTAATTTGATCTTCAAGCTCTTCTATTCGGGAAATGAGCCCTTCGATCCTCTTAATTTTCATTTTCATGCTGGTTCTGACGAGAAGCCCGAGCGAAATCAGCATGAATACGACGGAATTGACCTTTCGAAAAATATCGCCGTAGCTGAAAATCGTGTCGAGAAACGCGAGAATTCCCAGAACGAAAAGGATTGTACACCAAGCCAGCATATGGCCTCCTTCAATTTAGATTCACGGTTATCATATCGTCAGAATATGCAATTACTTAACAAAATAATTACGGTTTGACAAAATCGCTTGAGACGACTATTTTAGAGTCTTATGATATTTGACAGGGAGGTGCGATATTACAGAAGTAGATAGAAAAGCCGGGATCTTAAAGACAATTTCGTCTGCGCTGGCCGCTCTCAGTTTAATAATACCTTTTGTAATTTTATACAAAACCATGGCCGCCACTCTTTCGTTCTGGGATTGCGGCGAATTTATCGCCGCCGCCAACATCCTCGGCAATCCGCACCCGCCGGGAACGCCTTTTTTTGTTCTGCTGGGGCGATTTTTCATACTCCTCGATGTTTTTGACGAAATCGCCGTCAGGACCAATTTCATATCGGTGATATCGTCGGCCTTTACGGCCTTAATCGCTTACTTGCTGATTGTCAGGGTATCCCAAAGAATGCCGTTTGGAGGCAAAGGTTCCGAATTCTTGGGGCAACTGGGAATAAGGATCGGTGCCTTTTCGGGGGCGCTTATCATGGCCTTCTCCAGCACTTTCTGGTTTAACGCCGTGGAGACGGAGGCTTATGGCCTTTCAATGCTCCTGATGATGCTCTCCATACATCTGGCCGTAAAATGGGCGGATGAAAAGGAAACAGGGGGGTCTGACAATTTAATCATTTTTATTACATATATGCTTTTTTTGAGTATTGGCATTCACCTGACAAGTTTTCTTGTGGTGCCCGCCTTTGTTCTATTTTTCGCAATTGTCGACAAAACCAAACGGAAAGATCCCCTTTTCTGGTTTACCTGGGCGGTTATGTTTTCGATTGCCGTACCGTTTTATTTTATTTTTGATCTTATAATTAATGGTTTTACTAAGGCCGAATTCGCGTGGTTTCAGGAAAACTCGTATTCCATTTGGCTCTTTTTGATGTTCTTCATGCTTATATTTACCGGAATTCTCGCTTATTCAAACAGGCAACGGGCCGGCAGAACCAAAATAGAATACAATCTTGCATTCGCGTTGATAGTAATTGCGGCTCTGGGATATTCTACGCACGTATACATACCCATCAGGGCAAATTATAAACCTGCTATTAATGAGAACGATCCCTCCACCTGGAAAAAGTTCGTAGCCTTTCTCGAGCGAAAGCAATATGGTCAGGAATCAATGATCACCCGCATGTTTCACAGACGCGGTAAGCTTTCCAATCAGTTTGGTGATCACGCCCACATGGGATTCGGCGGTTATTTTGTCGAACAATACGCCTCCAATGCGGCCGGCGGTTTATTGAGGATATTCCTCTTCGCCCTGGGATTCTTCGGCCTGATCACGGGCGGTTATTACGCCTTGCAGAAATTCAAATTTCATCCCACTATATTGATATTCATATTGTTTCTGCTGGGATCGGTAATGCTGGTTTTCTATATGAATTTCGCGGACGGTACCCAGCCCGATCCCAATAATCCCGGTTCTCTGATCCAGCTGGAGGTCAGGGAGCGAGATTATTTCTTCACTCCCGGTTTTATCCTTTACGCGGTGATGATAGGCCTGGGTATAACCTCCCTTTTATACCTTGTTGGCGCCGGAATGAAATCGGGGCGGAACGGCTCCGGAAAAGCCCTTAGATATGCACTGTTTTCAGTCTTGAGTATCGGTTTTCTTCTGATTCCATTGAACACAATTACGGCGAACTATCATACCCACGACAGATCCAAGGATTACGTGCCGGTCGACTACGCTCACAATATCCTCCAATCCTGCAAGAAGAACGCCATACTTTTTACCAACGGCGACAACGATACTTTCCCGCTCTGGTATCTGCAGGAAGTGGAAAGAGCGAGAAAAGATATCAGGATTGTCAATCTCAGCCTCCTGAACACCGACTGGTACATAATACAGCTGAAACACGAGATGGGAATAAACCTTTCTCTCGAAGACGATCAGATAAACTGGATACCGGCGGAACGTCGCGGCTCGATTACATATTACCGTCCTGCAAAAAGATTCTACGACAGGGTCCGTAAAAAAATGAGATACCTCACTCCCGAGCAAGATCCGAGAACCGGCGGGGTAATGAGAGTTCAGGACCAGATGATAGAACAGATAATAATAGATAATTTCGACCGGGTTCCCATATATTTTTCAGGCTCCGTCCCCTCATCAAACAGGTGGACGCTCACGGAGCAATTAGTTCGGGAAGGGATAGTCCTGAGGGTCGATCCGGACAGCGCGAAATCCCGGTATAACCTCGAGGTGTCCGACTCATTGATAACACAGGTCTACTGGTATCGCGGTCAGAACGATTTGACGGCGTACAAGGACGATAACAACGTAGGATTAACGACCACATTTCCCGAGAGGTTTTGCGAGCTTTCGGATCAGCATAAGATTGCGGGCGATACGACCAGGGCGCTGGAGGTGCTATGGGAAGCCGTAGAAAGGGTTCCCTGTTACCATCAGATCTATGTCAATCTTCAGCAGATTTACAGGGAACAGGGCGACACTGCCATGGTAGATACGGTAAAAAACCTGGGAATCTCAAAGCTCAGGGATGCTGCCGAAACCTGGCCCAATATCATACTCTACCAGCAGTTTCTGGGGGTTTTCTATTATCAGAACGGCATGCCCGATTCCGCCCTTGTAAGGTATAAAAACGCGTACAACACCAGGCCGGATAACGCTATCGCATTCAGGCTTTACCGCGATCTCTATTTCCAGCAGATGCAAAGAGCGGAATATAAGGCCAGAACCGGCAGCGATGAAGACAAGGCCGATGCCCGGAGACTGAAAACAGAATTCAGGGAGTTGATCGATGATTGGAACCGGCGCCATCCCGAAGACATGGAGGCGCGTAATTTCTACAACAGGTTCAGGAATTTTTAAGATCTGAAACCATATAAAGATATGACGGGCCGGAAAACAACCGGCCCACTTTTCATAAAACAAGCCACACTCTGAAGATCTCGAATAACCTTTTACAATACAAGAGCTTACGATTATGTTCTGGGAAATATCGGCGGTTTTCCGTGAGAATATAGATTGACATCAGAATCATAACTGCTTATCTGTAATTCGTGCAGGAGATAGACGTAAATCAGACAATCCTTATCGTGGTCGGTACCGACATAAAACCGGAAGAGGCCGACCGCCCTTTAGCCTATAGTCTGCAGGACGCCGTCAATTCCTCCCCGGATTTCGGAAAACACCCTTTCAGGAAATGTATAGTAATATCGGATGCTCTTTACAGGCACGACAAAATTATTCAGATCTGTCCTACCATAGCCATCGGGGGGCCGGGCGTGAACAGCGTCGCCGCCGAATTTGTGGAAAAACTGCCGGTCTATCTATCTAAAGACAACAGGTATTTCATCCAGCTCGAAAGCGATTTCGCCGATCCCAGAGTTTCGATCTGGGGAATGGACAGAGCCTCCACTAAAGAAGCGGTGGAGATGTTTATCGCGAATGGAATATTGGACGAGTTTTTAAAGGCGATCTGGAAATAGACTACCAATCATATCCGGCATAAAAATATACCGCATCAAGACCCCGCGAGGTCCGACCGTACCATACGGAAATAGGGCCCAGGGGGCTTTTCAGGGAGACACCCGCCCCTGCCGAGTATCTCAGTTCAGAGAACCTTATATACTGCAGCTTGTTCCAGATATTTCCCATATCATATTTCAGGTGCAGATAAAATGGCCCGGGTAAATTATATCGAAAGGCCAGTTCGCCGGAAAAGAGTTTATCTCCTAAAACCTCATCCTGATAAAGGCCGATAAAATTCTGATATCCCCCCAATATGAATTCATCGAAATACGGCATAAAATTGCTCGATAAGCCCAGGGATATCCTGGGGTGGAAATTCATATTCCCCGTAATTCTATAATAAGATTCCAGGGACGTATGAAATCGAGTATAGGCTATCTTTTCCCCGGTAAGTTCCCCGGCAAAATCAAGCTCGAAAATGTGGTATTTCCCGCTTTCCGGAAAGCTAATGTTATCTCTGGTATCGACGATGGATCGGAAACCGACGCTGCCTTTATCGAAAGTCTGCCGCCCTTCGACCGAGGGTTCATCCCAACGATACCTGCGTATCTTTCCCACCACCGAAAATGTTCCCAGCCGCGATATCTGTCTTCCGATGGAGAGTTCGCCGCCGTGCCGGTACTGCGCGTTATAGCCCTCATATTGATGATCAATATAATGATTTCTTTTAAATTCCTCGTAATCGAATTCCAGTTTATAGGTGAAATATGTCTTAAAGATTCTGTCGGCCTTAAAATTGATCGAGACCGATCTTCTTTTCTCGCCGACTGTGGTCGATAAGAAAAACTGCTGCCCGGCCCCGAAAACGTTATCGTCCACAATGTCAAATAACGCTTTTGCTCCGTATTCGTTGTCGTATCTGGCCGCGGTCCGTATCATTTTTGAAGGTTTCTCGTTTACCCGCACTATAAGAGATACCCCCTCTGAATCCGGTATGGCGAGAAACCTGGCCGTCTCGAACAATCCCGTCCCATATAGATCCGAGACTCCCTGCTCGGCTCTATCGCCTTTGTAAACATCGCCGACATCGAATGGCACGTGTCTTTTTATCATCCAGTCTCTTGTGAAATCGTTGCCCTCGATAATAAGGCTCTTTATTTTTCCTTCGTCGACCAATAATCGCAGGTGTCCGCTTTCCCTGTTGAATTCGGCGGAGACCCTGACCAGATTGAAGCCGGAATCGATATACAGGCTCTCAATTCTTTTCGTATCAGATTTCAGCATCCTGCGATTCAGCGTCATACCGGGCCGGCTTTCGATCAAATCCAATATCCTGTTTTCAGGAAATAAAATCGCGCCCTCAACCGAGATCTTTTTAATCCGGGAGCAATCGTTCAAGATGTAATCAATAAAATAACCCGAATCCACGCAGACAATCTCAGCGCGGGCGTCTTCAAGAAATCCGGAAGACATGGCGGCATTGAGATTAGCCCTGATATCCGAAGTCAACATTATGGTGGAATCTGTGAATAAAACCTTAAACATCGTTTTCGGCAAAACCTCCAGGCCGGATATTTCCCATCCGATAACGGGCCGGTACAGCTCGCCGTTATTGGATAACTTAAACCGGTCAAGCAATTCGTTGAGCCGAGGCATTACGGATAGAGCCGCTTCCTCTCCGGCGGATATTATCGATGCGACGTCTGAAAAATCGGTCGATGTTATTCCCTTGAGATTCGGGACTACGGCCAGATCGGCTTTTTCAAGCGATTCGGTTTTTTTCTTCATGGACATAATGTTGGTGGTTTGATCCGCCATTTCAATAACGTTTTCATCTCCCGTCGCCGGTACCAGTTCGGATGTTGTGTTCACTGCCACAATAGGAAACTCTTTGACATTTTCCAGCACTGATATGGGGATCGGATCCACCAGCCCGCCATCCACCAGAAACCTTCCGCCGATATCCACGGGCGTAAATGCGACGGGAGCGGCAAGAGTAGCTCTCATGGCCTCGGCCAGGTTGCCGGATGATATCACCACCTCCTCTCCGGTCGAGAGGTCGGTACAGACTATCCTTATGGGGGGATCGAGATAATCGAAACTAACGCTGGATCTGATTCCCGCTCTGGTGGCCAGTTTTTCCAAAAACTGGCTGAGGTTTTGTCCTGAAGTAATGGCCCCCGGTATCACCGGCCGCCAGTCGCTGAATCTAATCGTTATCAGACTTTTTTCCGGTAATCCTTTTTGAGTCGCGAGAAGGCTGCCCCGCAAAGGATTCGGCGAGAAAAGTTCAAGCCAGTTTACCCTCAACGCTATCTGCTCGATCTCCTCCGGCCTGTATCCCGCCGAATACAGGCCCCCTACAACTCCTCCCATCGATACCCCGGCGATAATTCGTATATCGATGTTTTCGCTTTCCAGGACTTTCAATACCCCGATATGCGCGAGACCTCTGGCCCCCCCTCCCGAAAGAACCAGCCCGATACCCGGTTTTAGCCCGTCTTCGAAATCCGATGGAAATATTTGAGATGGACTATAGCTCGGACTTATAATAATTTTATCCGTGGAATCGGCCTGAGAACAGGATACCGGCGCGAGAATTGAGAAAAATACCAAAAGGAAAAAAGGGGCCGTTATCTTAAACATAACCGAATTTTACTTAGATAACCACCCCAAATCAAGACAATGAATCAAAAAACGATTAAAAAATATTCGTCCCTGGCATTTAAAAAGTACAGGGGAAAATACGGCCTTTTTCTGGCCGAAGGGAGCCATATCATCGATGAGCTGCTGAGATCGGAATGGGATACGGAATGTATTCTAACGTCGAATGGCGAATTGTTCGAAAAATTGGAAAAAGAGAAGATAATACATGATATTGAACTTGTAAAACCAGCCGTAATAGGTAAAATAGCCACCACCAAAACTCCGCAAGAAATTCTGGGAGTAGTCAAAATTCCTCAGTTATCGACCGCAGATCTTACATTCTATAAAAGAATTATCATTACCGACCGGATTAAGAATCCCGGAAATATGGGGACTATAATCAGGACCGCCCGGGCCTTTGGTTTCAATGCGGTAATAACAACTTCAAAATCGGTAGAAATATTCAATCCCAAAGTTGTCCGGGCGGCTCAAGGAGCGATGTTCGGTGTAAGGTTGTTTTTCAATATAAAGACAAAGGAAATCGGCGAAAAGTTAAAATCGACCCACACTTTCTACGCCCTCGATCCGCGCGGGGATATCGATATAAATAATATTGAATCCCATGATAGACATGTTCTTATAGTTGGATCCGAAATTGAGGGAATCAGCGAATCTCTCATGAATTTAGTCGATCATAGAATCAGGATATCCCATACCGGCTCCGTGGACTCGCTAAATGCCGCCGTGGCAGGCGGCATAGCGATGCATCGATTCAGCGGAAGATAATTGATCATATACAATTAAACTCTTCCGGATTTTTATAGAATAATTGCGTCCCCGCTAAAAGCTATGTATAATAAGGTTTAATAAATAACAAAGATAACAAAACAGCGGAGGAATCATGCTTCCATTCGATTTTAAATTACCAACTAAAATATATTTCGGCGTGGGACGAATAAATGAGATCGGCGAGTTGTTAAAGCCCGTGGGGGAAAAAGCCCTGATCGTTACCGGCAAATCATCTATGCGAAAATTCGGCATTCTGGACAGGGCAGTGGAACTTCTTAAGAAAGAGAATATCGATTCTGTGGCGTTCGAGGGTATCGAGCCCAATCCCCGCCATACCACCTGCGATAAAGCAGCGGCGATTGCCAGAGACAACGGCTGCGATTTCATTGTCGGTCTTGGCGGTGGTTCGAGTATGGACGCCGCCAAGGGGATCGCTATTACCGCCAGAACCGGCATCTCGGTATGGGAATATGTTTACCGCGGACCCGATTTCACCCAGAGAAAAGTTGAGGAGGCGCTGCCCATAGTCTGTATCCCCACCGTCGCCGCCACCGGCAGCGAGGCCGATTCCGGCGGTATCATTTCAAACTGGGAGACACGCGAAAAGACGGGGATATTCGGCCCGCCCCTTTTCCCTTCAGTTTCCATCGTCGATCCCGGGCTAACCGTAACTTGCCCAGAGGAATACACCCTCGACGGGGGCGTCGATATTATCTCCCACGTAATCGAAACTTATTTCACCGGCACCTCGGAGGCTTACCTGCAGGACCGCTTCTCCGAATCAATTATTAAGACTGTAATCAGGTATCTGCCCCGCGCCGTAAAAGACGGGGCCGATATCGAGGCCCGCTCGCATCTGTCCTGGTGCTCAACTCTTGCCCTGTCGGGTCTGATCAATTCCGGTCGCGGAGGAGGATATCCCCTGCATGCCCTGCAACATGTGGTCAGCGCTCATTACGATATCAGCCACGGCCGGGGGCTGGCGCTTCTTCTCCCCGCCCTGATGGATTTCACCGAACCGGCAAGACCCGAAAAATACGTCGAGATGGGAAAGAATATCTTCGGATTTCGATACGGCGACGAGGATATCCGTCAGGCGGCCCGCGAAGCTATCGATAGCATGAAGGGCTGGCTGGCCTCCATCGGGCGGCTTCTGACATTCACCGAACTCGGTATCGACGACAGTAAATTCGAGGTCATGGCGGATGATCTCGAAAGGCTCTATATGCGGGACAGGGGACACCTGGTCAACCCCCGCCCCATAGATAAAGCCGGTGCGCTGGAGATATTCAGGATGAGTTTGTAATTCGATAAATAAACCGAGGCGTCGGGTTCCTGCGGAACCCGACCTACTTCCTCCCAATTATCAAAGCCGTCGGGCCGGGGAGCCTGATTAATTTGATATCTTCGAATCCGGTCTTTTTCAGCCAGCCGGTATATTCCGCCTCGCTGTATGACGATCCCCCGCGCGTGCCCACCAGCATATTGAGGGCGAAAAGGGCTGCCGTAGGAGGCGAGGTCTTATCGTCTTTGAGAATAAAATCCTGAATCACCACCCTGCCGTTTTCTGACAGGGCCTTGAACGATTTTTCCAATAGCTCGACATTTTCTTCCGGGCTGTTCATATGGCAAATGGCAGAGATAAATACGAGATCAAAACCGATACCGAAATCGTCCTTACGCATATCGCCCGCCCTGGTTGTTACGCGATCCGAGAGCCCCGCTTCATCGATATGCTTTTGCGCGATGGGGATTACGGTGGGAAGATCGAACACCTCGGCACGCAGGCTCTCATTAGCCCTGGCCGCTGCAATCGAATAGGCGCCGGAACCGCCTCCCACGTCCAGCATTTTACTCACTTTTTCTAAACCTACTGTCCTTATGACCTGGGGCGCTCTCGCGGTAGCGCTCTTATGCATGGCCGCAATAAACGGCACCGTCCATTCGTCTCCACGATCGACCATATCCTTATATGTTACCGAGGTTCCTTTTCCGATACATTCGGTAAGCGTCGACCACCGTCCCCACAGGTGGACGGTATGCATCAGGCTGGCCCGGGAATCATCGGGAGCGCCTTCTACAAAGTAACGGGATGATATCGGTGTATTGTAAAACGAGGCATCTTTCTTCTCCAGAAGGTTTAGAGAGACCAATGCATTTAGAAACATCTCTGTCGCCCGGGAATCGATGTCCAGCTTTTTCGCGACCTCGGCGGCACTCGCACCGCTATCAACCGCCGAGAATATATCCAGCTCCACGGCGGAGAGTATCACCCGGCTAATTTGAAATCCCCTGATCCTCTGGTTCAGTTCATCGGGTAGAACGCCGGCCTCGTCCTGGGCTTTAAACGCCGCCATCATCCTCTTTTTGTTGGTGTCGATCTCAGCTCTGACTGCCGAGACATCGGTGTTGACCAGCCGCTCCACCACCTTTCCCGACTTGAAATGCTCGGTAACTATTTCAGAAACGTTCTCTACCGTCAAACCGGAATACCAGATTCCCTCAGGGTAAACCACCATGTTGGGACCCCGTTCGCAGAGCCCGATAGACCCGCAGGTGGTGATCTGCACCGTATCCCCCAGACCGTTTTTCATTATCTCTTTTCTCAGGCAGTCGATTACCTTTTCCGAGCCGTGCGCCGCGCAGCCGGGTACCCCCTCCGGTTTCTGCTGGTTGCAGACATAAACGTGGTACTTAAAGGGTTCCATTACGCTCTCCATATCTAATGATTCTCATAACTCTCTTTTACCGGGCCGAGGATTTTTAGTTCGCCGGATCTGCACCGCAGGCGCCTCGAATATCGCCAATCATCGAGGTTCAAGATAATGGTGAGCGGGCGTTCGATCAATTGAAAAAAAGGACGAGGAATCCTCGCCCCTACTATGATCTGCTGTGTTATTTACCTCTATTTTAACAGTAACATTCTACCCGCATTCTCACGCCCGTCCACACTCAAGATGTAAAAATAAACGCCCGACGACAACTCATCGGCGTTCCAGGCGATCCGGTGAGCGCCTGTATCCAACCAGCCGTCGACAAGCTGGGTCACTTTACGTCCCAGGATATCGTACACGCCAGATCAACGTTGCTCTCAGATGGAACGGTAAACGAAATAGTGGTAGCGGCATTGAAGGGATTGGGGTAGTTACCGTGCAGGACAAACTCCGATGGCAGGGAAACCGGCCCATCAATGGAGGTCATCGTAGAATCCGGCGTGGCCAGGGTGGCTGTGGCGCCGATGGCGGCCCTGGTATATTCGGTAAAATAAGGGGCGTTGATATTCGACATATTATCGGCGGTGGTATGATAGTAGGGATTGGAATCGTTAGTAAAGTCCTCGATACCGAGAATCGCGGGATAGTTATAGTCCCAGAAGGAGGCGTGATCGGAACGGTCGGTGGAGCCGTAAGTTAGCCGAGTGGGATTTAAGGAAATATTGTAATCGTTGATAACGGTTATTAAAAGATCGCCGAGCGCGATGGAGGAATTATCGGTTCCGCAATGGAGCTCAATTACGCCGTCCCCATTGCCGTCATAAGCGATCATATCGAAATTGAACACGCCCACTATGTTTTCGCCCATTATGTAGGCTTTGGCGGCGTATTCCTCGGAGCCCAACAATCCCTGTTCTTCGCCTGTCCATAAACAGAACTTGATGGTTTTTTCAAAGCTGCCGCTGGCGAACAATCTGGCCGCCTCAATGACCGCAGCGGTCCCCGACCCGTTATCGTCGGCCCCGGTGGCGGTGTCGTATGATTGCTCCGATCTATTGTCAAAATGACCGCAGATAACGACCTCCTCATCGGGATAGATTGTGCCGGTTTTGGTGGCGATAACGTTCTGCCAGGCCTCTTGATGGTTGCCCGACTCATCAATCCAGGTGATACCGCCATTGGTGGTCCTGGTTATAATCCCGCTCCCACAGGCCACGCCGTTCAATGTATCGGCAAACGACACGCCATATAAGTTTTTTAGTGTATTGGAGGATTGCTCGGTCCAATTATCGCCGCCGTCGGTGGTGGTGAATATCTCGCCATCCCAGCCAACAATACATCCGAATGATGAGTTTACAAAATCCACATGATATTTTTCGATTGAGGTTCCCAGATAAACGGTCTGCCAGTTAGCGCCCCCGTCGGTGGTACGCCTCACCACTCCGTCCCAGCCGCACAGCCAGCCGTTATTCCTGTCGGTAAAATCGACTCCGTAGAGCCTGGAACCGGTGTTGGCATTCTGGGTAAACCAATTGGCTCCACCGTCAGTGGTATTTATCACCGCGCCATCGTCTCCCACCGACCAGCCGTATTCGTTATCGACAAAACAAACGTCATACAATCGCGAACTCGTGGGAGTCGACTGCGGTAGCCAGGTCCAGCCGGAATTGGCGGTATGAAGGATCAATCCGCTGTCTCCCGCGATCCACCCCTCGCGGTTATTAATAAAATCCGCTCCAAAAAGAAATACATGCTCGCTGTAATTTTGATAATAAAACGACGCTCCGCCATCCGATGAAAACTTTATCACGCCGAGATCCCCGGTAACCCATACCGAATCCGGGCCGACATTTGTTATGCCCCACAGCTCGGCGGGAGTAATTACAGGCATATAAATCCAGCTGGCGCCGCCGTTGGTCGTCCTATATGCCCGCGCGCCCCCTGTTGTCATCCATGCTAAATCTTCATCGTAAATGGCTACCTGCCTTCCCGCGCGGTTTAAAAAGCCGTGATACTCGGCCTGGTAACCGTAGTTAATTAATGTCTCCTTCAAATATTCCGCCGCAAGCGCGTTACCCTCCGTGGGCGAATACCTGGTAACAATAGTATCCAGCTGACCGTCGACCCAGATACCTGTTTCTCCGGATAATCCCGTCAGAAACTGCATGATCGTATCCTGGTTTACCTGCGATATTATGTTATCAATTACCGGACTGTATTCAAGTATTACATTGCCGGAATTGTTATGATCGGTTACTGGGTATCGTTTTAAGTTAAGTTTGCGAAATTGATGATCGCCATTCGGAGCATTCGATGAAAGAACAAATCCGTCGCCGCGATATAAAACATTAAGATCATCGGGCAGGCTTATCATATTGTCAATGGAGATTAGATAAATAGAAAATTCTTCGTCATCAAATTCTACAGCCTGGAATTTGAAACCGTTATCATTCAGCCAATCCCCTTCATCTATCCCGCCGCATAGGAAGACCATATCGGCCGATTTTCCCCAATATCTTCCCGGATAATCGGTTAGGATTGCCAATTCATCCCCGGAATCGAAGGAGACTATATAGATTCTGTCATTTGAAGATAATGCTGTCGAGAATAAAAATGCCGTCAGCAGACACACCATTAGCGCTTTTTTCATTATTTAAATTCTCCTTTCCGCTTAACTAACAATAATTTAACAAAAAAGAGTTCCAGGTCAACGCAAAAGATGCTACAATTCTAATTTTAGACCACGATATATAGTGTCTTGGAACTTGTTTATACACAATATGTTGTATTTTTTTCGAAAAAATCTTGAAAATTTTGTTGACATCCGATCCCGCTCCCCGTTAAAATGTGTCCCGTTGCGAGCAGTTGGTGGTCGCTGAAGAGAAGTAAGTAGTTTAAATTTATAAAGAGCTTTTAAAAAGCCTTTGTCGGTTGAGGTTAGGAGTGTGTCTAAAATAATCCCGAAAGATGCAAGGTAAATGGAAGATTTATTCTCATATCTAACAACAAGTTCCGTCGAACTAATGGGAATTACCCCCGAGGCGGAAGATATTATCGAACGGGCTTGCAGGACCTGTTATTTATCATTTCATCGTTATGATCCGCCCGATTCTACAGGCGAGCTTATTAAGAAGGTTATTAAAAAGAAACATCATTCGGTTTTGGAACACGCAACGGCGACATTCAGGATCAAAGGCGGATCCCGGGTATTCACTCATGAACTTGTAAGACATCGGTTTATTTCTCCCTCGCAGGAAAGCCAGCGGTATGTTTGCTATGCCGACAAGCCCGGCCGGAAAAAGACCAAAGATTACGAGATTGTGATTCCGGGGACAATAGAATCGGCCGATTGGCCGGATAAATCCATAAATCCCGCTGAATCTTTCATAAAGGCGGCGCTGGCATCCTATGAGCTTTACGAAAAACTGCTGGATGCCGGTGTGCCTCCCGAGGACGCCCGCTATATTCTTCCCAACGCCACCGTTTCGGAAATCGTGATTACCGCCAATTTCAGGGAGTTACGCCATTTCTTCTGCGTCAGGACAAATCCCCGCGCTCACTGGGAAATTCGCAAAATCGCTATCGATATGCTTAAAATCATGAGGGAAAAGGCCCCCATTGTTTTCCATGATTTCGAGATAAACGAGGAGGAGATGTCGGCCACTTTTAAGTATGAAACTTAGTTTTTTTATATATATTATGGAGGGAGACAGAAGTGCAGGATCAGAAAATTGAAATAAAACCCCAGCTTACGCCGAATTCATTGGCGGTGCTGAAAAGACGTTATCTTAAAAGGAACGATATGGGGGAAGTTATCGAGACCCCCGAAGAGATGTTCATGCGGGTGGCGTCCAACATCGCCGAAGCCGACGCCAATTTCGGAGCGACCGAGGAAGAAACAGGCAAAACAGTCCAGGATTTTTACAGGATGATTGCCAAACTGGAGTTTATGCCGAACTCGCCTACTCTTATGAACGCCGGACGGAAACTGGGGCAGCTGGCAGCCTGTTTTGTGCTGCCGATCGATGACAACATGGAATCGATTTTCGAAACCGTCAAAAATACTGCTTTAATTCACAAATCGGGCGGCGGGACCGGTTTTTCATTTTCCCGTCTGCGGCCGAAAAATTCCGTGGTGGCGTCGACATCGGGAGTGGCCTCGGGGCCCATAAGTTTTATGAAGGTTATCAACGCGGCCACCGAAGCCGTAAAGCAGGGCGGAACCCGGCGCGGCGCCAACATGGGAATCCTGCGCGTCGATCATCCCGACATTAAGGATTTTATAAAGTGCAAAGACGACCTCTCGGAACTCACCAATTTCAATATTTCCGTGGGCATTACCGATTCCTTCATGAAAGCGGTCCGGGAAAGAACCACCTTTCCCCTCATCGATCCCCGCACCGGAAATCAATTCGAGATCGACGGCGTACCCCAGACCCTGGACGCCAACGAGGTTTATCAAAGCATCGTCAACCATGCTCATAAAACCGGCGAGCCCGGGATAATATTCCTGGACAAGATAAACGCCGGCGAAAACACGCCCGAAATCGGGGAAGTCGAGGCAACCAATCCCTGCGGTGAACAGCCGTTATTGCCTTATGAAAGCTGCAACCTGGGCTCGATCAACCTCTCGAAAATAATCCGATCGGTGGTCGATCCCTCGGACACCTCCAAGATGTTCAGAAACGAGATCGACTGGGAGAAACTCAGGGAAATCGTATGGAAAGCGGTTCACTTCCTCGATAATGTCATCGAGCAAAACCTTTACCCTTTAAATGAAATAAAGGAAGCCACTCAAAATAACCGGCGTATCGGTCTCGGCGTCATGGGTTGGGCCGACCTTTTGATAATGCTCGATATACCCTATAATTCCGAAGAAGCCCTGCAGATGGCAGAACGGATCATGGCTTTCATTCAGCGCGAGGCCGATAAAGCCAGCGCCGATCTTGCCGCCAAAAGGGGAAATTTCAAAAACTGGGAAAAATCGGTATTTTTCGATAAAGAAACCAAGACCGGAAAACCTCGCCGTAATTCCACCGTTACAACTATTGCTCCAACCGGTACAATTTCCATAATCGCAGGGTGTTCATCGGGTGTCGAACCGATTTTCGCCGTTAGCTACGTGCGGACGGTAATGGATAATACCAGGATGATCGAGGTCAATCCTCTGTTCGAATCCCGTTCCAAAGAGTTGGGCTTCCACTCCGACGCCCTCATGGAAAAAATTGCCGAGAAAAACTCCATCGCCGATTTCGATGAAGTACCGGACAAGGTAAAGAAGATATTCGTAACCTCCCACGATATAACGCCCCAGTGGCATGTCAGGATGCAGGCCGCTTTCCAGAAACATACCGAGAACGCCGTCTCCAAAACCATTAACCTGCCCAAAGAGGCTACCGTCGATGACGTAAGAACCGCGTACGATCTCGCCTTCGAGTTGGGATGCAAGGGCGTGACTATTTACCGTGACGGCTCGCGGGCTTTCCAGGTTCTTTCCACCAAGAAAACCTCGGAGAAAGAGAAGCCGGAAACGAGCGTCGTGGAGGACAGGCCCGAAACGCTGCACGGGATCACCAATAAAATTAAAACCGGTTTCGGAAATCTCTACGTCACCATCAATACCCACAACGGCAGGCCCTTCGAGGTCTTCGCGCAGATCGGCAAGTCCGGCTACGACACCATGGCCGATACCGAGGCCATCTGCCGCATGGTATCGCTGGCCTTGAGAAGCGGTATCGGCGTCGAGGAGATCATCGAGCAGTTGCGGGGTATCGGCGGAGATTCGCCGGTCTTCGGCTCCGGCGGCCTGATAAGATCGGTACCCGACGCCAT
>CP070742.1:1296747-1302744 GCA_020348065.1 Candidatus Zixiibacteriota bacterium
AGGTACGTTACATCAAGACCATTTACGGCCGGTGGCCATCCGCCTACGTACATGTTTGCGTCACCGGCCAGGTATTCATAAAGGAAAGCGTCCGGATCAATACAGTTTAGTCCGGAAATAGCCATGGCTGTGCTGTAGGCGTCATCATCCCAACCGCCATCCTGTTGTTGGGTGTCTTCAAGATAACCCCACGCATCTTTAATTTCCCACGCCGCGGGATCGTGAGCTATCATGGCGCAAATTGCCAGTCCGGTCTCATAGGCGTTACTATAATCAATATTGCTGCCAAAACCCTCATCCCCATGTTGTACATTTTGCAGCCAGATGAAAGCATCTGCTATTTGCGTGGAAAAATCATAGCCGGTATAGTTGTCCTGCAATGCCGAAAGCGCGGTTACCGCATGAGCCGTAAACAACACTTTACTATCACCTTCGTCGACGAATCCCCAGCCGTAATCGCCCCCGCCCGGGTCGTAATTTTGAGTCGCGACCAGGAAATTGCCGGCCGGTGTCAAAACCGACGGCGTGGGGTCTTCGTATGAGGCGGCCACAAGCGCTTTGATCGCCAGGGCGGTTTCAAGCGTATTGCTGCCATAATCCTTTTGATACCCCCAGCCGCCGTCTTCACCAACGTCGTTGTTTTGCATGTTCACCAGGCTGTCTATCAGGTACGGGTTTACAACGCCGTTGACGGATGCCGAGGCTATTATTTTGCGAGCGAGATAATCGGTCGAGGATGTCGACATGTAGTACACAGCTTGATAACCATCATCAAGTATATCAGGATCGACAGTATAATTGGCTTCAAGTCTGGCGAGGACATCGACGACAACCGCGCCATCGCGGTGTGGCGTTTCTTTATCCGTTCCCCAAAAACCGGATGTTGGATCTTGGTTATCTTCAAGGTAGTCGATGCCATCCTGAATCATCTGGTTTATATCGGCATGTGCCTGGGAGACAGCAATTAGACCAAACATTATACCTAACACAATTTTCAATGGTTTTGAATGTTTCATCTTTTTAACCTCACAGCCTTACTTATTCGCGAAATTCTTCAACTAGTACAATTTTTTAGTATTTATTTTAAACTTTCAAATTCAATTCCTAATTAGTACTCTTTAATCTACAATAATAGATCTTTCCTCCGAGGTAATTACCTCCAGGTATATCAATGCCTCCTGGGCAGCCGAACGATAGGCGAAATTATAAGACTCATTATTCCAAATATGCCTTAGAGTAAGAATTGAACTATTATCTCCAATAAGCTTGAATTGAGTTATTAACCATAATACAAATTCATTCGTACCCCAGCCCCGCTTTTTATGCACATATTCATCAAGCAGATCGTCGAAATAAGTATTTTTTTGCGAATTATCCATTGCCAGGAGGCTTTGCCTGATCTCAATCTTCTTGACACAATACTGAATTCTACTGGCTGCTTCTAGTAAGCCCTTGTTCTCTCGCTTCTCCTTGATGCGTAACAGATTTCCTATAACACCTTCGTAATTACCGTTAATGTTTAAAAGCATTTCCAATGCGACTCGCCTTAGGCGGTTATCAGTACTTTCAACAGCAGCTAATAAGGCCGCAGTTTTATCTTCTTCGCTTAGAATATATTTTTCCGCGCACCATAAGGCATCGCGTCCCAAATATAATAGCAAATAATTCTGATGCTGCAGGGTATCCTCCTCCAAACGTGACTGTATAAAGCTATTTATGGACGGGATTACTAAATCCGAGGTCATCTGCTGTGATATGTTGGCTTGTGTTAATAAATCATGAAGTATTTCAATACCTGCTTTTTTTACGTAGTATTTTTCATTATCCAATGCGTTAAGAAGCAATTCGACCTGCTCTTTTGATTGTAAGTATGTCGTAATTCTGTTGTAAGGGTCAACCTTTGTCAAACGGATGAGGTTCTGAATTTCTTCTCTCGCTTCACTATCGCATGACCAACACATGTAACCGAAAGCACTCTGATGTACAAAGGTAATGAGCAAAATAATTATAGTAATCATAACCCCGAAACTGCGAGTGATTCCTTTCGCAACCATCGTTTCCATGAATATCAGGCTCAAAACTCTTGTCAACGATCTCGGCAAGAGTATTTCGATACTCCTTAAGTTAAAGGCGCCGAAATAGATGGGCGCATATTTTTATTTGTTAATAAACTCTTTATCATACCATTCCTGCCATTTTCTTTGAACAGGTAACAACTCTTCAGGAGGAGAATTTGAATCGCAATCGAAGCCTTCCGCGATATCCAACCGGCGTGCAAATGATCTTAATACTACAATCGTTGATACTCTTACACCCTTATTTGGATCGGCAATCTTACCTATCAGAATAGGTAATGCCGATTTGGGATCGGCGTATCGCAGTAATTTAATGGACTCTATTTGAATTAACGGGCTGTCGCTTTGTATAAGCCTTAAGGCATAACCGCTTAGCCCGTTAAGAATAGAGTTCCTGATAATACTGGTCTGATAATCAGGCGAAGGTTCATTTGACCAGATATGACCGCCCAAAGCATATTGTAAAGCAATAAGGTTTAATAAACTGTCGGATGAGTCAAGCCAGTCTCGAAGAATATCGACCCTATCGTCAATGTCGGTTTTAGATTCGATCCGAAGTATCTGGTTCACCAGGCCGGCAATGCTCTCAATTGAAGCTCTGCTGAGTATATTGGAATATTCACCTGCGTTTGCTTTAGGCCACTTGGCCGTGCCACCCGCGGTTAATTTGGCGCTACCTGCATCGATAGACTTCAAAAATAATAGCACGTATTCATCTTCGATAAAATCGACCTTCGTCCATCCAGTCTCAGGATCATTACTTATAGTTAATTCTTTCGGAGCCTTTCCTTTCAAAATTCGGTCAGTAACTAGAATCGTTTTCCCACCTTTAATCATAATGTTACCCGAGGCTATGATATCTGATTTACTTACCAAACCGTACAGACCACCTATCGATACAGAAGTTGGAAAACTCCTTTTTGCCGTTACACATAGAACAAGAAAGAAAATAACCCCAAAAATGATTTGACTTTTCATTGTAAAGTCGTTTTCCCTAATATTAGACTTAAAACTATTATCAACGTTCTCTTTTTAAGCATTTTGATACTCCTTAAGTTAAAGGCGCCAAAATATATAGCGCTTGTTTTTATTTGTTAATAAACTCATTATCATACCACTCCTGCCATTTTCGTTGGACGGATAAAAGCTCCTCTGAAGATTCATTGTAATCGTATTTAAGATCGTCGTTCAAATCCTTTTCATGCAAAATTGAGAATAATACCGAACTGGTTGCTTCTCTTACATACTTATTCGGATCGGTAATCTTATTTATCAGAACAGGCAATACCGATTTAGAATCGGCGTATCTCAGTAATCGAATAGACTCTTCCTGAATTTCAGGGTTGTTACTTTGTATAAGCTTGAAAGCGTAACCGCTTAGTTGCTTACGAACATTGTTCTTAGTAATACCCTTTTGATAATCTGGCGAAAGCCCTTCTGGCCAGATATGAGAACTCAAAGCATATTGTAAGGCAACAAGTGTTAATAAACTGTCCGATGAGTCAAGCCAGCCTTTGATAATTTTGACTCTGTCATTAAGATCGGTTTTTGATTCAATGTAAAGTATCTGGTTTACAAGGCCGACAATGCTCTCAACTGAAGCCCTGTCAAGAATATTGGAATATTCACTTATGGTATCTCTAGGCCACTTTGACAAATAGCCTGAAGTCAAATAGGCAGTATTCGCTTCAACAGATTTCAAAAACAATATTACCTTCTCGTTTTCAACGTAATTGACCGCAAGCCAACCAACCTTAATTGTATCGATTATATTCAGTTCCTTTGGAGCCCTTCCCTTTAAGATTCGTTCCGTAATCATAATCGTGTTCTCATCCCTACTTGTAACCGTCCCCATGGCAATAATCTCGGATCTAATTGCTAAATCGGGTAGACCGCTCCAAGGTATATCCACTGTACAGCCTTTTTCTGCCGTTACACCTAAAAGCAGAAAGATAGCAATGCCAATAAGTATTCCACTTCTCATTGCAAAATCCTCCTAATCATCCCAATTATCGTTTGTTCTGTGCTGCTTTCCCTTGTCTCCCCAATCGAACTCCCCATAATAATGGGGATTTACTGGCATGGTATTATCACTGTGGTTTATGGCTTCTGCCTCAATGGGATGAACTCCGGGGTACATGGGGTTGGGCAATGGCCATATATTTGGCCAATCCTGCCAAGATTGATGCTCTAGACTAACATCCCAAGGGTCTCCATTCGGTTGCGGCCAACCCGGTTCAAAAGGAGGCTCGGGCCTAGCATTATCCTCTATGCTATCTCCATCGTCATCAAAGTCGTCCTTACCCCATTTATTATTAGGATCCGACCAATGATTATGACGAACGGGATATGTACCCCAAGACCATCCGTAACGGAAGGTATCGTCACCTGAAGATGGTACTAATGGATCGGCTCTCTGAATCTGATCCACATGTTTTTCTTCATGTATAACGGTAGCTACGAAGCGATCAATTCCTGAGAACTCCCTGCCGACCTCGTAAGATCTCCACTCTCCAGGATGCCAGTTTCCAATAACAATATCATCTTTATCCGGTTGTGTGTAATAACTCCAATAAGCCCCTCCTGGCGTTATTCCGCCTGCATCTAATGTTGCATCATATGTAACATTACCGTTTACGTATACCTGCGACCAGTAATAAAACCAGTTAGGATCATTTCCACCCGGATTATTGGATTCATCCCTTGGAAAAAACACCTGGATATTTGTAGTTTTTTCGCTTATCGGTTGGCCTCCATCCATAAGTTCCATTTTTACCTGTTTCAATCCAAAACTGGAATTTTGCCCGGGCATCCCGGTGAATGTGGCGATTGGATCTATCCCCTCACCCTTATCAGTGGTGCCGGGCCATTGTGAATCCCAGGAAAGAGACGAGCCATCTATTTCCGTTACGGTCCATCGAATCCTATTATCTTCCAAATATGCCCGCAGTTCAGCAGTGTCCGGATCGGGCTCTGCTTCACAAAAGACATCCACATATGCATTTGACGCCGGATAATCAGGTGAAAATATCACCTCATTAGTAAAATTCGCACCTGCATCGCCAGGATCCGCTTCCGGATCTCCATGCGGATTCTTAATTTCCACGTTAAAAATCGTAAACGATTTTTCCGCCGTTTGACAACTCCCATCACACAAACCGTTCAAGCCGCGGACTCCGACCACAAAAGTATATACCCCCGGGCCCATTTCCGGATTTTCCGCTATTTCTTTGATCGTATATGGAACCCGGCATTGACGGTTCGTTTCAGTGCCCAAATCATTGCATATAAGATCAGTACCGGGATGGCTTAAATAATGAATTGCGGGTACTGTAAAGGTTAGATAATCTTCGCTTTCGGCACAATAGAGGTCTCCCGGCGACGGTGGATCGATGGTGATCGTTCCCGAGACATTCGTACAAAAGAAATCCGGGTAAGGTCCTATGGGCCATCTGCATACTGTACCCCCGCCATCGGAGAAATAAATATCGCCCTCGCCCGTAAGGGGATTGCTGGGAATCATTTTGCCGGCTATTGCATATGCGCCTCTACCTGTAACGATGTCCAATGCGAGCATTCCGTAGCCTTCCCATGCTTCATCCGGACCATAACTATTCCACATTTCAGGCATATAGACTGTATCATAATTTGCCAGGTATCCATTAACGATCCCCTCAATTCGATCTTGCCAGTTATACGGACAGTATTCATCCCAATCTGGACAATCGTCGTCAAGGCCGGTTACTATTTTACAAATTCGCAAATCACGATCATTTGTTATCTGAAGGGCTTTAATCGCCGAAATAGCTTCAGCGTAGAAATCTACGCCACTGAAAATATCTTCGAAAACGCGGTTTTCCCCGATCGAACCGTCGGCGCCGGCAAGTCTGTAGTATTCATCATTATAATCGTCACATCCCAG
>CP070742.1:1302844-1324453 GCA_020348065.1 Candidatus Zixiibacteriota bacterium
AGAGCCCGTATCAAAAAATGTTAATTCATCCCAATTATTTTTATCCATAGCTTTCCTTTTCCCCGGGAAAGTCGCCTTTCTCGACGTCCCTTATATATTCGGAGACCGCTTTTCTGATAATCCCGGCGACGTCGGCGTAGGTGCGCACGAATTTCGGTTTGAAATCCTCGAAAAGCCCGATCATATCGGAGATTACCAGCACCTGGCCGTCGCAATGCGGCCCCGCGCCGATGCCGATGGTGGGAATGCTCACCGATTCGGTGATCTCCCCGGCGACGTCGGGCAACACCGATTCCAGTACCATGGCGAAACATCCGGCGTCCTGCAGCGCCCGGGCGGATTGAAGCAGGTAGTTTTTCTGTTTTTCGGTCTTGCCGAAAATCAGATGCGCCCCGAATTTATTTATGGACTGAGGCGTCAGCCCGATATGCCCCATAACGGGGATGCCGAAATCGACCATCTTTAATATCAGTGGTGCGATCTCCGAACCGCCCTCGAGCTTGACAGCGGCGGCGGCACCCTCTTTCAGGAAGCGGCCGGCGTTACGGATCGCCTCCGCCTCCGATACCTGGAAGCTCATAAACGGCATATCGCCGACCAGAAGTGCCTTTTTTACTCCGCGAGACACCGCTTTGGTTAAAAATATCATCTCGTCCATGGTGACCGGCAGGGTGTTTTCGTTACCGGCGACCACGACTCCGGCCGTATCGCCTATCAGGATGCAGTCGATTCCGGAGGAGTCGAGGATTTTCGCGGTTGGATAATCATAGGCCGTTAACATGGTAATTTTTTTGCCGTCTTTTTTAAATCTCTTCAAACTGCGAGTGGTAACACGGCCATCCGGTTTATGGGATGTTTGATCACTCATTCCAGACCTCGGAGGAATCCATTATTTTCATCATCTTTTGAGATTTTACTTTTTCGAGACAATCGCTCAGGAGCTCGTTGGTTATCGGATGCCTGATGTTTTTATCGATTTCCAAAAGCGGCTCCAGAACAAACCTTCTCATGTGCAGACGAGAGTGGGGAATCCTGAGCTCCAGCGAATCAAGATCAATATTGTCGTAAAGGAGAATATCGATATCCATGGTACGCGGCAACATGTGAGTGTGCGGTTCGCGTCCCAGGGTCTTTTCCACGGATTTCGCTATTTTTAGAAGATCCCGGGGCTCGTAGTCGGTTTTAATCTTGACCACGCAATTGACAAAATCGGGCTGCAGAGACTCTCCAAGGGCTTTTGTCTCATATAAAGATGATGCCGCCTTTATTTTGATCCCCTTATCATTTTCCAGCAAGACCAGCGCCCGCTTTATGTTATCTTCGCGATTTCCGTCGTTGGAGCCCAATCCCAGAAATACATCCGACACTTATCACCTCCGGAATTTATTCCGATATTTCAACCTCAAAATAATCCATCGGTCCCTCGATAGGGGGACCCATTTTACGAATCCTCAGGGTAATCCTCCGCGCCCCGGTCTTTGTCTTGATCTCGTCTTTGAGCTTAACCCCAACGGTCTCCAGAAGGTTATACCTTCGATTTTCCATATGCTCCCGGACGATAAAGTAAACCGTATCGTAATTTATGGCATCATCGATATTATCGCTGACGGCGCATTTCGCAATGTCGGTCTCGATTTCGCAATCGACCTCGTAATTCGCCCCTTTTTCCTTTTCTTCCCCGGTTACCCCGTGATGACCGTAAAATTTCATTTTCGACATTCTGAGAATCGCCATCACCCGGTGCCCATTCGATTATCCGTTAACACACTGTCAAAGGAAATATACTCTGTTCCCTCTTTCTTATTGGATATTTTCTCTATTATGTAAGACAACTTATCCCCATCCGTAGAAAAATCGACATTATCAGTTTTTACCACCAGAAGAGGCGCGTCGCTATAGTTGAAAAAGAAATTGCTGTAAGTCTCACACAGATTTTCCAGATAGGATTTCTCGAGGCCTTTCTCAAAAGAGCGTTGTCTTCTCCTGATCCGTTGAATTAGAGTATCGACCGTTGCCGTAAGGTAGATAACCATATCGGGAATCGCCACGTTTTTTTCAAGATTAGACGTTACCTTTTCGTATAAGATCAGCTCATCGCTGGAAAGGTTTAATCCGGCGAATAAACCGTCTTTCGCGAAGATGTAATCGCTCAACGTGCATTGCGAAAAAAGATCATCGTGAGCGAAATGCTGTTGCTGGGCAGATCGTGACATAAGAAAGAAAATCTGGGTCTGAAACGCGTACCTTTCACGATTTTTATAAAAATCGGGAAGAAACGGATTGCTCTCGGAATTTTCCAGAATTAAACGCGCGTCCAGCTTCTTCGCCAGCAGTTTGGCCAGGGTGGTCTTGCCGACGCCAATAGGCCCTTCGACGGCGATATAGCCCTTTATACTCATTGATCGCTTTTCCCCGCGATAATAATCCCCTTTAGATTCTGCCGCCCGCCGATATCCAGGAGACGATCGGTTTCCTCGCGAGGAATCAATTTGAGCGATTCGATCTGCCGGGCATAAAAAAGCAATTTGGAATACCGCTCCAGAATCTCGGTCCTGTTAAAGGCCTCCATCATAGACCGCCCCAGAGTCAGCGACCCGTGTTTTTCAAGCAGGAAAGCCTCATATTTATCTATAACTTCAAGCAGGTTTGATGCCAGCTTTTCCGATCCGGGCGTAGCGTATCTCACCACGGGCACAATCCCCAATGTGGTCACGAATTCCGGCAGGATCGCTTTATTGAATGGTTTTCCCGCAAGTGAAAATGCCGTGGCGAATACCGGGTGCGCATGGCATACGGCGTTGATTTCATTGCGATATTTATAAACCGCCGCATGAATAGTAACCTCCGAGGAGGGCTCGTGGATCCCTTCGAGCTTCGCCCCGCTCGCGTCGCAGACAACCATGTCCTTTGAAGTTATAAAACCTTTATTCAAGCCTTTGGGCGTGATCATAATGCGATTTTCGGGAAGTCGAACGGAAAGGTTTCCTTCAATCCCGGTGATATATTCCTTATCATAGAGCCGGTTACAGAATTCCGCGAGTTCTTCAGCCTGTTTGATCATATTATCCATTTATCCTTTAATTTATATACAAAGCAAATAAATTTTTGATAATATTATTTTACCTTTTCGCCGATCAATATGGCCACAGCGACCGCATGATCTTTTGTGTGAGAAAGAGATATCAGGAAATTTTTATCGCCGATATGATCTCGAATCGCTTTACCCAGTCTGACCTGAGGTTGTCCCTTACGATCATTCACGACTTCGACCGATTTCCATTTAACCCCCTCCGAGAATCCCGTGCCTACCGCCTTAAAGACCGCTTCTTTTACGGCGAACCTTCCCGCAAATGAAAGCATCGGGTTAATTTTGGAGCGGCAATACTGGATTTCCCACGGCGTAAAAACGCGATCGGTAAATCGTTCGCCGTAACGATTTACCGACTCCTCAATTCTTTGTATTTCAACAAGATCAATGCCAACCGCTTCGACCATAAACTCACCTGACCGAATATAAAGGCGACTTCATTAAATGTCAAAAAGATAGTTTGCCTGACTATACGCCAAATTTCTTATTATCTGCGCCGGCTGCCGGACCAACATCTTATTTCAATTGATCATAAATTTCAGGGAAAACTTAAAATGGACTTCCATGTATATATTTAGAGCGGGATTTTTTGATCATTGATTTCCGTTATTTTTCTTGAATTTGACAATCTATTCAAATAGATTATTCATTGTTTCGCATCTCTGGTTTTGCATCTTCGAAGATCTGTAATATCAGGAGTGAACGTAATGAAAGACAGCAGTAAAACCAAGAAACGGCTTATAGAGGAAATCGAATCTTTAAGGCGCAGAATATCCCGGCTCGAATCCGAAAAGAGCAAGCTTTCTCTATTACTTGAAAGAAACCAGCTTGTGTCCGATGACATGACACAACAATATCTCGATGTGGTTCATACAATGATTGTTAAACTCGATTCCTCCGGCAAAATAACTCAAATAAATAAAAGAGGTTGCGAGATTCTCGGGTACGAAGAGCAGGAGATAATAGGGAAGAACTGGTTCGATAAATTTCTCCCCAAATATTTCGGACCTGAAGTCAAAAAGGTGTTTAAAGAATTAATGGCTGGAGACCTTAAAGCGCACCGATTCTTTGAAAACCCGGTTATAACAAAAGATGGCGAAGAAAGGCTTATCGCCTGGCATAATATAATACTAAAGGATCTTTCCGGAAAAATAAATGGGACCTTAAGTTCAGGCCTCGACATCACCGCTGATTTTTATGCCTCGGAGGCTTTGAAAGAGAGCGAAGAAAAATATCAGATGCTCTTCGACAAGATGATTGATGGTTTTGCCTTACACGAAATAATCTGCGATAATGAAGATGAACCCATCGATTATCGATTCCTGGAGGTCAATCCTTCTTTTGAAAAAATGACAGGTTTGTTGCGCAAAGATGTTATCGGAAAAACCGTGAAACAGGTATTGCCGGGCATTGAATCTTTTTGGATTGAGACTTATGGAAAAGTCGCCTTAACCGGCAAATCGGTGAGGTTTGAAAACTATTCGCAGGATCTCGACAGATACTACGATGTCGTAGCTTTCTGTCCGGAAAAGGGGCAGTTCGGCGCAATATTCATCGATATTACCGATCGCAAAAAAACAGAAAAAGGCAACAGGAAAAACCGATAATCCACGGCACATCGCAGGATTGCTTAATTCAATAATTAAACTAACAACCCCGACTTTCCAGTCCGGGCTATGCAATAAAATATTAGAGCCGCGCTGTCGACGATCCGCTAATCCATCTGTTCCACGAGGTAGTTCTCGATACCCATTTGAGTGATCTGGTCGACCTGGGCCTCCAGCCAGTCGATATGATCCTCCTCGTCTTTGAGAATACTTTCCAGCATCTCCCGGGTACCGTTATCGCCCAGTTCGACCGACAGTTTGACACCGTCGTTATAGGCCTTTATGGCTCCGCTCTCGGCGTTTATATCGTTTTTGTGCTGGATTTCAACGCTTTCACCAATGGTGATCTTGTTCAGCGTGCTGACGGTCGGCTTGCCCTCCAAAAACAGTATTCTTCCGATCAGCGTTTCGGCATGCTTCATCTCATCGATGGCCCGCTTCTCGTTGGCTTTATGCAGCTTCTCGTAGCCCCAATCAGCGCACATCTCGGAATGGACGATGTACTGGTTGATGGCGGTAAGCTCGTCTGCCAACAGATCATTCAGGATTTTGATAATTTTGGCGTCGCCCTTCATCTTCAACCCTTTCGTCGTTATTTTTAATCTTAGATTTTATGTCCGTTTTTCTGCCTCTGCCGAATAATATAAAATTCGGTTTTTGAAATCAAGGCCAATTGGCCGGGGATCCATATAAGAGATTTATTAATAAGACTTCTGCAGCGATTATCTTGTCAATTCCGGACAAACAGCCATTCTATACCCTTGTATAAGCCGTAAAAAACATACCCGACCGGTCCCGGTCTTGCCGGATCGGTCGTCTCCACGGTAATTGATGAATAAGCCACGATATGGGACAGCCTCTCAATCTTCCCTTTTAATTGCTCGATGTTCTGGCCGAGCCTTTCAAGCTCGCGCTCGATCCGTAATATCTCCTCCAGGTTTTTCGCTTTGTCCAACAGGGCCAGATACCGCTGCCGGGTTTTTTCGGCATTGTCAAGCCTGGTCTGGAGATCGTGATATTCTTCCGTTACATCCTTTCCGGTAATCTCCCTGGAAAGCACCTCGCCCAGGGTTTCGATATCGGACATAACCCGCTTGAAATAGACGGCCGGGACGCGGATAGTAGTTTTGCCTTCGCCCGAATACAGAATATATCCATTACATGATAACGCAAATTCCATTACGCGATTATGAACCGAATCGGGCTCCAGAGATTTCAACCTGATTGTCGCCGACGAGACAATCATTCTGTCGGTTTCATCGCGTAGATCAATTTTCTTAGGTTTGGAAAAAGCCGTTCCGCTCGTATCGGGTTTATAAGGCATGTGACTTGAGCATCCGGCAATAAGGAAAATGATCGGGGCTAAAATTGTAGCTCTTTTCATAACCGCCTCCTTGTTATAATTCTGACCTTTATTCGGCTGGAATATTAATAATGTTCCGAGCGGGAGTCATTCTCTCCCGACGATTTTCTCGTCTTATATTGATTTATGTCAATTGCCTGCATTATATTCAAAACGTAAATACAAAAACTGATGGAGTAATTTGGTAATTTAAAATAGGAGTCGTCATGGATCCCATTGAAAAACTGATGGACGAACATCAAAATATCCTGGCCGGAATAGATATTCTGGCCAGAAACGCGGATCGTCTCGAAAAGGGAGAGAAAGTAGATCCGCGGTTTTTCAACGAGGCTATAGACTTCATTCGCAATTACGCCGACAGATACCATCACGCAAAGGAGGAGGATATCCTGTTTAAGAAAATGGAAAAAGCGGGATTTCCTGTGGAGGGCGGACCGATCGCGGTCATGCTCTCCGAACACGATCAGGGTAGACATTACGTGAGGGCAATGGAGAAAGCCAACGAGCGCTACATTGTCGGCGACAAATCGGCGGTTAATGAAATCGCGGAGAACGCCAAAAGTTATGTTTATCTGCTCAGGGCCCATATTGACAAAGAAGATAGAATACTTTACCCCATGGCGAGGAACGCTCTCGGTGAAAGCGGAATCGAGGCCATGCGCCCCGATTTTGACCGGGTGGAGAAAGAGAAATCCGGCACCGAGGAAAAATACAAGGCTCTCTTAAAAGAGCTGGAATCATATTAGCGAAAAAAACACTTTTCAATCGCGCTGTCGCGTCGAGCAGCCCGATAGCTTTTTTATTTTGATTTTCTTTTTTAATCTAACATTTTATTTATATGATTATCTCCGCCTCACGCCGCACCGACATTCCGGCGTTTTATCCGGGTTGGTTTATGAACAGGATAAAGGCCGGTTATGTCGATATCGCAAATCCGATCAATCCCTCGCAGAGAAGGAGTATTGATCTGAATCCTGAATCGGTCGACGCTATCGTCTTCTGGACACGGAACCCCGTTCCACTATTTAAACATTTGGACGACCTCGACAACCGGGGATATAAGTATATCTTTCTCTATACGATTACCGGCTATCCTCGTGAACTGGAGGAAAACCTTCCGCCGTTAAAAGCCGCGGTGGATACGTTTAGAAAACTGAGTGACAGAATCGGAACCAGGCCGATCATCTGGCGTTACGATCCGATTATATTGAGTTCGTCAACCAATGAGAAGTTCCATCTTGAAAACTTTCAAAATATCGCCAAAGAGCTTTCGGGATATACAAAACGAGTTATAATTAGCTTCGTCGATCTTTATAAGAAAGTGCAATCACGGTTTATGAAACTCGGGAATGAAAAGGGCATTCGTTTTTTTGATATGAATCAAGAGATCTGCAACAAAATAGCATCCCGATTCAGGCAAATCAGCGAAAGTCACGGAATGCAGGTTCAATCCTGCGCCGAGGAAACCGACCTTTCGGCGCCAGGGGTAAAACCGGGAGCTTGTATAGACAGCGACTGTATAAACGAAATTTTCAATCTTGAGATCCCCTATAAAAAAGATACCGGTCAACGGAGGAAATGTTTATGCGCTCAATCGGTCGATATCGGAGCCTATAATACCTGCGGCTACAGGTGCATGTATTGTTACGCGGTTACGTCGTTTGAAAAATCGGCGGAAAATATGATAAGGATCGACAAAAACGGATCGTCCTTATATGTTAATAAAGAGGATCGGGATATATAATAAAGCAGGGAGGTTGGTATGTCCGAATATGATGTTAAGCTGAAGATAGTAGATATCCTCGGAAGCGGGAAATGCCCGTCGGAGTATAAGAAGGGCGACGAGTTTTCATGGGATGACCCGAAATTCTGCATCTGGGCCCGTCATTCGTTAATGCCCTTCGCCACGGCGCTTCGATTTGGCGGCGAGGTCCCCTGGAGGGACTTCAACAAGGACGAAATGACGATTTCCTGCCCCGACGGAGACAATCCCGTTGTGTATCGGCTTACGAGGGTTCCGAAGAAAAAATAGTCGATACAATACGCAGCCTAAATGTCCGGTAAGATCGCAACGAAATGTGAACTGACCGATTGCCTGACCGTCAATTGGCGCTTCGTTACGAACTGACGGAACCGCGGATGGGGAATATTATCGGTTTTACAGCTCCAGATAGGGAACCGCATTTAAACTGAGATTCGATCTTTCGCCTTTTTGCAGATGAAACGATCCGCAGGCGGCAACCATGGCGCCGTTGTCGGAGCATAGGTCAGGACCGGGAATGAATATTTCTAAATTTGCCGGTTTTCGCTCTTCGAATAGCCCTCGAAGCCTCAGGTTTCTGGCCACGCCTCCCGTTATCGAAACCTGCGAAATGTCATAGGCCTCAGCGGCGTTGAGGGTCTTAATCACCAGAATTTCGCAGACCGCTTCCTGAAAAGAGGCGGCGATATCGGCGAGATGATCATTGATAAAATCGGGGGGTTTGTCTTTCAAATACAGGGCCACGGCGGTTTTCAATCCCGAAAATGAGAATTCGTAATTATCTCTATCCTTCATTGCTCGCGGGAAATTTATAAAATCTCTGTTTCCGCCAATCGACTCCTTTTCGATCGCCGGCCCGCCGGGATAACCCAGCCCGAGAAGATTGGAGATCTTGTCGAACGCCTCGCCGGGTGCGTCGTCTCTGGTGGAACCCAGAAGCTTGTATTTTCCCCATTCTTCTACAAAGTACAGGTTGGAGTGTCCGCCCGACGCCACCAGGGTTATATGAGGAGTCTTAATCTCCGATTGCTCGAGCAGATTTGAAAAGATATGGCCTTCAAGGTGGTTTGCGCCATAGAAAGGTATTCCGGTAGATTGATGAACCGATTTAACAAATGATATACCCACCAGCAAACATCCAACCAGGCCCGGCCCATATGTGACCGCCAGACCGTCCAGATCATCGAGTCTGACGCCCGCTCTACCAAGAGCCATATCTATAATATCAACAAGTTCCGTTATATGAATTCTCGATGCCAGTTCGGGCACCACTCCGCCGTATTTCTCGTGAATCTCCTGCGAGAGAATCACGTTGGATAGAATCTCTCGGCCGTCTTTTACAACTCCTGCCGACGTTTCATCGCAGGATGTCTCAACTCCCAAAACCAGCATAGGGGTTATTATATCTTGCGTTTGATTGAAACGCTACAATGATCCCCGGACGGAAAATCGATACTGGCGTACTCGTAAGGATCAATATTATAGATTTCCAGAAGAGTAATATCATACCTGTAAGTGCCGGCTTCTCTTATTGACGAAAGGTCGATTCTGATTTTGGGGTTTCTTGCCAGTTCCAGAAGGGCGAGCTGCTTGCCGGTACCTATAATCGTAATTTCCGCGGCCGGCGGTTCGATATTATCCACGTAAAAACCCTCGTGTAGACCTGCGTATTCAATTTCTGCCGAAAATTTGTTCTCATAGTTTTTTTCAGTGGTCAGATGGACCCACAACATTAGCGCCATAACAATCCCCCCTATTTTCCAGCCTATGTTGTTTGTAAATAATTCCTTGAAAGCCACGGCTATTTATCGGAATGTTTTAATAACCTGCCCAGCGAAACTTCACCATTGTCGATCCTGATATTGTAGCCGCATTCAGGATTGGTGCAAACCCAGGCCTTATAACGGATTTCCGACCCCTCACGACCATAATCGGACAGCGGAATAAGCACGCCCTTTGAGCATTTCAGACACTCAGGAAATTTCTCCAATTCTAATCCTCCCAAAAATTATAACTAATAATAATATAACGAGGCCCATATGTCAACGGCGAATTGAAAATACAGACCGCTTTAAATAAAGCTAATACGTTGAAAATTATAATAGTGCCTTTAATCCCTGTTTAAAAAGTCCATATTATTCATTATATATCAAAATCCGTCAGGCCAAAAAAGTATACTAAATTTGATCTGCCGTCATTTATCCGATTGTATATTTTATCCTACCGTAATATGTGGATTTCGCTATTTTACTTCCGGAAAGACAACTTTGCCGTCTTTAATCATAAAAAATGGAGATCGGATTTCTTCGGAAATATTCTTCAGACCCGAGATTTTAAGCGCCGTATTGAATAAAAATTCTCCTAATTTGTCGGGAGCATTTTTAATATCGGGCTTTTTGGCACCCGAGATTTCCCCTTTTAGCCAGGATTCGACCTCCCTTAAATTGGATAGGCTCATAGTCCTGATGGTAAGCTTTCCGGTTATATAAAATTGCCCGGTCGTATTTTTGAGCTTCATTTTCAGAAGCCCGGATGATTTCACCAGGTCTGTTGCTTCACGGTCTTTATCAAGATGATTTTCAATAATCATTTCCGATTTTTCCGTTAATATTGTGTATTCCTTTTCCCATGTGTCATAGCGGAGTCTGTACGTAACTCCATTGTTTACGATATGGTTATCGAGCCATCCCGACCTCGATTTCCATAGTTCCATTTTATATTCGAAACTTATCGGCACGCCCTTCTTGATGTAGCTGACCAAGTCCACAGGGAGGGAATCGCTTACCTGCAATGTAACTGCAATTTCCCCGCCTTCAAACTCTACAGATGAAAATTCAAGATTTACCGCATTTGAAACCGGGTATTGAAACAGAAGCAATGTTATAAGAATTAAATGAATTCGCCTAATCCGCATTACCACGCCGTAAAATACAGAAAATTCCCATCCCATAAAAATAGATAACTATATTTCCATGTATTTGCAACCCAAACCGTTTACAATGATAATTCAATCCGAACTTTTCCGAACAAAGCCATTTAAAATAGGATCTTCCCCCGTAGAGATAAAACCGGTGATTTATCGATATCGTCAAGCCGCTGCGCCAGGTTTATCCTGAAATCTTCACCGACAAGAAGTGCTATGCCGATATCGGTATAAAGGTCCTCATCCTCGAATTCGGTTCCGGAGAAGGCCGCTTTTCCGGCGTCAAAAAAGACCCCGGCGCCAAAAGAACTGTCGAAAAAGCGCCAGATGTAATCGGCATTGAAAAGCATGTATCGGTTTCCCTGAAATTCCTTATATTCATATCCCCTCAATGAACCGATCCCTCCGATAAAATAACGTCTGAACAGCGGAAGATCATCATCGGAATATCCGCCACGCAAGCGGAAGAAAAGCGTTTGATCGGTAGATACCGGACAATAGTATTTCAGTTCCGCATCCATTGTTTCGTAATCGAAATCCGCTGAGTCTGAATCGAGGGCCTGCCTGTATAACAGCTGCGCAAAAATACCCGATTCGGGATCCTCCTCATAATCGCGCGTGTCGTAACTTGCTTTGAATTCAACCTCTTTAAGTTTTCCATCGATTCCTGCAAGGGCCGATGTATCATATAGAACCGTAGACCAGTTTTCCCTGAATTCCTTTTTGCCTCCGAAAAGGGCTTTACTGGCGGTCCTTTTCAGGTTTTGGATTTTCGCGGCCGAGTAGCCCACCCCGAAAGAGAGATCTTTATCGTAGCTAAGCCCTAACTCTCCTGAAAAACCTCTTTTCCAGTAAAAATCATAGAAATCCTCTTTCAATAAGGCCGCCGCAATTGAGTTTTCGGGTTCCGTCAATATCCATTTATCCGATGATTCCGCGAGCTGAAACATGCCCACTTCTATATAGGGACTCCAACCATCGAAAAACCTGTGGCTAATTCCAAAATCGTATTCCCAGCGTTTCAGGGTAAATGCATAACCGCCCAATAGATCAACGGACGGATGTTTTTTCTCCCTGTCATCGTAGTCAAGTGTGGAAAATACCGCCAGACCTTCGACCCTGTTGTATCGAACTGTAAATCCGAGACCGGCTGTATGGATGCCCTCAAACTTCGTCGTGGCGATATCTCCTCTGACGGTTACTCCTTCCTCGCGAAAAACCTCTCCGAAAGGTGCCGCCACATCTCCGCCCACATAGCAATCTTCAAGGTAAACATCACCAAAAACCGCAACCGCATCGCCGCCTACTTCACCATATACGCACAGATCACCGCTTAAAACAGCAACATCACCGTCAACCAGGCCATATACATCCACGTCGCCGCACAACGATACGACATCTCCTGTCACATGTTCGTCATTACGAATTACAATATCTGAAAATTTGACAACATCATCAACCGTATCCATATATACCGTTGCCAGCCTTTCTCTTCTCACATATCTATTCTTGCGTCCGCCCTCAGTCCATCCAACGTATGGTACGCTATATTCGCTGTCCACAGCGAGTCTATCCAGTTCGCCCTCGGTAATCTCGACGCCATCAATAAAAACCCGCCCGTTTTCAATTATAATTTCATCTTTAATCCTGATTCCGGAAGATGTTTTTTCGAATCGGTCTTTACCAACGGTAACCGATTTTATGCTGCCGTCTTTATCAAGTTCGAAATGCACCGAATCGGCCGAAATGGTAATCTCTATCTCTCCGCCGTCATTGCCGGGATTCGCCGATTTTCCTTCAACAAAAATAAAAAGCATGATAAGAAGCGCCGCCATAGCGCCCCAGATCAGTCCCAGACTTATCTCTTTTGTCCTGTTCATCGTAATCTCCTTTCAAGTTTTCTCAAGCTCAAATATGCAATTGATGTGCCGCAATAGTAAAATCGTATCTCATTAAACAACATCGGATTATAAAGAGACTGAATTTCCAATCGTGTTATTATTACACATTTTTGCCGCCTTGGCGTGGCGAATTATCACGAATTTGTTGTCAATTATGGAACAAAAGGGCATATAAATAATATTATTGAATCAATTGAATAATATAGTAATATTACGGATGCGTATGGGAAAAAAACTGTCAGGAGCAAATGATGATACGAAAAATCGGTGAAATCGCGGTTATGGTAATTATTCTTTCTATTTATACGACCCCGCGCGCCGAAAATCCTGTAAAGCCGAAATTGAATTTTACCCCGGGTACAAACTACCTATGCTCCATGGAAATGAGCAAACGGGTTAAACAGACAATCGAAGGTGAAGAACAGAGGATGGAGCAAAACCTGTTATTGGTATGGGATTATAATATTCTATCGAAAAATGATGCCGGGAATTACGAGATCTCGGCAAGATACGCCCGGATAAAAAGCTCTCAGAGATTCGGCATGCAGAAAGTTGAATTCGATTCCGAGAATATGCCGGACTACATAGATCCCTCCATGATAGGATACAAAATCCTGGCAGGCTCGGAGATCACGATGGAAGTCACTTCAGAGGGAAAGGTAAAGCGGCTCGATGGTTTTCAGGAGATTATCGATAAGATCATAGACGAATTAAACATACCCGACTCACGCCAGCGGAATGAAATAATAGACGGCCTTCGAAAGCAATTCGGCGATGAAGCCATGCGCCAGTCTTTTGAGCAGATGACGGCATTTTATCCGGATAGCCCGGTCGATACCGGCGACAGCTGGCATGCCGAAACCGCCATGGATGTCGGCTTTCCGGTTACTGTCGAAACCGACTACACAATGCTTTCGAGGAAGGATGGGATCGCGGATATCGACGTTGTATCTATGGTTAGATCCAATCTAAATTCCGAGGGGATTGACATGGGACTATTCTCCCTGTCTTATAATATAGAGGGCGACCAGAGAGGATTAATCAAAATGGACGAGGTTTCGGGATTGCCCGTTAGATCCGATATCCGGCTGAAGTTTTCCGGCACGGTTGAGGTATCCGGGGCTCCCGATCTCGAGGAAAAAAGCTGGCCCATTTCGACCGAGGGACAGGTTATAATAACATTCGATAGACAGTAAAGAATGATTTTCTAAGAAACATCACTCCGCCGGAAAACTTTGTCGAATAGATTATTACGGAATTTTGGAAATGAATACTTTTTTAACCCAACGGAACATTTTCTTTACTTAAACATGTTGACAAAAAGTATGAATTTCGCCATAGTAGTGGGTTATTATGATTGGACCGGGGAAAAATAAGGTATGGTAAGCAAAAGCATCAATTCCGTTATCGCCGGGACCGGCAGCTATATACCGTTGCGGACGATTTCGAATAAAGATTTTCTTCACCATGATTTCTATGAATCGGAAAAGAAAAAAATCGAGAAAGCGAATGAGGAGACGGTAACCAAATTGGAGGAGATAACCGGGATCATCGAGAGAAGATATGTATCCGATGATCTGGTAACCTCGGATATCGCCTTCTTCGCCGCAAAAGACGCTCTGGAATCGTCGGGAATAGATAAAGAAAGTCTTGATTATATTATTGTCGCTCATAATTTCGGCGATATAAAGCCGGACAACAGGAGATCCGATTTCGTTCCCAATCTCGCTTCGAGAGTCAAGCATAAGCTGAGAATAGAGAATCCTAAGACAATCGCCTATGATCTTCCCTTCGGATGCCCGGGCTGGCTTCAGGCGATGATCCAGGCGAATTATTTCCTTAAATCGGGCGACGCGAAAAGAGCGCTGGTAATAGGGGCCGAGATTTTATCGAGAGTCTCCGATCCACACGACAGGGACAGCATGATCTACGCCGACGGCGCCGGCGCCGCCATCCTGGAGGCGAAAACCAGCGCCAGACAAACAGGCATCCTGTCACATGCGGCAAGATCTGACACTCTCCACCACGCTTACATGTTGTGGATGGATAGATCGTTCAATTCCTCAAACGGCAACGATGAACTGTATTTGAAGATGGACGGCCACAAACTATATCAATACGCCATAAGCACCGTGCCGCTGGTTGTCAAGGAAGCCCTTGAGAAGGCGAAGCTGCACCTGAGCGATGTCAGCAAGGTGCTCATACACCAGGCCAACGCCAAGATGGATGAGGCGATTTTAAAACGAATCTATAAGCTCTACGGTGAAAAAACCGTTCCTCTGTATGTCATGCCGATGATCATCTCCCGCCTGGGCCATAGTTCGGTGGCCACATTGCCGATGCTTCTGAATATGGTGCTTAAGAACAAGCTCAAGAATTACGAATTGAAAAGCGGTGATATAATCGTTTTCGCATCGGTGGGGGCGGGAATGCATATTAACTCCATGGTCTACCGAGTGCCTTAGTAAAGATAATTATCCATATCCCATCTGGCAGGTGGTTGGCGTACCTCCCGGTGCGCCAACATCATGTTGGCAGACGCAGAAATCTGCCAACCACCATAATAATTATATATTCCATCATATCATAAAATCAGGCCTTGACCGATTGTCGCTATGACCGTAATTTCAAGGCCATGCTGGAAGTTAAAGAGGTTACCAAAGAATACGGCGACAGAATTACCGCCCTTTCAAACGTTTCCTTTGAACTTGAGAAAGGCGAGATGGCATTTCTGACCGGGGCATCGGGAGCGGGGAAATCGACGCTATTGAGGCTGATTTTCAGGGAGGAATTCCCCACCTCCGGCGAAATCAGTCTGGGTCCCTACAATCTCGCGGAGCTGCCGAAAAGCAAAATCCCGGATCTTCGACGCCATCTGGGATATGTATTCCAGGATTTCAGGCTGATATCCGAGCGAACGGCATTTGAAAATGTTGCGCTGCCGCTGGAGGTGGCCGGCAAAGCGTTACGCTATATCCGGAAAAGAGTTGACGAGGCCATGAAACAGGTCGGGGTCTGGCAAAGGAGAAACAGCTATCCCCGTCAGCTTTCCGGCGGCGAGGCCCAGCGGGTGGCATTGGCCAGAGCTATTGCCAACGAACCGCTGCTGCTTCTGGCGGATGAGCCCACAGGTAACCTCGATATGAAAAACTCCCGCGACCTGTTTGAATTATTCTGCAAACTCAATCTCCAGGGGGCCACTGTAATCGTGGCCACCCACCAGGTCGCCATGGCGTCCGAATTCGGCAAACGGATTCTCCATCTCGAAGACGGTATTCTAAAGCAGGATAAAAAATGAGATACCTAATAAAGACCATAGCCGAAATCCGACGCGCTTCACGTCACCAGCCCCTGTCGATTTTCGGGACCATTATAACGATATTGCTGGCCATGCTGCTGCCCGGCCTATTCTGGCTGGCGGCGAATAACCTGACCGCTGTCGAGAAAAAGCTGAAGGCCAATATGACCGTCGATGTTTTTCTTGTGGATGATACTTCGCAGGCCAAGATCGAAAAACTGCGGGGAGAGCTCTTATCGCTTGAGGGGGTTTCCGACGTTATTTTTTACTCCGAACGGGACGCCCTTTTCAAAATAAGAGAGTCCTTCGGGCAAGACATTATACAGGATCTTGACGATAATCCTCTTCCGGCCTCCTTCTCCCTGGTGGTGGATGATACCGTGCTGGAACCCGAAACGGCGGATTCGTTGGTGGCGCACCTGTCCGCGCTGGACCAGGTGGAGGAGGTGGTTTTCGCTCGGGAGATTCTCTATCGTTTCAGCGGCATAACCGACAGTATAAAAAGATTCGGAATAGTTATTGCCGTACTGGTGATCTTATCGGGGATATTTATCTCGGCGAATACGGTTCGCGTTGCCATAACCGACCGGCGGGAGGTGGTGGAGATTATGCAGGTTGTGGGGGCATCGAGGACTTATATAATGACCCCCTTCGTGCTGCTGGGAGGATTATTGGGATTGATCGGAACGGCCCTCTCCGCCGTGTTGCTCCGGCTTATTGACGAATATGTTTCAAATAATTTGGTCGAACTGCAGTTTTTAAATCTGCATGAAATTATAGCGTTTATTCTGACCGGCCTGCTCCTCGGTATGCTGGGAGCGCTGCTGGCAACCAGGAAGTTCCTGAAGATATGAGAAAAGCCGCGATAATCACTATCGTTCTTTCATCTTTTCTTATCGGTCAATCATTAGCGGATGATACGGAGAGGCAGAGGCAGATAGAGGAATTCCAGGAATTGCTGGATATAAAAAGATCGCAATACGTAGAACTGGCCGACAGGGAGAAAAACCAGATTGAAAAACTGCGCGCCATTGAGGAACAGGTGGCGCTCTCCAACCAGCTGGTCCTGAAACTAAAAAGGGAATCGGAGAGATTGAAAAAAAGCATTTCCAGACATGATGGCGAACTGGAATCGCTAAACCTGGAACATGAGAAAAAGAAACAGGCCCTTAATAAAAGAATGAATTATATTTACAAACACGGCAATAAGCCGATATGGTTCAGCCTGATTTCCTCCGGAAATCCGACTGAAGCCGTCGTGGCTTTTAAGAATATTAAATCGTTGATGGAATACGACCGACAGCTGGTCTTATCCTTGAAGTCGATCTCGCAAAAAATAGAATCGGAACTGAACCGGATGAAAAACGAAAAGCGGCTTCTGGATAACCTCGAAGAGGATTACCGGGATGAACTGGAATTTCGCAGAACGTCATTCTCCATTCGCAAAGAGCTTCTGGATAAAATTCGGGGCGATAAATCCGATGTCGCAAAAGCGATATCGAGCCTGGAGAACGACGCGGCCGCGGTCTCCGAAATCATCGCCAACCTGGACGGGAAAACCGCTGATGAGACGGCTTATACGGAACTCCCCGGCCTCGCTGGAGAAAAGGGAAACCTGATCTGGCCCGTTCAGGGTAAAATTATCAGAGCTTTCGGATCGATAAAAGACAAAAGAGGGATCAGATTAACAAACCCGGGTATCGATATCAAGGGTCCGTCGGGATCCAACGTATCGGCCGCCGCCACGGGAACAGTAATTTATATAAGCTGGCTCAGGGGATACGGCCAATTTATCATTCTCGATCACGGGGGCGGATATTATACTTTATACGCTAATCTTATCGATATTTACGTGGAGATCGGCGACATGGTGAAAGCCGGAGAGACAATCGCCAAAATAGGAGACCTGGGGTCGGTGGACGGTTCCACATTGCATTTTGAGCTCCGGCTCAGGAAAGAATCATTGAATCCGGTCAAATGGCTGCGATAATGGATAATCATCTTAAAAATATCTCAAAAAGGCTGAAATCGCTGGTGAAAAACGAGGATCTAAACCAGTCAATTCTTCTAATCGGCAAGGATGGTATCGGGAAATTCAAAATTGTTATGGATATAGCCGCCGCCCTTCTCTGCGATTCGCTGACAGCCTGCGGGAAATGTTTCGGCTGTAAAAATGTCCGTAACCTTCAGCATCCCGACTTTCTATTTGTATTCCCTTTCCCCAAGATCAGGCCGGAATCCAGAAAAAGTACGGTTTTCTCGTTTTCCGACCCGGTTTCGTCAAACGCCAGGTATTCCGACGATACCAGGGATGAAATAGACAATTATATTTCCACGCGGCTCGAGAATCCCTTCGCCATCGTCGATTTCGAAAAAAAGGAAAATATACCGGTTGAGGTGATAAAAGATCTTATCCTGGCTCTCTCGAAAAAGCCCTTGCTGGGCGGACGTCGGGTTGTGGCCATCCTGAACATAGACAAAATGGCTTTTGGCGCCGCCGACCTGTTTCTGAAAGTGGTAGAAGAACCGCCCGATGATACGCATATTATTCTTACCACGGCAAACCCGGATCAGTTGATGCCCACCTTACTTTCCCGGACAGATATCGTAAAAATCCCTCCCGCCGCAATAGAGGACATTGAAACATATCTTATAAAAATTCTTGATATATCCGAAAATCAGGTTGCCTACCTGGCGAGGATGTCCAACGGTTCGCCGGGAAGAGCGTTGTATCTCTCCCAATGCGACCTTTTAAACAGGAGAAATATGATATTTTCTTTTTTCGAAAAGGTATTGAATCGGGACGAACTTCCACGGCTTATCGGAGAAATAAATCGCTTATATACCGGCGCCGCTTATCCGTTCGGCGAGACTCGTCTGGATTTCGAGATAATGGAATCGATTATTCATGATCTTTACCTGTTGAATGAAAATCATCTTGATAATCATTTTATCAATGTCGATATTAAGGGAAAATTCCGGGAAATGAAAGTTCCCGAAATCGAATCGCTGGAAATTTGGAAAGGATGCTGCGGCGAGGTTAGAAAAGCGTGCCTTGTAAATAATGTTTCCGTAAATTCGGCAATGATTTTTTTCTATATCTCGTGCGCGGACTCAATCGATAACCCCGTAAGGGTCAGATTAAAACTGCCCTGATTGATGTTTTTGAGAAAATCTGACAAATGCAGGCTCCGATACGAGAGGTGATTTTTTGGATAAATTTATTGTAGCATTCAAAGGAAACCGTAAAGGCGTTTACATAAACCCCGAAGGACCGGAGATAAATATAGACGATTTTGTTATTGTGCAGGCGGAGAGGGGCGAGGATTACGGCAGGGTTGTCGGAAGTTTGAAAGATTCCGGCGAAGCCGGCGAAAAAGAAAGCGAACTGCCGAAAATAATAAGGCTGGGAAACGATTCCGACAGGGGCCGCATGATGTTCAATCGGCAAAAGGAAACCGAGACTTTTTACGAATGCCTGAATTTCATAGATAAGCACAAACTCAAGATGAAATTGGTTGATATCGAGTACCAGTTTGATTGCAACAAAATTACTTTTTTCTTTACCGCGGAAAAAAGGGTCGATTTCAGGGAGTTGGTAAAAGACCTGGCGGCGACGTACAGGACCAGAATAGAATTGAGACAGATAGGGGTCAGAGATGAAGCTAAGCGGGTCGACGGGTACGGTATATGCGGGAAAAGGCAGTGCTGCTCGGCCTGGTTGAACGAGTTTTCCACCATTACCACGCAGATGGCCCGCAATCAGAATCTGGCCTTGAACCCGCAGAAACTCTCCGGCAATTGCGGGAGGCTTTTGTGCTGTTTGAGATATGAAATCGGTTTTTACGATGAGGTTACCCCCCAGTATCCCCGGGTCGGCGCCAGATGCATGACCAATCGCGGCCCCGGAAGAATAATTCGCTCCGATATCTTCAATGAAGAAATCAGGATTCTCCTGGACGAGGCCGGAGAACTAAAAATGAGCCTCGTCGAACTGAGAAGGGCCAGGAATAGAGGAAATTTCAGGATAATCAGTGAAGAACCGGTGGAAACCGGAGAAGAAGACTCCTCCGAATTGGAGAAACTCGAAGGGTAATATGCCGCGATATGATGACGATAATAAATGCATGGAATTACCTGACGTCCGCATACTATTCCGTAAAACCGGGCCTTTGATGCGACCATTTTAGTCATAGCGGTTAACAGCTAATCCCGATATTATAACCGATAAAGGATATTAAAAAATGGAAAATAGATTTTATGTAACGACCCCGATTTACTATATTAACGACGAGCCGCACATAGGTCATGCCTATACCACCATACTCGCGGACGTGCTCGCGGAATTCCATCGGATTTTCGGGGAGGATGTCTTCTTTTTAACAGGCACGGACGAGCACGGGCAGAAACTCCAAAACGCAGCCGCAAAAAACAAACGCGAACCGCTCGATTACTGTGATGAAATGGTCCTGCGGTTCAAAAAAACCTGGCGGAAACTTCATATAAAAAATGACGATTTCATAAGGACCACGGAAGAACGTCACATTAAGGTCGTCACCGAAATCCTGCAGCGGATTTATGACAGGGGTGAAATCTACTCCGCCGAATACGAGGGTTGGTATTGCGTTCACGAGGAGAGGTTCTGGACGGAAAAGGACCTGGTGGCCGGCAACTGCCCCGACTGCAGCAGGCCCGTTACAAAAATCACCGAGATGAACTACTTTTTTAAAATGTCCAAATACCAGGACTGGCTCATTAAATATATTGAAAAAAATCCGGAATTCATCCAGCCCGATTTCAGACGTAACGAGGTCCTGGGCTTTTTGAAAAAGCCTCTCGCCGATCTTTGCATTTCGCGTCCCAAGGCGCGGCTCTCCTGGGGAATCGAGTTGCCTTTCGACAGTCAGTATGTCTGTTATGTATGGTTCGACGCTCTGATCAATTATATTTCGGCGATCGGGTACCTGTCCGAGGACGAAAATTTCCAGACCTGGTGGCCGGCGGTGCACCTGATCGGCAAAGACATTCTGACCACCCACGCAGTGTACTGGCCCTGCATGCTGAAAGCCATGGATATACCCCAGCCAAGGACGATTTTCGCGCACGGCTGGTGGCTGGTCGGCGAGACCAAGATGTCCAAATCGCTGGGCAACGTGGTAAAACCGTTACAACTGGCGGATAAATACGGCGTGGATGCTTTCCGGTATTTCCTGATGCGAGAGATGACGCTCGGCCACGATTCAACTTATACCGAAGAGTCATTTATATCGCGTTACAATTCCGATCTCGCCAACGATCTCGGCAACCTGTTATCGAGAACTCTAAAAATGATCCAGTCGTTTAACGACGGCTTGATTCCCGCGCCGTCAACTGACGGTTCCGATAAAGAACTCTCCAGGCACGGCGGAAAGGTTATTTCCGCGACCCGCAAAAAGATCGAAACATTCAAGCTGAATCAGGCGGTGGAGGATATCCTCGAATTGGTCAGGGCAACCAACCGCTATATCGAGAAAAACAAACCCTGGGCTCTCGCCAAAGAAGGGAAAAAGGAAAGACTTGGCGACGTATTGTATAATGCCGCCGAGACATTGAGGCTTGTATCCTTGTTGCTTTCTCCTATTATGCCGGAAAGATGCAAATCTATTCAGGATCAGCTCGGCCTTCAGG
>CP070742.1:1324553-1333336 GCA_020348065.1 Candidatus Zixiibacteriota bacterium
CCGTCATTGACGGCATTATCCAAGAGCTCCTGGGCGGCCTTACGGGCCTCGGCATACTTTCCAAGGAAAACATAGTTTGTGGCGATACCGATATACGAGGCGGCGAAGGTTTTATCATACTTGAGGGCGTTCCTGTACTGCTCGATGGACTCTTCAAACCGTCCGACTTTCATCAGGAATTCAGCATAGGAATCATAGGGATTGGGATCGTCGGGGATAAGTTCGATATACTTCTTGAACGCCTTCTCGGCCTCGTCGTACTTTTCCAAAAACCTGTTACTATAGCCCAGCATGTTGTACGGTTGAGAGTATTCCGGCGCGATTTTTGCGGCGGTGTTGAACTGTTCTGCGGCCTTTTCATATTCCTGCTGGCCGAAATAGTAGACGCCAAGCAGATTCCGGGCCCGTTCGTCGTTGGGATAATTTTGCACGAGTTTGCTGTACATCTCAAATTGTTTCTGGGGATCGCCGACAAAACCGGCCTCCACCCCGAGTATCCACATTCGCTCGGCCTCGGAGGCTTTGTCCATGACGCTTTTGGCTCTTTCGATATTCTCGAAAAGCCCCTTGGCGCTTCCCAATGTAGTCCCCAGATTCAGATAGGCGACGGCGAAATTCGGGTCCTCAGCCACGGCCTTCTCGAAATACTGCCGTGCGTCGGGGAAGCGCAGTTTATCGGTGAACGCTATCCCCTTCCAATAATTCTCCAGCGCCGCCTTCGATGATGAGGTAACCGGCATCTTGCCCTCTTCGGCATTCACCGCCGACAGCAAAAAGATTGACACCAACAGCGATGCAAAAACCAGAGATAGAGACTTTTGCAAACGGTTTTTCATACTTCCTCCCTTCCTTGATTTGTGAAAATCATAGATGATTTAAGGACAGATAATGAATTTAGGTTAAAAACGAACATCCTATTTATTTAATCAGAAGTTAAACGCTCCCACCGAACCTAAAGGCATTTTCTTTTAATACATAAATAGAGCGATATTTGTTTCATAATAAATGATGCGGCCTAGGAGGGGAAGTTGCTTTTTGCAGAATATATTAGTAATTATTTTTATCGATAACGATAAAGAAGGCACCATGACCGCAGCCCCGCTACGAGTCGCTGCTTGCAATGGCCGCTAATCAAACCGCCCTTTTCTGTGGTCATAGCAAGCTATGACTCACAGAGACCACACGCGGCGTCAGTCCCGCAAGGCGGGAATTTCTGACGCGTTGTCATGCCGGACTTGATCGGCATCCATGGAGGCTTTCCCTCGTGGATTCCCGATAAGAGATTTCGGGAATGACGCAGAGGCTTTAACGATTCGTTCGGGTCGTGAGCGAAGCGGAGATCTGACCGTTAGCGTACGATCTTATGTTCCGGGGTCCCTGCGGGACCCCGGCTACAGTCTGAAGCCGACCTTTGAGCGGAATTATTGTGCGCGGTCAGGAACCCCTTCCTGACGGAAAAGACGGATGCTCGATTACTGTCAAGTCATGTCCTGCGGCTTGCGACCTGACGGTACAGAAATGGTCATTTAAAAAAGCTTCGAACACCATAAAAAAGCGCCATGACCCTGAGATCATGGCGCCTTCGCTTACTTGGTGATGATGAAAATTCTTATTTCAACAGGATGATTTTCTGCACCCTGTTCTCGACGCCGGTATTCAATCGCACGAAGTACATGCCGGTGGCGTAATTATTGGCAGACCATTGCACCGTATGAACGCCTGATGATTTCCAGCCGGCCTCGAGTGTGGTTATTTTCTGTCCCCTGATATTGTAAATCTCCAGGGTGACCTCCGCAGGCTCAGCGAGGGAATATGATATCCTGGTAGCAGCATTAAACGGATTGGGCGATGCCGTTAGCGATAGATTCATGGGGCATTCGGCGGTATCCAGTTTATTTCTTCCCGACTTTCTGGTTGTGGCGGAAGCCGTGTTGCTGGGACCGGAGATATTGGCGGCGGCGTCGTAGGCCGTGACATAGTACGAATAGGTGGTGCGGGGCTGAAGCCCGATATCGCTGTAGGCGACGTCTGCGGTAGAGTCGATCAGCACATTATCCCGGTGAATGTAATAGCCAGCCACGCCTATATTATCGATTGATCCGGTCCAGGAGAGATTGATCTGGGAGCTGGAGATCGCCCGGGCGTTGAGGTTGGTAGGAGCGGTGGGCGGTTCGTTGTCGGCAATTTGCACCAGCGTGATAGTTTCGGTAGCCATGGCTACCGGCGCATTTCTGCCGTTGGCGACCCAGAGATCGTACAGAACCTGTCCCCAGTTGTTGGTGACGTTTTCGTCCCGCAGGAATTCAACATACTCTTTGCTGGTGGTTTGATAGAAGAGGTTTACGGTTATATAAGCGAGACCGCCGGGCAGGTCGTATATGGTAGAATCGTAATTCTGACCGTCGGCGTAGCTGTAGCCGACCGGGGCGGAACCGATCATCTCGTAGTTGGCATTGATGAATCCCAGCGGCGGGATCCTGTTATCGATATATACCGTATCGTTAATGACGAAATGGAACGAAGGCCCCGCGGGCAGACCTGTAATACCTGAGAGGAAATCCGAAATTCCGGGCTCTATATGATACATTTTCAGATCGGCGTCATGGGGCAACTCACCTGTATTGGGATTGTAAGCGCCGGATTCATACACTATGGTTCCGTTGGTATCCACCGCCTGGATATTTACCCAGATTCTTCTACCCTCGGGATAACCCGACGGCAGCTTATGGCCGGTTTCGTTTACCACGTGCACCGTAGCGGTATACCCGGTAACGGTAGTATCCAGCGTTACAGTCATGGTGGCCGCCGACTGTAACGTCTGTGTTGCCCTGAGAAGGCCGGCGTTAAGCGCCGCCGGATCGATTTCACCGGGATAAAGAGTCGGGACCATAGGCGGAACGAAGGTATTTCCCCCGGTAAGATCGTGCAGTGCCAGATCGGTACGGAGCAGCGCCCCTCTTTTATTACACCCGTATCCGGTGACATCGCGCATATGGCAATCCTGACAGCTGGCCCCTCCGGGACCGTTAAAGGAGCTATACATCCACTCGCTGAAGGTTCTCTCGATGGGAAACATGGAATAAGGTTCGAAATCGGGAGCGGGCTGGCCGAAACTGTTGGGAACATACCTGCCGTTGACATCTTTAGTAAAGGCCGGATTGCTGACATCGTGACAGGTACCGCAGAGTGCGGCATCCCGCTGGAATGGCGAGTAGAACATCTGGTGACGGGCCGAGGCATCGACATAGGGACCCCTTTTAGCATTATCGGAATCGGCGATATACATCCCGTTAGCCGATGCCGGAGGGATATTGGCCAATGTCTGCAAATATCCCTGATCCCAGGGATAGGTATCGGCGGTATAAATAGGATCGTCGGGATAGGGATTTTCACCGACCAGAGACGGGCCGACCAGTTTATGGCAGAAATCGCACTGGACCCCCTCCCTGTCATTATTGTTGAGCGCACTTCCATCGGTCGGAACCGAACGACCCTCCAGCCAGCCTGATGGCGAATGGCAGCGAATACAGAGATCTCCGCTTTCGGGGGCATCCTGGTTGGCTATGGCCATGCAGGCATAGAAGAAAGGATCGCGGGCCGCCTGGGCCATCATGCTCCCCCGCCAGCTGAACGCAGGTTCCACCGCCTGATCGTAACCGCCATGGCAGTTATCGCATTTGGACGGATGCTCCAGGTTTCCTGACTGTCCCGGCTGCGAACCGGGCAGGAAAAAGTCGTCCAGAGTCGTAGGGACAATCTGCCCATAGGCGGAAACGGCAAAGATGCAAACAACAATAGAAAACACAAAACACAAACTTCGCATAAGCTTCCTCCCGTTTCTAGCTTTGTTTTCTGTCTAAGTTACAATTAATACGTATATAAGAACGTTTACAAAATTGAATTTAAATTTTATATTTATTTGCGTCAACAGAAATTCGATTTATTTTTTTATTTTTTTTAACATAAAATTGTTGGATCTATAATAACATTATATTACGACCAAGACGTATGCGCATCGGAAGATGAAACCGGTTACGTGCTTATAATCACTACTATCGCCGAATAATATCCCAGTCTATCGGACTTCCAATATCAATCATGGTAAATTTTATCTCTGTTATGTCAGGGTATTTCTGGGCGGCGGCGGTGTTAAAAATCACGATCTCCTCGTCGGCTTGAAGCCACCCTTCATTCGATAGCATTTCCAGCGCCACGACGCAGGCCGCCGTTTCAGGACAGATAGAAATCCCCTCGGTTTTTGCTGTCAATTCCATATAATCTATAATTTTCTCCTCCGGGACAGCTATAGCCTTTCCGCCAGATTCGCGGACGGCGTCCAGTATCATGAAATCCCCGATCGCCGAGGGCACCCTGATGCCGCTGGCTATCGTATAAGGATTTTCAACGGGCTCGGCAAATCGCTCGCCGGCATCAAACGCCCTGACTATAGGGCAACAACCATCGGATTGCACAGCCACCATCCTGGGCCGCTTGCCATCCTTAAGCCAGCCGAGTTGATCCAGTTCATTAAACGCTTTCCACATGCCTATCAGTCCCGTGCCGCCACCCGTCGGGTACAAAATGACATCCGGCGATCTCCAGTTGAACTGTTCGGCCAGCTCCAGCCCCATGGTCTTTTTGCCTTCGATGCGGTACGGTTCTTTCAATGTGGACATGTCGAACCAGCCGATATTATCCTTCCCGTCCCTGACAATTTTTCCGCAATCGCCTATTAATCCATTGATCAGAAACGCCTTCGCTCCGAAGACTTTACACTCGAACTTATTAATCAGCGGGGTATCCTCCGGCATAAATACATAGGCGTCCATCCCTGCCCGGGCGGCATAAGCGGCCATGGCGCCCCCGGCGTTTCCGGCGGTCGGGATAGCGACCGTTTTTACCCCGAATTTTTTGGCCATATTGACTGCCATAACCAGCCCCCTGCTTTTGAAACTACCGGTGGGCAAAGAAGACTCGTCTTTGATATAAAGTTTATCTAATCCGTATTTTTTCCCCAGTTTTTCGCAGGATATGATAGGCGTTACGACCTCACCGAGGGAAATTACAGAATCTTCGGGGCTGAGCGGTAAAAGTTCCTTATAACGCCATATATTATGCGGCCGGTTTTTCAGGTTATCTATTTGCAGGGATCTCTTAATTTTATCCAGATCGTATCTTACCCATAAGGGACGGTCTTTATGAAGAGTCTGGATTTTATCAGCCGACAATACGGTCCCATCTATGGCGCTTTCCAGATTACTCACAAACGAAGGCATAAAATTCTCCTGTTTATCAAGATGCTTTGCATCAGAGTTTTCTACATTTCCTTAAGTTTACACCAGGTTCACCGATATGACAAGTAAATCGCCCTAATAAAACGACGCAGGATCAGGCCGTGCGTCTTATTTTATCGCGTACGCGATTTACGGCGATTAAGGCGTTTTTTATAATGATTGCGAAGCATAATCGGCGATATTATATTAACGGCCGGATTAATTGAAGATAGGTGGCTTTCTATGCGGGGCCAGCGGAGGTAATGATATGGCGAATATTAAGGTTAAAAAAGGAATAATTGCGATATTAACCGGCGGCGGCGATGTTCCGGGTTTGAATCCGGCTATAAGGGCGGTTACCATAAGAGCTATCAGGGAAGGCTATCAGGTTATCGGGATTCGGCGAGGATGGGCTGGCGCTATAGATATTATTCGAGACAAAAAAGCCGACAACAGCGATAATTATCAGATACTTACCGAAGAAATCGTCAACAAGACCGGCGCTACCGGAGGGACTTTCCTGCACAGTTCCAGGACTCATCCCGGTCATGTAACGAAGGTTAACGTTCCCGCCCATCTGCAGGATAAATATAACGCGGAGGCCAACGATTTGACGCCTGAGGTTTTAAAAAATCTCGATTTTCTGGGAGTTGACTACCTTATTCCCATAGGCGGCGACGATACCCTCAGCTACGGCGTGCGCCTGTACAAGGAAGGCTTTAAGGTGGTCGCCATTCCAAAAACCATGGATAACGACGTTCCCGGGACGGAGTATTGCATAGGATTCAGCACCTGCGTTACCCGGACCATTATGATGACCCGGAGCCTGCGTACCTCGGCGGGCTCCCACGAAAGGTTTTTGGTGATCGAGGTTTTCGGCCGTTACGCGGGATTTACCGCCATGCTTCCCACCATGGCAGGCGCGGCCAACCGCTGCGTTATACCGGAACATAAATTCAACGTGGAACGGCTGACCGAACTCCTGATAGAAGATCGCCATAAGAATCCCAGCAAGTATTCGGTTGTTCTGGTATCGGAGGGCGCCATGTTCGAGGGGGGCGAAATGGTTTTCAAAGACATGACTAAAGACGCCTACGGGCATTCGAAACTGGGCGGTTTCGGGGATCTGGTTTCAGAAGAACTCAAGAAACATTCTCCAAAATACAATAATGGTAAACCGATAGACGTCATAAACCAGAAGCTCGGCTACCTGGTTCGATGCGGCGACCCGGACGCCATCGATTCCGTTGTTCCCATGGCCTACGGCAACCTGGCCCTGGATCTTCTTCTCAAAGGTATTCACGGCCGCCTGATCGTATTGAAAAACGGACGTTACGATAATGTCCCCATCGAGATTGTCACCAGCGCCAAGAAATTCGTCAACGTGAAAAAATATTATAATACCGAGCGCCTGCGCCCGTTGTATAAAAGCTTCGAGATGATGCCCTTGTTTATTATGACCAGCGAGTGAAAAAATAAGCTATTTTTTCTCCGATTATCTTTCATGCCGGAGGCCGGAACTCCCCGCCCGCCTTCTTCATCAAAATACCCATTTCCCCACCCGCAGATAATTTGCTTTTCAGGCCAACGCTATTTGAAGCCGTGAACACCTTTAAGAAATTATCATAAAAAAGGGACGAGCCCTGGGGCTCGTCCCTTAAAACCGACGAGGTTCAGGTTATTTAAGCAATAACATTTTCCTCGTTTCAATGTAATCGCCGGCCTCTATTCTGTAGAAGTAGATGCCGCTGGCGGCGTTGGAGCCGTTCCAGATTACATTGTACATTCCGGGTTTATGGTAATCGTTAACCAACGTGGTGACTTTCTGACCCATGATGTTGAAGATCTCAAGCGTCACGTGCGAGGCTACCGGAATACCGAATTCGAATTCGGTAATCGGGTTGAACGGGTTAGGATAGTTTTGACCCAGGGAGAAAACGGTCGGTATCTCGCCACCGGTAGACGGTCTGGCTGAACCGCTGGTATTATTGCTCTCGATAGACGCAGTAGCGGGCGCGTACGGATCGCAGTCGCTCTCGAACTGGTTCAGGCAGGTCGCCGCGTAGTTGACTTGCGACGATGTGTAATCGGTGTTAATACCGGCGACCACGCTGTCTGCCAGGGCCAGGAATTCATAGATCGTATAGCCGTTGAACAAGCCATTGGCGCAGGATTCCGGAACCAGGGCGTCACCGTAGCAGTCGCCCGCGGAGGGGAAGCCCAGTATGGTGAATATGCCGGCACAGGAGTATTCGACATTCAGACGAAGTGCCAGTATCTGGGAAGCCAGAACGCCGGCTGAAGTCGACAGCGGATTGACGTAATCCTGATCCAGCACGCCCGGAGTCGTCCCGCTTGGCAGGAAATTCTCTACTGCAAGCGAACTGCTCCATTTGGCCGTGAATCCATCCACGTTGCCGATCATGACGGAATCATTACCGAACACGATATCCCAGTAGTTATCGCGGATGCATCCTGGCTGAAGCTCAGGATCCGGACCGGGACATTCTGCACCCCAACCACCAATGGTGAATGTGCAGGGGCAAGGTTCCACGGTGATGGTCTGGTAACAGGTGTCGGATTCATTATTGCACAGGTCGGTGGCTATCCAACCGCGCTTGTAGATACCAGGACCATCGGGAATATCGGTGTAAACCATGGTGATGGTGGGATTCGGATCGCAGTTATCGGTTGCCGTGGGCGGCGTGAAAACGACGGTCTCATCGCAAGCGATGGTTTCGTCGGCCGCGCAGGTTATCACCGGCGGTATGGTATCCTGAACCGTTATGGTCTGCGTACAACTGTTGGAATTGCCGCAGTCGTCCGTGGCGGTCCAGGTGCGCTCGATAACTAACGGACAGCTCGGATTGGTGGTAACGTCATTATAATCGACGTCCGGATTCGGATCGCAGTTATCCCAGACGGACGGTACACCCGGGTCACCCATTACGCAGTCAAATACCGCATCGGGCGGACAGGTAATTGATGGGGGAGTCGTATCTATTACAGTGATCAACTGGTAACAGGTATCGGCATTATCGCAGCCGTCTGCCGCCTCATAGCCGATCAACAGTGTATAAGTGCCCTCACATCCGGCCGTCGAGTCGCGGCTTATCTCGCTGATGGCGGGGTTCGGATCGCAAAGGTCGGTGGCGGTCGGGAAGCCGAAGTCGCCGACGTTATCGCATTCGAAGGTTTTGTCGGAAGGACAGGTGATCTCCGGAGGCGTCGTATCCTCGACAGTGATCGTCTGGTAACAGGTATCGGCATTACCGCAGCCATCGATAGCCTCATAGCCGATCACCAGGGTGTAGACCCAGTCACAGTCACCGACTGTAGAGTCGCGGCTGATCTCGCTGATCGCCGGGTTCGGATCACAGAGATCTGTGGCAGTCGGGAAGCCGAAGTCGCCGACAGCGTCACACTCGAAGGTGAGGTCTGATGGGCAGGTGATCTCCGGAGGCGTCGTATCCTCAACAGTGATCGTCTGGTAACAGGTATCGGCATTAC
>CP070742.1:1333436-1337297 GCA_020348065.1 Candidatus Zixiibacteriota bacterium
ACCGCCCTTGAAGTAAGCGACTCCATAAGTAATATCCAGACCATTGTAGTTGCAGCTTCCATTGACATCACCACAGTAATTCCAGCTGTTGCAGGGCGGGCAATCCGGGCACATAGGCTCATTGCCGCCCTTGAAGTAGGCAACGCCGAAGGTGATATCCAGACCGTTATAATTGCCGCTTCCGTTGACATCACCGACGGCATAGTCGCAACCTCCCGCAGATTCGCCGAGCAGACAGAAGGCAAGGTCAGTGTATCCGCCTGTATCCGGCTGGCAAACGCCCGGACTGCCGTCAATCGGAGTCCAGTCCGGAATACCCCCTGGGATTTCTATCTGCATTGCTCCTGCGCCTGTATTCAGCTGAGACAGGAATATAGCGACCTCCCCGTTGACCCAATTCAGAACAGGCTGAATCTCAAGCCAGTACAGAGTGTCGGCGAACAACGTAATGGCGGTATCAAGAGGTATCTCCAAACGCCAGTATTCATCAACACATATGCCGGGCGAGACATTCTCGAAGCGGAACAGGCCAAACGGTATGAATTCGGTATGGTAGATTCCGCCGGCCACCGTTTCCGTATGCCCGCAATCAGTTATATCCGGCTTGCCGCCGGGCCGACCTGGATAGCTCAAATCATCGCGATAAAAGGTGATGTTAATACCAAGGTAATCGGCCGGCGATCCCAAATTTTCTTCCGGGAAGTGAGTAGTCCAGGCAATGACGGTGGAGACTTGCACATCCGTACTCAGCGTTATGTCGTCGACAGCGCTAGCAGTATACCGAACATCAGAAGCGCAATGGCTTGTGGGAACGTCTGTGTGACGGCCGAAGTCTTCCAGAAAATCGCCGTTATTGTAAACGACCCTTTCGTCACAGCTCGCAGGCGGCGGGCATCCTAAAAACGTCTCGCAATCCTGGTTAATATACCAGGTGCCCTGGAATGCATCGCACTCAAACCAGTTGTTGGTAGCCATGCACTGCATGTCGACGCAGCAAGCGCCATCCGGCATCTCTCCCGGCTCGCAGTTGATAATCAACAGGTAGGGGCCGGGAGAATCATAATCGGTCTTAATCTTGATGTAAACGCGTGTCCCTCCCGGGAAGCAGTTAGCGCCGCCGGGATCGATCTGAGAATCAAAAACTTCGGCATCCGGGAATGTTCCTCCGTAATCCTCATTACGCGCCACCAGGGTAACGCAATCAGATTTATACAATCCGACCCACGGATCCAGGCCCCCGCCCTGCGCATACTGATTGGGTGTGTCATTACCGAAGACCCTGACATGGACGCCATAGGAAGTATCTGCCGGAAGATCAATGTAATACCAGTCAACATCAGCATCTGTGCTGATATCGCCGCAGTAGGCGTACTCGCACAACGCCTCGACCGCTTCCTGACAGGTATCATTCGGCTCAATATCCCCCATACCGCCGGGCTGTTTGCCGTCGGGCGGTACGAAGTACGGCGGATCGTCCACGCATGACCAGACAGGTTCAACCATCTCACAAGGTTCGCAATTTATGATCAGCAAGTACGGGCCGGGACCCTGGTATCTGGTTAATATCCGAATATATACCCTTTCACCAGGCTGGAAGCAGTTATCGCCGCCGGGATCGATCTGGGAATCATAAACTTCGGCATCCGGGAACGTCCCGAAATAGTCCTCATTCTCGACCACCAGAGAGGTACAATCAGCCCTATACAATGCTACGTAGGGATCGCATTCGCCGCCCTGTGCATACTGGTTCGGAGTATCGTTGCCGAAGACCCTGACGTGAAGCGCATAGGTTGTGTCGGCAGGCAAATCGACATAGTACCAATCCTCATCTATATTCGATGATAGATCGCCGCAGTAGGCGTACTCGCATAGAGCTTCCCGAGCGACAACGCAGGTATTGTTGGGTTCAATGTCAATATTACCGCCGGCGATCTTGCCGTCTGGAGCGATGGTATCGGGCGGGGCCCCCCAGCAGGCCCAGACAGGAGGTATATCCCCGCAAAGAAGCGAAAGGTGGTATGAGCCAGCTGAATCCCAGCCATGGGAGTTATCAATCGCATATGTGCCGGCAGAAAGGTTCACCGTGATCTTAGAAAAATAGTTTGCGGGGTTATTAATATCGTCATTGTACGCGATCAATGTCGTGCAATCCGCTTCATAAAGCTCCAGATACGTATCGGTCATTGAGGCTTCCTGGCAGGCGGTGCCGGTAGGATGAGTCTGGATAATAACCTGCTGATCAGACGCTAACGTAAACGTATACCAATCATCATCATCCTGGTGCGCTGTCAATGTTGCGCACCAGACGGTATCGCCGCAGGCAATAAGATTGCCGGTCTCGCAAGTGTTGTTCGGCTCAACCTCGGATACTATGTTGAGCGGAACTGGAAGCTCCACGCTCGGCGCCAGGGAAAGCAGCCGCTCATATTCGGCTCTCTCGCTGGCATCTATCACCCCGTCAGCCTTGATATCCTTCATCCGATTCGCACTCGCGGGCCGCTCAATCGCAGCCTTCGGCTGTTTCGCTATGGCGATATTTTCACTGGAACCGGCCGCCGGATTCCTATCAAGGTCGCTGGCAACAGAAACCATCCAGACCAACACAACAATTAAAAGCAAACACAAGGAAAGAAATTTTTTCATAATATTCTTTTCTCCTGAGCTGTTAAATTAACCTTAATCTCTTGAATAGCGCTAAAAAAAACAATACTGATTTCCATGATATTAGTGTTAACAATTAGCATAGGTGTTAACCCGTACAAGTTTCTATAAGAAATAACCTCCTTTGAATCGATTAATATTGAAGGCCAAACCAAAAAGATATTTTGACGATAATTTATCCCGGTTGCCGACCAAAGAGGATAACCTTTCTCTCAATAAAGGCTTCTCCGGCATAACTTCGATTGCTTCTCCAATGCCGCCATCGGATGTCTGCTCTACGGAATGAACCTCTTGACCTATACCGGCGTCATAAAACCTCGTCCAGATTGTGTCTCTTTCGTTCCGTGCTTGGCCATAGTTGGAAAAGACCAGCATCATCAAGGCCCCAAAGATTATTATCTTAAACCCTATTTTTCCCGGAAACCTAATTCCCATATTCCAGGTCTTTTTTTAATTTTTAAACATCCTCAAACGGAATAAAATTCCCGATATCCTCTTAATAAATTAATAAACATTTGAACAACTCTGGCGAATTCGGATTACAAAGTTTCAGACGTTCTTTCGTGTCTTTTCAAAAACACGGGCGGCCATTTTATTCACAAATGAAGGCTACTTGCATTGAATGTTATTACATCACCTCCCTAAATCAACCTTTCCGGGATTCGATAATCTTCAGCTCTTCCCCACATAACTTCAATCGCGGATAGCCCCGGAGGTGACAGATAACACTTTGATTCATAATGAGCTAAATCGAACCTCTTGAATTCTTTGGGATCGATCTCTTTTGCCATAGCAACCCTGCAATATTGTTACTACTATCTTTAAAAATAGCAGAAGTATTTACACTATTTTCAATATAGATGTAAGATCTTGACTGTCAAGATAAAAAATAGCTTTTTTTCGAAAGATTGTGTCAACTTAATTGTGTAAAATTGAAGTCTGGTTTTCATTTTTCCGGGTATTCAGAATGTAAGCCGCTGTTCTCAGGTCTCCCCAACAAAAATCGAACAGTTAACTGAAATCGGAGCTATTCGGACATACCAAAGGTTCATCTACCGGCGCCTTAAAGGATAAAATCGGGCTCTCTCGACGAAAGCCCGATTTATAAGCGTCATCCTGTAAAATCAGAGTTATCTATTAATTATTTCCTCCTGCTTATCTAACCCGGTTTCCGTATCTCTGGATATGACAGACTCAAAT
>CP070742.1:1337397-1344362 GCA_020348065.1 Candidatus Zixiibacteriota bacterium
AATGTCATTCCCGAAATCTCTTATCGGGAATCCATGAGGGCAGGCCATTAATGGATGCCGGATCAAGTCCGGCATGACAACGCGTTTTGCCATGCCCCTGGCCGTTGAGTGCTATTTAGTTGAGAAAGAACGAATGGTAATATCCTATTTTACTCTATTGGCAGAATTTTCTTCGTTTACGCAGAATCGAAATCCAAAGAGATAAAGGGGCAAAAGACAATAATAATATACAAATAAGCACTACTATAAACTCGCTTCCGAGAGCATGATGGTAACCAGACAAAGAAGCCATAATTAAAGTTATGACAATGCCTGGTATTGGCAAGACGGTTATAATCAGATAAATAAATATTAGACGATTTGAGGTATTAATTTTAGAATTCGGAACAAAGTATGAAACACCTGCTATCATAAGTAATAACAACACAATACGCAGAGGAATATACTCAGTTTCCCCTACTGGATTTATTCCTAAAACTCCGCCCCAAAAACCAGTAGGTATTAAATATATACCAGTAACCATCGAAATTATTTTTAATATCCATTCAATAGTTTTGAGTTCTTTCAAATTCATGTCAAACCTCTATTATTAAATAAGTTCAATTTAGCGTTCATAAGCAGCAAACCAAATTTCTACCCAACGCGTAGTCCAACAATTTGCTCTCTCCCATGCTGCAATATTTCTATCCGGCATAGTTCCATCTTCAGCGTGCCCAGGAAGATCATTCCAACTAGTTGGATACCACCGATAACCTTGACTGTAATGTGAGAAATAATCTTGGCCTTGATGCATTAGGCTCTCAAAAAGGACCAAATCGCGATCAGCAATTGCGATCATAAGGTCTCTCTCAACATCTGGAAGATTCCTAAAATGACGTTGTATCCCTCCAAATGGTTGCCACCATGTGGTCAATATGTTACGATCTTCTCTAGTAAAATCAAATCTATTTCCCCAATACAAATCGCTATGGCCCAAATAATCCCCTCCTTCTTCTATACCCTTTCCTAACAAACCAGCTGGATCCCTCAGACTTACCGGATTATTTCCCACATACCTATACAAATTCACATCCCCGACCGATAATCCCAAAAGATCTCTTACCATAAACCTGCCGGTAAGCGGATCATAATACCTTGACCTATAGAAATAAATTCCCAAATACCGCTCGGCTTCTCTACCAGTATAGGTCACGTAATCAGCCAGTACGCTGCCGGAATCGGTGTTCATCACACCGTAGCTATCATAAACCATCAGCTTGTACCGCGCGCCGGTGCTGTCGGTGATCCGCGTAACCGAGCCGATACCCCTGGCCGTTAAGTGCTATTTAGTTGAGAAAGAACATTCTGAGTTTTAATATTTAATATCAGGACCCTGCTTTAACAAACCAAATGCCGATATCTGGATCTATTGAAATCTTTATTTTGTTAGAAGCCGTCCTTTTAACAATTTTATCGCTTGTGACTGGCTCATTATATGGTCTGTCAACTCGATATTTATACGTACTAGTAAAATGGTGCAAGCGAACGCTTTGCTGACCCAAAGTTGATATTAATTCCCATTTGCTAGAATCTATGTATAGCTGACCTTCGAATGTCGCAAATATATGAATATAGTTGCCTTCCTCCTTTAGAATTAATAAATCAATGCCTTGCGTATGATTGGCCATATAGACTCCGGGCAACATGGAAGTATTAACGGGCTTGTTCAATAAATCTGAACATCCCAACAAGATGATTATTATAAGCAAAAGTCTCAAAGAATTCAATTTCCTCATTTCCGCAATTCCTCCGTCCAGGTATAGGTTTGAGTCATATTACCAAAATACGGGAACCAATAGCGTTCCCAAGATGGGAATCTATTACCAAAGATGTAACGTGTAAAAGAAGTCATGCTGGTCACATTTGTTATAGTAAATGTAATTGTGCCGTTATAATTAGGAGTAATAGAAATATTATAACTACCAATAAATTGCTCCGTTGGATCTAATCCGGCACTTAATAATCCAACAAACCCAAATTCTATGTCTCTCTCGTATGGCTCAATTTCAATGGGACCTATGAAACAAGGATCTGAGAGATCCGGATTTTGAAGATAAAACATGATTCTCGAAACATAGACCATAGTTGCATCCTTAATATCTCTGACCTGGTTGCTATTTGGACCAAAATATAAATGTGATGGCCCTTGACCGGTTACCCATAGATAAAACAATATTCCTGTTTCGACATAAGATTCACCACTATAAAGTCCTAACGGGTCTCTAAAATTAAGCGGATTATTCCCTACATAACGGTACAGGTTTACATCGCCTGTAGCAAATCCGAGAGGATCCTTTGCCATAAACCTACCAGTTAGCGGATCGTAATATCTCGCTCGATAGTAGTAAATTCCCAACGCCGATTCATGCTCCCTTCCTGTATAGGTCACATCATCGGCTATAACACTGCCGCTATCTGCCACGATATTTCCAAAACTATCGTAAGTGAATTTTTTCAAGATCGATCCCGTGTTATCTGTAATTTTAGATACCGAACCCAACGCGTCAGCGAAGTGCTGTTTGGCCCCGACCGAATCCACCGATTCCAGTATGTGGTCGATTCCCGGGCCGTAGAGGTAGCGTATCCGTAACGTATCGCCCTCGTCTTTTTCAAATAGGAGATCAGCCCCATCGTAACTGTATTTTACCACGGTGGTGTCGCTGTTTTCAATGATTATTTTGCGGATTCTATTGCCGATACCGTCGTAGGCGAACTGCAGCTCGATATCGTCGTTATGCGCCTTAATCAGCTGTCCGTCAACGGTATACTCGAACGCGGTGGAGTCGCCTGAAAGTCTGTATTTTCCATTAATCATCCGCCCGGCGTCGTTATAGCCGTAGCCTGAAACTTTGTGTTTTCTATAAATCATGCGTCCGGCGTCATCATAGCCGTAATAGCAGCTATCGTCCTCTGTCAGCCTGTCGGCGGAATCGACCGTGTAGGACGACGAAAGATGCGAGGAATCGCGGTTTCCGACGGCGTCATAATAATACCATTCGTTGGGGTTGGTGGCGCTGTCGGCGTGAGTTACGCCGATAAGCTGGTAAAGGCTGTCATAGACGAACGAATGCAGTCCTGTCAGGTTTACCAGCGAATCCCTTACCCCGACGGGATCATAATAATAGTTGAATACGTCGATGGAATCGCCGCTGAGATCATGCTTAAGATAGGTTAATTGTCCGGCGGCGTTGAAGGTGTAATATGAAACCGTGCCATTTCTTCGGATTACCGAATCCGGCCGGTGGCCCACCGCAAGCGGTGGGAAAACCGAATATGAAGTACTAACCGGTAACCCACACCAAGGTGTGAGCATTGAAAAACCCTAATTTTCTATTTATTGATAATCGAGCGTAAAATACGGCGGCTGGAAAGCCGCCGCTATTAAGAGGTTATGAAATTGTTATTATATAAATAATAGTCGCGACTTTCCAGTCGCGGACTTTTTCAACAAGCCCCAAGGTGTGGGTCACCACTTAGTTAAAAAATAAAATTATTTGTCCAGCTTGGTGCGGTTTTCGAGGGCGCGGGCGAGGGTGTTTTTGTCGGCGTACTCCAGCGAGCCGCCGGCCGGCAATCCTCGGGCGATTCGGGTTATTCTTACATTTTTGCCGGATAATATTGAAAGTAAATACGAGGCCGTTGCCTCTCCCTCGGTAGTGGGATTGGTGGCGAGGATTATCTCGGACGGTTTATCACCTATCCTTTTTTTCAGGGCGGTGATATTCAGGTCATCCGGGCCGATACCGTCCAGAGGCGAAAGCGCGCCACCCAGAACATGGTATAATCCTCGATATTCGCCGGTAGATTCGATGGCTGTAACATCGGATGGTTCCTCGACCACGCAGATCAAAGAACCATCCCTGGAATTATCCTCGCATATATCGCATTTAACGTTATCAGCCAAATTGCCGCATATTTTGCAGGGTTTGAGAGATTCCCTGGCTTTGACCATACGCTGCGCTATATCCCTGGAATCCTCAACCGGTCTTTTGAGCAGAAAGAAAGCGAGCCGGGCCGCGCTTTTTCTTCCTATTCCCGGCAGAGACGAAAACGCTTCTATTAGATCATCAAGCGCTCTGGGCATGTTTTATTAAAGAGGCAGACCGGGTATTTTCAATCCGCCGGTAAGCCCGGATAGACCGTTCATCTGCAATTCCGAGGCTTTTTCCCTGGCCTGGTTTACGGCCGCCAGAACCAGTTCCTCGAGCATTTCGACATCCTCGGGATCAACGACTTCCGGATCTATCTTAATCTCCAGAATTTCCTGTTTGCCATTGGCGACGACTTTAACCATCCCGCCGCCCGAAGTGGCTTCTACCTTCTTTTCGGCGAGTTCTTCCTGCATCTGCTCCATTTTGGCCTGCACCGCCTGCATCTGTTTCATCAAATCGCCAAGTCCCTTAGCCATATATGCTCCTTTTATTAGTCTTAAAAAGTAATCGTGCATTTCCTTCTCCCCGATCTCCGCTATTGGGTTAATATTTCTCCGTCCATTAGATCAAACAATTTTTTTAACCCCGGCGATCCATTAAATAGCTTTTCGGGATTTAAATTACCCGGAAGGTCTCCCGATTTTCTCCCCTCGTTCGGCCCCTGTATGATATTAAGTTTCATCTCTTTCGAGAAGAATTTTTTTAAATGTTTTTCCAGCGATTTCTTGTTGCCGATTTTACTGAGCTGCTCAAATTGAAATTTATGCGAATCGTCCATTCCTATTTTTAAAATATCGTTCTCGAACTGTGACGGCATACTCAGGCTTAAATGAGCGAAAATCGCCTTGTCCTCCTGCGATATAAAACTGCAAAAATCGTCCCAGTTTTCCGAAATAATATCGATACTCAAATCGCCCTGGTATTTTAGAGGCTCGACAGGATTTTTTCTCTCGACCGGTGAAGCGTATTCTCGCGCCGGGGCAAAACCGTGATTGAATCCGGAATTGTACGGTTTTGTGTTTTTTCTTTCGTTTCTTTCTTTAAATATCGGCCCGGCCGGAGCGGAGGGGGGATTATAATTACCGGAGTCCGGACGATGATTTTTAAGCAGATCTTCGAGGGTTACCGCACGGTCCATGGTCGAAAGTTTGACCAGCGCCGCCTCGAATGAGAAACGGGGATCCTGGCCCGATTTAACGGTCTGTTTATAGTCGGCCAGGATAGTAAAAAATCGTAGAAGATCGACGCTTTCGATATCGTCTAAAATCTCTTTCGCCTGTTCGATCTCGTTTTTTTCCATTTCGAGGATTGTAAAGTCCTCCACGCCGTTTTTAATCAGCAAAAGAGTCCTGACATATCCGGTCAGCGCTTCCGCCAGTTCCTGTGAGTCTCCGCCGGATTTAACGAAATCCCCAAACAAAGACAGAGCCTTAGAAGTATCATGCGCGGTCAAGGCCAACGTGACATTAAACAGGAATTCGGTTTTGACTATGCCCAGAATTTCTGCAGCCCCGGCAATGTCGATTTTGCTATCGGAGAAACTTGAAAGCTGATCCAGAAGGGATATGGCGTCGCGCAGAGAGCCGTCGGCTTTCTTGGCTATCATCAGGGCGGCATCCGGGTCTATAATCAGGCCCTCTTTTTGAGCAATAGAATTTATCGCCTCAGCGAGCGACGATACCGGAATCCTTTTAAAATCGTATCGCTGAGTTCGAGACAGGATAGTGGGGGGTAATGCCTGGGGCTCGGTGGTGGCGAAGATAAAGATAACGTGGGCGGGCGGTTCTTCCAGCGTCTTTAACAGCGCGTCAAAGGCCTCTTTTGTCAGGCGGTGGACCTCATCGATGATGTAGATTTTATATCGTCCGCCCACGGGCGCGTAGCGGACGTTCTCCCTCAACTCGCGTATATCGTCGATACCGCGGTTGGAGGCGGCGTCGATTTCGAAAACGTCGGGGGAGGAGCACCGGGCTATTTCGATACAGACCGTGCATTCACCGCAGGGCTCGGGGATGGGGCCTTTCTCGCAGTTCAAGGCTTTGGAGAGCACCCTGGCGGTGGTGGTCTTCCCGGTGCCTCTGGGACCGCAAAAAAGATAGGCGTGAGAAATCCTGCCCAGCTTCACCGCATTTTTCAGAGTGGTAGTGATATGATGCTGGCTTATAATATTCTCGAAATCGCCGGGCCTGTATTTTCTTGCTAACGCCAGATAAGACATAGTTCAAATTATTTCAATCGTGCACCCACCGTTGTTCCGTCCGTCCGGGGATCAATCCCGGCCCTCAACTGGGGTCAGACAGCCCCGCGGCACACTCCGCTGCCGCTTACCGCTGCTACCTTCCGGTCCTGACGGGGTTGGGCGGCCGGCAGTTGCGCGGGATCCGGCCCTTTGGCCTCGCGGCTTGGGCGTCTCCGGCCGGGCGTATCGTCCGAACTTCCGACCCGCCGGTGGGAATTCGACCCCGGTATAGCGGGTTCCGGGTTACAGGGCACCGCTAACTCCCCATCTAGCACGATCTTTATTTGGTGGAGCAGAGCGGGATCGAACCGCCGACCTGTACGTTGCGAACGTACCGCTCTCCCGAACTGAGCTACTGCCCCGTTATTTTCACTTGCAGTGCAATAAATTACAATCGACTCCAATTGGCAAGTGAAAACAGGCGTATCCTCTTTTTGCATAAATTTCGAACTTTTTCAAAAAAAATTTAATCCCACTGACCGAATCTGACAGTGGCATGCTATACATTTGGACAGGTAATGGAGATGGCGAAAACTCAAAAAGGAGGATAAAATGTCCGATGGAAATCCAAAAAAGGCGATTTTTTCAAGAACGATCAAGGCCAGCTCGCGGACCTATTTTATAGACGTTAAGGAAACATCCAAGGGCGGGAAATACTTGACTATTTGTGAGTCGAGGAAAGTCGACGGCGACTGGCAGAAAAACCGGATAATTGTATTCGATAACGATATCCCGAGTTTTTTCCAGGCCTTGAA
>CP070742.1:1344462-1348928 GCA_020348065.1 Candidatus Zixiibacteriota bacterium
AAGCCGGACGAGGATCTGGAGTTGGGCGATCTCGAAGCTCTGGAGGGTGTAAAGAAATTTCCGGTCAGAATTAAATGCGCTCTGTTATCCTGGACCACCCTGATAGAAGGATTAAAAAATTGGGAGAACGGCAATAATAGTGGGGTCGTTACTACGGAATAATTATGCCAACCAAGGAGGAAATATTCTCCAAGCTGGAGCCTATCGAGGACCCGGAGCTGAGATTGGGCCTGGTAGATCTGGGCCTTATTTATGATGTTACGGTAATGGATAATAGAATTGTGAATATATTCATGACTTTAACCACGCCTGGCTGTCCCTATGGGCCACAACTCATCAAGGCGGTGGAAAACGCTGTCAAGGAATTGGACGGCGTGGAAAAAGTGGACGTTGAGCTGGTTTGGGAACCGCCCTGGGATCCGACAGAAATGGCATCCGAATACGCCAGGGATGTATTGGGAATCTGGTAAGATAAAAAACGGCATCATGCATAGACGATGCCGCTTTATTTAAAAAACCAATTAATCTATTGCGATGGCGGGCAATCCTCGCTGAACAGCAATTCTCCGATACTTCTAAAATACTAGTCCATATAAGTCACATCGAGGCCGTTAACCTTTGTAGGTTTCCCTTTCCATCGAGTATTTAAGATAAAATTGCAAATTATAATAAATATTAATTCCGGTAGACTAAGAGCCGTCATTGATCAAGAAAATGAATGCGCGGAGCCGCCGATTTACCAGGATTGCTTGACGATAGGACCTAAAAACGACAATACAACCATGTCAGTTTTGTTTTTGAATAAAAAAAAGGTGGCTTTTGTGCTGATAATAATTTAAAGTAGATTTTTATAAAAGATGAAACCCGGATACCTTTCTTAGAGTTTGATAATAAGTTTTCGAATTTTGAAAATGGTCTTTGGGAATTTTAATTAACTATCGTACAGGATTTTTACACAGGAGGTAAACTTGGAAAATCTCTGGAATGAGTTATATGGCTTCGGCGCGTCGCACGGCACCAGGGTAATAGGCGCCATCGCAATTCTGGTACTTGGACGTATTGGCGTCGGAATCTTTACATCCATAATCGGGCGTTTGATGAAAAAGGGCAAAGTTGACGCGACTTTGACCAAGTTCGTGACAAACATAAGCAAAATAGGCTTAATGACGTTTGTAATCATTTCTGCCCTGGGCGCCCTGGGAGTTCAGACTGCGTCATTTATTGCCATAATCGGCGCGGCGGGTCTGGCGGTGGGTTTCGCTCTGCAAAATTCTCTGGCAAACTTTGCATCGGGCGTTATGCTTATTATTTTCAGACCGTTTAAGAGCGGGGATTACGTTGAGGCGGGCGGCACCAGCGGTTCGGTCGAGGCTATCCAGATATTCAACACAACCTTAAAGACGCCTGACAATAAAATGGTCATAGTGCCCAACAGCCAGATAACCGGCGATAAAATAATCAATTATTCAACTATGGACAGACGCAGGATCGACCTTGTATTTGGAATCGGTTACGATGACAGCATCAAAAGAGCCAAAGAAATTCTCGAGAAAATAATCGCAGAAGATGAGAGAATCCTCAAGGATCCCGCTCCCGTAATTGCAGTTCTGGAGCTGGGAGATAATTCGGTGAATTTCGCCGTGCGGCCGTGGGCAAAAACCTCTGATTACTGGGCGGTATATTTCGATATTACGGAAAAAGTGAAGTTATCTTTTGATGAAAACAACATCTCTATCCCCTATCCCCAGAGAGACGTTCATATTCACCAGGTGAGCGCGGCTTAATTAGAAAGCTTTAACAGAAAGGATTTAAGATGAAATCATTTATTATCGTTTTGTTTTCACCGCTTTTTGTCTACGTAGCGTCTCAGGCCGAGCCCTGGTCAAAATCCTTTGATACGGATCTGACACTGACTCAGAACTCCTATTCCGACAGCTGGACCGGCGGCGAAGCCGGAAACGTCAGCTGGGTATGGAACGCCAACGGACTTTTTGAGAAGCAGGTGAGTCCGAAATTTAAGTTTAGAAATGCCTCGAAGTTCTCTTTCGGTCAGACACATATACAGGACAGCGAAACCAAAGACTGGACAAAACCTAAAAAATCCACCGATCTGATCGATATAGAAAACCTGGGCCTTTTTACACTGCACACTTACGTTGATCCTTTTGTTGGCTTGCGATTCGAGTCACAATTTCTGGACGCTTCGGTGCCGGGAGTTAATCTTTACCTTAATCCCAAAAAAATAACCGAGTCGGCCGGTGTCGCCCGGCAGTTTTATAAAAAGGAAAAAGACGAGCTTTTAAGCAGGCTGGGATTCGCCCTCAGGCAAATCTTAACCGAGATGGTTATCGACACACTCCTGGAGGAAACCGAAACCGAGACCACCAACGACGGCGGTCTTGAATCTGTTACAGACTTGAATTTAACACTATCCAAAACGTTGAAATTCACCTCGAAATTATCTCTTTACAAAGCGTTATTTTTCTCAGAATCCGACGAACTCGAGGGAACGCCGCAGGCGGATTACTGGAAGGCGATAGATATCAACTGGGAAAATCGTTTGGCGGCTGCGGTATCGAAATATATTACCGTTAGCCTGTATATGCAGCTTCTGTACGACAAGCAACTCGACAAACGGGGACGGCTCAAGGAGACACTTTCGCTGGGGATAACTTATAAGTTGTTCTAATTTATGATGAGGAAAGATATGAATCCCTCTTCAGATTATGAAGAGGGATTTTTCAAATTGCAGTATTATTTTTCGTGTTTAATGCTGAATGGTCTGCCCGTTCCGGCCCTCGTCTTTTTACGCAAATAGCCGAAACCGGGAAAGGGCCGAATATGATGTTGATTGAGATGCGAATGGGTTATATATATAGAGGGGGAGGATCGGCGGTTTTAGGGCGGAAGACATAACCCGAAACGGTGACGAAGTAGTTCCGGGGGTATTAAATATAATAAAGCACTAATTCCTAAAAACAAGCGTTAGGCGGGGATCAATATGATAGGAGAATTTAACAGCTCCATAACCCGGGTCAGGCCCGCATTTCAAATGTTGCTCCGAAAGGATCAAACCGGGGTATCCTGGGTTCCCCGGATTTTGAAACTTGCCGATAAAAATACGCAGTATGCCTCTCAGTTAGCTGAAGACCCCGGAAGAATATATCCGCCACTGTTGCGCAAAAGAAATTATTCAGATCCCATTCTTAAAGAGCGTGGAATCCATGAAATCAGGCTGGAGGAGTGTTTTGAAAAATACCTTCCTCCACCAAAACGTTTCCTCCAATGGTTGATACAAAATCCATCAAAAATGAGTTGGCCAAAGATGGATTTATTGATTCATAATCAGGAAATCCTGATTTACAGGGAAAAACTATTCGGGCAACATGGGGAGGTAATCCAAAACGAGACTATTGCCCGGGCATTAAGAGAGCTGAACGAATACGGCGTTAAAGAATCAAAAGGAAAATGGTGGGCTTTTGAAGATTTTACGGAGGTGGACTGTTATCTGGAGACGGATAATCTTATATTATTTATAGAGGGAACGAGAAAAGAACCCCTTGCCAATTCTACAGCCTGGTATCGGGGACGGAATCAATTGGTTCGAAATCTCGAAGTCGCTCAAGAAATAAGCGGTGATAAGGATTTCGCCGCCGTCGTAATCTCCGAATCCAGGATAGATCCCGTTACGCCGGAGGTAATCGAAAAGGGCCTGCCACATTTTAGCCCCGATGAAAGGCAGGAGTTAGCCGGTCATTACCTGGGCAATATTTTATGGAAGGATATTTGCAGGGCAACCAATATCCTATATGATGATCTTCCCCTTACCACCTCCGATGCCGTTGCCAAAATGAAATGAATACTTCATATTTAAATCGAGGCGTTTTATACCACAACTAAATATAATTTATACGTTAAAACATCGTATAATGACGTAAATATATCTTGGAGGGAGATAATTATACCTACATCTCATGTTTTACGATGTAAAACAACAATCGTTACGTTTCACTCCTTTCCTATTAAAAGGGTGGTTCCGGCCCTGGTTTACCAATCTCCGCAATATAAGTCATCAAGTTGACTTCGGAGTACATTCCGTCAACATATTGAAAGTAAAAATAAACCCCTTCCGTACATTCGTCGTTGCACCTCCAATCACAGTTAAGTTCACCAAGATCCAGGCAATCAATATCACATTCTGAACCATATACGCGGTCGCCCCCAACAATGTCATTAAACATGTTGCATTTCCTTTCTCTGATAAAGCGTTAACCAAAGTTAATGATGAAATGACTATGACAAAGAGATAAAGTTGCTTATCTCCCTCCTTTAAGAATATCAACTATCGAATATTGTAAACTCACTAGCAACCTTTTCTATTGCCTTTGTATTAGTTTCATTAATGGAGTAGTAGGTATTAAGGTCTTTCGCAAAAGTATTTCTAAATTCGCTACATTCGTTGCTTG
>CP070742.1:1349028-1351896 GCA_020348065.1 Candidatus Zixiibacteriota bacterium
GAGCGGGAAACGGGATTCGAACCCGTGACCCTCAGCTTGGAAGGCTGATGCTCTAGCCAACTGAGCTACTCCCGCAAAACAAAAGTCTGATAACCGATCAATTCTTAACCTTTGAGGATTAAAATTTCAATCTCAATTATTAATTCGGAAATCTAAATTCTAAAATCCGTAATCAAAATTGTGGGAAGGGGAGGATTCGAACCTCCGAAGGCTGAGCCGACAGATTTACAGTCTGTTCCCTTTGGCCGCTCGGGAACCCCTCCCGGATTATTCAAGCCAAAGCCGGAGAACGGATTCGAACCGCCGACCGGCTGATTACAAATCAGCTGCTCTACCAACTGAGCTACTCCGGCATCATTTTCAAAGAACAATAAACCCCATGGGGCGGTTTCGAACGGACGTCAATATATATTGGGGGTATCGGCAAGTCAAGTTGCATTATTAATTTATGTTAAATTTTCGGCCGGGATGAGATCTTATTTATTGGCGAAAGCCAATAGCCTGGCGGCATCTCTATAACGATATCCATTCGACGGCGCTCCGAGGATAACCGCCGCCAACTTTCGACCCCCACTCTCAACCCCGAGCGCAAGGCAATACCCCGAATCCTTAATATAACCGGTTTTTCCTCCAAATACCTCTTCTCTAACATAAAGAAACCGATTGGTATTGTAGGCCACATATTGTTTGTCATTGTTTAAAGCCTTATAGGTATGAAATCTTTTGGAAATGACTTCGGAAATCAGGCCATCTTTCAAGGCTTCTCTGAATATAACGGCGAATTCAGACGCCGTTGAAACATTTCCGTCATCAAGTCCGCTCGGTTCCGTAAACCTGGTTTTGGAAAGATTATGTTCGGCCGCGAGTTCATTCATTTTCTCCACGAATTCGTCATTTGTAAAGCCGGTCGATCTCGCAATCACCCTGGCGGCGACATTGTCCGATGAAATCAGCATGAGATGAAACAGGTCAAACAGAGTTAATTTCTGGCCGGAGTAAAGCCTGGTCCTTCCGGCGTTATGTCGGTCTTCGGGAGTAACGGTAGCGATTTCAAGCAGATCGGGGGAGGTTTTCAGAAACACCATGGCGGTTACCAATTTTGTAAGGCTGGCAATTGATCTTGTCTTATCTTCGTTTTTGCCCGATAGAATGATCCCGCTCTCAAGATCAACCAGTACCGCCGATTTGGCTTTGAGACGCGGGCCCGACGAGGGATCCAGCTTATCGAGGATTTTCTCAATAACCCCCGGATCCTCCTCAAAACGGATAGACGGGCTCCTGTGGTTGGTGGCAATCGCCTTATACGCGGCCGATATCGCCCAGACCGCCAGCAGATAAAACACCAGTTTTTTCATAAAGCTGTTCATTATGATAACTCCGTCTGCATGATCTCCATCATCATCCTGGCGTTTCTTACAGCCTGGCCTAGATGGCAGTTATTAAAAAACAGATATAACCTGTCCGTGCGGGATTTCAATTTATCTATTTTACTCTTCCAGTTCAACAACTCGTCTTTCGAATAAAGGTAATCATACCGGTCGCCCCTGCCCCCCCACCAGTTATCGGAATTCCGGCCATGAAACCTTACATATCCGATATTGGTGGTAGCCTCGGCCCTGGACGGATATAAGCCGGGCAGTTCCGGCTCATCCACCGAGCAGATAGCGATTTCATTATTCTTCAGCGACTCCAGAACCTCCTCGCGATCCCAGCTGATATGGCGAAACTCCACAAATAACGGCCCCTCAAGGAAATAGTCTTTACCCTTCAAAATATATTCCATGTTGGGCGCGGAATATTTGAAGCTATAAGGAAACTGGGCAAGATATCCTCGGAATTTGCCCGACTCCACCACCGGTTTGATAGATTGATTATATTCAGCCGCTTTCTTTTCCAGATTTTTTCTGTCATGCGTAAAACTTCGATGGGTTTTAATGATAAACTCGAATCCTTCTCCCACCTTCTTTGCCATATTGTAAAATACCGCGGGATGGGGAATTCTGTAGTATGTCGAATTAATCTCTACGGCGTTGAAATGCTCTTTATAGAAATCCAGTCTTTTGCCTTTAGGCAGATCGGGAGGATAAAATACCGTCTGCCAGTCATCGAACGAATATCCCGATGTCCCTATGACAATCTCAGCCTGTTTTGCCATCTTTTTTTATTTCCTGGAAACGCGAGGCGCCGCATTTGGGGCATACCCATTTGCGTTTCTTATGATACACCCTTTTCATTTCCACCATCTTCGCCTTGCATTTTCGGCAGTACATTATCTTGTACGATCTTACAGCGACATTGAGGATAATTATCGAGCTATTTCAGCATCATCGCCATATTTGTGATTTTTCCGTCCTCCACCATTACCCTGACCGTCGAGCTCTTCTCACCGGATCGGGCGGATAGAATATAGCTGCCTTCGGGTACATCGCCGATAACAAAATTCTCATTATAGGACTCGTCCGGATGGACTTTGTCCCGATAGACTTCGGCAAAGGAAAACGGCGATTCGGTTGGAACCGGTTTGGTGACCCCGTAAATCCTTACTCCGGGAACAGACGCCCCGGTTTCATCCACCGCCTTGCCGACAATTGTGCCTGTACCGGGAAGCGGCTCAACCCACAATTCGGGATTGCGGGTATGACTTTCCTGGTTTGAATCATCCAGGTCGGAGAGGGATACCTCAAAATGAAGATGCTCGTTGGTCACATTACCCTTTTTGCCAATTGATCCAATAATATTTCCCCTTTTAACAGCATCTCCAATATTCTTGAAAATATCGTGCTGATGATGGTAATGGGCGTAGACGTAAAAATCCCCCTCTCTGCGATCGCATTTTAAAACCGAATGGCCTATTTCTCTGTCGATAAA
>CP070742.1:1351996-1358385 GCA_020348065.1 Candidatus Zixiibacteriota bacterium
AATACAGCATGAAATTCGCCCCTAAAGAGGACCCCTTTGGAATCAAACTGGACAAGGTAATATAAAATATGTATATAAAAAGTGTAAACCATGTGTCCGGAATAAGGTGTAAACCATGTCTCGGGAAGCACATTGCAGGTTAATAAAAATGGCGCCAAATTCAGCACAATCAGAGTACGACAGTTGTTAAATATTATCACGAGTTAAACTGATCATCGATAATTTAAACGCAATTTTAGCACGACGGGCCTTGACGGGCCACACGATATCGAGCCAGAACATAAGGATGTCGGCGGAACGTAGGCTATTAGCGTTGATGGCTGCGTTCACGCGGTATGGTTTACTAACGCGGGTATCACCTTATATCTGAATTGCTTGTATTCACCATGACAAATTGTTGTACGCCCATCATTCGAACTGAAACAAAAATAATTGGTAATCTCGCGGTGATTATATTACTGAATCGGAAGGCGCAAGGTAACCACCGTACCCTTTTCAGGTTTGCTGGACAGCTCTATCTTACCTCGATGGCTTTCAATAATGCGATAGCAGATGGAAAGACCCAATCCGGTACCTACCCTGACACCCTTGGTAGTGTACCCGGGATCAAAAACCAGATCCTGTTCCTCGGCGGGTATCCCGCATCCCGTATCGGAAACTTCGATTATCGCCCAATTTTCTTCACGACGGGTACTTATTTTGATTATTCCCTCAGTTTCAATGGCTTCCACGGCATTTGATAGCAGATTTATGAAAACCTGGTTAATCTGGCTTGGAAAACAGCTTATCAGAGGCAGTTCATCGAAATCTTTGGTGATATGTATGTTCTTTTCTTTCGGCAACGGTAAGATAGTTAATGCGCTCTCGATACCCTGATGCAAATCGACCCGGTTTTGCTCGGGTTCATCAAGCTGCGCGAAATTGCGAAGCGCTTTTACAATTCTGTCGATTCGATCCGAAGCTTTGATTGTTACGGAGTTGACATCGGTCAGCACCTGTAGCGGTTTTCCGAGTTGTCTCCGCAAATCGTCTATCGTCGATATCCTTCCATCCCCGAGTTCTGACTGGACTTTGCTTAACGCTCGGGACGTCAGTCCGGCATTGGAATGAATCGCTCCAAGAGGCGTATTGATTTCGTGGGCTATTCCCGCCACCAGATTTCCAAGCGATGCCATCTTTCCCGACTGTACAAGTTGTGCCTGCGTATCCCGCAGCTTGCGATTGCTTTCCGACAACATCCGCTGAGCGTGATATTGCCGGAAATGGCTGTTATAAAGCAGTCCACTTATACCGGTGCAGGCCAGAGCAACAAGGCCTAAAAAGACCAGATTCTCGGGTCTTGTGAACACCGGATTCCGCCCGATAAGAACAGTAATATAAGAAATGGACAGCAAGTATGTTCCTAACATAGTCGCACATAATACCAGGGTATGCCAGGCTCGAAAAGGGATCATTGTCGAAACAAACATCAAAAATGCCACCCAGCTTACCGCGAATGAAAGGTTGCCGCGAGCAATGTCGTCTATGAGCGCTGCCATACTGGCCGCAACAATCAGGAGCGCCAATATAATCCGACCCCATTCGGGACCAAATTTAGTTCGGGACAACGCCAGAGATACTGCCCCCAGAAACATAATAATAAGCTTGTCCCACATTACAATGTCAGGGGCCAAATCTGCCGAATGATATTGCCAGGATAATCTTTTGCCCATGATAAGATGATGAATTATAATGTAGATGAATGGAAGCACAATACCGAGAATCCCTCCGGCAAACATACTATGCTTTGTCAACCGTATAATGGACGCGCGGAAAGTCGGGTCTTTCTCCGCCCCCGCCGGAGCCAAAAACCTCCTCCAATATGAAATTCTTTCATTGGATTCAGCCATCTCTAACCTCTCATTGGACTACCGAGGTAAACGGGCGTCAGCATTGGCGGCTGCCCCTTGATATTTTATTCGTATCTAACGATGTCGATACGTAAAAAGGCTTCCAATTTACATTAAAATAGGCAATTAAACACAGGGATACAATAGAAAAATATGCCGAGGAAACTCAAACTGACCGTATTCCCGGGCATGATGGGGTAGGATCCGGCCGGATAACAGCCTGTTTTTGCCGTGACGGACAAATCCATACGTTTAGGTTGCTTTCCAGGAATCGTTTTGCTATTTTGACTTGTTCAAATATTCAGGAAAATAGTTAATGGGCCGGGATATGACTAAAACCAGAATTCTTTATATGGAAGATGACAATTCTCAAAGGTGGGAACTCACCAGACTCCTGAGATCGAGGAAATTCACGGTTCGACCGGCGGCATCGGGAAAAAGCGGTATGGGAATTCTAAAAAAGGGTAAATTCGATGTCATCTTATGTGATTTGAATATGCCGGATATCGATGGTCTTGCGGTATTAGAAAAGGTGAAAAAAACCGCCCCGGAAATTCCCGTAATCATAATAACGGGCCACGGCTCGATTCCCCACGCTGTCAAGGCTATCAGACAGGGCGCATTTCATTTTATTCTAAAGCCGTTGGAAATAAACGAGTTGGTTTTGATCATCAATCAGGCCTTAGAAGCCGGCGTCATCCAAAAACGGCTCCGGCAATCGGAATCGCGTCTGAAAATGATTACCGACACGGTCCCCGATATAATTTACTCTCTGGATCCCGGAGGGAATTTTCTGACAATCAGCCCCGCGGCAAAAATCTCGCTGGGACATGATCCGAAGGATTTTATTGGCAAATCGGTTTTTGAAATGATTCATCCTGAAGATAGAGAGATGGTCGCGAAACAACTCAAAGAATCTATCAGGAAAAAAGACACCAGAACCAGGACTCTGGAGTTCAGATTGATCTCAGAGTCAGGGGATTACAGGAACTTCGAAATAAGCCGCCGCCTGGTATTTGAAAATGGAAAGATAATTAGAAACGATGGAATAGCCAGAGACGTTACTGAACGGAAAATTCTCGAGCGACAATTAAAAGAATATTCCAGGGATCTGGAGAAAAAGGTGGACGAAAGAACCTACCGGCTGGAATACTCCGCCCGTCAGCTGGAAGCTCTTAACAAGCTATCCAATAGGCTCACTCGAATCCATGATGAAAATCGCCTCCTGGATAAAATCCCGGAGTTTCTCGGCAACACTCTGGATTTCGACCGGGCTATTTTTTTCCTTAAGGCTCAAAAAGGTTTTGAACTAAGGTCGTTTCATTTTAAAAAGGATCCGCCGCGGATTAAAAAGAATTTTCTGAATTGGGCTAAATCCAAAAATCCAAAGTTTCCTCCTCATTTTTATGAAAGTATGAAAGGCAATAAAACCATTTTCATACCGGACCTGAACGTCGATCCGCGCTGGCCGAAAGAACAGGAAAGAATAATCAGAACTAAAGCCGTGGTCATAACTCCCATCCGCTCGGCGGGAAAACCGATCGGCTTAATAATCGGGAATTTGCAGCATCATGAACGCGAAATGGACAAACAGGATATCGCCCGGTTTGAAACATTCGCGAATATGGTGGGACTGACCATGGACAATATTCAAGCCTACCAGTCGCTGGAGAAGAAAGTTGCAGAGCGAACCGAGTCTCTTAATGACGCCAACAGGCGTCTCAAAGAAAAGGCGAAGCAACTGGAATATAGTACGATAGAGCTGGGCAAGGCTAATATAGAACTGCTTGCCGCCCAGGAGCTGCTTCAGGAGAAAAACGACGAAATGCAATCTCTACTGGACAGACTTTCGAACAGACGGGACGAGTTGCAGGCAATCCTGAACAGTTCCGAAAACGCCATAATTATGGTCAACAACAAGGGTAAGGTGGCCGCCTCAAATACCAGGATTAAAGACTATTTCAATATATCAGTTGATGATGTTATTGGAAAAGATATCGGAGCTGTGCAGGCGGATATTCACAGACTTTTTACAAAACCTGATAAAATAAGAAAATATTCGGAAAAACTGTTGTCGTTCCCGAACCTGGACGGTTCGGAAACCGCCGATCCGCACCATTTGTACAAAAACTCCTTTACGACAGTAGACGAAAAACCGAGGTGCATTACCGTATTTTCCGGCCCTGTCGAGGATAAATCGGGCAGCGAGATTGGAAGGCTCTGGATTTACACTGACATAACAAAAAAGAAAGAGGCCGACGAGCTTCTTCATAAAGTCGTGAACGCCTCCCCGGTCCCGTTGATAATATCCCGCGTGAAAGACGGGAGAATCCTTTTTGCCAACGACCCGCTCGGTGACCTGGTGGGTACCACCGCCAAAGAACTGGTCGGAAAGATGTCGCCGGATTTTTACTTTGATCAGGAAGACCGTAAAATAGTCATAGAAAGATTAAATCGGGACGGCTACCTGAAAAACCATGAGGTTCGCTTGAAGCGGCTGGATGGTTCGGTTTTCTGGGCGCTATTCTCTCTGGTGGCGGCCGAGATCGACGGGGAGAACACCCTTATCGGCGGCGTAATGGATATCCATCAGCGCCGGGAGATGGAAGACGCTCTGCGCTGGGAAAGGAATTTTGTCAGCGCCGTCCTGGATACTGCCGGTGCGCTGGTTGTGGTACTGGATTCCAGAGGCGCTATAAGGCAATTCAACAAAGCCTGCCAGAGGACAACGGGATATACATTCCAGGAAGTGAAGGGAAAACCGTTCTGGGAATTCTTTATCATGGCCGAAGAGCTCGATGGTGTAAAAGGAGTTTTCGAAAACATTAAGGCCGGCCAGTTTCCAAACACCCACGAGAACTACTGGCTGACAAAAGATGGCGGGAAAAGACTGGTATCCTGGTCAAATACCGCCCTGTGCGATGATAAGGGCGATGTGGAGTATGTCATCGCTACAGGGATAGACATAACCATCCGCAGGGAAGCCGAGGAAAAACTGAAGCTGTACAAAGAAATTTTCATGAATACCAGCGACGGCATTATGATTATCTCGCCGGACGGTAGAATATTAGACCGAAATCCAGCACACCGGGAATATAGCGATTTCACCGATGAGGAGCTGCACGGCAAAACACCCGGGGAATTCATAAGACCTGAGGATCTCAACCGTATGAATGAAGCTTTGGCCGGAAAGGGTTCTTTCCGGGGAGAGATAGTGATCCATAAAAAGACGGGCGACAGTATAGATATCGATCTATCGATATTCCCCATATTTAAGGAATCCGGCGAGGTCTCTCTTTACGTCGGGATGGGCAGAGATATATCCGAACGAAAAAAGGCGGAAGAGGCTCTCAGGATGAGCGAGGAGAGGTTCCGCAACCTCGTGGAAAACGCCAATGATATAATCTACTCACTTACTCCTGAGGGAATATTCTCCTATGTATCTCCGAACTGGGAAAGCATATTGGGCCACCAAATTGATGAGGTGGAGGGGAAATCTTTTGAGCTCTTCGTTCATCCCGACGACCTGCAGGCTTGCCTGGAGTTTTTCAAAGGAGTGATTGAGCAGGGGAATTCGCTCAGCGGGATCGAATACAGGGTAATGCACAAGGATGGAAACTGGCGATGGCACACATCGAACGCCTCGCCGTTACGGGACGATAAGGGCAATGTTCTGGCGTTTATAGGTGTTGCGCATGATATTACTGAAAGCAGAAAAATATTGGATGACCTCGCCCGAGCCAATCGAGAATTAAAAGACACCCAGACTCAACTGGTGCAATCTGAAAAGATGGCTTCGCTCGGTATGCTGGTGGCCGGTATCGCCCATGAAATCAATACCCCCGTCGGAGCCGTCAGCAGTATGCACGATACCCTGATGCGTTCCCTTGAAAAATTGAAAACCGCGGTACGGAATGAGTGCAGCGTGAATGCCGAAACATACGGCCGGCTGCAGGCCCTGTTTAAAACTATTGAGGACGCCAACAGCGTGATCGACTCCGGAACCGGCAGGATCAACAATATTGTAAAGAGGCTCAGGAGCTTCGCCCGTCTGGATGAGGCGGAACTCAAGGAGGTTGACCTGCATGAAGGGATCGAAGATACCCTTACCCTGATGCATCATGAAATAAAGCATAAGGCCGAAATTGTGAAAAATTACGGAGATATCCCGAAGATTTCATGTTACCCCGGCCGCATGAACCAGGTATATTTGAACCTTCTGGTAAATTCAGCGCAGGCGATCAAAGAAAAGGGAGTAATTACAATTTCCACCCGGCGGGTCAATGACAGAATCGTGATTGAATTCGAAGACAACGGTGTCGGGATCGCCCGGAAAGACTTATCGAGAATTTTCGACCCGGGATTCACTACCAAAGGCGTGGGCATAGGTACCGGATTGGGATTATCGATATGTTACCGGATTATTCAGGATCATCATGGGGAAATCAAGGCGGAAAGCGAGCCCGGGAAAGGCACCAAATTCACCATCACACTGCCCGT
>CP070742.1:1358485-1362475 GCA_020348065.1 Candidatus Zixiibacteriota bacterium
ATTAAACTCAATAACTGTGTAAGCGTTGAACGGATTGGGATAATTCCGCGAGGAATTAATCCGATTCGGCGTCCTGATATTATCTGTTGAGGTAACCTCGATAGGAATGAAATCAACGGTATTGCCGTAAAAATTCGGGACCGCCAGTATATTATCGCGCTGGTTATAGTCTATTCCTGCGGGCCCTTGATGCCCGCTCGATATGAGCTCCGGCCCCAGGGCAAATTCAGGATCATACCTGTAGATGCATCCTGAGTTCGAATATGTGGCCACGTAGGTGTTCCCGAATTGGTCGCGGGTTATGCCGTCGAAATTCCCGAAGCTCGTGTTGACAACAACATATACTGATGAATCACTCAGATCGACCGCCTTTATCGGCGCGTTCTGGTAGTAGGACACCGCCAGGAGCCTGTTGTTCTCCGGATCAAAGATTATATCCTGCAGTCCCGGAGTAAGACCTGTCGACACGAACACGAAATGGCTGCCCGTCGCCAGATCCACCTTGAATATTCTGCCCCCCGTATCGACGACATAGAGAAAACCGGAGGTATCGGCCGTCAGTCCATCCACCTGCCCATAGGTTGATAATCCGTAAACAGACACGATTTGAGCGGTGGCCAGATCGATACCCATAACAACCGAGTCGGGCCCCGAGACATAAAAGGTGTTTCCTGTTATGGTATTTCCCAGGCAATGACCCAGACCGGTTATAAAGTAACTCTGATTCCCGTTAGTATCTACCTGCACTATGCTGCCATTATAATAATTGGAGACAAGGTAACGGTTATACAAGGAATCAAAGGCCACGCTCTCCGGCCCGTAATACAGGTTCTGGGAAAATGACGTCGAGCCGGCGATTAATAATAAAAATGTCAGAATTCCAATAAATATCCGCATACTACGCCTCCGGTAATAAATTAAAACCATTCAATTCAGCCAGACCCCGCCTTTTTTAATTACAGTTAACTTTGGGAAATATTCCCTAAATTGTTGGATATTGAATTTATCTCGATTATGAACTCGGAAATTAAATAACAAAAATTAATTATTTTTGTCGAAGAAATGTAGCGGACGCGAATTCAAAATTTCGAAATTCGCCGGTACTGTTATAATCTCGAATATAGTTGAAACCGCCCAAATGTTTTCACGTAGCATTTAGAAAAAGGAGCTTTCGTGCGGTTAATCAAGATTTTATTTTCATTCCTCATACTTGCATCATATTCAGCTGCCGCGACAGCGCAATCAGAAAGGACACAGGCGATGAATCAGGATCAATCAATAATTTTCGGCGTCTTCGCCGAAACCGAAGAACAACTGCAGTATGTTCTTTTTCTCGCGGAAAGCATGCGGGTATTTGCCGGCAGGTATAAAGACGCCCCCTTATGGGTCTATATCCCTCCCGGAATTTTGAATAAATACGCGCAATTAGAGAATAAGATAACCGCGCTGGGAGCCGAAATAAAAACCAGCCGGGCGCCGGAAAAATCTCTGCGGTTTTATTTTGCAAGGAAGGTCTTCGCGGCCGGAAAGGCCGAGTCTGAAGCCGAAGGAAACGCTGATATCCTGGTCTGGATGGATAACGATACCGTTATTTTATCCGAACCGACAGATTTTGAGCTTAAAGGGGGAATCAGTTTCGCATATCGGCCGGTTATGCACAACCGATCCGGGTCGCTTTATTCTGAACCGCCCGGCGCCTTCTGGAGTCGGATTTATGAAAAATTAAATATAGACGAAACCGCTTTGTTCCCCATGGTAACGCCGGCGGACCGGCAGACGATTCGAGCCTATTTCAACGCGGGTTTATTGGTTGTTCGACCGGAACAACGAATACTTCGTAGATGGGGAGAGGATTTCACTACGCTTTACAGCGATTCAATACTGGCAAACATGTGCGAAAATGACATCGAAAAGAAAATATTCATCCATCAAACCGCGCTGGTCGGGGCAGTGCTTAATAACCTAAAGAAAGAGCAGATGACCGAATTATCGGATAGGTATAACTATCCCATCTTTTTTCATCAGCAGTACGAAGCCGAAAAGGAGTTCAGTTCTATAGAGGATATCATAACGCTCAGATATGACGTTTATTTCAGGAATCCCGATCCGGAGTGGAGCAAAAAGCTTCAAGGACCATCAGATATTGTAGAATGGCTCAAAGAACGTCTCGGCAAATAAAAAAAATAAATCTATTGTTAACAGAGAGAGGAATATCCTTAATCCTTTATTGATAATAGTTTCCATATTCTAATTGCAGCTCAATAACTCAAATTCCGATTTTACGGTTATTCAGATTAATTGTCCGATTTTTCTATATATCTTTCCAACCGGGCAAAAAAAGTGGCTTCGGCATTTCTTATTACTTGCAAAATTCCGGCGCCATATATATATAGCAACAATGTTGATAAACGAACTGCTACAAAATGAGTGTTTAGTCAATAATTTTTCCAGGAGCCTTTCTACAGGAGGGATATTATGAAGGCTAAATTTCTTGTGTTGGCGTTGGCGCTTTTACTGGCTGCGATATTGGCCGGTTGTGCTACCAAAGGACAACTAAAAGCGCGAGATGCTGAAATTGCCGAGTTAAAACAGCAGTTGGAGGAAGCCCGTAATCAATGCGTGATTCTCGAGGACGAGAAAAAGGCCATCGAAGACCGCGCCAACACCTTACAGGGCGAGCTGAACGATCTGTCGGACAAGCTGCAGATCGAGATGGAAAAGAGCGAAAAATACACGATGTTAAGGGTTCCCGAACGTCTCCTGTTTAACTCCAGCCAATCCAGTCTGAGTTCGGGAGGCAGGAACGTGCTGAACGATATAGCTGAAATATTAACCAGGTATACCGAGTACGATGTCCGAGTTGAGGGTCATGCCGACAACAGGAAAATTAAACCTGAATTTTATGATAAATTCAGAAGTAACTGGGAGCTATCCACCGCCAGAGCCACCGAGGTTGTCAGGTATTTGATCAACAAGAAGGGTCTCAGCCCCCAGCGATTAATCGCGGTAGGTTACGGCGAAAATCGTCCCATAGCCTCCAATGATACTGCCGAGGGCAGGCAGCAGAACCGGCGGGTGGAATTCTATATCGCCCCGCAGCAAATTTATAAGGATCTGGGGGATTATTAGAGGATTTTTACTGTTTGCGGGCTAAATATTAAGCCTTATAAGAACTGTTAACACCGACCGCTGTAAGTTTTTCAGCGGTCTTTTTTTTGATCGATCAAGAATCAAAATCAACATGGATATACTCCCAAATTGGAACTATCTATCCAATATATCGTAGTATGAATAGTAAATGAATGTGATGGCCGCGACATTTATTTCGGGAGAGAAAAGATGAAATATATCTATTATTTTGGGGGATTATTCCTGCTGGCGCTGGTGCTCAGCATCGGGAATCCGGTTTTCGCCCAGGAGACTCCCATAACCGAAAGCACCGTCCCCGAATTGAAGGCGACTCGTATAAATCCTTATCCTCCGGAAATTGACGGCGAACTTGATGACGACACCTGGAAAAGAGACGACATTGATTTCGCCCGGGATTTTATTCAGCGGGAGCCGGACGAGGGATTGCCGGCGACCGAATCCACTCTGGTAGCCGTCGCCTATGATGACCACGCCTTATATTTCGCCTTCTGGTGCTTTGAATCGGAGCCGGAAAAGATCGCCCGGCAACTTGTAAGGCGCGACCGCTGGGGCGAATCGGACGTCGTTACAGTTCGACTGGACCCCTACCACGACCATCAAACCGGCTTCAAATTCGATGTCAGCGCCGCCGGCGTACAGCGTGACTGCCGGTTATATAATGACGACTGGAACGATTATTCCTGGGACGGTGTCTGGGAATCGGCCGTCAAGATGCAGCCCTGGGGATGGACCGCGGAGATCCGCATACCCTACCATTGCCTGCGATTTACGGAGAAAGACGAGCATGTATGGGGGATGAATGTTACCCGCTATATCAACCGAAGAGGCGAATCGCCCTGG
>CP070742.1:1362575-1368733 GCA_020348065.1 Candidatus Zixiibacteriota bacterium
CAAACTCTAATTTGTTTGTGCCTTTTACATATTCCAAGGCGCCAAAAAACAATGCCTGAGTTGTTAGAAGCCAAGTCATACGGTTATTAATTAAATCATTTTCTTTTTTAAAGCATTCCGTGTATCGTTTATATATTTCATCGCACATTTTACTTCCCTTTTTTGAAGCCTAACATTATATTATACAACACCTTCTCCCGCAAATCTATCCTCCCGGTTAATCAATGTCAATAGCTAACGGTGAAAATCCAAGCGCAAGATCGCCATCACTTTATGTGATTTTTTTTCTTATAACTGAATAATAATTATTGAATTACGAAGAAGAACCGTAAATATAATTCGTCTCGTCGATATCGGGCTCGGCCAGGGAACTCAGCGGGAAGACTCTGAAATGAAATATGCGGACACCTTCATCGGGATCGTCGCTGCAGAGCTGAATTAGAAATGTCCCGACAGAATGAGTTTTCTTCGTTTCAATATAGGCTTCAATCTCGGAATCGTAGTAACCGATCACTTCCTGGCCAACGATGACTATATATTTGCGGCCATATTTCTCAAATAATTTTATCTGGTGATCGCGATAGTATTCAAATTCATTCTCCAACATATCCTATTCTCTATTCGCCAGGGATCCCAGCAGGGATTGAACTCGATCCATGGCCCGGGGCGCCCGTTCGAGTTCGTCGGCTGGGTTGCGATCGGCGTCGGACTCCCCGGGATCCTCCGGGATGATTCTGAACTCCGGCATCACCTCAGAAACTCCGCCCTTACTTTCGGGTCCTCGTCGGCCATAATTTTCGGCGTCATAGGGAATTATAAAAAAGCCCCGACAAACGCCGGCGTTAACAAAGTTATCCAATTACCTGGTTTTATTTCAACAAAACCATTTTATTAGATTGAGTGTAATTTTCAGTCATAAGTCTATAAAAGTAAATCCCGGAATCCAAATTCTCAGCATTAAAAATAATAGAATGTTCGCCAGCTGGTTTGTTTCCATCTGCCAACTTGGCAACTTTCTGCCCTAAAATATTAAAAACCTCGACCCTTACATTCATTTCTTCAGGAATGGAAAACGAGATTACCGTTTTAGCGTTAAAAGGATTGGGATAACTCCGGAGCGTTCCAATAAATTGGGGCATATTCTGAGATTCATCAATTCCCGTAATCGATGCGTCAAAGATTAAAAGTCTATTCGGGTCGTTGTATTGAGGTAAATAAATGCAATTATTTCGAACTACCGGTTTTCCCATATGAACGGTTTCCGGCATTGAATAACGGCTCGCTATTCTCGGATCGGCCGGATTCTCAACATCTATGGCAATCAAATAATCTCCGCCTGGAGGATTAAGTTCTGCTCCCATAATAACATATTCGCCATTTGCGGTAATCCCTCCTCTGGTATAAACCTGAAATGTATCCTGGAGAACTAACGGTGATGCGGGATTTGAGATGTCGATTATGGTTAAATCAGATATGTCGGCTATATATGCATAATCGCCGTGAACAAATAGATCGTACGACATACCGGGCGTAGAGCTGTGGCCAATCTCGACCGGATCAAGAGGATTTGAAATATCTATAATCCGCAAGCCGTGGCCGGTTAATGTAATTATATATGCCGTGTTGCCGATTATTTGTAATCTCCCTAATAAACCGGTCACGTGGAAAGAATGCGCTTGCACCGGATTATACGGACCGGAAACATCAATTACATTAAGTCTGTTACCATATGCATTCAACGAATAAACGTATTCGTCTTCGGCCTGTAAATCGAGGATTTGCCCGGTAACTGTTAACGTTGACACAAGAACCGGTGATGCCGGATCCGTTACGTCTATAATCTTAAAATGCGTACTGTCCGGAGGAAAATGGTAAAATTCCCTGGCGCCGTAAATATAATTTCCGAAAAGCGAAATATGTTCGACCCTGGTTTCCGGTGGCCCCTGGCCGACCAGAAATGGATTTTCCGGATCCGATACGTCCAGAACGATTAAACCGGAATCCGCATCCGGCAGATAAGCATAATTGCCTTCGACAGCCACCTCAGTAGCCGGCCAAACCAGATCATAAGACCCTAACAGCGTTAAATCCTGGGCAAATGCCGCCCCGAAAAAACCAAACACGATCATAATAAAAGCCATAGTTGCCGTTTTCATCATGTCACCCCCTGTTTTATTAGTTTTATTTGTAAATTCCTTTACTAAAAAAGGTGTTTAATGTCTACTTGTCAAGGAAAACTTTACATGTTTTAGGCTATTTTAGCAATACCATTCTTATTAATTTGCTACTATTCTTCGATGAAACCTTAGTAAAATACACTCCTGAAGGATAAATAGCCGAATTCCAAATGAAATCGTGTCTGCCAGACTGCTGTAAATTCTCACAGAACATTTCCACCCGCTGCCCGAGGATATTATAAATCTCTATTCTAATATCGGAACCCGAATTTAAAAAATAGCCTATAGTGGTTGATGAATTGAAAGGATTGGGGTAATTTTGAGAAACCGATAATTCCTCCGGTATTAGTGGAAGGTATTCTTCAATAGCCTGCAACGTCGTATCCCCGCCGCCATAGGCGCCCATGTCGCTCGGTAAAAATCCCAGTCCCCAGTCGCAGTCGAGAAAATAATCCTGGATAGTAGGATCACCGACGTCTATGCATGGCGAATCATACGAATCGCCGCAGAAGGTGGACATGAGATGGAAATCGCAGTTGGCGGTGTCGCGGAAAAGCGGATCGATATCGATGTTGCCGACGCCCGTCCAACCGCCCTCCACATCGCAATAGCCGACTTCCAAGGGCTTATTTGCTACATTATAAATCTGAGGATTATTATCGGCTACGTTGCCCCAAATTATATTATTCTTTAGGATATTCGGACTTTGATAAGACGAATTATCTATATAAATTCCGCCTGCATTATCCCCGGTCCAATTATAGGCAATTATATTGTTTGTTAATGAAATATTGGTACCTTGCAAATCTATTCCTCCGCCATAAGACCAAATTTCATTAAAAGCTATAATGTTATTTACTACCCTGATATTTGATCCAACTAAAAACATGCCTCCTCCGGATAAATTCGTAGTATACAAAAATCTATTTCGCAAAATAACGTTGGAAGCCACGATTCCACTATCTTCAATAGTGATCCAGAACCCGCTTCTGCCATACTCCCCAAAATTATCTTCAACAATATTATTTTTTATTGTCGCGGTCGATGACTCCAGTCGCACCGCGGCTATCTGTTTTGAAAAATTATTTCTTACAATGTTTCTGCTAAATGTTAGCGTTGAACAGTTTTTACATTCTACGGCTGATGACATCTGCCCTCCTAAAGAGTAACTTGCCGTATCATGCTCAAATACGTTATCGGTTATCACAGCGCTACCGCTACTAACATAAATACCAAAATAGATACCGGCGCCTCCAAATGCACAATAATTACCGGAGATTATGTTGTTTGACAGGACTATATCACCTTTATCAACGTATATTCCGCCGCCTTTGGCATTTTGCGCCCTGTTATTTGTAATACGGCAGTTTTTAATGTCGAGATCGGATTGCTCGCAATGGAACGCTCCGCCCGAACCGATAATTATATCTTCGATATTTGGAGCATGGGCTTTCTCCATTACACAGTATGCAAATACGCATGTGGAATCCGCAAAATATATATCAATCCCGTTCCAGATCCTCCCCGATGCACATGTGAATATAATAGAATCCTGCTCGGCACCGATCGCCTTTATAAAGGCCGCCGAGGTGTCAAGTGTAAGCGCGTAATAATCCTGAAACTCGATATAGCAACCCGGGCCGATAAAAAGAGAAGAATCCGGGGGCACCCTGAGCTCCCCGACCACCTCGATGGGGTTCATGCTGGAATCCCAGATTCCCCAGATATCCCCGGAGACCTGGGTGGCTTCGGAAACCGAGGCGAAGACATTGATGAATATTATCAATAATATAATGGCTTTTGGGATTGTTTTCATCTCAACCTCTTAAAATCTTCTTTACACTAATATAATAATAAAGCCCCAGAAACCAAGAGATTTCTGGGGCTTAGAGATCTAATTTTCAGAATCCTTTGATTTGGCAATGATTTGTTTGGCTTTTGACAAAAGCGATGAACCAGTCGGGCACGAAGAACAAAGTAGCGGAGCCGGACCGCCCTTGAAATAGGCAGAAAGATAGGTAACGTCAAGCCCATTGCACGTACAGCTGCCATTTGCGTCGGCAGCATGATAAAGAAAATCCTCGTCCACACACATACAAGAATCTGGTGGATGCGGTCCTCCCTGGAAGTAACTACTTAGGAAAGTTACATCAAGTCCATTAAGAGTTCCGCTTCCGTTGGCATCGCCGGCCACAGCGTCGTCACAGTAAGTTACGACGTCAACGGTATCAACTGCCGATATATAATTCATCTTCGAGCAAGATACTCCAATGACGCCCGTGGTATCAGGCTTTATCGCCAGGTAAGCCCTTCCGGTTACATCGGTTAAATCCCGAGAATAAACTTCGCTTCCCTTTGAAAGAGTTACCATGACATCGATCACCCCGACTTGCGAAACAGCATTTTTCACCCTGATCATTACAGTATCAACCACATCTCGAAATAACGAATCGGGACTTTCCACCAGGAATTCGTAAGGCTCATACGTCCATACTATCATGCTCGGATCGCCGAAAAATGTGTTGCCGTAAACTAAATCAAGTGGATGCGGGTTAATTGTCTTGGCTATGTAATGAACGTATCCAAAAATGTGATTATTATTACCTATGCAAAGTTGATCATATCTATCAACTTCCAGATATAATGAAGCATTGAGCCATCCATAACGAGTATTATAGGCCCCTGCGACGGGGCCCCCGTCAAGGCTCAATGCTTCCTCAGCAAAACAAGGATTATCCCAAGTATATACATCCTCGGCATCCAAACATCCTAAGTATGCGGAATTACCGGAATGTATATACTGGCTATAGCCAGTTGAGAAATCTCCAAACCATCCATAATCACTATAGCCATGATATCCTTCAGGAGTTCCCACTAATGACCTTGGCACCCATCCATAGCCCGCAGCCATAGTAGAATAGCTTTCGAAGTCGCCAGGATGAAGGCTTATTAGAACGCAAGGAGGATGCTCAGTTAAGTAGTCAATGTAATCCTCTCCGCTCGGCCACGTTGGATTCGGAGAACCGCCGGAAGGATATTCGCGTAGTGACGATATATCTACATCGAAGAAATTGGAAAAGACCTCCTCTATCTCTTCCGGCTGGCCCAAGTCGGAACACCAATCGCTGGAGGAAATAATTACATCCTCTAAGTATCCCGGACTGCCCCCGCCAGGATAATCTTCGTAGGCTTCAAGTTTAAGCACCCATTCGCTTATTTTGCTCGGGTTGTCAACGGCTACTCGACCTACATAAACATCAGCACCGATATCAGGTCGATCATCATTCGGCTCGCCGTAAACACCGTCATTATCGTAATCCCACTCGCCGTCCACATCAGCGAAATACAAATCGCAAATCTGTTGATTTTCTTCACTTGGGTCACTGTTAGTATCATAGGGATAAGCGTATCTGATGGGAACGACATCCATGTTACCCATCAGTAATGCGTACTGGGCCCCATCTACGTATTTATCGATGATGAAATCACGCAATCTCTTGGCGTTGTCCCCGGAGTAATAGGGATAGATGTCATCCTGAAGTGAGTAAATTCTTGCAACCATCCCTTTCAATAGAATTCTATTTTTCAACCAAATGCAGCTCGATTCCAAACTGCTGGATGTTATTATGAGATAATCTGAAGGGATGTTCGGAGGAATAGTTGGGTAATTGTAATCATCAATGGTTGGTGGTTCCGGTAGATTGGATGCAACATCGTTCGGATTTTCGACAAATCCTTTGAGGTAAGATTCTATGAAATCCTGGGCAAAAGTACTTCTGGCATCGGCTTCCACCGGCGACTTCGAGGCAGTGGAAGTGTAAATCGTGTACGATATGCTGGTGTAAAGATCCACCTCGTCATCATCTACATCATACTGTACCGGCCTTACCACAATCGTTGCCATACCCATGCCGAAGGAGAAATACAGAGGCTCGATTACGTCAACTAACGAAATATTGCTGGGATACGGCAAAGTATCAC
>CP070742.1:1368833-1390708 GCA_020348065.1 Candidatus Zixiibacteriota bacterium
CTCTTCCACGTCGGTATCGGGCCAGATGAAGTCCGGCTTCTTCCTGTCGATGGAATGCCGGGAGTTAATATAATTGATTACATCTTCCTTGGAGACACGTCCGTTTTTGCCGGTACCATGCACCAGTCGCAGGTCTATGAAATGTTCATTCGCCAGCCTTCTTACGATGGGAGATGATTTGACCGTCTTGATTCCCGCCTCAATGGCCTCCTTATCGGCGTGTATCCCCATCTTTTCGTGGTGCGCGGTGGTTCCCACAAATTCCTCGGAGGGAGCGGAAGCGATTTGCTCGCCGGGGATATGTTCTTTTCCATCCTCCGCTGTGGTTTGAAAGGCTCTGGTCTTTATAGCCTCACCTTCGACCTCCATGATCGCTATCTCGGTCCCGATCTCCACTACCGTATCCACCGGCGCCAGATGCTTTATCATGGTTCCTTCATGAGGCGATGGAATTTCTATATTGATTTTGTCGGTCATTATCTCTACCAGCGGTTCGTCAATCTTGACCTTTTCGCTCTCGGCTTTCAGCCATTTGACAATGGTGCCTTCGACAACCGATTCTCCCAGCGGGGGGACTATAATTTTATATTCCACATAATCCTCCTTAATATTCCATTAATTTCGTCGCTGCCGAGACGATCTTGTCGGAATTGGGAAGAAAGAAGTGTTCCATGGGAGGCGCGAACGGAATAGCGGGAACATCGAGTCCACAAAGGCGAGTGACAGGAGCGTCAAGATAGTCGAATACCTTCTCGGTAATGGAAGCCGATATCTCGGCCATCACACCGCCGGTCCTGGAACCTTCCTGGATCAGCAAAGCGTGCGAGGTTTTCTTGACCGATTCCATAATCGTTTCCATGTCCCACGGCCTCAAAGTGCGCATGTCTATCACTTCGGCGGAAATCCCGTTTTTCTCCATATTCTCGGCAGCCTGCAGGGATCGATGCAGCATCAAACCGTATGATACGATGGTGAGATCGGAGCCCTCTTTTCTCACCGCGGCCTTACCTATGGGAACGGTGAAATCATCTTCGGGCAGATCTTCCTTTATCCAGCGATACAATCTTTTATGTTCGAAATAGATTACGGGATCGTCGCCTCTGATTGCGGATTTTAACAATCCCTTGGCATCATAGGCAGTAGACGGCATTACTACGATAAGCCCGGGCTGGGAGAAAAACCATTGCTCGTTGATCTGCGAATGATACAATCCCCCGCCTACATCGCCGCCGCAGCAGACTCTGACGGTTAACGGGCAGGTCCATTGTCCTCCGGTGCGGTATCTCATTTTGGCGGCCTGTTGAATGAGCTGGTCCATGGCCGGCGTTATGAAATCCGCAAATTGTATTTCGGGTACCGGCTTCATTCCCACCATGGCCGCCCCCACGGACCCCCCCACGATATAAACTTCCGAAATCGGCGAGTCGATCACGCGCTCCGGCCCGAACTTATCCAGCAATCCTTTGGTGGCCTTGAATACGCCGCCGTAAATTCCTATGTCCTCGCCGATCAAGAATACCCGTTCATCTCGCTCCATCTCCTCGTACAGGGCTTCCGTGATGGCCTCAATAAACGTGGTTTTTTTCATTCTTTTTCCTGCCTTTTTATCTCCAGCATTCTTTTCCTGATTTTTTTGGCTTTTTCGCACTCGGCCTTTTCTTCTTCCGTCTCGAGAATTAGAGGAGGAACCGGGCGGGGAACGCCGTTTTTATCGAGGCATACAAATGTCAGGTAAGCCTCCGACGTTTTCTTCTTATCGCCGGTGTCCATATTCTCCGAATGAACATCCACCTTTACTACCAGGGATGTTTTTCCCACACATACCACCCTGCCCTTGAGATGTGCCAGGTAACCAACTTTGATGGGATTTAAAAACGATAGACCCTCGATCGCTGCCGTTACGCAGATGGCGTTACAATGACGATGCGCGGCGGTGGCCGCCGCCAGATCAATCCAGTGCATGACCCGGCCGCCCAATACGTTCCCCAGGATATTGGCGTCGTTGGGTATGGCCAATTCCGTCATTATTATTTCAGATTCGGAAGGCATTTTGCCCTGAAGCTCTTTTTTTTCAGTCATCGGTATCTTCTTCTCTTCTAACCGGAAAGGCTTCGGAATAAACATCGTTATAGGCCTCTTCCGGGTCGACATATTTCATCGTTTCGCAAACCTTTATGGCTTCTTCGATCTCCTGGTTGATATCCTCTATAATGGCCGCCCGTTTTTCCACGGTTAGAATTCCGAGCTCCATTAATATTTTTTCATGTCGGATTACCGGATCTTTTTTCTTCCAGTGTTCGATTTCATCCGGAGAACGATAATCGGCGGGATCGATCTCGGAATGCCCGTACCACCTGTAGGTCCTGCATTCGATAAGGGTGGGGCCGTCGCCCGCCCTTGCCCGCTGGACCGCTTCATAGGCTCTTTTGTGAACCAGCACCAGATCGTTTCCATCGATGGTCTCTCCCGGAAATCCGTAGGCTTTCGCCCTCTCGGAAAAGTTTTCTATGCCGGCCTGTTTGGTCGAGGGAACCGATTCCGCCCAGAGGTTATTCTGACAAATATATACTATCGGCAGCTTGTGTATACCGGCAAAGTTCAGCGCTTCGTGCCAGCCGCCCCTTGAGGTGCCGCCTTCGCCGAAAAAGCCCAGTACCACGTTGTCTTTTTTTTGAAGCTGGAATGCCATGGCACAACCGGTGCCGACAATAGACTGACTGGCGACAGTGGATGAGGGGTGAATAACGCCTAATTCCCGATCGCCGTAATGGCAGGGATGAGATTTCCCTTTATCCGGTGAATTTGAGCGGGCGTATACCTGGGCGAATATCTTCTCGAGAGGAATTCCTTTGGTAATCGCCGCCCCGATTTCCCTGTGTGAAGGAGCTATTATATCTTCTTTACGTAAGCCAAAAGTCGGACCGACGGTTGTGGCTTCCTGCCCCACTGCCGAAAAGTAAGTTCCGGCAAACCTGCCCTGCCGAAATAATTTTCTCAATCTTTCATCGGTAGTCCGGGTTTTAACAAGACTGATATATAATCCGAGCAAAATGTCTTCAGGCAACCCTGTCTTATTAGGAATTATTTTTTTTACAACAGACTTCGCAGACATTATTCCTCCGGTAATGTTTTTTGTCAATTATCCCCATATCGGACTTAGTCTTACAATATATTTATGAGATCGGGTTTGTCAATTGATAACGAAAAAGATTGGTCGCAGATTTTTGATTGGCAAATCAACTCGGGTTCCGATCTTGGAGAATCGAAATTTATTATTAGTCATGGGAATAGAACTGCGCTTTTTTATATTCGTTCCGGGAATTTCAAATTTTCTATTGCCTTAAAAATCCTTAAAAAAATGAATCCATAATACCAAAAAATCGTTTACAAAAGTGGACATATTATCATATTACTGGAGAAATGCAACTCCCGTTAAAAAATACGGTTGAAATGATCTATTAAAAGTTTTAGGTTGAAGTGAAGTTAACTTCCGGTAAAAATATGGAGGAAGAATGAAGATAGACAGGAGGGAGTTCCTAAAATCTACCGCCGCGATTTCGGCCGGTGCCGCTTTAAGTCCGGGGATTTTGAGTTTATTATCCGGAAGCGGCTGTTCGCCGGGCGCAAGAGGAGATCTCGATGAGGATCAGGTAGCGGCGGTTCTTGAGAAAGCGCTGTCAAAGGGAGGGGATTTCTCTGAAGTATATATAGAAGAGATCTCGTCAACGTCTTTTAAGATGTCCGAAGGTTCTTTTTCGACGGCTACGGTCGGCATATCGCAGGGCGCAGGCGTAAGGACAGCCGATGGACCCAAGAACGGGTACGCATACGTAAACGGTTTCAATTTCCAGGAGACGTTCGATGCCGCCGAGACATCAGCTTATATATCATCATCGGGTAAGGCGGGGGGAATTGCCGATCCGGCGGCGAAATCATCTCCCGGATATGTAACCGTCGAAATGCCGGTAAGCGATGTCGCCGAAACTACGAAAATGGGTTTGATTCAAAACGCCGAACAGGCCGCCCGCGATTTCAATCCGCTCGTGACACAGGTGGATATTGAATATTACGACCACATGAAAAGAAGAAAAATAGCCAACTCCAACGGCCTTAGAATCGAAAACGAAATTCCTTTGATCTGGGTAGTGATAAATGTCCTCGCGGAGAAAAACGGGGTTCGACATAGAGGGCGCAAGCGGCTTTCGGCGCACCAGGGATTTGAATTTCTTGAAGAGATAGATCTGAATGAAGCCGCGAGAATCGCCGCCGCCGAAGCGGTAACTATGCTGGAAGCGAAACCGGCGCCCTCCGGCAAAATGCCGGTTGTGCTACATCCCGGCTGGGGCGGCGTATTAATGCATGAAGCTGTCGGTCACGGGCTTGAGGGCGATGCGGTATTCCGGGGGGCCTCCATATTCACCGGAAAGTTAGGAGAAAAAGTTGCGTCGGATCTGGTAACGCTTGTCGACGATTCCTCCTGGCCCAATGCCCGCGGCACCACTGATTTCGACGATGAGGGCACGCCGGGACAAAGAAACATCCTTATCGAGAAAGGGATCTTAAAAGGTTATATGCATGATCTTATTTCCGCCAAATTGCTTAATGCCGCGCCCACCGGCAACGGACGTCGGGAGTCGTATCGGCATATCCCCATCCCCAGAATGACCAATACCTTTCTTGAAAACGGCGCCGCGAAACGCGAAGATGTTATCGCGGACACTAAAAACGGACTTTTCGTAAAGGCGCTTTCGGGAGGTTCGGTGGAGCCCGCCACCGGCGAGTTTAATTTCGACGTCCGAGAAGCCTATCTGATCGAAAACGGAAAAATTACAACTCCCGTTTCCGGGGCGTCTCTGATCGGGAAAGGCATTGATGTATTAACCAATATCGACGCGGTCGCGGATGACCTGGAGTTGGGTGTGGGAATTTGCGGAAAGGGCCAGTGGGTGCCGGTAACATCCGGACAACCGACCGTCAGGGTTGTTACGGGAATAACTGTCGGCGGGACGGCGTAGGAGGGTAAAATGGAATTTGTGGAAAAAATTCTCGATAAATGCATGGACACCGGGGCAGATTCGGCGGAGGTTTTCAACCTGAATCAGAAAAATCTCTCGTTGACCGTGCGGGAGGGCCGGCTTGAGACGATTCAGAAATCGACCCCGGGCGGGCTGGCGGTCAGATTCTTTAAGGATAATAAAACAGCATTTGCACATACCACCGATCTCTCGGATAGATCCGTGAATGATATGATTCATAAAACGAAGAACATGGCGGCCAAAACAGAGCCGGACGAATTTGCTATACTCCCCGATCCCGGGCAGTATGGACGAGATCTCGACATCTTCGATGACAGCCGCGTGGGGGTCTCGACGGACGAAAAGATCGCGTTTCTGGTAAATCTCGAAAAACTCGCGATGGATTATGATATGCTGGTCGATAAATCCAACGGTTCATGGTGCTCGGAAGTGCTGTCGGATATCGAGCTCTTAAACTCCAACGGCGTCAAATCGATTTATAAATCTTCTTATTACAGCGTCGGCATATCGGTAATAGCCTCAAAGAACGGAAATATGTTTCCGGGGGAGGGTTCTGTAAACGCAAGGCATTTTGACGATCTGCCCCCGGCGGAAAAAATAGTCGATAAATATGTGTCCAGGGCGCTGAGATTGGTGGGCGGTACCCCGGTATCCGGGGGTGATTATGAAATCATCTTTACGCCTTATGTCCCTTTTTCTATGCTGTGGGGTTTGAGTTTCGCGCTGAATGGTGAAAACGCCCTTAAAGGAACTTCGTTTCTGGCGGGCAAAAAAGGTGAGGCTTTTGCCGACGGCAGGTTGAATATCTATGATGACGCGGTAAGACCGCGCGGTGTCGCCAGCCGTCCCGCGGATCACGAGGGTGTACCATCTCAGAATAATAAATTGGTCGATAAAGGCGTTCTCACCGGATTTCTGTACGATACCAGGACCGCCGCCAAAGCGGGAGGGAAATCAACCGGTTCGTCGGTACGATATGATTACAACGCCAATCCTGAAATTTCGACCAGCAATTTTTACATAGCCCCCGGCGACGATAAAGCGGAAGATGTCATAGCCTCCTGCAAAAAAGGCATAATAGTAGAAAAGATCCATGGCTGGGGATTGTACTCTGTTAACGGGCAATATTCCGCAGGCATTAACGGCACTCTGATACGAAACGGCAAAAGGGTAAAACCGGTCGCCAATGTTACCATAGCGGCGGGACCCGAAGATTTCTTTAAAGGGATCGGGGCGGTTTGCGATGATATTGCCTTTTACGACAGATTTAGTTCGCCTACAATAATGATTAAAAAGATGAAAGTAGGCGCCTGAGAAAAGATTCGGGATATCGTCTGGGGCCTAACCGCTTCATAATCATATTGTTAAGCCTGAATCCGGAATGTCTCAAATTTTTACATTCCTGAATTTTAATTTTGGTCTGAATAGCCATTTAAAAATATTATGCCGATAACATATGGGGGTTAAATATGAAAAAGCATGTCAAATACGTCCCGCTGGAAATATCCGGATCGGAACTCGAGGCGTTTGTCAATAACCTGAGAGATAAACTCTACCAGGAATTCTGGCCCGAAACCGAGGAAAATTCCCGGAAGGAAGAGATAAAATCCCGGATTGAAAAAAATGTCTATGCGGTTCTGGAATCTTCGCTGAAATAAATTCATCTGCGACCAATCTTTAAAGCTTCCAAAAATCCATCACGCAAGCATAAAAAAATCTTGCAATTATAAAAGCCCTTGCTATCTTACTATAAGCTGTTTCATGTCTTCAGGGATCGGAAACAAACCCAAGAATAAAAAAAGACTGTCGAGGATATTGTTTTAAATTTTCTGCCGGAGGAATCAAATGAAAAGATTTAGTATTATTTTTGTTGTGCTTTTATTAATTGTATCTGCTGTCAATGCTCAGGACATCCTTTTCTCGCGAAATTACGGGCATTCCGGTGTCATTGATAACGGCTATTGCGGTGACATTACCTCAGACGGCGGTTTCATTATAGGCGGAGGTTCCAATGCTTTTACCGGCGGGGATCTCTGGCTGGTGCGATGCGATGCCAGCGGCGATGCCGTTTGGACCCGCAACTACGGCGGCGACAGATGGCAGATGGCCTATTCCGTTATCGAAACGGATGACGGCGGTTTCGCCGCCTGCGGGGAGAATAGCATTGCCTCCGGTGATGATGATCTGTTTATAGTCCGTACCTTTGCTGATGGTAATCCGATGTGGACCCGTAACGTCGGCGTTGTGGGCGAGAATGATAAAGGTAGAGAAATCATACAGACAGCCGATAGAGGGTTTCTGGCGCTCGGGCAGGGACACAACACCGCTAACAATACCGGCGATCTTTTTATGGTCAAAGTCGATAGCCTGGGGAACCCGGAATGGACCAGATTATACGGTTATGGCAATTATCGAAGCGAATACGGTTACGGTGCGGTTCAGCTGCCCGATGGAGGTTTCACGCTCACCGGAACCTATGCGGTATCATCGTCTTCCGCCGATATATGGCTTTTGCGAACGGATGGAAACGGCGATACGCTCTGGACCAGGACGTTCGATTTTCATACCGATATCGATCGCGGAGACGATATAGCCCTTGCCCCGGACGGCGGTTTCGCCATAGCCGGCAGAACCAGGATTGGAAGCTATTACCAGCTGCTCGCAATGAAAACCGATTCTCTGGGAAACCTTCTCTGGTGGAGAGAGTTCGGAGGTGCGGATACCGATTTCGCGGAATCTATTGACATTACCGCGGACGGGGGTTTCGTGATTTGCGGGGGTGGAAACGGATATCCTTATGATTATTATGTTGTGAGAGTCGGCTCGAATGGCGATTCATTGTGGGCCGCTTTTTATGATTATGACGGCGTGGCGGGTGATTCTGAAGATTCCTTTGAAATCAGGGTGTATCCGGGCGGCGACATTATGGTATTCGGTTACGCTGATGTTCAATCCGGTACCGGCGCTGATAATGACTACTGGGCTGTAAAATTAAATGACAGTACATATCAGGCTGGCTGCGAATACGTTGTCGGCGATGTCAACGGCAGCGACAGCTATAATGGCCTCGATATCACCTACGGTGTTGCCTTCTTCAAGGGCGGCGCCGATCCGATATGTCCTTTCGGTTCCTGTTCTATTCCTCCTTGCGACACGTTTTTCTACTGCGGTGATGTTAACGGCAGCTGTACTTATAACGGCCTGGATATAACCTACGGTGTGGCCTATTTCAAAGGTGGTTCTGATCCGATACCCTGTCCTGATTGCCCGCCGATGAATTGAATACAGCCGGCTATTTCTTCTAAAGCCTCCGGTTGCCAAATTATATAAATTATGATATGATAAAAATGTATAAACTATAGGGCGAATTACGATGGGATTGAAAATCGTAAAAGTTGCAAAGGGCGATAGCGAGGTTTTAAAAAACCTTATGTCGATGTATCTTCACGATATGTCCGAGTTCGCTGATTTTTTAAAACTCAGCCCCGACGGTTCCTATAAATACCACAACCTTCATTTTTATTGGGAAAAAGAAGAACTTTCCGCGTTTTTTATAATAAAAGATTCAAAAATCATCGGATTTATACTATCAAACCTACGCCCCTTTATCCCCGAAGATTGCGACATTTCTATCCAGGAGTTTTTCATATTGAAAAAATTCCGGGGAAAAGGATATGGCCTGCTTGCCGCGTCAATGTTTTTCAGGAAATTTCCCGGAAGGTATTTCATTGCCCAACTGGTAAATAACAAACCGGCCATAGAGTTCTGGCATTCGGTATACAGGGCTCTCCAGCTCGAATATGAAGAAAGGGAAGAAATCGAATCCGGCGCAAAGATTCTCACTCAGAGATTTGCAATATAAAAGGTTTTTGCTTACACCTTTTTATTATCGACAAAAACAGTCATTAAAAAAATCTATGTGATTTCTTCTATTCCTGATAATCCCCGTAAATCCCTCTTGACTGGGGGCGATCTGTCTGATAATCTTAAGGTATGGCGAGATTGACGGCTGACCTGAAACCGATCGAACGATTTTACGAGATCGGAAATCCTCAAAAAGAGATTCTCAGACATTGCCTGTCTCTTGAGATTGCGGGCGCCGACAGTGTTTTAATGGATACCGGTGACGATTACGAGCCGTCTCGAAGCCGCCTGCTGGAGGTCGTAAATAGCACGCTGAACATCGGGTTGACAGTGGAGACCGCGGCCAACGAGCGATGGGTCGAATCGTTGCAGGAAATAAAACCCTCCATGGCGATATTCAAATATGATGAAGATCGCGGCGAGGAATTATCGGGCTTCGTTACCCGTTTGCAGGTGGAAGATATCTTAATCGCCTTTCGGATTCAGGATGACGTGGATTCTATAAAGAAAGCCGCTAAATTGAAGGCGGACTATTTCATACTGGACTGTGACCCATATTGTAAAGCGGTATCTTTGAACAAAGAGGTGGAGGAACTGAATAAAATCGCGAAACTTTCTTCTTTAGGCAAGAAACTTTCGATGGGGGTTATCGCGTCGGGGGAATTCAATAAAAGAAAACTGAAAAGGTTGTACGATACCGGCGCTATAGAAGAATTCATTCTGGGATTGGAGTTCTTTTCGGAATCGCTTCTCTATGGATACGGGGCCGCCATTCAGAAAATTAGATCGTCTTTAACATAATTACATGTTGTTTACCAAAGAAGCTATAGAGCGAAATCGATTGCGCAGGCGAATCCTATTTTGTATTTTTGCGTAATAAACCTTAGGATAAAGGAGGATTTTGTGCTTACGGGGATTCATTTTCTTCTGACATATAAATGCACATACGAGTGCGATCACTGTTTCCTTTATTGCGGCCCGGATGCGGAAGGGGTTTTTAAAATCGCGCAGGTCGAGGACGCTCTAAAACAGATGAAGGACGCAAAAACCGTTAATGACGCCTACTTCGAAGGGGGAGAGCCTTTCCTGTATTATCCACTTTTGCTGGAGTCGCTTTCCATAGCCAAATCCATGGGATTCAAAACCGGCATCGTTACCAACGCTTACTGGGGCGAGTCGGAGAGGGATGCTGAGTTGTGGCTCAAGCCGATAGCGAAAATCGGCGTCGATGATATCTCAATATCAGATGACGAATATCATAATCCCGATGGAGGCAAAAGCCCGGCGGCCTACGCCCTCGATGCGGCCAAAAAACTTGGCTTACCCTATGGAAATATATGCATTAATAAACCGACCTTAATTGAAAATCCCGATGTGAAAAAAGGCGAGCCGGTAATTGGCGGAGGCGCTTTGCTCAAAGGCCGCGCCGCGGAAAAGCTTATCGAGGATCTTCCGCGCCGGGATTATTCTATTTTCGACAAATGCCCTCACGAAGAATTAGAAAATCCGTCGAGATTCCATCTGGACCCTTACGGGAACCTTCATCCCTGCCAGGGGATCAGCGTCGGCAATATGTGGGAAAAACCGTTGAAAAAGATAATCAGAGATTATAATCCGAAAAAGCATCCTATTATTTCTCATATTGTCAACGGCGGACCCGCAAAACTCGCAGACGAATACGGATTTGACGCATCTTCGGGATATGTGGATCATTGTCATTTGTGTTTCGAAATCAGGAAAACTTTGCTGGATCGTTTCCCCGAGGAGCTCGCGCCCGGGCAGGTTTACGGAATGTAATCTGTTACTTCAATAGCAGGCATCTTCCAGTTCCGGATAAACCATCGGATTCAATTTTATAAAAATATACTCCTGACGGGTTACCGTCGGCGTTCCAGACCGTCTTATGCCGGCCGGCATCTAAATACCCGGAGCCCAGCGTTTCGAGTTTTCTTCCGAGCATATCGAATATTTCGATCTTAATGTTGGATCGGTTCGGCAAATCGTAAACTATTGTGGTAGAGGAGTGAACGGATTGGGATAATTGTTGAATAAAACAAAATCGCCGGGATTCGTTACATTATTATCATCGATTGATGTAATAGAACCATGTTTCAGAATCATTAGAGAATAGCTGTCGGCCAGATATATCAGGCTGTCCGTGTTTACCTCGATGCATCCCGTAATACCGGGGGTCTTGTATTCCGAGATAAAAGAGGGATTATAAGGATCGGAAATGTCCACTATTTGAACGCCGCTGTTTTCGATAGCAACATAAAGACAATCGCCGCGCAAATCCAGATCGCAAGTGATTCCATCCAGATCGAGCATACTGGCTAAAACCGGCACGTATGGATTTGACACATCGACTATTTTTATGCCCGAATAGCTATCGGCCAGGTAAACATAATCGCCTCTCGCGAGCAGAGAATATACCTCGCCGTAACAGGTATATTCGCCGCAATATTGAGGATCGGTGGGGTTGCTGACATCGAGTATCTTAAAACCATACAAAAGATCCGATACATAAGCGTAATCGCCGCTAATATAGACATCAAAGGCAACATCGAATCCGCCGAAATTGGCAACTTCCACGGGAGATGAGGGATCTGAAATATCGATAATAAAAAGACCATCCGACTCAGCGCATATGTAGGCGTAATCGCCATCAACGCATATACTTTCTAAATAATTCGAAATATTCAGCGTTGTCCTTCGAGATGAGGGTTGGCAGGAAAGGAAATGTCATAAATTTTCAAATGGCCGGGACACGAGGCATAGGCATAACCATCTTCGATACAAAAGTCGTTCGCCCAAAATCCCGCCGATGTACGTCCCACTACAGTCGGGTTGAAAGGATCGCTGATATCAAGCGATAATAAGGTTTCACCCGCTTCGATCCAGGCATAATTGCCGGACAGCCTGACGATTTCAACCAATCCGTCGTTTTCGTAATAATCCATGACGGACGGATTGAAAGGGTCGACGACGTTCATGGTATAAAATCCATACATCGAAGCGACATAGGCGGCGTTCTGGTCGACGAGAATTTCAAGAAAATAATCCACCTGATTGTCATCGCCGAGCAAAATGGGATCGTCCGGTAATGTCACATCGTAAATAAAAAGAGTATTTCCCCAGTCCGAATATATTCCGAAATATGCGTAATGGTTACTGACAAACACCGCCCGGGCCCTGAATTGGTCGTAAGCGCTTAATATTTCAGGATTCGCGATATCGGAAGCGTCGACTATATAATACCCATCGTAATAACCTGCTACATAGATATAATCTCCTTGAACTGTATTATTTATAGCGATAAGCGAATCCAATTCGCTTACATATAACGGATTACCGGGATCGCTGATATTCAAAATCAATAAGCCACCGGTATAAAGGGAAACATAAGCGTAATTCCCCTGGACGCAGGTATTCCTTGCATGGCCGGATGTTTGACAATTCGATAATAATGAGATATTGTTGATATCGGATAAGTCGAGAATGTATACCCCGTTGTCAAGGTCACTCAGGTAACCGTAGTCGCCCTCGATAATGATATCGTAGGCATTACCGTTGGTGGCAAAATCGTTTGCTATGGATGGATTTTGCGGGTCGGAAACATCCACAATTTGCAGACCCCGGTGTCCGTCAGCAAGATATACATAACCGTTTTCCACGAATATCCCATGGGAGCCGCCACCGGAATAAAGCCTGCCGACAGGGGTAATATTATTCGGATCACTGACATCAAAAATTAAAAGTCCATTGGCGTAGGAGCAATATGCATAATCGCCTTCAACCGCCACGTCGAAATTCATAGACCATAATGTAGAATTAACGTATTCGATATCCTGGGCGTTTATATTGAATGCTGACAATATCACTAACCCCGAAATTACGATTATCAGCTTATTCATTGGAAATTCCTTTCCCCAGATTTAATATGCTATAAGATATCTATAATTAGTTCTTTTGTCAAGTATCAGGCTCGAGATTGAATTTTGTCGGTTGATTTTAGTATAATAAATAGTAAAAAGGAGGCTCGAGATGTTTGAAAAAAGGCTGCAATCGTTTACTTACGCCGTGGGGATAACTTTTATTATCCTGGCAGCGCTGACGGGAGCCACCTATATATGGTTTTTGCTCCTTTTGGGCGGGGCTTTCAGAAATATCCCCGCATTCGGAAATATGCCGGTGGTGGAACTGGCGGGATATCTTCTGGACCTGAAGCTTTTAGCCGTATTCATAGGCGCGGTGTATATAACCTGCAGTTTATGGCATAGAAAATTAAAAAGGGAGATTAAATAGCTCTCTCATGTTTCAGGAGCCATTCCTTTTTCCTCAAACCGCCGCCAAATCCCGTAAGCGATCCGTTTTTTCCAATAACCCTGTGACAGGGGATGATAATGGAAATCCTGTTTTTGCCGATCGCCGCGCCGGCCGCCCGGGCAGCCTTTGGATTACCGGTCTTTTCCGCAACAGCCCCGTAATTAACGGTTCTGCCGAACGGGATTTTCATAAGCTGTTTCCAGATTGTTTCCTGAAACCCGGTTCCGGCATATTCCAGGGGTAAATCGAATTTGCTTAATTTGCCTGAAAAGTAGAGACTTAGCTGTTTTTTCGCGTTTTTCAAAGTCGGCGTTTCGCGACGATTTAATTTTGCCCCATGTTTTTTGGCGAGGAATTTTAGGGCGTTTTTAGCCCGGCTGCCGCCTTTAAAGTCCGTCATACATATTTTACCGTTACGCTCCCCGAGAATTATTCCTCCAAGGGGGGATTTGATCTCGGTGTAGTTAAGTACTTTATCTTGATTTCTCGCTGCTGTCATAATTCCTCCCGTGCTGAGGTATTAAAGAGGGTTGAGGACGGATTGTCCAGAAAAATCAATGTTTTCGTGCAAAATCGGGTGCCTAAATGGATTTTTGCTTCTTTTATTGATAATTGGTCAAAAAAAAATTTGACCTTTTTCCACTTACACCGATATCATATATTAAGGATATGTGCAAAGGACTGAAAATTTATCTACTTTTTACGGCGGTTATTTCGCTTCTTTTAATTAGTTGCGGCGACAAATCGACCGAGCCGGAAGACAATATTCCGATTAGGATCGTGACTCCGGCCGACGGCGCTGTTCTGCATAATTCCGTAACAATATTAGCCCGTACCGGAACGGAGTTTGTCATAACTGATGTAGATTTCTATATCGATGATGAGCTGGTATGGACGGACAATTCCGCGCCATATGAATATTACTGGAATATTTTCGATTACCAGAATAATTCCGAGCATGTTATTGAAGCTGTTGGGTATGCGGAAGATACGACTTACACATCGGATTCCGTAACGGTGACGATTTCTCTTGATGAGGGGCTTTTATTCGTTGCCGCCTACGTTCCCAATTCCGGCCAGGCGTTTGGCGCTGTAACTTATCAGAACATTATGTTTGTCGCCACCGGCGAAGGCGGTGTGGAAGTTATTGATATTCTGGATAAAACCATTCCGCAGTATATTTCACGTTTTGAAAGCACCGGACAGGCAGTGAAGGTCGATGTCAGGTATCCTCATCTGTTTATAGCCGATTTGTCCGGAGGTGTGATAAGAGCCGATATTTCCGATCCGGATTCGCTGACTGAGGCCGGCTCGTACAATATCGAGGTGCAGGCGATTGATGTCGCCGTTTCGGATGATATAGTGTTCATCGCCGACCAGAACGGTTTTATAATACAGGATAACTCTTTACCTGATTCGCTGTTATCTATTTACAGGTCAAATCTATTCAGCGGATCGAACTATGTTTTCGCCAGGAACGACACCGCTTTTATGACCAATATGAACAATCTATATATTATTAATGCGTCTACGCCGAATTCTCCGGAAATCGTTTTTACCTATGAGTCATCCGGCTCCAGGGGAGTGGCGGTTATTGACACTTTCGCATTTGTCGCCAATGGAGACCAGGGAGTAATCGCTTTATCTATCTCCGATCCTGAAAATCCGGAATATCTGGCAAGGTACGTAACTCAGGGTGCGGTTTCCACAGTGGAAGCGACTGATTCAACCCTGTTCATCGGAACATATTCGGGAGATGTAATAGCTCTGGATTATACTCAACCGGATACTCTTCATCTACTTGATAATATGGTTATTCAAGATGTAAATATCAACGAACTGCATTACAGTCATCCTTATCTTTTCGCCGCCACCAGCGATGGCATTAACATTCTAAGATTTATAAGATAGATCGAGCGATTGATGTTTATTTCCTCATATAGAGCTATTCACCACGGATAAATAATAGCGATCCAAAATTAACTTGCCAAATATATACGATTGCGTTATTTTAATTCAGCTATTGGCTTCGCTGTTTGGTTTTGGCTTAATTCGATTAGTGTAATGAAGGAATCAATAGTAGGCGATCCGATCTTCTGGCCGGGATTGGTTTATTCTCCCTTAAATATTAACGGTCTTTTGTTCGCGCTCGGAACCGTCACCGACGAGGTCGGACTGCTTTTCGAGGAGTTCTCCGGTGACGGATCTCTGGCCATATGCCGTCGTAAGACGGAAGATGGCTGGAAAAGAATCAGGGTTGCATTTTCGGTTAGGAGCTCGGAATACAATCCGGCCGAAGATCGCCCCGATTTGCTTATATGTTGGGATAATGATGCCGATCTTGGAGGCGACAAGCTATCCATACTGGAGCTGTCCAGGATAAAGGGCCTGATGGGAACGAATAATACGTTGCCTGGCAAGCCGATAGGGGATCTGGACGGCATATTTCCGGAGGATCCGTCAAACGATCTTCTTCACAGGGGAGAGACGATCGCCGGTTTCGAAGAGACCATACGTCAGCTGGATGATCGAATAAAAAAGTTGAAAAATGGTTAATAAAAGCTTGCGTTTTAAATTATTGAAGACAATATTGAGAAGTCTACGGGCACTTCTTTTTGATGCGTGTCCTGCTCATTTTCCGGGCTTGGTGTTTAAAAAGTCCTTTAATTAAAACCGCAGAAGTTTTTTGGATTTGAGATTATAAATATTATGACCTTTAAAATGGAGAACCAAAATGCTGGGAAACAGGGAGATTATTAAGTTTATTAGAGCTATCGTCTTTTGTTTGATTTTGGGGGCATTTTCGGCAGTTAACGCTCAGGATCCCGGTAATCCTGATTCCCTGATAATAGGGAATTTTGACGGCACTCCGATTTTGGCCGGACTCAATGTCCAGATCGTGGTACCGGTTTATTTGAAAACGGACGATTCTATTGATTTTATGCATCTCCCCGTGGCCACAGACAATGACTATATAACCACGCGTGACGGCGGATTCCTTTACGAACCGCTTTCGCTATGGGACGATGCCAGTTTCCTGAATCCGGATACAAGCAGCCCCTCGGCGGGCTTCACCAGCCAGGGCATACTCGGTTTCGCGTATCTATTTGATCCCCGCGATCCTCAGAATTTTCTTTATACAGATTACCAATGGTGGCATATAGCCGATTATTATATGACAACGACCAGTGATATTTCAGTCCTGGGAGATACCACATATATGCTCGAGGGTATTAATCCCGCAAACGGAAACATGCTCATGGGATTGCCTGGCGGTGTCATCGTTGTTATTCCTCAAACCATCTGGGGGGGAATATATTTTCCGCCCAACACTCCCCCGGCCTATACCGAACCTACCGGAGGCACGCTGCCCATCAATGAGCAGTTTGGCATCTGTATGACCGTAACCGCCACCGACGAGGATGACGATGATCTCGTTTTGACCGTCGATTTCGGTCCCACCGACTACACTTTCGAAGAACTCGTTAATATCCCCGGGGAGATTTCGTACGAGTTCTGCTGGTTCCCTCTATCCGGGATGGCGGGTACTTATCCTTTGACGTTTACGGTTAATGACGGCGCCGGAGGTGTCATTGACCTCGATATGATACTCGAAGTTGCCCCGACCGAACTTGTGATTCATGGAGATTCGACTCTTCCGGGAGCCAACGTATCGCTGCCTGTATCGCTCAACAACCAGGGCATTTCTTCCGCGGTGGGGGCTTTCGAAATACTCATTGGATGGAATCCGCTGGCCTTAACTTTTAACAGCGTGGTTCGTTCCGGCAGGACAGGATCTTTCGAGTATTTTCACGTAAATCCCAACAGCGCCGGTGACGGTACCGTCAGGATTGTCGGAATAGCGGATTTGAGTTTCGGCGACGTTACGCCTCCTCTTCAACCCGATACCGGCACCATATTTTTTATCGATTTTTCGGTGTCAAACGATGAGGCCCTTATAGGTGTGGATTTGCCCGTGGAATTCATTAATCTCGATGAGACCGATAATACGGTAACCGATTCAACCGGATATCTTCTGATTCATCCGGATTTGATAAACGGGCTGGTCAGCGTTATCGGCCCCGACGATGTGTTGACGGGGGATATCAATCTCAACGGCGTTCCTTACGAGGTCGGGGATATAGTGCTTTTTATCAATCACATCTTGAATCCCTCCGCTTTTCCATTTAACGCCGTACAGAGGGAAGCGTCGGATATCAATGCCGACGGTATTCCGGAAACGATTGCCGACCTGGTTCTGCTTATAAATATTGTGAACGGCAATGTGCCTCCTCCGAAAATCGAACCAACCGGTGGAAATATCGTTGTGACTCTGACTGAATCCGGCGAGACTCATTATATAAGCGCCAACAGCGCCGTCGATCTCGGCGCGATATTGCTGAAACTATCTCATAATCCGAACCATGAATTAACCGTAAATCCTACGGGCGATTTTACGGTTGCCTCGAACGATAGCAACGGCGAAATAACTATCCTGGCCTATTTGCCTGAAGGCGGCGGAATTCCGGCCGGGGAGATCGATCTCTTTCAAATAAGTGAGCTGGGAGAAGAATTCGAGATTTCAGAGATTGCCGCTTCCGATTCGAGAGGCAGACTTCTGAACGTGGTTTCGCGAATCGGCGCTATTCTTCCGGATAAATACGAATTGGCTCAGAACTATCCGAATCCATTTAACGCCGCGACCAAAATCAGTTTCGCGTTACCGGAGCCCCAGTTAACCACTCTGGAGATTTTCAATGTCTCCGGTCAAAAAGTCGGCACGCTTATTGACGGTTATTTGGATGCAGGAAAATACGATATAACCTGGAACGGGATCGGCGATAACGGTAAAACCGTCTCGTCAGGCGTGTATCTTTATAAACTACATACGGATTCCCGCTCAATTACGATGAAGATGACGCTTTTGAAGTAAAGAGGGATTAAGAAAATGAACGTCAAAGGGTTGCACATTTTTGCAATTGTTGTAGCCCTGATGATGGCGGGGGAAGCAACGGGACAGGATCCTGATCTGCAGGATTCGCTCATTATCGGCAATTTAAACGGATCGGTTATACCGGTAGGTTTAAACCGGGAAATCGTACTTCCCGTATGGATTAAAACCGATGATTCGGTAACTTTTTTCCATACTCCTCTGGCGACGGATAATGACCATATAGCCCTGAGACTGGGGGGGAATTTATATGAGCCTCTGAGTTTATGGGATGACGCCAGTTTTCTTACGCCCGACGCTAATTCTCCTTCGCCGGGTATGACCAGCCAGAGCATTCTCGGTTTTGCCTATCTTTTCGATCCCCGGGATCCCCAGAATTTCCTTTATACCGATTATGAGTGGTGGCATGTAGCCGATTACCATATGCTGACCACCAGCGATACCACGGTAATAGGGGATACCGTCTGCCTGATTGAGGGTTTCAGCCCCGCCAACGGAGGATTGCTCTGGAGTATCCCCGACGGAGTGACCCAGATAATCCCCGCGGCCATATACCCCTGTTTGTATTTTTCCGATAATGCTTCTCCTGAATTTATCCAGCCCGATCCGGGTACGGAGTTTTCTGTCAATAACGAATTCCCGATAAGTTTTCTTGTTGTAGCCACCGATGCGGATAATCACGTGATCTCAATGACTGTGGATTTCCCCGAAGACGGCGCTCAATTCGATACCGTTAACATGACGCCCGGTTATTCGAGTTACATATTCGGCTGGACACCCAACGTCGAGGATACGGGTCAATTCATTGCGACGTTTGCGGCCAATGATAATCACGGGGGTATTGCAAACCTGGATGTTGCCATCAATGTTATGCGGTCGATTTTGCAGGTGGACGAGTTAAGCGCTTTCCCCCGCATGCAAGTATCCGTACCCGTTAATATAATAAATCTCGGGGAAACCTCCTATATCGGCGGATTTGATATTCTTCTGCAATACGGGATTACCGAAATAATCGATCTTTTGAACGTTGAGCGGGGGCCGCGCGTTGAAAGCTGGGAATATTTCCACGTCAACCTCGGCGATACATCGACCATCAGAATAACCGGAATCGCCGATATTTACGGCAACGGAAATGCGGTTTCTCCGGGGGAAGGGCCGGTCGCGTTTTTAAATTTCGAGATTACCGGTGACAGCGTGTATGTAGGCCATTATGCGGAAATCAATTTTATTTACGGGGACGATAACGACAATACCGTTTCGGATAGCACCGGATATCTGCTTGTCCATCCCGATGTCGACAGCGGCTGGGTATACAACCAGGATCCCGGCGACGTCCTGATAGGCGATATAAACATGAACGGTATCGCCTGGGAGATCTCCGACGCCGTGCTCCTGGCAAACCATATTCTCAGACCGGATGAATTCCCGTTGGATTATATTCAGATGCTGGCATCCGACACAAATCGTGACGGTTTCCCGGCAACCATGCCCGATCTTGTATATCTGCTTAATGTCATCAACGGTTATATCAATCCCGCCCGGATAAATTATGCAGACGGTATTTCCGCCTGCGTATTTGCCGAATTCGATGAGATCGAAGCTGAAAAACTGATTTTCAGGTATGAATCGTCCATACCGGCCGGCGGCATTTTAATAAGACTGGATCATAGCCGGAATGAAATCAGGTCGCTTTCTACAAATTCCGGCATGAACCTGCTCTACTGCGACGAAAACGGGATCTTATCGGTGATGCTTTTCGATTATGACGGCGGCGTTATCTCGCCCGGAGAAGAGATTTTTAGAATGGAAGTTTCCGATAAATATGTTCCGATTGTAACCGAACTGCAGATCTCCGATAGGTACGGGAATTTTATACCTGCCGAAGGGCATCCGCTTTTGAGCATTCCGGAGATATTTATGCTTCATGGCGCCTACCCGAATCCGTTCAATTCCTCGACCACTATCAAATTCTCGCTTCCCGAAAAGACCGATGTCGATCTTTCCATATATAACGTTCTGGGTCAGACGGTGAAATCGTTCAGATTTAAAAGTATGCCCGCGGGCAAATGTTCGATTGATTGGGACGGCGCCAATGACTCCGGCGGCAGAGTATCGTCGGGCGTCTACCTGTATCGCATCGGCGCTGGCGAATATGAAGCTACGTCTCGCATGACGTTGCTGAAATAGATTTCCGGTATTCGCGCCGGATTAAGATAATTTATTTATCAGAATATTACATTCCCTTGACAGCAATTTACAGCCAAGCTATATAATAAATATATCTATACCGGGTTGCTGATAAATGTTATGCGCCGGATAAATTTAGTTAGAGGCCGAGATGGCTGGTAAGCATGTAATGACGGTGATATTTTCGTTGGTCTGTTGCGTTGCAATGGCGCAGGACCCGCGCGATCCCGATTCGCTTTATATAGGCAATATCGATGGCTCTCCTGTGGTAGCGGGTCTGAACGAAGATATAAATATACCGGTCTGGGTAAAGACCGACGATACCGTAGCTTTCATGCATATCCCGCTGGCCAGCAACGATTCAATAATCGTCGAGAGATCGGGGGCGGAATATATATATGAATATTGCGTTCCATATCCCGATCGTTATGGTACTTTGATCCCCAATTTAATGCCATCCGGATTTACAAACCAGAGTTTTTTGGCCTGGTGGGATTGGGGCTCGCGGGCTTTCACCGGATATGAATGGTGTCATATACTCGATTTTTTTATGAAAACAACTGCCAGCCAGTCGTATATTGGGGATACGGTATTTTGTTTCCGGGAAGGCTCCCATCCCATAAATGGAGGATTATTATTCGGGCTTCAGGATGGAGTAACCGAGGTTTATCCCGCTACGGTGTACGGGAGTATTTATTTTGCAGAGACCGGGATTGAGGGAAAAGATTTTACTCCGGCCGGTTTCCATTTGTTCGAGGCGTATCCCAATCCCTTTAACGCTTCGGTGACAATAAAATACTCTCTTCCTGAATTATCTGACGTTAATTTGGTGATTTACGATATCCGCGGCCGCGCGGTCAGAACTATATATAAGGAAGGCGTTCCTGCCGGGGTAAATTCTATCGTATGGAACGGCACCTGCGATTCCGGCGGCAAGATATCTTCGGGAGTATACCTGTATCGAATCAGCGCCGGCGAATATGAAGCTACGTCTCGCATGACGCTCTTAAAATAGTATAAATAATATTTGATTATGGTAATCGGCTAACCGACGTTTAAGGTCGATGATTCTTTACGGGGTGTCTTTTCAACGATTTTTGTATCGGCAATTCCCGGAAAGCTTGTTAATGTTAATTTCCTTCTATGCCTTTCAGCGGGGAATTCTTTCGGCAGCGCGGATAATAATCTATCCCGGTAACCGTCGGCTCTATAGCGGCATTCTTCGTAAAGATCGATTCTACCCCGACCGTTGTGCAGCGCGCCCGATAATTCGGCCGCTTGAAGCGCAATGGGGAAATATCCCGAAGCCGCGGCCACGCTCTCCGTCTCGATCAATTTTCCCGTTAGGGCTTCGTAATTGTATTGTCCGGATAATATTTCAATCCTGTGGATTTCGGCTTCCAGTTTTATCCTTTTGGGCGCGGCGGCTGCCTCGCATAAATCGTCAAAATAATATAAAGCGTTATAACGATTATCACGGTCTTTGTAATATTTCCCCAGAGATAATTGCA
>CP070742.1:1390808-1396301 GCA_020348065.1 Candidatus Zixiibacteriota bacterium
CAATACCACCAACCGGGACATAAAGCGCAATCTTCACACATGGGATCGCCGCCGCCCTTGAAGTAGGATACGCCATAAGTGATGTCAAGACCGTTATAGTTGCCGCTGCCGTTAACATCGCCGGTTACATAGTCGCAGCCTCCGGCCTTGTTTAATAGAATTGAAACGTTGTTGGAATTAAGGTTCGCTATGGCCAGGTCCAGATCGTCGTCGCCGTCAAGATCGGCGGCAAAAACAGTGCCGGGAGTAGAACCCGTGGCATAAGCGGTCTGGGGCGCAAAGGTTGCGTCGCCGTTGTTCAAAAGAATCGAAACATTATCGGAATTAGAGTTGGTTGCCACCAGATCCAGGTCACTGTCGCCGTCAAAATCAGCGGTAGTAATAAATCCGGGAGTAGAATCCGCGGCAAAAACGTTCTGGGCCGAGAATGTTCCATTACCGTTGTTCAAGAGAACCGAAACGTTATTGGAGCCGGCGTTCGCTGTGGCCAGATCCATATCGCCGTCGCCGTCAAGGTCGGCGTTGGAAACAGAGACAGGAATATATCCCGCTGTATAGACGGTTCTGGTTGCGAATGTTCCGTCGCCGTTGTTCAAGAGAACCGACACGTCACTGATATCCATATTGGCGACGGTCAGATCCAGATCGCCATCACCGTCAAGATCGGCGGCATAAATGGAGAAAGGATAAGGCCCGGCGTCATAAACCATCTGCGCCGCGAAGGAGCCATCGCCGTTGTTCAACAGAATCGAAATATTGCTGGAACTAAAGTTTCCCGTGGCCAGGTCCAGATTGCCGTCGCCGTCAAAATCGGCGGCAAAAACAGAGGCAGGAGTAAAACCAACGGTATAACCGGTTTGGGCCGCGAAGGTTGCGTCGCCGTTGTTCAAGAGAACCGAAACGTTGTTGGAATTAAAATTTGCAGTGGCCAGATCCAGATCGCCGTCGCCGTCAAAATCGCCGCCGAAAACAGAGACAGGAAAAAAGCCTGCGGCGTAAACGGCGTGGGCCGGGAAGATTGCGTTACCATTGTTCAATAAAACCGAAATATTATCGGAATTTGAGTTGGCTGCTGCCAGATCCAGATCGCCGTCGCCGTCAAGATCCGCCGCAAAAACAGATAGAGGTCGGGCGCCTGCACCGTAATCGGTATGATCCGCGAAAATACTGGACGCTTCGCCCGCCGCCATCGTAAATGACCAGGCGAAACCGCTTTCAAGCGGAACTCCACCCACCGATCTAATTTCCTCCGTAAGAACAGCCGTCGCAATCTCGCCGGAAGCAAAGTTTTCCGCCGGGTTGAATGTCGCCGTTTTGGTGAGTGAATCATAAGTTATCGTACCGCCATGAAGTCCGGTGCTCATACCGTTGACTACAAAGGTGGAATCGTTAACGCTGGCCGGGTCCATGTCGGTATCGAAGGTTACGGAGATATCTGTGGAATCGGCTACGTTCCGCTCGTTTTGCGCCGGTACGGTGGAAACTACCTGCGGAGCCTGGGCAAATACGGAAGCCGAAACTAATGACAATACAGTTGCTGGAATAATAATCATGAAAATTTTTCTCATTTTTTCTTCCCGATCGTTCCTCTAGAAAGATTTTGATTGTTTTATTGCATCAAAGCGGCCGCCTAAAGTAAAGTATGTTAATTAAAATATAAGCATTCCCACAAAAAAACAAGACTTTTTTATGGATATGTAAAGCGATGTTTACACCTACATCATAATATTATTGGCGCGGCCGCAGGCATGTGCCCAGCTCAAGTCATGCTCGGTCCTCCGGATTATTTCATCCTGGAGATCGGCGCCGAAAATGTTACAATTCCCGAAGGCGGGCAGTCGGCGCAGGGAACCGGCGCGTCGCCGCCCTTCAGATAGGCGACACCATAGGTAATATCAAGACCGTTATAGCTATCGCTGCCGTTAATGTCGCCGACTACGTATTCGTAACCGGACAATACCAGCTGCATATTCATAATCGTGGTATCTCCCCGGGTAACGACTAGGCCGGCGCAGGTGGTATCATTATAATCCGGATGAGAGAACGACAGACCATAAGTCCCGGCATCAATGGCGAACTGATAGTAACCATTCTCATCGGTACAAACTGAATCAACGACATCGAGTAGTATTCCGCCCCCCGATGAGCTGGTTTTATCTATTATAGCTTTATTGACCGGTTTAATATTATCGGATCGCCCTGAGGCCAAAACCGCGGTGTTTAATTCCACGTAGACGCTTTCTATGGGCTGGCTTTCACTATCAGTCACCGTGCCTGCGATTATCCCCGGCGTATCGTAGCCTCCAGCAAATGTGGGATTCTCAGGGTCGGCGACGTCTATTATCTGAAGGCCCGGTTCCCTATCAGCCACATAGGCGTAATCCCCTGAGACGAAAACGTCACCAGTATTACCCGGCCTGTCTTAGCTGCCTACATACTCAACATTCTGGGCAGATGCAGAACCGGCTAATAACAGGTAAAGTATCGCCGTCAATAAGGCTATGGCCCCCCTAATAATATGCCCAGTCTATTTCAGCAACGCCATCTTCCTCGTCTCAGCATACTTCCCTGCCTGAATCCTGCAGAAGTACAGGCCGGACGAGTGGTCGCCTGCATCCCATACGATCCGATGATAACCCGCTGGTTGATATCCCTGAACCACCGTTTCGATCTTCCGGCCGAGGATGTCGTAGATTTCGACCGTGACATCACAGGCTTCGGGCAGATTGTAATGAATGGCCGTGGAAGCGTTGAAAGGATTCGGGAAATTTTGTGCCAGAGCGAACCGCCAAGAAATATGTTGCTGCTCATCTTCTATTGCCACCTGCACCGAATCCCCACCGCCGTAAGCTCCCATATCACTCCTGGGATCACCAAGACCCCAGGAGCAATCCAGCAGACCATCCAGGATATTCGGGTCGCCGGCATCGATGCAGGGCGAATCCAGAGTATCACCGCAAGCGATGGACATCAGGTGAAAATCGCCGTTGGCGGCATCCCGGAAGAGGGGATCAATGCTGATGTTACCGACGCCGGGCCATAAAGAATCCTGAATATCGCAGTAGGTAACTGATGAATCAGCACACAACCAAATCCGATTGGCGGTACCACCCCACACGATGGTGTTGGTTATTACCGGACTGGAATAACTACAAAAAATCCCACTGCCACCTAGTGCCTCATTTCCGGTGATGGTATTATTCTTGATCGTGGGACTGGAATAAGAGCAATCGATCCCACCGCCGTGGAAGATGGCGTAATTTCCGCTAATTATGTTGTTGCTGATCGTAGGAGAGGAATTTTCTCTGCAGTGAATCCCACCGCCGCCGGCCTGACCTACAGGGGCATTATTTTCGGTTATAGTGTTGTAGCTGATTGTAGGACTGGAATTATTACAGCAAATCCCTCCGCCAAACCAGTAGGTCGTATTCCCGCTGATGGTGTTGTGGCTGATCGTGACTGCGGAACCGGAGTCGACACAAATCCCTCCGCCGTAGCAGTCGTAATAAGAATCTCCGCTGATGGTGTTGTCGCTGATAGTGTTGTGGCTGATCGTGACTGTAGAATCAACGCCGCTGCAATAAATCCCGCCGCCACGGAACTCGGCCGAATTTCCGCTGATGGTGTTGTGGCTGATTGTGGGGGAGCCCTCCATTACAGCAATACCGCCTCCAACATTATTGGAAAAATTGTCAGTTATGGTGTTGTAGCTGATCGTGGGGTTGCCTTCAACGTGTATTCCGGCGCCAAACCCTTCGTAATACGCACTACCAGCTATATTTTCGGTTATGGTGTTGTAGATGATCGTTGCACTGCTATTCATGAGATTAATCCCGGCGCCCCCCAGTCTTGGGTGCCTATTTTCGGTTATAATGTTGTGGCTGATCGTGGGACTCGAACCACCACATTCAATCCCACCGCCACCCCAGTACCTGCCAACACAATGTTGAATGGTGAATCCGGTGATAACTGCGCTCTCACACCCAAAAATAAATTGAATACTTCCAACCTGATTACCGTCGAAAATGGTTGACGAGATATACGAAGTGTCGCCCTCGTCCAGAAACCACGACCCCAAGACAATATTCTTGTCGTCGATCCTAATACTGTAATTAATATCACCGTAATAAGTACCGGGCGCAACCCGTACGGTGTCGCCGTCGGTGGAGGCATCTATGCCTTGTTGAATTGTTGAATAATCATCCGGAATGTTTATTATCGTGGCCCAGGCAGGCACGAGCAGCATCAGTCCAAATACCACCGTTAGAACTTGTTTCATTTTTTCCTCCCGATCGTTACTTGAGAAGTGACATTAATTTTTCTTCTATGTAGTCGCCCAAAGTAAGATAATTTAAAAAAAATTCCCCTTTATGGCGTTGTCAAGGCATTTTTATGGATATGTAAAGCGATGTTTACAGGGACATTATAATTTGTTTGGCGCGCCCGCAGGCATGTGCCCAGCTCAATTCATGCTCGGTCCTCCGGATTATTTCATCCTGGAGATCGATTCTGAGATCGCTACAGTTTCCGGAGGCGGGCAATCGCCGCAGGGGATGGGGTCCGGCCCGCCTTTGAAGTAGGCCACGCCGTAAGTAATATCCAATCCGTTATAATTGCAGCTGCCATTGACATCACCGCAGTAGAAGAACACATCGCAGGGAGGGATGGGACAGGAACCGTATGGGCACATCGGCTCATTGCCGCCTTTGAAGAAGTTGACGCCGTAGGTGATATCGAGGCCGTTGTAGCTGTCGCTACCGTTGACATCGCCGGTGACGTATTCACAACCGGCGTTTTCATTCAGCAGCACCGAAACATTATCAGATTCTACATTTGCCGTGGCCAGGTCGAGATCGCCGTCTCCGTCAAGATCGGAGGCAAATACGGACCAGGGGGCATCGCCGGCGGCATAATTAACCGAGTCGGCGAAGGTGCCGTCACCGTTGTTCAAAAGCAGCGAAACATTATCGGACCCTGCATTTGCCGTGGCCAGGTCGAGATTGCCGTCACCGTCAAGATCAGAAGCAAATACGGAATAAGGGCCATCGCCTACGGTATAATTCACCGAGTCGGCGAAAGTGCCGTCCCCGTCGTTCAAAAGCACCGAAACATTATCATGGCCCTTGTTTGCCACGGCCAGGTCGAGATCACCGTCGCTGTCCAGATCCGATGCGAATAATGAATGTGGATTGATACCCACAGCATAGGTCACCTGTGCGGCGAAGGTGCCATCACCGTTGTTCAAAAGCACCGAAACATTATCGGAATCAAGATTTGCCGTAGCCAGATCGATATCGCCGTCGCCGTCAAGATCGGCGGCAAAAACGGAAACGGGGCAACTGCCGACGGCATAATTCACCGTGTCGGCAAAGGTGCCGTCACCGTTGCCAAGAAGCACCGAAACATTATCGGAATTAAGATTTGCCGCAGCCAGGTCATTGTCGCCGTCGCCGTCAAGATCTGCCGCGTATAACGAAAAAGGCTGCGAACCGG
>CP070742.1:1396401-1400762 GCA_020348065.1 Candidatus Zixiibacteriota bacterium
CAGCCGCCTCGTTTTTATTTCGAACCGCAGGCAGCGGAGCCGCCAAAGCCTGCGGAATAGTCATTATCGCATCGACCAGTTTGTTATCGAGCGCTGCCTCGCCGACAAAACATCGCCCATCGGCGATCTCTCTTAATTCATTTTCGGTAAGTCCTGCCTCGGCTCGGCCGCGCATGATCGCGTCGAAGAATATTTCGAACTTGGCGTCGATCCTTTCCTGTATCGCTTCCTGATTTTCTTCGGTGATCTCAATCCCGGCCGATCCTACGCCCTTGTGAATGCCGCTGCGGAAGATATGGAATTTCAGTCCCTCGGTTTTCGCCCGTTCCGTCGAATCGACGTAAAGAGTATAGACGCCGATGGAGCCGATATCGGAGGTCTGGCTGGCATAAACGATATTTGCCTGGCTGGCCATCCAATAAGCCGCAGATGCGCAGAGATCGTCGGCGAAGGCGACTATCGGTTTTTTGAAACTGGCTTCGAAGATCTCGCTCGCAAAATCGGCCAGACCATCGATGGAACCGCCCGGCGATTCGATATTTAAAAAGATCGATTCGATCTTGTCATCGGCCATCGCCTTGCTGAACTCATCGCGGAGCGTCTCGATTGAAGTGCCGCGCGGCTGACTTATATCATTGACCATATCGGCGTGTTTGGCGATAACGCCGGAAATATCGATCACGGCCATCGAAGGATTAGAGGAAAAGACCGCTCTTATTCTCCTGTGATCGGGACAAGCGGCATGAGTTTCCGCCGTGATCGCATTGATCTCGGCCTCGGTTAAATGCTGACCTTTAACATGTCGCTCGATAATCCCGCTCATTGATTCCATGACCGACAATCTCATCGCCCAATCGTGGCTCGTACAATAATCGAGTAAATTAGAGATCGGATGCTTCATTATGCCGCCTCCTGACTTTCTTCTTCTTTTTCCGGGACCAATTGTATTTTGATCGACGGTTTTGGCAAGTCGATCCCGAGATCCGCTAATTTCTGATTCTCTTCGGCGATCTCAATGAATACCTCATCGGGGTTTTTGCCGGTTTCACGGATGCATTGGCTTCGCGATTAAGTGCCCGTTGCTATTGCGATGCCGTTGCCCTCAGCCGATTTTTTCGGGTCGATGTCGTCCCACGCCGGCCATTGCGGACTGGCGTTGAAAAGTTCCGGCTTTGCCGGCAACTCGCCGCTTGCGATCCCCCGCGAAATCTTCCAATTATACCACGGCATTGCAAGATGTGTTCCTAATACCTTTTGCCAGCCGCGGAACGTGCGTTGGGATTCAAACTTCGAGAGACGACCTGACGAAAAATTTGTCTTTGAAAAATCGAGCAGCAAAACTTCCAGCGGATAGCCGATCCCGACGCCGATGATCCTCAGCATCGTCATTAAAAACATATCGAAATTATCGCCCGGACGTTCCGCCGCGATCATCTTGAGATCTTCGCCTTCGAGCAACTCTATGACCATACCGGCTTCCAGTTTCTGTACCTTTTCGAACGAACTTTCGGTATCATCGTTATCCTCGACGCCGGTCAGAGTATTATCCGCATCCTCCAGCGATTTTTTCGTAAGAGCCCAGGCTAACATCGAATTGATCTCGGCGGCTAATGATTCGTAATCGATATAATTATTCGTTCGGTCGAAACACGAAAGGATCGCCGCAAGGAATGGAACGCCTCGCGTTTGATTGAAACGTTTGCGATAAGCCGTAAAAATAGCATTATTGCAGGGCACTCGCGTTGTTTTGGCATCGACTTTTGTCATGCCGTGATCGCCGCGGGTCCGTCTTTGCTTGATATGATACGCTATCGGGCGATTCAAATCGTTTAATTCCACACCCATCACTATCCGCTTGCCATTGACTTCGCCGCTGGTCGGTGAATCTTTCTGCTCGGATTCGTAGGCCAACCGCGAACCATCCGATCTTTTGACTAAAAGATTGTCGCCGCCGGTCCAAAGATCTCTTAAGACAGTCTTTAGTATTTCGGAAAAATCGCGAACGCCGGAGGCATCGCAATTTTCTTTTTTCATTTGTTCGTTGATATATGCGCGGACGGTTTTATTGAGTTCCGGGTCGCCTGTTTTGGGGATAAAATCGAAATTTTCGCCGACGATATTGTCGGCTCCGCGATCAAGAATTCCGGAAAACAGCGGACTTTGCCGGTCATACATCCGGCAGATCTCGCGAAGCTTTTCCATGGTCAATTTGTTTTGATGTCGATCCGCCGTACCTAACAGACCGCTTATAAATGCGTGAACTTTTCGCGTGCGGTCGGCTTGCGTGATATTGTGGCCGATACCGGCAGCGCCTTTCGTTTCGCCAAGGCCCTGCCGGTATCCGTTAATGGCCCGCCCTATAAATACGCCAATATTGTGCAGTATTGGATTTTTCACATTTTACGTCCCTGTAACATCGGCCACCCGCATCGATCCGCTCCGCGAAGTCGTTTCCCGCCGCAGCTCGGTTCTCATTTGCCGCAGCGAATCCAGATCGTTCTTCGTGTAAGTCCTGTTGCCGATAGTCTGCGATAAAACCGTCCCTGAAACCAGGGCCAATATCGCCGCATTAACGGCTGTCAATAACTCCGCCGCAGTTGGATCCGCTTCGCTCATTCTTTATCTTTTGATTAAATATGTATTACATTTTTACCAAACATTATTATATTTTGACCAAAAACATAAAGAATTCCAATACCCTAAACTCCAGATAAGGAGAGTAGTTAAAAATTTATTTTTCAGAATTATCTTGTCGAATGGCGGTTTTGTGCCCGAATATAACACGGTTGGGCGCGTTGATGGCCAATCATTCTTTTCGGAATTTTATTTCTTCCATCTCATTTGCTATTTCGGTCAGCCCTTCCGATTTTAATGATTGGTCTATCCAATACAAAAGATACGGAACGACCTCGGCACAATGATACGGAATTGTTGCAATAACTTCTTTATCTTCGCCTAAACCACAAATCAGCCATAATTCTTCGGGTTTCATTTTCGTAAGTCCATGTAAATTCTTTGATTGATCATGTCTTGCAACACGCGCAAAATGTCTTTCCCGAAAAACTAAAACATAAGTCCATATCCGTTCGATTAACTTATATTCCTGTTTTATTTTTCTAACTGCCAACACACTATCCTGTATCGCTTTTCGGCAAGCATCTCCATCTGGATTATTTAACTGTGCCATATTTCTCTCCAGTGATGTTGCCAACTTATAATCGTTGGCAACATCAAATAATTTATTTTTCAGACCAATTCTTTGAGCGGATAAGTATGCTGATGCCTGCCTTTGCATCTGATCGATCTTACGATCAATTTGCGGCCATCGGGTTGAATATCAGTTTTGGTATTTCTGACCATAACTTTCGCCCCGCAGATCACACATTGGGTTTGTTGTCCGATATACCGCTTACCCCTGCCGAATCTTTTGACACATAACCGGGCAAAAAGTTCATCTTTGCCGCCATCTGCATCCAGTTCTTCGGCCAGGCACAGCTTTTTGAGTGCCTTACTACCTAAACCCTTGAGTTCGTCGAACGAAAAGTCCGCGAGTTTTTTTACTTGAGTTTCTTTTACCTGTTCTTCCATGACTTTGCCTTTCATAAATTTTAAACTATCAATTGTTAAAACGTTGATTTTTGCCGATCCTTCGGCCCTTTGTTTGTTTTTTAGTCTCTTCCGGAGGTTTAAGATACTGAAATCCTTTCAGATAACCGGCTACGATGGCGGCTACCGTTATATCCAGGCCGTGACATTCGGCATGTTCGGATACCTCGACCCAGGTATAACTGACCCGTCCCTTTTTATCTTTGGTTTTCACCCGTTTTTCGTTGCAGAGCTGCTCGGTGTACCAATACGGGCACTCTGCAAAAAATTGAATCGATCCGGGCCCATCTAACAGTTCGGCGGTTATCTGCGAATAAACGATGTCCTTAAAAATCAGCGGATCGAACGTATAAAGCGTTCCCGGTTTTACGATCTTACGGCTCTTGCGCCTGACCGATTCGGGATTTATCGCAGATCGTTTTATCGATTGCGCCTGACCGCTCGTACCGCCCTTAAGCGGTATCGCCCGGCCCGGCCATTTATCGCAGAATTCATAAATTATGTGCGACATAAAACCCGAATCGATCCCGGCCAATGACATGATCAGTTCCGGTTTTTCCAAATCGCCGCTTGCCCAGGGAAAAGGCGTCCGGAAAACCTCGTTTGTGAAGTGTTCCCAAGATGGCACCCGACCGACCGCCAGATTATAAAGACGTATGCTATGTGCCCAACCCAATAAAATATAATCGATGCGGACATTGCCTTGGTCATCTTCGTGGTAATCGGCCCCGCAGGTTATCGCCTGCACATCGTCC
>CP070742.1:1400862-1413803 GCA_020348065.1 Candidatus Zixiibacteriota bacterium
ATTTCCGATTCCGGGAAAGAGTACCTGACGGGAGATGAACTGAGAGAATTGTTCTCGACTTAGAAACTTACAATGTATAAAAATAAAAGCCGGCGCGTTGGCTCCGGCTTTTTAATTAGAATTGATACCTGTATCAGTTTTTTTCTTCCAGATACTCTTTGACCCGCTCGTAGTTTTGCCGGTAGATATTTTCGTTGGGATCGGAGTTTTCTTTTCCTTTGTTGTAGGCGATTTGATAATTTTCCAGCGCTTTTTCAAGCTGGCTGTCCCTTTCGAGCGCCTCACCGTAGCTGTCGTAAACGTTGGCGGAGTTCGGGTACAAATTTATGTTATGGGCAAAAATCTTCAGCGATTCTTCCAGATCACGAATATTTAAAAACTGATATCCCAGATTATTTAAAAAACCCTCGGAGACCGATATTTTATATCCGAAACTTTCCGAAAGATTTTTGTAATGGTTTAAAACCGATTCCAGACCGGCGGCCGCTACCTCATTGGATACCGCCCAATCTTTATACAACATTTCAAGACCGTCGTAAATACTACGGTGAGGAATAGAGACATGGGACTCGTTTTTCATGTGGTTGAATTTCCAGTTGAAATCCTGCGGTTTTGTCCTTCTTATGGTATCGGTCAGGTCTTTATAAAACGAATACTTCCATTCGCCCTCGTCGCCCAGGGTAAGGTAAAAGAATTTATTAAGCCGGGCATTTTTTTGAAAGAATGATTTCGCCCGTTTAACGAGGACGCCTTCATCCCATCCGATGGAGGGGGATGTGGAAATATAACCTCCGAACAAATCCGGATTGGTTAGAAGAGTATATACGACAAAAGTTCCGGCGAGCGAATGGCCCGCGATTATTCGATAAGGATGAGTTCTATAGTTTTGATCTATATACGGAATTAATTCTTTATCCAGGAAATTCAGGAATTTTTCTCCTCCTCCGCTGGTGGGAAATTCGTCATTATGCGTGGGGGTCAGATCCCGGGTTCGCCGGGTATTGGGTATGGCCACCATTATCATCTGAGGAATACGTCCCACGCTGGACAGGTAATGGATTATTCCGCTTACGTGAACGAAGTGGTCGGCGCCATCAAGCATATACAGAACCGGATATCTGTCCTCATTAGAGTTATATCCCGCCGGGGTATAGATATACAAGGTCCTGTCTTCGCCCAGGATATCAGAATGAATATTCGTTGTTTCACCGATAAAAATTTTCGCGGGTTGTTGGGCCAGGGCGCTTCCACCGAAAAAACCTGTTGCCGTAATCGCCATCAGCACAGATATTAATATCATCGCTCTAAAAATCATCTTCTCTCCCCTTTTTTTAATGAAATTCCTGATATTCGGCCGATTCTCTGTCAACCATTACAAATCTGAACGCTCCCGCTTCTGTCTACGTAAATAAAAATCATATGTTTCGCGGGCTAAGCCTATAAATTTCAATTTATTATGAATAGAGACCCGAAGAGGGCAAATTCCCGTCGGTTAAAAATGTCATAAACAAGCCCGATTATAGAATTGAGAGATAAAGTTTAAGACCGGGGTCAACATGCGCAAAATTAATTGGATAATTATATCACTAACCGTCACGCTTCTGTGCGGGTGCGGCGAAAAGGTCACTCCTCCGCACGAGAGCGCCTCGACAATCCACTCCCCTTCCGATCTATCCGCGCTGATTATCACCGGCACGACGCTGGAATTAACGTGGACTGACAACTCCGATAATGAGGATGGCTTTTATATCATGCGGCGTGAGGTTACAAGCGATACGAATTCTGCGCAGTGGGAGGTTATCGAAACTCTGGCAGCAAACATCTTGGTTTTTTACGACAGCACGGTAGTGATCGGCGAAAAATACGATTATAGAATTAACGCCTTTAATTCGATCACGGAATCGGAATTCTCCAACACGGCCAGCATAAGTTTCTCAATCCCCGATGCTCCCTCGGGCCTTATCGTCGAAGTGCTGTCCGACAGCAAAGTCGCATTATCCTGGATTGATAACTCCGACAACGAAACTAACTTCCTTGTTTGCCGTCAGGATACCGGGGTGGTGATAATAAGCGGAATTACGGCAGCCAATGTGATCTCTTACGTGGATTCGAACCTGGCGGGAAATACTCAATATTCCTACTACGTGGCCGCCTCAAACAGCCTGGGCAATTCATCATCCGAGACTGTAATTGTAACCACTCTGGTCACCATAAGCCTGATAGAGTCGATTCCCGGGCCGTCGACATCGTTTCCGACATTTCTCCGGGTGGAAAATAATTATGCCTATTGCTCCGGTTTATGGGGAGTATATAACAGCGTGAAAATTATAGATATTTCGGTTCCGGATCAGCTTTCGATAACGGGCGAATATTTCATGCCATTTGAAACAAACGACCTTTACGTGAAAAATGACCGTGTCTATATCGCGCACGATTCCGGTTTTGTCATGGTGGATATCAGCGTGCCGTCGGCTCCGGCGCTCGCGGGGGAATATATTAAAACGCCGGGCAGGCATTTTATAAGCGTATCCGATAGTTATATTTTTCTGGCCTCCAGCGGCATCTTTCCCGACAGCCTGTTGATACTGGAGCCGCCGGACTCCGCAGGTTTTAAGGTGTTGGGAGAATATGAAGAGCCGCAGGATATTCTGGATATATTTTTAGAGGAGGACTATGTTTACCTGCTTACGGGCGACGCCCTTAAAATTATAGATGCCAGCAATCCCTCGAATCCTGTTGTGGTGGGATATTACAATCCCGAATACTCCACCGACGATATACATGTCTGTAACGGTTACGTCTATATGCCGAATAATGTCGGCTTCACCATAATCAATGTTGCCAATCCCCTGGTTCCCATTGTCACGGGTTCCTGCCTGCTGTCGGGCGGGTGTGATAAATTATTCGCCGACAGCAGTTATGCCTATACTTATAATCATTCCGATATATTCAGGGTCACGGACATTACGGTTCCGGTCCTGCCCGAGTTTATAGCCAGGTATGACGATTTCGGAATCGGCACCCTTTTCGCAAAAGGAAATTACATTTACGTCTGCAGCAACGACAGCCTCCAGGTTTTATATCTCGATATTGATGAGGACAATTAACCGGGATTGAATCAATCCCGTCCGCATAATTCTATAAAAAACCCTTGATAGAAAATTGAAGGCTCTATATTCTTCCCCGGGCATCGAGCCTGCATTGAGAATGGGGCGGCCTTGGCTTGTTTCAGGATCAATTCTGAAGGTCTTTCCTGTTTATTTACGGGCCTTATTCAACAATAAAAGGAGGATGATTTGACTGATAAAATAATACTCTGGCTTGAAAACACCGGATTAGAAAAGCAACATGCCGAACCGGTCGGATGGCTGATCGGGATCGCGGTAATAGTACTATTGGCACTGATCGCCAATTTTGTCGTGAAAAAAGTATTCCTCAAAATTCTGAGTCTCATTGTCAAAGGCAGTAAAAGCGATTGGGACGACATATTTTTAAAAAGAAAGGTCTTTCACAGGCTGGCAAATCTGGCGCCGGCACTGGTTATATATTTTGCGGCGCCAATGTTTCCCACCGCTCAGGATTGGATCCAGAGGCTTACTGTCGGCGGGATGGCGGTAATTTTTCTTCTATCGCTGAATGCTTTCTCCAAGGCTGTAGTCGATATCTATAACAAATACGAAATTTCTCAAGAGAGACCCATAAAGGGATTCGTTCAGATTATCATGATTCTGGCATATACGCTGGGTACGGTATTTATAATCGCCACCCTGATGAATCGTTCACCCTGGGTTTTGCTTAGCGGAATCGGCGCCATGACCGCCATTCTGCTTTTGATCTTCAAGGACTCTATTCTGGGTTTCGTCGCCGGAATTCAGCTATCCGTAAATAGAATGGTAAGAATCGGCGACTGGATAGAGATGCCGAAATACGGGGCCGATGGCGACGTGATAGATATCTCTCTAAATACCGTAAAAGTACAAAACTGGGACAAAACTATTTCGACCATCCCGACTTACGCCCTTATAACCGATTCTTTCAAAAACTGGAGGGGGATGAGCGAATCGGGAGGCCGCCGCATTAAAAGGGCCATCAATATCGACATGAACAGCGTGAAATTCTGCACGCCGGCGATGCTCCATAAGTTCGAAAAAATTCTATATTTGAGGGATTATATCAAAAACAAAAGGCGGGAGATCGAGGAATATAATCTTGCTCATAATGTTGACACGTCCACCCTCGTGAACGGCAGGAACCTCACAAACATAGGCACTTTAAGGGCTTATATCGCCGCCTACCTGAAAAACCACCCCCGAATCAATCAAAATATGACCTTTCTCATCCGTCATCTTCAACCTACGCCCACCGGACTTCCGATTGAGATTTATGTATTCAGCGGCGATCAGGAATGGGCGAATTACGAAAGCATACAGGCTGATATTTTCGATCATATACTGGCGGTTGTGCCGGAATTTGAATTAAGGATTTTTCAAAATCCCTCCGGAAGCGATTTTAAGGCGATAGCCGAATATCGCGATATAAATACCGGCAATTAACAGATTTCCGTCCGTAAATCTCCTCGCCGAATGTAAAATTTAGTGCCGGAATACCATTCTGATTGATTCTGAAATATCGTAATGTCTAATAATGAGATATAGGGGTCGATTTTCCTAATTGCCGGCTCAATCCGGCCGATATAAAAACCAGAATGAATATCTATATGGCATAAATCATAACTATCATAAAAATTTCGAGTTATGAAACGTAATGTTGATAATGAAATTATCCGCGATATTGCCAGATTGGGCAGGTTATCACCCTATATTCACATAGCGCTCACGGCAATCGTCGCTTCCCTCATATACCCCATGGTCAGTAAATCTCAGTTGATAATCTGGATATTAATAATAATTGGAGTGAGCTTAATCCGATTATCTCTACAACTTCCCTTTATTGACAGAAGAATTTCCTTGAAGAGATATTTCCACATTTTCTCGATTTTCGCGATCCTGCAGGCTTTAATGTGGGGGCTATCCGTTGCTTATTTTTCGGGAACCGTTCCCACTCAATATGAAGTGTTCTTAATTTTTATCGCTGGAGGAGGGAGCGCCGCGGCCGTACCTCTCCTTTCCCCTATATTACGACTTTATATTTTATATACGCTATCCATCATAGGTCCGATAATAATACATCAATTCCTGAAAGGCGATCAGTTCTCATATACGGTCGCCTTTTCCTGCACGGTATTTCTAACCGCCATGATCTTCGCGGCCGTAATCGTAAACAAGAATTTCAGGAAGCTCAGAGAAACAAAATCATCCCTGGACAGTCAGATTGCCTTCGTAAACAGTATCTATAAATCCGCTCAGGACGTATCGTTCATTACCTGCGATATGACGGACGACAATTACAGGATTCTATCCTTCAGTTCCGGATCCGAGTCGATTTTCGGCTACCGGAAGGAAGAAGCCGTCGGGATGCCGTTGAATTCTATATTTAATAAGGACGCGTATGATTCATGTCGAAAAATGCTGGAGAAAACCAAAAGCGGCAATCCCGTAAAAAAGCAAATAGACCTGGCAAAAAGCATAGGAGTAATTCACAATTTAAGCATATCAATATATCCTTTATTTTCGGAAGGTTCCATAGTAGATACCGCTCTAATAATCTGCACCGACATATCACAAAGCAGACACACCGAGGAAGCATTAATCAACTCGGAGGAAAAATTCCGCAATATAATTGAAGCCTCACCTATGGGAATGCATATGTATCAGCTTGATCCCAAGGGAAGGCTGGTATTTATCGGCGCTAACAACGCCGCGGACAAAATGATAGGTGTGGATAACCAGAGGTTAATCGGTCTCACCATAGAACAGGCATTCCCGAATCTTATTGAGACCGAGATTCCCGATATTTACAGGAAGGTTGCGGGCGAAGGTATTTCATGGGACGCAAACCAGATTCAATACAAGGATAACAAAACGGACAACGCCTTTGAAGTACACGCTTTTCAGACCTCGCCCGGCAAAATGGTGGTAATGTTCATTGATATTGCCGAGCGCGTTAACGCCGAAAAAGCGCTGCGCGAGTCTGAAAAACGTTTCCGCGATATAGCCTTAAGCAGTTCGGACTGGATCTGGGAGATAGATTCTGCGGGAAAATTCACATACGTTAGCGAAGGCGTAAAAAGCGTGATCGGGTACGAGCCGGATGAATTAATGGGAAAATCTTTGTTTGACATAGTAAGTCAGGACGAATCCGAAATACTGAGAGAATTATTTATAATGGTTTCATCGAGAAAACAAAACATAACCGACTGGATAAACTGGAATATCCATAAGGACGGCACTCTGATCTGCATACAATCAAACGGCGTTCCCATAATCGACAGAAATGATAAGCTTTTGGGTTACAGAGGAATCAACAAGGACATAACCAATCAGAAACGTTCGGAGGAACGGCTTCGCCAGTCCGAAGAAAGATACCGCATGTTGATAGAATCCATGGAGGAAGGATTATTAATAATAGGTACTGAAGAAGTCGTAATATTTTCAAATAAGGCCTCAGCCGAAATATTCGGTCTTCCCCAGGACAAGATCATAGGTTCGAATTTCGCTGAAATCACCGCGAACAAGGATCTGCCCGACATATATCAAAACATATTAAATGAACAAAATCGAAGTTACAGGAAAAATGAAGTCATGATCGAAAGACTAGACGGTCAAAAACGGCACGTCCTGCTTTCCGCCACCATATTGAAAAATCATGACGGCAATATTCTCGGTTCCTTCGGTATTTTAACTGATATTACGGACCTCAAGAGATCTGAAAAGGAAAAGGCTGAATTAAGGGAACAGCTTACAAACGCCCAGAGAATGGAATCTCTGGGCATACTGGCGGGGGGTGTGGCCCATGATTTGAACAATATTCTGGGACCGCTGGTCGCCTATCCCGATTTGATAAAAATGAAGTTGAATGATGACAGCCCTGTAATTCAGGATATACATAAAATAAAAAAATCGGCGGAAAGGGCCGCCGGGGTTGTCCAGGATCTTCTTACGCTCGCGCGCAGGGGCCGATATGAACTTGCCCCGGTCGATATGAGGAATATTGTCGAGGCCTATCTCAAATCGCCGGAGTTTACGGTTATCAAGTCGCAACATCCCGGCATAACAATGACAACGGATTTAAATGAAAACGCTCCCATGGCGTACGGATCGGAATCCCATCTATTGAAGATTATAATGAACCTGATTATCAACGCCATGGACGCCATACCCCAGGTCGGGGAATTACGGATCAAGATCGATCACGGGTATATAGACAGACTCATAGGCGGTTTTGATAATGTGATCGCCGGAGATTATATAATCTTTACTGTCAGCGACACCGGAATGGGTATTGGGAAAAACGACCTCAAACATATATTCGAACCTTTTTATTCCAAGAAAAAGATGGGTAGTAGCGGAAGCGGATTGGGGCTTTCCATAGTCTACGGCATTGTCAAAGATCACAACGGTTATATAGACGTAAAAAGCGAGGTCGATAAGGGGAGCGATTTTGTAGTCTATCTTCCTGTAGTTGAAACCGCATCGAAGGCAAAAGATCAAAAGGTCATAGATATCAGGGGAAACGAGAAAATTATGGTTGTGGACGATATGGAAGAGCAAAGGGAACTTGCCGCCACCATATTATCGAGTCTGGGATATAATGTAAAAACTGCAGCCAACGGCAGGGAAGCCATTGAATATTTAAAAACCAATCGGGTGGATTTGGTAATACTCGATATGATTATGGAAGAGGATTTTGACGGTCTTGATGCATACAGAGAAATTATAAAAACTTATCCCGGACAGAAGTCTATCATAGCCAGCGGTTTCTCCGAGACGGATCGAGTAAAGGAAGCCGAAAAGCTGGGGGTGGGCAAATATATAAGAAAGCCGTATAACATGCAGATCCTGGGTAATGCTATCCGTGAAATTCTTTCCCAAAAAGAAACCGTAGCCACATAATAATAGGTTATTTTACATTCATAAACTCAGTCAATTATTTTCTTCACACAGTTTGATATCAATGCTATATTCCTCGGAACGGAAGCTGAATTCCGATTTTCTCTTCAGGCGGGAGAGAGTTCATGGAGTTTTTTGACAGATTCTGGTCCGCGGCGGTTGATATAGTCTGGGGGCTGCCCCTGGTTATCCTGCTTGTATCAGCGGGAATATATTTTACCATCGCCGGCAGATTCACCCCTTTTCGCGGCGTACGTCATGCCATCAATATTCTCCGGGGGAAATATGACGATCCCGACGACCCCGGGGAGATTAGCCATTTTCATGCCTTATCGTCGGCTCTCTCGGCCACCATAGGCATGGGCAATATCGCGGGGGTGGCAATCGCCGTTTCCATCGGAGGACCGGGAGCGATTTTCTGGATGTGGGTCGCCGGGATTGTGGGTATGTCCACGAAATTCTTTACCTGCACCCTGGCGACCATGTACCGCAAGAAAGACGAACGCGGTATCGATCAGGGCGGACCCATGTACTACATAGAAGTCGGACTCGGCAAGTATTTCAAACCGCTGGCTATAGCATTCGCGGTATGCGGGATGGTGGGATGTCTGGCCATGTTCCAGGTAAACCAGCTTTCGGGGCTTCTGCAGAACGACTGGAGTATTCCCCGATGGGGCACCGGCCTGGTCTGCATGCTCTTCGTGGGTATCGTCATAATCGGCGGCATTGTAAGGGTGGGAAAGGTTACCAGCAAGGTGGTACCCGCCATGTTCGTGCTTTATTTCGTCTCCGCTCTATACGTGATATTGAGTAACTATACTGCCGTGCCGGGAATCCTCGCCTCCATAGTCACCCAGGCGTTCGGCGGGACTGCTATCATAGGCGGCGGCACGGCGGTGGCGTTCCGGGAAGTGCTGATTACCGGCGTGAGGAGAGCGGCCTTCTCCAATGAGGCGGGGCTGGGCACCGCGCCCATGGCTCACGGCGCCGCCAAGACCGACGAGCCGGTGCGCGAGGGGTTGATCGCTATGCTGGGACCGTTCCTGGATACCAACATCGTCTGCACCATGACCGCGCTGGTCATACTATCGACGGGGGTTCCCGCGGCGGAGGACGGCGTGGTGATGACGGTCAACGCCTTCGAGCATGCCCTGCCGGGATTGGGACGATACATTCTAACGCTGGTTATAGTGCTGTTCTCCATCTCCACTATGATATCGTATTCCTACTACAGCCTCAAATGCTCCCGCTACCTGTTCGGTTACAATTTCGGCAGCAAGTACGTTTACGTTTATATAGTGAGCCTCTTTTTCGGGGCCATCTGGTCGCAGGATATCGTGCTCAATATGCTGGATACCATGTTCGCCACCATGGCTATCCCCACGCTTATCGGATCGCTGCTCTTATCCCCGGCGGTGATGCGGGAAACCCAGGATTATTTCAGAAGGATGCGGGAGAAGAGCATATAAATATTCTCAAAATTTATATTGATTATCTTCAGCAAACATATTATATATAGGCAAATTTCTTTTATTTAGGAAAAATACGGTGACAATTGATACTTTTTTGAGATTATATTCTTTGCGAGCCCCCAATATAATGTGGTTTTTAGGTGCTGGGGCATCTTCCTCGGCAGGATTACCAACCGCCATAAATATGATATGGGATTTTAAGAGGCTTATATATTGCACCAAAAACAAAATCCCAATAGAAACCTGCAGGGATCTAAATGATTCGTTATTAAAGGATAGATTACAGAAATTTTTTGATAGTACAGGGAATTGCCCTGCTATTAACAGCAACGATGAATATGCCTTTTACTTTGAAAAGGCTTACCCAAACGAAAAAGATCGACGTACATATATTGATAGACTAATGAGGGGTGCAACGCCTTCTTACGGTCATTTAATTTTAGCAACCTTACTTAAACTGGATAAGGCCAGAATTGTATGGACGACTAATTTTGATAAGGTCCTTGAAGATGCCATTTATAAAATTTATAATGGGACAAGTGATCTTTTAATAGCGACTCTAGATACATCAGCTATTGCGATTGAAGCGTTGGCTGAAAATAGATGGCCATTGTTAATTAAATTACATGGTGATTTTCACTCTCGCAGACTTAAAAATATACCAGAAGAATTAAAAAGACATGACGACAATCTTAGGGATGAACTATTTAAGGCTTGCCTAAAATACGGCTTGGCTGTATCAGGATATAGCGGCCGCGACGATTCTATTATGGAAATTTTTGAAAAGGCAATTGAACACAATGGATTCCGTAATGGTCTATTTTGGTTTCATCCATCCACAACCGCGATTTCGCCGAGGATCCAAGATTTAATATTAAAGGCAAAAGAAAAAAAAATTGAAGCCTACATTATTGAATGTGAGACATTTGATGAACTTCTGGGGGATATTATAAATTTGTTCGAAGATATTCCAACGGAAATTCAAAAATATCTTAATATGGAAAAGCCCAAAATAATTGATGTTCCGGTACCTAAACCCGGCAACGGTTGGCCTTTAATAAGATTTAATGCTTTCCTCGTAACCTCCTTTCCTAATGTATGTCGTCTTATAAAATGCAATATTGGCGGAATTAAAGAAGTAAATAGGGTCATAGAAGATTCAAATGCTGATGTAATCGCCACCAGAAGAACAGTTGGCGTATTGGCATTCGGCTCGGATACGGTTTTGCGAAATATCTTCGAGAAATATGATGTATCGGAATTTGATTTGTATTCGCTCGAGAAAAATAGATTATTCTTTGAGTCCGGAGAATACAATCTTATTTACTCTGCTCTTGGTCTTGCCTTGTGCCGTAACAGACCGGTTAATATTGCGAAAATAAGAAACTCATATATAGCCTATATTGACGCAGATGAATCCAAAAATGAAATTTTCCAGCCATTGCGAAAAGCGGTAGGAGTTCTTTGTGGGAAAATACCAAACACAGAATTCTCATGGATGGAAGCAATTGCGTTTAAATTGGAACAAAGACTTGGGAAATTTTGGCTTCTAATAGAACCAACTATATTTATTGATTATAAAAAAGATGATATAGTACCAGACTCGGCCAAGGAATTCGTAAGAGAGCGATTAGCGCGTCGTTATAATAGAGAATGGAATGAAGTTTTGGAAGCATGGGGCATTATCATTACCGATGGCCATGCTGATTGTGAAATAGAAGCATTTGAAAAAATCGATGGTATAAACGCAAAATTTGGAATCTCAAATATTACAGCTTTTAGCAGGAAGCAGAAATAAATGGACATTAAACCTTATGAATTGCCTGCTTTAGGAATGCTTCCCGAAAATGAATTAGTATTTCACCCTCTTAGATCAGAAGATCGAAGTGCTCATCCCCTACTAGGTTTAGATAAATTTGGTCCTTTAAGCCGAGCAATGGTAAACAGTGTTTTGGACCCAATTCGAATTTGTGCTATTTTCCCTTTTGGATATAAAAGTCATTTAATATCGCTGTTCCGCGAATTAGAGGGAACCCATAAACCTATAGAACGACCCCAATATTTGCCAATTTTTCGAGGATTTTCAAATATATTTGGAATTCGCCTTGTTTTAGCATCTGATACAGCCCATGTAGAACTGCCAAATTACTTAGATGAAAAAATAACCTCGTCAGATAACCCGCATGTATTGCTGGCCGAGACTTTGGGTCAGTCAATAAATCAAGTAAACGCTAGACGACTTGATTTTGATATTCTTGTAATATTATTAGCAGAAAAATGGGAAAAATGCTTTATTGGTCTAGAAGGTGACGAATTCGACTTACACGATCATTTAAAGGCAATTACTGCGGTTCAAAATATACCGATGCAAATTCTCCGAGAAGATAGGGTTTTTCAATATAAATGTAGGTGTAGCGTTATGTGGAGACTTAGCCTGGCTTTATATTGTAAGGCAGGTGGTATTCCATGGAAATTAACCGATTCTAGTCCTGAGACTGCATATATTGGGATCAGTTATGCAATTAGGCGATATGCTAGACCAAGATTTATAACCTGTTGTAGCCAGGTATTTGATGCTGACGGGACGGGATTAGAATTTATTCTCTATGAATCTGATAACATTCAAATAGACGGTGATAATCCATTTCTAAATAGATCTGACATGCGCAGACTGATGGCCAGATCATTAGGAATATATCAAAGCAGACATGGAGGTAGGACGCCAAAACGCGTCATAATACACAAATCAACGGAATTCAAAAAAGAGGAAATTGAAGGATGTTTTGACGCTTGGAAGACACCCGCAGGTCTAGATTTAATACAAATTCAAGTTAGCACTCCGTGGCGCGGTATTTATTATAGCGCTCCAAAATTCGGCATAGGGAAAAAGGGCAGTTTGCAGCGTTATCCTTGTCCGAGAGGTACTTTCCTTCAATTAGGTACTAGAGAAATGCTGCTATGGACGCAAGGAAATGTTAAATCAATATTAAGGGAGGGCAATTTTTACAAAGAAGGCAAAGGTATTCCATCGCCTTTATTAATCAAGAGATTTGGCGGGCATAGCAGTTGGGATAATATTTGTATGGAAATTCTAGGATTAACAAAAATGAACTGGAATAATGATAGTCTTTATGATCGGTTGCCGGTTACATTAGGGTATGCTAAGATTCTCGCAAGAGTAGTTAAAAGAATGCCTAAACTTACAAGAAAGCCATATAATTTTAAATTCTTTATGTAATTTACAGATCTATTATAAATAATCAGTATTTTACATTTCTGATTTCTAGCATATTTCATAAAAATACTACACCACTCTTAGCCAAGCTACAAGCTGCCCCCGGTGGTGGGCTTCGTGGTCGAGGTTGCCGCGGACGATAATCCACCAGAGGGTAACCATGCCAAAGCGGTTATCAAGCATGGGCTCTGCGAATTGATCGTCGGTAATCTTCGCCAGTTTCTC
>CP070742.1:1413903-1425986 GCA_020348065.1 Candidatus Zixiibacteriota bacterium
CATGAATACGTTGTAAATAGCCTGGAGAATCAGGTTCCCAAGATCCGAACCACAGCGGCAGGCACGCTTTTATCATGGGGTGAGTGGGACCTAGCTTCGCCGGTCATCTGCGAATATGAGGCATATGGTCTTTTTCAGCGGTACAAAGATATCCGAGCCGTTCCTCTGCTTGAGGAAGCCGTCAAAAGCGGCAGCTGGCCAGGCCGTATTTTTGCCGCCGCTGCGTTATTTTATTCATACGGAGATTCTACCAAATATCCTCAAGTTTCCCTGGACATTATCCTAAACGCTCCTATTAACACTGATGATGAAGATATCAACCGAGCTAAGTATTTGGCTCTTGCGCAAGTATCGAGATTTAATTTAGTGGAGGCTCTTCCTGGTCTAATTCGCATGGCCCAGGATACTGCCCGCGGTATAAGTCCCACAGCCGTGGGATACCTGGTTGATCTCGGAGGCATGGGACATCAGGAGGCTGCTCAGGCGTTGATAGATATTAGAGACCATCACTCCGATGCTAATGTCAGAGAAATTGCTAAAAATGGATTGTTAAAAATCGAACAAAATAAAAAATAGGAGGATTGATGAATAGACTAATAAAAAAAATAATATGTTGTGGCAGGTCGTAGCCCGCCAATGGCGGACGTGACCTGCCGCCTCACGTACCATCAGGTCACGCTTCGCTATGACCTGACGAAACAACAATACCCAAATATAGTGGTAGGCCGGACATTCATGTCTGGCCGACATTGGGATAAACGCTTTTGTAGACAGACAGGAATATCTGTCCTCCCGGTTGCGTGTTTTTTTAGTTTTTCGGGGACCATGATTTCCTAATAAGAAAAACTGCGGGAATGGCAGTTCCCGCAGCGTAAAAACATTAAAGTAAAAAGGAATCTATTTATACGGTAATTATTTTTTCTTCTCTTCTTTTTCTTCCTTACCCTCATCGGATTTCTTTTCGGAGATGACCTCCGGTTCGGTGGCCTCTTCCTGTTCGGGCGCGGCTTCGGGAGCCTCCTCGCCTTCCTCGCCCTCGGCAACGACCTTTTCCTTGATTATTGTCGGAGGAATGATAGACACTATGGTTTCCTCGGGATCATCGAGGATCTCGAAGTTTTCGGCGGTTATGTCTTTGACATGAATGGAATCGTGAATTTTCATCTCGGACACATCAAAGCTAATTTTATCGGGGATATCAGTCGGCAGGCATGAAACCATTATTCTCCTGATATTCCAGGACATGATTCCGCCGAAATTTTTAACTCCCTCGGCGGTGCCCTCGATTTTGATCGGTACCTCTATTTTGATTTTCTTGTCCATCGAGATATGCTGAAAATCGATGTGCAGGATCTTTCCGCTTACCGGATCTCTCTGGATATCCTTTATCAGCGCTTTCTTTCCAGAATCCTTACCGTCGATATTCAGATTAATAAGCAGTTTTTCGCCTCCGGCCTGTCTCATGGTTGCCGACAGCCGATGTTGTTCCAGTTCTACGGGTATCGGTTCCTCGTGGTGACCGTATATAACCGCGGGCAGTTTGCCGTTGGCGCGCAGCTTTCTTGCCACGCCTTTGCCGGCATCTGCCCGCGCATGGACTTGCAGCGTTACTTCCTTCATATTTTACTCCTTAAGATCATGTTAAATCCTAACTTGATAATTGTTCGGCATGTTTCCGACTAAGGGATATGCCGGCTCTATTTATTTAAACAGGCTTGAAAGCGATCGCTCCTCGTGAATCCTTAAAATAGCCTCGCTGAAAACTTCCGATACGCTCAGTATCTCGAATTTCGACGTTAATTCTTCGGGGTCGTGACGGATGGTATCGGAAAAAAATAACTTTTCGATCGGGGAATCTTCTATCTTCTTAACAGCCTGACCGGAAAGAACTCCGTGGGTACAGGCCGCGATAACTCTTTTGGCGCCTTTTTCTTTAAGCGCGTAGGCGGCTTCTGTCAGGGTCCCTGCCGTATCGACCATATCGTCGCGGATAACCACGTCTTTGCCGTCAACATCTCCGATAATATGCATAACCTCAGCCTGATTCAGGTCGGGACGTCTTTTATCAACGATGCCGAGGCTCATATTCATGGCTTTGGCGAAAGCCCGGACCAGTTTTACCGAACCGACATCCGGCGAGACAGCCACTCCGCCTTCAAGATCCATTGATTTTAAATAGGCGTTAAAAACCTTGGATGAATAAAGGTGATCGGAGGGGCAATCGAAAAAGCCCTGGATCTGGGAGGCGTGCAGATCCATCAAGACCACTCTATCCACGCCGGCGTTGGTTATAAGGTTGGCGATTAATTTGGAGGTTATGGCCACGCGGGGCTGGTCTTTGCGATCCTGGCGAGCGTAACCGTAATAGGGTATAACGGCGGTGATCCTTCGGGCCGACGCCCTTCGGCAGGCGTCTATCATTATAAACAGCTCGATAAGATTTTCGGCCGGGGGGTTGGTTGATTGAATGATAAAAGTATCCATGCCCCGGATATTCTCGTCGATCTGGAAAAATATCTCGCCATCTGAAAACCGTTTTAACGTGCAATTTGAGACTCTGTTGCCTAAATGCCTGGCGATCTTTTCCGCCAGCGGCAGATTCGACGTACCGGCGAAAATCTTTAAATCGTTTACCATTTCCTCACCCCGTAACTCATCATTATTAAAAGTCCCCGTAAAATGCCCCTTAATTATCAAACTGGGGCGCCAGGATTCGAACCTGGGAATGCCAGCTCCAAAGGCTGGTGACTTACCGCTTGTCGACGCCCCAAAACCTCATCAAAATGAATAAGATACCGAAATTTGGCTTAATGTCAAGATTTGATTATCCATAAAACCAATCGGCTGAAGTCAATTTTTTCAGTCTATTCCGGGGCAACGAGGTTCTCATTTGCGCCCCTCTCCGGCAATACCGGCTGATCGCGGCGCTGGTAAAGATACAGCATTTTGCCCGATGGCATTTCAATGCTCTTGAGAATGTAATTTTTATGGAATTCGGGATTTTTGTAAAGCTCATGATCACCCGGAAATACAGGTTCTATCTCGCCGACGCTGGATCCAAACTGGATAAGGTCCGGTTCCCGGGATAATACATAATCGCCGTCGCCCTTTTCATGTCCGGGCCACCCGGATCCTATCTCCGGTATCTGTCGGTGGGCGATATGCAGGTCGTTTAAGCCAAGCATATCGATTGTCTTGAGCCCGGAGTAATAGGGTATGCTCCCGGCCGTATTCGTGGCAATAACGGCGTCGCCCGGCACATTCGCGGCAAGCCACATTCCGACCTCGCGGCCGAATTCGGCCCCCCGGGATTTTTCTATGTAGGGTATGAAGTAGATGAAGTTCCACATTATTATATTGAAAGTGAGAACCGCGACGACAAAAAAGGCCATCGTTCTTCGGCCGAATGACGCTATGAACATAGCGGACAAAAGGCACGCTGCAGGTATAATGTAAGCGAAAAACCTGAAAGCCGGCATTGAATCTCCGCCCACCAGAATAATGTATACGGTATATACAATGCAGACCACGGGGAGTATAATGAGCCCTCGATATCGCTTTAGCCATTGGATTGCCGCCGCCGGATCTATTAGTGGAAGAAGAATTATAAGGAACGCAATCCCGTTAAACACCAGGTACTTTAGTCCTCTGATCACCTGATTTGTATTAAATCCCACTTTCGCGTAAAAGGTATTCGGCAACGGATAACCGTAGTAAATATAACGCCAGCAAAAATAAGGCGCGTAAATCAACAGAATTACGCCGGACAAATATATTGTGAATCGCAAGTTCCTTTTTGTCGTTAGGTGATAAGCTACGAGAGTTCCTGATAACAGTAATCCCTCGGGCCTGGCAAGCATGGCCAAGCTGCATAGCAAACCGAGAATAATAAATTTCCCGGAATTGCCGGAGTCTTTTATGCTAATATAATATAGGACGGTCAAGAGTACTAAAAACGCGAACAGCGTGACCTCCAAACCGCTTACTCCCCAGGTTAAAAATATTCCCGAACTTCCCATCATGACAACCGCGGCCGCCGATATCCTGTGATCGAACTCATTTATAAAACGATGAGCCGAAGACAGAGCGGCGATACAGCCCAGGGCGAATAATAAGCCCATGATTTTTGAAAAGACCACCAGATTAACGCCGAACCAATTGCCTGCCGCGAGCAGCATGACCCATAAAAAAGAGGTGTACCCCTCGACGCGTTCGCCGGCGTTGTATACAAGCCCGTATCCGTTTGTTAGATTATCGGCGTAGCGAAACGATATAAGCGCGTCATCCGACATCCAGGGCTGGATATATATGCTGTAAAATAGAAGACATAAGAGCGCTGATAAGACCGCAGAAACTTTAACTACCATAATCTCTTCTGAGTAAAATTATTAACGACGTTACCAAAATACAAGAACTATGTCTATTTTAATGTTTTTTTATTTTTCTTGATAAAATCAGATAATTAAATATCTTGAAAACTCGCCCGACAAATAAGGGCGTAATAATTGGAAGGGAGAGCCTTTTATGCTTTTAGGGGCACACATGTCGATCGCGGGCGGCGTATTCAACGCTTTCGCCCAGGGCGAGGAGTTCGGCTGCACCACCATACAGATATTCACCAAATCGTCCAACCAGTGGAGAGCCAAGGAGTTAACCGGCGAGGAGGTGGAGAAATACCATTCCGAGCAAAAGAGAACCGGCATCAATCCGGTAATTGCTCATGATTCTTACCTGATAAATCTCGGCTCCCCTGACAATGCGCTAATAAAAAAATCGAGAGAGGCTTTCCTGGTGGAAATGCAGCGTTGCGAAACGTTGAAAATCCCTTACCTGGTTACCCATCCGGGGAGCCATCTGGGAAAGGGCGAGGAGTGGGGTATCGAGCGGATCGCCCAATCCCTGGATTGGCTGCACAAAAAAGCCGAAGGATTTCAGGTGAAAATCGCGCTCGAAACCACCGCCGGACAGGGCACCAATCTCGGTTACAGGTTCGAGCAGATAGCCTCCATGATCGAGCAGACCTCCGAGCCGGAGCGGCTGGCGGTTTGCCTCGATACCTGTCATATTTTCGCGGCGGGATATGATATCACCTCCGAAAAAGCATACCAGCAAACAATATCGGAGTTTGACCGTATAATCGGTTTGAAGAGGCTGTCCGTGATACACTTCAATGATTCAAAAAGGGAGTTGGGCTCCAGAGTCGATCGTCACAGCCATATCGGAGAGGGGAATATCGGCGAGGAGCCTTTTGGATTTTTCATGAGAGATAAAAGATTCGAGAAAATACCCAAACTCCTGGAGACCCCCAAAGGCGACGACGGTGAGATGGACAGGATTAACCTGGGCAAATTGAGAGAGCTCGCTGAGAAATGAAAAGACTGCTTCCTTCGCTGCTGATTATACCGCTTTTGCTAAATCCGGTTCAAAGCAAGACGTTGCGTATCGAGTTGAGCGCCGATTTAATCGGCAACGACGTGAAATCGAGGATCTTCCAGGCGGAGCTTTTGCTTTCCGAGGGTGGAGGACATGAGATCTTTACCGGTCCCTATACGGTTGAGCTGTATTTTAATGGGAGTGAATCGGGACAATACGATTTCAAGGCGGATTTGTATGGATTGGCTCCCGAATATAATATATCCGAATACGATTTAAGCCTTAAGCCCGGTGAAAAAATGCTGATACCTTCGCTACCGGTCAAAGGCGGCATAAACGTCAACTATATCATAGCTCTCATCGATGATACATCAGCGGCAGGTCCCGCACAATATTCGTTGAAGGATTCGTCCCTCTGGGGCTTCTCGGAGACTATTCATTATAGCACCCGCTGGGTAAAAGCTTCTCTGATTGACTTTAAATGGAATACGGTAATGAGTTATCTGGAATTTATATATAACAAATACAGGGAAAGCTATCGCCTGTCCGAGTTCAAGAGGATAGATATGTACATCCATCCGGAGCCGACCGACGAAGTATATATGGACGGTGAATATTTTTATGCCATACAACCCAAATCACGCCGCATCGATCTGGTTTACGGCCATAATATACAAGCCGCTACTCCGGCGCCGGCCTGCGAGCTTCTGGTATACCGCTTATGGGGTTACGGGCCGCGCTGGATGGTGAAGGGTCTCGCCCGTTATTATAATGACAATATGCTGCAAATAAGGGATTACGTTAAGGATTTGGATAAAACCGAAATTCTGAACTTACTCAAAAATGAAAACCGTATAAGAAACGACATGGAATCGGCCGTCGCCGGTGCGTTAGTATTCTGGCTTCTGCAGAACGAGAGTTTCATCGAATTCAAAAACCTCTACGCTCGATCGACGGTGATCGATTTCGAAAATAAATTTGAAGACGTTTATAAATATCCTTTTGATGAGATGCTCGATCGTTTTCTTGATTATGCCCGAGATTACCTACCGACGGAGGGAGAACTGGATTATTATGCCCTACTTTACTTCGAACGGGGCTATATGGCCAGGGCTGAAAAATATTATAAAGAGCTGTCGATACATGATGATGCTGATCGGATGGCTAATTTGAAGAAACTCGCGGCCTGCCGCTTCTGGCTTGGAAAATACGCGGCCGCGGACAGTGTCTACGATTTTCTTTTCGAGTTCGGCGAACAATCGCCCGAAAATCTTTTTATGAAGGGCGAGGTGAAACTGGCAGAGGGGAAAGTCGATGAAGCGATCGCTTTCTACGATAGTTCTTATGAAAAAGGATTCGCCACGGGCCGTTTGAGGATCGTATCGATCTTAACCGACAGGGGAGAAATCGACTCGGCATATGTCCTGTTAAAAAATATGGAGGGAAACGCCAAACGCCTTCTGGATTATTCGATTGAAATGGCTGGAATGAAGGTTTTACGGGGAGAAAACGCCGATTCGCTGCTGAATACGGCAATCCGAGGAGCCGTTAACAAATCTAACAAGGCTCCTGACGATCCCCGGCCCTATTTAGTAATGGGTAAAGCGTACGCGCTGATGGACGATTATGAAAAATCAATTGAACAATTCAGGACGGCATATTTTCTTGAAACCAGTCCTTTCAATCAATCATTTATACTTCTCGAGATGGGAAGAACAGAGGATTCACTGGGCCGGCGGGAACGGGCGAAAGATTACTACCGGCAGGTTATTGAACTTGACGGCGGGGAATATCAGAATACGCTGGCGAAAAGATATCTAAATTCAACTTATCGAAGAAAGTGATAGCAGGGGCTTTCTGATATGACCTTTTTAAATTCCGCGTTTCTTTTTGCCCTGGCGGCTGTCTCCATTCCGCTGATAATTCACTTTCTATCTAAAAGACGTATCAAGACCATAGAATTTTCGTCTTTGAAATTTCTGGAGCAAATGCAGAAAAATCGTATGAAATGGCTGAAAATGAAGGAATTGCTCCTGCTCCTGTTAAGAATGATCATAATCGGTTTAATCGTTATGGCGTTCGCGCGGCCGACGTTGAAAGGGTTCCTGGGATCGTCAAAGGCGGCATCATCGGTGGTGATTTTGCTTGACAGATCCGCGTCAATGGAGACCGAGGGCGAAACCGGGACGCTTTTCGAGGAGGCGAAACGATTCGCGGGCAGGCTGATCGAGGCGCTGGAACCGGCGGACCTGGTTTCCGTGATTTCGTTCCCGGGAGGGCCTGAATCAGCCTCTATCGAACGGGTTAATCCCGGTCGTTTGTTAAAGGAGAAATTGAGTAAGATCGAAATCTCGTATCAGAAGGGAAATATAGCAGAGGCCCTAAAGACGGCGCTGGAGATAATGGATAAGAGCCCCGATTTAAACCGGGAGATATATCTAATCTCCGACGGTCAGAGGATAAACTGGAAAAATCTTCCGCCGGAAATCCTGGATATGGACTCATGGAAAGAAATTCATTTATATAATATAACATTTTCTCCCATCCGGGATGATAATATAGCTATCGTCGAGGTTAAGACTCCGCCTCAGCTTTTATCGCCGGGTGAAAATATAATGCTCACGGCTGAACTCGAAAATTCCAGAAAGGGAACGGTCGAAAATGTCCTGGCGGGCGTAACGGTTGACGGGGAACGCCGTGCGCAAACGACAGTTTCGCTTCCCTCGGGCCGGACTCAGGCAGTTGATTTCACATTTAAACTTGACGCCCCGGGATATCACGCAGGTTATGTGGAAATCGGATACGACAATTACGGGCTTGATAACAAAAGGTTTTTCAGTCTTCAAATTCCCGAAAGGATAAATCTTCTGGCGGTCTCGCAATCGGTGGAGGATTTGAGATTTCTGAGATTGGCCCTGGACAGGCAGGAGGCCGGGCAGATCAAGTTCAGCGGGATCGCCGTAGCGGATCTTTTAAAAGAAAATCTTTCAAGTTTCTCTGTTATCCTTCTGCATGATATAAGATCGCTGGACCCCGCCCGGGAAAAAGCGTTAGAGAAATTCGCGCAGGACGGCGGCGGATTGATGGTGGCTTTGGGCAGGCTATCGGAACCGCGATTCTGGGGCGGATTTTTGAAAAAACTGGCCGGAATTGACGCGGGAGATCTTGCAGGAGAAAAAGGCGAATACATTTATTGGGACAAATTCGATCTTGACCATCCTGTTTTCTCAATCTACTCCGACAATGCCGCCGCTGCGAAGGAAGCTGATATCCCCAGAATAAAATTGAACCTGTATCGAAATCTAACGGGAGGAAATATTATCGGTTCGAGTTCATCCGGCGCCAATTTGCTGGCGGAATCGCTGAATAAACCTGTTTTGATCTATGCCAGCGGACTCGATCTGCAATCCGGAGAACTTCCGGCCCATCCGTTTTTTCTTCCGTTCCTGGTGAGATCGATTGAGTACCTGGGTTCGAGAAATGCCGACTTCGGCTTTGCGGGCGTTGTCGGGCTGCCTTTCAGGTGGACTGTTGAAAGTACTGCGGGCGAGTATTCGTTGATAGCGCCTGATAACACTGCCGAAAGGCTTAAAACCGCCGGAACCTCATCGCGCGTTTATGTAAGCGGCGCCGTTTATAAGGAACCGGGGATTTATACTTTGAAGTCCGACGGGGAAACCGTTTCCCTTCTGGCCTTCAACGTCGATCCGGTTGAATCGGATATTAACAGAACTGAGACTGATGACATCAATGAAATCCTGGGAATAGAAACCAGAGAGCTTGACTCTAACAGCGATATTAAAACCTCAATTAAGGAAGCGAGATTCGGCCGGGAACTGTGGAAGGAATTTCTGGCGATAGCCCTGTTATTATTGATTTTCGAATCTTTACTGGGGAGGACAGCTCCTCCGAAGGCGATAGAAAAATGAAATATTTTTTCCCGATTTTGTTAATATTATCGATATCGTTATCATGTAAAGACCAACCGGCTGTCTCAAACCTGACCAGGCCCGGCGGTTATGCTATGGGCGATAGCGTGCGATTGGGCTTTTCGCTTTCCGGAATGGATGCCGCCCCCGATTCACTGGAGGTCATGATATTCGAAAAGAAAACGGGATACCTGTATGAGACCTTCGCGAAGCCGACTGATTTAAAAAGCAAGGATCGATATGAATGTTTCTGGAACGGCCGCAAACCGGATGGCAGCTGGCCTGCCGGCGGGAGGTACCGGGTCTACGCTATTATTGCCGAATCGAACGTTGTTTCAGATACGGTCGAGATCGGCCTGACAGATTGACGTAAATGTGAAATTTATTCTTAAAGTAGCTTGACATGCATTTGAGTTTTATAATAGAATCGTTGTCGGCGGCGCTATTCAGGAGGGGGCGTCGTCTTTTTTATTAACGGGAGGAAACATTGTTGGAAGATAAAAAAGATCGTTTAAAAGAAAAGCTTTTCGAGAGAGCCGTAAAATTCGGCGATTTCACCCTGGCGTCGGGAAAGAAATCGAACTACTATATTAACGGCAAAATGGCGACGCTCGATTCGGAGGGCGTAAACCTGATCGCCGAAATAATGCTCGATATGCTGGAGGATACCGACTGCGACGCCGTGGGCGGGCCGACCCTCGGCGCCGACCCTATGATTGGGGCTATCATCGCGCTGGCGCACAACCGGGGCCGCAAACTGACCGGGTTTATCGTCCGAAAAAAATCCAAAGATCACGGGACTAAAAGCCTGATCGAAGGCCCGCTGGATAAAGGAATGAAGACAGTGATTGTCGAAGACGTGGCGACAACCGGGAGCTCGGCCATTAAAGCCATCAACGCCGTCAGGGATTTCGGGTGCGAAGTTGTCAAGGTGATGGTTATCGTCGACCGCGCGGAGGGAGCCATAGAAAATTTCAAAAAGCTTGATATGCCCTACGAGGCGATATTTTCCAAAGAAGAGCTGGGGCTGTAGAGAGAAACGGCCCGGCTATAGAATATTTAAACTTTCGCAGGGCAAATTCTGTTATATCCGCAATGCGAGCACTTGAAACTCTCGGGCGTGGCGGTGAAATCGGATCCTTTTATCTCCTCGATTTTTTCGGTCAGGTTGTCTTTGATTCTTTTCAGATCGTCCGGGGATTGCGCCTGCGAATATGGCCCGGTTTCAGTGAGAAACATGTATGTTACCTTCGAGGGAAACTCGCCGTAAAGCTCTCTGCATGCCAGCGAATATATGGGGAGCTGGAAATCGGATTTGAGTTTGGATTTATCTAATTTACCGGTTTTATAATCGATTATCTCGTAACCGTTGGACGTGGTATCGATCCTGTCGATCTTGCCGGTTATTTTTATCCCGGCGGCCTCATACCCGAATTTTTTCTCGACCTCCTTCGGGGTTCCGTCCAGTTGCGATTGCGCCGAGAGAAAATTGCCGAATAGAATCGGAGCTCTCTGCCTGAGCCTCTCTTTCCGGTCCGGGTCTCCCAGCCTTATCTTTCTCCACCTTTCCTCGAAAGTCGAAACGAGTTTTTCAACGGTGATCTTTTCTCCCGCCATCATCGACTTCCCGGCCTCCTCCAGCGCGTTATGAATCGCGCTTCCGAACATCATGGCGGATGTCGGTGGCGACGGCGCCCTGAGAATCTTTCCGAAATAAAACTGCAAAGGACAGGTATCGAAGGAGTTGATATCGGTGTATGAGAGCGACTCAAAAGGCGCGCCCCGCAGCGTTTCAGGTTTACGAAATTCCTCTTCAATGATTTTATCCCATAATATTACAGGCATGTCGGCGAGGCTGGCCAAAAAGTCATTTTTTAATTTTTCGAAATTCTCCGGCGTTTCCGCCCTGGTTTTCATTGCGTCCCAGGTTTTTAGAACCGCTGACGGCAAGGTTGTTCCGGCGCCGTCATCAACGGGGATTATGATAGCTCCGGGGCTTTTATTGATATCAATCGCGCGCATTGATTTCTCGGGCAATATCTTCAGGGGAGCGATTTGTTCTTTTATACAAACATGGTCGATATTCTCGGTCTCCAGAATCTGTTTTACGAACCTCGAAACGCGGGATCTTTTCTTGTCGATCCCATAAAGATACAATTTACTTTCGGCGCGGGTCATGGCCACATACAAAAGCCGTCTTTCCTCCTGGAGCCGGAAATCTCCGGAAGGCAATTCATCTTTATATAATTCTTCCGGAAATTCCACGCTGCTCCAGCGAGCAGAACCGGGAAATTTCCTATCGGCCAGACCGATAACAAATACCACGCGATACTCGAGCCCTTTAGAGCCGTGGATTGTCTGCAATACCACGGGAGCGTCCGGATTTTCGAGCGATGGCCCGCTTTCCTCGTCCCCGGTTGCTATGTACCACTGAAGATATTCCAGGAACCCGGCATGCGATCCGCCGTCGGATTCGGAAGAAAAAGTATCGGCGGCCTTTAAAATCTCCGCGATTTCGTGCGCCGCTTTTTGGTCGATAACTTTACCGCCTGATATCAGTTTTGACATTATGCCGGATCGTTCGATTATAATTTCCAGAAGCTGCAGCGGATTTTTATCTTTTTTAAGAGATATCAATTCGACCATAAATTCGATGAACTGCCTGATTATCTCGGCCTGGCCAGCGTCGAGTTCCGACGCAAAAGATAATAATATATTCAAAGGCGCGCCCGATTCCCGCGACAGGCGGTATCCTATCTCACGCTCAGTTTGAGGGGAGAG
>CP070742.1:1426086-1438026 GCA_020348065.1 Candidatus Zixiibacteriota bacterium
GGTTTCGGGGAGCCGGACCTGCAGGCGGAACCGGAAGATATGGAGATACCTCTCTGATCCAACGCCAGGGTAACCGATTCGCCCCGCATTCCGGGCAGGGTCAGATTCAGGGTATTGGGCAATCGTTCGGTTTGGTGGCCGTTGAGTCTCGCGTCCGGGACAAGTTTTCTTATACCTTCTTCCAGTTTATCCCGCATTTTTCTCACCTTATCCATTTCCGGCAGTTTCTGTACCGCGATCTCGGCCGCTTTTCCCATCCCCACTATGTTTACCATGTTTTCAGTACCGGCGCGCCGGCCCCGTTCCTGCTTACCGCCGTGAATGAGGGGATCGATCTCGAGGCAGGATTTTATATAGAACACGCCTACTCCCTTTGGCCCGTAAAGCTTATGCCCGGACATGGAGAGCATGTCGACATCCAGATCGGCAACATCCACCGGGATCTTACCGATACCCTGGGTGGCATCGGAATGAAACAGTACCGATTTTTCATGGGCAATTCTGGCCAACTCTTTAATAGGCTGGATGGTACCGGTCTCGTTGTTAGCCAGCATAATGGTGGCGAGGATGGTGTTGGGCTTGATGGCTTTCTCAAAATCCGCGGGGCTTATCATGCCTTTATTATCGACCGATAGATATGTTACCTCGAAGCCGAATTTCTCCAGCCATTTGCAGGCGTTGAGCACGGCAGGATGCTCGATGGATGAGGTTATGATATGCTTATTGCCGTTCCAGTTGGCGAACGCGGCGCCCTTGATGGCGAGATTGTTGGCCTCGGAACCGCCGCCGGTAAAGATGATTCGCCGGGCGGTGCAGTTTAGAACTTGGGCCATGCTGCGCCGGGCTCCTTCGAGGGCGTCCCTGGCTTTACGTCCCTCCTGGTATATGGCCGAGGGATTGCCGAAACCGTTTTCCATGAATGCGGTCATTACCTTGAGCACCTCCGGATCGAGATAGGTGGTGGCGTTATGATCGAGATAGACGCGCCGAGCAGGCTTTTCTATTTTCGTTTTAGATTTTTTTACGGTTCCATCCTCGCCGGAATCGATGACCACTCTATCGGATGTAACTCCGGCCTTGACCACGTCGCACAACAACGCCTTATAAACCGGGAAACCGGAGATGGGGTCGTATCTTTGCAGATCGGTGAGATCATTGATGTTACATTTCTGCCAGGCTTCCGGGCCGACCGGGCCTCCTCCGCCCATGTTGGCGTCAATGGCGCCCTTTACAATATCATCGGTTACATACGCTCTCAAATCGACCTGGCCGCGGGAGGTTTTTATTGTAACAAGGTCGCCGGTTTTGATGTCTCTTTCTCTGGCGTCTTCGGTATTTATGGTGACGGTCGGTTCAGGGCGCTGTTTGGTCAGCGCCGGTATCCCGTGATGCTGAGTACGGAAATCTGTGGTAACCCTGGAACCGGAGTTGAAAACCAGAGGATATTTCCCGATCATATCGGGGCGGGATTGCGGGCTTTCGGCGGGCTCGGTATAAACCGGCAACGGTTCGTAACCGTGCTCCTCCAATATTGTAGATGCGATCTCGAATTTCCCGGAGGGCGTATCGAACCCCGGCTTGCGGTCAGACCGGAGTTGTCCCTTCTCCCATTTTTTGTATTGGTTCATAACGGTGGGGGCCTGAACGGTGCCTCCGGCCTCGCGAACCTGTACAAGAGTAAATCCGGAGTTTTCCAGAACCTTATTCAGCAACTCCTCCTCGCTTTGTGGATACAGGTGACCGTAACCGAGTCGTCTGGCGAGTTCAGCCATTATGAAAAAGTCGTTTCTCGCCTCGCCTACGGGCTCTATTACCTTTTCCCTTATACGGAAAAGGGGGCCGTAGGTCATGTACGATTCGATCTCGTACATGGTGGTGGCAGGCAGAACGATGTCGGCGAAGGCGGCGTCGGCGGTAAGCTGACGGTCTATACAAACAAGGAAATCGAGTTCTTTTAAGGTCTTTTTCCAGATGTGCGGTTCCGGCCAAGAGGTTGTAATGGAGGCGCCATGTATAATTAACGAGCGGATTTTATACGGTTTGCCGTGAATCACCGAATCGGGAAGGACTATGGCGTGGGATTCACCGCGATAAGAGCTGTAAACGGGAAATTTGTTCCTGCCCAGAGCTTTCTTTAGATCAGGATTGGGTATGTGGCCGCTTTTATTCAGAGGAAATTGGTTTTGCCTCATACTGAAGCATCGTCCGCCGGGAACGTCAAGCTGCCCCGCCAGCGCCCACAATACCATGGTGGCGCGGATAGCCTGCACCCCGCTGTCACTGTATTCCAGGCCGCTGTACATAATCGGCGACGCGCCGTTTGATTCGGCAATTCTTCGGGCGAGCTTTACAACCATTTCCGCCGGGACCCCGGTAATCTTCTCCACGACCCCGGGGCGGAAATGCTGGACGTATCTCACGAAATCATCAAAACCGACAGTCCAATTTTCGGCGAAATCGTCGTCGTAAAGCTCTTCCTCGATCAGCACGTTGCACATTCCCAGGGCGAGAGCGCCATCGGTACCGGGGCGGATAGGCACCCATCTAGCGTCTGTAAGTTTTGCGGTTTTGGTATAGCGGGGATCTATTACAACCACCTCGGCTCCGCGATCGTGGGCCGCCAGGATTCTTTTCAGATCAAGAGGAGGGCAGTCGGTAGCGGGATTGGCTCCCCATACCACGATCAAGTCGCTGTTGTTTATATCGGAGTACATATTGATCAGCATGCCGCCCATGGTAATATGAGGGGCGATCATGGCAAAGGCCACGTAACAGAGCGCTCCTACACCCATGGTATTGGGGGACCCGAAAGGGAACAACACACTTGACGCCGATGACACCGCGACACCGTCGGGTTGAAATATGTCGCATAAGGCCAGCTCGAAACTGCCCCTCCCGGTATAAATGCAGGTGGATTCGGGCCCGTATTCACTTTTAAGCTTTTTCATTTTATCGACTATTATATCATAAGCTTCGTCCCAGGAGATCCGGTCGAAGTCGTACGTCCCCCCGGGGCCTTTTCTTCTCATGGGATATTTCAACCGGTGTTCAGAATAAACGATATCGGCGGAGTGTTCTCCCAGCTTACAGATCATCCCCAGCTCGGAGTTGTCGTCGGGACGGACCGCAGAAAGTTTTCCGTTATTATCGTATTTGACGATTACCCAGCAGCCGGCGGGGCAGATTCCGCAGAGGGCCCGACGTTCTTTTCCCGCGTATTTTTTCGCGATACTCATTATTAGCCTAACTGGCGTGAGGCTTGTTCACTTCCCAGACAGAATTTACAAAATACCTTTTCTCGTCATACAGATTTTCTTTAAGAATAAACCCTGTATTTTTCGCCAGAGAGAGAATATCGGATTCCAGGTACTTGTAGGAATATTCCGTGTGAATTGGCTCCCAAGGGTCGAAATGGAAGGATTTTCCTATTTCGCCGATAATCACTTCCTGTTTTTGGATGCTAACCAGGTAACTCTCTACGGCTCCGCTGAAAACGTCGTAAGTCGCGAAAAACCTGAAATTCGATATATCAAACTCCCCGGCCAGCTCGCGGTTTATGCGTTGCAACAGGTTGAGGTTGAAATCTGCGGTTACTCCCCGGGAGTCATTGTAAGCCCTTAATAAAAGATCGATATCTTTTTTGAGGTCGAATCCAATTATAACAATATCGCCGTCGTTTAGGTGATTCCATAAGTTGTGTAAGAACAGTTTCGATTTTGCCCGGTTGAAGTTCCCGATATTTGATCCCAGGAATAAGACCACGTTTTTTCGATCATACTCGTTATTGAGCCATTTAATTCCGGAAAAGTAATCGGCTACCAGTCCTTTCAGCTCCAGTTTGGGATAAGATTTTTTGAATCTCTGGTGTAAATCGTCAAGAGCCGAGTAGGATATATCTATGGGGATATACTGGAACTCCAGCCCTTTGTTTAAAAAATATTCCACCAGTATCCTGGTTTTGCCCCCGTCACCCGGGCCGAATTCGATCAGGTTGATGGTTTCCGATCCCATATAGCCGGCGATTTGAGCGATGTTTCTTTTAAGGGTTTCGATTTCACACCTGGTTGGATAATATTCCGGTAATTCGGTTATTTTATTAAACAATTTGCTGCCCTCGGCATCATAATGATAAATCGACGGTATCGATTTTCGCGGTTCCGATAATCCTGTTAATACATCCAGGGCGAATTTTTCACGATAGCTTTCCAAGGCGGATACATCGACCGAATCCAGCTTTAATATTGACTGCGTCATGACTTATCCTTTGGAATAAATTTTAAAATCATTTTATTGAAAAACCTTTAAATAAAGGACAATGTTCCAGACAACAAGTATCCGCACCGGCCATCCTTATTCTTCTGAAAGATCGATCAGGTTTTTAAGGTAAGTCGCGGCGCTGTCCACGGAATGACGGTCGACATCAACTATTTTGTTGGCGTTACGCATGGCGTCATCGCCGATCTCGCCAATAATACTTTTCAAACTCCGGGATAATTTTGGATTTTTCGCGGCCTTATCAGACAACAGCAGAACCGCGTCATAAGGAGGTAGAGCCTGCTTCGTATCATCAAGTACCACCAGATCATAATCTACGATTCGGCCGTCAGTTGAGTATGCGGAGATAACATCGACCTGTTTTTGCGCGATGGCGCTGTACATCAAGGTCGGATCCAGAGTTATAAGATCTTTGAAATTCAAATTGTAGGCTGCCTTCAGTTCCTTCCATTCCGGCCGGGTAAAAAACTCGTAGTCGCTTCCCATGGAGAAACCCGCCGATAGGCGGGAAAGGTCATTAATGGTATTCAAGTTATGCAGGTTAGCGGTCTCCTTCCGTACCGCCAGGGCATAAGTGTTTTCAAATCCCAGGGCGCCAACACAAAGTATTCCGTATTCTTTTTTCAACCATGAGGTCATCTCTTTTAAAATCCCTTCTCGAGCAGGCAGATCGGATCTTTTCATCACGTAGGTCCAGATGGTGCCGGTATAATCGACATAACAATCCACCTCATTATTGGTTACTGCCTCGAACAAGATGATCGAACCCATCCCCGAACGGATATCAGCATCGAAACCGTTTCCGGAAAGATTATCCGCTATGAGTTGGGTCAGAATATACTGTTCGGTGAACGGTTTGGAGCCGATAACAACCATCTTATTTGCCTCGCCGAAATTGCCCCGATTCGCCAGGGGGGATAATCCCGCGGCAAAGAGGATCAATATTATGGCGGCAGTCAAAGCGGCGAGTCTGAAGTTTCTTCGCGATACGGTTTTTTCGGTAAGTCTGATGGTTTGATCTATAATGATGGCGAGTCCGGCGGCTGCCACACAGCCGACAATTATGGCGGAGATATTCTGTGTCTGCAGACCGCTGAAAACGTAATTACCGAGGCTTGTTGCTCCCACCGGTGTCGCCAATGTTGCAGTGCCTACCACCCAGACCGCGGCGGTCCTGATGCCGGCCACGATTACCGGCAAGGCCAGCGGCAATTCCACCTTGAAAAGCGACTGCATGTCGGTCATGCCTATCCCCCTGGCCGCCTCTATAACCGATTTCTCCACTCCCAGTATCCCGGTAACGGTGTTACGGAGAATCGGAAGAACGCTGTAAATGATAAGAGCGATCAACGCGGGCAGGAAACCTATGCGTCCCAGAAGCGGAACCATTATAGCCAGAAGGGCGATTCCGGGAATAGTCTGCAAGATCCCGGCGATTGTCAGTGTGGGCCATTGCAGAGATTTTATCCTGGTTATAATCACACCGCAGGGGACACAGATCAGTATTCCGGCCATTAAGGCGAGCAATGTCAGCAGTAGATGACTGCCCAGGTAATAGGGAAGAAGCTGAAGCTGTTCGGTGATGGAGCTATAGGTCATTTTTATTATCGCCTCTTATTATCCGGTTTACTTTTTCGGTTTGACGACGGGGCGAGTTCAACAGTTCCGATACGTATGGATGAGGGGGACGGGAAATGAGTTCGGCCGGTTTTCCCAGCGCCAATATTTCCCCCGATCTCATTATTGCGATTCTATCGGCCAGGATCAGAGCCTCCAGAACATCGTGCGTGACCATTACCACTGTTAATTTTAGTTCCTTATTGATTCTGGCGAACTCCTCGATCAGGTTTGTCCTGGTTATGGGATCCAGGGCGCCGAACGGCTCATCCATAAGCATTATCTTCGAGCCGGCCGCCAACGCTCTCGCCACCCCGATTCGCTGCTGCTGACCGCCGGACAGTTCGTGGGGCATCCTGTCCTGATATTTGTCGGGCTCGAGGCCTACCAAATTCAGAAGCTCATCTGTTCTGGATTTGATTCTATCATCGGGCCAACCCAGAAGCTTGGGCACCATGCCGATGTTCCCGGCGATGTTTATGTGCGGGAATAATCCAATTTCCTGAAACACATAACCGATACTCCGCCTGAGATTAACAGGATCGGTTTTTGAGGTATCCTCTCCATTTATAAGGATTTTACCCGATGTCGGTTCGATTAGCCGGTTTATGGTCTTGAGTGTTGTGGTTTTGCCGCAACCGGATTCCCCCAAAAAAACGAGAAGCTCACCGGGCCGGATGTCCAGATCAATCTCCTTAACAGCAAAAGATAAACCGTTATCGAAAGATTTCGATACTTTTTTAAGTGAGACCATAAAAAGGGGTTTATCGATGCAGCCTAACCGACAGATTAATAGCGGCTTGAGAGAAAATGCGAATTTTATTTATAATCAAAACAAATCCCCTGGGTAAAATTCAGTATCTTTCTTTGCTTCAATATTTATTTTAACAGAACCCGGAATCGGGCGCAAGGATTTTCTGAAATTTGCCGGAATACTTTTTCCTTAAGAATTTTTGCGAATTCAAAAGAAATAGATTTTTCCGCGCAAATATTGTTATAAATACGCGGGATAAGTATGTCATGAGTTCCGATTACAACCGCCGCCCATCATGAACTCCCGGCGGGAATAAGGGTCATATCGGAAAAATCTTCAGGATTATTTGAATCTTGTGAGAGTATTATGCCGAAGATGCTATCATTAAAGAAACTATAATAAAAACGAAAGATCTCATCTTTCCTCCCCGACATTATTCCATTATTAAATCGAATTAAGGATAGTTAACCGCGTAAAATTTATGCTATATTCTATAGCGTAGTCGAACTCAATACTGTTTACAAATCCATCAAATTGAAATCTCAATTATTTCAACGTTGCTCAAATCAGACGTTCCCAGACCGCGCGATTGCGCTCTTTCCAGGGTTAGATCTATCATGGAAGGGGAGAATGTCGAGTCATATTGTTCCATAATCTGCGAGCAGTAAGCGTCGGTTGCCACCATGTCGCCGCAAATAATAAGTTTGTTTGCCGTCACCACCGTTCCCTGCTGGTAGAGGGGGCCGTTGCGGGTCAGGATCGAGCGGGCGTCGACAATGTTCAATTCGGGATTAATCAGTCCGGCAAACTCCGCCACCGTTGTCAGGAACTCGTCCTGGGGTTTATCATGCAGAACAGCTCGCGACGAGGTCATCCCGGAGCCCCTTATGGCTCCCACGTTATTTTTCAAGGCGCAGGTCATTTTGGCCAGGAAATGTCTTTTCAAGCTGCACAAGCTGATTATTGCCGGGGCGTCGTAGACCTCAGAATATACCCAGAAGTAACCCTGGATATCGGTCCAATCCGGATTTTTCGCCCGGCAGGCGTTCTCATCCGAGAAGGTTAAAAGCACCCCGTCGGCCGCCTCGACGCCATTGCTCAATCCCATATATTCATATACTTCATCCGAGTGCATCCAGCCCTGGTCGCCCACATATACAGTACCGGACGACACCTGTTTAACGGCAGATATGATCTCCGCGACGGAGTTCGCGCTGGATATGCCGGGGTAGGGATCGGCATAATTACAATTCGGTTTTATAAGAACGTTTTGATTGCTGTTTACGAGACGGTTAAGGCCGCCGAGGGCGTCGAGACCGGCGCTCAGCGTCTGGTTGAAATCTTCGCCCTCAACGCAAACCAGTATCGGTCTGCCATCATCGGTAACATAGGGATTGGGAAGTGGCTGACGGGGGTTTTTGATTATTACTTCGGGTTCGGCAGTCGATAGTTCTTCGCCCTTGACGCAGGCGCCAAAGAGCATGATAGAGGCGGTCGCCTGCGAGCATTTCTTGATAAATTGCCTGCGTGTCTGGTTATTATTCATATTCTATTCCCCGACTTCCTCAATATTAAATGTTACGTTGGATAATTTGTGGTAATAATTACCCCACTCGGTCGTGAACCTCATCACGGTGTAGTCGGGATCGGTGACGCCTTCGGAGTAATACCGTAAATCGGTGTCTTCCCACAATCGTTTTTTCGATTTTGGATCCTGAAGGATCTCAATCGTACCTACCAGCATCAATCCTTTCCATTTCTCGAAATCGACAAAATAAACGCAAGTTTTGGGATCCTTCATGATCTGCGGCACTCTTCTCGATGAGGTATTGGTGCTGAACCAGATTGTCCGGAGCCCCTCGTTCTCCCGTTTTATCATCCCCTTGATATTAGGGTAGCCGTTATCGCCGTTGGTGCCCAGCATGACGATCTCTGCCTTATTCGCCAACTCCAGGGCCGCTTTTATGGCCTCATTTTTTGTCATAGCCTTATCCTTTTTAGTTATGATTATTATTAATAAAAGGTGATATAAACATATCCGCTCCGGTAGATGATACGGGAATTCGGGAGGAAGGTTTCGGGGAACAAATGAATTGCTCAACCGAATAATACTTTGGGTAACCAAGCAGCGCTTGGTTACCAGAATTTTCGGTTTATTCCCTCTAGTTGCCAAGCGCCGCTTGGCAACAGATGTCCTACTTCCCCTTCACCTTGGCCCAGGTGTCGCGCAGGCCGACGGTGCGGTTGAAGACCGGCTTACCTTCCGTTGTATCGGGATCGACACAGAAGTAACCATGACGTAAAAACTGGAACCGGTCGCCCGGTTTGGCGGAGGCCAGTGACGGCTCCACCTTGCAACCGGTCAATACTTTCAGTGAGTCGGGATTTATGTTGGAGGTGAAATCTTTGCCCCCCTCGACTTCGTTGGGATCTTCTTTGGTAAAGAGGTACTCATAAAGGCGCACCTCGGCGTCGACGGCATGTTCTGATGATACCCAGTGCAGAGTGCCCTTGACCCTGCGGCCGTCGGTGGCTTCGCCGCTTTTGGTGGCGGGATCGTAACTGCAGCGGAGTTCAGTGATTTTACCGCTATTGTCCTTTATCACCTTTTCGCACTTGATGAAATAGGCGTGCTTTAGCCTCACCTCGTTTCCGGGCGACAGCCGGAAGAATTTCTTGGGCGGGTCTTCCATGAAATCGTCGGCCTCGATATAGATCTCCCTTGAGAACGGTATCTTACGGCTGCCGGCGCTCACATCCTCGGGATTGTTTATGGCGTCCAGTTTCTCGATCTTACCCTCGGGATAGTTTTCGATAACTACTTTCAGGGGATTAAGCACCGCCATGACCCGGTCGGCGCGGATATTCAGATCCTCCCGGAGAGTATGTTCCAGGAGAGCGATATCGACCACGCTGGCCCGTTTGGCCATCCCGATCCGCTCCTGGAAATTGCGTATTGATTCCGGCGTATAGCCCCGGCGGTGTAATCCGCTAAGTGTCGGCATTCGAGGATCGTCCCAGCCTTTGACATAACCTTCCTCGACTAACCGTCTGAGAAATCTTTTACTCAGTATGGTATAGGTAAGATTTAACCGCGCGAACTCGATCTGCTGAGGTTTGTGAACGCCCAGCTGTATCAAAAACCAGTCGTATAACGGCCTGTGATCCTCAAAAGCGACATCGCAGAGAGAATGGGTTATTCCCTCGATGGAGTCGGACTGTCCGTGGGCCCAGTCGTACATGGGATATATGCACCACTCGTCCTTTGTTCTATGGTGGCTGGCATGCAGTATCCGGTACATAACCGGATCGCGCATGTTGAGATTGCCCGCCGCCATATCAATTTTGGCCCGCAAAACCCGAGATCCGTCGGGGAACTCCCCGTTTTTCATCCGCTCCAGAAGATCCAGGTTCTCCTCGACGGTTCTATTCCGGTAAGGGCTTTCCTTACCCGGTTCGGTCAGGGTGCCGCGATACTCCCTGATTTCATCGGCGCTGAGATCGCAGACGTAGGCTTTGCCCTTTTTGATCAGGTCGACCGCGTATTCATAGAGTTTCCCGAAATAATCGGAGGCGTAATAGAGCCTATCCTCCCAATCGTATCCCAGCCAGCGGATATCCGCCATGATGGAATCGACGTATTCGGTTTCCTCTTTAGTCGGATTGGTGTCATCAAAACGCAGGTTGCAGAGGCCGCCGTATTCCTCCGCCACGCCGAAATTGAAGCAGATCGATTTAGCGTGGCCGATATGAAGATAGCCGTTGGGCTCCGGCGGGAACCTTGTATGGACCCGGCCGTCGTTTTTATTATTGCGAATATCCTCCTCGATAATTTCCCTAATAAAATTGGAGGATTTCGCGATATCTATATTACCGCCTGAATCAGCTTTTTCTTTTCTATCGGCTTTCAATATTCCCGCTCCGTTTTCCGGCGTTTCAGTTTACTAAACTTATCGACCGGACAATTTAGCAGATTACCCGGGATTTTTCCACACAATATAGCAAAATCCCTGATATCCGGCGCAAAATAGATGGCGAAACCATAATAATTGCAATTGAGGAATCGCTTGTTTGCCAGAGTCTTATATCGATAAATAAGGCAATGTTGTCAGGATACGGTATTGAATCAACTTGACTCAAGATCAGACTGCTTATAATTTGAAATCGATATGAAAAATTCAGAATTGAATTCGATTAACGCAGAATTTTCGCCGATGGGGTTACAATGAGAATCTCCGGCGTTCTTCTGGCCGCGGGCAAATCCGAGAGAATGGGTAAGAACAAGCTTCTTTTACGCTTCGGGAATCATACCGTTATCGAGGAATCGCTTCTTCAACTGGCTGAATCCGGACTGGATGAGGTTATCGTGGTTACGGGATTTCAGATGGAGAGGTTAAAAAGCTTAATTGAGAATAAGTCTTGGAGCAATGTAAGGATCGTTTCTAATGAAAACTATAATAAAGGCAGAGCGGAGTCGATCAAGTGTGCCCTGGGAAATATCGACAAGAGATCGGAAGCTGTATTGTTTATGGTGGCCGATAAACCGTCGGTAAAATCAAGTTTGATTAGAAAAGCTTTAAGCGAGTTCAAAAGTGAAGCTCCATTGATCCTGTATGTACAGACTCCCGCAGGCCGCGGTCATCCGGTGATCTTTTCGAAAGCGCTTTTCGGCGATCTAATGGGGCTCGGAGGTGAACCGACAGGAAATGCTATTTTCGAAAAATACCGGGACGATACTGTAGTAATTGAAGACGAAAACCCTCAGTTCGATATCGATACCCTCGAAGACTACGATAATATTCTCAAAGAAACGGCAAAATGACAGAGACATCTGATATTTTCAAAGAGATAAATTGTAAGATCGCGGCAGGAAAACCATTTGTGCTCGCGACTATCGTGCAAACCGCCGGATCATCTCCTCGCCGGCCCGGCGCCAGGATGCTGGTATATCCTGATGGGTCTATTTACGGCACCATTGGTGGTGGGAAATTCGAAAAGCTGGTAATCGATGATGGTGTCGGCCTGCTCAATGGAAACCAGGAAACCCGACTTAAAATATACAAATTCACCGGAGAGGGTTCGGATTCTACCGGCATGAGCTGCGGGGGAGAGGCGAAGGTTTTTATGGAAAAATATGGAAAACCGAAAAGGCTTGTGATTTTCGGAGGAGGCCATGTCGGGAGAGATCTGGTAAAGGTCGCGAAAGATCTAGATTTCTCCATAACCGTCGTAGATGACCGTAAGGATATTTTAGAAAGCTATGATCCCGGCATCAAGACGGTTCTTACCGACGA
>CP070742.1:1438126-1446294 GCA_020348065.1 Candidatus Zixiibacteriota bacterium
CAATTGATGGAAAAGATGAATATGGAAATAGAAAGAATAAAATCCGATGAGTTCTTTCTGAAACACCGCCGCCGAAAAATCCGTTATGATATAATGAAGACTGTGGAACACAGGCTGAAAAATAAATTGCGAAAAGATATCTTGTCCGATGAAAGACTTACCGGTTATATTGACGATATATTCAACGGGCAGGGCAATCCTTACGATCTGGCCCGGCGTCTGATCGACGATTTAAAGTGAGGAATAAAATGGAAAAATCTACGAAAAATAAAGCGCAGTTATCGGCTTATTCTAAGTGGCTGGAGAATTACGAGAAGTCGGCTTCGAAAGACAAGAAGTTTATGACCACCTCGTCACGGCCCATCAAACCTCTGTATATGCCGTCGGATACCGCCGACATCGATTTTGAAAAGGATATAGGTTACCCCGGCGAATATCCTTATACCAGGGGCGTCCACGCCTCCATGCATCGCGGCAGGGTCTGGACCATGCGGCAGTTCTCCGGATTCGGCACCCCCAAGCAGACCAACGAACGCTATCATTATTTGCTGAAAAGAGGGCAGACCGGGCTTTCGGTTGCCTTCGACCTTCCCACCTTGATGGGTTACGATTCCGATTCTCCGCGCTCCAGAGGCGAGGTCGGCGTTTGCGGAGTCGCCATCGATACGTTAGATGATATGGAGATTCTGTTTAAGGGCATCGATCTGGGCAAGATCTCCACCTCCATGACCATCAACTGTACCTCCACCATTCTTCTGGCGCAATATATCGCCGTGGCTGAAAAGCAGGGCGTGCCCTCGGAAAAACTGACCGGCACTCTGCAGAATGATATTTTGAAAGAATATATTGCCCAGAAGGAATGGATTTATCCACCGGAACCGTCGATAAGGCTTATCACCGATATGATGGCGTTCTGCGCGGATCATGTGCCCAAATGGAATACCATATCAATATCGGGCTATCATATAAGGGAGGCCGGCTCCACCGCCGCCCAGGAACTGGCGTTTACATTGGCCGACGGTTTTGCCTATGTAGAAGCCGGCATCGCGGCCGGCATGGACGTCGATGTTTTCGCGCCCAGACTGTCGTTCTTCTTCAATTCCCATCTCGATTTCTTCGAGGAGATAGCCAAGTACCGCGCCGCCCGCAGGATCTGGGCCCGGCACATGAGAGAGAAATATGAAGCCAAAGATAAACGCTCCTGGCTGATGAGGTTTCATACGCAGACGGCGGGATGTTCCCTGACCGCTCAACAACCCGAGAATAATATTGTCAGAACCGCGTTCCAGGGACTTGCGGGAGTATTGGGCGGCACTCAATCCCTGCATACCAATTCCATGGATGAAACCTACGCTCTGCCGTCGGAGAAAGCGGTGCATATAGCTCTTCGAACCCAGCAGCTAATCGCGCATGAAAGCGGCGTCGCCAACACCATCGATCCGCTCGCGGGATCTTACTTCGTGGAGAACCTCACCAACGAGATGGAGAAAGAGGCCGAGGATTATTTCGCCGAGATCGAGAAAAGGGGCGGGGTATTGAAATGCATCGAGCAGGGGTATTTCCAGCGTGAGATTGCCGAGGCCGCCTACAGATATCAGAAAGAGATCGAGAAAAAAGAGCGGATCATTGTCGGCGTTAACGATTACATCGAGGAGGGCGAGGAGATCGCCATACCGATACTCAAGATCGACGAACAGGTGGAGAAAGATCAGGTGGCGTCATTGAAAAAGGTGAAGGAAAAACGCGACAACGATCGCGTGAAAACCACCTTGGCAGCCTTAAAGAAGGCCGCAGAAAATGGCGAAAATCATATGCCCCCGCTATTGGATTGCGTGCGTTGTTACACCACCGAGGAGGAGATAACCTCGGTATTGACCGAAGTATTCGGCACCTACACCGAACCGCCGCTGATATAAATAAAATTATCGGTAATCTAATCTGTGCGTCGGGTCACCTGACAACTGTAGGCGGTGAGCCCGGTGCCCCACCTATCAGGTGGGGCTTATCTATTAATTTCCTTCACCCCACCCGTTGGGTGGGGCACCAATGCAGGTGGAGAAAGATCAGGTGGCCTCATTGAAAAAGGTAAAGGGAAAACGCGACAACGACCGGGTCAAGGCCTGGCTCGCCGCGCTAAAAGACGCAGCAGAAAAGGGTAAAAATCATATGCCCCCGCTCCTGGACTGCGTACGGTGCTACACCACCGAGGAGGAGATAACGTCGGTATTGACGGAGGTATTCGGTACCTACACCGAACCGCCGCTGATATAAATAAAATTATCGGTAATCTAATCTGTGCCGTCGGGTCACCTGACAACTGTAGGCGGTGAGCCCGGTGCCCCACCTATCAGGTGGGGCTTATCTATTAATTTCCTTCACCCCACCCGTTGGGTGGGGCACCAATGCAAGCTGCCGACCTGCGGACTTTTCTCCAAATTTGCCTATCTGATAAATTTCGAAAAGACCTTTAATCATCAATATGATGCCACTTAATAATATCATTTTCATCAAGCCTGATATTGACTACAAGCGTATCTGAGAATAAATCAACTAATTTAATATTAAGGTACTTATTTTTAAAATATTTTAATGCCTGGTCTTTGGATATTTTCTTAAAATCCGAATGATACAAATCCAAATTTATATCAATGCATCATATTCTTCGTTAGCGTCAATACGTTTACCATAATCATAATTGCTGTCGATTAATATATTTTTTTCGTCGGGAAACTGCTGTTCAGTCGATGGCAAATTAAATTTTATATGGATATCGACGTCTTCATTGTAGAACGTAGTATTAAAAGAACCGCTAATCGAAATTGCCTTATTATCTTCCCGGTAATCGACCTTCTTAGACCATTCCACACCATCCAACGAGAAATATAGCGCATATTGAGGTTTACACGCCGTAAATAAGATAATTAATATCAATATTATAATTTAATTTGCATTCTATAATCAATATCCCATAGAATCTACCAACCCTTCGGCCTGATTTGAAGCATCGTACTTAAAAGATTAAATGTCGAATAAGGTTCGTACTTCCCTCCCGCAAGGAGCCAATGGCCATGCTTTCTTAAGAATGCTCCCCTCCCACCCGTTGGGTGGGGCACCGATATACAAATCCTATTCCGCTTCTTCCCCCAACGCCTCGATATCTGCCAGGTCGCGGTGACGTCCCAGGGCTTTCTTATTGGCTATGAAATCCTCTTTACTGATAAAATAAACCGGCACCTCGCCGTAATCGCCGCTTACTCTATTCGCGGCGACCCGCTCCCAGTTGAGGCCGGTTATGGAGGTTGCTATATCGATACGAACAGGAGCCACTCCAAGCTGAATTAATCTTCCCGGCTGCGTAAGATCATCACTGGACAATTCCAGATCGCCAAAACCGAAGTCCTCAAGCGCATCCAAAATCCTTCGAGCGTTATCGCCGTCCGGTTTTACTAATATATTCATATCGCCGGTATAACGGGGCGCCCCGTGAAACGCCAGCGCGTAAGCTCCGACAATTACATAATCAACTTTGCGCGCGTTGAATGATTCTAATAGTTCTTTGAAGTCTTGTTGTACTTTCAACGAATTGTTTCCTTAGAATTTCAACCGCCTCAATGCGTTCACGGTGGGATTTCGAAAGCCAGTAGGCCGGATCGGTCCCACCGGAATTGCCTTCTAAAATGCTCTTTTTTATTATCTTTTCAATCAAATCCGATCTCCATCCAATTCCTCATTATAAGGCTATCGGTAGCGCAAGTCAATAATATTAAATCAGTTGAAGATAGCGTCTGTAGGCGGGGGGCTTGTCCCCCCCGGGTTGTCAAAGGTAGATTTCGCCTTTTATAACAATCACGGCATCACCGATCAATTCCACCCTGTCGCCCTTAACAACCACGTCCACCTCGCCGCCTCTGGCCGACGCTTGATAGGATCTTATCTGGTTTTTACCCAGCTTTTTCGCCCAGTAGGGACCTAAAACCGTATGCGCCGCCCCCGTAACCGGGTCCTCGTCAAGCCCGTAAACGGGAGCGAAAAATCTTGAGATTATATCAAATCCCTCTTCTCCCCAGCGCGATGTCACCAGAAAACCGCCGTTTTCAAATGTCTCTCCGACATGACGCAGATCGCTAAAATTCGGCTTAAGATTCTTGACAATTTCCGCGCTTTCGACCTCGATAAGTTTCATGTTCATATTTTTGCTCGAGGCTGTGTTTGCTATTTCCTCAACGCCCAGGGCCTTCAGAATATCGGATGAGATTTCGGCGTCCTCCGTCATATCGCAGGGAAAATTCATGGAAAGTTTTCCCTCCGCCTTTTCGACTATCAGCTCGCCGCTCTTGGTGAAGAAATGCAAGGACTGCGACCGGTTTTTATATTCGTCAAATAATATTTTAGCGGTGGCCAGGGTGGCATGACCGCATAAATCCATCTCCACAACGGGAGTAAACCATCTCAAATCGAATCTATCCGCGTCTAAGAAATTACCCTGTTCAGGAACACAAAATGCGGTTTCTGAAAGATTCATTTCGGTGGCTATCGATTGCATCAGGCTGTCGGAAAGGCCCTTCGCCAGAATGCAAACACCGGCAGGGTTTCCTCTAAATGGTTGATTTGTAAAGGAATCCACTTGATAGATCTGTATTTTTTGCATAACAATCCTCCGCTTTTTACGTATTTATACGGATATGGAGTGGAAAGCGTTACAGTTTTTGTTTGACACGCAAAGGGTTAATTTTTATTCTATAATAGAATGATTAAGAGATTTGTAATATTGTTGTCTTTATTCGGGTTATTATTGAGTCTCGGATGCTCCGAGAATAACAATCCCTATGATCCGGTGTATCTCAGGGAGGGTAAAATCAGTATTTTCAACCAATCAGGCGTACGAATACGGCTGATGGAGTTTACCCAGAAACGAGGAGCTGAAGAGGTAAGCGCTGTTCTTGACCGTTCCCTGGGCATCGGTTTTAGATATTTTTTCATCAATCTGCTCGATGGGGGCGAGTCCGATATGTTTCCGGGCGGCGATATGATTACCGTCCGTTATATTGCCGACGTTCCCAATCCCGACGATCCGACGCGGCCGCTGTTTGATCAGACTATCGGTCATACTATTAATGGTATCACTGTATATTATGTGAAATCAGGCGGGCGGTATAGCATACACCCCTGATTTGTTTTAACCTATCAATATCCGTCATCTTCTTTTTTTTAATCCATATATTGCGTAAGAGGTAAATAATTATTATATTCCTCGCCTGAAATGGTTCCTTTTGAGATTAAAATGTAACTGATAAGGCGTTGAAATGGATCGAAAATATCGAATCTTGCTTGCGAAACCGGGTCTGGATGGCCACGACAGGGGTGTGAAAGTCATCGCCGCGGCTTTGCGAGATGCCGGTTTTGAGGTGATCTATACCGGGCTCCGTCAAACCAGTGATCAGATTGTTGCGGCGGCTGTTCAGGAGGATGTCGACGCCGTAGGATTATCCATACTCTCGGGCGCGCATATGACATTATTCCCCATGATTATTGACGGCCTCGAAAAAGCCGGCGCCGAGCATATTTTGATTTTCGGCGGAGGAATAATCGCTGATGAGGATATCGCCAAACTCAAAAAGATGGGCGTCGGGGCGCTTTTCACTCCGGGCGCATCTACCCAGGAGATTGTCGATTATCTTCATGACGTTCTCCCCAAGACTCAGAGAGAAAACAAAATGGTTTAGGCCAAATAATAAAATAAATCATAAGCGAGGAAACATGATAAGATACAACGTTGATGAGAGCCAGCAGGCCATGCGGGACAGGGTTGCTGAATTCGCCAAAAAGCATATCGAGCCGGTATCCAAGGAACTGGATCATCGTGACGATCCCGATCGTTTTGCCATGGATCTATATAAAAAATTGGGCAAGGCCGGTTTTATCGGTATGCGTATGCCCAAGGAGTACGGCGGCGGGGGAGTGTCCGCCCTGGATCATACCACTATGATCGAGGAGTTCTGTTTTTACGATCCCGCCATCTGTCTGCTCAGCGCAGTAGCCGAGTTGGCCACCTATCCCATTTATGCTTTCGGTAGTGATGAACAGAAAAAGAAATTCGTCCCCAAATGCGCCTCCGGAGAATGGATACCGGCTTTTGTCCTGACCGAGCCCGAAGCCGGTTCCGATGCTGTCAACCAGAAGACCACCGCTGTTCTCGACGGCGACGAATTTGTGATCAACGGCGAAAAAATATTTATCATGCACGGCGATGTCGCCGATGTTTTCGTGCTTTTCCTGAAATACGGCGGCGATCAGGACGAAGGTAAGGCATCCCGCAAGATCTCGGCCATACTGGTGGAGACCAAACAAGACGGCAAATATATCCCCGGCCTGAAAACCGCCACCCTGAAGAAGAAGATGGGTATGAGGGCCGCCACCACCGGCCGCATCTGGTTCGACAACGTCCGCGTGCCCAAGGAAAACCTGCTCGGCGGAGTCGGCAAGGGTTTCAAGATCGCCATGAACACCCTCGACGGCGCCCGGGTCGGCGTGGCCGCCCAAGGTCTGGGTATCGCCATGCGGGCTCTTCACGAATCGATCGAGTATGCCAAGAAAAGAATCTGCTTCGGCCAGCCCATCGGCAAGTTTCAGGCCATACAGTGGATGATCGCCGATATGTCCACCCAACTCGAGGCCGCCCGTATGCTTACCTATAAGGCCGCCATGCTGGAGGATAAGGGGGAGAAGTTCTCGCTCGAGGCCTCCCATGCCAAGCTTTACTGCTCCGAAATCGCCAAGTTCTGTGTCGACCGCGCCATGCAGATCCACGCCGGTTACGGCTATATCGGCGAGTTCTCCATGATCGAGAAGCTCTACCGCGATCAGCGCATTATGGAGATCTACGAGGGGACCTCGGAGGTCCAGAGACTGGTAATAGCCAGCGCTCTTTTGAGATAACCGAAGGGGGCCCCGGCCCCCTTTTAATTTGGGGTTTTGTGTTTCGGGAACTATGATTCCCGAAACAAAATATAAGATGTAGGTCGGGTTTGAGCGCAGCGAAAAACCCGACATGAATAAAGAGGAAATTGTCTGCAGAAGAGGTGAAAATTAAGGCAGATTGTCGGGTTTCTCATTTCATTAGAAACCCGACCTACAAAAGAGACTCCACGCGTATGCGAATATCATGAGCAAATTTACCGACGAAGCCGAGATCAGGCGCGATGAAATCTATCGCTCCATGTCGGGGGAACAAAAACTGCGTATCGCTTATGAGCTGTATCTTTTCGCCCGCAAAATTGTTGAATCATCAATAAGGGAATATTTCCCCGATATTAGCTCCGAAGAGCTTGGTAAAAAGACGATTGAGAGGTTTTACCGGTGATTCAGGATCCCGCCGTCTTGAAGATTCTGGATATTTTCGATCGAAAGAAAATCGGATATATGATTTCCGGCTCGGTTGCGTCGATGTTCTACGGCAAACCCCGGATGACCCACGATATCGACCTGGTCGTAAATATCAGCCTGGATTCGGCGTTATCGCTTTATCGGGAAATTATCAACGAATACTATATTTCAGAAGAGGGAATTAAAGATGCCCTGGCAAATAAAACGATGTTTAACATTATTCATAATAGTACAGGCTTTAAAACTGACTGCTGGATCCTTACCGATTCCGAATTTGATATTTCGAGATTTTCCAGAAAGCAGAAACATAAAGTCGAAGAAAGAGACCTGTATTTTTCCACTCCCGAAGATACTTTGATTGTTAAGCTTATGTGGTTGAAAGAATCGGGACATAAAAAACATGCCGAAGATGTATCCGATCTATTGCGGCTGTTCCCCGGAAAGCTGGATTATGAATATATCTGGAAATGGATTGAGAAATTAGGTTTGCGGCGAGAGGCGGGCGTTGTAGATTTACCGGGGCAGTAATTGTAGATGACAGGCCATAGGTCAGGTCTCGCCGAGACCTGACATCAGGGCGTCAAATCCCGGGGGGATTTGACCTACGAACAGGCAGTAGGTTGGGGGTTCATCCCCCAACAAATTAATTCATCATCGCGAGGAGTCGAACGCAGTGAGACGACGAAGCGATCTCAATTTTATGCAAATGATCAAACGTTTTAAATTAGATTTTCTTGCTTTAGGTATAATCCTGTCTTTATTATTTGTGGTTGGCTGCCCGATGC
>CP070742.1:1446394-1449365 GCA_020348065.1 Candidatus Zixiibacteriota bacterium
CGACCTGGCCTTCTCCCATGAGGATTTCCAGGATTCTATCGTATACGATATTTTTGCCGTTATCGGCGATACCGCCATTGTGGATATAACCCTGCGAGCCTGGCAGGGATACGAGTATGTAGTCGGCGATGCCAACGCCAGCGGCGGCTACAACGGCCTCGATATCACCTACGGCGTGGCCTATTTCAAGGGCGGCAACCCTCCGCCTTACCAATGCGACTGCCCGCCCCACGGCACCTGGTATGTGGCCGGCGACGTTAACGCTAGCTGCGATTACAACGGCCTCGATATAACATACGGCGTAAGCTACCTCAAAGGGATAATACCCGAACGGTTCCCCTGCCCCGACTGCCCGCCGGGGGGGCCGTAGGCGGTAGCAAGTTGTAGGTCGGCAGCTTGCCTGCCGACGCCAGGGATATGCGCCGTCAATCCCGCCTTCGGCGAGATTTCCTGACGGTTACATGTCGCATCGAATATGTCATTCCCGAAATCTCTAATCGGGAATCCATCCCCCGTGCCTGTGGTGGCAGGTCTCAGTACCTGCGACCTTGCGCGGTCAAGTGCGGAGACTCGACCGCACTGAAAAAATTGTGTTGATTCAGAACCTTATTTACCATAATTTAAATGGCAGAATAGTATCGATTTTATATTTATCCGATTGTACTCAAAAGACGCGGAAAATTAATTGACTGTGAATAAAAAGGGAAATTGGACCGAAGAGGAGCTTATTCTCGCATTCAATCTATATTGCAAGATACCATTCGGCCAATTCCATCATGACAATAAAAAAGTAATCGAGCTTTCGAAAATAATAGGCCGTACTCCGAGCGCCGTCTCTTTAAAATTGAGTAATTTTGCCCGATTGGATCCTATTCATAAGAAAAGAGGTGTTTCCGGCATGTCTCACGGGAGCAAGCTGGAGCAGGTGATATGGGATCGTTTTAACGATAACTGGGATGAGCTCGCCTACGAAAGCGAGCTTTTATTAGCCAGGTCAAAGGGGCAACGGGTGACTGATATTTTAGAAGACCTAAAATATATCCCTAACGGTAAAGAAAAAGAAGCCAGCGTAAAAGTCCGCATAAATCAGAGCTTCTTTAGAAGCATGATTCTCGCCAATTACCGAAGCCGATGCGCCATATGTTCCTTGCCCGAATCGCGCCTATTGATAGCAGCGCATATCATCCCCTGGGCGGCCGATCCTGCCAACCGCATGAATCCTAAAAATGGCATCTGTATGTGCGTTTTGCATGAGAAGGCCTTTGACGTTGGGCTAATAGCAATTAATGATAATTCTGTAATAGTTTTATCTAAGCATATTAAGAGATTGTTCTCCGAACCCCCGGTTCAACGAGGTTTTATCATATATGAAGGAAATAAAATAATTGAGCCGGATAAATTTCAGCCGGATGGGAAATTCGTGAAATATCATAGGGATAATATTTTTTTGGGTGAATAGATCTTTATTTATAGCGAAAGCACGCGCAAATCAATATTATAATAATTGGCAAATTAAAGTGAACGATTTAAATAAACAAATTAAGAAATGGGTTGAGATGCTTGACAAGATATACTCGTCATTAATTAGCTATTCCAGAAAAAGTAAAGCATACGATACGAATAATATCGCCCAATTTGTGGCGTATACAATTAAACATTCACAGCTTTTTACTTTTGATTCAATTCGAACCTTAATAAAAAATGGACAATATTTCGATTCTTTTACGTTACTTAGATCGCTATTTGAGGGGCATATCACTTTATGGAGGATATGTAATGGAGATCCGTATATTACTTTAGAATTTTTAGATAAAGCGCAAAAAACTAGCCATAATTTCTGGGTGGAGATAAATAAAAACCTTAAGGATTCTTATAATGATTATTATGATGAAAATACTCTTATACCTGTTGATATTGAGAATGGATATTGGGAAAAGCCACTTAATGAAGTTGTTGATGAAATTGACGCTATTGAAGAGAATGCATGGCCATATCATGCTTTAATGTCTATTAGAATTTATTCCACAGGTTCCGAATTTATTCATCGATCATCCTATGCTATAGATCAAGCGTTTATAGTTACAAAGTCAAACGGGGGAAAGAATATCCTAGTAGGTAATCCAAACCTAGCCATTGAATCCGCATGGTGGTCTAGTATAATAATCTTGGATTCGGAAAAGTGGTACCGGAGATTCTTGAAGGATAAATATTACCAAGAATTCGATGATTTAAAGAAAGAATCTATGAAGATGGCTTCACAGTGGACTAAGTGTAAATGATTATAGCATAGAAGTCGTAAGTTTATGATCCCTAGACACCTAAAAATTGATGAAGAGAAAAAACTAAAAACTCAAATAAAACATTGGCATGGTATACTCGATCGCGTTTTGGACATTCTTAATAAAGTTACAGAAAATATTAGGTTAGGGGACCCCAATAACCCTAAAGATATTGTAGTATTTAAATTATGGCTTGTAATCAACTCAACTTTTAGATCAGTAACGATTTTGAACCAAACCGGACATTTTTCGGATTCATTTTCCATTCTAAGAATATTATTCGAAACGCATCTGCATTTGTGGAATATAATAAATGGAGATTCAAAACAAGCGCAAAGATTCATATACCTCTCTAAAATTCAAAATTGGAGAATTGCTGAAGAGGTTGGAAAATACGAGAAAATCCCTGAATTGAAGGACTATAGCAGGAATTTTCAGAATATCAAAAGAGAATACGAAAGTGCTTTACGTTATTTTGATAGCAGGCCCGGGAAAATACCTCGGAATTATACAACTGTTTCGAATCATAAAATCGCGCTTTTAATTGATAAACAAGAGAATAATATTGAACCAACTAGAAGTTTTATGTTTTTGCGATTATACGGTGGAGGTTCGGAATATATACATTATTCCTATATACGTATTTGGGAAGGATTTGCGTCGGTGAATGTAAAGAAAGGTGAAAAGACAAG
>CP070742.1:1449465-1452298 GCA_020348065.1 Candidatus Zixiibacteriota bacterium
ATCTCGGCAACCTGTTATCGAGAACTCTAAAAATGATCCAGTCGTTTAACGACGGCTTGATTCCCGCGCCGTCAACTGACGGTTCCGATAAAGAACTCTCCAGGCATGGTGAAAAGGTTATTTCCGCGACCCGCAAAAAGATCGAAACATTAAAGCTGAATCAGGCGGTGGAGGATATCCTCGAATTGGTCAGGGCAACCAACCGCTATATCGAGAAAAACAAACCCTGGGCTCTTGCCAAGGAAAGGAAAACGGAAAGACTCGGCGACGTATTGTATAATGCCGCCGAGACATTGAGGCTTGTATCCTTGTTGCTTTCTCCTATTATGCCGGAAAGATGCAAATCTATTCAGGATCAGCTCGGCCTTCAGGATGACACAATCGGAGACCTGACCTGGGGTATCCTGAAACCCGGAACCTCAATCAATCCCGGCGAGGGGCTATTCCCCCGGTTACAACAGCCGAAAGCGGAGGTCTTAAATATGACTGAAGAAGAGGAGCTCCCCGAAGGCATCATAGGTTTCGAGGAGTTCGGCAGGATCAAGATGCGAACCGCCAGAGTCCTCGAGGCCGAGAAGGTGCCAAAGGCCGATAAGCTTCTCAAGCTGCAGATCGACCTGGGATCGGAAAAAAGGCAGATCGTGGCCGGTATCGCCGAATACTACAGCCCCGAGGATATGATCGGGAAAAACCTGGTAATCGTATCGAATCTCAAGCCGGCCAAAATCAGGGGGATCGATTCCAACGGCATGCTTCTGGCAGCCACGTACGGTAAGAAGCTCGTCCTGGTAACGACCGACAGCGATATCGATCCCGGCGCGAATATCAGCTGAGAATTCTAAGAAACATGAAGGCGTTCTCCGGCGGTTGGACAGACCCGCCGGAGATTTTCTATATATTTAATCTAATGGTTCCGCTTCAAGTTCTCTTATCCGATCCCGGACGGCATCCGTTCTTTCCGAGACGGGAGATAATTCGATAAATTTCTTATAATAATATACCGCTTTCGAGGTATCGTTGAGATTTCTATCATATATAACGCCGAGATTAAGACTGATATTCGGGTCGGAATCCGGCAGGTTCAACGCTTCCTTGAAATTTTCGGCTGCGGCTTTGTAATTTCCCCTTTTCAGTTCATCATAAGCTCTGGCAAGAAACAGATTGTAACTGGCCTCAACGTTGTCACTATTTATTTCCAAAGCCTTCAAGTAATACTCAATCGCCTCTTCTGACTTTCCGCTGTCTTTCTCCAGGTTTCCGAGATTGACATAGATATTGGATTTTTCGTCTGCGGTCAGATGATCGGCGTTCAACGCGCTTTCGTACTCCTGGCGCGCCAGGACCGGCCACCCCTCGTGCCGGAAGAATATTCCCAGGGAGTTGTGAACCGAGGCTTCCCTTGAAGATTCGGCGATCTTCCTCGCTTCCCTGTACTGCTCCACCGCCTCGCGTCTCTTCCTGGCCTCGTAGAGATCCTCACCATAACAAAGATGCAGATTCACAAGCATGGTCATCCCTTTGAAATCCAGGTTTTGCGAAAGTCCCGAATAGGATGGTATGATCAGATCTTCCCATAAACCCGGATCGATTTTGTCATCCTCAAAGCCGTATACAAGACCGCGCGGGAACAAACCTATCTTTTTATAATCGAAAGGATTGCCCCTGGCCAGCATATGTTCTTTAACAAAATATGTTCTTTCCGGAAACGCGCGTCCCAACAATACGCAAAGATCCGGGCCGGACAGGTCGGTTCTCAGGTTGAAATCCTTCATCCTGCGTTTCAGTCTCTCTATAGATATAACCGAATCGTAAATCTCAAGATCTGTTCTCATCTTTTCGACGTACCGCAGATAATACAGGGTGGAATTTGAGTTATCCCCCACCGAAATTAAAAAAGAGTCTTCCGGCGCGGATTTCAGAATATTCTCGCCGTAGACTCGGGCAAGGTTATTGCCACTCTGATCATTAGAGCTGTAATTTCTAAAAAAGGTTCCCATCGTTAATATTATGACCACGGTCGCCGTTACGATATATTTCATCCTTATGGCAAGCCGGTTCAGGATAAAATCCAGAAAGGAAACCAGTCCCAGGGCCAGAATCAGAATCGACGGCAGGTAATACTGATCGATATCGGGGATATCGTATAATGCGGACAAAAGCAGATTTAAAACCAATATTGAAATCAGCGCGAATTTCAAATTAAACCTTATTTTACCCGGTACAAACAGTCCGATAAATCCAAATGCCGATATGTATAAAGGATATTGGTTCAACATAATCCGAACCGAGCGCCATATATTCTGAAACCAGTTCTCGAATCCGAAACCGGTGATATATGTCTGATAACGTCGCGCCGTTACATGGTCTATAAAAGAATTAAGCGACGCGGGGTGATTCCAATCGAAAAGAGGATTATGCGCGGACCTGACAGGAAGATATAGATACAGCGTTAAAGCCAGTATGAAAAAAAACACCGGGGGTGAAACCCGCTTGGAATCCGGTTTTGATTTCACAATCAGCATAATAAGCGCCGGAATCAAGGAGACCGCCGAGAGGTGATTCGCAAGTGATAGTCCGAAAAGATAGACGGCCACAAAGATATATTTACATTCCTGATATTTGTCGTATTTTTCCAAACTGAGCAGCGTTAATGATATCAAGACAATCCCGAGGGAATAAACCTCGAATCCGCCAGCGGCCGCCCAGGGCGCGTTGGAAAACCCAAAGAGCAATCCGCCGCCGATGGAAATCAGGATAGCCGGGACTTTATTCCGCTTTTCCGGCAGGAAAAATATTGAATGTATCAAAAGAGCGACGACTCCCACTGAAATTG
>CP070742.1:1452398-1467228 GCA_020348065.1 Candidatus Zixiibacteriota bacterium
AGATTTACTAAGGCGGGATATGAGATTCATCCGGAAGCAGAGGATCGAATAGATAGACAGTATGGGGTACATTTCTATACCAACGTAGGCGAAAGCGATACGGTCACCATCAGGATAGGGGTAAGGCTTTACTGCCAGGCAGCTGCTTCCGGGGGCCGTTCTTTGTTGAATTTCCAGGCAGGGGCCGCGAACTACGTCAAAATTCCCTACATATACTGGTATTTGCATCAATAAGCGACAGCTACCGCTTCTATTTCTAAAGGCCTAAAAAGGACCTGCTCGGTAAAGTAAAATCGATTGTGCTGTTGAGCTATGGTATCGAACGCTGGATGCAAAAGGCGGGTTGTGGTTCGCGAACTACGACCCGCCTTAACATTTTATTTGAAAAACCCGGCCGGGAGCACCTGTGCTATCGGGTCATTTGACCGCATAAGCGGTACGTATGGAGACCTGCCACAACAGCCATTACTCCTGAATGGCGGATCGAGTTCGGCATGACAAATGGATTCTTGCGTCGGGCTTGGGAAGAAATCATACCCGATCTATTTCTTCCCTTTCAAATATCTATCGAACCATTTTTGAATCCATTCCAGACGGACTATACGCCTGTCAGGCCGGCCACACCTCGAGAGCCCATGAGGTTCCTCCGGAAAGCGGATCATCTCCACCTTTCGCCTGAGCTTTTTGAGAGAGATATAAAGCTGTTCGGCCTGCTCTATGGGGCAGCGCAGATCGTTTTCGGAATGGATAATAAGAAGCGGCGTTTTTATATTGGCCACATGCTTTATGGGCGACATCTCCCACCAGCTGTCCAGGTTTTTCCACGGCGATCCTTTGATTTCACGGTCGAGGTCAAAACCCAAATCCGAAGAACCGTAAAACGATATGAAATTGGTGACCGATCTTTGAGTAACCGCCGCTTTGAAGAAATCGGTGTGAGAGACTATCCAGTTGGTCATATATCCGCCATAGCTTCCGCCGGTTACCCCCATCCTGTTTTTATTTATATATTTCCTGGAGGCCATAAATCTCGCCACCGACATGCAGTCCTCGTAGTCGTAGGTTCCCCAGTTATTGATGATAACGGCCGCGTGGTCCTTACCGTAGCCCTGTCCTCCCCGGGGATTGCAGTAATACACCACATAACCGCATGCCGCCAGAAACTGCATCTCATGAAAGAATGTATGACCGTACTGCACCCGGGGCCCGCCATGGATTTCCATAATGGAAGGGTATTTCCTTCTGGCTGAAAAGTCCGGCGGCTTAATGATCCAGGCATGTATCGGATAACCGTCATGGCCCCGGACTATCATTTCCTCCGGTTTTCGAACATTTGCTTTTTTGATTACCTCGCTGTTTAATTGGGTAACCTGCTTCTGCCCGGACCCCGGTTTGAAACCTGAAACGAATATCTCCGCGGGATCGGTAGAGGTGGAGATTATTGAAGCGATGATACTGTTTTTGCCTGTAAGGGAGGCCGAGATCAGGTGTATTTTACCCCCGGTAACCTTTGTATATCCGCGGCCGGATGAGCCGATTTTGTAAAGCCGGGTAGAGCCGTTTTCCGATACCTGAAAATAAATCTCCCTGCCGTCCGAGGACCAGACCGGTTTCATGCCCCCGTGAACCTCCGCCGTGTCGGAAATCATCAGATCGCTGGTTAACCTGTCCAATTTGGGGGTAAGATCCACCGCCTTTCCGCCGCGTGTCGAGACTTTCCAAATATGTAACGGTTCCACACCCCATTCGTCGAAAGGATTATCGTTACCCACAAAGGCGATCTCTTTTCCATCGGGGGATGCGGCGATGTTCTCCACCGGGCCCGCAGGTTTCTTTAATTTTTTTGACTTTCCGCCGGTGGATGATACAACAAAGATATCGTCGCGCAGAAGGTTGAAATCGGGCTCGCGCTGAACGTTAGCAATGTATGCTATGGATCTGCCATTGCCCAGCCACACGGGAGATCTTTCCCCGTTTCTCCCCTTTGTAACCTGTCTGCACTCGCCGGTTTCCATATCGTAGGTATATATATGGCCGGGATCTTTCGGACGGAATCCCTCATTATCCAGCTTATAGAACATCCTGGTAATGTGCCGATAAGCCGGGGCTTCTTTCTTTCCATCTTTATCTTTTGGAACGTCGTCAGCCTTCGTGAAAACGCACAGGATCTTTTTGCTGTCCGGAGAAACGGAAATGTCTGAAAAGGATCCGTCCTTTTCCACAACCAATTTCGCCTCGCCGCCCGCGGTGGACATTTTATAGAGACCTTTTTTGTCATCGCGCTTCGACGTAAAAACGATCCAGCGCCCGTCGGGAGAAAATACCGGATTGGAATCGGAGACTTTTCCAAACGTGTATTGTCTTAAACTGGTCCCGTCAATGTTTACCATATAGATATGCGAGTAGTATTTTTTCTTGTCATCAGATGCAACCTGCGCCGTAAACATGATTCTGGCTTCGTCCGGCGACAAACAAACCGATCTGATGAACTTCAGCCTCAACAGATCTTCGGCGGTCATTCTTCTTTTTTTCATTTTGACTCCTTTTATGAAGCTCACCAGCGAGCCCGAATCTGACAAACCCGTGTAATCCTACAAATTCAGCCCCGAATTTGCAAGGAAGTAATTAAAAAATCGGCAATTGAAAATTTGTTATTGAATATTGCGGCGCGATTCTGTAAATTCGGCGCAACTTTTATTTCACGGGATCGAATAATAACAGATGCAGATACCTTATCTCGGAGAAATATTCGCATTCGCCACCGCGATAGTTTGGGCGTTCGCCGTGATTCTCTACAAGAAGAGCGGCGAGACTATCCATCCCGTCGCCTTGAATTTCTTTAAAAACCTTATGGGAATGGTACTATTGCTGCCGACGATCTATTTTTTCGAGGGCTGGATATTTAAAGGTTTCACCTCGGATGAAATAATTCTGCTTCTGGTTAGCGGAGCTTTGGGTATCGGAATCGCCGACACCCTGTTCTTTAAATGCCTGAATCTTCTGGGCGCCGGTCTTACCGCCATTGTGGATTGTCTGTACAGCCCTTCAATTATATTCCTGGCGTTTTTATGGGTGGGTGAGAGGTTGGGGATTTTACAGATAATAGGAGTCGCCATGATAATCTCCGCGGTGCTTACCATTTCCCGCGCCGATAAAAGCGGACTCATCAACAGGCGAAACCTGCTTCTGGGAATTCTGTGGGGCGTGCTGGCGATGTTTACCATGGCTATCGGAATCGTTATGATAAAACCGCTTCTGGATCGGTCGCCTCTTTTGCCCCTGTCGGAAATCCGGCTGTTCGGCGGCGGGCTAATTCTGGCGCTGGTATTTCTTTTCCATCCCCGGCGTAAACAAATCGCAACCCCGCGCCTTACCGGGAGAGGCTGGACTTATCTTTTAATCGGTTCCTTTCTGGGAGCTTACTGCGTCCTGCTTTTGTGGCTGGCCGGAATGAAATATACCCAGGTGTCCATAGCGGCGGCTTTGAACCAGACCAGCAATATATTTATCTTCATCTTCGCGGCCCTGTTTTTAAAAGAAGCGATTACCCGACGAAAAGTTGTCGGGATAATCCTGGGGGTGTCCGGCGCGCTTATAGTTACATTCGGATAGCCCTATTTTATATTGTCTAACTGATGAATAATCGCTATCTTGCCGGGCAAATGAACTCCCTCAAAGTACTTTTCGCGATTTTATTATTTTCAGGCGCGCGCCCTATATCGGCAACCGCCGATTCAAATACTCTCGCCGGCGATTCAACTTCAGTCGTCAGGACCGATACCCTCAAAAGCAGTCTTACCGTATTGCCGGCCATATTCTATATGCCGGAGACGAAGCTGGGGTTTGGCGTATACCCGAATTATATATTCCGCTTCTCAAGAAATTGCAGACCGTCCAATTTGTCGTTTCTCGCATTTTATACGGTTAAAAAACAGATTTCCATAAGCTTTGATCCCAGTCTGTATTTTAACGATAACGAATATATTCTCTCGGGAACGGTATTTTATGAAAAATGGCCCAACGATTTTTTCGGTTTCGGGACAAACGTTTCCAAAGAAAACGAAGAGGAATACACAACCCGAAATAGCGGCTTTGCACTGGATTTGCAGCGTAAGGTTTTCAGGGATTTATACGCCGGGCTTAGTTATGAGCTGGCATATACCAAATTTCTGAAGATCGAGGAAGAGGGAGCGCTCGCATCCGGCGATATTATTGGAGCCGAAAACGGGACGCTCGGGGGTGCAGGAATTGTGCTCAGCTGGGAGGGCATGGACAATGTATTCTTTCCCGGTAACGGAGAATTTTTGGCGTTGAACTCTTTGTTTTACGGCCGGAATCTCGGAGGCGATTATACTTACAAATGTCTGATTTTTGATTTTCGCAAATATCATTCATTTTATCCGGACAACGTGCTGGCGTTCCAGCTATATGGCAGTTTCATCGATGGGGACGCCCCTTTCAAGTATTATTCCCAGATAGGTCAGGTCATCAGAGGATATCTCCCGGCATTATATATCGAAAAGAAACTCGTGGCGGCGCAACTTGAATACCGCCGGGTGCCGTTTCTGGGTAGATTCGGTTTTACGTTTTTTGCCGGAACGGGATCGGTGGCGGGGACGATTGCTGATTTCAAATCAAGCAAATTCAAGTTCGCGGCCGGTTGCGGATTTAGGTATGTTCTCGTTGAAGCCGAAAAGTTCAATATCAGGATAGACTACGGTATCGGACACGACTCGGCGGAACTGTATCTGGCCGTGGGCGAGGCATTTTAATTTTCGAATCTATATTCCTCGGATCACCCAACGCCATTTTTATAAAACTTTAAAAGCCTTATTACGTATTTAAATTGGGTGAAATATCACGAAAGTTGAATTTAATGATTGATCTGTTTGATAGGAGTAAATCATGAAAAGAACCTTATTAGTCTGTTTGTTGCTGATATTACTGACCTCCTTTGCATTCGCCGATGATGTTATAAAGCGCGAATTCGAGATTTCCAGGGGAAAAAACCTCATACTGGAGACGGAGATTGGAGGAGATATCTATGTAAAGGGCTGGGATCAAAATAAGATCGAGGTTAAAGCCGAGGTATATGGTATCGATGATGATGACTACAGAATTGATTTTGATCTCGCTTCGTCCGGATTAACAATCGATGTCGAGAAAAAGGGCAGATGGTGGAAGCGCGATGGCGGGGAAATAGATTTCACCATTAAAGTGCCGGGTGAATTCAATGTCGAGATTGAAACGGCCGGCGGTTCCGTAAACGTGGAGGATATAAAAGGAGACCTCAGCGGGAAAACGGCCGGCGGAAGTCTCGATTTTTGCTGTATCGAAGGCGATATTGATTTCCAGACTATGGGCGGCTCTATAGACGCCAAAAGAATTACCGGTTACCTGGATCTAAAAACCATGGGGGGGAGCATTACCGTATTGGATTCGAAAGCCAGCGGCGAAGTGGAAACTATGGGAGGAAGTATCCGCATCGAGGACGTTGACGGGGATATTGACGGCTCAACCATGGGGGGAAGCGTAACGTACCGTAATGTGACCGGAAGATCGTCGAACTCCGCTTCGGAACCCCTTCATATTACCACCATGGGAGGCAGCATCGAGGTGGATGAGGCGCCCAACGGCGCGGAACTTGACACCAAGGGCGGAAGCATCCGGGTCAACAGGGCCGGCAACTATGTCAAGGCCGAAACCATGGGGGGAAGCATTATTATCCGCGAAGTTGACGGCTGGGTTGACGCCAGCACCATGGGAGGAAGCGTAGAGGTCAACATGACAGGCGATCCCGATAAAGGCAACCGCGACGTTTACATTTCTTCCAAGGGCGGTGATATAGAGTTAATAGTGCCGCAGGGCCTTTCGATGGATTTCGATATCGAGCTCGCTTTCACCAAGGATTCGGATAGGGATTATGATATTTACTGCGATTTTGAATTGAAGAAAGAGAGAACTGATGAGTGGGAAGGGCACTGGGGATCCAAGAGGAAATATATCTATGGTACCGGCCAGCATAAAAGCGGGAAAAACAAAATCAGAATAGCCACTATCAACGGGGATATAATGATAAAAGAAGGAAGAAATTAAACCGCCGACAGGTTTATAACGCCTCGTTTGAGGTTTTTACATAAAAAGGCCGCAATCTCTCCTCCGGCGGCCTTTCTTTTATCAAGCTTATCACCACCAGACAAAACAGAGATGAAAACAACGCCGGATAAATCGTGGGGATGTTAAGCGGATTTCCCAGGATCTCCCATATAATGGTCATCGACATTCCCGCCGCGATGGAGGATACTCCCCCGTAAGCATTAGCCCGTTTCCATAGAAAAGCCGCCAGTACAGCCGGAGTTATGCCCACGCCGTACATGGTATAGGCATATAACGCCATCTCCAGCACGCGCGTAAAAAAACGAACCTGCACGAAAGCGAAAACCCCCAGTAAGACGACGGTTATTCTGGAATATAGGACTATCCTTTTCTGAGACGCGTTGGGATTGATAAATCTCTGGTAGATATCCCTGATGATATTTGTGGCCGGCACGAGCAGAAAGGAATCGGCGGTCGATACGATAACCGCCACTATGGCCGCCAGGCATATACATCCTACGGCGACCGGCAGACCGTGTTTCACCGAGTGGAGTATCACCATCTCCGAATCGATATCCATGAAAATGGAGCTGCCCACAATAGCGATGACAACGATCAAGGTTTCGATCACTATGGTCCCGGCGATCCAGCCGATTACCGATCGTCTGGCGGTGGCTTCATCCTTCGCGGAGAAAAACCGTTGATACATCCCCGATTCGCCCAGAAGAAGAAGCATGGTGGGCAACGAGTAGCCGAGAGCTTCGAAAACAGTCATATTACCCAGGGGCTCGAAATGGGTTTCCGGAAGCCGCGCGACCATCTCACTCCATCCCCCGGCGTTTTTCAGAAGAAACGGCAGGGCGATAAAAAGCCCGATGACCATGATGATTCCATTAACAACATCGGTATAGGCGACCGAGATCAGGCCGGCGAGAACCGTATAGCCGATTACAAAAACCGCCGTTATGATTATTCCCTGATCGACGGAAATCCCGGTTATCAGATTCAGGACCATTCCTCCCGCCCGGAACTGGTAGCTGACAATGGCGGTGTAAGCGATTACGGTCACTATGGTACCCAGTATGCGGGCATACTTATTGTACCTCGTTTCCAGGATATCCGGGATCGTATACTGGGCGAACGCCCTTACCCTGCCAGCTATCAGGTACAGGATTATTATTGCGATCCAGACACCGGCATCGAATCATAAAGCCGGGAACCCTTTATCATATGCCAGCCCCGCGCCTGCTATTATCGAGCCGGAGCCGATCCAGGTGGCCAGCAGCGTTCCTACCAGGACTTTCGCGGAAAGCCGTCGCCCGGCCACCATGAAATCGTCCTGGTTCTTAACCTGTCTGCTGCGCCAGGCGCCAACAATAATCAGGATGGTTAGATAGAGGAGTATGGTCCAGAAATAGATCACGCTATATTATGATTGCGATTCTGAAAATTGTCAATTTATTATGAAGGAGCATTTATCCTTATATAGATTCATTACAAATATTGGGGGAATTATGCGATCCCGCTATTATTCGACTTTCACCCAGATCGTCTCTTCAGATTCCTTTATATACCATCGTGATATCATATTTCTAACATCTCCATTTTCACCGCGCTGAAAAATTAATTCATGGGCTTTTCCGCGAATGAAAAATGTGTCATTAGATCGCAGACAGAGAAATTTGACAACCGGGAAAAAGCCCCTGATTTCGAGTTCCATGTTAGAGTTACAGTCAATTCGACACTCCTGACCGGACTGCAAATCCCGGTATAAGCCGTTGTAGTCACCGGCCGCAACAATGTCCTCTATATATGGCAAAGAGAGAAATCGCATTATCCGTCGGTGATAACCTTTCCAATCTCCGGCGGAATTTTCTATGCATATTTTGGATATATCATATTTCGAGACGAGTTCGTTCGATATATCTCTAAGTTCTTCCACGAACTGCATGTAACCTTCGTGTCCGTAAAGCCGTCTGTTTTGGCCATACTTTATGGTTCGAACGTAATTGTCCTTTTTTATTCTTATCCGTTCTTCCCGCTCTTGATATATCCTGAGCAATGCTTTTCTATAGTCGGTCTGATAGAAATAAATGAGGGCCGGATTCAGAGGTTTAATGATCTCCGGTACCTGTACGGCATAGTCTAGAATGGAATCCCTGTCTACATCTAATTCGAGAAGAACCGCCATAGTTCCCTGAAAAAGGGTGCTGTCCATAATAACTATATTTTCCGAGCCAAGCATATCATCGACAAACGTCCGCCAATGGGCCAGGGTAACATCAATCCATTCGTGGGGATCGGTTAGATACCACTCATGAATGGGATGCGGAATATGAAACTCGTGAAGAAAACTTGCATCCAGACCGTTCAATAGGAATTGGCGATATAGAAACTGTCCGGTCGAGGTCTTTCCCGAACCGCTTATGCCCTCCACAAAAATCAATCGTGAATTCAAAAATCATCTCCACAAACAGACCGGATCTTGTTGTCCGTTGTTATCCCCGATTTGCTTACGCGAAATATAGCCCGTTCGCCGAATAAACTCAAATAATATGATTGCTTTTTCCTGTTTTCCAGGTTTTTATGAGAGGCAGCCACCCGAGGTGGCCATTTGAATTTTTTCCCTCCTTATTTCGCGTATTATCATTGCGCAACAATAAACAGAATTCTTCCGTAAATAGTTAAAGATATATTTTGAAGTATGGGTTATTCTAAGCAATCGATTTAATCCTAATTACCTAATGATTATTTGAGAGGGCAGATGAAAAAACGATGCGAATGGCCGAGCGATGACGAATTGATGCTCAAGTATCATGATAACGAATGGGGTTTTCCCGTTCATGATGACCGCAAGCATTTCGAGTTCCTTGTGCTCGATGCTTTTCAAGCCGGTTTGAGCTGGTCAATCATACTCAAGAAGCGGGAAAACTTCAGGAAGGCTTTCGATAATTTCGATCCAACTAAAATATCCCGCTACCGCGAGGCCAAAATCCAGAAACTACTGAACGATCCCGGAATAATTCGAAACAAGCTGAAAATCAGGTCAACGGTAACCAACGCGAAAGCCTTTCTGGAAATTCAAAAGGAGTTCGGCAGCTTCGATAAATTCATCTGGCAGTTTACCGGCGGGAAACAAAAACTTAACAAATGGAAAAAGCTGAAAGAAATCCCGGCTAAATCTCCGGAATCGGACGCCATGAGCGAGGAGCTGAAAAAACGGGGATTCAAATTTGTCGGTTCGACAATTTGCTATTCCTACATGCAGGCGGCCGGAATGGTCAACGATCACACCATATCCTGTTTCAGATACCGGGAGGTGACAGAATGAGCGAAGAGAAACAGGCGGCCGTTAATCCGGAGTCGGACGTGACTCTCAGAGAGATCACCGGTGACACTGTAAGAACCATTTGCGATCTTAAAGTCTCCGAATCTCAGAAAGGGTTTGTGGCGCCTAACGCCGTTTCAATAGCCCAGGCATATTTTGCCAAGACGGCATGGTTCAGGGCGATCTATGCCGATGATACTCCGGTGGGATTTTTGATGCTGGATAAAAATACCGAAAAACCGGAGTATTTTTTATGGCGGTTGATGATCGATGAGCGATATCAACGCATGGGCTTCGGTTATATGGCGATGGAGCTGTTAATAGAATATGTAAGAAGCTTACCCGGAGCCGCAGAATTTCTAACCAGTTGCGTACCCGGAGATGGCAGCCCCGAGCGTTTTTATAACAAACTGGGCTTTACCAGAACCGGCGAGATGGACGGCGGCGAGGTAGTAATGCGGCTTCCGCTAAAATGAATTAATCACTTCATGAACGTTAGAAACCTTAAAACATCAAAATAATCGTCACATTCTAATTTTATGGTATGAGTACCCTCCAGGCGGGCGCCGGGATAGAACGATGTTTTATAGGCCAGCCTGTTATCCTTATATAAGATCTCAACCTGGAATATTTTCGGCAAGGGAAGTTTGCACTTGCCCGGATCGCCGCTCACCGCTTGCTTCGCGGTCTCTTTTATTTTCTTAACGGCGAGGTTGGGGTGAATGCTGATATTGGACGTCCCCTCGCCCTCGCTCACCGGTACTGTCCGGATGTTCGGAATCAGATCCATCGCATCAACGCACAGCCCTTTATCACCGGTAACCATTATAACCGGAACCCCTACTGACGCCGCCGAATAAGAATTAATAAGAAATTCGGACGCGTATCGGTCGTTGATTTTGATATACATCGACGAGCCGGTCAGGGTATGCGCCAGGGGGCTGGTATCAGATCCCGCCCGGGAATGGTAACCGGTGAAAATGGCGGCGTCAAATGACTCATCCAATCCCTGAACCATTTGGAAAGGGTGCCCGCTCCACTCGCGAATCAATTTGACGTTTTCAGGCAAGCTTGAGGCGATTATATTCCTTGCGGTATCGTGAGCATCCCTGACGACAATCTCTTTTGCCCCGCCCTCCATCGCTCCCTCGCAGGCGGCCACTACCTCGGCGGTCATCTGTTTGCGGAATTCCTCGTAATCGGGCTTTCCCTTCTCGCATTCGGTCCAGACTGTTATGCCGGTGGTTCCCTCTATATCAGCGCTGATAAATACTTTCAATTTACCCTCCTTCCGCCGTTTTATTTTCCTGTCTGCTGAAAAATGATTCCTCGTATTCGCAATATATCTCAAATCCCAGTTTTTGGTAACATTTAATCGCGGCAAAATTATCTTTTTTAACGTTGAGGGCCACGGTATTGCCGTTGGCGTGGAGCTCTTTCACAAGCCTGGCGGTAACAGCCGTGGCGAGCCCCCTTCCTCGATAATCAGGGTGCGTGGTTATATTCCCTAATACCGAGATTTTATATTCATCGGAATGAACGTGCACGCCGCTTACACAGACGACCTCACCATCCGTGATATATCCGAAATATTTGCCGGTCTCCAGCATACGGTCATTGAAATAGTTTTGGGGATAGGATCTCTCATACAGTTTTACAAGCTCTTTTTTATGGGTCATATCCAGCCTTTGAATCTCATGGTTTTTATCAAGGCGGGAATCGTAACCGTCCGAAACCAGTTTCATTTTCAGGTGAGATCCCAGAGGTTTATCGGCAAAAACCTTCCGGAAAATCCCCAGACTACTTTTCTGATAATGGCAGTAAAAACTATTCGGTAGTTCGGGAAGCAGGGCCTCGAGGAAGCTATTGAAACGATCATCGAGGCCGAAAGCCAGGACAGTGGGAGTTTCCAGCCCGAAGTAGATCAGTATCGCATCTTCTATTTCGACGTTTCCCGAAACCGCCCACTCGCAGTCTCGAAAATAGAAATCGTCCAGATCCCCGATATGATACCCGAAAAGTATCGGGTCCTTATTGAAATGCCGTAAAAGCGCTTCTTTATCCCTGGTATAATTCATGGCTGAATATGATAATTTAAGAACTCGGTGTCAATATCGCGAAATGGATTTATAATTGACATCGGGGGATCAAGCGGATAATATTCCCGAAAAAGGACAATTACTTAATTCGGGGGAAAGATGAAGACTTTTCGAAAAATTCGGGAAATATCTCTTCCAATCGTATTACTGTTAATATTGTCATGCGCCGCCGCCCCGGTGACGGGCCGCAAACAGCTTCTGCTAATTCCCAATTCCGAGCTCAATACCATGAGTTTCCAGCAGTATTCGGAATTTATATCTTCCAATAAACTTAGCGCCGATAAACAGCAGACCGCCATGGTGAAAAATGCCGGCCTGAAAATTCAGAGGGCTGTGGAACAGTACTTCGCCGGGCAGGGCAATTCCAGCCATTTGAGAGGCTACGAATGGGAGTTTAACCTGGTGGAGGACGAAGCGGTCAACGCCTGGTGCATGCCGGGGGGGAAGGTGGTGGTATATACCGGAATACTCCCCGTTACCAAGGATGAAACGGGGCTGGCGGTTGTTATGGGGCATGAGATTGCTCATGCGGTAGCCAACCACGGCAACGAGCGCATGAGCCAGGGGCTGGTGACCCAGTTGGGAGGTATGGCCCTGGCGAAAGCCCTGGAGACGAAGAAAGAGGAAACGCAGAACCTGTTTCTGGCGGCCTATGGTGTCGGTGCGACCGTTGGCGTGCTTCTGCCTTACAGCCGCACTCACGAATCCGAGGCCGACCATCTGGGCTTGATCTTCATGGCCATGGCAGGCTACAATCCCAATGAGGCGGTGGCGTTCTGGGAACGGATGGCGGCCGGGAAATCGGGCGCGCCGCCGGAGTTCCTGAGCACACACCCGTCCGACGAGACCCGCATCAGGAAAATAAAAGAGGCGCTACCGGAGGCGATGCAGTACTATAAGCCATAGTTATCGATCTAAGATTAACTCTATTAATATTTTTATGGAGACAGAACATCGTTCTGTCCTTTTTGTAGGTCGGGCTTGAATCCCGCCATCGGCGGGAGAGAAACCCGACGCCAGGCCAATTGGTAGGCCCGACATTCTTGTCGGGCTTTGATCGTCAATGGCTTCTGAAGGACAGACAGGAATGTCTGTCCTCCCGGATTTAAATTAGGAACCGTAAAGCGATCTCGCTCAAATCGGCGTTTCGCAAAAACAAGAATATAATTATCGTTTGAACGTCACCTGCCGCCGGCCACGGCTTTTGAGTTGTTGGAGTTTCCGTTTCAGTTTCGGCCAGTGCTCCTCGTCAAGGATATAGCCAACACAGTTGGCGGCGCCGCAATTGCAGGGGTGATCCTGCCAGGATTCGAAATCGTAGCCGTAGTTATACGATAGCTCCTCGCCCTTCATAATTTCCCTTATAGAGATGATATAAATATGACCGTCTATAATATCGGTTTCGCAGTTGGGATCGCAGGAATGATTAATAAACCCGGCCGTATTCCAGGGCACGTCGCCGTCGATATCGTGCTTGTCGTCGAGTGTGAAAATATACACGGTGCCCTTTTCGCCGTTACCTCCTTGAGCTCTCTCCCAGGCGATCTGGTATCTGCGGTCGGATTCCTTCTTGGTGATCTTCTCGCCCACATACTCGATTATTATGGTATCGGCGGAGATATCTTTTTTGGCGAAAACGCCAGCGCCATGAATTTTCGATCTCCTGACAGTGATATAGGGGGAAATCGTAGGCCTTCCAGGCCTGCCCGCGAGTCTTCTGGCGGTCTCTATCTGCAGCAGTTTTCGTTTGAGTTCCGGCCAGCGTTCCTCCGACATGATATAGCCCGCGCACCGTCTGGAACCGCAGCGGCAGGGATGATCGTACCAGGAATCGACATCGTAACCATAGTTATACGATATCTCCTCGCCTTTTTTAATATCGCGGCTGGAGGTGATCCAGATATGCCCGCGGATATTTTCGGTGTCGCAGTTGGGATCGCAGGAATGGTTTATGTACCTGGCGGTGTTCCAGGAAACGTCACCGTCCAGGTCATACCTTTTGTTCAATGTAAAAATGTATACCGTTCCCTTTTTACCGTTACCGTTTCGCCTTCTCTCCAGAGCTTTTTGGTACCTCCGGTCTGATTCGGCCTTGGTGATTTTCTCGCCCACGTATTCGATAATGCGCGTTCCCTTTATAATATCGCCCTTGGCGAACAATCCCATACCGTGGATCTTCGATTTCTTCTTCAGCACGTAAGGTGAGGTTGTTTTTTTCATAGTATTATTTCTTCTGTTAAGAGACCTTTCTTGCATAATTTCAGGAACCGAAATTACAGTATTAAACTGGCGTTTTCAAGTATTTTTAGCAAAACAAAGGCCGATCATTATAATCGGCCTATCTCAAATATTGCAGTCAAATTTCCTACTTTATCAAAGTCATTTTTCGCACCTGAGTATCGCTTCCCGCGGCCAGTCTGTAGAAATATACTCCCGAGGAGACCATATCGGCGCTCCAGGTGATTTCGTGCTCCCCGGAATCCATCCGGCGGTCGATCAAAGTCGCGATCTTTTGTCCCAGAAGGCTGAAAACCTCCAGCCGTACCTGAGCCGGATTGCCCAGTCGGAACCATATTACAGTCGAATTATTGAAGGGATTGGGATAATTGCCTAATAGGGCGAACTGCGAAGGCTGCAAAACCTCATCGTCCTCGGTATCTACTATGCCTCCGATAATTACCGTATATTCCTGGTCATCGGTATATGGGGTGGTGTCAGCGCAGCGGACAGTGAAATCGTAAACACCCTCAGCCGCGGGAGTTCCGCTTAAAACGCCGGTATTCTCATCCAGGTTTAATCCATCGGGAAGGTTGCCGTCGTAAAGCGTGAAAGTATACTGCCCGCTGCCGCCCCGGGCCTCGATTACCATGTTGTAGGGCACGCCGGGATTGCCGTCGGGCAATTCCGTGGTCACGATATTCATGGTGTAGCTTACCTGATTCACGAATTTAAGAATCCAATCGTCGATATCGAAACGCACCATGTTGGGATTACCGTCAAGTACGATTCTGAAATCGTCTTCCCTGCTATCGTTCCAGACCGTTATCATGTTATCGACGCCGCCTACGCGCGGGTAGATTTTGATCGGCATGGTGAAAACCCGGGGAGTAGGCGGAGATTGTACCTGGTCTATATGCAGGAAAAGCTCATACTGGCCGCCCCCGATATTCTCAGCCATCCAGGAATATTCGTAATCGGGACGATTTACGCCCCACAGCCATTGCTGAAAATACCAGGCGAGACAGCTTCCGTAGTATTGTTCCATTATAGCCTGGAATTCCTGCGATGTAACGGTTCCGTACATATG
>CP070742.1:1467328-1472061 GCA_020348065.1 Candidatus Zixiibacteriota bacterium
AGAGATGACTTCGGATCGTTTTCGACGATTAGGACTTTCATAATAACGACGGTAAAAATTAACGGTTATGCATACCCCTCAACTCGGCCACACGCTGAAAAATGATGGCCTTGTTGAACTTATCGGCATGCCCGCCCGACGGCGTTATCAACAAAAGCTCGCAATAATATCATGGATTAAAAATGAAACACATTCAAAATAATTAGCCTGTAAAGCAACTCGTTGACCAATAATAGAGTATAAATGCCATAATTGTATGGATAAAATATTATATTTATATAATCTTAAGAATAATCATGTTGGAACGACTGTTATTGGTGGATATAAATTTGGGTTGTTTCCCATTTTTTGATTCTTATAACAACATTCAGATTTCACTTGCAGAAAGATAAAAATAAAGCAATATTTAAATTCTGATGTTGCCTGGAAATTTGAAATGGATTTTTTAACCTGAGATTTGCGCCAGTTTTTAATGATTTTCACCGAACTCTATTTACGATTAGGATTTATAAACATCAAAGCTTGAAAAATGATTTTACCGCGTTTTGACGTTTTAGTACCGAATAGTGTTGATGAAGCCTTCGCCATGTTATCGCGGTATGCCGAAAAGGGCATTCGGATTCTGGCCGGTGGCACCGATCTTCTGGTGGATTTGAGGCGGCCGATAATTCCTGCGGCAATTCCCTCGTGCGAGGGTTGCGCGAGGCACAAATCAGGAAGTATCAGATCAACAGTTGATTGCGGTTGGTGGGAGAGCGATTCCTCGCGGGAATCGGACCGGGCGTTGCTGACAAAGGTACAGGATTCGATCCATAAATATCCCGAGTATATTATTTCCCTTCATAAATTAAAGGAGCTTCGCGGTATCGCGGTTAATGAGAAGGTTAACCTCAGAGTCGGGGCCATGACCACCATCACCGATATCGAAAGATCCGGGATTATCCGGGAAAAATGGACGGCTCTTGCGGAAGGGGCCGATTCGCTGGGCAGTCCGCTGGTGCGGAATCGGGGAACTATAGGCGGGAATATCGCTAACGCTCGTCCCGCCGCCGATACCTTTATCCCCTCGGTGGCGCTGGGTGGAGTTTTAGATATTCATAGTGAAAAAGGTTCCCGAAAAGTACCGGTTGATAGTTTCGCGTCGGCTCCGGGTGAAACGGTGATGGAAAAAGGTGAGATGATAACCGGGATCGAATATCCCGCGCCGCCCGAGTTTTCGGGGAGCGCCTATTATAAACTGGCCAACAGGAAAGCGCTGGAGATCTGCAACGTCGGTGTGGCCGTATGGATCGCCCTGGAAAAGCCGGGCGGTCCGGTTACAGATATCAGAGTGGCCCTGGGTGCTGTAGGGCCTACACCGATTCTGGCGGAATCTGTTAAAGAAGTTCTGGTGGGGAAAAAGCCGGAAGACGCCAATATTAAAAAGGCGGCGAAAGCGGCCAGGGAAGATGCTACGCCTATTGACGACCATCGCGGGTCGGCGTGGTACCGCTCCATGATGGTGGAGCTGGTCACAGATCGGATGATCCGTCTGGCAGTCGAGAGAGTTGGGGGTAAAGTCTGAAAAAACTGATAAACATAACGGTCAACGGTGTAAAGTACGAGCTTGCGGTTGAGCCGCGCAGGACACTTCTGGAAGTGGTCCGGGAGGATCTGGGCCTGACCGGTTCCAAGAAAGGGTGCGGTATCGGCGACTGCGGGGCGTGCACCATGCTGGTTAACGGCGTGGCGACGTTCAGTTGTATGATGCTCGCCATCCAGGCCGATGGATGCGTTGTGGAAACTGTGGAGTCTCTTGCCGAAAACGGGAAACTCAATAAACTGCAGCAATCATTTGTTGACTTGGGAGCGATTCAGTGCGGCTATTGCACGCCGGGGATGCTGATGACCGCGACGGAGTTATTAAGGCGGAATCCGCATCCGTCAGAGAAAGAGATCAGGCTCGCTTTGTCGGGCAATTTGTGCCGTTGTACCGGTTATCAGAAAATCGTGGACGCTATCAAGGCGGTGGCGGGTGAGTAAGAATAATAGTTACAAAATATTGAATACCCGTCTGCCACGGGTGGACGCCATAGATAAAGTCACCGGAAAGGCGATTTACACGGATGATATGAGTTTTCCGGGAATGCTTTACGGGGCGATTCTGCACAGCCCGCTTGCTCATGCCAGAATTCTGAATATCGATACCAGCCGCGCGGAAAGATTACCGGGAGTAAAGGCCGTGGTAACATATAAAGAAGCCGGCACGCAGCCCTACGGCGTGAGCCCGGCACGATATGACGAGACCATATTCTGCCACGATAAAGTACGTTATATCGGCGATGAGATAGCGGCAGTGGCGGCGGTTGATAAGGATACCGCCCTGGAGGCGGTCAGCTTCATAAAGGTCGATTTCGAGGAGCTTCCGGTACTTCTTGACGGCCGTCATGCCATGGACGAGGGCCAGCCGCAATTACACGATATGTACAAGAACAATATCTGCGCCAGGGTGAACTGGAATTTTGGGGATATTGAAAAAGGACGCAAAGAGTCGCATATAATACGCACCGATCATATCACCAGCAAGATGCAGGACGCGGCCTTTATGGAGCCGCAGAGCGTGGTGGCGGAGGTCGATTCGCACGGCAATTTGACCATGTGGAGCTCCACCCAGGCGCCGCACTATATACAGCGCACTCTGGCTATGGCATTAAATATGCCTCTTCATAAAGTGCGGGTTATCAAGCCGGCGGTGGGAGGCGGATTCGGACCGAAAGCGTCATGCTCAACCGTAGAACTTGCGACCTGTTTGTTAGCGTTGAAAACCGGCAAACCGGTTAAGACCACGCTGGATAGAGAACAGGTATTTCTGCATTCCCGCGCACGGCACCAGTTTTTCCATACCATGACCACCGGTGTGAAGAAGGACGGGACTTTAAGTTTCCTCGAGCATCATTGTATTCTCGACGGCGGGGCGTACGCAAGTTTTGGAATTGCCACAGTATACTATGCCGGGTCGCTTCTGGGCGGGCCGTACAGGTTGAAAAATATGAAATATGACGGTTACCGAGTGGTAACAAATAAGCCGGCCTGCGGCGCGCAGAGGGGACACGGGGCGGTCATAGCCCGCGCAGCATTCGAGGTGCAATTGGATCGGATCGCCGAAGAGCTGGGAATGGACCCGATCGAACTCAGATTGAAAAACGTCATGGAGGCCGGGGAGACCACCTGCAACGAGTTGTTTGTATCGAGCTTCGGGATGAAAGAAGCGCTGGAGGCGGTGAGAGATTCAGCGGCCTGGAAAAAGAAGCGGTCGCTGGCGGGTAAGACCCGTGGAACCGGCAAGGGTATCGGCGCGGCCTGCGGATTCTTCGTATCGGGAGCCGGTTATCCTATATACAGATCGAAGACGTATCATTGCACTGTCGTTACCAAAGTCGATGAGGTTGGCGGTGGTGTCACGGTATCGTCCGGGGCGGCCGATATCGGGCAGGGTTCCGATACAGTACTGGCTATGATTACCGCCGAGGAACTGGGATTGCCACTGGACGATGTCAGGGTCGTCTCCGGCGATTCCAACCTGAGCGTCGATCTCGGCGCCTATTCCAGCAGGACTACGTTGATGACCGGGCACGCCTGCAAGGATGCCGCCAGGGATATCAAAAGGCAGATTCTCGAAGTAATAGGAGGCAAACTGAATATCCCTCCCGAAAAACTCGACCTGAAGGACGGTAGGGTGGTGGGTATCGATAAAGATATCGATTTCTCGGCATTAAGAGAGGAATACCTGCAGGAGCACAAGGGTTTCATGGATCTGCCGGAAGGGCCGCAACTGACTTTCCGGGAGGCGAGCCGGATAGCGTTTCTGGAAATCGGCAGCGTAGTCGGCACCGGCAGCTACCGTCCGCCCAAGCTGGGGGGATCGTTCAAGGGCGCCACTGTGGGAACGTCGCCGGCGTTCGGATGCTCCGCGCAGGTGGCGGAGGTATCGGTTGACCTGGAGACCGGCGAGGTGACGGTGGACAACATCACCGGGGCGCACGATTGCGGGTTCGCCATCAACCGCACCCAGGTGGAAGGGCAGATGCAGGGCTCCATGATGATGGGCATGGGTGAGGCGTTGATGGAACAGATCATATATAACGACAAGGGACGTATCATGAACGCCAACCTGGCGGAATACAAGATACCGACCTCGCTGGACGTGCCCCACCTCGATGCGATCATTGTCGAGTCCAACGAGCCGCACGGCCCCTACGGCGCCAAGGAGGTGGGGGAGGGGGCCATCATGCCGGTGATACCATCCATCCTGAACGCCATCTACGACGCCACCGGCGTGCGCATCGACGAGCTACCGGTCACCCCCGAACGGATCATCGAGGCGCTGAAGAAGAAGAGAGAAAATAAATAGAAAGATGTAGGTCGGGTTCTGAGCGAAGCGAAAAACCCGATAAAAAACTTCTAGGAATAAATTATATTTATAATTGTAATATAGATATGAACGAGTAAGACTAGATAATTAAAGGAATTTGCCATGTCATCTATTCTTATTGTAGCCGCAATAATACTTTTTCAGCCCAATGAGATGATTTTTGCCCCTGATCGTATCTGGAAAAATCCCTATTTTAATCCGGCAATTACGGAAGAGAAAAATCCGGATATTGAAACTTATATGATTAATGCCTTAGATTCGGTAAGGAATTCCAAAACCGACCGCCTATTCTATGAATATCCAAAAGTCGAAGCTAGATATA
>CP070742.1:1472161-1491595 GCA_020348065.1 Candidatus Zixiibacteriota bacterium
ATTCAAACTTACAGGAGTAATCTCAACAGAAGGTATATCCAGGGCGATCTCGGTTTGGTCGACGCTTTTCCGCTTGATCTCGAAAGATGCCGATTCGTTCTCGATATTGGACGTTACCCTGATAGATTCAGCCGACATAAGGGCGCCAGTGGCAAAAACTACTATCAACATGCTTATTAACAAGGACTTATAAAATTTGTTCATGTTTCCTCCGTTAACGGCAAGTATAATAAACCGAATATTAGAAAGTCTTTTTTTCGTTTCCAAAGATTTGTTTTCCCATGTTTAGAAAATAACAAATACTACTTAAATATCAACAAAATAAATCGAGAAAAAGATTCATTTTTCCCCTCCGATTTTTTTCTTTCAGATTTTAATAATCAAGAAAGCGGATATTTGATCAAATTTATTGAAAATACCTTTCAATCAATATTGACATACCTGATGCCACAAACGTATGTTCTTGATAATTATGACATTTATCATTTCTTTTGGAAGACCGATTGTTATAATTATAGTTTTTTTGAATTGATTAAAAAGGCTTTCAAGTTTAATGGATCTTTAGGAGAGTAAAGGGAGTTTTTGGATTAGCATGAAAATCGGAACCAGGGGAAGCGATCTTGCCGGATTCCAGACGGGTGTGATCGCCGATAAAATAAGGAAAAGTCTGGGAATTGAAATCGAGATAGAAGTTATTAAGACCAAAGGGGATATAGTAACCGATCGACCGTTGCGTGAGATTGAGGGCAGGGGATACTTCACAAAAGAACTTGAAGAGGCTTTATTGGATAAAAGAATAGACCTGGCTGTTCATTCATTTAAAGACATGCCTTCTCAAAATCCCGAGGGGCTTGTTGTGGCGTGTGTTTCGGAACGCGAAGATCCTGCCGATCTCTTGATTATCAAAAAAGACTCCTATAAACCAGATAAGGGGAAAATTCCTCTTTCCGAAAACGCCTTTGTAGGAACCAGCGCCGTTCGACGCGAATCCCAGATTAGGGCGCTAAGAGACGATTTAAACGTTAAAGATCTTCGCGGTAATGTGCCCACGCGGCTGAGAAAACTATCGGAAGGACTTTATGACGCGATTTTCTTGGCTTCGGCGGGAGTAAAGCGATTGAATCTTGATTTAAGCGATTTTGAAGTAGTCCGATTAAATCCGGAACAATTCGTACCGTCTCCGGGCCAGGGGGTACTGGCGGTGCAGATGAGGATAGACGATCCCGGTATTGAACCTATTAGAAGTATAATTCACAATCAGCACTCATATATCGCCACTTCGATGGAAAGAGATATTATGGCGAAGTTCGGGGGCGGTTGCGGCCTTCCGCTGGGAGCGTACGCGTATTCGGATAAAAGTGACTGGCATGTTTACGGTTTCTGGGGAGGAATTAAAGGAAAACCGAAATGGGCGAATGTCAACGGTATGGATCTGTCGAAGCTGGCGGAAAAGCTGTATTATGGATTGACTCATGATTGAAATAAACAAAAAAATAATAATAACTCGCAATGTTAAAAAATCGGCCCCATTGGTTGCGATCTTGGAGCCATATGGTATTTCATCTTATGCCGTCCCCGTTACTCGAACCGTTTTCGATGTCTCCAGAACGATCCCTGAAAACCTGAATGAATATAACTGCATCGCGTTTACCAGCGCTAACGCTGTTTGCGCTTTTTCAGAAATTCTTGCCAAAAGCGGTTTCAAAGTAAGGAAAGAATTAAAAATCGCTGCAGTGGGATTATCTACGGCCAAGGCCGCGAAGAGCGCTTTCCGGAAACCGGATCTGGTTCCTGAGAAAAGCGACGGCGGTTCGCTGGCGGAGGCCATGATCGAGAAAATGGGCGATCCGCAGAAGTTAAATGTATTCTGGCCCTGCGGCGTTGACGCGTTGCCCGATTTTGAGGAAATACTGGCCGGGGCGAGCGCCGATGTTACCCGCTGGGAATGCTACCGGACCGAGGCTCTTGATCCGGAGGATATCAGGTCACAGCTTCAAAAGCTGGCTCCCTGGGACCTGGCATTTTTCGCCGCACCCAGCGCCGTCAAGGCGTTCTCCGAGGCTTGGGAGGATAAGTCCGGTTTCATCGCCCTGGCCATAGGACCGACGACTGAGGAAGCATTGAAAAAGGCAGGCTATAATAGAATCGTAACCAGTAAAGGGACAACGGCAACCGAATGCGCAGGCGCGATCGTCGATGCTTTAAGGGTGAAAGTGTGGAGCTGAAATGATAAAGCCAAATCCTATGAGATTTCATTTCGTTTTGTTTCTTATCCTGTCGATCGTGGCTATCGCACAGCTAAGCTGGTGGGTCATATTTCAGGTGAAAGAGGGTGATAGAATCACCTCACACCAGCAATCGATCTGGAATCAACAGAAAAAGGTGGCATGGACACATTTTGAAAATACCGGCTTTACGGATACTGAAAAATCATCATGGTTAAAAGCCAATTTCCCCGACCTCGAACTGGATAATGAAAACCGGAACTTGATAATCACGCCTGAAGCCTCTCAACGCTTGAATGAACTTGCGCAAAAACGCGTCAGGATGTTCGTATCCGAAGGCGCTTTCTTCAGCCTGCTGGTATTTTCAGGCGTATGGTTTTTTTACTGGGCGCTATGCAAGCGGGTTGAGCTCGAAAGCAAAATCGAGAATATTTTGAGCTCCGCCGCCTCCTCGTTGAAAAATCCCATAAATTCCATCAAAGAGGATTTGGACGCCATATCGGGCTCCTCGCAATCAGAATTGGCGCAGAATAAGCTGTTAAGCAGAATTTCATCCAATATTCAGAAAATAGCGGATACCTGCGAAAGCGTCACGTTGATTAAGATGCTCGCCGCCAGCAAAAGGAAAATAGAGCTGGAATTGACCGATATCTCGAATACTCTGGAATCAGTTATCAACGATTATAAAAATTCGCACACAAAATCGGATTTAAGAATAAATTCTGATATTGAGAGAAATCTTACCGCAGTGACCAATCCTCCGCAGTTGTCCAGAATCTTTCAAGGTGCGCTACGGGTCGCTGATAATTATGCCGCCGAAAAAGACGACATCGGCGTAAGGCTATCTAAAGAACTCAATTCGGGGATTTTGAACATGAGATGGAAGCCCAGTATGAAAAGTAAAGATATAAATATTGTCTGCAATAGAATCGAATCCGAATTGGGTATCATTCGGGAACTGGCGGAAACAATCGGAGTAAAAATCAAGGTTAAAACCGAGGATGAAAATTCGGTCTGCGTGGCGGCCGAACTGCCGCTTCTGGAAGAATGAGACGATAAATCTTTTGGAAGATCCGGAAGGCATTAATGGTTGATACAAAAAAAATGAAATATATAAGGGCCTGCCGGGGTGACAATATGAAAGTTCCGCCGGTATGGCTCATGAGGCAGGCGGGGCGTTATCTGCCCGAATATCGCGCCGTTCGCGAAAAATACGAATTCCTCGAAATCTGTAATAATCCCGAACTGGCCTGCGAAGTAACGCTTCAACCTGTAAGACGGTTTGGTTTTGACGCCGCCATTTTATTCAGCGATATACTTATTCCCCTGGTTCCCATGGGCGCCAACCTGGCTTTTGGTAACGGCGAGGGCCCCAGGATAAATCCTCCTTTTCGATCAGTAAATGAACTTGAAAAGTTAAAATCGGTTAATCCCGAAGAGGATCTGGATTTCGTTCTGAAATCTGTACGGATGGTTCGCCGCGAACTCCCTGCCGAAGTGGCCCTGATCGGATTCTGCGGGGCCCCTTTTACTCTGGCCAGCTACATGGTCGAAGGCGGCAGGCCGAATCCCTTCGCCAATATTAAGGCGTTAATGTATAAAGATCCGGAAGCGTTCACGATTCTCATTGATAAACTAAAAGACATGGTGCGGACTTATCTTGGAGAAATGGTGAATTCCGGCGCTGACGCCATCCAGCTTTTCGATACCTGGGCCGGCACGTTGCATTCTTCCGATTATAAAACATACGTCCTTCCGTGTGTTAAAGAGATATTCGAGGACTTGAAGGATCTGGATGTCCCCATGACTTACTTCGTTCATAACGGTTCTCATCTGCTATACGAAATTAAGGAAACGGGATGCAACGTCGTCAGCCTCGACTGGCGCTGTTCCATTTCGGAGGCCCGAAGGATTTTCGGAACAGAAATAGCCTTGCAGGGCAATCTCGATCCCACAGCTCTGTTGGGAGATGAAAAAACCATAAGAAATAAAGTCAAGGAAATTCTGCAAGAGGCATCCGGGGACGGCGGCTTTGTATTCAATCTCGGTCATGGTATCCTGCCCGTGACCCCGGTATCATCGGTGGAGATCATGCTGGACGAGATCCGGGGGTAAAATGAATATGATTCCGCTGAAAGATATTTCTGAAGAGCGCATTTTTGATCTTATCGAAAAGCTCGATGTCCGGGGTCCCCGGTATACATCGTATCCTACCGTGCCGGTCTGGAAAACGGGGGATTTTACAGATTATTTTATTGATTCATTGAAAAGAATCAGCGTCGAGGGGAAACCTGTAGCCGTCTATATGCATCTTCCGTACTGCAACTCGCGATGTTTCTACTGCGGATGCAATTCCTGTATAACCAGGGATCATAATAAATTCAGATCATATATTGATTCTTTAAAACGTGAAATTGATATCGCCTCAGAATATCTTTCTGATGGCGTCCGTCATTGCCAGCTTCACCTGGGAGGCGGAACCCCCACCCATTTTCCCCCTGATATGCTGGCGGGACTTCTCGATTATTTTATAGAGCGGGTTCCCGGAAGCGAAAATGTCGATAGGTCAGTAGAGGTCGATCCTCGGGTTACCACCGATGATCATTTAAGGCTTTTGTCTCAACGGCGATTCAGGCGAATCTCAGCGGGATTGCAGGATTTGAATGCCGATGTCCAGAAAGCGGTCAATAGGATTTTTACCGCCGATAAGATGAAAAGGTTTGTCGATTCCGCAAGAGATCATGGATTTATCGGAGTCAATATCGATCTCATTTACGGTTTGCCGTTACAGAACAGAAAAACGTGGGCCGAGACCATGAAGGCGGTTCTGCAGTTTGATCCCGACAGGTTAGCCTGTTTCGGTTATGCTCATCTTCCGTCAAAGATAAAACACCAGAGAGCTATCAGGGAAAATGATCTGCCCTCATCCAGGGAGAGGCTCGGCATGCTTCTGGACGCCAACCGGTTTTTCGCCGAGAACGGTTATGAGGCGGTCGGCATGGATCATTTCGCCAAACCCGATGATGAATTGGCGCGAGCCAAAAACAACGGCCGGCTCTGGCGCAATTTCATGGGGTATACCGACATCGCGGGCCTGGAACTTCTTGGCCTGGGATGTTCCGCCATAAGCGAATTCAAGAATCTGTTTGTTCAGAATCAATTCCCCCCGGAACAATATGAGGATAAACTCGCCGGCGGTCATCTTCCAATTGTAAAAGGATATAAGCTGGACGCGGATGATATTATCCGAAAAAAGTTCATTAACCATCTCATGTGCAATCTCAAAATCAGGATTCCATTTGACGAAAATGGGGAAAACGCTCAAACGATTGGCGATTTAAAGAGATCGCTGGAGAAGATCGGGCATTTCGAGGATGAGGGATTGATGGTCCCGGATGCCGAAGGGTTCGCGATCACCCCGCTCGGTCAGCTGTTTCTCAGAAATATCGCCATGCCGTTTGACAGGTATCTATCCACAGAATCGGTGGCGGCGTTTTCGAAAACGGTTTAGGATATATAAAATGAAAGCGATTCTTCTGGTGAACATGGGCGGCCCGTCAAACCTCGAAGATATAAGAGGCTATTTGAGTTCGATTTTTAACGATCCCGCGATATTGCCGTTGCCGGGTCTTTTGAGAAAACCGCTGGCCGGATACATATCGCGCAAAAGAGAACCAAAGGTCGCCGAACGATACCGATTGATCGGCGGTGGCTCGCCGCTGCCGGGATGGACCGAAAAACTTAGCAATCTCGTGGCCCTGGAACTTAATAATCCGCGAAATGATATAAAAGTGATTCACGCGTTCAGATACTCTTCCCCGATGATTGAGAACGTTATCAGTAATTTAGAAAATAACGGGATAGATGAAATCATACTATTGCCATTATTTCCGCATAGAACCATTGCCATGACCGGTTCGATAGAGAAAGAAACTATAAGAATTTGCGAAAGACAGAATATAAATCTGAAATGCGTACCCGCCTGGGGGAATCGCGAAGAGATTATTTCCATCTGGAGCGAATACATAAAGCGGGAGATTGAAAAGATATCCGATGATTGTTTTGTGCTGTTCGTGGCGCACGGCATACCGTTAAGGGATGTAAAAAGGGGAGACGATTATCCCGAGCGGGTCCAGGAGACCGCCCGATCCCTGGGAGAGAAACTTCCGGAAAACGTCCGCCGGTCGCTCGCTTTTCAAAGCCGCGTGGGGCCGGTGAAATGGACGAACCCCTATCTTGAGGACGAAATTATCAGAATATCGAAATTGTCAAAAAATCTCGTCCTGGCGCCTCTCAGTTTTGTGTCGGATTGTCTGGAGACATTATACGATCTGGATATAATAGCCTCGCAATTGGCAAAAGACGCTGGTTTTGAATCGGTTGCCAGAGTTCGAGTTTTTAATGACGATCCCAGGTTCGCGAAGGCGCTGGCGTTGATCGCCTCGGAGGCAGCATAAATGGCCCATAATGCCGGCAGATATAAAGCGGTTATAGTCGGAGCCGGAGTGGCCGGCCTTTCTTCGGCGTATCTGATTCGCGAAAAATCCAGAGAGAGAGGATCCGAGGTCGATATTACTATCCTGGAAGCCAAGCCTTACGCCGGCGGATCAACTAAGACTGATATTGTCAATGGCTACACCTGCGAATGGGGGCCCAACGGCTTTCTCGATAACGAACCTCTGACTCTGGAATTAATAAAAATGCTGGGCATGGAGGATAGACTGGTCCGCGCCAATGAGGCTTCAAGTAGAAGATTCATTTATCATAACGGTAAGATGAGAGAGGTGGAGTTAAATCCCATTAGATTCCTCAAGTCGGATATCGTCTCGCTTCCCATTAAACTGCGGATGGCTCTGGAATATTTCGTTCCGGCAAAGAAGAACGGCGATGACGAAACGGTTTACTCGTTCGGGAAACGCAGGCTGGGAGCGGGTTTCGCCAGATATCTTCTCGATCCCATGGTCTCAGGTATCTTCGCCGGAAATATTAAAGAGCTTTCCTTGAAAGCGGTATTTCCCAAAATGGTCGAGATGGAAAAAGAATACGGCGGGCTTTTCAAGGCCATGTTTGCCAAACGGAAAGAGGCCCGAAGAAACGGCAAAAAAGCAGGAGGTCCAGCGGGTCCGGGTGCAACTCTTCATACCTTCAAGTACGGCATGGGCGAATTGACTGAAACTCTTGCGGAAGAAATGAGAGATGAGTTGAGATTATCATCGCCGGTATTATCGATACGAAAAGAGAATGGTAAATTTATGATTATTACCGATAATTATAAAGTCGAAGCCGACCACGTGATTTTGGCCTGCCCTTCCTATGAAACCTCTAAAATGATCAAAGATATCGATACTAGGGTGGCGGGATACCTTAATGAAATCAAATTCGCCCCGGTTGATGTCGTATGTCACGGCTGCAAATCGGATAACGTAGGGCGTTCGGTCGACGGTTTCGGCGTTCTGGTGCCCCGGTCGGAGCGTATCCGTTCGCTGGGAAGTCTATGGTGCGATTCGATCTTTCCCGGCCAGGCTCCCAAGGGTCATCACCTGTTCAGGACCATCCTGGGTGGAGCCTGCGATCCCGATATTGTGAATCTCAATGACGAATCCTTAGACAGGGTAGCTCAAAGGGATCTGTCGCGGTTGATTGATATCAGAAACGAACCCGATTTCACGAAGGTCTTCAGGTATCCCAGAGGCATAGCTCAATACACCATCGGGCATCTCGCCCGGGTTGCGGCGACCGAACAGATGGAGAGAGATCTTCCCGGCCTGTTTTTTACAGGTGTTTCATACCGCGGAGTTTCGGTCAACGGATGTGTTAAGGACGCTTTCAGGGTGGCGGATAAATTCCGGGATATGGAGAGAAGCGGATGAGCGTGCTGTTTTCTCTTTTACCGGCGGTTATTTTAGCGATTTTTGGGGGTCTCCTGGCAACATGGTTGCATCTGGCCAATCGCCCCAACAGCTATATTGAAAAATGGGCGCTGAAAATAAGCTGGTTTTCTCTTTTTATATATTTTACCTGGCTTCTTTTATTAACCGTTCATCAAAAACAGTTTCCTTTCATAAGCGCCGGCCAGCTGGCGGCTTTTATAGGTTTACTAATATGGGGCGCTCATCTGTACGCCCAAAGGATGATGAAACAGGGAATCCTCGTGGTTCTTCCTATAATTACCGTAATTATCTTAATCCTGATATCCCTGGTGCTGGGAGCGCAGCCGGCCGATGTCCCTGATATGTTCAAGGGATACTGGGTCTCCTTTCATATTACCTTTGAAATGGCAGGCGTCGCGCTTCTGCTGGGAGCGGGCGTTTTCGGTTTCGGGTATCTGATCCTCCACCGGCAGATTAAAAAACGTAAGTTCGGTCCGTTTTTCTCCATGATGCCGTCATTATCCGATCTTAACCAGTTGCGTTCTCTTACCATTACCTCCGGCTGGATTTTCGTTACTGCAGGAACGTTGGGAGGGACAATCTGGATATTGATGCGCGAAGAGCTGTACCAGGCTCTTTCGGGATATCTGGGAATCGCGATTATATTCTGGGGAATTGTCACCCTGATGACCGCCGCCAGCCGTTTCCGCTGGTTCAGGCAGCATCAACTCGCCGGTTTTTCCGCTTTAATATCCGCGGTGATGATTATTTTAATAATGATGTCCATAATAATTACCTATCCGGGGAGCTTGAAATGAATATCGAGATGATAGGCATAAATCATGAGACGTCGGACATCGCCGCCAGGGACAGGGCCACCATAAATCCCGAACGTTTTTCGGAGGTATCGAAAAAAATAGCCGAGATTTCAGGTATTGACGGTTCTGTTATATTATCGACCTGCAACAGGGTCGAAATCTACACCTCACCGCAGAATCATCTATCTGATTCCGATTTGAAAAATATATTTGGAAAGATAACCGGACTGGATAGGGCCGATTATGAAAACGCATATATCTACAGGGACGAGGAAGCTGTTCGTCATTTATTCCGAGTCGCCTCGGGATTAAACTCGCAACTCCTGGGAGAAGTACAGATCCTGGGGCAGGTGAAAAGCGCCTATTACTCGGCGCTGGAAATCGGCAGCGTAACCGGTTTCTTAAACAGGCTGTTTTTAAAAGCCATAGAATGTGGCAAATTCGCCAGGGAACGTACCGCTATCTCACAGGGGGCGGTCTCGGCGGCTTACGCCGCTGTCGATCTCGCCGGCAGAATTTTCGGAAATTTGGAAAAGCTCAATCTACTTTTAATCGGAGCGGGAGACACCGGGAAACTGGCGGCTCTCCATTTCCATGGAGCCGGCGTATCTTCCTGGAAAGTCTCCAACAGAACCCGCGAACGTGCTGAAACTCTGGCCCAGGAGTTGGGCGGGGAGACCATTGAGTTTCCGCCTTCCGCAGAAGATATAAACTGGGCCGATATAGTGGTTTCCGCCACCGGCGCTCCAGGTTATGTTATTGAAGCGGACGGGATTTCGGATATAATAAAAAAGCGCGAAAATCCGATCTGTTTTCTCGACCTTGCCGTTCCTCGCGATATCGATCCCGAACTTAAAGAGGCCCGTAATGCTTTTGTTTATTCGATCGACGATTTTAATGAACTCGTCGAATCGAATCTCAAGGCCAGGAGAAAAGAGGCGGAGCGGGCCGAGAAATTAGTTTTACAGAAAGTGGATAGTTTCGTGAAATGGCATCGCGAGAACCGCGTGGCTCCCACAATTCATCAACTGCAGGAGATAGTAGAGGGAATCCGCCTTTCGGAAATTGAAAAAAGCGCCAAAAAATTCTGCGAGGCCGACCGCGAGACGATTGAAAAATTGTCGAAATCGCTGGTGAAAAAAATAATAAGCCTTATTATATTGAACATGAAAAAGGCAAGCGTGGATAAAGACGATCTTTCATTGGCGCGATCCGTGCTCCTGGCTTTTTCCAAAGAGGATGAATCGATTAAGAAAACGCTGGAGAAACTGGATCATGAGCTTTCCCATCAATAGACCCCGCAGGTTGCGGCAAAATAGGACCATTAGAAGACTGATTCGAGAAAACAGCGTTAGCGTCGACGATCTCGTACAGCCGCTTTTCGTCGTCCCCGGGAATAATGTAAAGGCTGAAATCGGTTCTATGCCCGGACAATACCATCTATCCGTCGATCAGGCGGCGAAAGAAGCTTCGAGAATTTCATCGTTGGGTATTCCGGCTGTAATTTTATTCGGTATCCCCGAAAAGAAAGATAACGTTGGCAGCGAGGCCTACGCGGAAAACGGCATAATTCAAAAAGCTGTAAAAGAAATAAAAAAATCCGCCCCGGATTTATTGGTTATAACCGACGTCTGCCTGTGCGAATACACTGATCACGGGCATTGCGGCGTCGTCAAAGATAAGCAGGTTGCCAATGATCCGACCCTGGAACTTCTCGCCAAAACAGCCTTGAGCCATGCCCGGGCGGGGGCCGACATCGTGGCGCCGTCCGATATGATGGACGGCAGGGTTGGGGCCATAAGAAATGCTCTCGATGATAACGGGTTCAATAATATTCCGATCCTGTCATATGCCGTAAAGTACGCCTCGGCTTACTATGGGCCTTTCCGTAACGCCGCCGGTTCCGCTCCCCGATTCGGCGATAGAAAAGGTTACCAGATGGATCCCGCCAATGCCTTCGAGGCTATCAGGGAAGCTGAACTCGACATCGACGAGGGCGCCGACATGATCATGGTTAAACCGGGAATCGCGTATCTGGATATTTTAAATAAAATAAAACAAAAATTCGGCCGCGTAACCGCAGTATACCAGGTCTCCGGCGAGTACGCCATGATCGAAGCCGCCGGAAAAATGAACCTGATCGATAGAAAAGCCATTATTATGGAGACTCTCCTGTCATTTAAACGAGCCGGCGCCGATTTCATCCTTACCTATTACGCTTCCGAGGTTGCCGGATGGCTTTCGAAAATAAGCTGATTTTATGGAAATATCTATGAACAAATCCGAAAGACTGTTTAATGAAGCGCGTAAAATCCTGCCCGGCGGCGTTAATTCCCCGGTAAGGGCCTTTAAGGCCGTTTCCGGCACCCCGCCTTTTATTGTGTCGGCGAAAGGTTGTATCTTAACCGACGCCGACGGCAAAGAATATATCGATTACATAGGTTCCTGGGGCCCGATGATTCTCGGTCATGCACGCCCTGAAATCACCAATGCCTTAATAGAAGCAGTGAGGAAAGGCACCAGCTACGGAACCCCGAGTCCTTTCGAGGTAGTACTGGCTCAGGCGATAGTAAACAGGGTACCCTCAGTTGAGAAAATCCGATTTGTTAACTCCGGTACGGAAGCCACCATGAGCGCCGTCAGGCTGGCGCGGGCAGCTACCGGAAAAGATGTCATCGTTAAATTCGCAGGAGGATATCACGGCCATGGCGATAGTTTCCTGATCCAGGCCGGCTCCGGAGCAACCACGCTGGGAATACCAACCAGCCCCGGCGTGACCAGAGGCGTGGCAGGAGATACTCGGGTCTTGAGATATAATGATATCGAGGCCGTCAATAACCTATTCCGTAGGGAGGGGAAGAGTATCGCGGCGGTTATTGTTGAGCCGGTGGCTGGCAATATGGGAGTCGTGCCGCCCCAACCGGGATTCCTCGAGGGGTTGCGCGAAATCTGCGATTCTTACGAGAACATCCTTATTTTTGACGAGGTCATGACCGGTTTTAGGGTAGCAAAAGCGGGTGCTCAACAATTGTATGATATTAAACCGGATCTTACGATTTTCGGCAAAGTAATCGGAGGAGGTCTCCCGGTGGGCGCCTATGGTGGAAGAGCCGAGTTGATGTCCATGATCGCTCCCGAGGGACCGGTATACCAGGCCGGGACCTTATCGGGTAATCCCCTTGCTATGGTGGCCGGTATAGAGACGTTGAAACTGCTCGACGATTCCGTTTACGAAAAGCTGGAAAAGTCATCCGCGATTCTCCGGGAAGGTTTGATTAGACAGGCCGAAAAAGCGGGGATACCTATAACAGTTCAAGGAGTCGGCTCGATGATTACCGTCTTTTTCACGGATAAACAGGTTGAAAACCTCGAAGACGCTTCTGCCGCCGACCACCATAGATTTGCCGAATTCTTCAATTTCATGCTTAATAACGGAGTCCACCTGCCTCCGTCCGGATATGAAGCCTGCTTTGTCTCCGCCGCCCATGACGAGTCCGTTATTCAAAAAACCCTGGATATTGCCGGAAAAGCTTTTGAATCGTTAAAATAGAAATCGCCAACATCCTTTATATTGTGAAACACCATTGACAAAATAAATAATTTTGTTATTTTTCAAGTGAATAAATATTATCAGAATTAAGCTGATTCTTGCTGAATTAGGAAAGGAGGTTTTATAATCCGATCGATTATATTTTATAAGAATTTTAAACTCAGAGAGGGATTAAGATGAGGAGTTTAATTGAAGTCATAATCGTTACATTTATCTGGGGAATCGCCGTCCTGGTCAATCCCGTCGTTGCCGAAGATATAGTCTACAGTGAGAATTTCGACAGCGGCATGGGAGCCTGGTCGGGCCAATGGGGTATAGCCACGGTTCATTATCATTCGGCACCCAATTCCATGGCCGATACGCCCGTAGGGAATTATCCGCCCAGTTCCAGTATAACCGTTCAACTTACCACCGATATCGATTTATCCTCCTACCTGGGCGCCAGGGTGGAATTCTGGACAAAATATGAGTTAGAAATCGGTTTCGATTATGTCTACATGTACGTATCCTCCAACGGAGGCGTGTCATGGAATAATTTCCACACCTTCAACGGCCAAGGGGTGGATTGGTACAATTTTATAGCCGACCTCGGAGGGTATGTCGGCGGCACCGTCAGATTTAAGCTTACGCTGGTAACCGATCCCGGCTACGAAACCGACGGCATGTATATAGATGATTTTTTTGTATACGGTCTTACGGAAGACAACAGCCCTCCGCTAATCATGCATGAAGGCCCCACGGTGTTCACCAGTGTGCCGGAGGAATATACGGTGATTGCCACCATCACCGATATTTCCGGCGTTAACGACGCCTGGGTGACCTATTCGGTGGACGGCGGCCCCGATCTGACCGCCGCCATCGACAGCACGGTGGGTAACGATTACTATTTCACCATCCTGGCAGCAGAAGCCGGAGCCCACGTCAATTATACCATCGGCGCCGAGGATAACGTGGGCAATTCCGGAACATCCGCAGAGGAGCATTACGTTTCGGGAACGGTGATTTACTATGATGACGGCGAGCCCGAATTTATCTATGAATTCCAGCCCAACGATAAAATCGCCGTACGATTCACGCCCAGCGCCACCTGCATGCTGGTTTCCGGCTTATACAGCCTGTATACCGATATCAATCGCCCGATAGATACCGTTGATGTTAACGTTTGGGATAACGGGACCAACAACAATCCCGGCCAGTCATTGATTACACCTTTCGCCGTCTATCCATGGGCCACCCTGGAAGATCCGGAAGCGGTTACCTACGTTGATTTCAGGGGTATGGGGCTGGTTTTCGATTCCGATTTCCATATCGGTTACACTTATCGTACTCAGTGGCCCGTAATTCTCGGTGATGATCCCGCGATTGCGAATCGGTCCAACTATTATACGCTCGGGCAGTGGATGCCGGCCTCCGCCGATTTCTTAATCAGGGCTGTCGTGGATTATAACCTCGTCGGTGTCGAGGACGATAACAATCAATTACCGCTAAAATTCGATCTTTCCCAAAACTACCCCAATCCCTTCAACGTAAAAACCACGTTGAATTATTCAATCTCCCGGCCGGGTCACGTGAATCTGACCATTTATAATTTATTGGGGCAGAGGGTGAAATCCTTGGCTGATGACCATCATGAACCGGGAGAATATAGCATGGTATGGGATACTTCCAGTTTATCATCAGGCGTTTATTTTGCCGTTCTTAGAGGGGAAGACACCCAAAAACAGATAAAAATGCTATTGTTGAAATAAAAATATATTGTTGGAAATGGGGGAGCGCTTAATATCCCCCCCCATTTTTATTTATAAATTCTAATAACCTATAGTTATACAACAAGATACAATGTTTTTCAGGAGTTAAATGATAGTATTTACTAATAATAGACAGCTCAAATCATATTTTAAGTTGTCACCGTAATGGGTTGCTAATTAACATGTTATAAATAAAGGTTTCTAAATTTAGACCTGTGCAAATTATTCTTGACATATTGTGTTATTCGATTATTTTATATATTGGAGTTTATTATTTTTCTGGGAACCTTAAATTACGTGAATTTTACTGCAAAGGTCTTTTATAATTTCAGCAACCAACCTGTAATTTTAATCAAGTTTAAAGGAGGTAAATCGAAATGAGAGGAATTTTAAAGCTCTGTATTTGCGCCTTTTTTACGCTGGCCGTATACGGCCTTACCACATCTGCTAATGCGCTGACAGAGAAAGAACAATGGGAAAAGGAGTATGGCGACGCTTACCGGCTTCAGCCCCTCGATCCCCCCGTTATTCTTGAACACGGTGGTCCAGACCCCGGCGGTTATTATTATATTGACAGCTTCGATCCCGCCCTGAACGCGCCGGTATTCAACTGGACCGATATATCGGGAATCGGTATCGCAGTTCCTCTCGGCGATGATGCCAATGCGGGGCCGTTTCCCATCGGTTTTGATTTCACATTCTATGGAGTCACTTTTAATCAGTTCTATATTTGCTCCAACGGATGGGTTTCATTTACGAGTACCTCAACCTCTCTTAGCAATGTTGCCATCCCGTCAGCCAACCAGCCCAATAACCTCCTGGCGATCTTCTGGGATGATTTGGCTCCGCACCATGGAGGGCAGGTTTATTACTATAGTGACGCAGGCGCAAACCGGCTTATCATATCTTATGACGGCGTACCGCATTACTACAATTACGGATCTCTCCATTTCCAGGCTGTTCTGGACGGTACTGACAGCTCTATCGTTTATCATTACGGTGTTATGGATGACGGCGGACATGGCAATAACAGTTCGACAGTTGGAATAGAGAACGCCGGCGGTACTATCGGTACCCAGTACCGGTATAATCAGGCCGGCATAGTCGACAACATGGCCGTTTACTTCGGTTTTGAAGCGCCGATTGTTGGCGAACATGAAGTAAGACCTGTAGCGTTTATAGATTTTCCCGCTTTCGGGGAGGTTGGAGATAACGTTACGACTGAGGTTGCCTTTATTAATCAGGGGAATAACGCCGAGAGTTTCCCGGTTCGGCTTAGTGTAAATTTTAACGGCAACGAGATTTACAACCAAACCGAACAGGTTAATAATCTTGCTCCGGGAGCTTCCGCCAATGTAACATTCCCTGTATTTACCTCAACTCAAGAGGGTGTTCATGAGTTTGTCGCCATCAGCGAACTGTCCGGCGACGAGAACCCGGCCAATGATACTATACGGACCAACCACACTACCTACGGTTCAATGTACTATGAGAATTTTGAGCTTACTGATGGTTATTTTGTGGGAGACGGCGAATGGCAGTGGGGAGTGCCAACGTCAGGCCCCAACGGCGCTTATTCCGGCTCGAAACTCTGGGCCACCAACCTGGGCGGAAATTATGGCAGCGACCAGCTGGGTCATCTGGTATCGCCACCCTTCGGCCTTTCAAGTAACGCCCTTCTGGCCTTCTGGCTCTGGTACGACACCGAGGCCAATTTTGATGGTGGCAATGTAAAAATATCCACCGACGACGGCGTTACCTGGAATATTATCACGCCTGACGGCGGTTATGACGGTATCGGAAATTCCTCTAATCCATTGAGCGGCGAAGAGATCTATACAGGTCACGGCCATGACTACTGGCAATTCGAGACCTTCGATCTATCGGCGTACGGCGGCGCGGCTGTATTGTTCCGTTTTGATTTCGGAAGCGACGGTTCTGTGCAATACCCCGGCTTTTATATCGATGATTTCACGATTTGTGGCGGTGGGGGAGCCGAACCCGGATATATCGACGGGACAGTCACAGAGTTATCTACCGGGAATCCGATTCAGGGAACGGTGGTTATAGGCGGAAACGCAATGGATACCACCAACGCGTCAGGCGATTACCTGCTCGAGCTTATTCCCGGCACCTATTCGGTAACGGCGTCTGCTGAGTATCACAACCCGATTACAATCGATGATATTGTCGTTATTGAGAGCGAGACCACGACTGTGGATTTCGCGCTTCCCACGCCTCTTATCAATGTTGACACGTCGCCGATCCAGCTGCAGGTAGATTCGGGTGAGGTCATAATGGTAACCCGTAACGTTGCCAATATCGGTGACGGCGAGCTTGAATTCGACGTGGAAGTTGGCATGGGGCCCATTACCCTGTCTGTTCGTCCCGGATCCGGCATTAGAAGTTTCTCGGAGAGGATTGCCACGAGCCGTGAGAAGCTGATGGACACCAGGAATGAATGCTCGCCGACCTTTACCCCCGGTTATCTTCCCACCATCCTCGATTTCGGGGATGAGATGTTCATGTTCGATCCCGAGGGATCGACGAGTGATCCCAGATGCCTGGGTGTTGAATTCGACGGTACATATTTCTGGGTTACCGGGGTGGGTGACGGCTCCGGCTCGCAGAATAGAATTCACAAATACGACAGCGACGGCAACTATATACAATCCTTCATGCAGAACACATCGTCGGACTGGGGATGGCGTGACATCGCCTGGGATGGCGAGTATCTTTACGCGTCCGACGATTCGCAGATAGACATCTTCGACCCGGTTTCCGGAACGGTGGTTGGTTCCTTCAGCGGTCCTGAGAATCCGAACCGCGCCCTGGCTTACGATCCCGCCACGGATCATTTCTGGGCCAAGAACTGGGGCTCGAATATTTACGAGTTTGATCGTACAGGCGCCGTGATAAACTCTTATTCCGATCCGCTCAACCTCTCCACTTATGGGATGGCCTGGGATGACGCATCCGAGGACGGCCCCTGGCTCTGGATCTTCTCGCAGAACGGGCCTGACCCCAACGGTCCCCTGCTTCAGATTAACCAGTTCGATCCTGCCACCGGCGCTTATACCGGCCTTGTTTTCTACGGGGTTGATAATGGAAGCGACGCGATGGCCGGCGGCGCTGCGTTCTCCACCGAATGGGATCCGGCTTTCGGCATCTTTTTCGGCCTGCACCAGGGCACTCCGGATCTCGTAAAGGGCTATGAGATTACTCCTTTTTCACAGTGGATAATCGTTGACCCGATGTCCGGCCTGCTCCAGCCCGCCGAAAATATCGATCTGGAAGTAACCATCGATTTCACCGGCGACATTACTCCCGATTCGATCTATGAGGCGACGATATTGGTTCACAACAGCACTCCCGATACTCCTGAGATCCATGTTGAGGTGAGCAGCACTACCGGAATTGAAGACGTTTCCGGCCTGCCGAAAGTTTACTCTCTCGCGCAGAATTTCCCCAACCCGTTCAACGCCCGGACCAGCATCAACTTCGCCCTGCCGCAGCAGTCCGATGTTAAGATCGAGGTTTACAATGTCCTCGGTCAGAAGACTGCCACGCTGGCCGAAGGCCTGCTTCCTGCCGGCAGCTACACGGTTACCTGGGACGCTTCGGATGTCGCGTCCGGCGTTTACTACTACAAACTCTCTGCCGGAGATTACACCTCGATCAAGATGATGACGCTTCTGAAATAATTTCGAACGGAATTGAATTCTCGAAGGGAGCCCCATAAAACGGGGCTCTCTTTTTTTTCGGAATAGGATGATCGGCGGAGGCGGGAAGCCGACGCATGGGGCGGCCTCTACGTTCGCGCCCGAAGTGTCGAGTAATACATGCTTATTCCGAATTCATCGGAAAAAGCATGCCATCCACCGTTTTTCTGTAGGTTGGGGGTTTATCCCCCAATCACGCCATAGGCGTGACGGCCGGATAAACCGACCGCCTGCAATATACATATTTGTCATTTGCGCACAAGGGAGTGTTGAAAAAGTTATCGCCATCTATTGTTTGATATCCGGGCATCAAGTAACGAGACTGGAAAGTCTCGTCTATTAAGGGAATGTGAAATTATCACCAAAAAATAATAGCCCTGACTTTCCAGTCGGGGCGCTTTTTCAACAAGCCCATTTAAATGCCCTGCGAATTAAATCCTCCTTAGAAAGCACTTGACGGCTGCGAAACAGGATAGCATGTTTATCGTATATGGCGGTGTATGTAATGCCTTGGAGGATAAGGAGAATGGGATGTTAATCGAAAAGACAAAATATAGAATAATCGGCTGTTTTATAGCTTTGTTTTTAATCGCGGTCGCGGGATGCGATAAGGACCCCGCCGGCCCCGAGCCGGAGGTTCCGACTCGCGGGGCGATCATAAGTTCCAGCACCATAACAACTTTATCGCCCCAGGCTATCGAGGTGATTCTGTCGGCATGGGTCGATCCCCTGCCGGTCGAGCTCACCTACACGGTCAACGCTGTCAAGATCGTTTACTGGACGATTAATGATGACCTCTATTTTGTCGAGGCCTCGGGGGCGCTTTATATCCCGGTGGAAGCGAGCGGGGCGCCGGTGTTGAGTCTGCATCATGGAACGGTTACAGCCAGGGATGAGGTGGCATCGGAAGGGCCATTGGGCTCATTGGAGGGTGTCATAGGTCTTTTTACCGCTTCGGGAATGGGATATCTAACTTGCATACCCGATTACCTCGGTTACGGCATTTCGGAAATGCTGCATCCATATATCCACGCCGACCTGTCGTCATCAGCGGCAGTAGATTTTTTGAGAGCGTCGAGGAGTTATTGCGCTGATAACGGTATCACAATGGGGGAGGAGCTGTTTCTGGGCGGCTACTCGGAAGGGGGATATGTTACATTGGCGACTCAAAGGGAAATAGAGCTCTATCATTCCGACGAGTTCGATATAACAGCCGTGGCGCCCATGGCGGGGCCGTACGATCTGGCCGGTACGGTGGAAATCGTTATACAATATACGACATACGAGTGGCCCGCCTATATGGCTTTTCTGTTTCTGTCATACGATAATATATATGGTTGGGGCAGGCTGGACGAAGTGATAAACGCCCCCTACGCCGGTATGCTTCCAGGTCTTTTCGACGGCGCTCATTCGCTTTCCGATATCAACAGCCAGTTGCCGAACGATATATCACTGCTTTTGAACGGTGACTTTGTTGATAACTACCTTGCCGGAAACGAAC
>CP070742.1:1491695-1494328 GCA_020348065.1 Candidatus Zixiibacteriota bacterium
ATTCGATGAACGATCAGAAAGTTAGCGGCGACATATAAAATGATTACGGCGGATTTTATATAGACATTTTTAAAAATTCGTTTATTGACATATGTCGTGATAATCCAGGCCAGAGCGACCGCCATTCCGGGGACAGCTGAATACATGAACCTGGCGGCGGTTCTTTCCGGGTACAATGAAAACGGGTGAACGTCCCATTTAGTGATAGCGATGGTCGAAATGAACATAATAGACCATAGGATAAAGAACTTACAGCCGATTTTAGCTTTTATGTAAATGTATGCCAGGATAACGGGCACGCCTATGGCGACGACCATCTTGATGAACTTTAAAATCCAAAGGTATCGGTCGGGAAATCCCTCCGCGATTCGTTTTGAAATCGGAGCTGCCAGGTATGATATAAAATACCATAGATTAACCAAGATCCCGATGCCGAGATCCAGGTCCCGGTCAGCGAGAGTGCGGGTAATGAAATAACCGTAAAGGTATAACAGGTAAGTTAATATAAAAATCGATGAATAATACAGGTATTCCCGGCGAAAGGGCGATTTGCCCTTTAGAATCAGGAGGATAAAAAATATGCCTATTGTAATAAAACCCGATTCCTTGATTAAAACCGCCATGAATCCCACCACCCATAGCATCAGGAAAAGGCGAAAAGAAGGTTTTTCGATCAGTTTCAGCGTTATCATCGCAAACAGAAAAGACAGTCCGGTTACCCAGAGATCGTGACCGACAGATATCCATTCAATCGCGGAAGCGTTGAGAGCGTAAAAGCCGAAAATGAACGCGCTTAGATTGCGGACGGAAACCGAAAGGTTGAATTTCCCCAATAAAATCCAGAGAAGCCATATATTGCAGGCATGCAAAAGGATATTTATCGCGCTGAAGGCATAAGGGATAGGTCCGAACAAGTTAAGAAGTATAAAAACGATTACCATATTGAGAGGCCGAAAATAGCCGTACATTGGCCGCTCGAGAAAGATAGAGAAGTCGCTTGAAGCCATTTTCGCGTTGGACAGCCACAACCAGTCATCGCTCATGAATTGTTTTGAGATATATGGCAGGTAAAACAGGATAGCCCCCGCCATAATGATGTAGATAACGCAATTGTGTTTGGAAAAGCCCCCCATAGACTATTATCCAATTCTTCGTTTTATGTTCACTTAAGCAAAAATGTTAACACATTATTATGTTTGAAATGCAGAATTGCGCGATAATGGCGCTTTGCAAAGCGCATATTACTTGAAATCCTCACGTCTAGTTTGTAAAATCAGGGAAAAAACCGTCTTGACGATAATTCAGAGGAATTTCTGTTACTTTCTATTGTTTCTTTTCAGCTGCCATTTGCGTATAATAGGACAGGCGGTTTCCGGATCCCGGCAGATATTTTTCGCGTTTATGGGGATACGATCACAGAGATTCGAATACTAACCCGATTGGGAGGATAAATGAGTTCCGAAAAGAGCGATCTTAAAGCGGTTGAACGGCTTAATGAAGGCTTTCAGGCTATCAAATCAGAAATCGGCAAGGTCATAATCGGGCAGGAGGAGGTAATCGAGCAGCTTCTGATCGCCATCCTGGCTCGCGGGCACTGCCTCTTTGTGGGTGTTCCCGGTCTGGCGAAGACCCTTCTCATATCAACACTTTCCAAAACGCTGGACCTGAAATTCTCGCGCATACAGTTCACTCCCGACCTGATGCCGTCGGATATCACCGGCACCGAGGTTATCGAGGAGAACCGTTCCACCGGAGGCCGGGAATTCCGCTTCGTCAAGGGGCCGGTGTTCGCCAATATCATACTGGCCGACGAGATCAACCGTACCCCTCCCAAGACCCAGTCGGCGCTTCTGCAGGCGATGCAGGAGTACGAGGTCACCGCCGCCGGGCAAACCCATAGTCTCACCAAGCCGTTCTTCGTGCTGGCCACCCAGAACCCCATCGAGCAGGAGGGGACCTACCCGCTTCCCGAGGCCCAGCTCGACCGCTTCATGTTCAACATCTACGTCGATTACCCGCCGGAGACCGATGAGAACGAGATCGTGCGAACCACAACCTCGGCATATGAAGCCAACGCCGGCGTGGTGATGAAGGCCGAGGAGATTTTAGAGTTGCAGGACCTGGTGCGCCGGGTGCCGGTATCCGATACGGTAATCGCCTACGCTGTCCGGCTGGCTCGTTCCACCCGTCCGGTGGAGGGCTCCCCCGATTATATAAAGAACTGGGTTAGCTGGGGCGCCGGACCGAGGGCCTCGCAATATATGGTGCTGGGGGCCAAGACCCGCGCAATCCTGCACGGCAGGCCGACACCATCCACCGACGATATCCGCCAGGTAGCCCGCCCGGTGATGCGCCACCGCATCGTGACGTCGTTCTCCGCCGAGGCCGACGGCGTAGGGACGCTGGACGTGGTGGACAGGCTGGTGGGGGACGTGGCGGAGTAGGTTTATGAGAATATAATACGGATAAAAACCTTGCTGTCGGGTCACCCGACCCGACAGCAATAATATAAAACGAAAAGCAGTATTGCTTTGCCTTTAAGAAAAAGAAATTTAATTAACGATCCTTCCATTTTCTTCCTGACCACCACCACCGGCAATAGAGGGCAATTCCCGAATTTTCCTGAAAGCTTA
>CP070742.1:1494428-1504470 GCA_020348065.1 Candidatus Zixiibacteriota bacterium
ATATGGCGGACACACGCCCTGCAATACACCTACGATGGGGCTGATCTCCTATTTGAAAAGGACGAGGGTGATACGTTACGGATACGCTACCTCTACGGCCCGGGAATCGACCACATACTGGAATCGGTCGATTCGGTCGGGACAAAGCAGCATTTCGCCGATGCCCTCGGCTCGGTTACCAGGATTACCGACAGCACCGGCGCGCGGTACAAGCTGATGGTTTACTCCTCCTACGGTGTGATGAGCACCGACTCCGGCAGCGTGCTGGCTGATTATGTTAGCTACACCGGCAGAGAGGCCGAGCGCGATTTGGGGATTTATTACTATCGGGCCAGATATTATGACCCGCTGACAGGGAGGTTTATGGTCAGGGATCCAATTGATTTTTACGGCGGAGATATAAATTTATATCGTTATGTACGTAATAATCCTGTGAATATTACTGATGCGATGGGCCTAAAAATAAATTGGCGTAATTTTAATCCTGTCAATCCCAATGTAAGAAGAAATTTTGAATTGTTAAATGAAGCAATTATGGCGATGGGATATCCGGACGACAGCTTCACCTTATACGTTACGGGAGGTGATAGGCACCCTAATCGATTCGGAATACATGTCGATTTAGGCGACGGTAAAGAGGTTCCAGATTCCGATTCTAAAAGTCCACATCTACTAAGTAGAGGCGCGCGGGCTATAGACTTTAAACTTATCGGACTGAACATAACTCCAAGTGAGCAGAGGAGTATTATTGATTGCGCTTTATTAAAAACTGAATTTGCAGCGTTTAATACTGAACCTAAAAACGAATACGGGACCGAACCGGTATATGAGAAGGGCCATATACATATAGCCCTACCTATGTCTGAATTTCCCCAAAAATATTATATGTACGATTTACCGCAAAGACCGATAAGTGATTATTTAAGGACGACTTTAAGATAGGAGATTCCAGAAAATGTTAGGAAAATCAACTCTATTAGTGATGGTTATTTGCATGATTCTCAGCGGCATAAGTTTCAATGCCTATGGCAATGATAAAATCCTGATCATGCCTAAGGAATTAGTCGAGATTGCTGAAATTAACGGTTACGAACAAGTGGACGATTTTTATAATCTTCCCGGTATGCTTGAACCTTGCTATATTTACGGCTACAAAGAGGGGGATCAAGAAAATAGCGCAGTCTTTTGGGTTAAGAAAAAGGGGGGGGAAAGCGAAGTGTATACTTGTTCTTTGTGTCAAGAAAATTCTGGAACGAGCAATATATAGTGGATGAAATTTTGCCCGGAGGGAAATACGGTTATGGTCTATCTTTATTTCAAGATACTACTATGACTTTGGATGAATTTCGTTTATTTAATGATCGCAGTGTGAAGGGGCCGAAAGAAGTTCAATTATCGGGGAAGGCGCTTCGACAATATTATGATGGTAAAACAATACTTTTATATAAGTACGAAGATCGCTGGTATTATAAAGACTATCATTGATGCATTCGTTCTTTCTCAACTAAATAGCATTTAACGGCCGGGGGCCGGGCATGCAAACCCTGTCATGCCGGACTTGACCCGGCATCCATTAATGGCCTGCCCTCATGGATTCCCGATAAGAGATTTCGGGAATGACATTGCCGATGCGCTTGGCTCCGTTACCAGGATTACGGATAGTACAGGCGCACAATATACGGCAATAATGCCGTTTATTAAAATCACACTTGCCATATCGCTCCGAATCATATATGAATTTTCGCGGAAAAATATAAATTTCATCACAAAAAAACGAGGCGATTATGGGTAAACTCCTGGACGAATTCAACTCCTACCGCGAAAGGATGAACAAAAGAATCCTCGCGGAGGATAATAAAGTGTTAAAAAGGCTTTATTCGGTCGACACCCTGACTTATCAGCCTGGCGCGCTGGATGTCCGCGCCAAGGAGATGATGGGCCTGGCGGCCTCCATGGTGTTGCGCTGCGACGACTGCGTAAAATACCACATAATAAAATGCCGTGAAAACGGCGTAACAAAAGAGCAGTTTTTCGAGATCTTCAGCTTGGCCTATACCGTGGCCGGATCTATCGTGGTACCGCATCTGCGGAGGGCTGTAGAGTTTCTGGACGATATGGGGATCTGAGATCTATTTCTGACCGTAATAGAGATTACGAAGATAAGGGGTTACACGCGTTATTCCCTCTTTGTATGATATTATCGGTTTATATCCCAGTTCCTGCATCGCCTTTGTTATATCGAAGAAGGCATCATAATGTAAAAACCTCGCCATGTACCTGGTAAACGGAGGACGGCTTTTTCTTTGCACCAGCCTGTAATACGATTCGATCAACGAGGCTATACCATATAAAAAGGGGTACGCGCCGTATCTTATTTTATAGTCTATCCCCAGGACGCCAATAATATCGGAGATGAACCGTTTGGATGTCACCTTGGAACCATCGGTAATATTAAAAATTTTTCCGATCGCATCATCCTTCTCAAGCGCCAGAATTATCGCCTCGATCACGTTGTCTATATACGATAAGGAAAGGAAATTGCCGCCGTTATTAACCAGTGCCAGCCGCCTCGATTTCAGGCCGTTAACAATAAAAGGCAGTATCCTCCTGTCACCCGGCCCCCAGATATGCCCCGGCCGCAGAATTACAGCAGGAAGGCCATCTTCCTCAACCATCCGCATGACTATTTTTTCACCCTCTATCTTGGTGCGGGTATAAAGATCGACAATCCTTACGCCGTAGTCAGCCTCCTCGTCGGTGCCCACGTGGTTGCGCTCGTTGCCGTAAACCGCGGTTGAGGATATATGAATTATCCTGGATACCCCATCCTTGAGAGCATTTTCCATCACGTTGCGGGCGGTCTCTATATTCATTCTCTCGAATTCCCGGCGGCCGCCGAAATCCCGTCTTAAGGCCGCGCAATGAACCACCGCGTCGCAACCCCTGAAAATCCCGGCGCATCCTTCCCTGTCAGATAGGTCCTGACATACTATTTTTAAGCTACCGTCGTCGAATTCGTCGGCATCGGATTCTTTTTTAATTATGGCCAGCGGCTCATGTTCGGATTCCAGCAGTTCATGCACCAGGGCCTGCCCCAGAAATCCCCCTGCCCCCGTAACAGCCACCTTCATTATAATCGGAAATCCATAAACTTACCCGTTTATTGCGGGATAAAACAGATCGCGAAAATTACTTTCTGCGCTTGTATTTTCTGCGCGGTTCTTCTTCGGCCCTTTCGAGCCTGGACAGGTCAAAATTAAAGGGTACGTCTGCCAGCTTCTTCTCGCCTTCGGGAGTTAACTCGTATGTCGCCGAATCGCCCTCGCCGCTTTTTATAAGCCATCCCTGCCTGACGCAGTAATCGAGGTAAGCCGAACCTGGCGCAAGGGGATTTTTTTCGGGGTCGTTACCTGTAATCTCCGTCATGATTCCCCCTCCAAAATTCTAAAAATGGTCTGATATCCTATTTCCCTTTAAACTCCGGTTTTCGTTTCTCAAGGAATGCTTTAGTGCCTTCAGCTTTATCTTCTGACGCGCATATGCCGGCGAAAAGGGTTCCCTCCAGCTCGCAGCCGGCCCTGAGGTTTACGTAAAGACCGGTATTAATAGCCTCCTTGGCGGCTTTGATCGCCAGCGGTCCCCTGGACGCTATCTTCTGAGCCATCTCTTTTGCTTTCGGCATCAGTTCCTCCGGCGGATAAACCTCGTCGACCAGAGCTATGCGATACGCTTCCGCCGCCCCGATATGGTCGCCGGTGTAAATCAACTGCCTGGCCTTGCCCGGACCCACTATCTTGGCCAGCCTCTGGGTGCCGCCGTATCCGGGGATAATTCCCAGGCTTACCTCCGGTTGCCCGATTTTGGCTTTTTCCGACGCCAGCCTGATATCGCAGGCCATGGCTATTTCGCAGCCGCCCCCCAGGGCAAAACCGTTTATGGCCGCGATCACCGGCTGCGGAAGATTTTCGATTTTGAAAAAAAGGTCCTGTCCCTTGTCGCAGGTTGCCTTGCCGGAAACAACATCGCATTCCGCCAGCTCCCCGATATCGGCGCCGGCCACAAACGATTTCTCTCCCCCGCCGGTAAGAATCACGCACCGAATCTCACGGTCTTTCGAAATTCCATCAATACAGCGGTGCAGCTCCATCACGGTCTCGTCATTGAGGGCGTTCAAAACTTTGGGGCGATCTATGGTAATTATCGCAACGGCTTCTTCTTTTTCGAATCTAATGTTTTTATAATCCATTCCCTGCTCCCGTTATTTTACATAAAAAAGTCCATCTGAAACTCTCAGCCGACTCCTGATACTAAGAAAATATGGACAATATGTCAATAGACTAATGTTTAGCCCTGGCCAACATGGATGCCACCCAGGCGTCCGGCCCGATCTTGGATATAGTCTTCAGGTTCCCCTGAGCTTCGGGATACTTTTCGAATAATTTTGAAAGCGGATCGCAGGGATACTTCTGGCATTGATAGCAAAATTCCAATCCCATATCTTCCGCGCAGGCCCGGATCTCACATCCGGAACACCAGCACCCGGAGGACTGTCCCTTACACCCCACGCACTTCAATTTCCCGGGTGATATTTCCCTGCCGGTTTCCTTCGAGTGCTTCCCGGCGAGTCTTGAAAGCGCTTTATCATCGCTGGTGGAATATGCGATATATATATCGCATTCCCCGCAAAAACGACCGCAACTTCCCTGTAACGCTCTATAAATAGTATCACTCCTTTTTTTCAAGCATAAGGTTTTCAGAGCCGAATCCAAATTTTTTCAAAAGCGAAATGGCGGACTTGTTGCCGGGATCGACCCAGGAAAAGTACTTATTAATCCCGCATTTACTCCCAAGATCCATTGCCGCTTCCATAAGCATTTTCCCCACTCCCCTGGAACGATATTCACCCAGCACGTAACAATCCAGTATTACGCCGATAAATCCGCCGTCTACAATATCCGGAATATGCCACAGGTTCAGAAAACCTATCGCCCTGTCTTCGCAAATCGCCACCAGATAACTGGATAACCGCGAACCCAGGGCCTCTTTAAACCGTTCATCTCTCAACCCGATTTCGCACTTGTCCATTTCCTCAACGATATCATGCAATTTCTCAATATCATCCTTACCCGCCAACCGTACTTCAATAAGCATAAAAAAACCCTGAGTACCGTATAAGAAATTGTTGTCAAATTAATATCGGCAAGCCCAAAAAACTTCTTACAATAATCAAGATTAGTATATCACGGCGCGATTGTCAATAGTTAGTGTTAAAACTTTAAAAGTATTTTATACCTGAATTTCGAGGTCATATACAAATTTCGCAGCCATGAGGCTTATTTGGTAATCTCGCGTATCCTCTTTATTTCGTCAAAATCGAACTCGAAATTGTCCGGAACCTCGTAAGTCTCTGTTTTTTCGCTGCTTGCCCCGAAGGCAACGGATGCCATAATAATCAATGGAGCCCCGAACATCTTAATTGCGGCGGAGCCAGGCGACTCGCCCCCAAGATCCCCGGCGCCAACCAGGACGAAAAATCCGGCGGCCAGGGCCGATCCGGCGGCCAGCGATTGCCATATACGATTGCCGATAACAACCTTCACAGATTTAACCCCTTGTGACGGAATAAATTCGGGAAGGCTCTCGCCTTTTTTCTGAATCTCTATTTTCTCTTTATCCCATCTTAAAATCAAACCGCTTTCCACCGAACCGTCCTCATAATAAAAATAGACATAATTAACATCGTCATGCATCCGCCACAGACGGTTTATGGTCAGGAAATTTTCTTCATTTTCGATATTTTTTTTTACAAACAGGCCACAACCAGCAATAGAAAAGATCAATAACAAAATTCCGCTCAAGGCTCCGATTCTACAAAATCTCGTATTCGTCCGCTTTTTCAGATTCATATTTACCCCGGATTCATCCTACATATATTTTTTATAACCTTTTTTGTCAACAGTTGACTTAAGGGAATTGTTGCGCCGATTATTATATGCAGGGTCAGTCCCGCAAAGCGGGACTTCCTGACGCTTATTTGCTGTAGCTATATTCTCCGTTCGGTCCGGTCACGCTTCGTTACGATCCGACGGAACCAGTGATCCGATAAAATCCGCGTCTTCTAGAACCTGTACCTTATCCCGAACTGATTCACCGGATCGCCGATAAAGGTGCCGTGAATTCTCTGGTAATTCACCGAGAAATTTTTCCAGACCGATTTGACCAGCCCGAATTCGAGATAATAATCGCGGTCTTTGCCCGGGGTCATTTTCCTGTTGAAATCGGCGGTAAACTCCACGCCTAATTCAGTCCCGATATCGATTGAGTTGATAAGAACCAGCTGCAGTGTCTGGCCGAGATTATCGCCGTCGTCGGAGCAGTTTTGATACAGCGAAACCTCGTTTGAAATCGGGGAGAAACCCAGGGGATATTCGCCGCCTTCGGCAACACCATATGCTACAACCAGAACAGATATGATTATTAAATAACGCACTTTTCCTCCTGTGAATGTATTTATCATATTAAATATCGATTACGTTACTCGCCGATGATTTTTACGATCATCCTTTTCTTTCGTTTGCCGTCGAATTCCGCGTAATAAACCTGCTGCCAGGGGCCGAGATCGAGCTTCCCCTCAGTGACCGGTAGCGTTACATCTTTCCCGATCAACAGATTTTTCAGATGGGCGTCGCCGTTAGTCTCCCCGGTTCCGTGGTGATGATAATCGGGACCCTCCGGGGCGAGTTTCTGAAGCCATTCCTCGATATCGGCGATCAACCCCGATTCGGCGTCGTTGACATAGACCGCGGCGGTTATATGCATGGCCGAAACCAGGCAAAATCCCTCCTTGATTCCGGATTCGGTCACCTGATCTTCCACCAGGTCGGTAATCCTGACAAACTCCCTTCTTGATTTAGTGTTGAACCAATGATAATAGGTATGAGATTTCATATACCCTCCGTTAAATTTAAAAAGTCTACTAACTCATCCTCAAAATATATCGCGATAAGTAAATAAGTTCAAACAGAATCGGGGAAATAATTTCCATATAACATAACTCATTGCTTAATAATTTGTTACAAAATCCCAACAGGGTTCAGCCGGGGGGATTGGCGGTCGAAAGCTCTGCAGACTACAATTTTGGCGTTGCCATAATGCCGTTTTAAAACCGGTTGAGAAATTTCATTTTTTATTTTATTTTAAGAAACTTTTATTATCGTTGGGGCGTTTTGGGAGTCCGGAGGTAAAAAATGGAACTTGGATACACTCAAAAAACCGACAAAAGCTTCGACGAGGTCGTAGCCAAAATAGAGGAGTTGACGGCTTCGAAGCAGTTTCGCGTTCTTCATATCCACGACGTGCAGCAGACTTTGAAGGATAAAGGATTCGAGCGCGAACCGTATAAGATCATAGAAATTTGTAACGCCAAATTCGCGCACACGGCTTTAGGGGTTACGCCGGACGTGGGACTCTTTTTACCCTGCAAAATCAACGTTTATACAAAAGAAGGCGAGACGATAATAACCGCCATGAATCCCAAAATGATAAGCGAGTTTTTCGATAATCCCGAACTTAAAGAACTCGCCGATGAAGTCGATAAGATCGTGAGGTCGATAGTTGATGAGGCAAAGTAACGGCAAAAAATCAAAAAAGCTCAATCTTCTTCATCGTGCCGCTTTGGGAATCGCCCTTGGGGGCGCAGCGGGTTATGCCACCTCATATCTGGCCGGGATTCTGGGCTCTCAATGCATGATTCTATGCAACGAAGCGGTGGCCATCCCCTATTTCGCCGCTATAGGATTTTTATTTTCCTGGAGGTAGAATGCCGATTTATGAATATAAATGCAAAGACTGCGGGGCCAAATTCGAGGTCCTGGTTTATTCCAGCGATTCCAGTATAACCTGCGAAAAATGCGGATCGGAGAATCCTGAAAGACTGATGTCCGGCTTCGCCAGCGCGGCGAAAGGTTCAAACTCGACCTCTTCATGCAGCACAGGCGGCCGGTTCACGTGAGCCTAACCCGGCGGTCGGTCGACCTCTTGAAAGAATATGGCGGCTTTCAGGCCGCTTTTTTTGTGTGTATTTTATTAGTTCCGTCAGGTCGTTATTCCGACTTTAAGTCGGGAGGAGACCTGACCGTATAACAACTTTCGCCGTCAGGTCACGGCCTGCGGCCTACGACCTGACGAAACGGGAATCAGCCTTCACGGCGGCTGGAAAGCGGCCTCTATTAGGGAGATATAAATCAAAAATTACCCTAATAGCACCGACTTTCAAGTCGGGGCTACTTTTTCAACAAGCCCTTCCGCAGGAATGACATCGCCGATGCACTTGGTTCGGGGACAACACGCTTATTCGATTTCGTCGAAAAAGTATGCTACCCGACCGTAGACCGTAGCCGGGGTCTTGAAAAGACCCCGGGTCTCGTATTCCGGGGTCCCTGCGGGACCCCGGCTACGACTGATTTTCTCGCTTTTTTTCCGGCGCGATTTATTATAATTTGTTGCACGCTAAAACCGCTGGGTTCATTTTAAAAGACAAGGATTGTGACCGTGGGCGATAATTTAAAGAATTTGAAAAAATATACTCTGGAAGAAGCCATCAAAAACAGGCGGACTATCAGGGAGATAACCGGAAAAAATATTCCGGCCGAATACCTGGAATTGCTCACCTGGGCCGCTTTCGGGATAACTCTAAAAGACCGGGGCGATAAGTATCGTACCGCGCCGTCCGCCGGGGCCACCTATCCTATCGAGATTCAGGTATTCGTGGAGAGAGTCGACGGCTATCAGGACGGTATTTATATCTACGATACCGGCAGCGAATGTTTGAAGATATTCAAACCCGGCATATTTCTTCCCGAAGTCCAAAAAATGTCGTGGGATCAGGAATTTGTCTCTTTATCCAACGCGGTTTTCGTTACGGTCTATGACCCCCGGAAAATCGAGAGAGATTACGGCGATAAATCGCGGGATTACGCGCTGTTGGAATGCGGCCATATCGCCCAGAACATTCTATTGACCGCGACGGCTCTGAAGCTCGGTTCCGTTCCGGTAGGAGCCTTTTCTCAAAGAAGGCTTTCGGGCCTGCTCGATTTGAAGCAAGGTAAAACTCCGCTATATATGGTTTGTGTGGGGACGATAGATTAATTCAGATATTCTAAAATTCTGTCCAGGTCTTTCCAGCTGTCGATAACCAGCCCATATCCGGCTGATTCAAGCTCTTCCCTGGAATGCGTGCCGCCTCCTTTTTTAGTCAGCGCCACGCAGCGAATACCCAGTTTCGAAGCGGCGCTCAGATCAAGCGGCGAATCCCCGAAATGGCAGATCGATGAAACATCGATATCCCGGTTTCGTGCCAGAGCGACCGACATAATATCGACCCTGTCTTCACCGTCCTCCCCGAATGCGCCGGTCGTAAAATAACCGTTGAATCCCGCTCCTTCCATCTTCCAGTCGGAGTGTTTTTTAATATTGCCGGTAACCAGGCCCAACCTGACGTTTTGTTCTTTTAATCGATTCAGAAATTCTCGTACACCGGGATTCGGGCTGTACTGAAATTCTCTCAGAGTTTTAAGGTTCCGTTCAAAATATTCATCCGCCGCCCTGAAAAGCCGGTCCTCATTTTCGTAATAATGGCTCTCGCTGAATCCGAGCTCAATTAGAGTCAACTTTAATATTGATTTGTCAGTAAGTCCGTAAAGCCTCTTGCCTAAGATGGATAGATAACTAACATTATTCAGCCCGAACACCGTATTTAAAGCGTGATTAAACGAAGCCGATTTCAGGCTGATACCATCGTCGCTTTTCCGCCAGATAAGCGTACCGTCGACATCGAAAAAAGCCAGTTTCAAATTCATATTTACATAATAAATATAATTTAACCCGATGTCAATCAGGCAATTGATCCCATATTCAATAGGGAACAGAAATGTCGACGTTTATTTTAATTTTCCGCGATAATTGCCGATAACCTATTAAGGGTTAAAGGAATCAGATTATAACGGGGTTAAATTATGTCTAAAAAATCATCAAAAAAATCTAA
>CP070742.1:1504570-1507780 GCA_020348065.1 Candidatus Zixiibacteriota bacterium
AGCTCGATGAGCAGGCGGAAATGAAGGAGGGGAGGCTGGGATTGAACTCCGGTTCGATCCCGCCTCTCGTTCTGAAAATCCCGGCTGGTTCGGAGGAAGAGGAATGACGCTTACAGGTGATTGGAATAAAGTCACCGATAGGCTGGGCAATATCGGCCGGCGCATAAGGGAGTCCTGCGGCGATGCCATGTCAGAAAGCATCGCCTTGGTTGAAAAAACCGTTGTAAAACATATTGACGATCAGGATCTCCCCTGGCCGCCGCTTTCAGAGAAATATGCCAGGTATAAAGAGCGGACTCGCAGCGGGAAGTGGCGCAGGAAGCGGAGAAAGGCCGGATTATCCTCTCCCCGGCGTCTATCCGAGAAGATGCTGATCGCGACCGGGGCCTATCGTAACGCCATCACCTCGCATAAAATCGGCCCATTTGAAGGAGAGGTCGGAGTATCCAGGCAGGAAGCCTACAGCGGCGGCGAGAAGATAGCGAATATCGGGCAGATTATGGAGGAGGGAACCAGGGACGGCAGGATCCCGGCCAGACCGCACTGGGAGCCGTCTGCGGAAGAGGTTGAGGGCAAGGTTGAAAAGATATTCGAGAAAGCTTTAGCGGAGGCATTCGGTGTATAAGGCGGTCAAGAAATTGAGCGAAATGCTGGCTGATCATATCACTGGCCTTAATAATAAAAGAGTTTTTACCGAGCGGGTGAGTTACATCTTTCCGGACTTCGACTTTCTTGAATCGAACGTTAAAAAATATAAACCGTATATGTTTGTTCTAATCGCAAGGCAAAATTTCATCAATGATTATATACTGGCGGATACAAAGGATATTCAAACGATCTCCGCTATCACGCATCAGGGAACCTCGCAGGCGAGTTATTCTGTCTCCGGGGACCATATAGGCAATCATAAATATCAGCTGAAGATCGAGACTTCCGGGCCCTTAGGGACTGCTGAATACAGAATCTCGCCGGATGACGGGCAGACCTGGGGATCCCTTGAAACCGTACCGGCAGACGGACAGATAGCGATCGGCGACGGAACGATATTCACATTCGGCGCCGAGGGAGATCTCGTCCAAGGGGACACCTACAGCTGGGAGACCGTATCCATGCAGGATAAAATCTTCCAGACAGACAAATTCGTGTTCGCGCTGCGGATTGAAATTTACGCGGCTTATGAAGACGAGTTTTTTGGTACGGACAGCCGCCTCGGATATCCGGACCAGGTATTGAATTTCTTTAAGGGAAATCGAGCCATACATGACGGGGAATATATTTACCGCGTCAATCTGGATAAAAGCGCACAACCGCTTTCTGACAGTAGAGCGGGGCTATTCCGGAGCGGAGTCAGCGTCATATTGGAAGGGTCTTTATATCACACAATCAGAGTGCCGTTAATAGGAGCTATAGCAGAGGAGGTTTTGGAATTATGACCGAAACCGAAATGATTCTCGAAGAGATACGAAACTTAAAAACACAGGTGGAAGAGCTCGAAAAAAAACTCCTCGATCCGGATGAGGGCCTCTATGCTCGAGTAAAAGAAAACACTGATTTTAGAAAAACGGCAAGAAAAGTAATCGGAGTCATATCTGCGGCAACGATCGGACTTATTGCCAAACTCGCATATGAAGCATTTAAAAAACTTTTTTAGGAGGGGTTATGCCTGATAAAGATGATAAAACACCGGTGAAAGCCGGGGACTCCGGATTCTCGGCGAAACCCGCTGGCCAGAAGACGCCGGCTGAATGGGCGCGAGAGCTAAAGATTAAGCCGCACTATCTTGCCGGCGCCGCGAAATACGCCGGGTGGGCTGCCGATCAGAAGATCTCGAAGTCCGATTTCGAGCGCAAACTCAATGAATGGCTTAAACGACCCGTAGGGGCAAGGAGGTAATTTATGTCGCTGCCAAATGTAAATGAGGTTATCAAAGACGGTGGGCTCGGCGTTATCTCCGCGGCCAGTGCGGGCGTATTCGGTATTGAGGGAAACGCTTCAATGGGTACCGTCGAGACGCCTTATGCTATCGGGGATCCCGCTACTGCGGAGGATACCTTCGAAGCGGGAACGCTTCTGGAAAGGATTCTCGACGCATTCGCCAACGGCGCCATAAGGATTATCGCTGTCCGGACTGACGCGACCGGGGGTACCGCTACGGATAAAGGAACACCAACTGCGGACACTGGCAATACCTCAACCGGGACCGTAGATACCACCGGCACTCCGAAGAACGATCGCGATATCAAGCTGGTTATAACCGATGGCGGAGTTGACGGCTCCCTGGCTGCCGGCGGAGTAAAGATAAAGATCTCCAAAAACGGAGGCCTGTCTTACGAGGATGAGATCTCGCTGGGAGCGAGTTCGCCTCAGAGTGTGGATCTCGGAAACGGTACAGGAGTGACGTTAACTGATAACGTCACGCCGGCAGGGAGTTTTGTCGAAAACGATTTTTGGACTTGGTCTTGCACCGAGGCTAAGCCGACCACTCAGAAAAAGCTCGATGCTATCGAGAAACTGGCCGAAAACAACGAGATCTCTTGGATTCACGTTACCGATGCCACCGACGAGACCTTCTGGGCGTCGCTTTCGACTCTTAACGCCACCATAAAGGCCGGGCATAAGTATATCTGGTTTCTGGCGGAGTCCGATAGGCCGAGCGGGGCGGAGACAACGGCGGAGTGGGTTACCAGCCTCGAAACCGCTTCTGCCTCGTTTTTCGACAGCGACGTCTGCATCTCTGCCGGCTGGGGGCTTTTGACGGATAAAAACGGTGACTCTCTGATCCGGAATGGCGCCGCCATTATGAGCGGTCTTTTTGCCGGCGCAGACGTCAATGAGTGCATCGGCCACGTGGGCGGCTTCAAGATCAATAACATGCTTTCTCTTTATCCCACAGATCTCACCGAGGCCCTTATAGAAAGCCTTGATGTTGCCCGTTACGCCACTTTCCGGTTCTGGCCAGGGCATGGTTACAGAGTCACCGACGATCGCGCCATGGCGAGCCTTACAAGCGATTTCCAGCGCGTCAGGCATACCAGGACGCTCTATAAGGCTGTAAAGCTCGCCAGAACGGCAGCCCTCCCGTTTGTGAATGCAGTAGCCAGCGAGTCCGGGCTGATAGCCCTGCAGAAGGCCTGCGAGACCCCTCTGGACCGCATGAAGAGCGACGGCGAGATAGAGGGCTATACCGTAGTCATACCGGCGGGCCAGGAC
>CP070742.1:1507880-1515183 GCA_020348065.1 Candidatus Zixiibacteriota bacterium
CCTCAACCCGATATCTATCTGGGAGTGGGATCGGCAACGCACTCGTAGCAAACCGCGCATACCATGCTGGAATTTGAAAGGACGCTTATGGACGATCCGCCTCATTTGGCGGTTGTATTCGGAGATGTCAACTCCACCCTCGCCTGCGCGCTGGTGGCCGCCAAATGCAGGATCCTTATTGCACACGTGGAGGCCGGTTTGCGTTCATCCGACATGTCGATGGCGGAGGAAATTAACCGGGTTCTAACGGATAGAATCTCCGATTTTCTATTTCCATCCGAAAGCGCCGCTTTTCAGAACCTGATGAACGAGGGTTTTGACGCCGGTTCGGTATTTTATGTCGGAAACACTATGATTGATTCCCTTACCGACCGTTTTGCCGAGGCGCAAGCCAGACCCTACCCTGAAAATATCGATCTAAGGCCCAAGGATTATGTTTTATTAACACTGCATAAACCCGAAAATGTAGATGATTCAAAAATATTCAAGTCCATAATAGGCGCCATAGGTTCATTTTCCGGAGAAATGCCGGTGGTTTTTCCCGCGCACCCCAGGACCAAGTTAAATATTGATAAATTCGGATTGTCGCCTTATCTTGAGCGAGCCGGAGTCAAGTTGATCGGCCCGACGGGCTACCTGGATTTCCTCAAATTGGAATCCGAAGCCGTCCTCGTTATGACCGATTCCGGCGGGGTACAGGAGGAGACGACTTTTTTAAATGTCCCCTGCCTTACCTTGAGGGAAACGACGGAAAGGCCCGTTACAACGATCGAAGGAACCAACACTCTGGTCGGGCAATTTCCGGAGAGGATAGCCGCGGAAGCGGAAAGAATTTTAAGCGGTAACATCAAGGAAGGTTCAAGGCCCAAATACTGGGACGGCGAGGCGAGCAAGAGAATCGTCGAAACGTTCATTAAAATCAGACAGAACCTTTTCGAACCGGAATCGATAAAGGACGGGACCAAAAAGATAAAAACCGTCAGGGAGATAATAACCGCTGGAGGATAGTCTCAAACCTGTCGCCCTGGTAACAGGCGGCGCTGGATTTATCGGTTCGCATCTCTGCGATGCCCTTATAAAAAAAGACTATGAAGTTCGCTGTTACGATGATCTTTCATACGGTTCCAAAGACAATATCCGGCATTTGATTGAAAAGGACGGATTTCGCTTTCTTGAGAATGACGTTAGCGATTTTAAATCTCTAACTGAAGCCTTTGAAAAGACATCGATAATATTTCATCTGGCGGCGAGAAAGATTCCCCGCTATGGAGACGCCCTTTCGACCCTGAAAGTAAACAACGAGGGCACAAAAAACGTATTCGAGGCGGCCGCGGCGCACAATTGCAAAGTAGTACTGGCGTCCACGTCAGACGTTTACGGCAAAGGCATACCGCCGTTTAGGGAAAGCGACGATCTTTTGATCGGGAGGTCCGATATCCGCCGCTGGAGCTATGCGGTCAGCAAAGTCTTCGACGAGCATCTGGCGCTGGCATATCATAACGAGAAAAATGTGCCGGCGGTGATCCTGCGGTTTTTCGGAACTTACGGTCCCCGGCATCATCGCTCCTGGTGGGGAGGGCCGCAATCGGTTTTTATCGATCAAATACTTAACGACGAAGAAGTGACAATTCACGGCGATGGCAGACAGACCCGTTCGTTTATGTTTATAGATGATCTTATCGCGGGGATAATCACGGCCTCCGAAAAAAAAGACGCTGAAGGGGAGATCATTAACCTCGGTTCCGATAAAGAAACCTCAATACTCGACCTGGCGAAATTAATAGGGAAAATAATCGATAACACCAGGGAGCCCAGGATTAAGTTAATTCCCTACGAAAGTTTCGGAGGCGGCTACGAGGACGTAAAAAGACGTATCCCGGATCTTGCCAAGGCCAAAATGCTTCTCGGATTCAGCTGGCAGGTAGAGCTGGCGGAAGGCTTATCCAAAACTATCGAATGGCATAAACAAAACCTTTTGATTAATTAATAATTAGAATCAATCATATTAAGCCCCAGCGGCATGGTCGGGGCATTATCAAACAGATTTATGAGTCTATAAAATTATAAAATAATTATATGTGTAGATTATACACGTTTGTAAATATGAAAAAAATCGTCGGTTTTTTATATTTTTCTCTTGACCGGAATTCAGAAACTCATTATATCCGTATCTTTCTTGGGACGAAAAACTTAATTTTGGGGAGAAAAGCATGATAGGCGTTGACAGCACAGATGGGGCAATAAAACTACTGGATGATAAAGGCGTTAAATACATACGGTTATGGTTTACCGATGTACTCGGGGTAATGAGGGGGATGACTATCACCCGGGGTGAAATCGAGGATGTTTTTTCCAACGGCCAGGGATTTGATGGTTCATCGATCGAGGGATTTGTCCGAATCGAGGAATCGGATCTCATGGCTCACCCCGATCTTTCGACATTTACCATATTCCCCTGGGCCATAAACGGGGAGCGGATAGCCTCGGTATTTTGCGATATCAAGACTCCTCACGGCGAACCGTATGAGGGCGATCCGAGGTATGTTTTAAGAAGGATAATTGAGAGGATCAAGTCTGAGGGATATACGCCCTACCTGGGCCCTGAGATGGAGTATTTCTATTTCAAAAATTCCAAGAAGCCGGAGATTATGGATCGTGGCGGGTATTTCGAATTCTCGACCGTTGAGGAAACTACTCATTTAAGAAAAGGCGCCGTCGCTGCGCTGGAAGAGATAGGCATTCAGGTGGAATGTTCGCATCACGAGGTCGCCCCCAGCCAGCATGAGATAGACCTGAAATACCAGAAAGCGCTTCGTATGGCGGATTTCGCCATGCTGTATCGTTTTGTGGTGAAGGAGAAAGCGTTATCGATGGGCTATTATGCTACGTTCATGCCCAAACCGATTTTCGGCATCAACGGCTCCGGGATGCATATCCATCAATCGCTTTTTAAGGGCGATCAGAACGTTTTTCACGATCCCAAGGAGAAATACCATATATCCGAACTCGCACAAAATTATGTTAGTGGTATGCTGCTTCATATCAGAGAGTTATGCCTGGTCACCAACCAGTGGGTGAATTCTTACAAGCGGCTGGTTCCGGGATATGAGGCCCCCTGCTATATCTCCTGGGGACGTCGCAACCGGTCCTCGCTTATCAGGGTACCGATGTATCAACTGGGCAAGGAGCGGGCTACCAGGGTAGAGATCAGGAGCCCCGACCCGGCCTGCAATCCCTACCTCGCTTTTGCCGTTATGCTGGCGGCAGGACTGGAGGGGATAAAAAATAAGTATCCCTTGCCCGACCCGGTCGAGGAAAACATATTTGAGATGGACGAACGCCAGAGGAGAAGAAAAAGAATCAAGATTCTACCGTCATCGCTATTTGAGGCGCTCCAGGAGTTCAAAAAATCAAATCTTATGAAAGAGATTCTCGGCGAGCATATTTTCACGACGCTGATAAAAAACAAAACCGTCGAATGGGATCGCTTCAGCACGGCGGTCACCGATTACGAGATAAACAACTACCTGCCAACGCTGTAAATCTAATTAAATTCGTAATTCAAACGCTGCGGGAACTCTGATTCCCCCAGCGTTTTTGTTTTAAGATTTGAGGTATCGGCAACACTGACAGCGTAACAATGCATATTATCAGCTCACCGGATCGACAATTTCCCCGCAATATGTTAACTGCTCGACTTTAATAGGGAATCTAACTTCGCGCCGCGGAGCGGATATTAAAAAGGGGGCTAAATGGAACAAGTAGATTGCCATAATGTGATTACGATCGATCTGGAGGAGTGGTTTCATGGCCTGGAACCCGACCCTCGCCGATGGTCGAAATATGAGCGTCGATCTTTTGCCGCTACCGAGATGTTGCTGAGATTGTTTCAGGAATATGATAGTAAAGCGACCTTCTTTGTGCTGGGCGAAGTGGCGGAGAAATCTCCCGAACTGGTACGGGAAATCGCCGAGGAAGGACACGAAGTCGGCTCGCACGGGATGTATCATGAATTCATTTACAAACAGAGCCCGGATGAATTTCGTCAGGATCTAAGGAGATCCCTGGATATTCTGAATTCAATTGTGGATAAGCCGGTGGCGTCATTCAGGGCTCCTTATTTCTCCATTACCAGAGATTCATTGTGGGCTCTGGACATATTGGAGGAGGAGGGCATCGGCCATGATTCCAGTATTTTCCCGGTACACAATCCCCGCTACGGAATTCCCGGGGCTTCCCGCTTGCCATACCGGGTTATGCAGGGCTTATGGGAATGGCCCGTAGCAACATTATCGTCGTTTCTGGGAAATATCCCTTGCGGCGGCGGATTCTATTTCCGTTTCTGGCCCAACTGCCTTACCAGATTCGCGCTGAACACGATCGAGAAAAAACAGGAACCTATGCTGCTGTATTTCCATCCCTGGGAATTTGATCCCGAACAGCCTCGCATAAGATCGGGATCTCGATTCAGTGAGCTCCGGCACTATTTCAACCTGGACAAAACCTTGAGGAGATTTCGCGAATTACTTGCTTCTCGAAATTACACGACGCTTGCCAACGGCATTCGCAATCTCGCCGGGACGGAATATATCAATAATTGAAGTATTTATTTGTAAATCCGGCAAAGCCGGTTTTTGACGGCGGTTCCGAAAAGCTTCATCGGGATACGTAGAATGATGTTTATTAATATTCGATTCCCAGAGCCTCGGCGCAGGCGGTGAATTCGAAAACATCCAGGATCTTTGAAAGTTTTTCTTCGGCGATGTTAAGGTTGCCGTACCGACGATACTGTATGTAATCAGCGTTGACCCCGCGGATCTGATCTCTGTCCAGTTCCCAGAGTTTCATATTAATCATGGCGGGATATCCCATACGGTTGAGCTGGCCGATAGCCCGAATGGTGAACCAGGAAGGATACAGTCGTAATTTTTCACCGAATCGCAACCATACCCCGAATTTTCTCATGGCGGATTGAGGAATAATTTTAATTGATTTTCCGTCTTTGAATTCGATATCGAAGGGACCGAAAGATTTTCCAGCGACAATTCCCGGCCTGGTGCTGCAATCGTAGGCATAACCTGCTTTGGCTATGTCATTCAGAATGTGGAGATGTTTCTTATCCAGAGGATCACAAGCCCCCTTAAATCCCAGAACGCGCTTGTTGAGTATGTTTTCGATTGTTTCCTTCGAAAGATCTATTTCCGATTTTAATTTTTCGGGCCCTATTTTTGAGATATCCTTATGCGAAAAACCGTGGCAGGCGACCTCGTGACCGCGCGAATCCACAAGCGACACGATTTCCGGGAATCTCGACGCCACCCATCCCAGAACAAAAAACGTGGCCGTCGCTTTCTGATGGTCGAGAATACTCAGAAGATGAATGAGAATCGGTATGATGCGCGATTTGACGTCATCGAGCTCATAATCGGGATTGTCCGCATGGAAGGTATCTTCCACTTCGAAGGACAATATATTTTTTATGTAGGTTACCGGTTCCCGCGACATCATCATTTCTATTCGGCAAAAATTACCATCACTGAAACATATATTTATAGGGTAAAATAATACACGAAATAAACGCCTTCCGGTTTATATCATTTTTTAGCGATAACCGAAAATCTCGGCCCAGATTATGAGCAGAATCAGGATTATTCCGATAGTTAAGGCGGTAGCGCCGAAAATTCTCAGTCCTTTTACAACCACCGGCGGCAGGGGTTCCGCCAATTTGTCCTGGAGTTTTCCGGATTCGGTAACCTCCTGATATTCGCGAGGTCGGTCGATTTTCAATTCCTCAACCGGTATTCGTCCGGTGAATATAACCGTATCCATGGGGAATCTGTCGGGCCGGAAGTGAGTGTTGAAAAAATGAACGGTAAATATGAATCCGACCGCCAGGAGCGCCTCGTCGCTGTGAATAATAGTTGCGATGTTGATGAACCGACCGGGCAAGAAGTATGTGAAGAATTCGGGGAACCACAGGATCAAGCCGGTGGAACCGATAATGGCCACTCCCCAGAATACCGCGAAGTAGTCGAACTTTTCCCAGTAAGTCCACCTTCCGTATTGCGGTCTGGGACCCAGTCCTATGAACCATTTAAGAGTTTGCCAGGCCTCCTTCAGGTCGTTTCCGTTAGGCAACATGGAGTTTTTGTTGAACAGATATTGTTTCCAGGTAACCATTTTCCCCTTTTTATCTCTGAAAAGGAAAATGACATGGGCGCCGAAATAGAAAAATGTTATGACGGCGCAAATTCTATGGATATATCCCGCGGATTCGAATCCGCCCAGGAGATTGGAGATAAGCTGGGCCCACCAGATGTAGGAGAATTTCAGGGTCATTCCGGTAATGGCCAGACCCAGGAAACTGATGATTACCAGTATATGCAGCCGGCGATGAATACGCCCGAACCTCAGATATACCTTTTCATGCGGTTTGTGGGGCAGGCCTTTATATTTTTTCCGTTCTTTCAACGACCTGGGGAGCCAGAGGAGAGTATGTGCCCCGAAAATTCCGAAAGTGACAAGCAGCAAGGTGGTCATGATCCAGAATGTATAGAAAAGGAAAGGATATTTATCCCGGTCATGATGGGTGGCGTGCGTAAGGTAGCCCGCGAACTGGCGGTGCGATCCTTTATGACATTCACCGCAGGTCTGTACGATATTCTGTCGCGAAAGCCTCGAATCAGGATTCCATGTGGGAAGAACGTCATGGGCTCCGTGGCAGTCGTAACATTTCGCGGCGGCCGTATAGCCCAGTTTGGAAATTTTGCCGTGGAAGGTTTCGAAATACGATTCCGTCACCTCCTCGTGGCAGCGTCCGCACTGGTTTATTATACTTAATTTGAAATTCTCCTGATCGGTTCTGGCGATGGTATGCGACGAGTGACAATCATCACACATCGGAAGGGGCCTGTCAGGATCGTATTCTTCATCGCTGAAATGAATGCTGGTGATATAGGTTTCATAGATTCCGTTATGGCATTTGGCGCAGGTACGAGGGATATTTTCGCGATTGACGCTCGATTGGGGATCATCCTCGGGAAGAACATGGTGCGCCGTATGACAATCGGTACACATGGCTGTCACAACCAGGCCGCTTTGAAGCAGCCCCTTTCCGTGAATGCTCATGACGTAGTTTTTGAGGATATCATGCTGTTTGCCCTCGTATCTCACGGCGGCCTTGCTTCCCTCCTTATGACACCGTCCGCATAAACCCGGGACATTGGTCGGGTAGGTAGTAGATTTGGAGTCAATATGTTTCCTGGTACCGTGTTTGCCGTGACAATCGAGACAGCCGGGAGCG
>CP070742.1:1515283-1543589 GCA_020348065.1 Candidatus Zixiibacteriota bacterium
CCGCCACCCCCTGCTCCCCTGCTTCGTTTCGGGCACGGAAACGGGCACGGGCACGGGAAAACAAATCGCCGGGCTCGAGCCCGGCGATGTTGTTTTATGGCTGGGGTGCAGGGACTCGAACCCCGATTCTACGGTCCAGAGCCGCATGTCCTGCCATTGGACGATCCCCCAAAAGAAAGAATGTCTTTTGATAGGCTGCGCAACTTAAAGGGGGGGATTTCGCTACGTCAGGCCTTCAAAAGACAATCATAATCTATATACGAAATCCTCCTAAAATGTCAAGCATTTTTATAGCCTTTTTCGATAAAATCTACGGCCCTTTCGAGCCTCCTCATACATTCTTGCCGCCCAAGAAGTTCCATCAGGTCAAACAATGGCGGACCCTTGGTGGTTCCCGTCAACGCCAGCCGGGTGGGATGAATCAGTGCCGCCGGTTTTATTCCCAGTTCCCCGCAAAGGTCTCTTAATGACGTTTCGAGATTTCCTACGTCAAAATGTTCCAGGGAATTGAGCGCGTCCAGCCAACGTTTAAGATATCCCGCGCTCTCGGGACTGAAATATTTATTTAACCCTTTCTCCTCGTAATCGAATTTATCCACAAAGAAATATCGTCCCTGCTCCGCGAAATCGGTCAGAAGCTTACAGCGTTCTTTCAGTATGGCGACAAACTTCAACATCCACTCCCAGCGGCTGTTGATCCAGAGATGGGTGGTAAGTCCGGCCTCGATTAAAAACGGCCTTATCAAATCAATGAGCTTGTTGTTATCGCAGGCCCTTATATACTCGCCGTTCATCCAATTCAGTTTATCGATGTCGAGGATGGCGTTGGCGGGATTGATCCGCTCCAGGGAGAACGATACTATCATCTCATCTGTGGTCATAACCTCCCGGTCGTCTCCCGGCGACCATCCCAGAAGGGCGATAAAATTAACCACCGCTTCTTTCATATACCCCATTTTCTCATAATCGGTCACGCCAGTCGCCCCTTCACGTTTCGACAGCTTGGAGCGATCCTTCCCCAATATCAGCGGAATATGTGCAAAACGCGGCGGCTCCAGCGACAGAGCCTTATAAATCTGAATCTGTTTGTAAGTATTGGTGATGTGATCGTTACCCCTGATGACATGGGTGATTCTCATCTCATGGTCATCTACCACCACCGCCAGATTATAGACCGCCCGGCCGTCGGAACGGGCTATCACGAAATCGTCGATCTCGCTGTTGTCACGCGATGTCTCCCCCACGATCAAATCGTTAAATACGGTTTTGCCTCCCGGGATAAAAATTCTGACCGCGTACGGCTCATCTGACTCCAGCAGCTTTTTCTTTTCATCTTCCGTCAGATTCAGGCAATGCCTATCATACCTGGAGGTGATCTTTTTACTTTTCGCCTCCTCCTGCTTGCGCTTTAAATCCTCCGGTTTACACCAGCATCTGTAAGCGTTACCCGACTCAAGCAATTTTTCGACATATCGGTTATAAACATCCAGCCGTTTCGACTGAAAGATCGGCTCCTCATCCCAGTCCAGCCCCAGCCATTTTAACGAGTCGAAGATGACGTCGATCATCTCTTTCGAAGAACGCGATTCGTCGGTATCCTCAATCCTTAAAAGAAAATCGCCGCCCTGGTTACGCGCAAATAACCAGTTAAAGAGAGCTGCACGGGCGGTGCCGATATGAAGCCGTCCCGAGGGCGACGGCGCTATTCTGACTCTTACCTTACCCATAATGCCATCTCATCCGACAAATCCCTAACCTATTCACGAAAAGAACATTTGTCAATCATAATGAAGTCGACATGTGAGGCCATAAAAGGAAAATTCCTTGTTTTCGGGTTTATTTTGTATATAATAAAAGTGTGAGATCAGGAGGGATTTTCCCGGTTCCGGGGAAAAATTACGATTTTCTTCGAATATAGAAATTCCGGTTGTAAAGGAGATCCAGGATGATAAAAGCCCTTTCAAGCCAGCTTAAAGAGTTGGCAAAAAGCGATGAGGAAAATTTCAGGACGGCTATCAAGAATCGTTTGGATGGTAAGGCCACCGAGGAACAGATCAGCGCCGTCAAGGAATTTATATTTTTGCTTCCGCCCACCCTGAAAATTCTCAACAGCTACTGGGATGATCCCAAAACCCCGCTGGATGTTAAAAAGCTGAGCGGTATTCTGATCGCCTATATCATCCGCCGGGACGATCTTCTTTCCGATGAACACATGGGCCTGTTTGGATACCTCGATGATTCCTATATTGTGGTCTCGGCCTTTCTTAAAATTCAGGAAATGTATCTGCGCGATTGGCAGGACAAAAGCCCCGAAGAAAGAGAGCTTACCGAACGGGCGCGGAAGCTGATTGTGGCGCCGAGAATCGTTATACCGGATGAGGCAACCGGGATAGACGAGGTGATGGAGCTCTACGTTAGAGGCCATATCACCAGCTTCGAAGACGATCTTACATCCAGGAAAAAGGCCTCGCATTAATATTCGATATTGTTTAGCGAATAAATTAATCATTCACTAATAAAAAAGGAGAGGTTATGTGGAGATGCGGTCAATGTGGATATATCCATGACGGCGACGACGCGCCGGATAAATGCCCCAAATGCGGGGCGCCCAAAGAAAAGTTCGAAAAATTAGAAGGGGAAGCTGCCGAGCTGATCGACCGTTCCCGGTATACCAATTCCCTGCATATATCGCTGTCAGCGCTGGCGATGGATATGGTCGATATCGCCGAGGAAGGCATCGAGGACAACCTCGATCCCGCCTGCGTGAAACTCTTCAATTACGCCCGCGAGGCTGGAACCATCATTCACAACATGATCGACGCCGAACTTGCCGGCCATATGAAAAAAGGCAAATGGGGTTGAAATTGTTCCGTCAGGTCGTAGATCGAAGATCGTGACCTGACGGATAAAAAAGATAATCATCACATCGGGGAATAAACTTTGATTCTGGTAACCAGGCGCCGCTTGGTTACCTCTAAAATAATAGCGCAGCTTTCCGGATTTGTAGGGCAGGTCTCCCCGAGACCTGCCGCTTTTTCTGACCGTAGGCGCGAGAGCCTGTAGCCGGGGTCTTGCAAAGATCCCGGTCCCTGCATTCCGGGGTTCCTTCAGAACCCCGGCTACAAAATATCTCCAGGAGGGCTGAAAATATCTTATCTTCCGGTCGCGGTGCGAGTCTGGAAAGACTCGCCTATTTTGGCTGGGTCGATGTTATGGGTTGCCAGGCAGGCGCTTGGCAACCAGAGGAAAATATTTTTTATGAGACAATTTTTTTGGTGATATAAACTTGGTCAAGTTTATATTTTCCCTCTAAACCCGACCTCTCCCGGCCACCCTCCCCCTCAGCGCCGCCCCGTCGATCCGGCCCCCGAAATGCGCCTTTATCCGTCCGCAAATATAATTAACTCTATCATCGCCGTTGGCGAACCTCATATCCGCGGTCTCTCTGGAATATTCCTCTATGAGCGACTGGACTTCGGCTGAAGCGATATCTACCAGCTTATGGTCTTTTAGAACGTCGGCCAGGTCTTTTTCGATATCGCGATAGAACGAATCCAGAAGCCCCAGGAGCGAATCCTTGGATACCTCGCCATTTTTATAAAACTCGAACAATTCAATAACCCTACCGCTATAGTGGCCGTTATCGGTGAATTTATTGAATCCCAGCCGGTTCAGGGCCGCCCAGGCGAATTGATGGGGAAACCTAAATTCTTTGATAAGCTTCTCGAAAATATCCTTATAAGGAGAAACCACGGCCTTGCGCGCGATTTCCCCGGTTATCCCCAGCTTCTGCCACTCGTCCTCTACCTGGTAAACCGGCGGGGATATTTCGGATTTCAATCTTTCAAGCATATCGCCGGTAACCTTGACCGGGGCGCTGTCGGTATCGGGATACATCCTGTCCGGGCCGGGCAATACCCGCTCGAAACCGGTAACATCTCCGGCCAGCGCCTGCCTGGTCTCTTGCGGCACTCCCCTGGTGGCCTCCACCGCCCTGATCTTGATTTCCGAAAGTGCGGTATTCACGTCTTCCTCCGGTCCCCATACTACCACGACAGCGTCGGTGTGTTTAAAGGCGCATTCTTTTTTAATTGCGTTCCAGTCTTGGGGAGTAAATCCTGCTGATTCTGAGAAATCCGAAACCGCAATATTGGGATCGCTATCCAGACAGGCGATAACCTTCACCCGGCCCGAAATCTCATCGGCGAAATATTTCCCCGGTTGCGTTTGATGGCTCATAATTCCCGCGAAACCATGAAGCTTGATCGCCTTGATTTTCCGTCTGTATTCTCTGACCTTCTTTATAACGGGATTCTTAGACTTTTTCAACGTTTCCGTAAGATCATACTTCTCGCCATGAATAGTCTTATCTGAGATTCCCCGAAGTCTAAGAGTCTCTTTTATGCCCAGAAGACCGAGTTGTCTTTCGGCCTCGATGGCGGTAAGCTTTTCGATCATCCCGGTACGCGGTATCCCCTTTATCTCCCCCCGGTCGCCGCCATTTATAGAAACATTGACATCCTGCCTTACCGAGCCTATCCCCCGGCGCACCAGGCCGCTCGATTTCAATATCCTGCCGAGTAACGCGTCGACTTCCATCGCCTCCGTTGGCGTCAGCATATCCGGCGCGGTGATAACCTCCAGAAGCGGCATGGAAAGACGGTCGGTGCGGAACACTATCTCATGCCCCCTGTCGGAAATCTCCCGGCAGGCGTCCTCCTCCAGGCAGACATGGGTGATATTGATTTTACGCCCCTTATACGGCACCCAGCCGCTTACGCCCACAATGGCGGTTCTCTGGAATCCGGTAGGGATGGAACCGTCCAGATACTGCTTGCGGGAGACATGCACCTCGTCCACGATAGCGCAGTTTAGAAGCATGGCCAGTTTCAACGCTATATCGAGCGCCTCGCGGTTGATCGGAAATGGCGGAGTGTCGTCCATCTCGTAGGTGCAGCAGTTTTCGCGGTAGAGCTGGTAGGTGACGTTTTTCTTGGTCTTGAATTCCATCAGGGCGGTGCCATCGTATTCCCCTAACTCCGAGAGGGTCGGGCGCATATGCCGGATGATCTGACCGTCCGGTCGGTCGTTACGGTAACCCGCCGGACAGCGGCAGAACAGCTTCTTCTCGGTTAAAAGCTGCTGATGAATCTCGAGCCCGCACTTGAAGCCGATATCATAATAATATTTATCTGTCCTGCTCGATTTCATTCGTCCGCCTTCCGCCAAAAAAATACAGCCCGAAAAATAATCATTTTCGCCCGTTTGTCAAAAGGGAAAAAAGGGGCTTTTCACCCGGTTGCTAAGCGGCGCTTAGCAACCAGAGGCAGGGAAGGCTGATTACCAAGCGCCGCTTGGCAACCATTCAACGTACTGCCGGTTCGTGGCGCCGGCAGATTCAACAATTGAATTGCTTAATTATTCTCCGCGCCCTGCTCTATCCAGTCGCGGATCTTCTGCATATCGGATCGCAAAACTGGTTCCGCAAAAAAAAAGCCGCCCCGAAAGGCGGCTTTAAAAGTAGAATGCAATTTTTGATTACTTTAGCAGCGTCATCTTCCTGGTGGCGGCTTTGCCTATGCCGTCGAAGCTGACCGAGTAGAAATAAGTGCCGCTGGCGACCGTTTCGCCCGAAGCATTAGCGCCATCCCAGATGATAGATTTCGTTTTGGAATCGATATTGAACTCCCTGATCATGCGGCCGGATATGTCAAAAATCGCCAGCCGTCCCTCGCGCACTTCGCCATTTAACGGTATGGTAGTCTCGGCGTTGAAAGGATTGGGATAGTTGTCGCCCAGCTCGAATTCGAATGGCAGTTCGGTGTCCAGATCCTTGATCGAGGTTTGAAGTAAATCATTGGCGTCCACTTCAAGGTACAATACCGCATTTTCAGTCCAAACGCCCTGGTTGTTCCACGCCGCTCCGGCATCGTTATCGTCGACATAAACGATGTGCAGAGCGCCGTCGACTTTGGGCGCAAGGGATGCCCAGATATCGCTGTCGCAATCCATGGCAGCACAATTGGGAGTTGGGGAGTTGGTCAGGTTAACTTTGGGATACCAGGTAACCCCCCCGTCATCCGAACCGGCCGCGTAAAGTTCGCCGTTGGAGAAACCACCTAAAGAAACATCATCCGTATTCATCTCCGACCAGACCGCGAATAAGTTATTATTGGAAGGATCAACACCTATATTCAGTTTTGCCACGCAAAGGCAATAATTGATTTGATTACACGCGGAATCGGGCCCCACGGTTATGATTGAATGACCGGCGGCATTGCTCCAGTGTCTAACCTCATTGCTGTTAAGATAAAGGAATTCACCGTCCGAAAGCGCCCCTTGATAAACGATGTGAAGACTATCATTGTAATCGTAAAGAGCGTCAATATCAAATGCGGCCGAAAGTGAATCGTCGAGGGTATATTGGGTGATATTTACGGGAAAACGGAAATCCCATGCACTACCGTCTTGAGATTCGTGATAAAGGACATCGTACCATTGTTCAGTAGGATTAAGTTTGGTATAAATAATAGCGGTTTTATCCGAAACCGGGGAAGCGATCATGATATAGCTTAAGACATCCATCATATCAACTTGAATGTAAGTTGACCAGGTGGCTCCATCGTCGGTGGAGTAGGTGTAATCCAGAGGCATAGGCGGGCCTATATTCGGCGCCATTACCATATGCTGTCTTCCGCTGTTGACGATACGGGCGATATAAGGCCAGATATACCCCCCGGTGGAACTCAGGTTATACTCGGTAAAAATCCCGAATCCTCTAAAAGCGTCGATCGCTACTTTGGTGAAAGACGGCGTATCATCAGCCGAATGGTAAGCGGCCAGAGCTTCCCCGCCCGGCATCAGATCCAGCGTTATAAATCCGGTGCCGTTTACGCCGGAAATGGCGGTGCCGTCGGGATTGTGCGTCCAGGTGCTGTCGACCTCGCTGCGGAAGTTGTAGTATACATAACGCGGACGATGGTTCGTTATTCCTTTGGTCCATACCACGTGAATGCCGCCGAAATCATCGACCATGATTTTATCGCCGATAGAACCGTTTGACTGATACTCATACGTAGACGAGCCGATTACCTCGCCGGGTGAATCGGATGTCATCGGCAACGGCAGCGGCGTGACCGGTCCGTTGTTGTAATTTCGAGTTCCGTCATCGGCCACGGGCTCGGCAGCCTTCTTAAGATCGCTTGCCAGCGCCAGGCTCACTAACGCAATCGACAGGAACAAAACCAGTAACGTTTTCCTCATCTCTCCTCCGTTGATAAAGGTTAAATAATTCTAATTATTAAAAATTTCCAGATTAACATAATCAGCACTTTATGTCTACCTATAAAATAATAAAAATTAACATTTTTGCTATAATAAAATGACCTTTTTGCGTATTTTTATTTCGGTTTTCCATGTAACTCATTATTATATTTAAGGTTAATTTTTAAAATGTTTTTACGATTATTTATATAGAATTACCAATAATACCGCAATATATTGCGCTGGTTGAATACGGAGCAAATTTGTCCAGAATTAAAGGTAGATTCGCCAAAAGCTATGACAGGTTCATCAAACGGAAATCGCTTCTTCCCGACGGCATTTTAAAACTTGTCAAAACTTATCAACCCGAAAAAATTGCAGACTTCGGGTGCGGGACGGGATCGGTGGCAATCGGGTTGGCCCTGGAGGGCTACAATGTTACCGGGGTAGATATTTCAAAAGATATGCTTAAAATAGCCAGGCAAAAGGCGAGAAATTTAAGAATCGATGCTCAATTCAAACAGGCGAACATTGTCGATATCGATCTTAAATGTAAATTCGACCTGATCCTCAGTCTGGGGAATACCATCCCCCTGATTTACAGGATTAAAGACGCCAGGAAGGTATTTCGGAATTTCGCCCGCCACCTGAATCCGGGCGGGATCCTGGTAATCCAGCAGCTTAACTACGATAGAATCTTAAGAGAAAAACCTCACACTTTTGCAGTCGATCGGATTGAAAACCAGTTAAGGATAAAACAGTACAAATATGTAAAAAACATGATAAACTTTACCGTAACCATAGTGGATCATTCATACGTTCCGCCGAAACTGGAGCGAACCCGCTCTAAACTTCGGCCCTGGAAGAAAAACGATCTGTTATCGGAATTGAGAGATGCCGGATTTTATAAGCTTTCGGCTTTCGGCGATTATAAAGAAAGCCGATTCATCACGGAATCCAATGATCTTATTGTCGTCGGGAAACTTCGCTCCGGTAAGTGACGTTCTATGAACACGTAATATTTTTATTGACTGATGGAGGTCATTGGTTATTTTAGATCAAAAGGCGCTATCGTCTAGGGGTTAGGACAGGTGGTTCTCAGCCATCAAACCGGGGTTCGATTCCCCGTAGCGCTACCAAGAATTTTGCCTTAAATATTCCTGACATCCTGAGATATTATTTTAAGACCGGAAAATATAAATGAGTATAATCTCAAGGTTGATTATGACTCCTTAACTTAAAAAGTGCTGGGCATAATAGAGATTGCAGCGCTTGAAACTTTTCTATATATTATTATATTGATAAAGATTGATAACCGGTCCGGTCGGATACTTCTCATGCTGGCCGGGCCGGATGGTCGGGTTTAACTTCGTATATCTCAGAAATCCCGAAATGTTGGCCGTAGGATCCGACAGTAAACTCCTGTAATTGTAGCGGGGCGGTTCAGGCAAAATGTTCAGTAAGAAACTTACGCTATACCATAACCGAGTGAATAATGCGTTGCCTTCAGTGAAAAACCAAATGTCATTTCGGATATTGTGTCCCGGTTCTTATTTCAGGTCGATATTAATCATAGTTCTATTTTGGTTTAATATTTCTTTCGCTCAGAAGGAAACGCAAACATCGGAACTCGAGCGATTGAACCGGATATTTTCCCGGCAGCTGCAAGAGAGTCGCCCTCAACTCTACTATGATTTACTAACCAGTACCGACTCGGCACAGATCAGGCTTAACAGCGATCCCGATATTCAACTTATGTATATAAACGATCGCGGCATGCCGGTCTATTATACAGTAGAGAATCTTAATGCCGCCAGGACCCTAAGCACCGATGATGTCTGGCCCGGAGGAAGCGGGGGATTCTCATTAACCGGGTCAGGTACGGTAGTGGGGAAGCTTGGAATCTGGGATGGCGGGGCGGTACTTGCCGCCCATCAGGAATTGAGCGGCCGCGTTACTCAGATAGATAGCCCCGGCGGAACACATTATCACGCGACCCATGTAGCGGGGACTATGATCGCCTCAGGCGTGCAATCGGCCGCGAAGGGGATGTCTTACCAGGCCAACCTTACTGCTTATGACTGGAATAACGATAATTCGGAAATGTCATCGGCCGCCGCGTCAGGAATGAATATCTCCAACCATTCGTACGGTTTTATTACCGGATGGTATTATTCAGGAAGCTGGTACTGGTATGGGGATATCGGCATAAGCACGACCGAGGACTACGGCTTTGGATTTTACAGCGGTGATGCCCGGGCATGGGACCAGATCGCCTACAACGCCCCCTATTACACAATTGTTAAATCTGCCGGCAATGACCGGAATGACGCCGGACCGGGACCGGGAGAGGGACATTACGTATGGGACGGCGGCTGGATCTGGAGCACCGATACCCGCGATCCGGACGGCGGCGCCGACGGATATGATTGCATCTCGTATGCCGGTACCGCAAAAAATATAATCACAGTCGGCGCTGTTGACGATATCACCGGCGGCTATTCGGCTCCCGGTGATGTCGTAATGAGTTCATTCAGCGGTTGGGGCCCGGTGGATGACGGCCGAATAAAGCCGGATGTGGTGGCCAACGGCATAAGCCTTTACTCCTCGATGGACGACAGTAACAGCGCCTACGACTACCTCAGCGGTACCTCCATGAGCGCACCTAACCTCTCCGGTTCCCTGAACTTGCTGGTTCGTTATTATGAAGCGACCCACGCCGGTACGACGCCCCGTTCGTCGACTATGAAGGCGATCATAATTCAAACGGCGGACGAGGCCGGGCCGAATTCGGGACCGGATTATATGTTCGGCTGGGGCTTGATGAATACATTGCGAGCCGCGCAACTAATTGAACTCGATTCAACTTCGACCGGCATTATTTTGGAAGATTCATTGCTTAATTCCGAAGTTAGACAGTATGAGCTTACCGGCGATGGCACGAAGCCGATCCGTATCACTCTGGTCTGGACGGATCCCGCGGGCACGCCGCCGATGCCATCGCTCAATCCGACGACGTTAATGATGGTTAATGATCTCGATTTGCGGCTCGAATATATAGGAACGGGGACTATCTATTATCCATATATTCTTAATCCCTCCGCCCCGGCGAACCCTGCCGTAACTGGCGACAATATCCGCGATAATATTGAGCAGATATATATAGATTTGCCTTCGGCCGGCACATACAGACTGTCTGTTTCCCATAAGGGAACTCTGGGAGCACCTCAATATTATTCTTTGGCCGGTTCGGTTAACCTTCAAATCCCGACTTCGGGTAGTCCGCCCGTAGCGCTTTGCACCAACATAATCGCGACCGCCGATTCCAGTTGCCGGGCCGGCGCCTCCGTGGACAACGGTTCATACGATCCCGACGGAGATCCCATTACCCTGGTTCAGATTCCCGCCGGACCGTATCCGTTGGGACAGACCCCCGTATACCTGATCGTAACCGATTCCAGCGGGCTTGCAGATACCTGCCAGGGAACCGTTACCGTCAACGATAATACGCCGCCGGTTCTAACATGTCCGGCAGATACTTCCGTGAGCAACGATGCCGGCCTGTGCAGCGCCGTTGTATCATTTACAGCCATTGCTATTGATAACTGCTCGGGTGTAACGACAGTATCCAATCCGCCGTCGGGAAGCGCGTTTCCTGTCGGGACGACCCGGGTCGAGGTTGCGGCCGCCGATTCGTCCGGCAACGCCGATACCTGTTATTTCAACATGATCGTCACCGATACCGAATCGCCGCTTGCTTTCTGTCCCTCCGATACAATCGTTTATGTCGGCTTCAATCAGGATAGCGTATCGGTCATGTTTGAACCGGGAGCCGAAGATAATTGTGACAGCGTCACGGTGATTTCCTCTCCGCCTTCAAACTCCTGGTTTGTTGTCGGTACGACAATGGTGGAAGTCATGGCTTCAGATGGTGCGGGAAATGCGGACACCTGCTATTTCAATGTTACCGTTGAGCAAAATCCCATGCCGATCCCGACGCTCTCCGAATGGGGCATGATAATATTTTCACTGCTGTTGTTGACGGTCGGCACCATCGCCATAATCCGACGAAGGAATATCCATACCGTGTCGGAGCCTTCTTGACCATTTAGAATTTTAAATTAATATGCGATCTTCCCGGACTTGCGATTAATTTAAAATTAATAGGGCAATAGGAGCCGGGAAGAATCAGAATGTTACGACCGTGGTTTAATAGCATATGAATCAAGCAAGACCGGCAAGTAACTCGAACCGATACTGCCGGGGAATCGTCACGATTCAGGCGCGAAATGCAAATTTACAGGATAAATAGAATTTGACTAATGTTGGAATAATGCCGGAAAAAGGCCGATATTATGGAATTTATCTCAAAGATTCTATTTTCTGTTCGAAATTTTTCAATTTCTTTTCGTTATAGCTTCCCAACCACTGGAAGATACTTACCAATATTATCACGATTATCAATAAAGTTAATGTGAAATAAATATAGTTACCCCTGCTTTTACCGAAAATAAAGAACATATACCGGGGGGCTTTAACGATTCCGGTAATAAACTGAATCAGGTTTATCAGAATTCGTTTCAGGCGATCGGCGATCGGCAACTCGGCCCGTATATATCCCATTTTATGGAGAATATCCTGGTATACCAGACTCGAATCAGCCAACCTTGAAAAGACATTATACTCCGACAGCTTATATTCGGCGGAGTTTTTATCCTGAAGGAGCTCTTTATAATCCGATTTCAATTGACGTCGTCTTAACGATAATAGCAATTTAGACGGGGCAACCTCTCGCAATTTATCCAGACTTTGATAGTAAGGATCATCTAATATTACAGGATCATTATTCAAATTTTGCATCTCCGAAACTTTGCTGAGAAAATAATATCTCAATTCATTGGAACGTCTAAGTACATCTTTGAGAAAGAGGTTTGGCACCAATTCCGATTCCATAAAGTCCAGATCCGACCTCGTATGTCGCAATTTAAGGCAAAATCTATAAGCCTCCTGGAATTGAGCCGACATGGGAATCAATACGGGGAAAAACGTAGCCAGTATATGCGCGGTGAAATATCTGATATCCGTGCCGCCGGTGGGGGAGGTAAAGGGCACCTTGTCAAATTGCGTTACAAGAGTGTCATCGACCCCTTTGATAATATCCAGACTATTTTGATCACGAACCAGCTTCAGATGAGCCAGCACGTTTTCGAAATAATTGATAAACTCCTCACCCTCGAACTTGCTCCCCCCTTCGTAATCGTCAATATATCTGAATAGAATCTGAATCGCTTTATGTCTGTCCGACTCTTCCATCGCTTTTCCTAATAAACGTAAACGGCCAGATTATCAACGCCCAGATCGGATAATGCCTGGACGTTAAAATTGCCTCTCAAATTCAAATTTATCGCGTTCAGCGATTGGCTTTTGAGATCCTCCATCGGTTTTAAAATCAGATTTTCGGGCGAGTTTTCCGCGTCAACGTTAACCGGATCCATTCTGCCGGGAGTAGAGTTTTCGTTCACGCCGATTTTGACCATGATATATCGATAATCGACGCCGCTGAATAAATCTTTCTTAATAGTCGCGATGATATCGCGAGTGACAATGTTATTCAATCCTTCAATCCTGACGGTTACGCCATCCCGTTCGGGCTGAGCATTAACGGAACTGAAACTCTGCAACATATAGTCTTTTTGTCGATAATGGAGTATTTTACCGGCCTGAGGCAAAACCCCCGCCAGATCGGAGATCAAATTTAAAAATTCAACAAAATTATTCATAAGCAAAATCAACGCTTTGATCGTCAAGCCGATTTCCTGATGATTATATCTGGTATTGGTGAAGGCGGTCATATCCTCAATAAACCTTGCATAAAGCTCGTTGTCGGCGTATTTCTTTTTAAGCATATCGGCGGCGTCACCAAACGTTTCCAGCATCGATTCCACGGTTCCGAATATTTCCTTATAGTATAAAACAAAATAATAAGGAGAAACCGGCAGATCCGGCCGGGGATGGATTTTCAACATTGCGCCAAGCTTTATGGACAGGTCCGACAATATATCCCGGAACAGTTTATGCTCCGGTCCGAATTTGCTGCTCTCTCCCTGAGCGGAGGTTACGAATGCCCTGTATCCGTTTAAAGCGTTTTGACGAGCCTGAGTCAGGATACCCTTAATTCTATGGCAATGATCAGATAAGACCGGATGCGCTCCTATAGTGGAACAGGGCGGTATGAAATCCATTGAAAGCTCGGGTCTATCCTGAGTAAAAACAATTTCACAAATTTTCAGGCAATCGGCAGGATCGATATCAATCGCTTCGCCGACGATCAACCGATAGTCAAAACAGCGGTAAGGGTATCTTGTTGACAGGTCGGTTCCGGCCGGTGTCCCGGAATTGTTTTTCGTCCCGCTGGCATACACGTAAACCGGGATATTTTCAGAGTCGCCGGGCGTAATCGGACCGGTTTTAATATCGTTATCAAACTCGTTATCAATCTGGATTATTTTTCCGCTGGCAGTGAAACCACAGCACCTGGAAAGAACCACCACCCAATTCTGCCCGTCGTGGTCTATGCGCACATCGAATGAGCGGGCCGACATGTCCGCCGGCCGGGTCAGCCCGTAAAAAACAGCGTTGTTTCTAATGATCCAGCGGTTTAAATTTTCAAAATACCCTTCCTGCTCATCGAAATGACTGGATTTGATCAACATGCCGTCTTGCCAGTTGACCGATAATAATCTTCCGGATTTTTTCAAATTTTCCATTTTCCCAGCGTCGCTTTTAAAATTTACCGAACCTTTTTATACGGCTAAAATAGATTAACGGAGAATTGCTGTCAACCTCTTTCATATTCAGCCGGACTTAAGGACGTATTAAATCCAAGATAAGATTTTCCGCTTTCGAACTCTATCCCCTCGCTTTCGGGATCTACCAGAGTTTCACACCCTTTTATATAAAATGGGAGAACATATCTATAAATACTTTCAAGAAATTCCCGATCCTCGGTTATTTTTAATGCCCGGCCAACATCCTGCGAACCATCGAGCAGCAAATTCAGTCTCAATTCCGGTTTTTCGCCCTCGAATTCGTCGCCTACAAACAAATTATCGCCCAACCTGGTCTCCCCGCCGAGACCCTTAACGGCGCCGGATGGAACCGGGATTTTCTGATTACCTGAAATCCCGGTATTGACCTTTAATCCCGTGGCCGATTCAAAGAATACGCGCAAAGCTCCTTCGGTTCCTTGAAATCGAGACAGACGCGACAGAATAAATCCGAGGGATTTAAAATTGAATCTGTCAGCCTCCCGCCCGGAGATAAAGAAAATTGAGTTCAGATATTCAATGAATCGCGTAGATCGATACACCCCGGAATATAAATCCCTTATCCATTCCAGCCTGCAGTGCATTTTTAAAAACGTGCTGTCAAAAATCGCAAACAGGTACTTGATGCCGTGCCGGGGGTCCTTATTGGCGCTCAAAAAATCGGTTCTTTGATCGGTGAACAAATCGGGCATAGTATGACAAATTCCGGAAACAGCGGCTATGAGCGTTATTTTGCTCTCGGGATATATCATTTCACCCGCCGCAGGTTCCTGTTCAAGTATTTCTCCCTTGAATTTATTAAATTCGCCCTGCGCAAAGATAAATAAATTCCTGTCCGGAAATTCCTGCTTTCTCAAATATATATAGGCGTCCTTCAGAGATTTGGATTTGCCCTCGGGACGAGCGCAAAAATCGGGCATTTTAAAAGGCGAGTACATATCTTCAATCAGAAAACCTGGCAGTAACGACCGTGCCAATAGGACTTCTCATCTCCAGAAACTTCGCCAACCTCGTTAGAAACAGCGACCCTTCTTCAGTAAGATCAAAACTGAATCCTCCCATATCCACCTCCACCTCGATACAGCCGCGCAGGACACCGTCTCTTTCAACTGATCCGGGCCTGGCCTCCGCCGATACTATCCTTTTGTCAAACGAAATGGCGAGAGATTCGAAATCGGAAGGGACAACGGCTCTATTGTGGGACTGCAAAACCCTGGGAAATGCCTTGATCATATCCTTGAATGATCTGGCGGACGTGCCGCCTCTGGTCTTTGTGATATTAATAACAGACTCTATTCCCGGATGAGGATTATAAAGCGAATTTAATAAACCGGCATTGATCCCGTTTGCGATTTCCCCCGATGATATTCTATAAGAGAGAGAAAATCTATCGGGAATCGGTCCCGATTCGGGCGGATTGACAATCAGACTTAATACGTTCCCATCAATCCTCGGGATGAAATAATTCTCGTTTCCACCATCCCCCGATGCCGTATAAACATTGGCATATTCGCGCCCCTGGTTGTCATCCAACGATACTATCTCGAAAATCTCATCGGCTGTATTCTGGGGTCTGATTTCCATCGGCCCCGGTCCATGATAAAAATAATTCTGTTTCAAATAATGCGCATTCAATCCGACCACACAATTGGTGGCCGCCAGCTCGAAGCTTTTTATTTCCTGCAAGGGTATTTTCCTGTCAGACTGAACCTGAATCCAATACAAAGGACCGAGATTATCCAGTAGCTTGACGCTGGCACCCGAAAGTATCTGGCGCAGCTGCAACGGAGTATCGCCGGCCATGCCCTTCCGAACATCGAAATAGTATTCCTGATATTCCTCTTTATGCTCAAACGGATAATAATTATGGCCCCATACCGAAAGCTCAGGATTCGCATGCCCGCCACGGATCTTATTCAATTTTTCCTGACCGGATACCACGGGATCTCCAAAAACACCGCCTGTTCCGGTAAACCTCCACCGGCTCCACCTTAAATATTCGAGCAGGACAGCAGAACCCTGAATAAATATATCGGTTTGCGGGACGGCAAGGTCCGGAGCCTTGGATATCAAACCGATATATATATAATCCTTATCCACGGTACCGGAGGTTGTTTTTTCCATCTCGAAATGGCCCAAAAACTCGCCCCTGCCCTCCCATTCGGGATTCGTCCACAGAATATTTATGCCTTCCGCGCCGATTGAAAATGCAAACGCGGCCTCGACAGGATATAGCTCTTTCGGCTCGACGGGAGAAAAATAAAAAGTGACGCTGGGTTGAATTGATGTGTTTACCCAGCATGATTCGGTCAGAATATCGACCCCCGTGATACTTGATCCGGTTGAAAATTTCAATATGGTAGATGATGGAATGGGATGAAGCAGCCCGTCAAAAAAAATGCGGCAGGCAAGATCGCTAATTATTGATTCGGAAATATCGTTGATCTTGTCGTTAACATCCTTGAGCTTGCCGGCCAAAGCCCTGAACATCATATGAACGACAGGATCGATCTGCTGCGGCGAGGTGGAGAAATCGGGCCAGATGCCGCGAGCATCCTCGTACAATCTTTCGAGAATCTCCTCGCTGGTCAGATGATCAGCCCATTCTCCCTGGAAATGGCGTTCTATAATAATCCTCCGTTAATGTTTTCTCCAATTTGAATGCTTTCCCCGTTGAAATCTCGGTCGCGCCTATTATGATTTTCAGCGGCAATATTCCGGTTTTATCGGGTTTCATCCCTCCCTGTATTTTAACCGAGATTTTTCCCAACCGGGGTTCGCTTCTCTCCAAGGCGGATTTAATGGTTTTGGCCAGGTCCTCTTTTAATGTTTCCATTTCCACCAGAGCTTCGTCGGGATCAAGCTGGTCCGTGCCGAACTCTCTATCACAAAATACCGAACCCTTTGGAGTCGAAATTATAATCGACACGAGTTTGGTAATTGAATCACTTAATGAAGTGTTTTTGAATTTAGAACCGTCGAACCGCAGAGGCAAATCCAGATAAGTATTATCCATATTAAATCAGGCTTTTAAAAAATCCAGTATCCTCAATTTATCTTAACAAGACCGCCTTTAATTGTCAACGTAGCCCCGCCATCAATTTCCATCGTAGCGCCGGCCTTCTGTTTTAATTGAGCCTGGGATTTCAAGTTCAGCCCCGTTTTGGCGTCAAGCGTGATTTCATTGGCCTTCAATATGATAGAACCGTCGGTCTCGATTTTAACCGATCTTTTCGAACCGCTCATCGATATGCTACAGGCAGATCCCTTACTGGCGAAACTTATCTGCTCGCTGCCGCTGGCCCCGTCCATTACAATGCTGGCGCCGTCCTTCTGGACGGCCAGTGATATTTTCTCGCTGTTTTTTGACGAATCCATCTGAATCGAGCAGGCTCCGCCCTTGGCTTTCATGATTAACTGTTCTTTATCTTCAGTATCATTAAACAGAATCTCATTGCCCGATTTGGTGCTGATCGCTTTTACGGTATTATCGTCGGTATACATATCCTTCCGGGGCTGATGAGAACCGTCGTATAACGAGCCTATAACGGCAGCATTTTCCAGGTGGCGCCCCCGAATCGAAACCAGGACGCCGTCTCCGACCTCCGGCAGCAACCAGGTACCGTGAGTTTCGCCGCCGTCAGCACCCGCCTGAAGCTGGCATACTCTTACAAAAGGCGATTCAATCCCGTCGGCTCCTTCCGGTTTCCAATCGAATCTAACCCTTACGGCGCCGAGCTTATTTTTTTCAGAATCGCTGACGTCGGTAACCCAGGCGCGTTCGATAAGGCTTTTGGGGAACGAATCGTCCTGGTAATAGGGATTGGCCAGATCCCGGGCCACCGCCTTAAAATCGCACGAGTATTTGGCGTCCTTATACTTATGTTCAACTTTTACGAGAAGGTATAAACCGTTGAAGCCTTCCTCGCGTCTGGATTCGGTGACCTGTTTCTTGGGCTTCCAGGAGATCGTCAGGCCCTTCCCGGGGGTCAACCCGAAGCGATCGGTAGTACCGCGAGATCTTAATAGACCGGCGTTCGATTTTTTTGAAATCGTTTCCAGCTGCTGATCGAGATCTTTTTGAGAGACCGGATTGTGCTGGAGCAAAACGCTTTCCCTGATACTGGAAAGTCTGGGAGCGTCTGACGCGGCTTTCCCCAGGGGTATACTTGAGGGATTAAGGTTGGGGGCATTGGAGGAAAACCAACTCCCCTGTTTATACTCGAACGCGCTCCCGGAGAGATCCTTCAGTTTCGTAGAATCGACTTCAACGGTAAAGGAATCAAGATGATTCGCCTTCAATTCAATTTTATCGTCCGGAAGATCCTGGGCAACATGAAAACTCAACCCGTCATAATACATCCACCACCCCTCGAATCCCGAAAGATATTTTATTACCTGGAAGGCGGTGTCATTATAGGCCAGAAATCCCGGATGGGAGATTCCCCCGGAGGCGGATATATCGGCATTCGGTAACCCCTCATTGGAAACAAGCTGGTTTATTATGTCGCTGGAACCGGTATCGCACCAGATATGATACATTTTATTCAGATCCAAAATTATAGACGGGCTGTATCCGACAATAAATATATTTCCCAGACTATTAACCTTGCTGGTGAAATTAATCTCCGTTATGATCCCGATAAATCTGAGCTCCCCGGGATCCGCTGATGAGCCTTCGGCATGAGTAATTTTCACGCTGACGGTTTTGGAAAGCCAGGCGTTAAGGTTGTCTTCCATAGTCTTCCCGAAGACCTTTTCCAATTCTGCTCGGCGCCGCAATTCAATTTTGAAATGATGATGATTTCCGAGCGCCTGCTCAAGTACAAAAGACTCTACAACCGGACCGGGGACATCCCGGTTATCTATCATTAATTCTATTTTCGACGGAACCATAATCTACTAATTTATATAGTCAAATGCCAAAAGGGCGGGCGTATGTACCCGCCCCACGAATTTATTAATTAAGCCCTATCCTCCCAGTTGCTGAAAAGCTCGGCATCGCCGACCGACACGAGTTCAGCCGAAATTTCAAATTCCTCGTAGACCTGATTGGATTTGCTTTTTTCGAAATCCGGATAGGTTTCCGTATATTTTAAGATAAAGCCATCCTGCCATGTCAGACGTTTCATCTCCTGCCCATCCCGCGGATTTTTCAGGACAATTTCACCACCTTTGAAATTATCGGCAGTCGAACGGCAAGCCCAGCGAAAAATAGTGTTGTTATCATCCGCCTCTCTGGTAACGCAAATCTTTGCTAGACGGGCCTGGTCCGAGGGCTTGCCCCGAACATCCTTGGCGGTGGTAACTTCGTAAGATACCGCCTTAACCTTCGGTATTCTTTCGCCCTCAATAAACAGATCAGGTGTGTGAGCCATAAATATCCTCCTTTAGTACTAATTATTTCATTTCGACTTCGGTAAAATCACCCTCTTCGGAATGCCGCGCGGTAAGATAAACGTCAAATTGCCTGACGGACGTAAACGGAGTGATATTCAATTTGACGTCGATAATATGCTTGGCCCTCTGTTCGGGAGTCGATGTTACCTCGAGATTAAAATCGCTTATTAGTTTTCCTTTGCCCGTATTCGCCCTGGCGAAATCGTAGATATCCTTCTTAACCCTCTCCAAAAGTGTATTGTCGATCAACTTAAAGGTTTGCTTGTTAAGGTAATGACACACGTTTTTGGAAATGTAGTCCGCCGTCCTTTTGGTGGCGTATACGTCGTATGATTCACCTTTAAATAACGAGCAATCCCCGAGAAAACGGACTTTGGCATCCCATAAAACGGAAGGGATAATGCCCTTGTTCAAGAACTCTTTGGCGCCCACAGCTCGATCTACCTCAAAACGTACGGCTTTAACCGAATCGGAAGCTCCATATTGATAACCTGCGCAAGGCTGCTGCATGCCAACAGTATTATCCTGTTTGTAAATCAAACCGGCCAGAACCGATGAGGGCGGCAACCACATATCCTCTTCTTCGTAACGATTTTTTGCTCTTCCCAGAACCCAGTTCGCCGCTACCGACACATGCGCCTTTTCCGGAGTTGAGCCTGCCAAACCTTCGAGGCCGGGACCATTCATCTGCTCCTCGGCTTCCTCATAGCTTTCGAAATCAGGCAGGTCGGTAATTACATGGACTTTATTTTCCTCGCCGAGTTTTGAAAATTTATCGATATTGGGAATATCCTCCAGAAAACCGGGGACCACCATAATCGAATAGCAATCATTCAAGCTGAAAGCCCTGAAAGGTTTCTTAACGAATTCGGCCAGCTCGTTAAAAGACTCGCTGTCGGGATCGATCAACTCTTCTAAAGCGACATTGGAAAAATGGGCGTTTACCGGGTCTCCCGACGGGGAACTGTTGGCAAAAAATTGCTGGATATTTCTGTACGTCATTTCGAGGGGTTTTATTTCCTCATATATCGCAGCCATGTTCGAATTTATATTCTCTTCCAGGGCCTGAGCCTCCAGTACAGCCGTATTGCGCAAATCCTCGACATCTTCGCTCGAGGAAAGCATTTTGTGCCATAGCGCAAGGCGCCGCGCCATAAGCTTTCGCGATTCTTCAAACTGCGGCCTTGTTAAAAACTTATGTCTAGCGTCCTTTTTCGCGGGATTAAGTACCGACAGCCCCACCATGGTCTCGCCGCTGGAGGCCTTTACCTGCGGTATCAATCCCTCGATTTTTTTAAAAGGGAGTTTTTCCTTTTCAAATTCCTTGACCAGCTCGCCGATTCTCGCGCTTGGATCGACGGTCGGCCTTGCTTCGACAGGCGCCTGTTTTGAAGCTTCATTATCGTCTGCAGCGGGCTGCAATTTTTCTTCATCCGCCATTTATTTTCCTCCAGAATCGTATGCTATGAAAATTGTTTTTCTCATTCTTCTACAGACCCGCCCAGCAGTTCCAAATTCTTTTCCATCAATTCCAGGAACAACTTTTTCTTGGCGGGATCGGCAAGCAGCTTTTTCAGCGCGGTGTTTTTATTCAACTGCTTGGCCAGATCATCGAGCACTTCCTTTTCATTGTTCGCCCGGGTAATCGTCTCCGATTGAACCATAACGTTTTTGGGATTGAAATCCTCCATGGCATTGAATTTGAGCTCGATTGTTTCCTCGCCGCCCTCCCGATTGGTTATCGATACTTCCTGTGTGGGATTATAACCTTTAAAAACCTCCTTCAGGTTTTTGCATTTACGGGGGGTGACGTCGGGCCCTTCATTGTTCAGCTTGGCAACATATAGGGTTTTGTTGGACGGCAAACCTTCTATCGGGATCGCGCCGGAGTCCTGTTTGACCTCTTCTCCTCCAATATGGGGCTTATTCTGCGGCATAGTATCCTCCGTTTATTGCGAGCGAAATCTCGCTTAAATTATAAATTCTTATTCCTGCAAAACATCTATTTTAAAACTCCCCTCCGAAACGCCGATTTCTATCCGGTCGCCGGGTTTGACCTCCCCCGTAATAATTTTCACGGATAGCCTGGAGAGTATTTCCTTCTCAATCAATCTTTGAAGCGGCCGGGCGCCCATTTCGAAATCATACCCCTCCTCGGATAATTTATCGACTGCTTCCTGCGTCAGCTGTAGCTTAATATTCTTATCGAACAGGAGCTTTCTAACCTCATTAATCTGAATATCGACAATAATCTTCAATGATTCTTTGCTCAATGTATGGAAAACTATTACCTCCTGAATCCGGTTCAGTATCTCCGGCTTGAATTTTCTGAGCATCAATTCCCGCAGCTCTTCCTGAGTGAAGGATTCGTTTTTGCGATCCTTTTCCACAATCTCCATTCCCGCGTAATTGGAGGTCATGATCACTATGGTATTGGAAAAATCGATGGTGCAATTCTTACCGTCCGTTAGACGGCCGTCATCCAGAAGCTGAAGGAGGACATTAAATATATCCACGTGGGCTTTTTCAATTTCATCAAAAAGCACCACGGAATACGGCTGTCGTTTTACCGATTCGGTTAATAATCCGCCTTCCTCATAGCCGACATATCCGGGCGGCGCTCCTATCAGCTTGGCGACGTTGTGTTTCTCCATGTATTCGGACATGTCCAGCCGGACGATGTTTTTCTCATCGTTAAATAAAAATTCAGCGATAGCCTTGGCCAGCTCGGTTTTGCCGGTACCCGTCGGCCCGAGAAATATAAAGGCTCCGATAGGACGATTGGGCCTTTTAAGTCCCGCCCGGGCTTTGCGTACGGCCTCCGAAATTACCCGCACGGCTTCGTCCTGCCCCACAACCCGTTTGGAAAGGTGTTCTTCCATGTGAAGGACTTTCTGTACCTCATCCTCTCTCATCTTTGCCAGAGGTATTCCGGTCCAGCGGGATACGGTGCGGGCAACATCGTCGGAAGTGACCATTTTTTCTATGCTGGATAAACCATCCAGAAGCTTTTTTGCCGGTTCGGCGAGTTCCGAATTAGATTTAGCTTCCTCGGGTATGGAAATAGCATGCGCTTTTATTTCAGGCCTGTAGGAGCAGTTCTCATAAATATCTTTTAATTCCAGCAGAATACCGTCAATATCCTTGCCATCCCCGCCTTCGATCTGTTTTATCGTTTTTTCAAGTCTGCCTTTGAGGTTTTGGGAAACCAGCCTGAACAATGATGCCGCTTCATCCAGAACATCGATGGCGACATCGGGAAGTATGCGACCTCCCAGATACCTTTTCGACATCTTTATGGAGTCGGCTATGGCCTCGTCGGTTATCTGCAGGCCATGATGTTTTTCATACCCGTTTTTTATTCCGTTGATAATGTTGAGAGCCCGCTCGACATCCGGAGGTTGGATATTAACTCTCTGGAACAAAGCGGCGAGCCCCTTATCCAGCGAAAAATGCCGGGTGAAATCCTCTTCATTGGTTGAGGCTACAACCGTAACCTCACCCCTGCCCAGAAAGGCCTTCAAAGGCCCCACCATCTCCGGCGGTCCGCCGGTGGGAGACGCTATCAGCAATTCGTGAATATCATCGATAGCGAGGATAACGCTTTTGGATGATTCCTTGATACCCTCCAGGACGGTTCTGAACTTTTCCTCCAGTTCGCCTCTGTATTTTATGCCTGAGGTGATCTCATCTATATCCAACAGTAGAAGCCTTTTCGCCTTCATCTCACCCAGCAAGTTACCGTCCGCCATGCGCCGGGCGAATCCCCTGAAAAGAGCGGATTTTCCCACTCCATCCGGGCCTACCAAAATCGGGTTGGAACGGTGACGGCGCACCAGAATCTGTAAAATCTCGACCATCTTGTCTTCATAACCGATGGCAGGATCAAGTTTACCCGCGCTGGCGAGAGCGGTTAAATCTCGGCAGTAATTGCTGGTCCCGGTTACGGTTATTAACTCATCGGATATACCCACCGACGGCTGCATTTCTTCGGGCATCTCACCCAGCGCCCTGTAAAGTTCGCCTTTGGAAATCTCCATCTTCGCGATAAGCTCGGACGAAATACTGGAGCCCGAATCGAGTAGAGCCAGAAGTATATGCTCGCATCCGATTTTAGGGGACTTAAAATTGTCCCTTTCCAGGTCGGCGGCGGAGATCACATCCTCAATCAACGGGGACATAGGGAGCTTCAGCTTGGCCATTTCGGATTTGGGGAAACCCTCCATGTCCATCTCCACGATGGATTGGAGCAGGACCATGTTCTTATCCAGGTATGACAGAAGCGATTCCACCGGACCCGACCTCTTCCGGAGCACCGCCAGGAGCAGATGTTCCGGCATTACCTCGGTATGCCTCTTGGACAGGGCGATATCCTGGGCGGCGATCAATGCCTCTTTGGCGTTTTTGCTGAGTTCTGAAATGTTCATATTTACTTACGCGCTTCGGTTAAATCATGATATACATCGATGAAACGGGATTCTCGGCTAATCCTCCCTGCTTTTTTAAGGACAAAATCCTCCTCTAAAATGTTAGCCCGGCCCAGAGAAAAAATATAGACATGGGACTTCTAAAGTCAAGTTATTTTATTGGGTAAGTCGCGATAACTTCCGGCAATAAAAGATATTAATCCAGATCCAAAATTCAAATGCCGGGGAAACCTGTTGACATAGAGGCATCCTTACTTTATTTTCGCTTTGGTAATGGTATTAGCGCAGATAGGAGATCGTCAAATAAACAGGTCCATTAGCACGCATATTCAGGCTCCGGCCGGAACGCGGGAGGCATCATGTTGATAGAATTAACTCCAAGGGAAGTGGAAGCTTGCAGAAGATTAAAAAAATATACCGAAATGAAGTTGGCGAAAGAGCTTTATGATGCCATAGCCAATCCAACAGACGAACAAACCAGAAATTTTATGAAATATGTCAGGGAAATGTGTGAAGACGCGCTTGTATATATAGAGCAGATTGCCAAACTGTTAGTAGAATCAGAAGTCAAAAAAGATGATAACGAAGTAAACGAAATGCTCCGTGAGGCCGGTCCGCTTTCAGTTTATTACTTAATAGGAGAAGCCTCGAAAGACCTTGATAAGAAAAACAAACGCTTTAAGGAAATCGAAAAGACCAGAGACGATAAGATTGGCAATTATAAAAAAGATATAAGAAAGCTTGAGAAGGCCGAGAGAGAACTTAATAAGAATATTAATACTCTTCTTTATAAAATAAGCAGCACAAAAGAGCAGGCAGAGGGCAAGCACTTTAAAGAGTGCCAGTTAGGCGATTCTGTCAAAAAAATTGTTTCTCCTGAGACACAGACGATAATAGAAGAAAACGACAAATTGCTTGATGAAATTAAGGGAGATAAGCAGGATAATGATCTCAGAAAGAAAATTATAGAGGGGAAACAGGAAAAAGACGGATACTTTGAAGTTAAAAAACACCTGGATCTCGAAATTGCCCGGCTTTACAACAAAATCGAATGGCAGAAAGAATACGCCGAGGGATTAAAGCGGCAGGCGACTACGGATAATTGCTCCAAGAAATTGGAGGTTAATCACATCATGACGCTTCTAAGTCAAACTAAAGCGCTTTCCCCGTCCGACTGCTCTGATATATTTCGGCTTTTAGGGACGCTGATGGAAGAATTGGATAAATTGACGGAGGATGATTGGGGAAAAATATATACATACTACACCAAACCCGGTGCTATTAAGGAAATCAACCTGGAACATCTAAAGTTTTGTATTCGACTTCAAAGTTTGTTACGTGAAACATCAGGCAGCGACATACATAAACTATTTCCCAGAATGCCTGGATTTCTGGCCCGCACATTGAAAATGCCGGACCAATACCAGATCGACAGAGGCGAAAGATTCGTAAAATACTGTGAGGAATGCGCCAAGGGCGATAATGAAAAGGGCGTTAAGGAAGAAAAGGATTATTTGAAGAAGTATTCATATATGTGTCCAAGAGGACATAGATTTGAAGAGACTTTTAAGGGCACAGAAGCACGAAGAACGACAAAATGTATTCATTATCAATGCACAGAAGATGTGGAAATTCCATCCATAGAATGGTTGTGCGGGGTGCATAAGGATAAACCCTTAGCCGATATGGTAGAGCAAAAGCTTCAATGCTCAGACTGCAAGCAAGAAGTCAAATTGTACTTCGAGCCGGCTAAGCACTCTAAAGAAAAGGCGGCCAAAGGTAAATGCCCCAAATGCAAAGCAGAAGCGAAATTCGAACCAGTCGGGGGCGTGAAGCCTTTCTGGAAGGATGACATACGTGCCAGATGGCGCGATACCTGGTCATCGACTTTCATTTTAGAATACAATAGCGTGGTTAGAGCGATCGACAGGACTTTCGGACTTGCTGAGGTAGCCGATATTTCCGGTACAACGGCAGACTCCATATTCGGAATGGAGGCGATCATGGCGTTGAAAAGCAAGGGAGAAAAAAGTCTCGGGACGCGCGATATGCCTCAAGAACTCAGAACGGAAGCAAAAAACAAATACTGGTCTGAGAATTATATAGCCTCAGGTGGATATCCGGGATACGTAATACTCCTGCCCTTGATAACTATGGTGAAACTCAGTCATCACGCTATTCTGGAATGTGCTCTCACTTTCGTGCTGACCGGCTATATAAAAGCGTACCATATCGGAAAATATTCGTCTCTTTGGCCGAAAGACTCCGCTCAAGCCGGCAGGCTGTGGGAAATACTCCAGAAATGGGAAAATTCGCCAAGTAATAAACGTTTTATTATTGAACGTGACGAAGACGGCTTCGTATCCGGCGGATGCCTTTTTGAGAAAGATTCGTATATATCGAAATCAAAAAAATACAACTTCGAAGACACGACTAAATTGGATTACCATAGATATATTAACGTGTTTCTGCCTTTGAGAGATAGAATGAAAAAGCTGGACGAGAATATCGAGAAAGGCGACAAGCAGGATAAAGATGCGGAAAAGGATAAGATAATAGATATAAAATTCATTGAAGAGTTGATGCTCGGAAGCGAACGAAAACTGAACGGTCTGCAGTTAGAAATCCTGAAAGAGAGTGGTGAAAGGTTAAAAAAAGAAGGCAGCAAAAAATATAAGAACTATACCAGGGGTTTAAAATATTATTCAGATCGATGTTCAAAAGATGAAAATATAGACGATCAACTTAAAAAGGGGCTGGAGGATCTTACAAAAGAGCATCCCGCACGAGAAGCCGCTCCTGTTTCATAAAACTTAAACACTATCATTTCCGGCTGTAGTCTATCTCCCGAAAATCTGCCCCTTCTTTGGCAGAATAATGGTTACCTCTCCGGGGGGCAGGTCTTCCTCGCGGCCGCGGCCGTCCTCGTCAAGAGTGCCCTTTTTACTCTTACCGTCCGCCAGGAGAATGATATAGTCTTCGTTTTTATACGGTTCGCCGTCCTCGTCCAGCAGCCTGAAATCAAACATATCAATAAATTTCAATAAACCGGATTCCTGGTTTCTCCCGTATTCCACGTCATCAATTTTCAGTGTAAAATAATATTCCGGGTGCTTATAGTGCTTTTCCTTGCTGTACTTCTGCAACTCTTTTTCGGTGGGGATGTTCAGAGTGTTATCGTGGTATTCATATTCCCAGAGTAGCTCTATTTTATTATTTTTAACCGTTGCCGGAATCTCCACGGTCTTATCATGGTTACCGTCCTGGCCATGCTCATAGATTATAACCTTCACTTCCGACTCGTCGCGAACGCCCTCAACATCAGCGGTCAATTTCAGCGTATCGCCCCTTCGGGCCTCTTTTTTATCCCATCTCATATTGGAAACTTCGATCTTCGGGACTATCGGAATCCGGTTGGATTCGGCCTTCAACCCCAGCTGAGGCAACTTGACCGCAAAATAAGCCTTATCGCCCGGTTTGATCTTATCGGGAACGGTCAATTTACCGGAAAAGCCGTTCCCGTAAATCTTCTCCTTAATTTTGCCGAGGTTTTTCCCCTTTTCGCTCTTGCCGGTAATATTTATCTTGCCGCCCTCGCCCACGAACATAGTTTTGACCTCGACCCCAACCTCGCTCCCGGCGTAAGCTACGTTGGCGCTCCATGCGGCATAGAGTATCGACGATTCGAGTTTTACCTTATGTTCTTTGTCGGTGGACTTTGTAAATTTCGTTTCCATTGCCATATCCCGCCCGTCTTTATCCGGCCTGTTCGGACCCCGGATTAAAAGAATCGATTATTTCATCCACCTGCACCCCGATGGTCTGTATGGTTTTTTTGGAAAAACTGGAGGTGAAATTGTAGGCCTTACCGCCGATTATGGTGAAAACCTGTTTTTGAACCAGCGTTTTGTTTTCGGCCGGGGTCCATTTATAGACGATTTCATATGCCTTATTTCCCGATTTCAATTCCTTTTCACGCTGGCCCATAAGCTCAAAACCGGTAAGCGTATCCTTGATCGATTCCAACCTCAGCTTGGCATAAGTGTTCAGATCGACCCCTCCCACCTCATTGTCAATTATCAGCACCAGATTATGTTGAACCCCGCTGTCATCGGGGCCTTTGAAGGTATAAATGGTTTGATCCTCCCAGCCGTCGGGAAAATCGATTCTAAACCTGTTCTTGAATTCCACCATGTTCATTCTCCGAGAGATTCTACAAATTTCTTGGCTTCCTCGATCTCTTCGTCGCTGTAGATTTTAAGTTCATCAGCCTCAAATCCGAACGGTTTTTCATACCAATCGGAAACCAGATTTACTACAGCGTCGCAAATGCGGGTATATTCGGGATCATCAGGATCGCCGATCTCGTAACCATTGTCTTGATCATCA
>CP070742.1:1543689-1548227 GCA_020348065.1 Candidatus Zixiibacteriota bacterium
AATCCCCAGGAACAGTCCAGCAGGCTGTCGAGAATATTCGGATCGCCGGCATCGATGCAGGGGGAATCGAGGGTATCCCCGCAGTAGGTGGCCATGAGATGGAAATCGCCGTTATCCGGGTCGCGGAAGAGGGGGTTGATGTCGATGTTGCCCTGGCCCTGGTAGCCGCTCTCTACATCACAATAGGTTATAATGGGAAGGGCTGAAAAATTATATATCTCATCATCGCCCAGATCCGCATGATTATGCCAGAAGATTGTATTTTTTATTATAGGGTCGACTCCCCAACAGCAAATCCCACCACCAGATGCCTCCGTTATGTTTTGGCTTATGGTATTATTTAGTAATGTCGCATATGAAGTACAATAAATACCTCCCCCGTAATAAATGGCAAAATTATTAACAATAACATTGTTATTAATCTGGATACTGTTACCGCCACCGCAACAGATTCCCCCCCCTCCTCATGGGTCTGCGTCATTCTCGTAGATAAGGTTGTTTATTATGATGGGGTCTGAATCATAAAACCCTATACCGCCCCCCCAGCAGGCGATATTGTCCGATATTATGTTGTTTTTTATTGTGGCCGAGGAATAAAGGCAAAAAATACCGCCGCCCCAACCAAAATTGTCAACGGTATTGTTGATTATAGTGTTATTTTCAATAATCGGGGATGAATAGTAGCAACCAATACCACCACCGCCCCTTTCGTAGTAAACGCAATTAAAATTATTATCCTCTATTATATTATAGGATATCACAGGACTTCCGGAATAAACGCAACTTATGCCTGCTCCACTTCCGAGAAAATTATAGCCATTCCTAATTGTAAATCCCGTAACGGCGGTATTGCTGTCAACGCTATTTAACTGTATTACGTACCCGGAAGAGTCGCCGTCGATGATGGTAATAGGAATATACGACGTATCGCCGGTAGTTAAGAAATGAGAAGCAAGTACGATATTCTTATAAGCAATGCTGACATTCTCCACATATTCCCCCGGCTTGACCAGCACCGTGTCGCCATGATAGCTGGCGTCGATGCCCTGCTGGATGGTGGCGTAGTCGGTGGGAATGTGGATAACGGTGGCGGAGATCGAGGAGGCGGCAAGCAAAACAGAAATTAAATAAAAGATATACTTTCTCATGGCAAATCCTGTCAGATAAACCTTATTTCTAAGATAAAAATAGATATAGGGGATAGATTTGTCAAGTATTATCGGCTCTTGCATATCGGGTTCTATTTAATTATATTGGTTGGTTGACCTCGAAAAATTAAGATTCGAGGCGATGGCGAAAAGGGGCTGGATGAATTTCCTGTCTTCTTGCCTGCAAAAGGGAGTTGACGAAACGGTCGGATTTAAATATGATGCACTAATGTGCAGTATTAATTCTGGGATAATCGAGTAGGAGATAAAAATTTATGCCGCCTGCAAATATAACCATCAAGGGAGCAAGGGAACATAACCTGAAAAATATCGACGTGGTAATTCCACGCTCGAAGCTGGTGGTAATAACCGGCATTTCGGGGTCGGGGAAATCATCGCTGGCGTTCGATACCATTTACGCCGAGGGACAGAGACGCTACGTGGAATCGCTTTCGGCCTACGCCCGGCAGTTTTTGGGATTGATGGAGAAACCCGACGTCGATTTTATCGACGGTTTATCCCCGGCGATCTCCATTGAGCAGAGATCATCCGCAAAGAACCCTCGCTCTACGGTAGGAACTGTCACCGAGATCTACGATTATCTCAGGTTGCTTTATGCCAGGGTAGGAGTGCCTCATTGTTATAAGTGCGGCAAGCGGATCAGCCAGCAGACCGTTCAGCAGATCGCCGATTCGGTTATGGAATTTCCCGCGAATACGAAGATACAGGTGTTGGGACCACTGGTTCGGGGCCGTAAGGGGGAATACCGCGAGGTTTTCGAGGAGATCAAAAAGAGCGGGTTCGTGCGGGTCCGGGTCGACGGTAAAGTTTATGATATTGAAGAGGAAATAAAGCTGGAGAAGAAGAAGAAACATTCCATCGACGTGGTTGTGGATCGTCTGGTTATCAAGAACGGTATCAAAAAACGTCTCACCGATTCGCTGGAGACCGCTTTAAAACTCGGCTCCGGGCTGGTTATTATAGAGGAGGTGGGAAAAGAGGATTATATTTTTTCGGAAAAGTTCGCCTGCAAGGATTGCGGTATATCTTACGAGGAGCCGGCGCCCAGAATGTTTTCGTTCAATTCGCCTTTCGGGGCCTGCCAGTATTGTTCCGGATTGGGATACAACATGGAGATCGATCCCGACCTGGTTATTCCGGATGATACGATATCGGTCGCGCAGGGCGCCATCGCTCCCTGGGGAGTCCCACGGGGTTCGTATTACTTCGGGATGCTGCGGGCGGTTTCGGAGCATTTCGGATTCTCATTGAGAAAGCCGTTCAAAAGCCTTCCCCAAAAAGTACAGAAGATAGTGCTGTACGGTTCCGGCCGCGAGAAAATCAAGTTTTCCTGGGAACACAGCGACGGCAATGGTATATGGGAGCATTTCAGCACGTTTGAGGGAGTTATAGGCAATCTCAGGCGGCGCTATCGTCAAACCAGGTCGGCGGCCATCCGGGAGTGGATCGAGAAGTACATGTCGGTGAAGCCGTGCGCGGAATGCGGGGGCGCGCGTCTTCGCCCGGAGGCGCTGGCGGTTAGGATCGACGGTAAACCGATATCCGATGTAACACAATTATCCATCAAGGGGGCATACGGCTTCTTCTGCGGATTGAAGCTGAATAAAAAAGAGCAGACCATCGCGAAGCAGATTTTAAAGGAGCTCAACGAGAGGCTCGGTTTTTTGATAAACGTCGGGCTGGATTATCTTACGCTGGAGAGATCAGCTCAAACTCTATCCGGTGGGGAGGCGCAGCGTATCCGGCTGGCAACCCAGATCGGCTCGCGGCTTGCGGGAGTCTTATACATCCTCGATGAACCGTCCATCGGGCTGCATCAGAGGGATAACGGGAGGCTGCTTGATACGTTGAAGTCGCTGCGCGATATCGGCAACACGGTGCTGGTGGTGGAGCATGATCGTCAGACCATCGAAGAAGCGGATTATGTGATCGACCTGGGTCCGGGAGCGGGCAAACACGGCGGATTGGTTGTGGCCAAAGGGACGCCGGCTGCAATAAAAAGGTCAGCCGGCTCGCTGACCGGAAAATATCTATCCGGCAAGCTGGAGATTCCGTTTCCGAAAAAAAGGCGCAAGGGGAACGGCGACAGGATTATCATCAAGGGCGCCGGGGGCAACAACTTGAAAAAAATAAACGTTGAGTTTCCCCTGGGGAAATTTATATGTGTAACCGGGGTTTCCGGCTCCGGCAAATCGACATTGGTCAACGAGACCCTGTATCGAATCCTCTCCCGCGAATTCTACGGCTCCAAGCAGGCGCCGCTACCCTACTCGGAAATTATCGGGCTAAATCACCTCGACAAGGTAATAGATATCGACCAGTCTCCCATCGGCCGCACGCCGCGAAGCAATCCCGCCACCTATACGGGGCTTTTCACCCCCATCCGGGATATTTACGCCCAACTTCCCGATTCCAGGGTTCGCGGCTACGGCCCCGGTCGATTCTCGTTTAATGTCAAGGGGGGACGATGCGAGACCTGCGAGGGAGATGGTATCATTAAAATCGAAATGCATTTCTTGCCGGACGTTTATGTGCAATGCGAATCGTGCAAGGGAGCGCGTTATAATCGCGATACGCTGGAGATCAAATATAAGGCCAGATCAATTTCCGATGTGCTCAACATGACGGTCGAGGAGGCGCTGGGGTTTTTCGACCGGATACCGAAAGTGAAACGGAAGCTCGATACCCTTGCCGGCGTCGGTTTAAGCTATATCCATCTGGGCCAGCAGGCCACGACGCTGTCGGGCGGGGAGGCGCAGAGGGTGAAGCTCTCCACCGAGCTTTCCAAAGTGGCAACCGGAAACACGTTCTATATTCTCGATGAGCCGACTACCGGACTGCATTTCGAGGATATCAAGATGCTTTTGAATGTCTTGAACACCCTGGTCGATCGCGGCAACACCGTGGTGGTGATCGAGCATAATATGGATGTCATAAAGACCGCTGACTGGATAATCGATCTCGGCCCCGAGGGAGGCGATGACGGCGGTGAGGTGATAGCAACCGGCACACCGGAAAAAGTCGCCAGAAACCCCAAGAGCTACACCGGCAGATTTTTGAAGGAGGAGCTGGGGCTGTGAGGAAAATATATTTATCCTACTATGAGTGGTAGTAATTGGAAATATGTTGAAGGAGTGCCGTATGACTGGGGATTGCCCCTAAATACCATCATGGAAAGCATTTCCCTAGCGTCCTTAACTGGAAATACGATTTATATAGCTACTGACTATAGTGGAATGCAAAAAGAAAGCAAATATTATGTAATTTCAATTTTATTGATTGATTTAGATAACAGCGCGGAATGGGAGCAGAGGAGAAAATATATAAGAAAGTTATACTTATCAGATGGACGACGAATGTCATATAAAA
>CP070742.1:1548327-1555158 GCA_020348065.1 Candidatus Zixiibacteriota bacterium
TATATTTCGCTTCACCAGTATCCTCATTACCCCGGTACCGGATCGGCTGGTGAAACCGGGACCGGAAAGTGGGAAGGATACACATTAAACGTACCTATGGCGCGTGGTTCAGACGACGGCGATTACAGGAAAGCATTCGACGATAAAATAATACCGGCTCTTAATGATTTTCGGCCGGGAATGATATTTATTTCAGCCGGTTTTGATGCTCACCGTGGCGACCCTCTGGCTGGAATAAATCTCTCGACCGAATTTTATGGCGAGATGACGGCGATGCTGAGAAAGGCGGCGGAAAAATATTGCGCGGGAAGAATAGTTTCGGTGCTTGAAGGCGGATATAATCTTGATATATTAAAAGAGACGGTGGCTATCCATCTGGCCGAGCTTGCGAAATGAAAAGGTATGTGAGAGTAAGATATCGCGGGAAGATTAGCTGGGGTATAATCGAAGGCGATTCAGTTATTATTCTGGACGCGGCGCCATGGAATAATCCGAATAAGACCGGGGAGAAAATTGGATTAGATAAAGAGAAGCTTCGGGCTCCCGCGGAGCCGACCAAGATTGTGCTGATCGGTCTGAACTATCACGACCATATAAAGGAATCGCAGTCGGCGAATGAAGTTCCAGACGAGCCGGTGATATTTATGAAACCGACTACAGCCGTAACCGGGCCCAACGATCAAATTCCTTATCCTCCCGGGCTCGACAGGGTTGATTATGAAGGGGAGCTGGCCTGCGTTATCGGGGAGCGTATTCATGATGTCGATGAGGAGGGAACGAAGCAAGCGATTTTCGGATATACGATTTTAAATGATGTTACCGCCCGCAAGCTTCAGAAAAAAGACGTGCAATGGACGCGGGGCAAAGGGTTTGACGGTTTCGCGCCGGTGGGACCATGGATAGTGACGGATATTGACCCCCTGGATTTGAAGATCGAAACTTATCTTAATGACGAACTCCGTCAGTCGGCTCGAACGTCACTGCAGATCTGGAATGTTTATCAGCTGGTGAGTTTCATATCAAAAGTTATGACGCTTCTTCCCGGCGATATAGTATCAACGGGCACACCCGAAGGAGTAGGACCATTCAGGCCGGGAGATACGGTGCGGATTGAAATAGAAAATATAGGCATGCTTGAAAACAGAGTATCGGGATCATGATCGGATCAATTCTGCTTTCTATCTCGATTCTATCGGCGGTTCCGGACATTTCACCGGAGGTCCCGGCCGCCTATGAGATAAACGCTTACCTGGATGATTCTGCTCATACTGTGACAGGCGCGCTAAAGGTGGACTTTGTAAATCCCACGTCGAGGAATCTCGATACCATCGCGTTTCATCTTTATCCGAATGCGTTTAAGGATACGTCATCGGTTTATTGCCGTGAGGATGGAAGGGCGCGGTCTGCCGTTGAAAGAGGGAATGTATCGAAAATTGAAATATCTAATGTCATAATCAACAGCGGGAAAATCGAAGAAAGTAAATACGGAATTAACGGAACCCGCCTCTATGTCGATCTTGATAAACCGTTGCGGCCGGAATCTAAAATTAATATCGAGCTGGATTTTGAGATTCTGATCCCGGAGATAATAGGGCATTTCGGATACGATTCGGATGGCGATTACCTGATAGCGCATTGCTTCCCTATATTATGCGGTTATCAGAAAAGCCGTTTGATTGATTGGGAATACCACGCCAACAGCGAGTTCTTTTCGAATTTCTCATATTATGATGTTATGATCGAGTTGCCCAAAGATTTTAAGGCGGTTTCGACCGGAGAATTGTTAAGGGAATCGGAAACCGATTCGACGGCGGTATGGCACGCCCGCGCGGATACCGTGATTGATTTCGCTCTGGTTTGCGGCGCCGATTTTGTGGAGTTCGAATCAAAAATAGATGGAATCAATCTCAAGTATCTTTTGAAAGAAAGGAACGCCGATTTTTATCCGCTGGTGGATTCAACGGTTAAAAACTCACTCCGATACTGCGGGGACCTTCTCTACCATTATCCTTACGGTTCATTTTCGATTGCGGACGCCGTATTCAGAACGGCGGGGCTGGAACTTCCCGGATTAATAGTCATCGGCGTAATGGACGCGAATGAAAATATCAGGAGAAACATTCTGAAGAAAACCATAGCCCATGAAACCGCCCACCAATGGTTCTACGCCACCATCGCCACCAATGAATTCGAGGAACCCTGGTTTGACGAGGGTTTCGCGTCATACTTTGAAATAAAAATCGCCTCCCATTATGAATTCGACAAATTCCCATTTCTGTTTTCAAACTACCTGAGCTCCGATAAATCGGTGAGGAGGTTTTACTCGATCGCGGACGGCGCCAGATATCCCATCAACCTCAAAAGCTGGGATTATCCGAACAGGCAGGATTATTATTCGGCTGTTTACAGCAGGGCCTGGATGGTTCTGCAGGCCCTGGAGAATGTGATGGGCGTTTCGGCGTTCGCGGACGCATTAAAAATGTTCGCAGGAGATTATCGATTCAGACATCCCGATCAAAGAGATTTTCTGGAAAGTATTTCGGAATTATCCCCGGCAGACCTGACGGAGTTTACTGAGATGTTTATCGACGGCACCGCCAGGGTAGATTATTCGATAGAATCGGTAAAGTTCGAGAAGAGCGTACCGGACGGCGATAGCGGTGATCTGGAGTATATCGTGTATGTCGAAGTTGCCAGGAAATATGACGGGATACTCCCTCAGGCCGTCACCTTAGGATTTGAGGACGGAACAGAAATATATAAAATATGGGATGGAGAAGACCGGATTGCGCGGATTATTTTCGAGACGAAATCGATACCTGTTTACGCTTCTATCGATAAAAAGACTTCCTACACTATTGATGAGAACATGAACAACAATACAATTTACCTGAAGGGTCATGTTACCAGAATGATCTCGTTTGAGTGGGACGCCATCTTTATAATCGAGTTTCTGGCGTCAATTTTTCTATGATGAAATTTTTAAAAAACAGGGTTGTGTTCGCGTCGGCTCTTTTCGGGCTGCTTGATTTTATGCAGGGTTTCGTGATAGCGTCCCCGATATTGATATATCTGAGGATAATTTATGAAAACACGGAATCGTCGCTTCATTTATGGCCCCTGCCGTCATTTGAGATTTTTTCGGATTTTATGATTAATCACAACGATTTGTTTGTTCTCTATATTATAACGGCCGCGGTGCTGTATATCCTGTTTTTTATCATAAAATCATTTTTTACGGGAGGGATTTACAGGCTCATAATTTACGGTCGGCAGAATCCTTTAATTATAAAGACGGCAAAAGATTTCCTGAAAAGCTCCTCGGAAATCTGGATCGGTTTCTTAAAGGTCGGTATATTCGGCGTTCTTATCTACGGACTGGCGCTGTTTTTAGGAATGATCTTCGGCGATTTCTTCGGCAGGTTCAGCGGTTTTTTGAAATTCGTTATTATCGCGCTATTTCTACTTCTGGGATCGACCTATCTTCAAATATTAAAAATATATATCGCCTCGACGTCCGACATCTCGCTTAAGGCCGCCATGAAAGAAACCAGGGGGAAAATATCGAAGGCGTTTATGCGAATATTGATAGGAAACATATCGGTATCGGCTGCTGCGTTCGCGGCTGTTTTGATACTGTGGTTTATTCTGAAGGCTTTAAAGAGCTCGGAGTGGAGCGTTATTCTAATGATACTTACGATAGCAGTCCAGCAGCTAATGGTGTTTGCGGTCTGTCTCGGACAATCGTTGAGGATAAATTTCAATTATTCGGTAATAAAGGAAGGCGGGGAAAATGCTCTGGGAGGAGATGAACTGGGCTGAGTTCGGCAAGCTCGTGCCCGATAAATATGACACGGTTATAATCCCGGTCGGTACCATCGAAGCGCACGGGGTTTCGCCGCTGGGGACCGATGTAATGATACCGGTTGAGATCGCCACCCGTATCGCAAAAGATTTGAACGCCGTCATCGCGCCGCCGGTGAATTACGGCGTTACCAGCACTCTTCTGGCCTACCCGGGATCCCTGACAATCGGCCCGGAAACATTTCAGCAATACATGACGGGACTTTTCATGTCTATCTCCGATTGCGGGTTTGACAAGATGGTGGTTATTAACGGCCACGGGGGTCAGATGGAGGAATTAGCCGCGGCCGCGAAGCAGGCATGGATGCGAAAGCGAGTCAAGATAACGGTTGTGAACTGGTGGATGTGCTGCGAGGATATTGTGGAACGGATTTATGGTCGGGGCGGCGCTCACGCCGGCACCGATGAAAATGCCGCAATCCAGGCCTTTCGTCCGGACCTGATTAAGGCGGACCTGTATTCGGATGAAATGGTTTACAGGAGGCCGGAGGGATTCACAACATATCCCAGCCCGGGGACCATACTGGCTTACAAGGACGGTGCGGGCTTTATCGATTTCGACCAGGCAAGAGCGGAGACCTATTTCAGCGAGGCGGTGGAAAGAGTAAAAGGCCATATTCTCGATATTTTCAAGAGATGGGAAAAGCTATAATTTGTGCGTATAAATATGATGAGGCACATTTTTTGTGCGGAGCGAAGCGGCTCGTGAACCGGGTGAAACAGATTAACTTTAAGGTAACAAACCGGTTAAGAGGCCATGAGCATTCAGGCACAGCCTTTGCTTTTTTAATTACTTGTTGTTCATTGAAAACTGAATCGAGCAAATCGGTTGACAGGTTTCCGCCGTTATTCTACAATCGGGTTGTGAGGTGGATCTTAACATCAATTTTGCTTCTCTTTTTCGGGATACCGTCATATGGACAGTATGGCCAGTATGAAACGTCGGACGATTCTCTTTACGCCGACGTCATTGTTCCCCGTCCCGAATTGCGATGGGTCATAGACGTTCCCACCGCCGGTATTCTGCCGCGAGGCGCTTTCGATATGGACATGAGAACGTTCCCCGTCGGCGGTGTCCAGACCACCTTAAGCATCGGTCTCGGTCATCGGTTCTCGGTCGGGGTCGGTTACGGAGCATCGCGGGTCTTGACGGACGAGGAGCCCGACTGGAATCCTCAAATCGAATTCCTTCTGAAGTTCCGCCTTCATGAAGAAAGCGAAGGATTCCCGGCCATCTCGGTCGGTTACAGTTCCGTCGGTTTCGGGCCGTATGATTCCGAAAACGAGCGCTACGCGGTAAAATCGCCCGGCTTTTATCTCGCCTTCTCCAAGAATTTCGGATTTTACAATAACCCGGCCGCGTGGCACGGGGGGGTCAATTACAGCCTCGAAAACGAGAATGATAACGACCCCAACCTGTTCGTGGGATTTAACGCCGAGGTGGGACCCACCATGACCTTTCTCGCCGAATATGATTTCGCCATCAACGATACCGAGAAATACGGAGTATACGGAAGGCAGAGGCGGGGATACCTGAACATGGGACTGGCCTGGTATATAACGCAGGAACTGTCGCTGGAGCTCGATATGAAAAACCTCCTGAGGAACCGGGCGGACGCGGACGCCATCGACCGGGAGATTCGCCTGGTTTACACGGAGTACTTTTACTAACGGGGTAAAGCTATGCGCAAGTTTCTGTTCGCCGCCCTGTTGGCGGCTTTTTTTTCGATTACAATTTCGGGGTGTTACACAAAATTCGAAGCCCCGGGACCATCATACGGCGAACGAGCGGATCGGTATGATGACGATTACTATTTTTACGGGGGCTACGGCCAGTATCCGTTCTACTGCTATTACGGGTGGCAGGGGCCGTTTTTCTACGCCTACCCGTACTTCGGCTATGGTAATTTCTACAGCCCCTGGTGGTATGACCCGTGGTACTACTACTATGGCGATGACTACTCCACGAGAATGTATAAAAAGGCTGTAAGGAGTCGCAGGATCGATCAGACGATTTACAATCCGCCCGCATTAAATCCATCCCCGTCCCCGCCTTACCGCCCGGCCGGGACAGTAAAGGATAATACATCCAGCGGTAGCAGCACGTCTGGTATAAAAAAGCAGACGGTGACCAAGTCCAGTTCCGGAACCTCCAGCGACGGCTCGGGTAAGGGAACTCGAAAAAGAAGATAATGAGGAAGACCATGAGACCAGGTAATTTCAGAAAAATAATTATTCTTACGACATTGTTAGCAGGGATACCGCTTTTATATGCCCGCGGGCAGTTCTATTATGATCCCATAGTCGTTTACGAGGCCGCCACCGAGAACTCGGTGTTGCCGGGGGCGCGGGCCGCCGGTATGGGCGGAGCGCAAATTGCGGCGGGAATGGATGGTTCGGCCTTATGGTATAATCCCGCGCTGCTTACCCGCATTATGAGATCGGAGCTGTCCGGCACATTGACGCACCAGAAATTTACCAACGAGACCGTTCTATATGGCTCCGTTGCTATGCCGGACGCCAGGCTGAGCAATACCCGGCTGGGAAGCTTCTGGGGAACGTATAAAGTTCCCACCTACCAGGGCGGCATGGTCATAGGATTCGCCGTAAACAGGGTGAAAAGCTTCGACAGGATTTTCAGATATGCTTCATCTTCCAATTGGCTGAACAATCCGTATTCCACCAGCGGCTGGGGCGGCGGGGAGGATGAGACCGGGAGCCTCTGGGCCTGGACCTTCGGAGGCGCGATAGAAATCTCGCCCCGGGCGACGGTGGGACTATCGCTCGATATTTTCGACGGCACCGACGACTGGTCTTTCTTCTTCGATTCCACGGAGACCTTCACCAATTACAACTACAGCTACTCTCATAGTATCGGCGATGAATATACCGGCGTCTCCGGGAAGCTGGGATTCAATTACGACCTGGAAAATAATGTCAGCCTGTCCGGCGTAATCGGTTTTCCCA
>CP070742.1:1555258-1571412 GCA_020348065.1 Candidatus Zixiibacteriota bacterium
AATGTAGGCTATGGCGCCGCATACGAGGTGAAGGCTAACCAGATGATAATAGGTGCGGAATGCGCGCCTATCAAGGGATTTAAAGCCTCGCTGAACTTCCAATCTGATAAGATTACAGATTTTGGTGCCGGGATAGACGATGTCAGCAATTCATATCTGTATCTGAATATGCGACTAACGTTTTAGGAAAATTAAGATCGAGCAAGTTAAATCCTATGGCAGGGGTTCAAAATTTTGAACCCCTGCCTTTTTGAAATTCAATTTTTCTATTTGCTCTCTTTTTTTTATCCGGAGCTCTCTTACTCCCTTTTCCAGTTCCGCCATGTTTTCAACCTCGGAATAAAACAGAGGAGAGGCGTCGATAGAGCAGGCCCGATTATGCCTTAGGACCTCGCCGAACACTCCGGGCGGTGAGTAACCCGAGCTGAAAAACGCGAATATGCCTGTTAGAATTAGCAGGCCGATAAAGAATCTGAGCCATCGCTTCAAGAGCTCTTCATTTTCTGAAATCACTCGCATCCCCGTAAAAACCGATATTAAATAGCGCCCGGGAAGAGAACCATAAACGCCAGAAAGGCTATAAAGAGCGTCAGTACCAGATTGAACGATTGACCGACGACGTATAGCGTCAGCGGTTTACCGCCCTCCATTCGACTCGCCAGGTCTTTGAAATTCGACTCCAACCCTATAGCCACGAATGCCATGCAGAAGAACCATCCTCGTAAAACTTTAGTGACTGGATTTATATATGCACTTTCCACCAGGTTGAAATTGCCCTGCATGGCCGGTACCATTACGAATGAAAATAGCAGCGACGCGGCCAGGAACCCGATTACGAATTTGGGAAAGCGGTACCAGATCTCCATGGCGTTGGGCTTGCCCTCGGTCCCGCACTGTTCGCGATTGACTACTGTCACCCAGTAAATGGCGACAGCAAAGGCCAGCAATCCGATAAGCACGTTTTGAATCATTTTTACCACGGCCGCCACCTTTTCCGCGGCCGGTCCCAGCATGGAGCCTGCCGCCACCACCGCGCCGGTGGAGTCGATGGTACCGCCCATCCAGGCGGCGCCCAGGATATCGTTCATGCCCATAAACTTTATTCCGAGGGGCATGAAAAACATCATAAGTACCGTGAAAATCAGTGTCATCCCTACCGCCAGCGTCAGATCCTCTTTCTTGGCGCAACAAGCCGCCGCCGCCGCGATGGCCGCCGATACACCGCATACCGAGGTAGCGCAAGCGATGATTATGACCAACTCCTTATTTTTCATTTTCAACAATGAGACGCCAAACTTATACATGAAGATCACCACCACCGGCGTGACGATCCAGGCCACCATCAGGCCGGGAGGGCCCAGCGAGAGAATTTTCTTGAATAGAATTTCGGCTCCCAGAAGCACCAGCCCGATCTTTATAAAAAGTTCCGTTTTGGCGCCCGATTTTAGCCAGCCTGGAGTACCGATGGTGTTGGATATTAAAAGCCCCACCAGCAGCGCCCATAAGGCGTAACTCAAACCCCAGTATTTTATGTTTACCTGATTGGCGATCCAGTAGGAGATAACGGCGATGATAAAAACCCCGATAAATCCTGCAATATATCTCCCCGCTTTTTCGGTTTTCATGAAGACGATTGCAATAGCGGTTAGAATTGCCAGGAAAATCATCAAAAGCAAAAGTGGAATAAAGATATTTCCGGTAACCACGTTATCCTTGACGATCATGAAGGCTTTTAAGGGATCGCCCGTCCATTTGCCGATTTTAGGTATTCCGGGGATTAATTTCGTGATTGATCCGATAATTATAATAAACCCTATCCAGACCGCCCACCAGTCCTCGCTTTTCCACAGCGAACTTATTCCTCTTTCCATCCCATGCACCCCTTGCCTAAGGCTCTTTATATTCAGGATAAAATTATCATGCTAATTATATATACAATGCAGAATAAACCGGATCAACAATTTTGATGAACTTTTAGAGACGATTTCGTAATATATTCTTATAGGTAATAATATCCCGGCGATATTATAATTAGGGAAACGGGGAGGAAGATTTCGATAAAATAGAAAAACTACTTCAAGAGAGAATACTCGTTATCGAAGGCGCCAAGGGCACCATGATTCAGAAGCTCGGGCTTGGCGAGTATGAATATCGGGGCACTCGTTTCATCGATCATAATGTTGATCTAAAAGGTAACCACGAAATACTGGCGTTGACCAAACCCGAAGTCCTGGAGTCAATCCACAAGAACTTCGCCGGGGCCGGGGCCGATATCCTGAGCGCCAATACCTTTAGCGGAAACGCTGTTTCGCAGGGTGAATATAATACCGCCGAATATGTATATGAAATAAACCGCGCTGCTGCTCAAATTGCCCGCAAGGTAGCGGACGAGTTCAGCGCGGAGTATCCGCAAAAACCGCGCTTCGTGGCGGGGATTCTGGGCCCCACCAACAAGACCTGTTCCATCTCTCCCGATGTCAACAATCCCGGCTATCGCAATATAACTTTCGACGACATGCAAGAGGTTTATTCCGAACAGATCAGAGGTCTTTTGGACGGCGGCGTGGAGATGTTTTTGCTGGAAACCGTCTTCGATACCCTCAACGCCAAGGCGGCAATATTCGCTTTAAAGAGCATCATGAAAAAAAGGCAACTGGATTTGCCCATCTGGATCTCCGCAACCATTGTCGATCTCAGCGGCCGCACTCTATCGGGACAGACCATCGAGGCTTTCTGGATTTCGACTCGTCATGCCGATCCGCTCATAACGGGTTTAAATTGTTCCATGGGGGCGGAATCATTGAGGCCGCATATAGAGGAGCTATCCCGGGTCAGCGACCGGTATGTTTCCATATATCCCAATGCCGGTATGCCCAACGAATTTGGCGAGTACGATGAGACTCCCGAATATATGGCCGGGATACTGCGGGAGTTCGCCCGGAGCGGATTTTTAAACGTGGTGGGAGGATGCTGCGGCTCGACGCCTGAGCATATCAGGGCGATCGCCGAAGCGGTCGAAGCTATACCGCCCAGGAAATTACCGGACCGAGAGAAGTATACCAGGTTGAGCGGCCTGGAGCCCCTGGAAATCCGTCCCGATTCCCTTTTCGTCAACGTGGGCGAAAGAACCAACGTATCCGGTTCGAAAAAATTCGCCCGGCTGATAAAAGACAAGAAATATGAAGAAGCCCTCGATGTGGCGCGCCAGCAGGTACGCAATGGCGCCCAGGTGATAGATATTAACATGGATGAGGCCATGCTCGACTCCGAGAAAGCGATGGTGCAATTTCTTAATATGGTCGCCTCCGAGCCGGAGATAAGCAGGGTACCGATAATGATCGATTCGTCCAAATGGAGCGTTATTGAGGAGGGCCTGAAATGCATCCAGGGTAAGGGTATTGTAAATTCCATAAGCCTCAAAGACGGGCTGGAGAAGTTTAAGAAAAGGGCCGCGCTGGTTCGCATGTATGGCGCCGCCGCCATCGTAATGGCGTTCGACGAAAGGGGGCAGGCCGATTCATACGATAGAAAAATCGAAATCTGTAAAAGGTCGTATAAAATCCTCACCGAGGAGCTGGGATTTCCTCCGGAGGATATTATTTTCGATCCCAATATCTTTGCCGTCGCAACCGGAATTGAGCAGCACAACAATTACGCTGTTGATTACATCAAGGCATGTAAAACCATCAAGGAATCTCTTCCACATGCCCTGGTAAGCGGGGGGGTCAGCAACCTTTCGTTCTCTTATCGGGGCAACGACGCGGTAAGAGAGGCCATACATTCGGTATTTTTATATCATGCCGTAAACGCCGGGATGGACATGGGGATTGTCAACGCCGGTCAGCTGGCGGTATACAACCAGATCCCCGGTGATTTGCGCGAGGTTGTCGAGGATGTAGTTTTGAATCGTAGGAGCGACGCCACCGACCGGCTGACTGAAATCGCCAAAAACTACAGGGCGGAGAAGAAAAAGACGGTGGAGGATCTCCAGTGGCGTGAACAAACGGTGGAGAAACGTCTGTCCTACGCCCTGGTCAACGGAATTACCGATTATATCGATGCCGACGTTGAGGAGGCGCTTAAATCCTATCAACGGGCGCTGGAGGTAATCGAGGGTCCTCTAATGGACGGAATGAACAAAGTGGGGGACCTCTTCGGCTCGGGAAAGATGTTCCTGCCCCAGGTGGTAAAATCTGCCCGGGTCATGAAAAAAGCGGTGGGCTATCTCACGCCTTACCTGGAGGCGGAGAAGAAAGACTCCCCGGTAAAAACAGCGGGAAAGATACTCATGGCCACGGTCAAGGGCGACGTCCATGATATCGGCAAGAACATCGTGGGGGTGGTGCTGGCTTGTAACGGTTACGAGATCATCGATCTGGGGGTAATGGTCCCGGCCGATCGTATATTGGATAAAGCCAGAAAGGAATCGGTCGATATTATCGGGCTGAGCGGGCTAATCACTCCCTCACTGGACGAGATGGTGCATGTTGCAGGAGAAATGGAGAGGCTGAAATTCGAAATTCCTCTACTCATAGGGGGCGCCACCACCTCCCGCATACACACCGCGGTGAAAATTGAGCCTTCCTACGGCGGTGCTACGGTTCACGTAAAGGACGCCTCCAAGAGTGTGGGGATTGTCGGGAATTTGATAAATCTTGAGAAAAGGCAGAAATTCGTCGAAGATATCAAGGCCGAGTACTCCCAGGCCCGGGAGGATCATAACCGGAGAAGGTCGTCTTTCAATATCGTATCGATTGAAGAGGCCAGGGAAAGACGGTTCCGGATCGACTTCGATTCATACCGTCCCAAAAGGCCGGAAAAACCGGGCGTAACCGTATTCGAGGATTACCCCCTGATCGAGCTGGTAAGCTATATCGACTGGTCGCCATTTTTCCGGGCGTGGGAGTTGACCGGTAAATTCCCCGCCATATTTGATGATCCCAAAATGGGCAAGCAGGCCAAAGAGCTTTTCGAGGATGCCGGGAAGATGCTCGATAAGATCGCCTCTGAAAAACTGCTTACGGCCAAAGGGGTGATCGGCCTTTTCCCGGCCAATTCCGTCGGGGACGATATAGAAATTTACACCGACGATAATCGCGATGAGGTGCGAGCAGTCGTGCATAGCCTGCGTCAGCAAAAGAGGAGATCGGCGAGGGGATTCAACGCCTGCCTGTCCGACTTTATCGCTCCCAAAGAGTCCGGAATCGAGGATTATGTGGGAGCCTTCGTTGTCTCGGCCGGTTTCGGGGCCAGAGAACTAGCTGAAAAATATAAAGACGAAGGCGACGATCACGGCTCCATCATGGTTAGGGCGTTGGCGGACCGCATGGCGGAGGCGTTCGCCGAACGGATGCACGCCCGGGTACGCAGAGAATTTTGGGGTTATGCTCCCGATGAAGTTCTCACCAATAACGAATTAATCGCGGAAGAATACAAGGGCATCAGGCCCGCTCCCGGCTATCCCGCCTGCCCCGATCATACCGAAAAGGGAATACTCTTCGATCTTCTGAACCCCACCGAAAATATCGGCGTGGAACTGACCGAAAGCTATGCCATGTTCCCCGCCGCCTCGGTCAGCGGATGGTATTTTTCGCATCCGGAATCGTGCTATTTCGGACTCGGCAAAATAGGGGAGGACCAGGTCAAAGACTACGCCGCCCGCAAGGGGGTGACCGTGGACGAAGCGGAACGCTGGCTGAGGCCCAATCTGGTTTATAAATAATCATACTTTACAATTAAAAAATGCCGGAGGTCGGAATCGAACCGACACGGGGTTTTGGCCCCACCGGATTTTGAGTCCGGCGCGTCTACCAATTTCACCACTCCGGCGCCTGCGCGGATATTATAATTATCAATATCGGCAAGTCAAGACGAATATAAGGTTGTTAGATATCAAAGTATATTGGACTGGGGACAAAGCAAATTATAAAAGCTATTATGCTGATAAATCCGACGATTTTCCTGCCTCTTCCCAGCGGAACCTCATCCATTACGGTGGGGGGATGTTTTGGTCTAAGGAGCAGTCCGATAAAAATCCATACCATCCAGCCCTGCCAATAAAAGGTCAAAATTGCGAGGGCTACTAATGCAAGCAGGGCGATGGATTTTTGCATTTTTCCGAATAACGCGTAAGCGATATGACCGCCGTCGAGTTGCCCCATAGGTATTAGATTGAACATAGTGACCAGCATTCCCACCCAGCCGGCAAACCCGACTGAGCTGATAATTAAAACATTTTCCCCTTCAACCGGACCTTTTATTAAATGCGTAATAAATTTGAATAACAGCGATTCGCCAAAGAATATTCCGGAAATCTCATCGGTCATAGGCTGAATGGTCGAACTTTTTATACCGATTGCCAAAACGATAATCGATATTACCAATCCCGCCAGAGGCCCGGCCGCTCCCACGTCTAAAAGTTGCCTCTTATTGATAAAAGCCGATTTCGATTTTATAAAAGCGCCGAAAGTTCCGATTATGGTAATTCCCGGAGGAGCCGGAATAAAGTATGGAAGCGAAACATTTACCCCATGATACCGCGCGGCAAAATAATGCCCGAACTCATGGAAAACCAGAATGGCCAGAAGAGAAAGAGAAAAAGGCAGGCCGCCGAAAATTACCGCGAAAGGCTCTTTGAATATAAAAAGCGGGTCTGAGATCCAATCGATGCCTTCCCAGAGGGCGCCGGTTAGAATAGTGGTCACGCCGGTTAATAAAAACAATATGACGTTTATCCACGGAAACCCGGTTTTTTCCGCTTCTATTCTTCGCAGCCTGACGAGTAAATAAGGATCGGCTGAGATAATGTCGACATTCTGCCCAAAACTAAACAGACGCGATTTGATTTCGTTTTCCCTGAATCGCAGATCGGATTTCGGTAATCCCTTAAAAAGTATCTCCTTTTTTGAACTGAAAACCGCGATAATGTCCGCCATATCACTCAGCTTTTCGGAGATCTGTTGAGCCAGGTTATCCGTCATTGGTCCCTTTTGTCGATTCAAAGGCCGCTTTTAACAATCTACTTCCTAATATAACCTTATTAAAATACCATAAGTATCCCATAAATTCAGCCAAAAATGGATTGACAATTACTCGCCTGTTTCTATCTTGTTAGCGGGCAATCCAATAGGATAATGGAGGGTTTTTAGATTTTGGATAGGTATTATTTTTTTGACCCTAAAATAAGACGGACGAATATCAAAATTCTGGAGTTTACAAAAATAATCTCAAAACCTGCCGATTTTTAGAATAGCGGGAGAGGAACTTCTCCGGCCGATTGAGTTTAACTCGAATTAAAATTCGGCCGAAAATAAATGTGATGGCAAAGACCGAAAAAACCGATCCCTACAAGGAACCCACGGAAAAGCTCAGCGTCAGCGAATTACCGCCCGACAACCTGATTAGCGCCTTAACAGATGCAAATAAAAATCTTAGAAGGAAAATTTTCGATTTATATACGATTTTCGAGATCTCCCGGCATCTGAATTCGATGCTTGACGTCCAGTCTCTGCTGGATGCGATCCTGTTTACGTGCATAGGGCAGATGGGTGTTTCCGGGGCCTCTATCGCTGTAAATGACCCGGAAACCGGCGAGCTGTCAAATTTCCATTCCAAAGGTCGGACTTTTCCCAAGGATAAAGAGACCCTGATTTCGCGGGTGGGACCCCTTGCCAGATTTCTTCAAAGAAACGCCAGGCCTCAAAAAATAAACGATGTCTTGAAAGAGATCCCGGATAAATCCGGCGACCGGGAACTTCTATCCGCCATGGATATCGAATTGGTGGTCCCATTGGTCGCGAAAGGTAACTTGCTGGGCATTCTGTTTCTGCCCGCGAAGCTTTCGGGAGACAGCTTTTATGATAACGACCTGGAATTCGTGTCCATTCTGGTAAACCAGCTCAGTGTAGCCCTGGACAATGCCGGTTTGTATGAAAATGAAAAAAAAGCTCTCTCCGAATTAAAGGACACTCAAAAAAGATTGATAGAAACCGAAAGGCTTGCGGCGCTGGGTACCCTTTCTGCCTCTATCGCCCACGAGGTCAATAATCCGCTGGCAATAATCAAGAACTACCTGGCCATAATCGGAAAATTAGTGGATGATAATATCGATATAAAAAATCATGTCAACGTCGTGCACGAGGAAGTCAATCGAATCGCCGGAATTGTCCGACAGCTTTTGGATTTCTATAGACCTTCGCTGGAGGAGAAAAGAGAAATCGATATTCTCGAAATCCTGAAATCCACTCTTGAACTTCTAAAATTAAGACTGGCGAAATCTGGAATAAATATAATCCCGAGGATGGAATATCGGACGTGTGTAATAATCGGTTCTTCAGATAAGTTAAAACAGGTATTTTTAAATATTCTCCTTAACGCCCGTGATGCGATGCCGAACGGCGGTGATCTCATTATTTGCGAGAGAGAGCTGGACGGTTATGTGGAGATCGAATTTTCAGATACCGGAAAAGGTATTGACGACAAGGATCTGCCGCATATCTTTGAACCGTTTTATACGGCGGGAAAGAAATCGGGAACAGGATTGGGTTTATCCGTCTGCTATGGCATAATTAGATCACATGAGGGCAGCATTACCGCCGGACACAATAAATACGGAGGAGCGACATTTACAATAAAGTTGCCTATAAAGAGGGAAAATGCCGCAGAGTAAAATCTTAGTCATTGACAATGAACCCAGGATGGTGGATAGCCTTAAAGCGCTATTATCGATGGAAGGGTATGATGTGATCGGGGAGCAAAGCCCTGAGCGTGCCCTGGTCCTTATGGAACAGTCAAAATTCGATTTAATAATCTCAGATATAAAAATGCCGGACATTGACGGTATAGAGATCCTGAAAAGGGCTCGCGAAAAGGATCCCTTTATGGGGGTAATCCTTATTACCGGATATGCTTCCCTGGACAGCGCCCGTAATGCCGTTGACAGGGGCGCCTACGGCTATCTTACGAAACCCCTGGAGATCGACGAGCTCAAACTCACCGTTGAAAGAAGTCTTGAAAGAAGAAACGCCGAACTGGAAAAACTGCGTCTATTAAGCGAATTGAAGGAAGCCAATGAGAAACTTCAACTGAAAATCGCTCAGATGGATGCTCTTACCAGCGCCGGGAATCTCCTGGCTACAACCACCGACCCGAGAGAGACTCTCACGTCAATCCTATCTATGGCCATAGACGTTATCGGCGCCAAACTCGGATCGGTGATGATAATCGACCCCGTAAACAACGATCTTTTTATCGGGGCGTCCTGCGGATTGGATAAGGACGTAATCCGGAATACGCGAATGAAAATCGGATCGTCCATATCAGGTTATGTCGCCGAGACCGGCCGACCTCTGATTGTGGAGGACATAGAAAAAGACCCGCGTTTTTCAAGAATAAACCGTGAAAGATACGAATCCAAATCGCTTATATCAGTACCCCTTAAGTATAAAGACGAGATTTTCGGTGTGATAAACCTGAACAATAAGGTTAACGGGTGTCCGTTCGATCAGGATGACCTCGATCTGTTGAATTCGCTGGCGGCGCCGGCGGCGGTGGCCATAGACAGGGCCAATCTTATAATGGATAAGACGAAAACTATCAACGACCTCACCATACTGCATAGCCTCGCCGAAACGGTCTCAATGCTCATCGACCCGGAAAAAATAGGAGAAGAAACCTTCGATAGCCTCCGGGAACTCCTGGAAATCAAAGCCATATACTGGTATGACTACCTAGAAAGTTCAGTCGAAATCCATCTCGAATTCTTTCATGGAAATATTCCAGATAAGCATTTTCCCGATCATCTGCGTACATTCAAATTCCTGCAGAGATCGATGACCATGGGAAAAACCTCCAGCGCCGATCGGGTCATAGAGAACCTTTCGGAACTGTTAGCGGAATACCGTAAATATTTCGATAATGGATGCAGCGTTGTCCCGCTCCCGATTTTTCTCAAACGAACTCTGGCCGGTGTGGCGATTCTCGTTTTCGAACCCGGCATTGAATTCGGTCCGCCCCGGAGGGAGCTCGCACTGCTCGCGCTCACCCAGACGGCGGCGATTTATCAGCGCCAGAAGGCTGTCCTGAACGCTACGCAACTTGTAACCATGGGTAAACTCCTGGCTGAAATCGGACACGATCTGAAAAAACCGCTCACCAATCTCAAAGGTTCGATTCAGATCTACAAACAAAAGATTACTGAAAATCCCGCGGGAGAATATTTTCAGGAGGCCGAAAAGGAAATCGACCGCTTATCGGAACTGGCAAAGGAGATGGTCGAATTCTCCAATCCCAATATGTACAGGACGAAAAAGATCCAGATCAGCGATATTATCGATAAAACCCTGGATTTATTGAAAATCGATCTGAAAAATAAAGAGATCGAGGTGGTCAAAATCTACGAGTCTCATATGCCTGAAATCTCCGTAAATGATCGCGAGATGTTACAGGTTTTTATTAATATTATACTTAATGCTGTCGATAGCATGGATAAAGGTGGCAGGCTTACCATCGAAATTAATAAGGTTTTCGACGATGGGAGAAACTGGGCCCGTATTTCCTTTATGGATACCGGCTATGGAATACCGGACGATAAACTGAATGAGATTTTCAACAGATATTACACGACCAAAAAGACGGGGACCGGTTTGGGGCTGGCCATTGTCGAAAGGATCGTGGCGATACATAACGGCAGATTGTCGGTATCGAGCGAGGTGGACAAAGGAACAAACTTCGTAATAGAACTGCCGGTTTAATATGGACAGCAAATCGATAAATATTCTCGTAATTGATGATGATCCCAAGGTTCCCTGGATACTGTCGGAGGGACTCGGAAACGGATACTCCGTTGATTCAGTAAGAGACGGCAAAGAGGGCATAAATAAAATCTCTCAGACCCCGCAATCTAATAGACCGGAACTTATCCTGCTCGATATACAGATGCCGGGGATGAACGGTATCGAGGTACTGGAAAAACTCCGGGGCATCGACGATAAAATCGACGTCATCATGCTTTCCGGACACGGCGACACCAAAAATATCGTGGATTCTGTAAAAAAAGGCGCGGCGGAGTTTATCAACAAACCTTTCGACGTAAGAGAGGTCGAAATTCACATCCGTTCGGTACTGGAAAAAAGGCGTTTAAAAGAAGAACTCACAGAGCTTCGAAAGAAATTAAAGGAGTCGGAGAAAGAGGTTCTGATCGGTGATTCCCCTCCCATGGTGGAGATTAAAAACATAATCGAAGAGGTCGCCGATTCCGAGTTGACGGTTTTAATCAGAGGAGAATCCGGGACCGGAAAAGAGATTGTGGCGCGGCTTATACACCTGAAATCAGCGAGAAACAACGCCCCTTTCGTCAAAGTCAACTGCGCCGCCATTCCCCGGGATCTTCTGGAGGCCGAGCTTTTCGGATATGAAAAAGGAGCCTTTACGGGAGCCCATAAAACCAAGCCCGGGCGTTTCGAAGTTGCCAATAACGGCACCATGTTTCTCGACGAAATCGGTGACATGCCCATGGAACTGCAATCCAAGCTGCTCCAGGTGCTCGAACAACAGGAATTCGTGCGGGTGGGCGGTATTAACAATATCCACGTGGATGTGCGAATAGTATGCGCCACCAATAAAAATCTCGATGACGCTATAACCGAGGGATTATTCCGGGATGATCTATTTTATAGACTCAATGAGATTACCGTTAATCTACCCGGTCTTGCCGGAAGGAGAAGCGATGTTCCGCTTTTGGTGGATCATTTTTTAGATAAATATTCAATACTGTATAAGAAAGAACGCATGGAGCTTAAGTCGGAAACGATCAAGCAGCTCCAGAATTTCGATTGGCCCGGCAACGTTCGTCAACTCGAAAACCTTATCAAACAGATAGTTGTGAGATCCGATGAGAATATCATTTACGATACCCTGAAAGGACCGATCTCTGGAGCGGGAAGGAAGATTCCGCAGGTCGAATTATCCGACGGTAACTTTTCCATGAAAAAGAAAGTCCAGGAAACAGTATCGGAAGTAGAAAAGATGATGATAACACAGGTGCTTCATAAAACCAACTGGAACCGCCGCAAAGCAGCGAAAATGCTCGATATCAGTTATCGTTCTCTTTTATATAAGATTAAAGAGTACAAAATCATAGATTAACAATGCATCAATTGTGAAAGTTTTTGCATTTTGCGAAAATTTGTTTATTTGACACGCCTAAATATCGGTTAATCCCTTCATATTTAATTAATCTAACTTATTGATATTGTTGTAAATAGTAAATTTTTTTCAGAATAACCGATGAATTGCTCTATATTTATCTTAACGGCACTCAATTTGCTTTTAGTCCGGTTTGAGCAAAATAGCGATTTTCGATGTCATCATGGAGTATTCGGCAGCTTATTTTTAAATCGAAACAGGGCGAGAAAAATGCACCGCAATGATTATTTTAAAAATCGGGCGATGGAAGAGGTTCAGAGAGTAAAAAGATACCCCTCCTTCGTATCCTTGTTATCCCTTGATCTATCGCATATCACTTCGGAAAAAGAACTGGAAAACTTCGAAAATCTGAGTAAATTTTACGGCGCCCTGCGGGAGTTGATAGAAAAGTCGATTCGGGAGACGGATCTGATTTCGGATATCTACGGCGGTAAAATCGCTATATTGCTTGTCGAAACTCCGAAAAACGGTGCCCAGATATTATTGGAAAGACTTAAAGAATCCATAAAATATTTTCTCTGCAACAATACCAAATCGCCGTTGAACTGGCGTGTCCCGAGCAAGGAAAACAGTTTTCCCGGCCCCAACAACGACGAAAAAAGTTTTATAAAAGCTGTAAAAGAAATTAATTAAAAAAATCAGACCATATTCAATCGCCGCTATCGAAAAGCGGGGCCAGTTTCTTCGATATTTCTTCCAGCAGATTTTTATCCTCTTCGCCAAAAGCGTTTACGGTATTTGAATCGACATCGATCTCTCCTCTGACCTTGCCGCCTGAAATTATCGGAACCACGATTTCCGATTTTGTTTCAAACGTGCATTCAAGATACCGGGGATCGGAATGAACGTCGGGTACGATTATGGTTTTTTTCTGTCTCACCGCCGCGCCGCAAATCCCCCTATCGATCTGTACCCGGGGGGTGGATGTAGGATCGCCGCGGTACGGTCCCAGAGATAAAACACCGTCATCACCAAGTATATAAATCCCGGCCCAATCATAATGCGGCATACTGGCCTGTAACAGCGCGACCATGGCCTCCAGAGCCGAATCTCTGTTGGGAGAGGTTTTGATAAAACCATCGGCCAATTTCAATATCTGGTCTTTGGAGATATCGGGGAAAAATTCGTCTGTCATGAATTCCATCCTCTGCCTGCTTCACGTAGTGCGTAAAGGTTTTCATCGGGGGTATTTACTTTAACGGCGCAGCCCGGTCCCACAATCAGTCTCCCGGAACGCGCCGATCCTAGCGAATCCGAAACCTGTTTTTCAATTTCTCCTATGGGCCCGTTCAGTAACGGACCGTTCTGATCGACCCCCGTAAGGAATATCTTGTCGGTTATCTGGTCCGCCTGCTCGATTGAGAGATTACCCTCCTCAAACGGATTCCAGCTTAGAACCGGAACCGGATAATCCCTGAACATCGGAAGCATATTATTGGTTTTACAAACGTGCATGATATTGAAAAAACCGCCGGAGGCGGCATTTAAGATTTTCAGGTCATAATGACGGCCGAACTCCAGGTATTGATCTTCGGTAAATCTCTCCCTGGAAGCCCATTCCGTGGTGGCGAAAAATATCCCGACCATCCCCATTTTTATCATTTCATCAACATATCCGGAGAAGGTCTCCGTAATGATTTCAAGGGCGGAATGGAGCTCCTCCGGACCGTCGATAATTAGCTCAATGAATCTTTCATCGCTTTCCACCAGGTCGGCCGCGATTGAAAGAGGGGAGAAGATGGTCGGAACACAATATATCTCCGAGCCAACGCCATCCAGAATTTCCTTTCCGGCGGCCAGTATCTCTCCCAAAGAACCGGTCTGCCAATCAAGCGGTTCTATTTTCCGCCAGTCGGCCTTTTTTGCCACCGGGAAACTCTCCGCCACCGGTTTTTTCAAAGGATCGGTTGAATACCTGAACCTCACGCCCCAGTCTTCAACGTGGTATGAAGCCCGGGAATTAATCTTCATAAAATCCCAGGCGTATTTCTTTTGAAACGCTATCATGGAATTGACCAGATCGTCTTTGGTGTTTTCTCTATCGTAAAAATGCCTCCAGGCCGAGACGGCGGGACGGTCTATCTCTTTCCCGCTCAAATACCTGTCGATTCTCTCTTTGGGATTTAACATTTATCTCTTATCAATAAAATCGAACTTCGTCGCATTTGCCATTTTCTGCCATATAATAAAAAAAGCTCTTTATGTCAATAGAGATAGTTATTTCAAAATTAACGGATTTTCAGCAGAAGAAGTTCTTTATGTTGAATGACGGAGGCTATTATTTTCGTTTGATCGATTTTATAATGTCAATGCTCGATTCAAAACGCCCAAAAGACGGCATTATATAAACGCCATTCATCAGGTTTCTGGTCTTTTCTATAAATTCCGTCGCAAGTTCCGCGCCGACATAAGCGGAGTTTTCGCCGGCGCTATTCATTTTATCCCTTATATCCTCGGGTATCGTGATTCCCGGTACCTCATTGTGAAGAAACTGAGCGTGCTTGTAACTTACCAAAGGAAGAATCCCCAGTATCAACGGGACCTTTATATTCTTTTTCTTATCCAGGAATTTTTCGAAGGTCTCCAGATCGTAAAGGGGCTGGGTCATTATGTACTGACCGCCGGCTTCTATTTTCTGATGTAATCTTTCTATTTCCAGGTTAATATCATTGCTGGCGGGATTGGCCGCCACCCCGATTGAGAATTGCGTTGGTTTTCCGATGGAATTTCCGGCAAAGTCAACTCCTGCGTTCAGATTTGAGATGATCTTAATTAGCCCGATGGAATCGACGTCATATACGGCCGTGGCCTGTGGGTAATCGCCCAGGGATGGAGGATCGCCGGTTAAGGCCAGGATATTCCTTATTCCAGTGGCGTGGGCCCCGATTAGATCCGATTGCAGGCCCATCAGGTTTCGATCACGAGTGGTGTAATGCAGGATAATATCGATATCCACTTCCGCCTGGATCAGGTTGGCGGAGGCCATGCAGCTCATCCTCACCCTGGCCATGGGGGAATCGGCGATATTCACCGCGTCCGCACCGGCCTGTTTCAGGTCTTTGGCGGCCTGAATCATCTTGGCCGGGTTGGTGCCCTTGGGCGGGTCGATCTCCACCGATACCACAAAACCTTTTTTCAGCTTTTCGGTGAATGTTGTAGAGGTTCCTCCGGCCGGTATCACCAGCTTTTTGGCCTTTTTCTCTATCTCTTTAATCCTTGTTTTTTCCCGCCTGTCAATCGTATCTCCGGTAATAGCGGCGACCTTCTTAATATGCTCCGGCGTGGTCCCGCAGCAGCCGCCGATAATCCTGGTGCCCACTCTGGCAAAAAGTCGGGCGTAATCGGCGAAATAGTCGGGTGATGACAGATAGATAAACCGCCCTCCGAAATATTTGGGTAATCCAGCATTCGGCTGGGCGGAAATATAGGGCACACCAAGTTCTACCAGTTGTTCGATCACTTCCAGCATTTTCTGCGGCCCCACCGAGCAATTGGCCCCGATCACGTCCACATCCAGCGGCAACAGTTTCTGCACCATATCGGCAGGAGAACTGCCGAAATAGGTCGATCCCTCGGTCGTAAAAGTCACCTGCGCCGCAATGGGGAGATCCGATACCGATTTCACCGCCTCGATAGCCGCCACCATCTCATCCACCCGCGATATGGTCTCGATCATGAACAGGTCCACACCGCCCTCCAAGAGGGCCTCAGCCTGCTCCCTGAACGCCTCCTGAGCGTCCTCCAACGTGATTTTACCGAACGGCTCTATAGGCTTTCCCAGCGGCCCCATAGAGCCCGCTATATAAACGTCTACGCCGCTTATCTCCCTCGTCTCGCGGGCAATTTTAGCCGCCTTTATGTTTATGTCCCGCAACGAGTTTTCCAGGCCGTGTGTTGCCAGCCTGAAGCGGTTACCGCCGAAACTATTGGTCTCGATTATCTCCGCCCCC
>CP070742.1:1571512-1582153 GCA_020348065.1 Candidatus Zixiibacteriota bacterium
ATTTATTTCCGAAAAAAAATCTACGGTATAATAAAGGCAATTTTCGCCGCCGCATTTGATAAATCCGCCAGGAATCAGAATCCCGATCTGAAACTGGCTGTATTTTTGATTGTCGGGACAGTACCGGCTGTCATAATCGGGTTTTTATTCAAAAGCCATATAGTCGAGGCCTTTGGCTCACCCCGGTGGGCGTCCGGTATGCTTCTTGTCACCGCATTAATTCTTTTTTCGACGAGATGGGCATCCGACAGATCGAGAAAAATCAACGGGGCTCGTTCGCTGGCCATCGGCTTCGCCCAGGCTCTGGCTATAATGCCTGGTATTTCTCGCTCGGGCAGCACCATCTCGATGGGGATGTGGTTGGGCATGAATAAATCCGAGGCCGCGGAGTTTTCCTTCCTGCTGTCTGTTCCCGCCATTGCCGGCGCCGCCATACTCGAGATCCCCTGGGTCTTTGAGGTCCCCGGCAATGCCGGCCTATTGCCGGTTTATCTGGCAGGAGCTGTCACTTCCGCCGTTATCGGTTATCTGTCGATCGCCTTTTTACTGTCTGTAATAAAGAAGGGCAAATTCTTCTATTTCGGTTTGTATTGCGTCTTTATCGGTTTGCTCGGTATCTTCCTCCTGTGAAAACTCCCGCTAAAATCCTGGTCTTTCGGCAGAGCTCTCTGGGCGATGTTATCCTAACTCTGCCGGTTTTAAAGGAATTGGCTCTCAATTTCCCCGAAGCCGCGATCGATTTTTTGACAAAAAAGCAATACGCGCCTATCGTTGAGTTTAATACCGCTGTCAGGAACACCATCGTCTTTGGTAATAACGCCGAATTCAGGGGAACATTAAAACAGATACGCCGGGGAAAATATGATTTAATAATCGATCTGCAGAGGAATTTTCGCTCATTGGCGTTGTCGATTCTCTCGCCGGGCTCCAGGAAGATCGGCTATAGAAAACGCCGCCTGGCCCGCGAGATGATAATCCGGAAACCATCGCTTAACCTGAGCGTGGATCATACGATTAACTCTTATTTCCATACCTTAAGGCGGCTGGGCATCAAATCCGAACTCACCCCGCCGGAGCTCGCCCTGCCGGCCGAAGCGAAAGAATTCGCCGAAAAGTTCGTTGCGGATTCATTCCCGAATTCACAGTCGACTATTATAGCGCTGTGCCCCGGTGCAAAACATTATGAGAAAAAATGGCCGCACGGAAATTTTCGGAAGGTCGCGGAGCTATTGCTTGAAGATAAGACAACCGCCCTCATAATAATCTCTTCGGAGACGGATACGTTTCCTGAAAACATCGGCCTGTCCGATTCCCGGGCAGTGGCTGTGCGGGATTTCGAAATTCTCCATGTGGCGGCTCTGCTTTCCTGCTGCAGGATCGCTTTAACCAACGATTCCGGTTTAATGCATCTCGCCAATGCCGTCGGGATAAAAGTCGCCGCAATTTTCGGCCCCACCAGTCCCCGGCTCGGTTTTTCGCCCACTCTTCCCGGATCGGTGATTATCAGCAATAATGTTTTCTGCTCCCCCTGCAGTCTCCATGGCGAGAAACCATGCCGCCAGCCGCAAAAATACTGCTTCGAAAATATCGAATCCCGCCGGGTCGTCGATATTATCAATAAAATGCTGTAATTATGGATGGGATATAACGCTCCAAAACCCTGAATAATTATTGATTTGCGTTTTATACCCTTCGCGCATATTATTTATAATATGGATAATGTTGAGGCCAGGTTCTACGAAAAACGCGATAATCGCTCCGTAAAATGCCTGTTATGTCCCCTTGAATGCATTATTCGGCCGTCAAAGACCGGCATATGCGCCATCAGAACCAATATCGACGGTGTCCTTTACGCTGTGGGCTACGCCAAAACCATCGCCTTGAGTATCGATCCCATTGAAAAAAAACCGCTGTATCATTTCAAACCGGGTTCCGATATTGTCTCCATCGGGCCTAACGGATGTAATCTATCTTGCGGTTTTTGCCAGAACTGGAGCATCTCCCAGGTAAAAGCCCCGACAAAGTATATTGCTCCCGAAGAATTGGTAAACTATACCCGCTCGCGCGGCTCAGTCGGCGTATCCTACACCTATACCGAACCCCTGATCTGGTATGAATATATTTACGATTCCGCCCGGTTGCTCAGGGAGGCGGGCTTCGCCACCGTTATCGTCTCCAACGGCTACATAAATGAAGAACCGGCCCGCGAAATTTTTAAATATATTAACGCCGCTAATTTTGATCTTAAATCCATGAAACCCGAATTTTACAGAAAAATCTGCAAGGGCAAACTGGAGAACGTGCAGCGCGCCATTGAAATCGCCAGAGAAATGGGTTTGCATGTCGAAATCACCAACCTTTTAATTCCGGGCCATAATGACTCCGACCAGGATATAGACGAACTCGTAAATTGGATTTACAATCTGGATCCGTCCATAGTCCTGCACATCTCCAGGTATTTCCCGAATTATAAATTTGACACAAATGCCACGTCCCCGGAAAGACTGTTGTACGCTTATAATGTCGCCAAAAAAAAGCTGCATTATGTATATACCGGCAATGTAGCGGGCATTGGCGATCCCGACACCAGATGCCGAGAATGCGATTCTATATTAATCAGGCGGAATTTCTATGATGTTAACGTCGTTGGTCTTGACGGTAATAAATGCGCTAATTGCGGCGCCGTCAGTGATATAATCGTCTAATTTAAAAAAGGAAATCCCATGGCAATTACTAAAAATAGGAAATTGAGGCCTATGTCGAGAAGGGCGGTCGAGGTTCAGGAATCGCCCATAAGAAAACTTATTCCGTATTCCGACGCGGCCAAGAAAAGGGGAATTCACGTTTATCATCTGAACATAGGTCAGCCGGATATTGAGACCCCGCCGGAGTTCTGGAACGCCGTTAAAAACTATTCCAGCAGAGTGCTGGCCTACGGGCATTCGCAGGGTCAGGCTTCATATTTAAAAGTCCTCTCAGATTACTATAAACGCAACAACCTTGATATCGAGCCGGAAAACATTATCGTAACCACCGGCGGATCGGAAGCAATAGTCTTCGCCTTTTTGCTGATAGCCGAGCCCGGCGACAACGTTATCGTTTTCGAACCGTTCTATACCAACTACAACGGCTTCGCCACTCAGGCCGGGATTCATTTTGTTCCGGTCGAGACCAGAGCCGAGACCGGATTCCACCTGCCCCCGAGGGAGGTCATCGAGGACGCCATCGATTCCCGAACCCGAGGGATCATGATCTGTAATCCCAACAATCCCACCGGAACACTGTTTACTAAAGACGAAGTCGGGATGATCGTCGATATCGCAAGGGAAAGAGAGCTTTTTGTCCTCTCCGATGAGGTCTATCGCGAATTCGTGTTTGAGGGCGAGCATGTTTCCCCGTTCAATTTCCCCGATGTCGACGATTTCGCCATTATGATGGATTCCATAAGCAAACGCTTTTCCGCATGTGGAGCTCGAATCGGAAACCTGGTTACCAGAAATAGGGATCTTCTGGCGGCGGCGGTAAAATTCGGGCAGGCTCGTTTATGCTCTCCGTCCCTCGAACAGGCCGGCGCGGAAGCCGTTTATTCCCTTGGCAAAGAATATTTCGATAAGATCATAGGCGAATATAAAAGACGTCGGGACGTTGTTTACGAAGGCCTGATGGATATTGAAGGTACGGTCTGCATGAAAGCCTCGGGGGCATTTTACGCCATGGCCAGGCTCCCGATCTCCAGCGCCGAGGATTTCGCTAAATTCATGCTCGCCGATTTCTCTGTAGACAATAAAACCGTTATGGTCGCCCCGGGCCCCGGTTTCTATGCCACTCCCGGAAGGGGCGTCGATGAATGCAGGATAGCCTATGTCCTTAACACTGACGATTTGAAAGATGCCATGAGGATTCTAAAGTCGGGCGTGGAGGCTTTCAACAGCAGATGAAAAAAGTATACGCCGGCATCGACCTGGGCGGTTCCTATATAAAAGCCGGTTTATTAACCGCCGGTGGCAAAAGAGTATCCTCTTTCAAAATCCTTTCTGAAGCCGGTTCGGGTCCGAAAACGGTCGCAAAGAATCTCCTTTTGGCGGCCGAGAAATTGGTTTTTCTGGCGGGAAAAAATAAGACGAAACTATGCGGTTTTGGCGTAGGATCTCCAGGCACCATAAGATACCCCGATGGAATTGTGACCGGCTCTTCTCCCAATATTCCGGGCTGGGTGGGAACGAATATCGGCGGGCTTTTCGGCAGCCGGGGCCTTGAGGTCAAGGTCGACAATGACGCCAACTGCATGGCTCTGGGCGAATACCTGTTCGGCGCCGGCCGCGGAACAAAATCCGGATTTTATCTCACCATCGGCACCGGCATCGGATGCGCTTTTATTAATAATGGACGGCTGATGAGGGGATCGAACTATGCGGCCGGAGAGTTCGGACATATTGTTTTAAAGTATAACGGTAAAAGATGTAAATGCGGACGACGGGGATGCGTGGAAGCTTATACCGCCGTACCGGCGCTGATTCATTCCACAAAAAATATATTGAAAAAATATGATAAATCGCCTCTAAAGAAAAACCTCAATGATCTTGCACCTATGACGATATTTGAAGCATTCAAAAAAGGGGATAAAGCAGCCACAGAAGCGATCAGCCTGAATGCCAAAATGCTCGGCACCGCCATAGGGTCGGTCGTCAATCTTCTGAATCCGGAGATCGTGGTGATCGGAGGGGGGCTGGCCCAGGCCGGCAAAAAATACATCGATAAAATAAGAAAAATTATATTCGAATTTGCTTTCGACTCCGCCGCCGAAAACCTGAGAATAATATCAGCGCAACTCGGGAATAACGCCGGCTGGATAGGGGCCGCCTGCATGAATTTCGATAAAAACAGCGGTTGAATTTGGGCGCCCCGCAAAAAAACATAGGTTCTCACCTGATATTCAGCGCCGATAGAATCAGTCGATAATATGAATAGGGATCGGCGGCCCCGGTAACGCCCGCACGTCGAATTGCGGGATTCGCAACCTGAGTCGCCGCCATAGGCCCGGATTTTTAATTTAGATCTTTTTCTTTTCAGTGTTCGGGAAACCGGTTTGGACGGAAAACGGAAAAAAGAATTCATCGGCGTTATCTTTAAATGCTGTAATAAATATTCCAGAATTTACCTTGACGAAGAAAAATCGTCGTTTCTTGGCTGGTGTCCCAAATGCGGGGCGAAAATGGAGATCCGTTTATCGCCATACGGGTCAACCTCCAGGTTTTTCCGGACCGATTAATTTCATTTGCTTTTTTGATGGAATGATTTATTTTCAGTTTAGTTGGCCGAAATAGAGAACAGGCAAAAGGTACAGTGAAATGTATGAAAAGATTTACGTCGTACCGTTAGACGAAAACAGCAGAAACTATTCCGAGTGGCTGGGACAAACCCTCTCCAGGAAAATGGGTTTCCGCCTTCAAACCGGAATCGTCTCCAGACTTCCCGAAGAAGCCCATAATCCCAGGACTAATCAGTATTATCCCGTTCCCATTTTATCAAAACTCGAACTCCTGAAAGGCTCCGAGGATGAGATTATAATGGCGTTAACCGAGGAGGATCTTTATCTGCCCAGTCAGAATTTCGTATTCGGCCAGTCAAATTCCGTGGGGAGAACCGCCATCGTTTCCCTTCTACGTTTGAGACCGGAATATTACGGCTTACCAGAGGATGTTAATCTCGTGAAGGAACGTCTGTTCTCGGTCGCCCTGCATCAGGTCGGACATGTTCTGGGGCTTAAAAATTGCGAAAATGAATGCGTAATGAGAATCGCCGCAAGCGTTAACGAAGTCGATAAAAGGCCCGACGGATTCTGCCCCAACTGCCTTTTGAACTTAACACTGCCGACCAAAGTTAGAACCTGATATATCTTTCCATTTAATCTCCTTTAATATATTATATAATTGCGATTTTGAATTGCCGGGCTTGGTATTACGAAAGATTCTGCCAGTATGAAAACCGACGAAAAATACAGAATTGAATCCTCAATAGCCGTTGAAAAAAAACCGCTTGAGTTATGGAATACCCTGATTGAATTTTCCAATTATAGAGCCTGGAATCCCATCGTCAATCACGCGGCTATTTACGGGCCCGTTTCCGAAGGAACCGATATCAAAATCCTCTCGGGCAAATGGGATTTAAGATTTTATATCGTGGACGCCTCCCCGCCCGTCAGGCTGGTTATTGACGGGGGATCTGTCGGTTTGAAATTGAAATTGCGCCTGACTATTTCCCCCGAAGAAAATGGTTCATTGGTAAGCATCGAAACTTCCGTCGATGGATGGATGACGAGAATTTTCCCGAAAAAAATAAAAAGAAATATCGAAGAATCTCTCGAATTGTTTTTATCCGCCCTCAAAAGAAGGGTTTCGAGCGGCGATACCTACGAGATTAAGCGGGGCGACGAAAAGACCGACGATGAAGACGACAGAAGAAGCTTTTCAATGCCCACGCCGTTCAACCTTATATACAAAACCCGCAAAAAGAGATCACCGGGACGCAGGCCGCGTTTGCGGTAGTCTATAATCCGGCGCTGATGGAATCGAAAACCGCTTTCCCTTCGGGCCACTCCAGTGATACTGTAAGTATGCCTCTTAAGTCTTCCAGCATAAAGCCGGTCGCCTGATCGTTCTCGTACTTTTCAGCGATGGTCGCTTTTACTTCATCTTCCATCTTTTCCGGGTTACCGTGACATTTCAGACATACCGATGAGGTGTTAATTGCCCTGACAAACCTGAATTTCTTCTGACCGTCGGTAATTTCCCATTCGTAATGATCCTGGCTTCCGAACGCAGGCCTGCTTTCCAGAATCTCGAGCGTTTTCATCTCGTATTCATCGGGTGCGTTGTTGGGATTGCGCAGCCTCTTGCTTGTCCGCTTTACGGTTATTCCCGGAAGACTCGAATAACGGGCGGAAATCTCCGGCGCTTTCTCGGCACATACGTAGATGGCCCCCACGGTGCCTGCAACGGTATCCTCCAGCGCCGTCAGCAATTCGGTTTTTAATTCGTCCATGAAATCGCCGGCGATATGCCTTGTCACGGCAGCGACCTCTTCATCCTTGGGAACCGATTCGCCGCACCCTGAAAACGCTAAAAGAATTAAGCTTATTCCAATAGAAACAGTTACTACAGTTTTAGATCTCATATATCCTCCTTGTTTTATTTATTATACTTAAATAAAAATCTCAAACGCAAGTCAATTCGGATGGGAAATAACATATTTAAAATATACCGGATAACATTCATTATAAATTTCTGCCGATTTCCAGAATAAAACACTTGCACAAAAGTGCATTATATTTTATAATCACTCGCCTGAAGGAGGAGGGAACGTATGAAGCTGATACAAGTTCTGGAAAAATTCAAAACCGCGCCTGATTTTGCCCCCAATATATCCCACTGGCATAGCATCCCGCCCCGGGAAGGTCGATATGTCGATTTCCCGGATGAGATCGACAAACGCCTGGTTGACGGTCTATCCAGAAGGGGAATCAGGAGGTTGTTTACTCACCAAATGGAGGCATTCAGCGCCGCTTCTGGCGGTCAGGATACGGTGATTGTTACCCCCACGGCGTCGGGAAAATCGCTTTGTTATAACCTCCCGGTTTTAAATTACCTGCTGCAAAAAGATCCCTCAGCCTGCGCCCTTTATCTGTTCCCCACCAAAGCGCTTTCGGCCGACCAGTTGGATGAATTATACGGACTGGTTGAGGCCGCCGAAGCCGATATCAAGACCTATACTTTCGATGGAGACACTCCCCGATCCGCCCGACAGGCTATCAGGCGGGCCGGGAATATCGTGGTGACCAATCCCGACATGCTTCATTCCGGAATTTTACCGCATCATACCATCTGGATCAGGCTCTTCGAGAACCTGAAATTCGTGGTAATAGACGAGCTTCATCACTATCGAGGTGTGTTCGGTTCTCACCTTTCCAATGTCCTGAGAAGACTGCGCAGGTTGTGCGAGTTTTACGGTTCTAATCCCCGGTTTATTCTCTGTTCGGCTACCATCGGAAATCCCGCCGAGTTAGCGGAAAAAATAACCGAGAGAAAAATAAAACTTATCGATAACAACGGCGCGCCGTCCGGGGAGAAACATTTCATATTTTACAATCCCCCGGTGGTGAATCATCAATTAGGCATCCGGAAATCCTCGATTAATGAGGCTGCCCGTATCGCCGGGATGTTTATCGCCAACGATATTCAAACCATAACCTTCGCCCGCAGCCGAGTAAGAGTCGAGATTCTAACTACTTATCTCAAAGACCAGATGTCGATTCTGAAAATCCCTGCAGACAAGGTCCAGGGTTACCGGGGAGGTTATCTTCCCAACGAGCGGCGTGCCATAGAACGGGGTCTCCGTTCAGGGGACATTCTCGGCGTGGTTTCTACCAATGCCCTGGAATTGGGCATCGATATTGGCGGCCTGGACGTTTCCATCATGTGCGGCTACCCCGGAGGAATCGCCTCGGCCTGGCAACAGGCTGGCCGAGCGGGGCGCAAAACCGATGTCTCCGTGGCTATCCTGGTGGCGTCGTCGGCGCCGCTGGATCAGTTCATGGCCAACCATCCCGAATATTTCTTCGGTAAATCGCCGGAGGAGGGGATTGTCGATCCCGATAACCTCTCCATTCTGGTCAGCCACCTCAAATGTGCCGTGTTTGAATTACCCGTCGCGGAAAATGAGGTTTTCGGGGCGGCGCCCACCGGGAAAGTCCTCGATTTTCTCGCCAATGAACGGCTTGTTAAACGATCCGGCGATAAATTCCATTACACCTCTGATATTTATCCCGCCACCGAGGTATCGTTGCGGTCGGCGTCCCCGGAGAATTTCGTTATCATGGATGAATCCGACAGCGGCCGGGCTATAGGGGAGATCGACTATTTCTCCGCCCCGGAACTGGTGAACCCCGACGCCATTTACCTTCACGGTACGCGACAGTACCAGGTACGCAACCTCGACTGGGATGGCATAAGTGCCTACGTGATCCCGGTGGATGTGGAATACTACACCGACGCCGAAACCAAGGTAACCATAAAAGTCCTCCATTCTGACGAGGAACAGGAGCTATCCGGCGGTGTTAAACTATCCCTGGGAGACGTTTCGGTAAGTCGGGTTGTGGTGGGGTATAAGAAGATCAGGTTTCATACCCATGAGAATCTCGGCTTCGGGCATGTGCACCTGCCGGAACAGGAGATGCATACCACCTGCTTCTGGGTGTCGTTCCCGGATTCTGTCGCGCGGTCGTTGGGAATAAGCGCGGAATCGTTGGGAGAAGCGTTAAGGAGTGTGGCACATGTTCTAAGGCAGATTGTTCCGGTTTGGATACTCTCCGATCCGGCGGATATCCGGTCGGTCTCAATGGTCCGCTCGCCCTTTACCGATCAGCCAACCATCTACATCTACGATTCCATTCCCGGCGGCGTCGGCTTCTCGCGCCGGATTTACGATATGTTCGATAATATCGTCGAGGGCGCCGTATCGATTCTGGAAAAATGTCCCTGCAAGGACGGCTGCCCATCCTGTATCGGCCCCACCATCGATACCGAAAACGGGTGGAAAGATGGGGCGCTGAGGGTGTTGAGGTTGCTCAGGGAGTCGTAGGTCAGGTTTCCCCGAAACCTGACATCGTGGCGTCAAATCCCGGCGGGATTTGACCTGCAATCACCCGTCATTCCCGAAATCTCCAATCGGGAATCCATGAGGGCGGGCCATTATGGATGCCGGATCAAGGCCGGCATGACATGAAAGTCGTAGGTTGGGGGTTCATCGCCCAACATAATGACTGTATCGGCCCCACCATCGATACGGGAGACGGTGGGAAAGATGGGGCGCTGAAGGTATTGAGGTTGCTCAGGGAGTCGTAGGTCAGGTTTCCCGAAACCTGACATCGATTCCGTTCCCTGGCTCCGCTTGGATTTTACAGGGAGGTTATGGCAACGGTCAGCCATGACGGGGGTCTAAGCTGGTCGGAGGTTATGCAACTCTCTTCGCCTGATACCGCCGTAGCCCAATTTACCTGCGTTGCCTGTGACGAGGAAACAGGGCATTTTGCAGCGGGCTGGATGGATTACGGGCTTTCCGGCGGGTTCCCTGGCGACCTTTATATCCGCCTTACCACGGACGGCGGGTATACCTGGTTGCCTGAATCCCACGCCACCGATTATCATGGGGTTTCAATGTCGTCGTTGGCGATCGTCGGCGATTCTATCTGGGCGGTGTGGGCCAACAGGGATCCTTCTCACGGTCAATTTGATGAGGAGATCTGCCTTATCCGATCCACTGATCTGGGGGCCAGCTGGAGCCCCCGCGAGCGGCTAAGCCACAATCCGGAGTACAGTTTTGCCCCGGGGATCGCTTATGACGGCGGGAAGCTCCATGTGGTCTGGCACAACGACAATCCGCCGCCCGAAGGCGGGATGGATATTTACTGCAAACGGTTTGAACCGGAAACGGGGATTGTAGGTGACTTGGAAAGAAATCTCCCCGACAGAATCACACTTGCGGCTTATCCCAATCCCTTTAATTCATTCGCGACAATAACCTTAAACGATCTGAAGGGAGGTGAGGCAGAAATAAACTTATACGATATTACGGGTAAGCTGATCA
>CP070742.1:1582253-1591204 GCA_020348065.1 Candidatus Zixiibacteriota bacterium
TGTAACCGGCGACGTCAACGGCAGCGAAAGTTATAATGGCCTCGATATTATATACGCGGTCAACTATTTTAAGGGAGGGTCGCCGCCGCCATATGACTGCGAATGTACGGCAGGAAATACCTGGTATGTCGTCGGCGACGTCAACGCCAGCTGTGACTTCAACGGCCTGGATATCACCTACGGCGTGGCTTATTTCAAAGGCGGGCCGACGCCCCAGCCCTGTGCGGACTGCCCGCCGGCGCAGTGATAGCCCAGCAGATCGGAAGGCCCGCGCGTCCGACGTGGTCGCTTAAACGAGAAGAAGGATTTTGATTGAAAAATAAGGAGAGAGTAATGAGAAGCCTGATTTTAGTTGTAAGCGTTGTTCTATTTTCCGTATTCACCGCCTTCGCCCAGGCGCCGCAGGTGGTTTCCGTTATGCCGGCTCAGAATGAGGTTAGCGCGGCCATAACCTCAAATATCACCGCCACCTTCGATATGGATATGGACCCCGCCACCATCGATAATTCGACATTCTCGGTTTATTCGAGAACCTATGGTTACCTGTCGGGGACTGTTACTTACGACCAGCCCGCCAGAACCGCCGCCTTCAATCCCGCCCGCGAATTTTTTCATGGTGATGTGGTAACGGCGACATTGACGTCCGGCATCGGTTCTCTTGGCGGGACGCCGATGGATAGGGGATTCTCGTGGACTTTTACGGTTATTGCAGGGGGTGTTGGTGCATTTGGCGTTTTCGATGAATACGATTTAAATTGCGATCCGAACTCAGTGTTTTTGGCAGATTTGAATATGGATGATTATCCGGATATAATTACCGGAAGTATTTCAGTATTTTTGAATAATGGGGATGGTACATTCCTGCCCCGAACAGATTACCCTACTTTTAATATAGCCTATAGGATTAATGCGGCCGATTTAGATAGAGATGGCGATATTGATATTGTAGCCGCCTGTGATTTCGGAGATGTAGAAATCCTGATGAATAATGGGGATGGATCTTTTGTGTCTCTTCCCGGGCTTGATGTTGAGGATTACCTGTGGGGTCTTTATATGGTCGATATTGATGGAGACATCGATTTGGATATGATACTGGGCGGAGAGGGGGAGGAATATCCTTATAATTGTCCCCTTTGGATTTATACCAACGATGGATATGGCAATTTCTCTTTTGATACCACATATACGATGGTTTCCACGGTTTGGGGCATATGCTCCCGAGATTTCAATAACGATGGCTCGCCGGATATTTCGGCTATTTGTTCCGCGCCTCATTACCTGGCGATATTATTTAATAATGGCGAGGGAGTTTTTTCCTCTCCATTTTACTATCCTATTGGCATGTCTTATGACATTACCGGTGCAGATCTGAATCATGATGGATTTATTGATTTGGCTGTTCCGCTTTTTTATGATCCAGGTTTGTGTATTTTTGTTAATCAGGGTGACGGGACATTTAATAATACATCGAGTTATACTGCCGAAAACCGGCTTTATTCGGTATTTGCCTCGGATCTAAACGGCGATCAGAGCATTGATCTCACGGTTGGTTCTACGAAAGTTAACGGTAATCCGGAGATTAATACATTTCTGTTTAATAATAATGGGGATGGTACATTCGATTTAAACTCGACATTTAATATCGCGGATGACAGGAGGGTTCAAGGCATTTTCGCCTCGGATATTGACCTTGACGGAGATCTTGACCTTGTTGCAGCTAATCGAGAAAATAGAAGCATAACCGTATTAAAAAACGTGCCCGCCTGCGGCTATGTAACCGGCGACGTCAACGGCAGCGAAAGTTATAATGGCCTCGATATTATATACGCGGTCAACTATTTTAAGGGAGGTCCGCCGCCGCCATATGAATGCGAATGCACGGCAGGAAATACCTGGTACGTCGTCGGCGACGTCAACGCCAGTTGCGGCTTTAACGGCCTGGATATCACCTACGGCGTAAGCTATTTCAAAGGCGGGCCACCTCCACAACCCTGTGCGGACTGCCCGCCTGCACAGTGATAGCCGAGCAGGCCGGAAGCCCCGCGCTTGCGACAACACCGCGGCGTCAGGAACCCTTTCCTGACGCCCAAAAAGAGAAGAAAATATGTTAAGCCATTTTGAAATTACAGAGGGTGAAGGAAAACATAAAGATTTTATCTTTAATAAATTTAAAGATCTTTTGGAACTATTTGAAAGAAGTTACAATCTGTTTTTGACGAGTATATATGAAGCCAAACAGAAAATAGATGAAGGATTAAATGATTCATATCACCGCATATACATCGTAATGGGAATGAAAATAAACAGCGATGCAAGAATATTATTTCATTCTATTTTAAATGGCTGGTATGCGACTGCTGAATCATTGTTTCGGGATATTAATGATTGTATTATTAAAATTATTTATACGACTTATTCTCCCAATGAAGCTGAAAAGATAATCCAAAATAAAATAACTACAGAAAAAATCCGGAAAAGTCTGAAAAAGAAAAAAATACCTATGCCCCTGAGCGAGGAGGGTTGGGGTAAAATTAGCCAAATGAAACATGGAGATGGGAAATTTATTTTTGCTTATGGAGATTTAAGCAAAGAAGATTATATGCTAAGATTTTATCCAACCGTATTTGCCTACTTGATTGAAAATCTTTTCATCTATTCTATAGCTTTGCTTGTAAATACATGTGAATATTTTGATAGATTTTTCTCAAACAAGTATGATAGAAAATATTCTAACGATCAATTTGCGACGGAATTGGATATATTGAGAACAAAAATAAAAGAAATAATGAATGATCAGTTAAAGACTTAACCTTAAATCGCAACATAATAATAAATTGTCTAAAACGAACTTGTTATTTATGTGGCAACCGTAAGCCCCGCACTTCCAATAACACCGCGGCGTAAGCGTCTCCAAAGAAGAGACTTACAACAACGCGATAATCATTTTCAAAAAATCCCTTGCACCCGTCCCCATATCCCCGTATAATTGCTTTTGCCAAAATAACCAAGGGGTGTTCGTCCCCCGCTCTGGCGGGGGGCGATCTGAGAGAAAACCCTAAGAACCTGATCCGGGTAATGCCGGCGTAGGGAACAACAATAAGCCCGCCAACCCCCGGAGGGCTTTTTTGTTCCCCTCAAGTCAGTCCCGCCAGAGGCGGGGCGGAAGGAGGAACAACATGTTCACCAAAAAAATCATCATCACAGCTATATTGGCCATGATCGCCGGGACCGCACACGCCGAAATCGGCGGCTTGGTAACCGACGCCGAAACCGGCGAGCCCATAGCCGGTGCGACGGTCAAAATCAGGGGCGAGAATGTCGGCGATGTAACCGACAGCCGGGGCGATTTCCACGTCAGCGGCTATACGGCGGAGAAACTTACCCTGGTGGCCAGCGTGATCGGCTACAACGTCGCCTATAAGACCGTCGAATCAGGCGATGCCGAAGTTGAGTTCGCGATGAAACCGAAAGTGCTCCGGGGGCAGGACGTCATAGTCACCGCCACCCGCGGCGCCAGAGGGGAGACACCTGTCGCCTTCACCAACATCTCCAGCGCCGAACTGGAGGAGAAATATTTCGCCCAGGATATCCCCATGCTGCTATCCGATACGCCCAACCTCTTCGCTTACTCGGAAGCTGGCAACGGTATCGGTTATTCCTATCTAAAAATACGCGGGTTCGACCAGAAAAGGATCGCCGTTCTGCTCAACGGCGTGCCGCTCAACGACGCCGTTTCAGGCGAGGTCTTCTGGATCGACCTGCCCGATTTCGCCGAGAGCGTGGAGGATATCCAGATCCAGCGAGGAGTCGGCAACTCCCTCTACGGGGCGGCCGCCCTGGGAGGATCGGTCAATCTCATCACCTCCGATTACTCTATTATTCCCGAACTGAATTTCAAGACCGGCTACGGCAGCTTCAACACCAAAAAATACCTGCTGTCGGGCAACTCCGGCCTGATCAACGACAACTACGTTTTCTACGGACGCTTCTCCCGGATCGAGACCGACGGCTACCGCGACCTGTCATGGTCAAAAATGTGGGGATATTTCGTTGGCGCGGCCCGTTACGATGAAAAATCCACCATAAAGGTTAATTTCTACGGCGGCCCTGAGGAATCCCATCTCGCCTACAAGGGTATCACCGCCGAACAGCTCGAAACCGACCGCAAATATAACGAGCTCCAGTACAAAGACGAGATCGATCATTTCCAGCAGCCGCACTACGAATTGATACATGATTACAGGTTCTCCGAGCAACTTTCGCTTTCAAATACTCTCTATTATTTCCAGGGTAACGGGTACTACGATCAGTTCAGATCCGAAAGAGATCTTGCCGATTATAACGTAGGCGTCTGGTTCGATCCCGGTACATGGACCACCTACGCCTTTAACGATACATCCTTCCCCGCCGAATATTACAGCCTCCGGGATTCCCTGGGCAATCCCCTGCCCGACGGCACCGGCGCGTATCCCCTCGACGTCACCGAAACCGATCTTGTACGCCGCAGGGTGGTCAACGAGCGCGACTGGGGATGGATACCGCGAGTGACCTACGAAATGGACAAAACCAAAATAATCGCCGGCGGCGAACTGCGAATTCATACCGGCCATCACTTCGGCGAAGTATTGTGGGCCTCAGTTTACCCTCTGGATATGAAACCCAACCTGCGTTACTACGATTATATGGGGGATAGACAATCCTTCACCGTATTCGGACATCTCGAATATAACATTAGCGACAGGCTTCTCTCCATCGCTGATCTTCAGTATCAGTATTACCGTTACGAGCTTTATGACGACCGCAGGTTCAACGTCTCCTTCGAACGCGATTACGATTTTATCGCCCCCAGGTTCGGCCTGAATTACCGGTTCACCGATAATACCTCGGTGTTCGCCAACGCCTCCACCGCCTCCCGCCAACCGGCATTCAAAGATATCTATGACCCCACTGACTGGTGGAACAGCGTGGTTTTCTATCCCGACAGGTTCTCCGGCTCTCCATTGGATTATGAATATGTCGGCTTCGAACTGAAAGAGGAAAAACTCCTGGATTTCGAACTGGGCGCCAACCATCGCTTTGATATAAACGACAATCGTTTCGACCTGGGCCTGAACCTCTACCGCATGCAGATCACCGATGAAATCGTTCCCTACGCCGGGCAGATCGACGATAACGGATATCCACTCACCGGAAACGCCGAAAAAACCATCCATCAGGGAGTGGAGCTTTCGGCGAAGTTTAAATCGGAAATAGGATTGTCTCTTTCCGGCAATATATCAATTAACGATGATAAATTCGATGACTTCACCGAATACGTGCGCGATTGGAGCGCCTGGCCGGATACCCTGATCGTCTACGACCGCTCCGGCAATCGCATCGGCGGCTTTCCCGCTATGCTGGCCAATTACGGCATCTCGTATAAATACGATATTGTAACAACGGGATTGCTGGGACGTTTCGTGGGCGAACAATATCTCGACAACTCCGAAGACGATAAAAGGAAACTGGACAACTATCACATAATCGATTTCATAGCGTCGGCAAATGTCGGGAGATATCTCGGTTATAAAACAATAAATCTGAATTTGAGGATAAACAACATCCTTGATGAAGAATACGAGGCCGCGGGATATATAGAGATGGATGACGGGGAACCCCGGTATATTGTAGGCGCCGAGCGGAACTTCTTCCTGTCCCTGGAGATAGGAATCTGATATTGGCCGGCGCCCTTGATTATACATTAATCGGAATTTATCTAATTTTTCTCGTTGCCGTAGGTTTCCGCCAGTTCCTGAAAGGAAAGAAGACTGTTGACGAGTACCTGGTCATGGGACGACGGCTGGCATTGCCCGGTTTTGTTGCCAGCCTGGTATCCACCTGGTACGGCGGAATCCTGGGTGTCGGCGAGTACTCCTTCAGATACGGTCTCTCCAACTGGGTTGTTTTCGGCCTGCCCTATTACCTGGGCGCCTTTCTGTTTGCCATGTTTCTGGCGAAGAAAGCCAGGAGCGCCAATCTTTACACTATTCCCGATCAGCTCGATAGAACCTACGGGCGCTCGACCTCGTTGGCCGGCGCCCTTCTGGTATTTGTTACAACTATTCCGGCGGCGTACATTCTACAATTGGGATTTCTGGCGGAATCGATCGCGGGGATTCCCCTGGCTTACGGCGTAATAGGCGGCGCGTTTTTCTCCATCTCCTACGTACTCACCGGAGGCCTGCGCAACGATGTCATCACCGACCGCGCGCAGTTTATCCTGATGTTTTCCGGGTTCATCATTATGCTCATCTTCCTTTCCGTCAACTACGGGGGACTTTCGTTTATATCCGCCAACGTTCCCGATAAACACCTTTCGCTTGGCGGCGGTCGGCCAATTACATATATACTGGTGTGGTATTTCATCGCCCTCGGCACCCTGGTCGATCCCGCCTTTTACCAGCGTTGTTTTGCGGCCAAATCTGAAGCGGTAGCGAAAAAAGGGATATTTATCGCCATCGCCTTCTGGGCCTTTTTCGATTTCATGACGACCTCCACAGGTTTATATGCGAGAGCCTTGTTACCTGATTTAACCGATCCCGCGACCTCGTATCCGATGCTCGCTTTCAAGGTATTGCCGGGATTTTTCCGGGCGGTTTTCCTGCTTGGATTATTCGCTACTGTGATGTCGACAATAGACTCATTCACCCTGGTGGCAGGACAGACTATCGGAAAGGATTTTATACATCGCATCTGGGGCAGGGATGCCGCCAGGATGACACAGATCGGAATCATATTAGCCGGGTTACTCGCCATTGTCATCGCGCTTTTCAAAAGATCCATCGTCGCCATATGGTACGACCTGGGAAGCATCTCCACCGCCTCGCTTCTGATACCGCTGGCGTCCTCCTTCGGCGCCAGGTGGAGGATGAGCCGGGAAGCGGCCTTCTTTTCCATAATATTTTCCGGCCTGGTAGTGGTGGCTTGGATGGGTCTCGGCTCCATATATGATCGGGAACGTTTTCTGGATATCGACCCTATCTATCCCGGCCTTTTTTGCTCGATTATGTTTTTTCTTTTTGATAAATACCTGTTTTCACGAGACAATTATAAATAAGAGAAAATGTAAATCGGGTCCCGAATAAAATGAGCCAACGAAGGTGTTTGTTAACCCGACATAATTGGTCTTACGTTCTGCCGTCGGCTATTTTGTTGTCAATAAGCGCCGAACAATACTATATTGTCTGAAATGAAAATCGAAATTAAAGACAAGTCCCTGATGATGATCTTCCTTCTGGAAGAATGCAATTTCAAGTGCGCGCACTGCGGTCGCGAGGATGAGCCCATGGATCCCGGTTATAAATTGTCTTTCGATCAGCTCCAGCGATGTCTTTCAGATTGCCGAAATCTGAAAAGTATAAACTGGATTCATTTTTCCGGCGGCGAACCGACCCTCTGGAAAGAGGGAACTCGAGACCTGGTAAACCTTCTGCTCGAAATCGTGGATGCCGGCTACACCCCTGGCTTTACTACAAATGGGAGTTTATTTGTTAATTACGATAGGTGCCGCGACTTCTTCTCACTATACACCGATTGCTCAACTGTGCCGCTCCGCCTTTATTTTAGCATTGATACCTTTCACAAAAACTATAATGCGAAAAAAGGAAGGGCAAAAAGCCTGGATAACATCATAAGGCTCAAAAAGGAGTTATCAAGAGAGAAGGCAGATCTGCTCAACGTCTCGATAATAGTAACGGTCTCGAAAGATGTCGATTCGTTGCTTCCGGATGAGATGATAAAAAACTATGAATCTCGGGAAATAAAATTCGGTTTCATACCGTTGTATCCCATGGGCAAGGCGAAATCGTTCAGTCACCTTTGTCCCGATCTTGACAGCGATAATCCGGAAGGATTAGGGGCATACCGGCGCTACTACAAAAAGGAAGACCGGAAGAAACCGGGTGATGCTGAGGATCGACTTAGAACGGATCATATTATTCTCATTGGTAACGATTATTATTTTTCCGACCCCTGGTACAAGGTTGGGCGGTTGGGGTACCTGCCGAATGGAATTATACGTGCCTATTCCGCTAAGCCGTAATCGTAGCTCGGGAGCCCCGCGCCCCCGACGCATACGATTGTCACGTCGGCGCAGCCGCCCCGATACACCGTCCGTAGGGACAAAACATCGTTTTGTCCAAAAAATCCAACCGCTGTCATTCCTGAAATCTCTTACCCGTCGGGAGCCTCGATTCGACCGAGCTCACCGAGGTCCGGGTCGACCGATCGGGAACCCATGAGGGCAAACGGTTAATGGATGCCGCATCGTTGTCCGGCATGACAAACGTGTATGTTATCCCTCATGATGGAGTCCCGCGACATCATGAGGGATCAGGAAAATAGGTTGTGAGCTTGCTCCCAACGGGCGGTTTTGTTGGGGCGAGGTAACTTCCCCCCTGCGAATTGAATGTATGATTACGACCAAAAAACGTGGCTTTTGTAGGGGTTTGTTAATCAAACCCCTACGGCGGCCCCCCGAAAAAATGATTGACAATCGAGTAGTCGGTCAGGTCTCCCCGAGACCTGACATCAAGGCGTCAAATCCCAGGGGGATTTGACCTACAGCAATACTGCTCCACCACCTCGACCCGGTCGGCCACCACGGTGAGGCCGCTTTGTTTGCGTGTCGCAATTTATTGCGACCGCATTCGGGCCCGTTCGCGGTCAGAACCACGCCAAAGGCGTGGTGACACGCGGTATTTTGCCTCACTCCACCACCTCAACCCGCTCCGCCACCACCGTGAGGCCGCTGATATCGCTCTGCACGGTACCCTCCACTCGCAGTATCGGTTTGCGGAATATCCGTTCGCCCACGCGCCGGTAGTAGAGTTTATCGTAGGTCAGGTCTCCCCGAGACCTGACATCTGTGCGTCAAATCCCGGGGGGATTTGACCTACGGCTGCTCTCGGTAA
>CP070742.1:1591304-1607734 GCA_020348065.1 Candidatus Zixiibacteriota bacterium
AATACTCACCATATGCCTGGACCGGGGACGCCTTTATCTGCAGAAGCACCGATAACGGTGAGAGCTGGAGTCAGCCTGTTCAGATGACCGACCTGCATCTTGTAAAAGCCACTGATATGTCGGCGGACGGGGATACAATCCTTTTAGTCTATTCAGATTTCAGGTATGGGGACAGGGAGATAATGGCAAATGTGTCATATGATGGCGGCTTAACCTGGGAAGGGGAGGAGCGATTAACCGATGCCCCCGGGCATTCCATTGAGCCGAGTTGCGAAATTCGTGGGGATATTGGCCATGCAACCTGGTGTGATGCCCGTAACAATCCGGATATGAACATATATGAGGTATATTATAAGAGGGGTGATTTACAAACCGGTATTTCCGATACGGCCCGGCATCTTCCGTTAACAGTATGGAAAGTAAATAATTATCCGAATCCATTCAATTCATACACGACCATAACCCTAATCTATTCGGAAGGAGGTGAAGCGTATATAAGCATTTACAACCTTTCGGGAGAATTGGTGACGACACTTAAAACAAGGGAGGGAAAAGTAAACTGGGACGCCACGGATGCCCTGGGAAATAAAGTCTCGTCGGGAGTCTATTTCGCCAGAGCAAGCGGCGCGGATTATAATAACGCAATTAAATTATTGTATTTGAAATAATGATAAAATAGCGTAGGGACGAGATTACCTCGCCCCGGCATTTTGCCCTCATGATGCCGCTTGACTCCGTCATATAGGAAAGATAATATATGGATAAGGAGGATACGGAAATATGAAAACTCTGGGGCTGGTCGGAGGAACGGGCTGGGTGTCCAGCGTCGACTACTACCGTTTGATTAACCAGGGAGTCAACGAAGTCCTGGGCGGGCATGAATTCGCCCGATGCGTCCTATATTCAATCAATTTCGGAGATATTGCGGTCCTCAACGAACGCAACGATACGGAAGGCATCTATGCGTTGATAAAGGACGCCACCAAAAAAGTGATTAAGGGGGGAGCGGAGGGGGTTGTCCTCTGCGCCAATACCCTTCATAAATTCGCCGACAGATTGCGGGAAGAGATCGAGGCGCCCGTTATTCATATCGCCGAGGCTACGGCCGGGGAAATTAACCGGAGGAAATTTTCCACAGTAGGGCTTCTGGGTACCAAATATACTATGGAGGAAGATTTTTACACCTCAAAATTGGAGTCCGCAAACATCCGGACCATCGTCCCGGAAACAGAAGACCGCCAATTTATAAACGCAGTCATCTATAACGAACTGTTGAAAGAGATCTTCAAGGAAGAAAGTAAAAATAGATTTCTAGAAATTATGAAAAAACTGCAGGGGCGGGGAGCAGAAGGTATCGTTCTCGGCTGTACGGAAATTCCTCTTATCATTAAAGACGATGATTTCGACCTTCCGCTTTTCAATACCACGGCGATTCATGCCCGGGCCGCGGTTGATTTCGCGCTGGGTAAATGACCGGGGTCGCCCTCGGCCCGTTGTTGGCAGAAAGCTGCAAACCTGCATTTTATATATTTCGGGGACTGTTCCTTGCGCCGTCAGGAACTCATTCCTGACGGCAAACCGAGAATCAGAATTGTTATCCCTCATGATGGAGCCCCGCGACATCATGATAGCCCCAAAGGTCGTTTGTGTTTCGGGGACTGTGATTCCCGAAACCGGGGATTAAGGAAATCCTCATCCTAGGGGTTTGATTATTTGTTCTGTATCATGACATTGGTTACGAATTATGTTCGAGTCCTAATGACACAAAATCTCGATAAAAATTGCCCTTTTTGCTATTTTGGACTAAATTTTGCTTGCGTTTTTGATTCATTCTGCTATATTGGCTTTGAAACAGTAACTGCTGTAATGGGAGAACGATTCAAGAGATTCGCGACTTTAGCCGATAATATTTATGGAATCGAAAAGTCTTTGAAAGAGATAAGTTTATGGCGAACTTAAAGATATCACAAATAGTCTCCATGAGGCCGGAGCTAACGGTTAGGCCCGACCTGATCCAGTCTCTGAAACTCTTAATGGAGCCGATTTTGACGTTGGAACAGGTCTTACGGCAAAATCTCTCTGAAAATCCGCTTCTTTAGGAGATTGAGGAACAGGAAGAAATTATCCCGCCGGAGGTCCCGGAACCGCGCCGAAAAGACGATCAGACTATCAATGAAAACAAAATCGATTGGCAGGAATATCTCGGCGAGGATAACGAGTGGACGTCGGGATCGTACAGGGACTACTCCGAGAGGGATGACGAGGACTACGAGCGCAGCCAGGTGGTCGAAAAGACCCTTTACGATCATCTCTTCGAACAACTGGGATATGCCAGGATGACTGAGGAAGAGGTTGAGATCGGGGCTTATATAATAGGCAACATCGACGAATCGGGGTTTTTAAAACATGATATCGAGACCATTGCCGAGGAACTTCAAAAGGATGCGGGAATTGTCAAGAAAATTCTGGAGCAGATAAAGAAATTCGATCCTCCTGGTATCGGCTCGCGGGATCTTCGGGAATGCCTGCTGGCACAGCTTGAGGAACAGGGTCTGAAGGATTCCCTGGTATGGGAGCTTGTAGACAAGCATCTTTACAGTCTGGATAAAAAGAGCGTATCGCAGCTTGCCAGGATAACATCCACGACCCCGGATCGGGTTCAGGCGGCCCTGGATATTATAAGAGGCCTCTCACCAAGGCCGGCACAGGGCAGGTTCGCGGCCCCGGCTGCCATAGTGGTTCCCGACCTGATCGTGGAAAAAATTGATGACGATTATATCGTTTTCCATAACGATAAAAATCTTCCTCGTTTGCGGATAAACCAGAATTACCGATCATTAATAAAACGGGGCAATAAAACTCCCGCCGACACCAAGAAATATGTGCGCGAGAAACTGGAACAGGCCCGCTGGCTGATAAACGCCATAAATCAACGCCGCAGTACCATGATCAGAGTCATGGAGGCTATTGTAGATCAGCAGAGAGATTTTTTCGAGCATGGCGAGGATCATCTTAAGCCCCTGACAATGGAACAGATAGCCGATATCGTGGGGATGAATGTCGCCACCATTTCGAGGGTCGCCAGCGGTAAATATGTGCAGACACCCCTGGGCGTTTTCGAAATAAAGTATTTTTTCAATACGGGCGTCTCGACCTCCGGGGGGGAAGACCTCTCGAAGAGAGTGGTCAAGAATAAGATTCAGCAGAAGATATCCGAGGAAAATCCGGCCGTGCCTCTTTCGGATCAGGAGATAGCGAATATTCTGAAGGAGGAGGGGATCAAGCTGGCCCGAAGAACCGTAACCAAATACCGGGAAGAAATGGGGATAAAATCGGCCCGTTTCAGAAAACAGACCGGCTGATTGAAACATTTCTCAACTAAATCAGATAAAAATTATAGACTGTAAAAATTATTTTTTCGGGATAAATAGCTTGATTCTCATTTTTTTCCATTCTAAATTATTATTGTTATTTATGGACCTCTGGCCTAAATAGCGAAATCGGCCCCGGTCTTAATTAAGGCCGGTTTTTCTATTGGCTGCGTTGTGAAATGATGGGAGAATAAACGAAAAACGTACAAAAATCGGCTTTGGGGATCGCGGGGACCGCCGCAATGGGATTGCCTGAAACCGTGAGTTACCTGGATAACGATCCGGATTATCATTAATAATCAGGGGTGATCAAATGGAGATTAGGACTACAGCGAGGCATTTTGAATTAACCGATAATTTGAGAAAATTCGCCGAGGAGGAGATAAAGAGACTCGAGAAATATTACGATCATATTATCGATTGCCAGCTTACCATGTCGGTGGAGAAGTCAAGGCAGACGGCGGAGCTGACCGTGAAGGTATACGGGACCAAGTTGATGGCCAAATCGAAAGCATACGATATGTACGTTGCTATCGAGCAGGTCATTACCAAAATGGAGGGGCAGATAAAGAAATACAAATCCAAGCTTCGGGATAAAAAAGGCGTGAAAAAATCGCCTCCTAAGAAAAGGCCGGTATTGCAGGAAGAGACCGAAGAGGAACAGGAATAGAAGGGCATGTCCGGTATTACGGTAGGAAGAATTGTGGCCGAGAAAAGAGATTTTCTCGAACTATTCCCTCTTCTGGAGAGGATCGGATACGAAAAAGTGCTGATCAACGATCAGATACACCGGCCGGGCCTGGCCCTTGCCGGTTATACCGAGAGGTTTGCGAATAACAGGACCCAGGTTTTCGGGCAGACCGAGATCTCATACATGTTCAGCCTGTCCGACAGCAAGCTTGACGAATGTCTTTCGCAATTCTTTAAATTTGAGATGCCCCTTATCGTAGTTACCAAGGGGATGATACCGCCTGCGAAGTTCCTGGAGTATGCCAGGACGAATAATACGGCTGTTTTACAGAGCAATCTATCGACGCTGGAGCTTTTCAACCGCCTGTCCGCTTTTCTGCACAATATTTTTGCACCCCAGACAACCATACACGGTTCGCTTGTGGACGTTTACGGGGTGGGACTGCTTTATACCGGAGTCTCGGGAATAGGCAAATCCGAATGCGCCCTGGACCTGGCGGAAAGGGGTCACCGGCTGGTGGCGGACGACGTGGTTAAAATAACCAAAAAGGCGCCGGAGTTGATCGTGGGCCAGCCCGACGAAAAACTGGGACATCATATGGAGGTCCGCGGTATCGGCATTATCGATATCGAAAAGCTTTTCGGTATAAGAGCCATCAGGATGCAGAAACGGATCGAGGTGGAAGTGCGGCTGGAACACTGGGAGGAGGGAAAGGAATACGACAGGCTCGGTATTGACGAGCATAAAACCACGATTCTGGGCGTCGATATTCCATATGTAGTTATTCCGGTCTCCCCCGGCAAAAATATTACGGTGATATCGGAGGTTATCAGCATGAATCACATGCTGAAAGTCTACGGGGAAAACACGGCCCGAAGATTTATTCAGAAACTTTCCGACAATATAGCCCGCAGAAAAACCACCCTGGAATATTTAGAGGCGGATATGGAATAGCCGGAGATTCCATCAATATTATTAAAGGGAAGTCAATTACCGTAAATGAAAAATATCTCCGTTGAACTGAGGGTCGGGCTGGTTGTTATTTTGGCGGCCCTTGTTCTATTTTTCGGTATTATCTGGATTAAGGACTACAGCTTGAATCTGAGGAAGCACGAGTACCAGGCCCTCTTCCCCAATATCGGAAGTCTCGCCGAGGGGGATCTGGTAAGAGTACTCGGGGTTAAAAAGGGAGAGACGGTAGATATAAACCTGTCCGGCGGTGAAGTCCTGGTAACTTTCACGTTGACCGAGGATGTCGACCTGCGGGACGACGCCGTGATTACCGTAAAGAACCTGGGATTGATGGGCGAAAGATTTATCGATATAAATCCGGGTTCCTCGGATACTTCGCTCGACCGGTCAATACCGATCCAGGGATATTACGACACTGGAATATCCGAGGTTATGGGGATGATGGGCGGGATAATAGTGGAAATGAAACAGTTGGTATCGATCTTCGAAAACGCCCTGGGAGCGGAGGAGGGCGGAAAATCATTAGAAAATATTATTAAAGACATGGAGAAAATAACCAATAATCTCTATGAACTTACCGAAAATAATAAAGACAAAATAAACCGGACCGTTAACGATTTCTCGGAGTCGTCGAGCCGGTTAAGGCGGTTCGTGGAAAAAAACGAACTGAAGTTCAGCGGCATAACGGATAATCTCGATGAATCAGCGAAAAGATTGTCAGATTCCGGGGCCAATATCGACAGCATCTCGATTGCGTTAAAGGAACTGATGAAAAGCCTGGAAAACGGTGAAGGCACTCTGGGTCGGGCCATGAAGGATGATATTTTGTACGAAAAGCTGTTGAAGACAACCTCGAATCTCGATTCGCTCATAACCGATCTCAGGGAAAATCCCAAAAAATATATACATTTTTCGATATTCTGATGATCAGACTGATTTTTGGAGTGCATAACCACCAGCCGGTGGGGAATTTTGACGGGGTTTTTCAGCACGCCTATGAGAAATGTTATCTTCCGTTCCTGGAAACGATCTCAAAGCATCCATCGATGAAATTTTCATTTCATACGACCGGACCGTTATACAAGTGGATAGAAGCGAACAGGCCGGAGTGGTTCGAGCTTCTAAAAAAACTGATCGATTCGGGCCAGGCGGAAGTTCTGGGCGGCGGTTTTTACGAACCGATACTGAGCACCATCCCGGAAGAAGACAGGATCGGACAGATAGAGAAAATGACCAATTACCTAAGAACTAAATTTGACGTGACTCCCCGGGGCATGTGGACAGCCGAAAGAATATGGGAGCCTACCCTGCCATCGATAATGGCGCAATCGGGAATGGTTTTCACGGTCCTGGATGATACCCATTTCAGGTGGGCGGGCTTGAAAGACGATGATCTTTACGGCTATTATATTACCGAAGATGACGGTCTGCCGGTCCTGGTATTTCCCATAAGCAAATTCCTTCGTTACAGCGTGCCGTTTAAAAATCCCCGGGAAACCATAGACTATCTGAAAAGAATCTATGATCAGAAGGGGGACGTGGTCGTGGTTTACGCTGATGACGGCGAGAAGTTCGGCGTCTGGCCCGGTACCTACAACACCTGTTACAACCAGAGATGGCTGGCGAAGTTTTTTCACCTGGTGGCCGAAAACCTGGGCTGGATAAAGCCGGTATTTTTCTCCGAGGCGATTCAGGAGGTCCCGCCCATCGGACGGGTTTATCTGCCGACGTCATCTTATGCCGAGATGGGGCAGTGGTCGCTTCCTGCCGACGGTTTTTCCGAGTACGAGGACATGGAGAACAGATTCAAAGAGGAAAAAATCTGGGATCGATACGGTTATCTCATAAGGGGAGGTTTCTGGCGCAATTTCATGTCCAAATATCCTGAAGCGAACAATATGCATAAGAAAATGCTTTATGTAACCTATCAGATTCGCGATGCCGCCGGGAAGAAAGCAGTCGGCAAAAAACTGTTAAGCGAGGCCATCGATCTGAAATGGCAGGGACAATGCAACTGCCCCTACTGGCACGGGGTTTTCGGAGGATTGTATCTCAACCATCTGCGTCACGCCACTTATTCAAGATTTATAGCCGCGGAACAGATTCTGGAGAGCAAAAAGGGCAAAGATTTTTTGGAATACGAGGTTTACGATTTCGATGTCGACGGCAAAGAGGAGGTGATTCTAAAAAATCGTTCCCTGAGTTTGTATATCGCCCCTTATTATGGCGGTTCGCTGTTCGAACTCGACTATAAACCGGCATCGATAAATCTTCTGGATACCATGACCCGGCGTCGGGAAGGTTATCACGAAAAACTTACCATGGCCTCAGAGGCCGATGAGGAGGCGGGGGGGTCTATCCACGACAGGATCGAGGCCAAAGAGAAAGGGCTTGAAAAATATCTTATCTATGACTGGCATCGCCGGACGGGCTTCCTGGATCATTTCTTTGAAAAAGAGATATCTTTAAAACAGTTCGCGTCCAACGAATACAGCGAGAAGGGCGATTTCGTGAATCAGCCTTTTATCGCCGAGGTGCAGAAAAACGATAACGGAGAGTTGAATCTGGTTATGCGAAGGGACGGCCATGTCTGGATTAACAATATCTGGGCGCCGGTAGTTGTAGCCAAGAATATCGTTCTTAAAGCGGGCGGCTCTTCCTTTGATGTGATTTACAGAATTGAAAACAGATCGGAATCGCAACTGCAATCCAAATTCGGAATTGAAACCGCCTGGTCTCTTCTGGCGGGCAATTCGCCTGACCGTTTCTATCACAGAAACGGCGCCAAACTCAAACCGTCGCAGATGGTTTCTATGGGGGTAACGGCAGGATCGGATAGAATCGGTCTGCGTGACGAGGCGTTTGAATATGATATCATCATAAAAGCGGACACCAAAATCGATTGGTGGCGTTTTCCCATCGAGACCGTGAGCCTCTCCGAGAGCGGGTTCGAGAGGAATTACCAGCAGTCGACCGTGATGGCGGTCATCGATCTCGATCTGAAACCGGGAGAATCGAGGGATCTGCTCCTCGATGTGAGCATTAACAGCCTGCGAGATTAAAAATCGGGCCAGGAGCTGGTCAGCGCTTCTTCCGGGATCGATGAAATCAGCTTTTTTAAAATATTTTTATAATGACTCCCCTTCCAGTAGTACCGCCTGCAGGAGGGGCATTGCTTTATGACAGCCTGCGTCTTGAGTATGAAGGGAAATACCTCATCGGAAATTTCATCTTTATTAACGATCCTGCAGATCTCATTGCATTTCGAGCAGCGGTTGAAGAGATTTGAGGGATCGATTTTCAGGTTGAGCTCGGTCGCGGCGAAATTCAGCTGGCGGAGCGGGTCGTCGTCCTCAATTATAAGAATCCCATAGGGATGAATGCGGGTTGCCAGTTTCCGGTCTCGCGTAAGAAGCGTTCTCTTTTCCGCGGAGGCGGTTTTCAAGAGAGAATCGTCGTCAATATTCTCCTCGAAATGGGTGTCGAATCCCAGAATACGCAGATACGACGCCAGCTTGCCCAGATTATCGTCGCAAATAAACTTCATGATAAAAATCTAATCTTATACGCGGTCGGGGTCAAGGGAACTGATAGTTAATTCGGGGAGTTTTTCCTTGACTACAATCGGCCATAAGTTATTATTGTCTGTTTGGAATTACGGGGGTGTAGCTCAGTGGTAGAGCATCTGCCTTTTAAGCAGGTGGTCGAAGGTTCAATCCCTTCCACCCTCATTTATCTACCAAGGACTTACAGCGATTTTTCAAAGTTAACCAAAGCTTACTATGCCAATTTTATGTCAAAATCAGATCCTGATTAATCCTGTTTAATCGATAATCGCGTGGGCAGAAGAGAACTCCCCGGAGCGGCCTTTTCATATTATCGTATTGTTGACGCGAGGAGATACTCTGTTTATTTACTCTCTACCCGAGTCAGAAAATCTCGAATGATCTTGATATCTGTCTCAGGATCTTCTTGTGTCATCAGTTAATCTCCCGTTTTTTAATTGTATGGTTTTAAATTCAGCTATTCATTTCCATTTTTCTACACCGATTTTAGTTGTAAAGTCGTAAGATAATTATCCCGCCAAGGGAACATTGATTTTTATACGGCCTTCACGGGGCTGCATGATCGACCGGTTATGCATTCTCCTTTATCTGTCAATATAAAAACCCGGGTAGTCATTTGAGTTTTCCCGTCTCGAAACAGTCGCCATCCCCTTTTAATTAAAGGGTTCAGCCGCTTGCGAGCAGGAAGGATTGTATATCTCTTCTGCTAAAGCAATGGGTGGGCCTGCCATTCTTATCGCATACCACACCAACAGAAGCGCCCTTTATCTCCAACATATTAGAGATTCCCTTCACAGAATCATCCATAGTAACCCGTAAGAAGAATCCGCGGAGTTTGTCCTTCTTCTGTTCCACTTCTTTAGACGATTCTATGAATTTAATCACGTCTTCGATTTCATTCCTTGCGCCTTTGGCTTCTTTATCTTTGTACTCGTCGGATTTATAATATCGCCAGAACGCTTCAGAGTGTATTATGTCTTTCAATTTTTCCGCTTCTATAATGGGGACGAACCAGTAATCAACGTTTTCATTTAATTTTTTAATGACATTTTCCACCTCATTTTTTTCGGTAAATTTGAATTGAGGATTGATGGGCGTTGGATTAATATCCTCAATTATGGCTGGTTCAAACCGATCTTTGATCGCCTGCTGCTGGATCTTTAACGCCTGTTCGGTGGAACGACTGCTTTCACGAAGGTTCTCTTTTCCGAAGAAGTATGCGGCGCCCGCGCCGATCCATGCACCAAAGGCGGCAAGGAGAGCAGTAACTATCCATTTACCGAATTCAACATAGGATTCGATATCTGTTTTAAAAACACTAACAATAGATGGCAGGACGAGTAAAGCGATTATTAAGAGCGTCAGCAGGCCCAGCATACAGATTACAAGGGCAAACTCGAGACCGCTTTTACTTTTGTCGTCTGATTTTCGAATCTTTTCCAGCTGGTTTTGAGTTTCGTTACTTTTTTTTGCCTTGTTCCCCATTTTTCCTTCCTTTTTCTTTTCAACTCTCATGTTAATTTCAAAAAAACTAACAGCCTCATCAATGGGTTAGCCGGCCCGGTAAAGGCTGGTATTTTACTGGTCTTCCTAGGGAGTCTTTATCGTAAAAAAAGATCTTCGTCGGGGTATGTCAAGAACGTTATTTTGGAAATCCGACGCTGACGAGGTGTCGGGAGCGCCAGCCGATTATGCCTTCAGTTATCCCGATTGAAAATTAAGCTTGATTAGCAGGTTATGAATAATATATTTATTTTTGATGCGCCTTTAGCTCAGCTAGGCAGAGCAGCTGACTCTTAATCAGCGGGTCGCAGGTTCGATCCCTGCAAGGCGCATTTTGTTTTTCGGCCAGTATACGAAAGGCGCTGTCCCGAAAAAACATAAAGCTCCTCAATCCCTCCCCGGAATATCCTTTGGATTAAAAAGCGGCCCGAAAAAATCTTGGCAATCGGCCCGGTTACCGCTATAGTAATGAAACGTGGAAAGAATCTCTTAAAAATTTTGGATGGATCAATGAAAACAGGCAATAAACTCGAAAGAGCGAAAAGGGTCAGGCTTCTCAAGAAATCATCGGCCTACAGGATGGCCTACAAGGATCTCGATTTTCTGGGAAGCGATTATGCCCGGGCGGCCCGTCTCCAGCTGGAACTCTTGAAAACCGAGATCGGGATGAGACACAATAATGTAAAATCGACCATAGTCACATTCGGCGGCACCCGTATTATGGAACCGTCGAAGGCCGGACAAAAGGTGAAAAGGCTTGAGACCGCCATAAAGAGAAATCCCCGTAATCCGAACCTGAAAAAGAGGCTCCGCATAGCGAAATCGATCTTGAAAAAATCGAAATATTACGATGAGGCGCGGGAGTTCGGCAGGCTGGTCTCGTCGGAATGCCAGATAAAAGACCACAGCGAATATGTTATCATCACCGGGGGAGGGCCGGGCATAATGGAGGCCGCCAACCGGGGCGCCTACGAGGCGGGAGCAAAATCCATCGGTTTGAATATCACCCTGCCGATGGAACAGGAACCGAATCCCTATATAACCCCGGAACTCTGTTTCCAATTCCATTATTTCGCTATCAGGAAGATGCATTTTATGCTGCGGGCGAAGGCTCTGGTGGCGTTTCCCGGCGGGTTCGGCACTCTCGATGAGCTTTTCGAGGCGCTGACCCTGGTGCAGACCGAAAAAATAAAACCATTGCCGATAGTTCTTTTTGGTGAGGAGTTCTGGCGGCGGGCCGTCGATTTCGACTACCTTATGGACGAGGGCACTATCGACCCGGAGGATATAAATCTGTTCGCCTTCGCCGACAGCGCCATCGACGCCTGGAATTATATCAAGGATTTTAACCGGGGGTGAATTAAAGATTGTCCTGCCGACCAAGGTTTATTATTTCAACAACAACAACATCCGGGACTCGGTTACATCTCCCGCCCGCAACCGGTAGAAGTAGATCCCGCCGGAGAGATCGGAGGCGTCGAAGGTTATAGTATGAACGCCGGCCGGCCTTTCCTCGTCGGCGAGTGTCTTAACCTTGCGCCCCAAAAGATCGTAAACCGCAAGCTTCACGAATTCCCGTACGGATAACCTGAACGATATGGCAGTGGAAGCGTTAAAGGGATTCGGATAATTTTGATTCAACATTAAAATCGATGGTATAACGGGGTCATCATCAATACCCGTAAGTTGATTGAAAAAATACGCTCCCATATCGGCCCGGGTACCGTCGGGATCGTCGGGGGATTGCGGATCACCCGAATCGATACAGGGCGAATCCTCATGAAGCCTGTAATCGCCCTCGAAGGGGTTCCTGAAGTGCGGATCGAGGGAAACATTGCCAAATGAATGCAGGTAATCGGCGATGTAACCGGTCCAATCTCCGCCGGCGTTGCCGTAAATATCGGAATAATAGATATAAATATCCAGGGCGGAAAGGACTGCGATAGCCTCGCCCCGGGCATTAAAAGAGATGATTGTATTCAATATGGTTAATTCGCCGCCGCATATCATTATGCCCGCGCCTACCGGGGCGTGGTTATCGGTTATAGTACAGTTTGTTAATGATACCCTGGCAGGGGCGGTGGAGTGAATCGCCCCCCCGCGCGATTCGGCAAAATTACCTGAAAACTCGCATCCTGAAATTTCCGGTTCACTCAGCACACTGACGAAAACAGCGCCTCCCAAAAATGCCTCGTTATCGATAAAACGGCAGCCGGATATCACCGGCGAACCCCTCATCACGAAAATTGCACCGCCATCGACCGCCCGATTATATCGAAAAGTGATATTGGTAATTGTCGGAGAAGAATCGCTGCAGAAGACCCCTGCGCCGTTGCAATATGGTCAGGGGCCGTCAGCGACACCGTTTTTGATTGTCAGATCCCGCAATATCGAACTCGGGCCCTCACCGTGTTGGAACCTGAAACCGCATTCGAACTGACCATTGTACTGTCCCTGAACATCGATGATACACAGGTTCGGATCGCCGCTTTCCGATCGCACCGTTATGGCCCGTCCGAAAAAGTCGATATTGTAATTCCCCGGCCCCGAATAGATGCCGTCGGCGATAACCACCTCATCTCCATTCTGCGACGCGTTAATGGCTGCCTGAATGGTGAGGTATTCACCCGGCACATGCCTTATTTCCGCAGAGACGGAAGAAAATAAGACGACGAGGAGCGATAACGTTATAAAAAATCGATTGTTCATCAATAACTCTCTTCTATTTCGAATTTATTCCAGCAGCAAGATCCGTCTTGTCTCAACCGTATCCCCGGCCTGCAGGCGGTAGGAATAGACGTCGCTTTCATGTCGTTTTCACTGATCATCCTACAATTCCATTAGAAATATAACGTTCTTTATTAAAAATGTCAATTAATATCGACATATTTATCGGGTATTAATTTTAAACCTCATTCTAGAAAATCCGTATCTAATTGCAGGATGATCTTTATTGACTTTTCAACAATTTTCATTATCTAACGACGTGCGCAACCTGGCTTCAGCATCGAGATTAGGGATATTTCCCATTATTCTCTTAACCATATTAATCTTTTTAATCCCGGCTTTTAGTTTCGCGCAAGCCGATTCCGACCCTTCCGCGAATTCCTATTTCAGAGCGGACAGGATCAACGCCCTAATCGCCATGGTGCTTTTCTCCGTCGTGATCCTGATTTACACCAGATGGGCAAAAGCGGGCAAAGATTTATTTATACGAAAAATCAACGGGCTCGATGAGGTCGAGGAGGCGGTGGGCCGCGCCACCGAAATGGGTCGGCCCGTGCTCTTTGTCCCCGGCATCGGGGAGATTGACGAGATCGAAACCATCGCCGGCGTTTCCATACTCGGGCGGGTAGCCAGAATCACCGCTCGGTATGAAACCCCTTTGCTGGTACCGGTGAGATACCCCATGGTGCTGGCCGCGGGGCAGGAGGTGGTTCAGCAGGCCTATATCGAGGAGGGCAAGGCGGACTCCTACGACAAGGATATCGTCCGCTACGTGGCCGGGGAGCAGTTCGCCTTTACCGCCACCGTTAACGGTTTCATGATGCGGGAACGTCCCGCCACTAATATCTATATGGGAGCCTTTTTCGCCGAATCGCTTCTTCTGGCGGAGACCGGCAACGCCGCCGGGTCGATCCAGATCGCCGGAACCGCGCAACCCGCGCAGTTGCCGTTTTTCATCGCCGCCTGCGATTACACTTTAATGGGTGAAGAGCTTTACGCAGCCTCGGCCTACCTGTCGCGCGAACCGCTTTTGCTGGGCGGCCTCAAAGGCCAGGACTGGATGAAAGTACTTATCATAATTTTAATTTTTCTGGGTATAATGCTGGTCAGCGCTGGGGTGTCGGACTGGTATTTATCGATGTTCGAGAGCGTGTAGATGAAAACCACCGTACCGATAATAGCCGCCTTCCTCTCAGGATTCGTCATGCTCCTGGCGTTCTTTTTCAATCCCGAAACCAGCGCCCTGGGCAAACTGGAACCGGAGGTTCTGAGTTGGGTGACCATAGTCGGGGGATTTACACTTCTTCTCGGCGTGGTATCGATTGTCCGCGTTAATTATAGTTCCGTCAAACGCAAATCATCGGGCTGGGGATACAAGCTGGCGACATTGATATCGATTTTCGCCATGGCCATACCGGCGATCGTTCCGGTAAGATGGTCTTCCTTATTCGGCACCGGCACCGGCTCCATCTACGACTGGCTTTTCAACTATATCGATTCCCCCATGATGTCCACCATGTTCGCGATGCTGGCGTTTTATATTGCGTCCGCCGCTTTCAGGGCTTTCCGGGCTCGCAGTGCGGAGGCGACATTACTGCTGGTTACCGCAACCCTGGTCATGCTCTGGCGCGTACCGATGGGAGAAGCGTTTTTGAGCGGAATTCACCCGGATATTCCGGACCTGATCAACACCTATATCATGAACGGCGCCAATATGGCGGTACAACGCGGCATCATCATCGGCGCGGCCCTGGGAGCGGCCGCCATGTCACTGAGGATAATGCTGGGTATAGAACGAACCTATATGGGGAAATAAGAATATGACGATACTTCTAATATTCGCTTATATATTCCTCATTTTAATAGGAGCCCTGCTGTTGTATATGACCTTTAAAACCGATGATAGGAGATATATTTACCTGGCAGTCGGATTTTATGTAATATTTCCGGTTATTGTTACATTAAAACTGCCCATAATGCTGTCGCCGGAGGTAAAACAGCTGTACGACGCCGTGGAGGCGTTGCCCGATTCGTCCACGGTAATGCTGACCTTCGATTATTATCCCTCGACACTCGCGGAGACCGAGCCGATGTCGCACGCGGCGCTGCACCATCTTTTTCGCAAGAATTGTAAAGTTGTTACCATGACTACCATTCCGCTGGGAGGACCCTCCATCGCCGAGAGGGTGACCCGCGAGCTGGCGGAGGAGTATAACAAGGTTTACGGAATTGATTTTGTCAACCTGGGTTACAAGGCCAATTATGTGGCGGTATTGAAAGGGATGGGAACTTCGATTGAGACCATCTATCCCACCGATAACTCCGGTACGCCGCTTTCCGAAATACCGATGATGAAGGATATCGAGAACTACGGCGACATCGATTTCATTTTCGTGGTGGCCGACAACAGCATAGTCGATTACTGGATCTCCATCGTGAACGCGCAGTATAACAACCCGGTTGGTACCGGGTTGACCGCGGTCATGGCGCCGAGATATTTCGCCTATATAGGATCCGGCCAGATGACCGGCATGCTGGGCGGGATGAAGGGGGCGGCGGAATATGAGACCCTGCTGCAAAAGCCGGCGGCCGCCAATATGGGCATGACCTCGCAGTCGCTGGTTCACCTGTTTATTATATTTTCGGTGATCGCCGGTAATATCATTTTCTTCATGGGCAAAAAAGGGAAATCGAGGAAAAGCGCATGAGCCTCATCGAATATACGCAGATATGGCTCGAAGCCTTTGTTACTCTCTCGCTTTTCTCATTTTTATACAAAGATAACCCTTGCTATAAGATTACGGAACATGTATTCGCGGGGTTGTCGGCGGGATATTATTTCGGGCTTATTTGGCATGCCGTTATACTGCAGCAAATGATCGATCCCATGTTCGATAACGGAAAATGGTGGCTGTTCATTCCCGGGATTCTCGGTGTCCTGATGTTCTCCAGGTTCTCCCAAAAATACAGCTGGATTAGCAGGCTGTCGCTGGCCTTCGTAATGGGCAATACCGCCGGAATATTCCTGCTCTCGGAACTGCATGGTAAGGTGCTTCCCCAGATGCAGTCCACCATGCTGTCGCTGGGTTTCGAAAACGGTCTGGGGAGTTTCGTGCTGGCGGTCATTGTTGTCGCGGGCGTAATTTCTACATTAACCTATTTCTATTTCTCCAGGGAGCATAAGGGATTGCTGGGAGGGGTTGCGAGAGTCGGGATCTGGTTTATCATGATCTCTTTCGGCGCGCATTTCGGCTATACCGTCATGGCCCGTATATCGCTTCTTATCGGCCGGGTGCAGTTCTTATACTTCGACTGGATCGGAAGTATCATAAACCTGTTTTCGTAGATACTTAAATAATATTCATATAATATCTAAATAATATATCCGCGGTTGGGGTTCAATATTGGGGGCCCCAAAGCCGCATTTCAATTTTACGTAAAAAATGTACAATCCGCATTTGCTTTTGCCTGCGAGTCACTGCTTGCAGTGACCGCTTCCCCGTAAAACACGTACAATCCGCATTTGCTTTCAAAAATGCCTATAAGTGGAGATTTGAAATGCTTATCCGCCGGGTGCCGGATGGGTTCGAATAATATCGC
>CP070742.1:1607834-1630233 GCA_020348065.1 Candidatus Zixiibacteriota bacterium
CATTTCAAATTTGTTTAAAACCCTTTTTTCGTAATTTCGCAATTTCCTTGCCTGAAGATAAAGATATAATTTTGCAATCATATTTTTTTCATTCGAAGCCCGCCTGTATAAAAGAGAAGATTCGATGTTGTGATGATTTAGGGCCTTGGGAACATCGGCGGTAAAACGGGCGTATTGCGCAAGATCGATTGTATCGAAATGGACCAAATCAAAATTGCCTGCCCCGATTTGATCTTTTATTTCTTCCGCAAGCTCTCTCGATTTAAACCACCAATTGGTAAAAGGGGCTTTTGAGAATAAATTAAGAAATAAAAGAGCATACCACCTGATTCTGCTGTAATCGGAAGGGATTTTAAATACTTTCACCGATCTACAATATTTCTTTAAAGCCTCAACGCTCTCGGAAACGCTTACTTCGTCGGGTAATAAAACCCTCTGATTCAGGGCAAGCAAATGTACCGTGTTATTTTTGGATATTTCCCGTAACAGGTTGAAACTCCGCTGAAGGCTTCCCCCGTGCGGCGGGTAGGGAACGAAATGAATGATCATCAGGATATTCATCTTCGATTCATAATCTCCTGATACAATTTCAACATCCTGTTTTTCTGAATATCAACGGTAAATTCAACTTCTATTCGATTTTTAGCTTCAATCCCAAGTTTCTCTCTCTGATCCAAATCATTGAATATTTTTATGCAGGAATCGGCAAGAGACCGTGCGTCGCCGGGAGCGACAAGGAGACCGGATACATCATTCTCGATAATCTCATTTATACCTCCGACGGCGGTCGCCACGATAGGCTTTTTCATCGCCATGGCCTCCAGAAGCACCATCGGAATTCCCTCGTTATGAGAGGAAATCACAAAAATATCGAAACAATTAATAATATCGATGATATCATCTCTGAACCCTGAAAATATCACTTTATTCTCAAGATTCATTTCCCGCGCTTTGTTTTCAAGTTTCATTTTTATCGGACCGTCACCCACCAGAAGAAATCTCGCATGTGGGAGATCGGCCGAGATAATTTTGGCCATATCCAGAAATATATCATATCCCTTAATCGGAACCATTCTGCCGGCCGAGCCGATAATAAATTCATTCCCCTTAATCCCCAGCTTATATCTGATCTCGGAGGCCGTTTTTGATACAACAATATTTGCCGGATCGACGGCGTTATGGATCGCGGCTATCTTATCCGGACTTATCCAGGCGCCTATCTCATTTTTAATATCAAGCGATACGGTATGAATTTTATCATGGTATTTTCTGGAATAACGGCGGTCCAGTAAAGAATACAATAAAGCCTTTAGCAATTTTATTCCTTTGAAAGGTTCGCCGGTTCCATGTACTGTTTGTAATAAATGCGATACGACCGCGTTTTTTCTTAATAACGCCCCCAGTATGTTTTCTTTATAACGGTGAGTATGCAGGATATCTATATTTTTGCCGCCCAAGATTTTTTTCGCCCGCCTTAAAATCTGCAAAAAGCCGTATTGGCTTTCATCGATAACTGCAACCTCAATACCGGCGTTTCTGAGCTCCGAAACTAATTTTCCTTCGTTGAGGACAATTGCCGATACATTTAACTCCGGGGCCTTATTTAAGGCTGCAACCAGGGTAAACATCTGAACCTCAGCGCCGGCCCACAGATCTCCCGAAATTAGATGGCAGACATTTATCTTTTTGTCGGTTCCCATAAAACGAAATTTTTGCTCGTTATAAAATCGCGCCATGCTATAACAATAGAATAGTTGACCATAACAAAAAACAGGGGCATTTTGAAAATAAATATATTCTCCAGATCCTTAACCAGAAAAGCAGCCAAGGCCAGGCCATAAAAAATAACCTGCAGCGTCATTGTAGCGGAGAAAAATATGCCGTGATCCAAAAGCATAATATTCGTTACGAAAATCAAGACCAGGTATAACGGAACCAGCCAGCGAGAAAGCTTATGACTGATCATCTGTAATGAGAAGTATCCGTATTTAACAGGATTCAGAATGCCCCTGAAACGAGATAATACTTCCAGGCCATGAACGACCGTTCTGACCTTCCTGGTAAACTCATCCCGGGGATCATCCAGAGATTCATAATAACCGACGGCTTCATCGTCCTGAACCGCACGGTAACCTTGCATATAAGAAATTATCGGCAAATAAAAATCGCTGGACATATTGTCTATCCAGTTTTCGCACAGGTGTTTTCGCACGGCAAAAAAACATCCCGAAACACCGACCAGAGAATTTACCGCGCTTTCCAGAGATCTCAGTTTCATTTCATATCGAACATAAGCTCCCTCGCCATAGGTGCCGGATCCGGCATTTATAATCCGATCCAATCCGGACACGCAGCCAACTTCAGCATCAGCGAAATTACGAACAATCTTCTCCAGCGCGTTATTTTTAAGAAAAGTGGTGGCATCCGACAAGACGATTATGTCATTTTCGGCGAGTCTTATGCCCCGCCCCTGGCTGTAGTGTTTTCCCTTACGCTGGGGGAGCGCCAGGAGCCTGACACTTTCATTTTCATACGATCTGACTATATCATTTGTCCTGTCAGTCGAACCGTCGGATACCACTATAATTTCCAGTTTGTCTCCGGGACAGCTCAAGGCAAGGCTGTTTTCGATTTTTTTCGCGATTCTTTTCTCTTCGTTATAGGCCGTAATTATAAAACTGGTCCCGGGGAAATAGTCTTGCTTAATTACCTTCTTTACATTAAAGATGGAAACGATTTTTAAAACCGCTAAATAACCGATGTAAGTCCAGAATAACAAAAATAACGCAAGCCAGAATACTATTATCATTATCGTAACCAAACTCATTTCAATAATTCAGCGTACAGTTCCTGATATTTTTCGATCATAGCATCAAGCGAAAACTTTTTTTCCACGGCTTTTCTTCCCTGGTTGCCCATCTGCTCTCTGAGAGGTTGATCATTAAGTAGAATCGCCAGTTTTTCTGCCAGGGCATCTGCATTTCCCGCCTTCACCAGATATCCGGTCTTGCCGGGAATTACGATTTCCGGGAGGCCGCCCACATCGGTCGCGACCACCGGTTTGGAGGCCGACATGGCCTCTATAACCGAAAGCGGAAGTCCCTCGGAAATTGAAGATAATACGAAAACATCCATTAAATTAAGCAATTTCGGGATGTCATCCCTGAATCCCAGAAGCCGGATATTATCTGTTAAGTCCATCTTAATTATCAAATCCTGGATCTCGCCTTTAAGACTACCGTCTCCCTCATCGCCTATTAACAGGAATTTTACGTTTTTCAGCTCTTTACAGACCAGGCCGGCAGCCGCGATTAAAAATTTATGGCCTTTGGGAACCCTGAAGTTAGCGATATGTCCCACCAGTAAATCGCTTTCGTTAACACACAATTCTGCTTTCAAGGCAGAGATATCAAGATCATTGGTCGCCAAATCCATATCCAGTCCGTTATAAATAGTCAACGCCTTTTTTCCCGGGAACCTGACCTTATTTATGTAATCATCTTTCATGAAATCGGCCACGAATACGATTTTCGACGCGAACCTGCGAATAAAAAAGGATTTCAATGACAGGTATTTTTCCGATTTGCCGTGTAGAAGTAGCTCGTTATGAAAGGTGGCAACAATCGGTATTCTTAAAATCCCGGCGGCAATACATGCATATAAATTAGCTCCGAACAGATGCGAATGTATGAGACCAATCTTATGCTTGCGACAATATTGGATCAGCTTGAAAAGAAAAGATATGTTCCAGGAACGTTGGCTTGGTATGATCTCTGTATGAATATCGTATTTTAATAATTGTTCCCGGAGCCATCTGGATTTATGAAGAATGACAAATGGTTCATACCGAATCTTATCAATACCCCTGGCTATATTTAACAGTACCCTTTCAGCGCCGCCAGGACCACTGGTTTCGATATATAGTAGTATGTTGCGTTTTCCAGTCAAGAACAATCAAATCCTTAATCCGCCAAACATTGTCTATCAAAAAATAAATATATATGATCCTGCCCCGGCCTATCGAACATTTAATTAATATAATTTAATTGATTTTTAAATTCAACACCAGTCTTGCAATATAGATTTAAATATCTACGCTCTCGAAGATATCTGACCCCGGTCAATTGCCAGTTTATAATCCACCGATATCAAACCCTCGGTATCAACAGCAGACAAAACCGGCCTTTTTCAATTATCCGGATTTAAGTGATGCCTGGGATCAAAGTAAAACGGGATGCTTGACTACAAATATGCCTATCAATCCTTTAACGGTCAAAGGATTACATTCCCAATATCGACGGCAATTCTATAAAAGGTAAATCGCTTATAATTGCCTATTATTATGGAATTTCTTTATTAGATAACGATATCCATTTCGCAATACTTGCAAGATGAAACACCTGCCCGGTCCCGCTTTTTTTCCCGGTACTTATATCGTTGAATGTATTGGCGATACCTTTTTCGTTGATAATACCGCCTTCGCGAATGAGGCCGGCCGCATTTTCCCTGAGAGCTCGACTTTTTTTAAGCCATACTACCCAGCTGTTGGCATCACGCGCTCGGCCGCCAGTATTACCGGCAAGGAACGGAACATTCCAACTCCTGGATATCAGCATCTTGCTCAGTCTGGAACGAAAGGCGGAAACCCTTAACGGTAATAGCGAATCGCCATAAGGTATGGCGGCATACTCGGGGAACCGTTTGCGATATAGTTTGATAAGTTGACGATCATATGCAGACACGCCGGGCTTAACCCGTAACTGAACGCGATGGTGCTTAAGATCCCCGCAGTAGGGATAGAGGACATTGATGAATGAACGACACATTACTCCCTGCTGCGCATGTTGACGAAGCCCCCGGTTTGAAGAGATGTACTTACGCCAGAGAATCGCCAGAGAATCATTTGTTGGAATAAGACGCTTGAGCTCGTTATACACATCATCCTTAATTTGAGGCTTTTGCGAAGACAGCTCCGCTATAAAATCTTCGGAAACGAAATTATCAAGGTATGCGTGTACGTGATGCGCTTCTAATAAATATCCGGTTAATGTCTCGGCAATCTGATCTAACCCGATGGCGGACGCTTTTTGATCTATAAAAACTGTCGCAAATCGCGCTATCCTGGAAAAAGGGGAAAAATATTGATCGCAATCGTAGCCGCCGGGATGCGTCTGGACTCCACCCCAGTAGCCGTCAGTTACCCACGCATGGCCGTCCTTCTGCATTCGACGGGCCGAAAAGTATCGGTCCGGCCATATTATCATTCCACTGGCGTTGAATAGATTTGTCAGGTTCTCCGCCACCTCATCGCCATCCAGCCATACATGAACCCATTCCGAACCCCTTATTTTCGCAACGGACCGCGCAATACCGACCTCCAGGGACTCGGGATCGCCATAGGTGTAACATGGCGGATTATACCCGTCAGGCCACGCCGCCAGAATAAGCCGGGAATCTTTGCCCGAACTCTGAAAGTGCGCTGGTAGCGGCTCAATTGTACTCAGACGCTTGCATCCCTCGATAAAACTGTCGGCCAGCTGGTCGACGGTCGGTACCTGTTTCGAGGGGACTATATCCCACGGGCTTTTCTCTTTTTCTTCAAATCGCCCCGTTAAGGTTTTGCTGTCCCATACAAAACACGTATGCGGGTAGGCGATTTTTATGCCTTTCAGCATATATCGATCGCCGATTGTGCTGCCGGCGAATGCCCACTCGGTACAGGCAAGCAAATCGATTCGATTGTCAATTAATCCCGATCGCGCCAGTGCAACCGAATTGGTGCTTAACAGCCAGCCGCTATCGAGCTTGCTGTAATACAAAGGCAAAGATCCCACATGATCATTGACCACATAACAGCGAGAGAATATTATATCGACAATTACAAGAGTATAGGTGCCGCTTATAATAGAACCCAATCCGGAAGATACCCCCTCCCCGCTACAGGTGTTGGCAAACAAACGGATATGCTCTGCCAGGTTGTCGCCCGTATCGGCTTTATCCGTTAAAATGTACCCGTCAACGCAAACCGCGAATTTTCGGTCATCCGACCGGATGATTCCCGGATCTCCGGAAAATGAGAGCGGGGTAAAACGCGCTATCTTAACGTCGGGTATAGCTGAGAGAATTTCGCATTGAGCTTCAGACGGCCAGAGAGTCTTTATTTTTTTATCATCGAGCCCCTGTGCAACGGAACCGACGGCGACAAATAAACCTAGCATTTTTTACTCCACCATGTCGGGAGATTATTCCCGATTGTCTTGCATATAAAAACAGCCAATGTATTCCATTTTCTGCTTTTAAATTATTATTTTGCCTAATATACATATAAATATCTGTTTTTCAATATAAATCTCTCCTCATTGAGAAAATAATATACTTAATAAAATAAGGAAGAAACCGCTTGGAGATCGCATGAGAATGATCATATTAGCGAATAAATAAAATGGTTTGCAAATCCCAAAAGTATATCTTAACTTCCGGCCGTAATGACCGGGAATAATTCAAAAAAATACAACTCTTTAAAAATCGATTTTACCGGATTGCAGTATTCAAAAGGGACTTTTTTCTTGGATTTAAATTGCATTTTGATACGGCCGATATAGGCAAAAAGAGTGTTGTCGATGAAGGATTTAGGAAAAAAACTCAAACTGCATCATATCGGGATAGTCGCCCGTGACGAGGCGCAAATCGAGGAATTCAAGAAGATTCTGGAACTTAAAGAGGAAACCCGGGAAACCATCGAAAAATATAACGTCACCAATGTTTTTCTTACATGCGGCGGTGATACAAAGCTCCACTTCATGATTCCTCATAAAGGAGTATTAAAGAATTATAATCGGGGGCGCGGCGGCTTTCACCATATCGCTTTTTGCGCTGAAGATATTGCCGAGATTCAAAAAGCGCTCGAAAATAAGGGAATACGATTTATAGCTGCGGAGAAACAGGAAGGAGTTAAAAAATTCAAATTCAACTTCGTTGTCCCAAACATAGCGGGCTTGAATATAGAATTTATAGAAGACCCGGATGTTGATTGGCATCCGCAGGGATAAACCTGGCAAACAAATGGTACTGAAATGTCCCCGAATGAGAAAATACTCCTTAACCTGTTAATCGAAATCCTCCTCATCGATGAGGATCAGTTTAAGGACGATTACGGCCCCAATGAGATAGAGACCTGGGACAGTCTTGCCTCGGTAGGCATCGCGGCGGCCGTGGAGAAAGAATTCGGCTACGCGATGAGTCCCGAGGAAATGGCTCTGATGGACTCTATCGGCGATATAAAGAATTATCTTCGTTCCGGAGGCATTGATTTTTAACAATGAACATTGCCGAAAATTTCTTAGCCACCGCTAAAAGACTCCACGACAAACCATTCCTGGTGGGGCCTGACGACGTTTCATATACATACGCGGAGATTTTAAGCCGGGCCAGGCGTTTCGCTTCGCTTCTGGAATCCAATGGAATTCACCCCGGAGATAAGATTATTTTGACCTTTCCCAATTCCGTGGATTACCTGGTAGCCTACCTCGGTTCTTTGTTCTGCAGCTGTACCCTGATAATGGTGGATTTTCGATCCCGCCCCGGACATCTGGAATACGTCAGAACAAATTGCGGGGCGGCGTTATGGGTCACCCCGGTCGAGCGAGAAGAATTTAACAGCATTCCGGGGCAAATCGTTTTCCCCGCCGATATTGAACGCTTTCCCGAGATGAATCTGTCGCGCCTCTGTTCGGCGGAAAATCCCCTGGCGCTGATAATGTACACCAGCGGCGCCACCGGTATCCCCAAGGGGGTCCGATTGACACACTCCAATTTGAGCCACACCATGAAATCAATAACGTCCTGGGCGCAAATTAACGAAAACGACCGCGAATTAACAACGTTATCTTTAACCCATTTATTCGGGCTCGCCCATATTCATATCTACTGGACTCTGGGCGGAACTGTGTTTATCGAGGAAAAACTGCATGATATTCCCCGGTTGCTTCAAAAAATCCCGGATAAAAAAATAACCAGCTTCCCCGGGACCCCGGGCGGATTTAAGATGATCCTGGATCAATATGCCGACTTGTTCAAAAAAAACGCCGTCGGAATCAAATACATAATTGTGAACTCCGCACCTATGGCGCAGGAATATATTGAGCGGATTCTCGAATTGGCGCCCAAAACGCGATTCTATATGTACTATGGTCTCACAGAGGCTAGTCGAAGCAGCTACATCTGTTACAACGATAACCCTGGTAAACTAAAAACCGTGGGCCGCCCGACGCCGGGTACGGATATTTGTATAGATTCCCCTGCCCGGCCGCTGGTCGATAAGGTGGGAGAAATTCTTATCCGGGGACCGCATGTAACCGAAGGATATTTCGGAATAGATTCCACCCGGTATTTTAATAAAGGGTGGCTGAAAACCGGCGATTCCGGCATTATGGATCAAGATGGATTTCTCACCTGGAAAGGAAGAATTAAAGAGCAAATCAATGTCGATGGAATGAAGCTTACCCCGATGGAGGTTGAGGCCGTCCTTTTGAAACATGAACGAGTAAAGGATTGCGCCACCGTAGGAGTTCCCGATGAAATGACAGGTGAAAGCGTGGTCAGCTTTGTTGTTACCGATAGCAATCCGGATAAAGAACTTGAAATTGAGCTTCGCAAATTCTGCAAAAATCAGCTTGAGGTATATAAAATACCCAGAAGAATAATTTTCATCGATAAGATTCCGCGAACCGACTCCGGAAAAATCAAGCGGATCTCCCTTAAAGACAGATTGGGATCGTGAATAAAAACGCCTTAAATATCCGGCCCGCCGCATCCGCCGATTATCATGCCATAGCTACTCTGCTCGACCGTGTTCTGGGGAAAGTACAATTCGAAAAACGCTTGAAATTATGGCAATGGCGGAATGACTCCAACCCGGCGCGAATTCCCGAAATTCCCGGCTTTCTGGTCGCCGAAAGGAACGGTCAAATTGTTGGAATTCACGGTCTTACTCCCATGCGCGTAAAAATCGGCGAACATCAATTTCACGCCGCCTGCAGCTGCGATTTCGCCGTTAACCCGACCGCCCGGTCGGTCGGAATGAAATTGAAACTAAAAACTCTTGAAAGAGATGTATCGCCTTTGCCCATCTCCACATCGGCCAATGAACCGGCAAACAGGATCACATTAGCGCTGGGGGGAAAGGAGCTTTTAACCGGTCGAAAAAGATTTATAAATCCCCTGAAAGCAAGCGGCTTTGTCAGGAAAGCAATCCTTAATAAAATCGGTTTATCGGCAAAATTCATAATCGGAATATGTTGCGTTATGTTCGGAAAACCGCTCGATTCGGTTCTCGCCCTGATTCGCAAACTGAAATCCTATCCGAATGTGACCGATTCAAGAATCCTCGATATTGATAGATTCGATCAAAGATTTGATAGTCTTTATGAAAAAATATCCCGCCGCCACCCGATTATGACGGTGCGGGATTCCTCATATTTGAATTGGCGGTATACGGACTATCCTTTCAAGGGCATCCAATCGTTTGCCCTGCTCCGCATCGATGAACTTCTTGGATTCGCGGTGATTCACGACGCCGTCGATGATTTCGGGCTGCGTTTCTTTGCGATTTTGGAGCTTCTCGCTCCCGTCGGTGAAAATGCGGTGTTTGAAAACCTCCTCGGCGAGATAATCCGGCGGGCGGAAAATGAAAACGCGGATTATATCATAGCCATAACCTCAACGGCCGAATGGGAAAAAATCTTCAAAAAATACGGCTTCAGGATTCGCAACTCTCACTTTTCTACGACTACATATAAGAATAACACAGACCTTCCGGATGAGTTGTTTTCGATGGAAAGTAATTGGTATGTATCCCTGGGTGATGGTGATATCTGTTATTACTATTGAGTGATCCGGCCTGCCGGACAGGCGCGCATGTTGCCGCTATTATTATAGAATTTTTTCCAGAAGACAGGCGAATATGGCTTCAGAATACCTTCCTGTGGGTCCTGCCGTAGCGCCGTCATGGATTCCAATTCTCTTCAGGGCAAATAGATCCAAGGCTCCCTTATCTATTTCACGGCCGCCGGTTGTTATCGCACAATCATATCCGGCCTCCCTCACCAGCTTTTTTATCTCTTCATTAAAATCACCGTTGGGATAAGAAAAAAGCGAAATAGTCTTGCCCGTCTTTTCTTCCAGGATTCTTTTTGATTCAATTAGCTCTCGCTTGACCTCATCCCGGTCCAATCCGGTTAAAATACGATGCGAACATCCATGCGAACCGAAATCGATTCCGTTCTCGCTCATTTCGAGAACTTCATCCGAGCTTAACGTCTGCCTATCAACAGCAGTCCTCTCCGAGGAAACGCCGCCTTCTTTCCACAGCTCGGCTATTATCCTGGTAATTATCTGGTGATCAAATTGTTTCAGCCCCTCAATGAATTTGTCGGAATCAATGGAGTCCGCTGCCGGCTTATGAGAATCCGAAGATTGAGGCGTTGAGATATTTTTGCTCTCTTTCCGAGCCTTCTCCAGTATTTCCCACAATTTTTCCGGAGGTATCTTTCGCTTCGCTAAAATCATTCCGATTTCCGCAAACCAGAACATGTTATCTGAATCTATAAAATCCGTCGCCAGGAATATCGTAGCCGGTACATTATGCTTTTTCAGGACGGGATAGGCACACAGGTAATTATCTCTCCAGCCGTCGTCGAATGTTATAACTATGCTTTTTGAAGGAGGATACTGATTCTTTTCCAGAATCTCAGCCAATTCCTTCAGGGATAGCAAATTATATTCTTTCGATAAATAAGCCATCTGTTTTTCGAATATCTTCCTGGATACAATAATCCCCGCTTGAATATGGTCTCTTTCGCTATCGTTCTCATCCAGGATCCGATGGTAAATCAGAATGGTAAAATTATTTTTGTCGGCCCTAATTCTTTTTAAAACAGACAACAAAGCCAACAATCCCGAATAATAAATACAAATCGCCAGTATGAATTTAACGGCCCTTTTTAATGATCCGAACATCGCGACCGTCTATATCTCCTTCAGGCAATTAATAATTCTATCTATATCGCCCGGCTTTACGTACGGATGGGTCGGTAATGCAAAAAGCCGGTCAACCACCGCGTTCGCTCCGTCGAATCTATCATTCAGGCCCGCCAGATACTTTTCAATCCCCTCGATCTGTCGAATTGTCGACGGATACATGGCGCTTGCCGATATCCCCTTTCTTTTTAGAGCGGCAACAGCAAGATCTCTCTCCAGCTTATTTCGGGCTAATACCGGCAGGCGCAGGTAAATCGGATATTTATTCGGATCATGGCCGGGGATCCTGTAACGGTCGTCGTTCAGCAACCCACTACTGAGCGCTCGGGCATTTTCAACTCTGGCGGCATTAACTTTATCAAGCCGCGAAAACATCACGGTCGCGGCACACCTCTGCAAAGTCGATAGGTGGCCGGCTTTAAAATTTTCATCAAAAACAGTCTGTCCCAGTTTGAGAAACGGCATTTTATCCGGAATCCAGTAGAGTCTCGGTTTTAAAAACAGGCTGTAAAAAATTATATTCAGCGTCGCCTTTATTTCGATAAAATAATTGGATTCATTTATCTCTTTCATGTATTCGTTTAAATGACTTGCGACGTCATCATTATCGGTAAGTAAAATCCCACCTGATATAACGGATAAATTTTTGCCTCTTCCCAGGCTAAAAAAACCAGCGTCACCCAAACTCCCGGACGGTCTCCTTTGAAATGAACTCCCCATAGACTGCGCTGCGTCATCAATTAAGTACACCTTCTTTTCCCTGGCGATAGACATAAGTTTATTCCAATCGATCAAAATCCCGAATAAATTGCATCCTATAATCGCCAGCACGGCCGTGAAATCGACCCTATTAAGTCTCTCGTAATCATAGTCCAGGGTATCCGGATCGCTATCGATAAGCCTTATCTTCAATCCGCTTCTGGCAACGGCGGCGGCCACTGAAAAGCAGGTGTAAGCGGGCATAACGACTTCGTTTTTTTTGAAGTCAGACATTTTATTCAAAGCCTTAAGGATGGCAAGAAGAGCCGTCCTCCCGGAATTAAGGAGGATGCAATGTTTCGTCTTTGTATATTCTTTTATCTTTTCGGCAAATATCTCCCCTGAACGATCCGATGAAAACCGTTTCCTCAAAATTTTTGATATCTCCGAGACCGATATGGGGGCGCCCGCGGGCGGTATCAAACGAAACATTTGCCGAAAACTCCGCTCTTAATGGAATAATTCATAGGCGCTACGGGAAATTCCTGATGACCTTCGGTCCCAGGTAATTCGCCAGCTTCAATGGCATTCTCTTCCAGATATTTATAAAAAGGTTATACTTGGGATTTGAGGGATTTATGGACGGTATATCTTTCAAACGGGCAAGATAATATTGCCAGACCAGCCGTGTTGGCTCCGGTACCCATTGCAGTTTAAATCTGTAGGTGTTCGAATTCAAGGCTGACCGTCCGAAATCGAAATACTCGTAATCCTCCCGACATCCCTTCTTTATCGCTTCCCAGTATAAAGCGTGATTCGGGCAAAACTTAAGCGCGCTTCTGAATGCGGCCGCCGAGGGAACATATAGCCTGTTCTTGAATGATAAAAGCAATCCTCCGGCCACCGCCTGCTCGCCTCGTTTTACAAGAATTATCCCGGCCGTTTCCGGAAAATGTCTAAGAATCGATTCGAATAATTTCATTCCCCAAACGGGTGTCCCGAGATCATGCATTTTCCAGGCGAATATTCTGTAAAAATCGGGAAGCGATTCAATGCCGCCAAATTCGGTGGCCAATCCCGACTTTTCCGATTTTCTAATTTGATTCCGCAGCTTCGCGTTAAAACCCTTCCATACAACTTCCGGATCACCGTCGAGCCTTAAAAGAAATGTAGCCTTATCTTCGCGTATGGAAAGATTATGATTAGCCTTCTCTATCGATCGAAGTTCTAAAAACTGCGCTTTCTCCCCGTCTGCTATACGGCAGGCTTTATCGATAAGCATTTTCTCGGTTTCGAAATCATCCGCGCAAATCCCTCCATAATCGATCCAAGGCAGCGAAACAACATATGATGAACGCCAGAAAGTCCTGACCATCGCCAAAGGCAATATACCCCTTATATCTTCTCCCTCCAGGGCCAGTAAATACCTCGGCTCGTGTCCCAGCCCCTCCTCCATTACCTCTTTCCAGCCGATCTGATGAGCGATCGTTGAAGTATTCGAGTCGGCAACATACTTCGACCAGGCGACCTTATAGTCTTCGGTGTATTCTACTATTTCCTTCATGTTTGACTCGAATTTAAAGGCGAATAATAAACAGGTTTTTTAAAATACATACTATTGTTTCGGCTTGCGATTTCATAAAATTCTTTCCAGGACCCAACGTAAGATATATGTTGTTGGGCGAAATCATCCCAGAAATATTCCGATTCCGGAATGTGACCGTAATACTTTGTATTCCCCTTAAGCAAGGTGTAAAAAATCTTCAGAGGAATCAAATCCAGCCTGTCAGCACCCCAGTAAAAATTGTTTTTATTAATATTATGATTTATATGAATTTTCGGATGATCACCGATAATATCATTATATTTTTCCGGAGAGTTTATTATTTCCGCCCGTCGGGTGGAGCCTCCACGGCAACCGTGAAGCGCAATTTCAAAACCCTTTTCCTTGAGATCCAATATGAAGTCCGCGTGGGCGGAGTCGCTTAAAGACTCTCCGCAATTGGGGAAATTCAGGGGTTCAATGGCAGGCAAAATCCAGACTGTTTTGGTCGTAAGAAAACCAGGTCCATATAAAAATTCATATGCGGGTTTTATATCTTCCACTGTGCCTCTATCGGTATCGTCACAAATATTGAGGGCAAATTTCTTTCCATCGGGAAATGCAGAGGCCCATACTTCGGGGGTATGAGAAAAATCCCGATGGTCAGACAAAAACTGATCAAAACAATCAATACCAATAGTATAATTCTTCTGGAATGTTCCATGTAAAGATCTCCCGCCGATCAGCTTGTAAACATACAAAATACTGTAATCCCCGGGATAATTCATATTTGAAGCATTTTGAGCTCATCCGGCAATCATAAGGTCGGGTTTTTCACATTTTCTTCATCGGCTTTAATTAAATGTTCTCCTTTATTCCTATCGCAAAAAATAAGGATTGCGGCAAATGAAAAAGTGGCCCATAAATGCGGATAATAGGCCGTCGAAAGGAAAGCCGAGCAAACAAAATATCCTATGAGGCTTCCGATAATAGAATTCGCAATATACTGAGAGGATTTACTGCCGCCCTCACCGACCTTGCGGGTCTTTATTCTATAAAGTAATCTGAAAACAATAATTATCATTGAGAAATAAAAAAATGATCCTAATACTCCAAGTTCCGCTATAATCTGAGGAAAAGTCCCGTGAAAAGCCCTTCCCCATTGTGTATTGGGATCTTTTACTCCCCTTATATACGCTGGCATATGTATGCCGCCGTTACCGGCGCCAACGCCGACAACCGGATTATCTATAAACATTCTGAAAGCCGTCTTCCAATATTCAATCCTTGCATTTGCCGTACCCTGATCGATCTCCTGTATAGTCTCAGCCTCCTCCCAGTAGCTTGCGGGCGCGAACAAACCCATAGATATAATTAGCGCTACAATTAACCCCAAGGATAATAGTTTTTTGCCGCTGCTAAATATACAATAAAGCAGCAAGCATACGAGTCCAACCAATCCCCCCCTCGAAAAACTGCTGATAATGGCAAATACAAAAGTGACCAATAATGCAATACTGATGAGCTTCGCTTTGCCCTTAAAATAAAACACCCCGAAAAAAGCGTACGGAATCATCATATTAATGGCCAGGGCAAAATCATTTTCATCGCCTATATATCCGCCGCCAACATGTCCGCTGGTGTATTGCCCCGCTGCATAATAACTTCCGGTAACAAAAGTGTTTATACCTTTTATGGCAAAATAAAAATGTATTATCAATAATATCCAGATAATCTTTTGCAATCTACTCACAGAATCAACAACATTTGTGGCGACAATAAAAATAATGAAGACCACCAACATTACCATAAATACGGTATAGGCAAAAAAGTTGTTTTCGGCTGTTATTACCGTGATACCTATTACTCCTATAAACCCGAGGAATAATGAAGAAAATGTATTCCATTTTACGATGCCCTTCGTTTTCATCAATTTAAGAATCCAGGATATAAGCGTGATTATCTCAATAAACATAGTCAGCCTCAACGCGCCCAGTACGGGAATAAATTCGTAGGGCCTCAGGTAGATATACAGGAAATATAGATATACCCCGTAGTAAGGATCGCGCAAGATAACGACGCATATTAACACGGTGGGGACTATTAACATCATAATATATGTGATTTTCTCCGAAGCAAAAGCTAAGACAATACCGGCAAAAACCGCCGCCAAAAATAAAGCGGTAATCCATAAATGCCGCTTTTGAATAATTGATTTGCGGCGGGGAATCTCCCGCAAGTTATCCTGCTTGATACGAACCGGCATTTCTTATACGATTTAAAGATAATCCTTTATTATCATTGTTCATATTTCCCGCAGACATCATTGATTATCATAATTATTTAAGACATTCTATTTCTTAACAACTTTCAATATTCTGGCTATACATTTCCGGATAAGCAAACTGGAATAATAGATTATAAATATTATTCCCGGTTTAGGATCATCCCTCGAAAAAATCGCGTAAAATCTTTTACCCTTATAAGATTTTATCCAGTCCGTAATAGAAAGCTCGCCTCTTCGCCAGTAAATGGAGGCGCTGAGAAAATCTCCGGCCTCATCGATCCATTTCGCATCTTCTAAAAATGAGTTCGGTATGTTCCGGAGTTCCATTCCAAGCAAATCGCAATAGGCAATATATGGAATATTTATTCCGCATCTCTCGCTCAGAGCGTGCGGATACCAGGTTCTTCCGGTAATCTCGGTTATCTTGAAAACATTATCCCTGGGGTCTTTTTTAAATTCAATATTGGCATAACCGGAATAGCCGATCTTTTTTAATATTTGAACGGTTTTATCCGCGATTTCCTGGCACCATACACTCTGCGCCATACTGGAAATACCAAAATGGGGAACATATTGACGCAATTTACGGCCTGTAAACATCACCAGAGGCTTAATCTGACGATTGAAATATGTCAAAGAAAAATACAATGCGCTATCCGGACCGGGGATAACTTCCTGAATAACAAGCTTATCAGCAATATTATACCCGAATTCATACTTTTCAAGCAATTCTGACTTATCATCGGCCTGGAGTAATTTCAGACCCTTTTTGCGCCACTTCACAAAGGCAATATGCGGTTTTATTATACAGGGATAAGTGATTTCATCAGCGACCCTTTCCGCGTCTTCTCTGTTATCCGGGAAATAGGTCTTGGCAATCGGAAATCCGTTATCGTAGGCAAAATTATAAAATAAAACCTTATCGTTAATCAACCTGACAATATTGTCTTCGGGAAACGGAAAATAATAATACTCTTCCAATATTTTCCGATTTTTCGATAATATCAAAAGAGGCAGATCGCCTGCTGGGAAAACAACTGATTTACTCGGTAGCTTTTTGCCAATTTCTACAAGGTGACTTAGTAGATTATGTTCAGATGTATACAGATCTTCAAGAACGATTTTTTCGCAGTATTTTGTGTACTCACTTGGCTCCTTATTACCATGAGCTAAAGCAATTACGGGAATTCCCTTTCGTCCCAGCGCCCGGACTGTTCCCAGCCCGTTTATATTCAAACCGATCACAACGGCCTGCGGTTTTCTGCTATCGTTCCAATTCAATTTCATTGTTATTTTAACGTAGCTCCAAGTATTTTTTCTTCCAGCATATTTGAGTCAATCATAAACTTGCATGCCCAGTTCAGGTATTCGTAAGTCCCGTATCCTCCCTGAACCGGGAAGGAACCTTTGACCGCTCCATTGATTTCAGGAGTGGAGTCTGTTTTCACGGTGCGTCTCACAAATTCATTCGCCTTCAATCCTGCTTCCAGATAACGCTTATTACCAGTGTACTTAAATAACAATAGCCAGCAATAGGCAATTTGAGCCGTTCCGGTCAGACATGCCCATGGAACCGTTCCCTGCCATTTGCTATTTATTCTACCCGGCAGAAATCCATCCTCAGGGCGCATCGCGTTCATAATGCCATCTGCGGTCTTTATACTCCTGTTTAGAAATTCCGAATCCTCCGTAAACCTATAGGCCTCCAGAATCCCGCGTAAAACATATCCTAAAGTATGCGTTAACGGTTGTTCCGGATCCACAAGGCAGCATTTATCAAACCAACCGTTTTCGCGTTGCAACTTCAAAGCCCATAGGATATTGGCCATCGCCGCATCAGAATATCCCTTACCGGATTCTATCCGGCCCGCTTCAAACAATCCCCACGCAACATGGGTATCATATACCTTTTCGCCCGGAACTGCGAACGGTGTCGGATATCTGCGCCAGCAGCCGTCAGGATCCTGATTTTCTACCAGCCAGTCAGCGGCGCGTATCATCGGTTCTCGATATTCATCGCCGAATTCTTCGACCGCACAGGCTAAACCCAGAAGTATCTGGCCCGTATTAAAAACTACCGGAACGACGGGGGCCTGCCCGATCATTCCCCCCTGAAATCCCCCTTCGGGAGATTGGATCGAAACCAGCCAGTCAATCATACGTTTCGCCCTTTTCCGTATCGCTTGATCATTGTTGATTCCGGCGTATTCAAGCATCGTCGGAATAATATATCCCGTAGTCTCGGGATAAGATGGACTCCAGTTGCTAATAAGGCTGAAATGCCGCGCCACGCCTCCATCTTTGGTCGTTGAATTGTCCTGAGCATAACATAGCCAATCGATTCCCTTTTTTATAACTTGCCCCGATCCGGGATCATTTTTCGATAAACCGGAACGATCATTTAAATACTCCGACCGGGCCGCGGCCGGAAGCTGAAAATATCTGTAAATATCCTTTGTCGAATTCAACAGTCTTTTTATCATTAATCCTTTTCCGTATCCGATATTTATCCTCAATCCTTCAGGACATCAAGAAATTAAATTCTTTTTTAAGAACCCCGGTTCCTCGACACCGATCGGGAATTCAGGTGAATTCGAATCCTCAAGCCAGTCTAAGAACGCACTCATTCTGGAAACGGGAGTAATTCGCCACATTAATCTGGATGTCATTTTTTTTAAGTGCAGGATTTTTGCCGTTTTGAAAGCCCATATACGAGCCCGTAATGAGGGAAAGATATCGGATATGTCGGATCTTATCTTAATATTTTCGATGATCAATTTGCTCTTTCCCTCGACGTCTTGAGATTTATCTATTATATATCCATCGTCTAATCTATCTCTTGTTGATGGAATGGCCGAAATTCCAGGATCTATTTCTGCCATACAGAGACGCTGATATAATACTTCCAGCTTATACTTTGGATCAAGAGATAGAGATTGCATAAATAATGGATAATATAAAAAAGGACAGCATACTTTGTGGCCCATAAGATTAAATAATTGATCCATTAATGATATTGTCCTTCTTGCGCGATTCATCAGGTAAAAGTAGTCCACCCTCGCCGGACAGTCAGGATATTTAAGAAGTTGATCTCTAATCCTTTCAAAGAGAGAAGAATCAAGCTTTTCAGGGTTCAAATGAAATGTATTTTCCCCACCACAAAACATTCTCGCAACTTGATCAATATCATTATTTAAATACCTTTCCGGAAATAAACGAGCCCAGTGACCGTTAATTGTAACATCTCCCGCAATTCCGTCATAAATTAATGAAGACGCCGGGAGAATTCTTAAGAGGGGAATTATCCAATCGTGGTAATGTGTCTCGCAACCAAGCCAATAATCCCGGATCAGCCTGTCTTTAAATGACGATTTAGCGCTAGGGAGTTCGCTTTTTATATGCGGAATATTTAAATATTCCGAAACTCTTTCCGCTATAATTATATTGTCATCAAATCCCTGCAAAAAACCGCATTCCTGCGTAGCGAACGAAACGGGCAACCCTATTTTTTTTGCCGACACACCAATCCGCCGACCATCCTCTCCGCCGGACAAAAGAATCACTTTCGGATTATCCATACTTCCGGTCAATTTTAACGATTCTTCCAATAATTCGTTGTTCTTATTTACAAATTCTTTTATATCCACCCTTCCGGGAATCTCCGGATTCCAGTAATTATTAAATGATATTTTTCCGTCCTTTATATGAATTCTTGTGCCCCCATTAAGCCTTTTTATTTCCTTTATTGTAGTTTTTTCACCCAATATAGTATTTAAATTTAACATCTCCTCCCAGGCCTCATAATCCGGCGATACTCTGCCTATTTTGTATTTTAGAAGCGAAAGAGAAGTACTAAAAAACAGAATATCTTCCTTTAAAGAGTAATATATCGGACTGAAACCAAGTTTATCAGTACCGATAATTATCTCATGTTCGTTGCCGTCTATTTTAATATATGAATACAAACCGTAGCCGCAGTCCAGTGCCGCTTGATTTTTAATCAATTCGTCCGGCGATCTGTCGAATATTGTCCCATCATAAATTAGCTTGGTCGATTCTTTTTCTATTACCGTTATATTGTAACCTAGCTGCAATTCAAGAGAGCCCGACGGCCAGGAAATTTCACAATCGCCAGGAACATTTCGATTATTCCATATGCCTATTATATTCATACCGTTGGCCCTTCTTTACAAACCTAATTCAGAATTAGAAATAAACTTAAAAATAAACCTTCCGTATCCATGTCCATTACTTAACCTGCTTGAATCCCGGCAAAAGTTATTCACAGGGAATATTTTGAAAACCGTATATTTTTCAATAATTTTATCAGGCATGTCTTAGATCCCAGACTTCTTTGCAAATATTCTTATACAATATTATCATTAATACCGAATATGTTACTATCCCCGCGGCAATTAATATCACAAGCGTTCGTACGTCATTCAATTGCCATTGATCAAGAATTACTCTTGTTATATAAACTACAAAGTACATTATCGCGCCAATAAGAGCCGGGCCATGCATTGCTTTAAGAAAATCCCGTATGGATAACGCTATCACCGGTAAGGATTGGGAAAGCATATAAAAAAACCAGAGGGGATATCCAATAACCCACGCTATGCTTACACCTTTTAACCCCCATTTAACGCCAATCAAAAACGCAATCGGCATAACGCCGCAGGCAATCGCCATATTTTTCATGTTTATATCGGGACGACCCAATCCATTAACCGCCGGCCCCAAAGAGAGACTTAATGATTTAAGAGGAAAAACAAGGCTTAATAACTGTATGGGTAGGATCGATGAGATCCACTTTTCGCCGATGAGTAAATTAATGAATACGGGTGCCGTGCTGGAAATTCCTAAAAATATCGGAAAGGCTATGAATGAAATCGCCCGAATGACTTTCAACGCATATTTCCTGGCGAGATCTCTGTCCCTTTGTAATTTGGAATAAGCGGGAAGGCCGACTTGATTGATTATTCCCCCGACCTTCTGTAAAGGCAGTGACGCAAGATTCATCGCCACCGAATAATAACCCAGAGTCGTTTTCCCCAGCATTTTTCCGATAATAAATACATCAGCATGAGAATAAATATACCATAGAATTCTTTGCATCGAAACAAAGAATCCGAATTTGGCTATTCCCCCAAAACCCGAAAATTTAAGGCATGGCCGTTTAAAAAAGGGATTCACGATGTTTAAACAAATCGCATTAATTAAAATGCCTGCCAGATTTCCGAATACCAATGCCCAGTATGAAAATCCCGACCAGGCCATTACAAAAGTCGTAACGCTGCTGGATAATGATGAAATTATTGCGAGTACTGATATTACTCGGAAATTCATATTTCTAGTTAAAATGGAATTGGGAATTACCGAAAAAGCTATAAAAATAAATTGTATACTTAACACCGGCACCACGCTGTTCAATTTCGGTTCGTCGAAAAACGCGGCCATCAAAGGAGACCCGGCACATAATAGAATAAAAAGTGTTCCATTCAACATTAATACCAGGCCGAATACCTGTCTTAGATTATTTTCAGTAAGTTCCTCCTTTTGTACTATGGCGGCGCCGAGGCCCAACTCATTAATCAGCTGGCAAAACGATATGAATATTACCGCCATGGCTATCAGCCCGTAATCCTCCGGCTGCAATAAGCGTACAACTACAACGGTGCTTGCCCAACTGATTAGCTGGGTGCTAATTCTGGCCACGGCAATCCACCGCAATCCTGACAGTACTTTGGCTCTTAATCCCATATCTGGATTCCAGTAAAACTCACGATTTTACGGCCCGGAAACCGCAGTTTAATTTAGGTACCGAAAATAATATCCGGATCGATACAGGCATTTGTGTTATTCCTATTTCGCCTTTTCTCTATCAACAATTTCTCTGACAACCATAATATATTTATCGGCCACGGTATTGAAGCTGAAATCTTTCCTTTCTTTTTCCATTTCCGAATAAGGAAGACTGTCGTTTTTCCACCTCTGATGAATATTCTCCAAAGTCTTAATCAAACCAATTTTATCATCATTGGCTGCCGTCCAGGCCCACCCTTTATTCTCCAGCATACGCATGGTGGAATCATTTTTTCCCGATACGGCCAGCACCGGCCGCCCCAATCCTATGTATTCGTATAACTTGCACGGGATCTGCAAAGGTTGGCCGATTGCCATGAGCAGGCAAATGTCAGACTCGATTATCGCCTTAATACAATATTCATGATCTTTGAATCCATCGATGGTAACTCGGAATCTCTTATCCATTGAATTAATCGCGTTTATCTCCGCCTGAGAGATCCTTCCTATAAATCGGAAGTTGAAATCTTCGGCCATGGCTTTGTTTAGCTCCTTGGCCGCTTCCAGGATAATTAACGGAGAGCGCCCGTGATAAGTGCTCCCGACGTGTATTATGGTAATCTCTTTGCGGCGGATCCAGGAGTGATAATGCTTATCCAAAATCGGGTCATAGCCGCTGGGAATATATTCTATCGGCATAGAGTTATCGCCTGATTTCTCTTTATGAAGATCACAAGCCGCTCTTGTTACACTTACAATTCCGGCCGCCTTCGAATAACAATACTCGGCAATAAATTTGTCTATCCTGCGCATTGAAGGATGAGTGATAATTGCCATGCGACCCATACTATCGGCCCAGGGGTCGCGATCGTCGAGAATTACAGGGATATGCAACAACCGCCCGATAAAAATGGCCGCTAAATGTGACGACCACGGGGGAGCGGTAGATATTATAAAATCATATTTTTTACGTCGGAAAAGTATTTTAAAGATCACCGAAATAACCCAACCCGCATATGGATCGGGCA
>CP070742.1:1630333-1750995 GCA_020348065.1 Candidatus Zixiibacteriota bacterium
GATTATAGAACAAGTTCAAGCGAAAATTTAACACTTTAAATCAAAGGAGGTTTTCCTCAAAAAACCATCTTAACTATTAAACCTTTAAAAAGAAGGAATCAGGGAATTTATTCGGTCAATTTCTTTCAGGAGGTAATTTAAAAATTCAGGGGAGAAGAATATGAAAAAACTTTTTTCTATTTGGCTGGTTTTGTTGCTCTCGACCTTCGGGGTTACCGCAAATGCAGATATTACCGCCTCCAACGCTGACGCATATAATGACGTTTACGAGACGACGAATAACGCCGGTATCGCGGCAGGCGAAGAGAATCTTAAGGGGTATGTTAAGCCCGAAGTGTCTTTTATGCCGCATGACCCCATTCGAGGTCCCGCTTTTTTAAGCAAATCGAACGAAAGCCCACAATGGCCGTCACCCCTCGTGGAGAACTGTCCCGAGCCATCTTTGTACGGCCAGGATCCATATACGCCCGACGACGATTGGTCGGCGGGTACCAGCGATCAGGGGCAGGGTTCTCGTCGTTATGAATTTGTATACACTTCAGGTCAAATCTGCGATCTGCATTGGTGGGGGCTCAGCCTGTATTGGGACGGCGAAAATTGGGTAAACTGCCCTACCGAAATGATGACTTTCGATATTGCCTTTTACGAAGATGCGGAGGGAATACCCGGAAACCAATTGTGTTTCTATGATGATATCATGCCTACTATGACCGGGACACTCGACCTGTATAATGGTAATCCGCTATACAGGTTTGACATAGATAATCTCACGCCCTGTTGCAGCATCACCACTGCCTGGGTTTCAATTGAGGGTTCCAGCCAGAGTACGCCCGATTGCTGGTTTCTCTGGATGGGTTCGGCTTCCGGCGACTCAATGTCTTTAGTCTGGGATGGCACAGCATTCAACTGGTTTGAACACGATCTAAGCATCTGCGTTACGGGAACATACATTCCGGTTTACGGCGCTTGCTGTAATGACGGCACCGGCTCATGTATAGATGATATCGAAATTACTCGATGTCCATGGCCCACCGCGCGCTACGTGCCCAACACGCCTTGTGCAAATATTCAGCCCCCTTGCGGTGCGACGTTTGGCGCCTGCTGTGACGATCAGGGCAATTGCACTCAGACCGCAGAGCAGGATTGTCCGGGTTTATGGCTCGAGGAGACGCCCTGTTATCCCAATCCTTGCCCCGTACCTACGCCATGTACGCTGTATTGTCCGACCAATGGAATACCTGAGGGCGAGCCCGATTGCTACGAGGATTACGATGATACTTATAACGGCGGATGCAATTCGGATATTCCGGTATTCTCGACTATAAACATCGGTGATACGATCTGCGGTACAGCGGGAACGTTTATTTCCCATGACACTCTCGGGAATCCGGGCAACAGCCGTGATACCGACTGGTACGCGCTTACTATAACCGCGGATGCCATGCTGCACTACTACGGCGTCGGCGAGTTTGATCTCCAGCTGCTCGTTATTGACGCGGGATCTCAGGATTGTATCGATTACGTTGTCGGGCCGGGTATTCAGATTGAAGCATGCTCGACGGGTGTCATTTCGATGCCGGTAACTCCCGGAGTTTACTGGCTGTGGGCCGGTACGGCCGACTTCATTGGAGTTGCCTGCGGTTCGGATTATCAAATCTGGGCCGAGCTGGGCGCGGCCCCCATGGGGGCGTGTTGCGCGGGCACCGACTGCATTGCCACCAATACGATGTCCGAATGCGCCGCCCTGCAGGGTAACTGGTATATCGGCGAGACATGCCCCGGTTTCGATTGCCCGTTCCTGATTGACTGTGATTACGCCATCTGGATGAACGGTCTTCCCACGGGTAATATTTACGGCTCGCAATGCGATATACTCTATCCATTTGCCGCCGGCGTGGCGGATGATTTCGTGCTGCCCGGCAGCACTCCGGTAACTCTCGGATACGTCATTGCCTGGATAGGCTTCTGGGGCGCTGTACCGTTAGGCACGCCTGCCGATTGCGATGGTGTTAATGTTACCATCTACGCCAACGATCCAGCCAATAACGCCCCCGGCGGTAAGCCGCTCGATCCGCCCGATCAAGCCTGCTCCCATGTAGAGCTGATGACTGACGGTATCGTTTACACCGTTCAGCTGGCCCAGGGCAGTTTCGGATACGTTGATGACGGCAACGGCAGATGGAGATTCATGATGCCGGTGGATGTCACTCTGGATGCCGGTGTGACCTACTGGCTCGAGGTAGAGCCGATATTGACTTACGATCCCTATGGTCAGAGCGGTTGGATTGGCACGGATATACAGCAAGGCGCATTTGCGATGCAGATTTTCGAGCTTCTCGAAATGCTGGTGTGGACAAACATAGATCCTGTTACCGATGTGGCATTCTGTCTTCTCGAAGCCCCGATCGGCCGCTGTTGCTACGATACGCGTTGCGTCGATACCACACAGGCCGCATGTGATGATCTCAACGGTACATGGGACATCGGTCTGAATTGTATCGATGATCCATGTCCGGAAGGCTGCGACTACGCTGTCGGTGACGTTAACGGAAGCGGCAATTATAACGGTTTGGATATCACCTACGGTGTTGCCTACTTCAAGGGCGGCAATGAGCCCCTGTGTCCGTTAGGATCCTGTCCTATTCCTCCTTGCGACGCGTTCTTCTATTGCGGTGATGTCAACGGAAGCTGCAACTACAATGGTCTGGATATTACTTATGGAGTCGCTTACTTCAAGGGCGGTTCGGATCCGATACCGTGCGGTGACTGTCCGCCGATTGAGTAACGGAAGCAGTTTCTGATTAAAAGGCTTTAGCCATAGGCCGAATTTCCGGGCCCCCTGGGGGCCCGGATTTTTTTATCCTTAGTTTATTTAAGGTATAGTCCTATTTTACCTGCAAGACTGTTAATTATGCTTTACACAAAACGACTGTGTTTCAGATTTATAAGGTGGAAAAATGGGCTCATTAATCCGCCCTTCAATATAATCAATTATTAGACAGTACAAGCCGATAATCTATAAAATGAGTGAAATAAAGGGTATAAACGACCTTTCGACAGACGAGAATGATCTGGTCCGGAATATATCCGATCTGGAAGATAAACTCGCAAAACAGGTTAACCTGTTTACTGACATTTCCAGAATCGGCACCGTGATAACCTCCATTTTCGACCTCGACAGTATCCTGCCGATGGTCATGGAATCCGCCATAACGATGGTGAAGGCCGAAGTGGGTCAGATGGTGGTATTCGAGGAAAACGGTGGAATCGAGGGTTCGGTATGCTGGGGGATAACCCGGGAAGTTACCGGCTCCATACGTAATAATAAGGATATCTGTTTGTGGGATTATATTTTTGAAAAAAAGGAATGGCTTAAAATATCGGATCTGGGCGACAATCCTGAATGGGAGCTTAAACCCGGCTCGGCGCATATCAAATCCCTCATGGCGGCGCCGTTATTTTCCCAGAAGCGGATTGTCGGAGCGATTGTTATAGCGAATAAAATTGATGATAATGATTTCAGCGAAGAGGATTATTTCATTCTCGAAATAATAACCCGGTTTGCGGCGGTGGCGGTGGAGAACAGCTATCTTCACGGTGAGGCGCTGGCCAAGCAAAGGCTCGAGGCCGATATCGATATGGCGCGGCAGCTTCAAAATCTGTTGATGCCGGATAAGCTAATTGAAAACGAAAAGCTGAAAGTCACGGCCTATAACGCTATGGCCATGCAGGTGGGAGGGGATTTCTACGACATAGTCCAGCTTTCAAGAAATAAATTTATCCTGGTTGTGGCGGATGTTTCCAGCAAGGGATTCCCGGCGTCGCTTCTGATGACGTCGGCCAGGAGCCTGATAAGAGCTTACGTCATTGAAACCAGCTCTTTGAGCGAGATAGTGGTAAATGTCAACGAGCAGCTCTGCGGAGATTCGGCGGCCCTCAAAGGGATGTTTGTGACCTTGATTATGGTGTATCTCGATTTCGATAACGGCGAGATCAAATCTATCAACGCCGGACATCCTCCCGGCTGGATCAATTATCCCGACGGTCGTATCGCCGAATTAAGAACCGGGGGTCCTTTTGTAGGGCAGTTTAAGGGATTGAATTACTCGGAGCAGACTTTGCCTTTGGTCCCCGGCTCGAGGATCTTTCTTTATACGGACGGCATATATGAATGCGTAAATTTTGAGGGGAAAATGCTCGGAATTTCCGGAATCAGAACATTCTTCAAGGAAAACAAAGCTCAACCTCCGGAAAATTTCGAGAAAAGGATGAAACAGCTTCTGGAAACATATTCTGTTGATCCCGAAAGAATTGACGATACCACCTATATATTGGCGGATATAAGGTAAAATGGTAAAATATTCTTTTTCATTTCCGAGCACGGAAGAAGCGTTTATAATATCCGACGATATTTTCGGGCGGGTTATAGACACTTTCGATGTCGGGATCGGCGAAAGACAACGGCTGAAACTTATCGTATCGGAGCTGTATATGAACGCATACCTGTATGGCCATAAGGATAATGCCTCGAAGATTATCGATGTTTCCCTGGAAGTCGGGACCGATCGGATTGTAACGATTGTGAAAAACGAGGGAAGGGGTATGTCTGAAAGACGATTTAAGGAGTTGGTCGAGACGGCCGACGATTTTGAATCCGATTCCGGCAGAGGAATAAGAATTGTACATAAGCTCAGCGATAATGTGAAGCTTTTCCGGGACGAGACGGGGAAATTCTGTATTGAATCCACAAAGAAACTGAAAAAAAAACCGATGTTGATAAAAAAATAAACATAAAGGAGGAAGGAATGGAAATTACCACCAAGATTAACGGAGATGTCGCCGTAATAAATCTGGAGGGCCGTCTGGATCTCACCAGCGCGAATCAATTGAAGGACGCTTCACGGGAGTTTTTCTCAAAAGATAATTGCAAACTGGTTCTGAACATGGACAGGGTCGATTTCATAAACAGCTCCGGTCTTGGCGCCCTGGTTTCGATTCTGAAAGAAGTCCGCAATCATAAAGGCGAAATGAAGATTTCGAACCTGGCTGAATATGTCAAAGAGATTTTCGATATCACGCAGCTCTCCAGTATATTCGATATCTGCGAGGACGAACTGCACGCCCTGAAGAGTTTTTAGAACGACGGGATTTCAGGACGGCAAATTAATGGGATTTGTGAGATCGAACAATGGAGAATGGCGGTTCCCATATGACTATTATCAGCCCTTTCGCAATTGATACGGCTCGCACGTCATCAATGAGGGTTCTTATAGTAGATGACGATTCATCCCTGTCTGACTTCCTGAGACAGTTCCTCGAGGAGTTGAAATTTAATGTGGAGATCGCCTCCTCCGGCGAAGAAGCGATTTCCAGATTAAATGACATCGACGGAATAGATATCGCCCTGATAGATTTCAGGTTGCCCGGGATGGACGGCCTGGAAACCATCAAGAAAATCTCCGAGTTCTCACCGGATACCGTCACCATGGTTATAACCGGATTGCCGACCCTCGATTCCTCCATCCGGGCCATAAGACTGGGGGCGTCGGATTATATATTAAAGCCGTTCAGGCTGGATGATATCGCGGTGGCGATAAAAAAGGCAATGAAAGAAAGAGAGATAAAATCCGAAATCAAAAATTTGAAGGAGAAAGTGGCGGCGATGGATAAAAATGAGTTACCCTCCGATAACATAGACTTGAGCGAAAAGGTCGGGGGAACCGGAAAAATAAATGTCTCTCCCGAAATTAACAAAGATCCTGAATCCCCTCCCCCTATCGATTACCCCTGTTAACGGTTTCATTTTGAAACAGTTTTAATAAAATTGTTGCAAAATTCCTATTGCTGTATTAGAACATATCGGTTTTTGGTTGATTTTTGAGGAGGCGGATTTACTTTGTCGACAATGGGGGATAAGGAATACGAACTAAGAAAGCTCGAAGAGCTGGCCGAGTCTTTTACCAATATGGGAGTCCTGACCCGGATGGTGCGCGATTCCTATTCGGTGCTCGAATCGAAGATCGATGATGAAAATTCCAGGCTTGCACGTGTAAATGATCTTCTGCGAAAATCGCTCGAGGAAAGAAACAAGCTCGCCGATTATCTCAACACTATTCTGGAGAGTGTCGATTCGGGCGTTATTGTAACCGATCACGAAGGCCGTATCAGTATTTTTAATTCTGCCGCCGAGCGTTTTACGGGAATAAGCGCCGGATCGGCGCTGGGGAGATACTATAAAGACGCGCTTCGCACGGCGGCATCTCCGGAGGCGGATCGGGTGATTACCGGCAAGATGTCCTCCGCCTCGGGGGAGAAGACCCTGCGGCCCCGTAACGATATTGAGATCCCCGTGGCGTATTCTATTACAAGGCTGCGGTCCTTTGAAAACAATCGGATGGGAGGCGCGGTCGAGATTTTCTATAATTTAACTGAAATCCGGAAGCTCGAGGCGAATTTACGGAGGATATCCACGCTGGCGGCCCTGGGCGAGATGGCCGCTACGGTTGCCCACGAGATACGCAATCCACTGTCGGGAATTGCCGGTTTCGCGGCGCTGCTATCCAGGGACCTTGAAGGTGACCATGAAAACCTGGAAATTGTCGATAAAATAAAAAAGGGCGTGAACGCTCTAAACGCCATCGTAACAAATCTTCTCGATTTTACCAAGACTGTGGATCCCAACAGGATGGAAATCGATCCATCGGTGCTGATCGCAGAAACCATAGAAGATGTTAAGGCCGACCTGGAATCCCGGAATCATACTTTTGATTTCGAAAGAGGATCGCTAAAATTGCGAGCCAATCTCGATCCGGATCTTTTCAGACAGATTGTATTTAATCTCGCCAAAAACGCGGTGCAGACAAATCCGGATGGCGGACATGTAAGGCTGAAACTTACCAGGTCTTCCGCCTCGAACCTCGTTTTAAAAGTCGAGGACGATGGCCCCGGAATTTCGGACGAGATAAGGGACCGGATATTTACGCCTTTTTTTACGACCAAAACAAATGGAATAGGACTGGGGCTGGCAACCGTAAAGAAGCTGGTGGAGCTTCACGGCGGTCGGATAGAGGCTGGAAACAGGCCCGGCGGCGGCGCGGTCTTTACCGTAAATATTCCCAACATTAAAGGAGACCTCTCATGAAACCCAGGATATTAATAGTGGATGACGAAGAATTGGTGAGGGATTTCATATCGGAGGTATTGTTAAGGATGGGGTACGCTCCCCTGGCCGCCCCGACGGGAGAGAAGGCGATAGAATATCTTGAAAAAAGTGAATACGACCTGGTCATAACCGATTATAAAATGCCCGGGCTCTCCGGTGATGACGTTTTGAAAAAAGCGATAGAGTTGTGGCCGGACTGCAGGGTTATAATGTTGACCGCTTTCGGGACTATCGATCATGCGGTGGAGGCCATGAAAATCGGGGCCCAGGATTATATAACCAAACCGATCAGCCCCGATCATCTCGAGGTGGTGGTAAACAAGGCCCTGGAGTATAAATCCCTGAAAATAGAAAACAGAAATCTGAAAAACGAAATCGGCGACAAATATTCCTTTGAGAATATCGTGGGCAAATCGGCGGCGATAAGGGAAGTATTCGAGCTTATAAGACGGGCCAGTCCTTCGGATTCAACCATTCTGATAAACGGAGAATCGGGGACGGGCAAGGAACTTGTGGCCAAGGCGATTCATTACAATTCCGCGAGAGCCGATGCCCCGTTTATAAAAATGAACTGCGCGGCATTGCCGGAGGGTTTGATAGAGTCGGAACTGTTCGGTCATGAGAAGGGTGCCTTCACCGGCGCTATCAGGTCGACCAGGGGACGGTTTGAAATGGCGGACGGCGGCACGCTTTTGCTCGATGAGATATCGGAGATTCCACCGCCCTTGCAGGCCAAGCTTTTAAGGGTTTTGCAGGAAAAGGAATTCGAGCGTATCGGGTCGGGGCAAACCATACGGGTGGACGTTCGCGTGATCGCCACCTCCAACCGCGATCTCAAAGACGAGGTGGCCGCAGGCGATTTCAGGGACGATCTTTTTTACAGGCTTAACGTAATTCCTATCGATCTGCCCCCACTCAGGCAGCGTTTGGAGGATATACCGCTTCTGGCAGATTATTTCCTTAATATATATTGTCAGAAGATGGGGATTCCAACGAAAACCCTGAATGAGAAAGCCGGGCAAATGCTGTTGTCATACTTATGGCCCGGAAATGTGCGGGAACTGGAAAACATGATTGAAAGGGCTGTCGTAATTTCGAAGAACCAGGAGTTGAAGGTGAGCGATTTCCCGCCGGAGATCGCCGCCGGCATACCAATGTTGGGCAAGACATCGATGGATGTGGGCATGAGCATAGGGGAGGCCGAAAAAATCCTGATCCTCAAAACTCTCAAGGCGCACGGGGGAAATAAATCCAGGGCCGCGGATGTCCTTGGGATTTCAAGCCGGACACTTCGAAATAAACTCCACGAATACGGTTTGTCCGGTAACGATTAGAGCCAACGTTTCAGTATCGATATAGGTATTATATAGTTAAATAGATAATATACGTTGCCGATATCCATAATGGAGAAAGGTTATTTATGGATATTGCGTCTGTAGCCGGGTTAATAATCGGTATTAGTGCCGTTATGCTCGCTTTTTTTCTGGAAGGCGGCAACTTTACGTCGGTGCTGCAATTGCCGGCGATGATTCTGGTAATTTTCGGCACTATCGGCGCCGCAACCGTTACCACCTCATTGAAAACCCTGGTAAATCTCCCCAACCTGTTGAAGGTAGTGTTCTTGGGAAAACCGCAGGAACCTCACAAGGTGGTCAGCACCATCGGGACTCTGGCGGAGACCGCGCGCCGTGAGGGACTGCTGGGATTAGAAGACGATTATCAAAAAATGACAGAACCGTTCCTAAAAAAATCGTTACAGCTTGTAATCGACGGCACCAATATTATGACACTGCGCACAATCCTGGAAACCGAAATGGTTAATATCGGCGAAAGACATAAAACCGGGCAGACATTTTTCCAGAAGCTGGGCGGTTTTTCTCCGACCCTCGGCATAATCGGGACCGTACTGGGATTGATCAATGCCCTGAGCACTTCCGGGGATCCCCAAACCATGGCGACACATATTGCCAGTGCCTTTATAGCGACGCTGTGGGGCATCTCGCTGGCGAACCTGATCTACCTGCCCATAAGCGACAAGCTCAAATATCGCAATCGCGAGGAGATGCGGTGTCTGGAGCTGATTATAGAAGGAATGATTTCGATACAGACCGGTGAAAATCCACGGGTGATTAGAAACAAACTCCTGTCTTTTATAACGCCCGAAGAACGACTGGTTAAATGATTTTCAGAAAACCGAAAGACGATGATGACAGGGAGAACCTGGAAAGATGGCTTTTAACATACGCCGATCTAATCACCCTCCTGTTAGCGTTTTTTATAGTATTATATTCCATGTCCAGGCTTGACGCTGAGAAATTCGAACACATTTCCAAAGCGCTGAGGACAGTCCTTCGAGGCGCCGCAGCATCGCCTTTGCCGCATCAGATATTGATGATGAACGATCCGGGAGATGGGCCGATAAAAACGGGAGATTTGAATTATTTAAAGTCTAATATTGATAAATTACTTCTTCAGGAAGGCCTGGATAACAAAATATCGGCCACCATCGAGGATCGCGGCCTTGTAATTAGAATATCGGAATCGGCGTTTTTCGACCTGGGCTCTGCGGAATTGAAAGAACAGGCAAAAGGTATACTGGATCTTTTCGGCGGTATCCTGAGCGAAATACCGAATCATGTCAGGGTTGAAGGCCATACCGATAATTTACCGATAAAAAACGAGATATATCCGTCCAACTGGGAGTTGTCGACATACCGGGCGACTGTTTGTATCAGGTATCTTATCGAAAATTACGGCATGAAACCGGACAGAATTTCCGCTATGGGTTACAGCGAATATCGTCCCATCGCGGCCAACGACACGCCGGAGGGGAGGAATAAAAACAGGCGGGTGGATATTGTGGTCTTGAACTGGGATGAAAAGCATAAAGAACCGACCCCAAAGCACGAAGATATTTCACAAAGCGCGGAAAAAAATTCCAACTCTGATTTTGAGAGTATCGATGCGCTCGTAGACGAGCCATTATAATCTTTTGTAAGATAGTCGGTTAACTCATATTTTCTCAAATGTTCCATATGGCATACCCTTTGCTCAAAACGATTTGCGGAGTAAAATGCGTTGTTGATTGGAGGGAAAATATTCGATAAGGCGGGGATTCCGCTTTACGAGCGGCTTTTGAAAGTCGTATCCTCTTCGCAGAAAGTAACTTCCGCCAATATCGCCAATGTCTCGACGCCGGGATATCAAAAAAAGCAGGTAAATTTTAAAGATGAGATGAAAAGGCTTATGGCCCCCGGGAAAACTGTCATCCCGCAGGCTACAAACGCGCGCCATATTACAAAAGGAGCGCCCCGGGATATTGTAAAAATTAAGGAAATAAAAGACAACGATAACTCCAGCGGGATCAACAATGTGGATATCGAAAAAGAGATGATGAGTCTCGCGGAGGGTCAATTAATGTATGAATATGGAGCCAAAAAACTGGCGCGAACATTCGGTCTGCTTCGCGCCGCCATCAGAGGCAGGAGTCAATGAGCGGGATTTTCGGCATTTTTCAGATCAGCGGTTCCGGGCTTTCGGGGCAGCGCAAGAAACTCAACGCCGTGGCGGAAAACATTGCCAATGTTGAGACTACGAGGACGCCAGAGGGCGGACCTTATCGACGCAAACAGGTGGTTTTTAAGGAAAGCTTAAAACTGGGAAGTTTCACCCAGAGTCTGAAAAGCGCCGTAACCAGATTAGTCAGAACCGACGAAAAGCATATGTCCTTATCCAAAAAGGGGATATCGTCGAAAAACGACATTCCGTCGGTCGGTTCCGAGGAGATGAAAATCGAACCGGATTCATTTAAAATGGTTTACGATCCCACTCATCCCGACGCCGACGAGAGCGGATATGTCGCCATGCCCGATATTAACATTATATCGGAAATGGTTGATATGATGGCCGCCACCCGCGCCTACGAGGCTAACGTCAGCGCTGTGAAAGCGGCCAAGGCCATGTACAAGGAAGCGTTGAATATTTAATAAGGGTTCTAAATGAAAGTTAATATTGTTTCCGACGCTACTTATTACCCATCGAAAATTAACCGACAGGGAATCTCGAATAAAGAGATCAAACCTGCCGACGGCAGAAGCCGGGGTGTTTCACGTTTTGAAAAGCTCTTTCTGGAAAAATTAAGCGCGGAAGAGGCCGCAGCGATTCAGAGGTTATTCGGAGATTTTAAAATTGAGGATGTTGGCAAGAATTTAGGCGGTAACGTTTCAATCGCGGGCAAATTGAGTTCCATTCCCCGCGGCAGTTTTGTTGATATTAAGATATAATGACGAAGATATTACCCGGATATCGGCCTTTTACCCTGCCTGATTCGAGAACTCAGAAACTCGATACGGGCGAATTGAAAACGTCAAAGTCGTTTGGGCAGATATTCAAGGATCTGATTTCCGACACCAACACGCTTCAATCCGACGCGGCCCGCATCGCCGAGAAATTCGCTCTGGGGGAGATCGCCGACGTACACGAGGTGATGATCGCGGCGGAGAAAGCCGGCGTGGCGTTCGAACTGGTGATGGAAATCAGGAATAAGCTGGTTGAAGCCTATCAGGAATTTATGAGAATGCAGGTGTAGGATATGGATTTCATTAAAGAATTTATAGAGAGTAATTTCAAACCCTGGTGGGATTCCAAAGACAAGAACTCAAAAATCCTGTCCGCCTCGATCGGAATAGCCGGTTTGGTGGCGTTGATTGTATCGCTTGTTTTTCTGGTCAGGCCGTCGTACGAAACGCTTTATCTCGGGCTCGAAACCGAAGAGGCCGCCCAAGTGGTGGAGAAACTCGCCGAATATAAAGTATCCTATCGTCTCGAAAACGGCGGAACCACGGTCCAGGTACCCCGGAAAGATATATATGATATCCGTTTGAAACTCGCCTCCGAGGGTCTGCCCCGGTCGGGTTCTCTGGGGTACGAAATCCTCGATGATTCCAAGCTCGGCATGACGGAATTCCTTCAAAAAATAAACTACCGGCGAGCCCTGGAAGGAGAGATATCCAAATCAATAAGCAGCATAAACGGCGTAAAATCGGCGCGTGTCCATATAGTTATACCGGAACCGAGATTATTCAAGGAGGACAAACAGGAAGCCACGGCTTCCGTCATTCTGACCCTCACCAGAGCGGGGGGGATATCGCAAAACCAGGTTGAGGGTATTATATACCTGGTTGCCTCGTCGGTTGAAGGAATGCATCCGGAAAATGTAACGGTTCTCGATTCCGTGGGACGGCTCCTATCTAATAAGAGACAAGGTTCCGAACTGGGCCAGCTGACCTCGTCTCAACACGAGTTGAAGAAGCATGTAGAGGAATATCTCGAGAACAAGGCTCTCAGCATTCTCGAGCCAGTGATGGGACCGGGGAAATCGGTTGTGAAGATTTCGACGCAGTTGAATTTCGAGCAGGTGGAACAGACCATAGAGAATTTCGATCCGGATAATCCGGCCGTTCGTTCTCAGGAAAAAATAACGGAATCATCATCCGAGGAAAACCCCGCCGGAGGCGGGGCCGGCGGCAACGGGACCATGGTATCCAACAGCACCGAAAACGTCGTCACCAATTATGAAATAAACAGAACCGTGCAACATATCGTAAATGAAATCGGCAATATCGACAGGCTCTGGGTCTCCATTGTCGTGGACGGGCAGATGAAAGAGGTGGAGAGCGGGGGAGTAGTCGGCAAAGAGTATGTCCCTCGTACCCAGGAGGAACTCGATCGGCTGGCCAGCCTGATCAAAGGCGCCGTCGGTTTTGATTCGGAGCGTAACGACGTATTTGAAATTGAAAACGTCGAATTTCTCCATCAGGAATATGAATATTCTGATGGATTTTTCAGCAACTACAATTTCAATAAGGTGCTCGAGATATTATTCAAGGTATTCCTTATTATTGTCGGTTTGATAATATTGATGAAATTTAAAAAGGTATTAAAATCGCAGATGGAGAAGAGAAAAGAGGAGGCGAAAAGAAGAGCGGCCGCTAATGAAGCGGAACGAAAAAGGCAGGAACTTCTTCCGAAATTCAAGAATGAACCTAAGCTAGTTGATCATATGAGAAATATAGCGGAAGAGGACCCCGCCGAAATCGCCAAGGTCATAAAAACCATGCTCTCGCAGGATTAGGGTAACGGCATGCAATATGATGATATTACCAATATCCAGCGCGCAGCCGTCCTGCTGGTTTCTCTGGGAGATGAGATCTCTCCTCTCGTATTACAGCATTTGACGGAGACCGAGATCGAACTTATAACGCTGGAAATTGCAAACCTCAGAGATATTTCTCCCGCAGTAGAAGAAGCGGTTTTAAAGGACGCCTCCGATATTATGATAGCGCGTCAGTATATTTCCCAGGGTGGGGTCGATTACGCCAGGGGGCTTCTCGAAAAAGCGCTGGGCCGCGAAAAAACCAACGAAATACTCCGCAGGCTCGAAGGATCATTGCAAACCACCGGTTTTGGTATGCTGCGTAATATCGATCCCAAACAGCTGATCAACTTTATCCAGAATGAGCATCCTCAGACCATATCTCTGATCATGACGCAGCTTCCCTCTCACTCGGCGGCCGCCATCCTTTCGGATCTGGCGCCGGAGGTTCAGGCAGATGTCTCGTACCGTATCGCCACGATGGAGAAAATCTCTCCCGACGTTATCAACGAGCTGGAGGTTCTGCTGGAAAGGCAGTTTGAAGACGTGGGCGCGGGAGATCTTTCTTTTTCAGGAGGCACAAAAACCATAGCTGAAATCCTGAACCTGGTAGAAACCTCCGCCGAAAAAGGAATAATGGAGACGCTGGAATCTGAGAATCCAGATCTGGCGTCGGAGATAAAAAACCTTATGTTCGTGTTTGAGGATATTATCCTCCTGGATAACCGTTCCATACAAAGGATTCTCAAAGAGGTCGAGACCAAGGATCTGGCCATCGCCTTGAAAGCCGCATCGGAAGAGGTAAAAGAGAAAATCTTCACCAATATATCCGAGCGCGTGGCCGCCATGATTAAAGAGGAAATGGAATTCATGGGACCCATGAGGCTTTCGGACGTTGAAGCCGTTCAGCAAAAGATTGTCGAGGTTATAAGAAGACTCCAGGAAGAAGGACAGATTATTATCACCGGGCGCGGCGGGAAGGAAGAGCTCGTTGTTTAATAAGATTATAAAAAAAAAGCCCGGTTCCCCCGTTAAAATTACGGTTGTGGAACCGGAAAGACCGCTGCGCATAATCCCGAACCATGCGGTGGTTATAAGGACCGTACCCGGCTTTAAAGAAAAAACAGAATCTGTTATATCTGAAAAAATACCGGAAAGCGGAGTAGAGCGGACCGTTCAGGCCGATCTGCAGGATACCGCAATTATCGGCGCTCCAGCGAATTCCCCTGAGTTTTTTGACCGGGAATCTGTGGATAATCTTATCGCGGAAAAATCCCGGGAGCTCGAGGAGTATTATGATATGGAAAAAGAAACCGCTTACCAACAAGGTTACGAGCAGGGAAAAGCCGACGGATTCAGCGAAGGCGTAAAATCCCTGGAACCGCTGGAGACCCTCCTTAAGGATATAAATAAAGAGGTGATAGCCTCACGCGAGCATCTTCTTGGCAATGCGGAGGAGATTATGGGCAGGTTATCGCTGGAGATCGCCGAGGCGGTGATAGGGGAAGCCGCAATGAAATTATCCGGAGACTTGCTGGAATATAATCTCAAGCGGTGCCTGGAGATTCTCTCGGGTTCCGGAGAAGTCGCCATCAAAGTAAATCCCTGCGATTACGATACGGCCAGGGAAAAAATCGATATCGTTTTCAGGAAAAACAGAGACAGGTTCAATTTCAGGTTTGAACCCGATCCCTCAATAACCCCCGGCGGATGTTTTATAGAATCCCCCGGCGGCGCCATTGACGGCAGGATAGAAAACCAGTTTAACCTGATAAAAGAGAACTTCCTTCAGATGATTTGAGATGCCGGGACTCATAACTAACATTGATAAAATAGCGGACAATATCAAAAACGTTCGTCTGATCAGGCAAAGCGGTTTGGTGGAATCCGTGGTGGGGCTTGTTATCGAGGCGACCGGGCCGTCCACGCAGGTCGGCGAACATCTTCTTATCGAATGCCCGACAGCGCATGACGGAACCATAATGGCCGAGGTTGTCGGTTTCAAAAACAACAAGGTGCTTATAATGCCTCTGGGTGAGATGGAGGGGATCTCTCCCGGTGCGAAAGTATGGGCATCGGGATACCAGCTTTCAGTACCGGTCGGGGATGAGCTTCTGGGACGGGTCGTCAACGGATTTGTCGAGCCTATTGACGGCAATGGCCCTGTTCTAACTCAAACCAGGAAGCCGCTGAACGCCGAACCCCCTGATCCTCTTCGAAGAAGAAGAATCACCGAGCCTTTATATACCGGAATACGAGCGATTGACTGTTTCGCTACCTGTGGAAAAGGTCAGAGAATGGGGATCTTCTCAGGTTCCGGTGTCGGCAAATCGACCCTGCTGGGCATGATAGCCAAATCCTCGCAGGCGGATATAAACGTTATCGGTTTGATCGGGGAGCGTGGCCGCGAGGTGAAGGATTTTCTGGAGAAGGACCTGGGTCCGGAGGGATTGGAAAGATCGGTTGTAATTGCCGTGTCGTCGGACAAACCCCCGCTTGTGAGGGTTAAGGCGGCCCTGGCAGCTACCACGATTTCGGAATATTTCCGGGACAAAGGCAAAGATGTTGTCCTGATGATTGATTCCCTGACTCGAATAGGGATGGCTCAAAGAGAGGTGGGCCTGGCGGCGGGCGAGCCCCCGACAACCAAGGGGTATACGCCGTCGGTGTTTTCTTTCTTCCCCAAACTGCTGGAAAGGGCCGGGTACTCCGAATCAGGGAGTATAACCGGTTTTTATACCGTTCTTGTGGAAGGGGATGACGTTAACGATCCTATTGCCGACACCACCCGGGCGATACTGGACGGTCATTTATGGTTATCGAGATCGCTGGCTTCTAAAAATCATTTTCCCGCAATAGATATCCTGGAATCGATTTCGAGATTGATGATCGATGTCGGGTCGGAGAAATTGATGGAGGTTTCGGGTAAAGCGAGGAAGTTAGTCTCCGATTACAGGGATGCTGAAGATCTTATCAATATAGGCGCCTATGTAAAAGGTTCATCCCCCGCCATCGACTACGCGCTGGAGAAAATCGATCCCTTGAACGAATTTTTAAAACAGGGAATCGATGAATCCACGCCTTTTGAGGAATCTCTTTCGGGGCTGTCGAAGATTATCTTATAGAGGAAATTTTGAAACGCTTCAGATTCCGTCTCGAAAAAATCCTGAGGTACAAGAACCAGGTTGAGGAACGTAAAAGGCAAATCCTGTCGGAGCGAAACAACGAGCTGAAAACTGAAAAAACTCATCTAAACGGATTGATTGATAGGGACGCCTCGTATCGAGACAGATATTCGTCTTTATTCAAGGGTAAGCTGAATATATTGGTGCTTATGTTCTCACGCCGATACCTGGATAAGTTGTATCGGGATATTGCAAAACAGAAGGATAGAGTAAAAAAATCCAAAAATAAAGTCGATGACGCAAAGCATCAACTTCATGCCGCCATGCGCGATAGAAAAAAATACGAAAAACTCAAAGAAAGACGTAGACTCGAATACGAATATGAAACCGGGCGCGAGGATCAAAAGGAGCTCGATGAAATCGCCTCCAGGCCCAGAACTCAGATTTCTATGGACATTGCCCCATAAAGGGCGCGTTTCCGCCTTTAAAATAGTTTACCAGATATATTACGTCGAGACCGTTGACATCGCAGCTTCCGTTGGCGTCGGCGGCAAGATAGGGATCGGGCGGCGGGCCGATGCCTTTCAAATAGCTGACCAGATATGTTACGTCGAGACCGTTGACATCGCCTGAATTGTTGGCGTCACCGGGCAGAAATGATGCCGAGGTATCGACAACGGTAATTGCCTCGGCGAACTCGTTCTGCACTTCCCGGTTTCCGGCGTTATCGTGGCACAGGGCTTCAAAATAATAGGTGAATCCATGAAAGCCGGTATATTGGGCGGATATGTCGGGAGTATCGTCCTGCCATAAGATCCAGTTTGTCGCATCGGAGCTGACGTAAACATCGTATATGCCCGCCAGCCCGGAGCCTCCGGCATCATTCCCTTCCGACCAGTTTACGGCGAATGTGGTTTCGTTGGACGTGTGCGGCGACGATGCCAAGGATTCCGTGGGCTCGGTCATATCAAGGTTTAATATGACGGATACCGCACTGATATGATTGGCGTTGCCGGCGTCGTTCATAAGCCAGAGATATAAAAGAATGCCGCCCTGCGATGCGATAACAACGGTTTGCGGGGGAGAGGGGGGGAATGATCCGCTGGTATCGAAAGGCGATGTCGGCGCCGCCCCGAGTTTGAATAAGGCTCTTTGCAGATCGGAAGAATCGGAAGGATTTGTCCAGGAAATTGAGAAAGCGGGGTTGTTTGTCCAGGGACTTGGATTCGAGCCATTGGCGATGATATCGGACGGCGATCCGGGTGTTGTAGCGTTAACTGTCACCGTCCAGGCCGTTGACCAGCCCGACCAGGCCGAACTGTTACCCGCTCTCACATGCCAGTAGTATAAATTGTCACTTAGATCCGACGGCGGCGTGAAATTCGAGGAACTCAGGTAATTTATATTAAAATCGGGAGACGAAAAATCGGGATCGTTGTCGATCTGAATGTGATAAATAATGGCGCCGCTGGAATTGGTGAAATCGAAAAATGGCCTTCTGTTGTCTGTGTAACTGCCATCGGGAGGAGAAAGAAGTGACGGAGGCAGCGGGGCGTTTGAGACCGCCAAATCGGCGGTCATGTTCATACCGTTATCGGATATGCTGGATATCGCGACGTAAGTATTGTCGAAACTATATGATTTTGAATCGGGAGTTGAATTATTATTGAAGGTCCGGTTGTTGCTTGATCCAGGATAAGGATCGCCGTTGTCTCCCGAATTCATGTTTTGCTCCAGATCCCAGTCGCCGTCAGCCTGCTCCAGGGCGACCATATAATGGCCGAAGGATGTATATCCGGGATACCACTCGTTGCGGTTTCCGGATTCATTTTCATCGATATGGTATATCAGAATTCCCTCATGCGGAAGGGCAGCGTCAAAACCGGTTTGCTGGCGATTTTCGGCCATGAAAAACTGTGGTCCTGCCTGTCCGTTTGTACAGAGCCGGTAAATAGCGGGAGTATTCTCAACGGCGGGAAAAGGTGCGCCGGAAATGTTTGTCGTTACATTGATCGGCGTTGCGAATCCCAGGAATGCCTTGCACCAGGCATCGAAGTGAGCGGGAGAATTGCCGAGGTTGCCATTCCAGCTGCCAGACGCCATCGAACTCCAATTTCCCAGCCCTCTCGAGCTATAATCAGTATCATATAAATCCGGGAGGCCGAATATATGACCGAGTTCGTGTACGTAAACACCGCAGGTCATATCGTTCGGATTATACCAGTATTCCGGTTCCATGGAATAGCTATCGACCCAGACGCCGTCCACATAGGGATCGTTAACGCAAGACCAGGCATGCGACCAGATATCGTTTACATTGCCCGTCCATTCCGCGCCGGGTCCCGCGTGAATAATGTATATGGCGTCAACCTTACCGTCATTGTCATTGTCGTACAGGGAGAAGTCGACGTAGGGATTCGCGGCCCAGACAGCGTCCTCGGCCAGCTTGCGGGCGTTATTAGGATAGCCCCCTAATCCATAATTGGCGTTAACATAATAGGCGTAGGTCTGGGGCATGGTTTGCCAACCGATCGATGAGGGGAGATTGACGGTCACGATATCGAGGTTACCGTACGAAACCTCATCGTAGTAACTCCAGACGGTATTGCCTGTTGTGCCATAAATCAGGTTATCGAAGTATGTTCCGGAAACCTGGCCGGCGTTATCGGAAAATTCGACCAGTATCGCGAGCACGTTTATCTGACCGGTGAGATTGTCGAGGGCGGCCAGTTTTTGCGGTTTGCCCTGATTGATGCCGTTATTCTTAAAGAAATCGGGATCCCGCATAAACTCGGGCACATCAATCTGCCCCGATTTTATCATATCGAGGACTCTCTGATGCGGCGGCATCGAGAATGCAGCAGCCGAAAATATAAATAGAACCGCGATTGTCAAAATTGTCCTTTTCATGAGCACCCTCTATTTAAATTCCTTTCTCAGGTAAACCCTCCGCTTCCTTCGAGGAATGTTCAAAACGACAAAACCCGGGCCAATTCGAAGTCAACTATTGGTATTATATCTCGATTCTGTCAAAAATCAAGAATCAATGGAAAAAAATACCCGGTTAATTGAAAATATTGCCCAGGTTAAGAAAACAGAGGTATTTCAATAAAGCTCTCCATGTATATGTAACTACGGGAATGACAAAGTGTTATGAGCTCATATCGGCCGGATGAGATTCAGGCATGCATGTTGCTTAAAGGGAGTCGGGAGATTGCAGAAAGTATGTTTAAATTTGTGGGAATCGGTTTGATGACAATAGCAGGATTTATAGTATACTCCATCTTGTTCGGCTTCGCCTACGGTTTGAGCCCGGCGGATGCGGCCAAAATCGTCATAACGGGCGGTCTGAACAAAGACCCGATCTCGATATATGAAAAAACCCTGGCGGAAACTGATTCCATAAAAACCGAGACTTTCAAACGATTCAAGGTAATCGAAGATTCCCTGGCGGAAGAGAAGAGAAAAGTTAAGGCCGAAAAGGCCGAGGTAATGACCTTGCGAGATGAGATCGCCAGGCTTATGGATTTGAAAAAGAAAATGGAAGACAGCAGTTTATATAGCCTGGCGAAGATCTATAACGATATGGACCCCGTTCAGCTGGCTAATGTAATGATAGATCTCGATGATACATTGATAGTTATGGTGCTGCCGAAAATGAAAAATGATAAGGCCAGCAGGATTTTGGAAATGCTTCCGCCGGCGAGATCGGCCAAAATATCATCCATGCTGTTGGGAAAAGAATAATGGGATACCTCTTTCAAAATATCGGGCAACTGGCCGGATTTTTCGTAAATCAGGGCGAAAATCGTTATCCTGAAAAGCCCGCCGCGCCGGTATCAGAAATATCTTTTGAATCAATCCTCGATTCATTCGCCGGGCGTTTTAAAAGTAAACTGAGCGATATGCCTGAAAACGGCTATTTAAATGGGAATGTAGAGTATGTAGAAAAGACATTTTTAAATGAAGAGGAATTAAAAGCGTTAATCGAAAAGCAGGGAAATATCGTAACATTAGAGATATCGTCCGAAGAAATCTCCCGTTATCTGGACGATTCATCTCTACCGGCGATTAATAAAAAATATGGCTCCGCCGTAATCCCTGCAGATTCCGCCGGGGATACTATAAAATTAGCAATAAACGGATCTTCGAGATCGACCTATCGGATATCATTTAATGCCGCGGATATATTTGATAAAGCATATCTGGCGGTCGATCTTACTGACGCCGGTGGTCAAAAAACAACGCAACTCATTAATATAACAAAGCTTATCTGCCTGATCAATGAATATCCCGAACCCGTACAGACTGAAATCGAGATAATGCCTGAAATAGACAAGGCCAAGAGTCTCAATGAATTTAGATCAACATTTAAATTCGACCTGAGGAATTTATTCGGGACATCCGACATAAAACCTTCGAGATCTATAGAAGGGCTAATTTCAGTGACCTCCAGTCAATTATCCAAAAATACGGCCGTTAGCTCATATAATAATAAAGAAAGCCTGCCGAAAACGAGCATATTCGATACAAATGATCCTCAGCAAGGGGATATGTCTTATAAAGCCAGTAACTTGGAGGGGCTTTTTCTTTTAAATCATAGGACATCAATTTCTCTTTTGGATTTAAAAAACCAGACTTCTCTTAGGGGCAATATTAATCGTCATAGTGAAGGTATTGTTGTCCCCGAATCGCTTAACGAAATCGAAGGCGCCGGGGCCGGCGAGGTTAGATCCGAAAAGAACGATAATCCTTCTGCGTTATCCAAAATATCCGTTGGCTCCAACGGCGTTTCCGAAACGTTATCGGCTAAATATAAATATAATAACGGTTCATTGGATGGAATTACAGATCAATACGAGCTATTGAGGAACGCAACGATAAAAAATAGCCCGCAGGATATTAAAGAAATGCCCGTGAAGAATTTCGAGAATATAGAGAATATTAAAGCAAGCATTATCAGCGCCATAGAACATGGCCGTTCGACGGTCAGGATGAGGCTTCATCCTCCTGATCTTGGAACACTTCATATAAAGCTTCAGTGGAGAGCGGGAACGTTAGTGACCGAATTCAGGGTTGAAAATGCTAAGGCGGGCGAAGTCGTCTCGGCAATTCTACCCGAGCTGAAGGCGAGCCTCGAAGAGGCAAATCTGAAGTTTACAGATTTCGATGTTATCGTTAATGATCGTGGAAAAGATTTTTCATCGGCTCATAATCCGCAATATCAACCCGGTTCCGCCTGGAACGGACAGGATAGAAAAGGCAAATCACCATTCGAGGATTATGTCAGCGGTGATACCGAAACCGTTAATGAGAAAACCGCCAGGATCGGTAATCTGGGATCCGGGTCGAGCCATAAAGGCTGGATAGACTTTAAAGCTTAGGGGGCAATAAAATGACAGATATTTCGCCGATCAGCAATATCCCCGTAGTGGCCAATAACACAGTCAGCGTCGGAAGTTCAAACCTGGGAAAGAATGATTTTTTGAACCTGCTCGTAACTCAACTGCGGTATCAGGATCCGCTTGAGCCGATGCAGGATTCGGATTTTGTTGCTCAGCTGGCGCAGTTCTCGTCGCTCGAGCAGCTATCGAATATCAGCACCACGTTGGGCTATTCCACGGAGCTCGATTATATCCTGAGCCAGACCATCGCCAATACCATGGCTACCACCATTATCGGCAAGGAAGTGGTGGCGGATGGTAATGCCATATACCACGAGTACGGTGCGGACTCCCGAATCTGTTTTGAGCTGGAAGCGGACGCAAAGAATGTCGAGGTAAAAATATATAATGAGACCGGTTCTCTGGTGAGAGTTCTCTCTGATCAGGATCTTGAAAAAGGAATGAACCATCTCGATTGGGATGGAAAGGATAACTCCGGATCCAGTGTCGCCGGCGGGGAATATACCTTTGAGATTACGGCCAAAGACTCCTCGGATGAAAGCGTCGGGGTTCAAACCAGAATTGTGGGGATAGTAGAATCGGTCCGTTATGAAAACGGCAAAGGATATCTGATTATTAACGGTCAGAAAATAGAGATGTCCGATATTATCGAGGTCAATCTGCCGGACGGTTCTGATAACGGTTCCGGCAATTCCGAAGAGGAAGATCCATTTTGGAATTAGATATGAATTTTAAGGGAATCGATGAAGGAGGTGGTAATGGAGAATTATAGGATCGGCGCTGAAAACGTCGGTCGTGTCAGGCCCCAGGCGGGAAAAGAGAGAGTCCCGTTCACTTCGAAAATCCCGAATGCCGAGTTTGCGAAGGAGTTTGATAATTCTCTAAAACAACTGACAAAACTGAAGTTTTCCGGGCATGCCATAGGAAGGCTGACCGATCGCGGTGTCCGGCTTACCGGCGACAAAGCCATGAGACTCGAAAACGCCGTCGATGTCGCCGAGAAGAAGGGCGCCCGGGATTCGTTGGTACTGCTGGACGAACTGGCCTTTGTGGTGTCGGTGAAAAACAGGACCGTGGTTACCGCCTGCGATATGCAGGGGATGAAAGAAGGAGTCTTTACGAAAATTGACAGCACAATACTTGGATAAAAAAACAGGCTGGACCCCCAACGGGGAAGCCATTACCCGCGCCCGAATGGCGCGGCGGGTTGCCGGTTTTCTTTGCCGGCGATCGGGAGGGTATAAATTATGATGGCATCACTTTTCGCCGGTGTTTCGGGCCTGAGAAACCACCAGGTCAGGATGAACGTCGTCGGCGATAATATCGCGAACGTTAATACCATAGGATATAAGGCGGGGAGGACCACATTTCAGGAAGCCCTGGTACAGACGATGAGAGGCGCCAGCAGGCCCTCCAGCACCAGCGGCGGCACCAACCCGCTTCAACTCGGTCTGGGAATGAGCGTCGCCACAATCGACAATCTGTTTCTGCAGGGCGGCCTGGAGACTACCGGGCAGGTGACGGATCTCGGTATCCAGGGAACCGGCTTCTTTGTAGTTTCCGACGGGCAGCAGGACTTCTACACCAGGGCCGGCGCCTTCGGATTCGATGCCGATTCCAACATGATAAGTCTATCGACCGGGTATATTCTCCAGGGCAAGATGGCAGATGTGGACGGCACCATCCCTGCCAATTCTCCCATCGGCAATATCGTTATGCCTTTTGGGCAGCAGGATCCTGCCAGAGAAACATCCGAAATTAACCTGGGCATGAATTTGAATTCCGCCGCGACCGATTCGGTGGCCACGCTGGTTTCAGCCGGCAACTCAAACGTTATCGCGGTCTCGGGATATGCGGTCAACGGTTCCGGGGGACAACACGTTATTACCATAACCGGTTCTAATGCCCAGTATTCCGAACTCTCCGGAATTCACGCCAACACTCTTGATGATGTCGTCGCCGGCGACGTGGCTACCGTGGTCGGGGGCGGCGGAACCGGAACGTTGCCCGCCGATGATTACGTATATACGGTCATCGCCCAAAATTCACTGGGAAATTCTACCGGCGTCGAAATAACGGTTAACGCCGTACCTGCGAACGGATCGGTCGATCTTACCGTTACCTACGCCGATCCCGATGTCACGTCGATTCAGATTTACAGGAGACCCGCCGGAGGTACATACGGAGGTATCCTGGGAGGAAAAATCTATGACGGCGCTTACGCCGCGCCGGGACCGCTCAATTTTACCGATGACGGTTCCCAGGCGGGCGATGGGGCCTCTCCGACCACGATAAACACGACCCTTACTCTGGATTCGGCTACGCAGCTATCCGCTATAGGCGTAACTGATGTTTCCGGTTTCAGGCTGGCTGTCGACGGCGGCACCTGGGTAACATTGCCGGCATTGTCGTTGGATTCATCGGTTGGCGATCTTATTTCCGCGATTAACGCCAGCGCTCCCGGAGTTACCGCATCTCTTGAAAACGGGGAAATCAATATAAAACGCGATTATGCCGGCGCCCCCTCGGCCTACAACATTGTGCTGGAGGATACCGGGACATCGGATGTATGCGCTCAGGTGTTTGGCAGCGCGATATTTAACGTAAACAATGGCGCGGCGTCGACATTGCAGGCGACCGACGTATTTACGCCTACAGATCGTACCGCGCTGGCTCCCGAAGATCTTGAATTGATTTTTGATCCCATTAACGGAATTGTAACCGGCATCTCCGGCCTCGGCGGTGGCGGCTTAACCGTTCAAACGGCATCCGGTGGATTAGTTGGTGATCCCGATGGTGTCGGCCCTGAAACTTCCTCGACACTTATCGTGGATACCGACGAAACCCAGCATGCTACCTCGATAGGGGTGTTCGATTCGCAGGGCGGCAAACACAATCTGTCTATTACATTTACGAAATCCTGGTTGGACAATCAATGGTTCTGGGAAGCCTCTTTCACGGGAACCGAGACCATACGATCCGGCGGAAGCGGAGTTGTGAATTTCAACCCGGACGGTTCGCTGGCATCCTTCACCTATGACGGCGGAGCATCGAGTTTGAATGTCAGCCCGAACAACGGCGCCTATGATATGGACATAGATCTGCTGGCCGGAACCGCGGGAACTTTCGATGGTTTAACCGGATTCGCGGCGGCATCGACCGCCGCCGCAAGATCCCAGAATGGTTACGGGGTTGGTATCCTTTCCAATATCAGCATCGATTCCTCCGGCCTAATTACCGGTATTTTTACAAACGGCGTTTCGAGAGTCCTGGCCAGAATATATCTGGCGGAATTCAACAATCCGGGCGGTCTTTTAAAAACCGGCCGGAGCATCTATCAGGAGTCGGCCAACACCGGATCTGCCATTATGAGCATTCCCGCCGAAACGACATCCTCGACGATAACCTCCGGCGCGCTGGAGATTTCAAATGTCGATCTGGCACAGGAATTCACCAATATGATCGTATCTCAACGCGGATTCCAGGCCAATGCCCGGGTAATTACGACATCGGACCAGATGTTAAATGAGCTCGTTAATTTGAAGAGTTAGGAGATACGGGAGTTGGGGGAGTTCGACTCCCCCGATCCCGGATTAGCAGTTAGGCAATGATAAACTTATTCCCGATCAGCAAAGACGGTCTTGGCGTAATAATTGAATTATCAAATCATCAGTTATCGTTTAACGGATCGGAGGAGGGCAGGTGAAATATGCCTGAAACAGCTACGACCAAAGCGGTTGAGGAGATTGAAAAGACTCCGGAAGAGGAATCTTCTGAGGAACCAAAACCTGAAAAACCAAAATCCGGCGGGTTGTTACAGACCGTAATTATTATCGCCATTACGCAGATAATCACGCTGGCAGGGGCGTTCTTTTTCGTAAAAATGTATCTGGTACCGAAAGTAACCGTCGAGGGGAAAGCGGTCGAGGAAATTGTCCCGCAGGAAAGAGAGCCGGCGCAGATCCATATGATAGAGGACCTGGTAGTGAATCCCGCGGGTACCAACGGCACCAGGTATTTATCCGCCACAATCGGCCTGGAATACGCCAAGGCGATTGAATCGGAGAAATCCGCGGGAACGTCGGGTGGTTACAGCGCAGGCGCGGTCAGGGGAATGGGCAATAAAGAACCGGTAATAAGAGATATCCTGATAGCCATCTTGACCTCAAAAAATATCCAGCAATTAAGTTCGGCCGAGGGCAAAGAGGCGTTGCGGGCGGAGATCATGGAAAAAATCAATTATGAGGTCGCGCCGGATACGGTTTATAAAGTGTACTTGGTGGACTACGTTTTACAATAATTATGGCGCAGGTATTATCACAGGAAGAGATTGACGCCCTGCTGACAAATGTCGATTCCGAGGAGGCGTTATCCGCTCCGGGGGAGATGTCGGCGACGTCCGGCCGCAGCGAGGGCGAGCGAAAAGCGGTCCTGTATGATTTCAAACACCCCAACAGGGTGTCAAAAGATCAGCTCAGATCGCTGGAGTCGCTCCATGATAACTTCGCCAACCAGTTCGGCTCGCAGCTTTCCGGTTTCACGCGTTCGGTAGTCGATGTCGACCTCATATCGGTGGACCAGATAACCTATTCCGAATTTATTATGTCCCTCGCGACTCCGTCGTGTACTTACATGTTCGCCCTGGAGCCTATTGATGGCGCCGGTATAGTGGATTTCAATCCTTCCATTGCTTTTTCGTTCGTGGACAGAATGTTCGGCGGAAAGGGAAAAGCCCTGAATACCGAGCGCGAACTGACCGGCATCGAAAAATCGATAATGTCCAAGATTATAGCCAGGTCTTTTCAGGCTCTGGGTAAAGCCTGGGAACACGTAGAAAAACTGGAGTTCAGACAATCGGCCTTCGAGAGCAATCCGCAGTTTATTCAGATCGTTCCTCCCGGTGAAACGGTGGTCGTCGTATCCATGCAAATAAAAATGCTGTCGTCATCGGGGCTGGTGACACTTTGCTATCCGTATCTAACGCTGGAGCCGATAATGGAAAAACTTTCCGCACAACATTGGATCGAAGCCAGAAAAAAGGGCGACGAAAGCGGAAGGTATGAGTCCAACGCAAAGAGTCTCTCGGCCGTAAATACCGATTTGAGAGCTTTCCTCGGGGGCACGCGGGTTTCGGTAAAAGATTTAATAAATCTCAAGCCCGGCGACGTTGTCAGACTTGATGAAAACGAGAATGATTACGCTGTTGTTTATGTCGGCAACAGGAGGAAATTTTACGCAACGCCTGGTCATGCGGGGAAAATGAAAGCCATAAAAATAAAGGATAAAATTTAAAGGGGATCAATATGCCGGATGAAGAACTGAACAATATCGACTCTGAAGAGAACGATCCTCCGAAAAACGCCTCGAGCGATGAAACTCCAGCCGATCAGCAGCAAACTGCCGGTGCCGATTCGGGATCAGCTCCGGATGAAATCTCTGATCCGACTATGGATGAATCCTCATCGCTTTCACAGGAGGCGGATAGCGACGGTGCGGAGAGCGCGGCCGAATGGGACGGAAAAGTCGCAGACTCCTCATCGGATGATACCGGAGAGCTTTCTCAGGAAGAGATCGAAGAGGCCTTTGATGCGGTGAATGGCTCAGGCGGCGAAAGCGGCGAAAACAATGAAAATTCCGCCGCGTCAAATGGTGAATCAAAAGAGGTCGCCGACAGCGAAACCTCGGACCCTCAATCAGCATTAGAAACCGAAACGGAAGACCATCTTTCGGACGACGGATTCAATATCGTAAAATCAAAGGAATTTGAGAATTTCGGTAAACCCGAACTCGGCGGATCGAATCAGAAAATTGATATGCTTCTGGACGTAACTCTTCCGATTTCCATTGAGCTGGGCAGAACCTCGATGCCTATTGAGGACATCCTCAACCTGGGACCCGGTTCGGTCGTGGAACTGAATCGTCTCGCGGGAGAGCCGGTGGATCTTCTGGTTAATGATAAGTTAATAGCCAGGGGAGAGGTCGTGGTCGTGGACGAGAATTTCGGCGTAAGAGTAACCACTATGGTTTCGCATGAGGAACGCCTGAGAAGCCTGGCATGACGCGAATTTTTCTGTTTCTTTCATGCGCTTTTGCGATTCTTTTGAGCTTAAACGCGTCGGCGCAGACAACCGCCTCCGATAGTACGCTCGCTCCTGCCGCAACCGACTATTCGCCGTCGTTGGCGGGGATCGTATTTAAGCTGCTTGTCTCGATGATTCTTATAGTAGGTTTGATATATCTATCCATGTATTTGATAAAAAAAGTGAATAACAGGGCGGCGGGCGGAGGAATTGTAGGGGATACCATAAAGGTAATCGGCCGGACTTTTATATCACCCAAGCAATCATTGTATCTTGTAAAAATAGGGCAGCGTTACGCTATTCTGGGCGCCACCGAGAGCAATATAAATATGATCACGGAACTGAGCGAAAAGGAGGCCAGGGATTTCGATAGTCGCGAGAATAAACCGGTCTCGATATCCGCCGGTTCCAAGTTCGCGGAAATTTTCAAAGGTATTACAAAACAGTGAGAAGAACGCTTTTATTTTCTATAATAATTATTGCCATAATATTTTCGATATACGGGCATTCAGCGGCTCAGGGCATACCCAAAATCTCCATAGAGCTTGATGAATCCGACCAGGCCGAGGATCTCTCGGTAGCCTTACAGATACTGATTCTATTAACAGTACTTTCCCTTGCCCCGGCAATTATCATACTTCTTACTTCATTTATCAGGATTATTATCGTATTTTCATTTCTAAGGCAGGCGGTGGGAACGCATCAGATGCCTCCGAATCAGCTCCTCATAGGATTGGCATTGATACTCACGGCGTTTATTATGGCGCCCGCGATAGAGCAAATCAATAAAAACGCCGTTCAGCCCTATCTCGCCGGGGAGATAAATCAAACCCAGGCTTACGAGGCGGGCATAAATCCGCTGCGAGATTTTATGTTAAGACAGACCCGCGAAAAAGACCTGGCCTTGTTTGTTTCCATGGCCAACATCCCGCAACCGGAATCGCCGAAAGACCTGCCTACGCATCTCATAATACCCGGTTTCGTCATTTCCGAGATGAGGATCGCTTTTCAGATAGGATTTTTATTATACATACCGTTCCTGGTAATCGATATGGTGGTGGCATCGGTTTTGATGTCTATGGGTATGCTTATGTTGCCGCCTATCATGGTGTCGCTGCCGTTTAAAATACTGCTGTTCGTCCTGGTCGACGGCTGGTACTTGATCGTGAAGTCGGTCGTAATGGGTTTTCATTAGCTGGATTAAGGATTAAATATGGAAACACAATTCGTCGTAGATATCGCCCGTACATCGATTTATACGGTCTTAATGGTTTCGGCTCCCATGCTGGCTCTGGCATTGGTCGTAGGATTGAGCATCTCCATACTCCAGGCAATAACACAGATTCAGGAGATGACCCTCACATTTATTCCCAAAATCGTGGCGGTGGCGGTTGCCCTGGTAATATTCCTGCCCTGGATGATAACAACCATAGTAACTTTCGCATCAAATCTGATACGGATAATACCGACCCTTGGAGGATAGGGCACTTTTTTCCGTTAACTGGAATTATTTTCCCGTATATTATATCCGTTTAGAACTCCGGCCCGGGAAAAACTTCATAACTCGATATCAAAAAACAAGATGCGTCGGATGGTTGCCGACCCGTGCGACGGCATACGGCTTGCTCATTACGGATGTCGTAGGGAAGATACTTGATGGCGCTCTTAGAGATTTCGACAATTCAATTTGAAAAGTTCCTTTTTATCCTGCTCAGAGTAGGGGGGATAATGACCGTCGCCCCGCTCTTCGGGCACGGCAATATCCCGAAGTCTGTGAAGCTCGGATTTATCGGGATCGTATCGTTGATCCTCGTTCCCGTCATACCGGCCCCGGAAATCGATTCTAATATCGGATTGGGCGAAATATTCGCGGTCGCGGCCAAAGAGGTCTCCCTCGGCTTGATAATCGGTTTCATTTCGAAAATCGTCTTTCTGGGAGTTCAGATGGCCGGGCATATGATCGGTTTTCAAATGGGCTTTATGGTCGCCCAGGTAATCGATCCGTCAAGCGGTCAGCAGGTTTCCATACTCGGACAATTCAAATTCATTCTCGCCATATTGATCTTTCTGGCCATCGACGGTCACCATCTGCTGATTAACGCCGTTGTCGGGAGTTTTAACGTCGTCCCCATCGGCGATATGGTCATAAGCGAAAGATCCGCGGAGCTAATGGTGAGAGCCTGCGTCGATATCTTCCTCATAGCCGTAAAAATAGGCTCGCCGGTCATAGTGACCCTGTTTCTCACCGACGTCGCTCTCGGGATTATCGCCCGTACGGTGCCGCAAATGAACATATTCATCGTCGGCTTTCCCATAAAGATTAGCGCTGGTTTTCTGGCTCTGGCGGTGTCATTTCCGTTCATAAGCTACCTTTTTTCGCGGCTGGTTCACAGCATGGACAGGAGCCTGAATATGTTGATAGTCGCGCTTTCGGGGAGGATGTAATTGCCCGAATCGTCAAATCAGGAAAGAACAGAACAGCCAACTGAAAAACGGAGGCGGGACGCTCGAAAGAGAGGGCAGGTCGCCAAATCCATGGAACTCAATTCAGTGGCGGTGCTCTCGTTCGGCCTGTTTTCGCTCTTTATGTTTTCGAGCTGGATGCTTCAACATATCGTTGGTGGATTTACGTCCAATTACGAATTAATACCCTCCGTAAATATCACCCTGTCATCGGCACAGGATATTTTCATCAGGAACGGTCTGAGAGTCGTATGGACGGTGCTTCCCTTGATGGCGGTTATCGCCTTTGCCGGGATAGCGGTCAATTTTATCCAGGTGGGGGCGAATATTTCGGTTGAACCCATAACTCCCAAGGCGGAAAAGCTCGATTTTGTAAAGGGCTTTAAAAGAATTTTCTCGCAGAAAACCGCGGTCGAGCTCGCCAAGAACATTTTGAAGTTGATAATAGTCGGCATAATAGCGTTTCTGACGATTAAGGCTGAATTATCGACAATATTCACGTTGCCGGATCTCTCGGTCGGCATGATCATAAAATTCGCCGCCGGCGTCGCATTCAAACTCGGTCTCAGGATCGCGCTGGCGCTTCTGTTTCTATCCGTTCTCGATTTCGCGTTTCAGAAATATGACCACATAAAAAACCTCCGCATGACCCGGCAGGAGGTAAAAGAGGAGTTCAAGGAACACGAGGGTGACCCGCAGATCAAATCGCGCGTCAAGCGCATCCAGCGGGAAATGGCTCAGAAGCGGATGCTCAAGGAAGTAGAAAAGGCCGATGTGGTTCTTACAAACCCCACTCATGTAGCCGTGGCTCTGCAATACGATATGGAAAATGACCTTGCTCCGCGAGTGGTGGCCAAGGGCGAAAGATTGATCGCGGAAAAAATTAAAGAGATTGCCGAAAAATTCGGTGTTCCGGTTATAGAGAACAAACCTCTGGCGAGAGCGTTGTTCGAGATCGCCGATATCGGCATGATGATCCCGGAAAAACTCTATAGAGCCGTCGCGGAAGTCCTGGCCCATGCCTATAAACTGAAAGGTAAAATCTGATGGCGGCTCCGGACAATATCATTTCTATTAAACAACCCTTTCTGGTAAAGATAACCAGGCATTCCGATATTGTGCTGGCGATAATGATGGTATGCATCATCGGGATCCTGGTGCTTCCGCTGCCGCCGACAATTCTCGATTTCCTGCTGGCTTTCAATATCACCCTGGCTCTGGTTGTCCTGCTTGTTACCATGTACATAAAGCAGCCGCTGGAGCTCTCGGTATTTCCGGGCTTGTTGTTGATATTAACCCTTTTCAGGCTGTCGCTCAACGTGGCGTCCACGAGACTCATTCTGGGCTCGGCCTACGCGGGCGAGGTTATCGAATCGTTCGGCAACTTCGTGGTGGCGGGCAATTACGTGGTCGGTTTTATAGTATTCGCGATTCTGGTAATCATACAGTTTGTGGTTATAACCAAGGGCGCCGGCAGAATAGCGGAGGTGGCGGCGAGGTTTACACTGGATGCCATGCCGGGTAAACAGATGGCCATCGACGCCGATCTGAACGCCGGTTTGATAACCGAGGACGAGGCCCGCACGCGACGCGAAAAAATAGCGGTCGAGGCCGATTTCCACGGAGCCATGGACGGAGCCTCGAAGTTTGTCCGAGGGGACGCCATCGCCGGGATTTTGATAACGATTATAAACGTGATCGGCGGCATAATCATAGGTTCGCTGCAGATGGGCATGCCCATAAGCGACGCTTTAAAAACCTATACGATATTGACGGTGGGAGACGGGCTCGTTACGCAGATACCGGCGCTAATCATTGCCACCTCGGCGGGAATTATTGTTACCAGAACATCATCCGATACCAACCTGGGCAAAGACCTTACAAAACAGATTACGTCATACCCGCGGGCCATCCTGATAGCGTCCGTTCTTCTGTTTTCATTCGGCATGGTTCCGGGGCTTCCGACATTTCCCTTCATGCTTCTGGGCGGAGTCGTCGGGGGAGTCGCTTTATCCGCCATCAAGGCTAAAAAAATTGAGGAGCAAAAATCTGAGGTCGCGGTTGAGACGGCTGCGGAACCGGAAGAGAAGATCGAGGATTATCTGAAGGTCGATACCCTGGAGATAGAAATAGGTTATGGGCTGATACCCCTTGTGGATTCCAACGGCGGAAGTGATTTACTCGACAGAATTACCGTTATCAGACGTCAGATAGCCGCCGAACTGGGACTCGTGGTGCCGCCCGTTAGAATCAGGGATAACGTGAGCCTGAAGCCACATGAATATCAGATAAAGATTCGCGGTATAGGGGTTGCCTCCTCCACGCTGTATCCGGGACAGGCGCTTGCCATCGATCCCGGCACAATTTCCAATCCCATAGCAGGCATCGAAACCAATGAGCCCGCGTTTGATCTTCCCGCTATCTGGATCGAGGAAAGCCAGAGACAGATAGCGGAAAAGCGCGGATATACGGTGGTGGAACCGACCGCAGTGCTGGCGACTCATTTAACGGAGGTTATAAAATCGCATGCCGCGGAATTGATTACCAGACAGGAAGTGTCGAAACTGATCGATACCATTAAAACGGATCATCAGGCGCTTATAGAAGAATTGATACCTAATTTGCTTAACGTGGGGCAGATTCAGCATGTTCTGCAAAACCTGCTTTTCGAAAAAGTACCCATCAGGGACCTCCCGACCATCCTGGAAACTCTTGCCGATCTCGCCCCCAATATAAAAGAGTCCGATATCCTATCGGAATACGTGAGGCAGGCGCTGGCCAGGACAATTAGCAACATGTTTCTCGATAACGACGGCGGAATAAAGGTGGTAACCCTGGATGCCGAACTAGAAAAAATCATATCGGATTCAATTCAAAACTCCAAGCAGGGTATCCTGGCCATTCTACCGCCGGAGGTGGCTCAGGGCATTATAAACGAGGTCGCCGAGGCGATGAATGAAATGGCCATAGGGGGTTATGCGCAGGTTATACTGACCAGCCCCAATATAAGGCTTGCCTTCAGAAGGCTGATAGCCGCGGCGCTGCCGAAAATCGCGGTTGTCTCCTTCAATGAATTGATGCCGGATATAGAAGTAGAAAGCATAAAAACAGTGAGGTTCGCAAATGGTGATTAAAAAATTTATAGCTAAAAGCCTCCCTGAGGCTCTTACGAAAGTGAAAAAGGATTTCGGGGACGAGGCGGTCATACTGAAGACCCGCTTCAATAATAAGGGCGCGGGCGGTCAGAATTCAAAAATCGTGGAAGTTACCGCCGCCGTAGATAACAGTTCGGAAAAGGGAAGCAGCTTCAAGGCCCAACCTGTCGGCCGTGAAGAAATCCGCTCCGGTCAACCAGAGAAGGGGATAAATAGAATTAAGACCAACCCCGCTGTCGGCGTAGCAGAGATTCCTGAGATTAAAGCAAAATCAACAAAAACCGTTCAAGGGCCGGTAAACAGGATTGAAACGGCTGAAAAAAAGTCGGAAGAGAATCATATTTCTCCGGATAAGAAAAGACTTGAAAGCATAGAGAAAAAACCTCTGCCCAGTGAAATTCTGGGAGAGATTAAAGAAGAACTGTCCCGAATGAGGAGCGAGCTGAATAAGCTTGCCGTTAGCGGCGAAAGCTCGGAGTCGCACCAGTCTGGAGGGGATCAGCTTATTGAAGAGATCAAGCGGGAACTTTCGCTTTTACGAAGGCAAAATGAAGATTCGGTTTTTGCGCAGCCAAGAACCTCGATACTGGAATATATCCGCACCCTGGTTGGAATGCACGTTCCCGAAGAGATCGCGGCGGCGATCGCGAGAAAAATTCCCGAGAATATAATCAATGATAATAAGACCGAAAACGGTTGGAACAGCCTGATTGAAATTCTCTCCGAGCTGATCAGCCCGGGCGAGCCGGTAAAAATGGCTGAAAACGGCCCGACGGTTGTGATGCTCGTGGGACCAACGGGAAGCGGGAAATCCTCGGCGGCGGCCAGGCTGGCTTTCAGGTACAGCCTTGAAGAAGACCGCGTTGTTTCTCTTATAACAACCGATACATTCAGGGCGGACTGCAAAGAACAGCTTTCGTCGCTGGCCGGCGTTATAGGTTGTTCATTCAGGGCAACCTCATCGCCCCAGGAACTAGCCGATCTCCTGAAAACCTTCAAAGAGGGTCTGGTGATTATCGATACCAGCGGCGTCTCCTGCTCTCAGGATATGGAAGAGCTCGCGGCTTTGGTAAGCGCGGCCAATCCCCACGAGGCGCATCTGGTCGTACCCGCCGATATATCGACCGCAGATCTTACTGATTTTATAAGGAATTATCCCGAAATCGGGATTGATAAGGTGATGGTAACCAAGCTCGATCAAACATTCTATCGCGGCGGCGTAATAGGGGCGGCGGTAAAACTCGGCCTGAAATTCTCTTTTGAAAGCGCGTCGAGGGAACTGCCCGGGATATTCGATCTTTTCAATCCCGCGACTTTTATCTCCCCGGTAATATCTGTGAAAGAGAAGATTTATTCGGTTCTGGCTAAAGACCATGAGAAATAAAATGCGCGCAAAAGGTTTGGCGATCCTTTCCGGTTCCCCGTTGTACGGAAAATCAATTCTCGGCTACGGCCTGGCCGCCAGGCTCGGGGAGGAAAATTCCAAGACACTCTGCCTGGAGCTCCATTTCGATCAGGAAGAATCCTTCAATAACGAATTACGCCAGTATGCTTTGGGAGATGTCTCCTCCGGAGGAAAAGACCTGAAGGAATTGATTTCCGCCAGCGATCGGGGATTTGATATACTTCGCCTTTGCCCTCCCGAAAACTCGGCGATCGATGAGAAATTGCTTGATCTAATCTCCAAGGGTATTTGCGAGTTTTCATCGAAATATGATTTCATGATTATATCCGCTCCATATGGATTAAATCCGATCGCCTTTCTTGCGGCGGCCATGTGTGAAGAGGCCATTTTGATGATCGATCCCGATGCCTCGGCGGTCGCGTCAGCCTATTGTTTTCTGAAAACGCTCGCCAGCGAAGGAATGGCCGGGAAAGTGGCAACAATATTCTCGAACGTTAATTCTGCAGGGCACGCGTTTTCGCTTAAAAATAAATTCGATTCTCTAACAGCCGGCTTTTTAGATCTGAAATTAAAAGATGGAGGATTCGCTCTTTCGTGTCAGGAAAATGACTATACCGATTCTACTGAAAAGTCCGGGTTTTTAAGGGCATCGGATTATGCGAAAAACGCCCATCCCGAAACATTTCGGGTGTTTCAAAATGAAACAGAAGAAGTAAGCTTCTCCGGCACCATTTCATCTTACGGTGAACCGGACGATTTAAAAATGGATAACCTATAAATAAAGCGGGATAGGAATATGGTAGCTTTAGAAGTATGGGAGCAATATAAAGAAACAAAGGATACCGAAACAAGAGACAGACTTTTAAGCAACTATTTGCCTCTGGTAAAAAACGTCGCCGGCCGCATGGCGGCGGGATTCCCCAAATCAGTTGAGCTGAACGACCTCATAAATACCGGAGTTATCGGACTCATAGAAGCGTTCAACAATTTCGATCCGGGGCGCGGGGTAAAGTTTGAAACCTTCGCCGTTCCCCGCATAAGAGGCGCCATCCTCGATGAGCTTCGCGCCCTCGACTGGGTGCCCAGGTCCACAAGAGCAAAAGCACGCAGTATCGACAGGGCGATTACGAAGCTGGAAAATCGACTCGGCAGGGGTCCTTCGGATAAAGAGCTGGCCGAGACGCTTGATATCTCGGTGTCGGATCTGTTTTCCGCCAAGAAGGATCTTTGTTTCTCATCACTGCTCTCTCTTGACGAGATGATCTGTCGCGAGGATGATAATCGTCAGGTTCCCAGAATAGAAACCGTGGAAAACCGGAAAAACATGGATATTCTGGAAGATATGGAATTATCGGAATTGAAGTCCTACATGATGATTTCCATCAGCACCCTCACCGAACAGGAACGGCTGGTTGTCTCTCTCTATTACTACGAGGAGCTCACTCTCAAGGAAATCGGCGAAATAATGCTGATATCGGAGTCGCGGGTGTCGCAGATTCACACTCGAGCGGTAAGCCGTCTCCGGGGTCTGATTCGAGATAAATTTGCCATTTGAAAATAACTGGAGCGGTTAAAGATGGAAAGGGTGGAAATTAATAACGATCTCACCCGCAACGAACCGATCAGAGAAGTCCGGCAGACCAAGGAGGCCCGCACCGGGGAGACGACAAAGAAAAAGTTCGTCGCGGAGCTCGAAAGAAGACTTTCCCGCAAGAAAAAAAAGAACGGCCAAAAAGAGAAAGATGAAATAATCCTTCACGAGGACGAGAAATCCGATGAAGAGAGAAAGACTGATGACGGCAAAAAAGGAAAAAACAAAAATAAAAAAATAAAAAATCCGGTTTCGTCGCCGGACGGTTTGAAAGGGAAAGAGGTCGATTTTCTGGCGTGATATGGAGGTAAAATGAATTACAATATCCTGATTTTGGCGGTGGCATTTTTTAATTTTATGGTGGGGGCGGCGCTCCTGTATTTCCTCGTGGGGAATTTCAGAGCCGTTAGAAAAACATCAAGTGAAAAGCATAGAAATCTGGATCGTTACTTTGACGATTTGCTGGAGAGGATTCAACGGCTCGAAAAAAATTATCCCGTTCAGGCCGTCGCAAATCTTGAATCATACATTCCGGGGATGAACGGTTCCGGGGTCAATCGAATAAAATCCGTAGTGGAAATTCTCCGCAACGGGGGTAATCCGGACGAAGTACGGAGAGAGTACGGTTATTCCGGATCGGAGATGGGCCTGATACTGGCCGCCGCGGGCTTGACCGGGAAAGGGTCGAACGCCATATAATCCCTTCAGGAAATCGAGACGATGCCGATAGTCTTAAAGGGAACAATTACCGGAGAGGTTTAATATGGCTAATGATCAAACACCCTACTTCGCGACTAAAATTGAATGTCCTGTTTGCGGCCACTTAAATTCGTTTGAAATTCTAAAGCAGGGCTCCTATACGGAATCCGGTAAGGATACCGATTTCGCTCCCACGGGGAGAGTCTGGAAAAATCCCGCCTTTCAGAGATATAATCCGCTTCTGTATTTCACCGGCGCCTGCAGGAATTGCTTCTATACCCGTGAGATGAACTCTTCATTTAAGGAATGGCAGAAGGATAACGGTTTTCGCTCTTATCGGCTTCCAAACCAAAAAAAGAGACATTTGAAGGAAATTGCCAGGGACGACAGCGTAATAAAAGCTCTCGGAACGAATATCGATCATGAGAATTTTCCGAACGAATCAGCCATCATCAAACTGCTTATAGCCATTTACGACGAATCGCTTCTGGAGCGGCCGTCATCTCTCGATGTGGCCAGATACTACCTCCGTATCGCCTGGATATACCGCGAGATGTCAAGCGGAGACGGCAATAGTGTCTCCCCGGCCCAAATAGCAGTGAGCAACGTTCAAAATGAAATTACACGGCTGAAAAATTATTTTGAAGGATCGGGTGATCTTATCGGATCGCTCGCGAATATTGTCGACACCGAGCTGAAGCCGTTAGTTTCTCAGGATCAATTATCGGGCGAGCTGACGTCCGGGATGGGGGAGCGCATTGAAAGATTTCATAGATTACGGGGGGAAATCCAGGAGAATATCGACGGGCTCCAATCAGAATTTAATATGGCGAAGGAAAAAATCTCCGGTCATAAGCTCGAGGAAGAAGCCTCGGAGAAATTCGGCGAATATTCAGGATTCGATGATTTTTTGTCCGGAATTCAAGAAAGGTGGCAGGGCGTTCCATTGTCCGAATTCGCATCGTTAAACCTCGCCCTGCAGTTCTATCTCAAAGCGTACCAGAGCAGCAAGGAAATCAAACCGGGACTCCCGCAGCTTCAGGCTTCATATATGATCGCCGAGCTGTCGAGGCGCGTGGGCAACCATAACCAGGCCACGGAATATTTTAGGAACACCTCGAAACAGGCTCACGATATGATGACTCGCAACAGGAATAACAAGGGCATTTTCGTAAACGCGCAAAAAATCCTGGAGATGACGCTGGAGCAGGCCCGGCTTCTAAAGAAACTCGAAAGCGTGAAAAAATGAAAAACCGCGTCGGCGCAAAAAACGATAACCTCGCCCTCTGGGACAGGTTGATCCTGACCTTGAAAAAAGACGACGGAAAATCAGAATTTATAAGCAGGGTGGAGAATATAAAACGGAGTTCATACGTTTTTGAAATGCCTGTCAGGCAAAGCGGCAAATGCAACTTACAAAAAGGAGATGTTTTGGAAGTCCGTTATAACAGGCGCGATGCCGCCTATACGTTCAAAGCGAGCATAAAGGACCTTTTTATCAACGACACCGGATCGATTGAAGTTAAACGGGAATGCGAAACCAGAAGGGAACAGCGCCGAAAATATGTAAGGCTGAATATATCGGAGAGCATAAATTTCAGGATATTGGAATCTCCCGAAAATAAAGACATCGGCCTTAGTCCCGAATTCCAGGGATCGCTTTTAAACATTTCCGCAGGAGGTTTTCTTTTCGAGACCGATAAGAAAGTACCGTCGGATTCCCTGCTTATAATTAAATTCGAGCTAAAGAATCATTATTCATTGGAAAACATACTCGCTATAGTAAAACGATCGGAACAAACCGACGACGGTTTGTCGCTGGTGGGGTCGGAGTTTATTACCAGAAACAATAAAGCCGACTTCGGCCTGGAGAAACTGGATGAATATCTTCCGCCCGGAACAGGAACATTTGATGAAAACCTCCAGAGGCTTATAGTCCGGTTCATATACAGTCAGCAGGTTAAAATGCGTAAAGAGGGCAAGCTTTAGTATGAAATCGGTTTTCAGGGCGCTTGCCTCCGGAATAATCCCGGTTTTGATTTTTCATTCAACTGTTTTCGGAACATTTATTCCGTCCACGAATATAGCGGTGATTCTGGAAACGGAGGAATTCGCGTATCCCGATAACGGCCGGATAATATTTTCTTCCCTGGAAAAAGAAATGCGTCTTAAAGGATTCATGGGAAGACTCAGGATCATAGATAGCGAGGATCAGCTGGCCGTGTCCGGCGAGACCGTGGTTAAAATAACCATCACGAAAAAGCGCTGGCTTACAAAAAAGCTGCTTTCCATACCGTATTTGCTGAATCGTTACAGGAGGGAATACATAATAGAATCGTTTGTCGAGATCCCGGAAGGTAAAAACGGGATGTCCATATTAAGAATCACGGCGGTTAGTTCTGCTCCGGCGGTCGCTCAATATGCTAATAATGATAAATATGATCCCGCTCTTTTTCCGAATCATATGGAAAAAATGGAAATAAAAGAGAACGCCAGAAAGACGCTGGCTAAAAAACTTGCGAATCATCTTTTCAATCAGCTGGGGTAGAGCCGCTTAACGATGGAAAAGAAACTGAGTTCTTAGACCGCGATGAAAAAAAGCTCAAGATAACTTATCATCGGCGGAGATCCGCTTTTTCGAGCGGACGTTTTAAACCTGAATAGGAGTAAATATGGAGGAAGCAATACCTCGCGGTTCCGACAAAATAGATTATTTTGCTATGGCCAACGAATTAAAGGCTCTGAGCGAAATATCCAAAGCCGTTCAGGAAGCGGATATTTCGGAGGATTCTTTTGAGGAGATCTTAAAAGCTGCCGGTAGAATTGTCGACTTCAGATCGGCCTCGCTTTTTCTGTTTTCCAGGGAGACCGGAAAACTCGATGAAATATGCACCATCGGACGCCGTGTAGATTTAATTGATTTTGTTGAGTTTGATATGGGTATGGGAATATCCGCCTGGGTAGCCCAAAAAAGAAGACCGATATTATTGAATAATCTGAGAAAATCAAAGGGCGGAGTTCACATCAGGTCTTTTCTTTCGGTACCGGTCGTATATGGCAATGAAATTATGGGAGTCATTAATCTCGCGCATGATGAGCCCGAAGCGTTCACTCGTCGGGATTCCGATATTCTCGGAATAGTATCAACCCTCTTCGCGTTGTTATCGGAACGAATCTATCATAAAAAATTCGAGACCTGCGCCCGCGCGGAGATCGATTCCCTTAACGAACAGTTGAATAAAACCAGGATTGAAATGTCGAAGATGGAGGGTATTCGCGGAACCGGCGGTCTTTCGGAATCTCTGAGCAAACAGGTGGCCAATCCCCTGGCGATAATCGCGGGTAACGCCCAGTTTCTTTTGATGACTATGAAAAATTCGTCCAGTTCGGTTATCAGAAGGCTCAAAGCTATCGATAAAGAGGCATCGAACATTGCCGCGTTGACCAGCCGGTGCCTGTCCGGGTCTTGTAATGAAAAAGAAGTCTCCGTCAAGTCAAAAGAAGAATATCGGAGAATCTGATACTTAAAATACAGCTTCGGGATATGAGATGAGCCTGGCGGGTGAGTTAAAACGAAATTCTGCGGAAACGGTCAGGCCGGCGGCTTTCTTTACGCTGGATAGGAACTATTTTGTCGGCAATATAGCCCAATACGGTTCCTTGTTTTGCGAAGTTAATTGTATTGACGATCTCCTGAAAAACGATAATTTCTTTCCTCTTGATAATCCCCATGTGAGAGACGCAATTGAAAAGGCGTTCAACGAAATACCCTCGCAAGTCCGTTTCAAACATGCGATTGGCGATAAAACATTTCATTTTGATTTATACTGCTTCCCGGAACTGGGGCAGTATAATTCGTCTATCGGGTGTTTTCTCGCCGATAGATGCCGCGACGAGGAAACAGCGATATCGTTACAGTCGAAAATCGACAGGCTCGATATTATCAACCAGGCCGTGAGAGCATTTGCCGAGACAACTAATCTTAATGAAATTTTACGAATAATCCTGCTGGCGGTAACCTCCGGCCCCGGGCTCGGTTTTAACCGGGGATTTATTTTTTTATCCGATGAATCTCTTACGTATCTTCACGGATGTCTCGCCACCGGGCCTTCCTCGCCTGCCGAGGCGGGCGAAATCTGGAAAAGTCTGTCTGAAGAACCTCTTTCCCTTGCCGAAATATTGCGTTTTTACAGAAGCGGGGAAAGCCCTTTTGATACCTATGTTAACCAGCTTGTAACATCACTGAAAATACCCCTTGCCGAAAGCTCCAGTTTTTTGAAACGGTCTTATGAGGAAAGACGGGCTCTGGTTATCGATTCTGATTCGAATCTAAATGAAGATGAAATATCGCTTAAGAAAAAATTGGGCGCCGAAAGTCTGGCCGTTGCGCCTTTGGTTTCCCGCGATTCGTGGCTGGGAGTTATCATAGCGGACAACCTGATTACCAATAAGCCGATCTCATCCTCGGATTTGCAGCTTTTGGAAATATTCGCGCGTTACGCATCTGACGCCATTGATAATACCCATTTGTACGGCCGGCTCCAGAGAAAGGTCGCGAAACTTAAAAAGGCCAATGAAGAGATTATCAGGACCAGGGAGAATCTAATCCGTTCGGAGAAGTTAACGGGCATATCGAAAATGGCTCTGGAGGTGGCTCACGAGATTCGCAATCCCTTAACGGTGATCGGCGGTCATTCCAACGCCAGGCTCAGAAAAATAAAGGACGATCCTGAAAACGAGAGAATTTATGGCATAATTTCCAAACAAGCCGCCCGTATAGAAAATACTCTGAACCGTTTTTCCAGCATTATTTCCATGAGCGAGAAAAAAGACAGCAAATTTAATATCGGCGACCTGATCGTGGAAACTCTCAGGACAATGACATCGGTCAAATCGGAAAAGATGCCTGTCGTGGACATCGATGATAAGGCAAAGGACGGAATGATACTTATCGATCGGGGTCTCTTTCACAAGGCCATGATGGTAATTATCAGGGAAGCGTCGTTAATCGCGGGAGGATTGTCGAATCTCAGGTTGGAAATTAAAGAACAGCATAATTTCGCCATCATATTGATCCGCGGCGAGGAACTAAATGAAAAATTCGCCCATAGTTTTTTTGATGCCATGCGAATCGGGCAGGGCGAGTTGAAATCGCAGGAGATTTCGGTTGCCCTCGAGATAATTAAACATTACGGCGGGGATCTGGGCATAGGCTCTCCGGAAATATCTAAAGGATGGCTGATCGTGGAATTCCCTTTAATCAAGGAGGAAGAGTGAAAAATATTTTAATTGTAGACGACGAAGAGGATATTCGCAGCCTGTACGAAAGTGAATTCGAGATTGAAGGGTATAAGATATATTCGGTTTCATCCGGATCGGAAGCCCTTGATTTTATCGAGAATAATTACGATCTCGATCTGGTGATTCTCGATATTAAAATGGATGATATGGACGGACTCGAGGTGCTGGAAAACATCAGGACCAGAACTAACAAGGTACCGGTAATATTGAATTCGGCTTACTCCACTTATAAAAACAACTTCACGTCCTGGCTTGCAGATGCTTATCTTGTTAAGTCATCAAATCTATCAGAATTGAAAGATAAGGTTCGGGAGCTTCTGACAGTTTGAATACGGATAAAAAGACAGATCAAAAAGGGATCCTGGATTATTTGGAGGCTGTTTCAGGCGAGATTCAGCTTCTCGCTCTAAATATAGCGGTTGCCGCGGCCAAGTTGACGCATAATAATAAAATCGGGATCGAAGTGAATCAAAATCTCTCCAATCTGGTAAATCAGGCTACCCGGGCGGTCAAACAGATGAACCAGGTAATAGACGCCGCCAAGATGGAAAAAAGCCCCCGGAACCCATTTAACGGCGCTGAAGATGCACCGTTCGATGACGGACTCACGGAAAATATTGAATCTGCCATGAGCGATATAATCAGAAATTCGGAAAGAATAGTCCGGCTTCTCGCCAATGTCAAAAAGAGGTAATACCATGCGGGCCGGAAACGTATTGCTGGTTGAAGACTACGTTGAGGTGGGAGACGTTGTCGCCGAAATATTAGCCCGGAACGGATATGCGGTTTCGAAAACGTGTGACGGTCTCAGCGCGTGGGAAATGATAAGTTCACAACACTTCGATCTCGTAATTTCCGATTTGGGACTTCCGGGCCTGGATGGGAGAGAACTTTTAAAAAATATGAGGAAAAACTCCATCAAGACCCCGGTTTTGCTCACATCCGGAGTAAGAATAAGTGAGAAATTCGGTTGCGGCGATATGTCGAGTTGTCGTCTGATTTATAAGCCATTTGAAATAAACGAGATAAAAAATGCCATATTCGATCTTTTAAATAAAAAATAGTCTGGCGAAAAAGTAATATCTATTTAATATAGAACGATAATAATAAAGACGATATGAGTTCCTGCTAATATAGTTTTTTAAAATAAGGAGCGCTACGCAATGAAAGAATACGTGAAAATTCTTGTCGTGGAAGACGAAGCTATGATGCGGAATCTTTTATTGAAGATATTGGAATCGGAAGGCTATCAAGTTACGCTTGCGTCTTCGGGGGCTGAAGCTCTCGATAAACTGGAATGTGAAAAATACGACCTGATGCTCTCGGACGTGAAAATGCCGGGAATGAACGGATTTGAGTTACTTGAGAAAGTAAAAAGCCAGTGGAATGATATGGCGGTTATAGTCATGACAGGCTATGGCGACGCTTACACTATAAAAGAGGCTCTTATGAAGGGAGCCGATGAATACCTGTCAAAACCCTTTAAAAGCCATGAGGTTTCCCTTATCGTCGAGAGAGCCTACTGGCGATTACTTTCAGCGAGAAATTCGGCGGAAAAATCACGGCAATCGGCAGCGACACCTTAAAATACCCTTTTTATTTCTTTCAAAGTTCTTGCGCGGTCTTCGGAGGCCGTTTTACCTAAGAGAAATTTATTCACCTGCAACCAGAAAGATTTTCCCATTTTGATTTTTTTCGGCCCGGCCATAAAATATCCCCGTTGATTTTTATGAATCTCCGCATTATGCAATCCCTTATCGCACAAATAGTTAGATAGACCCGAAGGGCGGCCCCGGGAATACTCATAGATATTCTGTTTAAGGCATATCAATTGCTTAATAAAATGAGGGTTTAGGTATTGATGTGAGGATTTTATGATTAAAGGAATTTACAGTTCTGCTTCGGGCATGCTCCCGAGGATTCTCAAGCAGGAAACCTTCGCCAACAACATGGCCAATGTAAATACTCCGGGATTTAAAAAGGACGGAGTGTTTTTGCAGGTTCTGGATAAAGCCACGCAAAAAGAGATCATAACCGATTATCCCTGGGAAGTGCCCATGATTGACGATATCTATATCGATTTTTCACAGGGCGATCTTGAAAAGACGGATATCGATACCAATTTCGCCATTGACGGGGACGGTTTTTTCGCGGTTCAGACGGCATCGGGGATAATGTATACCAGGTCTGGCGATTTTTCCCTTTCGCCGCAGGGGATTTTAGTCGACAAAAATGGAAATCCGGTTTTGACCGACTCCGGGCCGCTGACCATACAGGCGGATTCTTTCATGGTCAGCGATGACGGCACAGTCACAATTAATGAGTTTGCTGCGGGGAGGATAAGGGTTGTCGATTTCGAGAAACCTTATCAATTGAAAAAGGCCGGAGATTCTTATCTGGTGCCCGGGGATCCTTCCGTCTTGGAAAGGCCATCTTCAGATTACAGGATCAGGCAGGGATACCTGGAAAAATCAAATGTAAACGTGGTCGAGGTAATGGTTGATATGCTCTCGTCTTTCAGGGCTTACGAGGCGGGGCAAAAAGCCATACAGTCACAGGATGAAACCCTGGACAAGGCCGTAAACGATCTGGGAAGATCAGCATAAACTGGAGGATTAGATGATAAAGGCAATGAGAACCGCGGCTTCCGGTATGGCAGCCCAGCAGCTCAACGTCGATACCATTTCGAATAACCTGGCTAACGTGAACAGCACCGGCTACAAAAAATCGAAAGTTGAGTTTCAGGATGTTTTATACCAGACGCTCAGAGGATCGGGTGCCGAATCGGCCGCCGGAACCAGCACTCCCGTGGGGCTGGATGTGGGTTACGGCGTAAAACCCGCCGCGACACAAAGATCATTCACCCAGGGGACCCTGCAGGCATCGGGCAATCCCCTGGATCTCTCGATAGACGGCGAGGGATTTTTCCAGGTATTGCTGCCCGACGGCGAGGTAGCCTATACCCGTGACGGCGCATTCAAATTATCGGCCGACGGCCAGATTGTGACATCGGACGGGATGTTTGTCCAGCCCGGTATAACCATCCCGGCGGACGCCGAGCTTATTATGGTCAGCAATGACGGGCTTATAGCAGTCAGAGTTCCGGGCGACGCGGAAGCGCAGGAGATAGGGCAGATCGAGCTGGCGAAATTCGTTAACGCCGCCGGCCTCGAAGCCATCGGACATAATCTTTTTATCGAAACGCCCGCCTCCGGCGTGCCCATTCTGGGCAATCCCACCCTCGAGGGTTTCGGGAGAATCAACCAGGGATACCTGGAGATGTCCAACGTTGAAATCGTGGAAGAGATGGTCAACATGATAATCGCCCAGCGGGCTTATGAGATTAACTCCAAAGCGATTCAGACCTCCGAACAGATGACCGAAATCGCCAACAATCTGAAGAGGTAAAATGAGGATATTTCTCCTTCCCATTATTCTTTTTTCCATAACCTCAGTGGACGTTGAAAAGGCGGTTCTTAACCATCTAAACGGGCATTTTCCGCTTTCTGACGCCGAGTATGTTTGTGATTTCTCAAGGCTGGATCTTTCCAGGGCGCCGGAGGCCGATAATGTCGACATAACCGGCTATGGTAAGGATAGGCCCAGGGGACAGGTCGTGGTATTTTTCTCATTTTATAATAAAGGCGAACTGGTTTATAAGACCAACGGTACCGTAAGAGTCGGAATATTGAAAAAGGTCTTAACCTCCGCGATTCCGATAAAACCGGGCGAGCCTTTTTCAGAAGAGAACGTCAGATACGAAATTCGCGATATAGCCTCTGTTATTGACGAACCCGTTGTGACAAGAGAAGAAACCTCGGATAAGATCGCTTCAAAATATATACCTTCAGGAAAGATTATAACAAGATCATCCCTTAAAACGCCTCCCGTCGTTTCTCCCGGCGATATGGTGGAAATTTTATATCATAGGGGAGCGCTTTCCCTTACCGTCGGCGGGGTTGTCAAGCAGGAGGGCGCCGGTGGAGACAGGGTCAGGGTGATGAATATCGATACCAGAAAAGTAATTTACGCCACGGTCGTCGATTCGGCAACCGTGGCTATAGCGCATAAGGAGGGGATATGAAAAGATGTATCCCGTTGTTAATTTCGATTTTGCTTTTAACCGCAGGTTACGCAACAGCCGGGCCTTTCGATGAGGCCAACAGCAAGTCGCTCTACACCGATATCAAAGCCCACAAGATCGGGGATATATTGACCGTAATCATATCCGAAAACGCCCGGGCATCAAACAAAGCCAATTCGACCACGAAGAAATCCACCACCGCCTCCGTTGACGGCGGCCCCGGCATAGGGGGATTCGATTTCTTCGCGCCTTTCGGTATGTCGGCCGAGAACGAAAGCGAGTTCGACGGTGAAGGCAGGACCGAGAAAAATGGAAGCCTGATCGCTCAAATGACCGTCAAGGTGGTGGGGATAAATCCCAACGGCGATCTCCTGGTCGAGGGACACCGGATACTGGATATCAATAACGATCAGGAAACCCTGTTCCTGTCGGGGATCGTCAGGGAAAAAGACGTAACGCCCGCCAACACTATCTATTCCTATCAGATCGGCGACGCTGAAATATCATACAAGGGCAAAGGGCAGTCGCATGACGGTTCGCGCCCGGGATTTTTCACGAGACTTGTAAACTGGTTGTTTTAGTCATGAAAAAACGGATTAAAAAGAGATCGCTCATTGTCTTTACGTTGCTATTTATCGGCTGGCAGACAGCCATATCCGGCGTAAGGCTCAAGGATATCGCCGCCTTTCAACTCGATAACGATTTGCAGTTGATCGGCTACGGCCTGGTGGTCGGACTTGACGGAACCGGCGATTCCAAAAGCACGATTTTCACTCTCCAGACACTGACGAATATGATGGAGAGAATGGGAATAACCCTCTCTCCCGATAAGGTGAAAGTTAAAAACGTTGCGGCGGTTATGGTAACGGCGCAGTTGCCGTCCTCAGCGCGGCTCGGTTCGAAAATCGATTGTACCGTATCGTCCCTCGGCGACGCCGGTTCGCTGCAGGGCGGAATGCTTTTAATCACGCAGCTTTCCGGTACCGATGGCGCTGTATACGCGACAGCGCAGGGCCCTATCTCCATCGGCGGCTTTAACGCGCAAACAACCGGTGGAGACAAAATTACCGAAAATTACGCTCTCGTGGGAAGAATACCGGGCGGGGCTATAATAGAGAAAGAACGCCCGGTCGACGCAAATCCTGAATTTTTATCGCTTAACCTGTTTAATCCCGATTTTACGACCTGCAGACGGGCGGCGGACAAGATAAACGCCGTTATCGAGCCGGGCGCGGCCGTGGCCAGAAATGAGGGCAGCCTGACAGTGAGAATCCCCTCCGCATTCAGAATCCCGGGGGGACTGGTAAATCTTATTTCAAGGATGGAATCGCTCGAGGTGATACCCGATGCGGTGGCGAGGGTGGTGATTAACGAAAAAACGGGGACCATTGTGGCCGGTGAGTATGTCACATTGTCCGCGGTAGCCCTGGCTCACGGGAATCTGAAAATTGAAATAAAAGCCGAACCGCAAGTGTCGCAACCGGAGCCGTTCTCAAGGGGAAGGACAGTGCTGACCCGCGACTCGGAGATCGTCGCTGAAGCCGAGGAAGCCCGCATAATAAAATTCGAGGAAAAAGCCAATATAGGCGATCTGGCCGAAGCGTTAAATGAAATCGGCGCGACGCCCAGAGATATAATCGCCATTTTCCAGGCCTTGAAACTCGCCGGGGCTTTACGGGCTGAACTGGTTATCATGTAATGAAAATTTATAACCCGAATATAGCCAGGTTCATGGCGCAATCAAAGCTCGACGAGCTCACAAAACCGCCGTCGGACCTTAAGCGGGATATCAAACTCCAGAAACTGAAAAAGGCCTGCCGTGATTTTGAGGCGATTTTCATTTCCTATATGCTCAAGGCCATGAACAAAACCACGGAAAACTCCGAGCTGTTCGGTAACGGTCTCGGCGGGGATATTTACAAGGAAATCTTTAACGAAAAACTTGCCGAACATCTCTCTCAAACCGGGGAGTTTAAAATAGGCGATATTATCTATCGGAAATATGCCGAAATGCTTAACCGCGGAGAGGAAAACGCCGATTCCAAAATCGCGGATGAATTAAGCGATATACCTCCTCCGTTAAATACAACAGCCATTCGCGCTTTTGCGCCTTTGGCTCCCGAACCGGATCGAACCGGGGCTGAGATTGTTCCGCCGAAGGAAGAAGATGAATCAGCAAGAACGGTCAGCAAACCATCAAGAGGGCGAGAATTTTTATCGGAATACCAGGACACCATAGATAAGGCGGCCAGGGAGTTTGGCCTGGACACATCGTTGATAAAAGCGGTCATCAGGCAAGAATCGGCGGGAGATCCCGGAGCCGTTTCCCCCAAAGGCGCCAAAGGTCTGATGCAGCTTATAGATTCGACAGCGGCCATGATGGGTGTAAGAGATCCCTTTAACCCGGTTCAGAATATCATGGGAGGGGCGAAGTACCTTTCCATGTTGATTAAGAAATTTGGCGGGGATTTGAAAAGGGCGCTGGCGTCGTATAACGCCGGTCCCGCCGCGGTGGAAAAGTATATGGGCGTTCCGCCGTTTCCCGAGACTATTAAGTATGTTGAAAATGTGCTGTCGAGCATGAGCTCGGAATAAATATGTAATAAATCGCGATATTATGCCGATGGAAATTATGATGGAAAGAGAATTGCGCGAGCTTGAAAGTATTCTCAAGGCGGAGCAAAAGCTGTTCACCGCGTATCTCGAAAAACTGACCGAACAACAGCAGTATCTTATCGAGAACGATTTGAAGGGTTTGAGAGAAAGCATTGAGAAAATAAGCCTTCTGGCGCAAGAGGCATTGACGCTGGAAAACGGCCGGAAAAAAGTAATAGAGAAAATATCGGGAAAATTAAAAGTGGATAAAAACGATATCACACTGGGCAAACTTCTAGATCGATTCAAGGGGCGGAATTTCGAGGATCTGGAGCATTTAAGAAACGCCATCCTGGATACGCACGTTAAGGTCGCCGCCCAGAGGGAACGTAACCAGCTCTTGATAAACCAATCGATGAACGTAATCAGGCAGACCGTTGATTATCTCAACGAGAGGAATAATCCCAGAGTCACCTACGATAATCCGGCCAGAAAGAACAGTGTTATTTCCGATAATAGATGTCTGCTGACAAGGACGGCGTAATATGTATGGACCCAATGTAGGATTGGAAATTGGTCGAAGGGCATTGCTGGCTCAGCAGTTATCCCTTAACCTGACCGGACATAATATCGCCAATGTGAACACGCCCGGTTTCAGCCGTCAGGACGCGATATATTCGATAACCGAGCCCATGGAGTCGCTTTTCGGCCACGCCGGCACCGGCGTTCAAATAGATGAGATCCGCCGGATAAGATCTGTTTTTCTCGATCAGCAATACAGAAGCGAATCGCATCGTCTGGGAAAATGGCAGTTCCTGGCTCGTACCTGGCAACAGATCGAGGGGATATATCAGGAACCGGAAGATACGGGCATGTCGGCGCAACTGGATAAATTCTGGAACTCCTGGCAGGATCTGGCCAATAATCCTGAAAGCGAATCAGCGCGAGTTGCTTTAAGGGAACAATCATCATTGCTCATAAACTCCTTTCATCAGCTTTCAACTCAGCTGAGCGATTTAAGAGATTCGCTCGATGCCGATATTACGACTCTGGCGTCGCAGATCAACACGACCGCGGAACAGATCGCCGAACTCAACAAAAATATAAAGGCCGCCGAACTTACCGGCCATTCGGCCAACGACTTGCGCGACAGACGAGATCACCTTGTGGATCAGCTTTCCATGTGGATCAACGTCAGCGTCCTCGAACAGCCGTCCGGGTCATATACTGTTTTTATGGGCGGGATGGCCCTGGTCGACGGTAACTCAAACCTCGAACTTGGCATGGAGGTTGAATCCACCGGATCAAATGTAACGCACAGGCTGTTTTTCAAGGGCACCGGCGTTGATATTCTAAATCCCGGAGGCGAGCTCGAAGGAATTCTTGAAGCCAGAGACCATCTCGTCATCGACCAACAGGCCGAACTAGATCTGCTGGCGATCTCGCTGGTGGAGGCCGTCAACGACGTGCACCGTCAGGGTTACGGTCTGAACGGCGAAACCGGTCTCGATTTTTTCGATCCCGATACCACCGGAGCCGATGATATAAGCCTGAATTATTCAGTATTAACCGACGTGAATAACATCGCCGCCGGTCTTAACGGGGAAACCGGCGACAATGCGAATGCGCTGGGTATCGCCGCGTTGAGAGATCAGCTCTTGATGAGAAACGGCGAGGCGACATTTAACGAATACTATAGTTCTCTGATTGGAAAGGTCGGCGTTAAGTCTAAAGAGGCCCAGAACCACGAAGCCAACCAGCTGGCCCTGCTATCGCAAATAGATAATTCCAGGGAATCTCTAAGCGGCGTGTCGCTTGACGAGGAAATGACCAATATGATTCAGTTTCAACACGCCTATGAGGCCGCCGCCCGGGTAATCAGCGTAATGGATTCGGCGTTAAACACGGTAATCAACGAGATGGGCTTGAGGAATTATTAATGTAAGTAATGCGGGGTCAGGGAGGTCCCTATGCTGGTGTTGACAAGGAAGTCCGGAGAATCGATAGCGATCGGTAACGACATAAGAGTAACGATTCTGGGCATAAGCGGGAAACAGGCGAAAATCGGAATAACGGCCCCGGAGAGAGTCCTGGTTTACAGAGAGGAAATTTTCAAAAAAATCCAGAGCGAGAATATTAAGGCCTCCATGTCACTTAAAGGCGATTTGCAGAGATTAACGAGAATTATAAAAGAGGGCAAACGAAAAAACGAAAGTGAAAAATAATGAATTCGGAGATTGATAAATTTTATATATCTGAAGACCCTTATCCGAGTGAAAAAGGGAATTACTGGCAGCATAAGTGCGGGTTATTTCAATGGCATATTTCCGGGAGTAATGTAAGCCTGAGTTGCCCGGATCCGGATTTAGAGAAAATAACCTGGCCGAATATTGACAGGATGCAGACGCCCGGAGGTCCGTAATGAGAATAACCTCAAATATGATAATGAACACGGTGACCCGAAATCTGGCGCTGTCGCAATCGCGGTTCTTAAGGCTTCAGACCATGGCCAGTTCGGGCAGGAGAATAAACAGGCCATCAGACGATCCTATTGGAATAACCAAGGATCTCGGTTTCAGATCCGATTTATCGGAGATATCCCAGTTCAGGAAAAATATCAGTCAGGCTATTTCCTGGTTTAATTTTTCCGACCAGGCCATGGGCAATATGAATGAGCTGATTTCAGAGGCCAAAGAACTCGCGGTTCAGTTCGCCAATGACACCTATGACCATAACGCCCGGGCGGCGGGCGCAACCAATATCAGGGATATTTTCGAACAGATGATCGAAGCCGCGAATACTCAATTCGAAGGTAATTATATATTCTCCGGCACGAGAACTGACGTTTCTCCGTTCATGGTGCTTGCAATGGGAGTCGTATACCGGGGAGATTTTGAGCGGATTTCCCTTGAAACGGAATCATCCTCATATCTTCGAATAAATTCCATAGGGGCAGAATTCCTCACTGTGGCAAGCCGTACCCTGGGCGACGGGCATGATTTGAATCCCGGTATTCAACCGAATCTCTGGCTCGATTATCTTCATGACGGAAACGGTGTCGATCTGGGCGCGGGCCTTTTCAATGTCCGTACGTTAAACGGCGACTACATTATAGACGTATCCGCGGCAAGGAATATTCAAGACGTTCTCGACGCGTTGAACGGCGCCGGTATCCCGAATTTTAACGCCAGTATAAGCCTGACCGGAAACAGTATCGCTCTTGAGGATACGTCAGACCATTTAATTAACGCTAACACCCCTCTTTCCATGCTCAACGGTGGATTGGGAGTCGATCAAACACCGGGCCTTATAAGGTTCAGCACCGGCGGCGGAGTGAGCGTGAATGTGGATATTTCCGGCTGCGCAACCGTCGGCGATGTTATAAACGCTATAAATACGCAGCTGCCGGCGGGGGGGATAAACAATGTCACGGCTTCGCTCCATCCGGATAAAAACTTACTGGTTTTAAACGACAACAACGCGGTGCCACTCAATGTCATCATCTCGGAGGGGTCACCCGCAGGTCAGACAGCGTCCGACCTCGGAATATTGGGCGAAATCGGAAGCGTGTTGGAGGGGGAAGACCTCGAACCGACTCATATACAGGTGGCTGAAAATGCGCCGGATGAGAATACCGCCAAATATCTGGGGCTTCTTGGCGAATCACCATACGATCAATATGTCGGAGAAGACCTCAATCCCGAACTGGCATATTTCACCCTGCTCTCCTCTCTCAGATCCGGACTGGGATATCCTCTGGGAAAGATCAGGATAATCAACGGCGATCTGGTAAAGGATATCGACTTAACGGCCCTGGGGAACGATCCCAACGCCACCATAATAGACGTTGTAAATCTGATTAATTCATCGGGTATCGAGGTTGAGGCCAGAATAAACGATCAGCATACGGGAATTCAGATTTTTTCCAATGTCAAAGATCGTTCGCTGGTGGTAATCGAGGCGGATGACGGCCAGACCGCGAAGGATCTCGGGATATTCGGATCGCCGGATATTCTGGGCAATCTGATGGTGCTGGAAAATGCGTTGGAAAACAATGACGTGGACGAAATAGGGTTGTGTCTGGAAACCTTCGATACCGCGCTGAATAAGGTATCGATTGCGCGAGCCGAGGTCGGCGCCCGGACAAACCGGGCCGATATGGCTTCTTATCGTCAATTAACTTTCGAATTACAGGTTACCGAGCAACTGTCCAATATAGAAGATGCCGATATAACTAAGGTCATAACGGATCTGGCCTCTGCAGAAGCGGCGTATCAGGCCGCTCTTGCATCCGCAGCCAGATTGATTCAACCGTCCTTGATTCGCTTTCTCAGCTAGGAGGGGTTTTGATAGCGGAGACATCGAGATTCGGCAAAATCGAACACGGGAAATCCGAAATTATCACCATGGTCAGAGGGATACTGGGCTTTGACTCGTATATCAGGTTTATTACGGTAAGTTTGAGAGGGCAGGAGCCTTTTAAATGGCTGCAATCCCTTGAAGACCCGGATCTGGCGTTTCTGATGATTGATCCGCTTTTCTTTAAGCCCGATTATATTGTCGAGATAAATCCCAATGATCTGGTTATGCTGAAAACCAAAAGTATCGACGACATCGCTATTTTCGTTCTCGTATCGATACCAAAAGGACAACCGGCATTGATGTCGGCCAACCTGCAGGCGCCTCTGGTTATTAACAAATCCAATATGAATGCGGCGCAACTGGTTCTGGGTGAAAGCTATTACAACACAAATCACTCGATTTTCAAGGATCTGGAGCGGAGATTGGTCGAAACTCCAATGCCGGATCACGATTAACGTCCGGCGGGATCGGTTTTCACAGACCGCTTTATACGGTTCAGCTTAAGAGGTGCCCGCCAGACGGAAACTTTATAAAACTAAAGCAAATACTAACGATAAAATAAAAGAGGCGGAATTATGCCGGAAGCGGTCGAAACAAAAGAAAAAAAACTCATTTCAAGAGACGAGCTGGCGAGGCTCTTAGAAAATGAAGATTATTCGGAGGCCGAGGACGCGATCCATGCGCTTCTGGAACAATCTCCGGAAGATATTGAGCTGTTAAACTCGCTGGGTTCTATTTACGCTCGGCGGACGGATTATTTTAACGCCGAGAATACATTTCGCAAAGTTATCGAAATCGATCCCGATTGCGGGGACGCCCATTACAACCTGGGCCTTGTTCACAGTAAACAGTCCCGCAGGACCGAGGCTGTGGAGGATTTTCTTAAGGCGGTGGAGATTAATCCTCGAGACGCCGCGGCTCACAACGATCTCGGCGTGCTCTATCATTCCCAGGGCAAAACGCATCTCGCCAAAGGTCATTTTATCAAGGCCCTGGAAACCGACATCCTTTATAAAAGGGCCCTGATGAATCTCTTCGAGGTTTGCTTCGACGCCGATTCCTATTCCGAGGGATTGGCCTGGGTTGAGAAGTTTCTAAATGCCTTCTCCAGAAGCGCCAATCCGAACGATGTAGATCATAATATGAATCCGGTGCCGGAAGAAAACTCTGTCATAGAAATGGCGAATTCGGTTCAAACCGGGGCAAAAACGGAACCTGAACGAAATCCGGTATCAGGCGCCCTTAAACTCACCAAAAGATCAAACTCGAGAGCGGATGATATTTTCTTAAAACATGTCCCGGAGGATTTGCGCGAGAAAAAAACCGGCAAGAATATCGCCATAATCGCCGATTTCAATATCGCCGGTCAGCTGTCGTTGTTGTTCAGGATGATCAACAGGTATACCATTCACAAAGCCCGTCTGGTCATAATTCAGGACGATTATCTTTCTTATGACAGGGATCTGATCCTCTCCCGGGAAAGCGAAGAAGGTTTTAAAGAAACGCTTGATGTCGTCGAGCACGCGGATTTCTATCACATGGGGAGATTTCCCAAGCATATTGAAGGAGTAAACTGGGAAGAATACCTGAAGCCGGATAATTCACTCATACAATATTACGGCTCCGAGATAAGAACCAACGCCGTTCAATTATATAAATGGCACACGCAGAACAGAATTCTGGGGCTTTCCTGCTGGGATTATACTATGCTGGAAAACGCGCCGTTTTTTTATCATACCAACATCATGTGTGATTTTTCGAGAATAAAACAATGCTCTGAGCCTACCGACATAATCAGGATCTGCCACCCGCCCACGAACCGCCAATTCAAAAAAACAGATCTGTTTCTTTCGGTGGTGGAAAAGCTCAAAAAGAAAAATTACCCCTTTGAGCTGGAGTTGATAGAACGCAAAACGAACGAGGAATGCCTGGATATAAAAAGCCGCTGTCATATGACCTACGATCAGATCTCCGTCGGCATTTACGGTTTATCCGCCATCGAGTCCATGGCTGCCGGCCACGCCGTCCTGTGCGGGATATCGAATTTCGCCACCAGCTATCATCCGGATAATCCCATTGTTTACGTAACAGAAGAAAATCTATATGACAGGCTGGAATATCTCCTTAAAAACAAAGAGGAGATATCCCGTATCGGCAGCGCAGGCAAGATCTGGGTCAGAAATCATCATGATCCCATGAAACTCATAAGACAATATGTCTGGATATACGACCTGGTAATGAACGGGCACAGAATCGTGGATGACCGCGATAAATTCCTTTTAAAATAGGGAGAATAACGTGATAAAAGGCAAAAAGATATTTCTATCGGGGGGCGCCGGCTTTATAGGCTCCGCCCTTATCGCCCGGCTGATCGATCATAACGAGATTGTAATATACGACACCTACGTGCGTCACAGCCTTAACTGCAGGAGATTCCAAAACCATCCCAATCTCACCTCCTGCCGCGGGGACGTTCTGGATTTCGAGAACATTAAAAAGCATATTAACGGCGCCAATATTGTCATACATCTCGCCGCCATCGCCGGTATAGACACGGTGATTAAATCCCCCGTAAATACCATGCGGGTAAACATGATCGGCACCTCCAATATGCTGGAGGCGGCTTCGGGACTTACATCGCTTGAACGATTCGTTGATTTCTCCACTTCAGAGGTTTTCGGCTCGTATGCTTATAGGTCCGAAGAGGGCGATTCGACTTCGCTGGGCGCGGTGGGGAACGCCCGCTGGACCTACGCCGTCTCAAAACTCGCCGGGGAACACCTTTCTTACAGCTATTACAAGGAAAAAAATATTCCGACGACAACCATACGCCCCTTTAACATCTACGGCCCCGGGCAGGTCGGCGAGGGCGCCGTTCATCATTTCATAACCAGGGCGCTTAAAGGAGAAGATCTTGTAATCAGGGGCAACGGCGATCAGATCAGATCGTGGTGTTATATAGACGATATCGGGGATGCCGTCCTGGCGGTTCTTGAAAATGACCGAGCTGTCGGAGAGTGTTTCAATATAGGCAACCCGCGCGGAACGGTTACCATTTACGGCTTGGCTCTTGCGGCAATCAGGGTGACCTATTCCAAATCTAAAATCGTCTTTATTGATAAGGATATTGCCGATGTCGAGTTGAGGATTCCCAATATAGATAAGGCCAGGTCTATCCTCGGCTTTCAGCCCGGGGTGGATCTGGAAGAAGGTTTAAAATTAACTGCCGACTGGTATTATGACAAAATCAATTCCAATACCGCTTTCGAAACCATCCTTGCTGGATGTTGATATCGAGTCAGCGGAAAAGAGTATGAAATCGGGCCGCCTGGTCTGCGGCCGAATGATTGAAACATTCGAGCGGCAGCTTGCGACATATGTTAAAGTCAGGTATGCTGTTTGCGTATCATCCGGTACCGCCGCCCTGCATCTGGGTTTGCTCGCGCTGGGTATCGGTCCGGGCGATGATGTTATCGTGCCGGCTTTCAGTTACCCTGCCAGCGCCAACGCCGTGGAGATCCTGGGCGCCAGGCCGGTTTTTATCGATTCCGAGCCGAATGGCTTTAATATCGATGTAAGCAGAATTGAAAATAGTATCACCTCCCGTACAAGGGCCATTATGATAGTCCATAATTTCGGATGGCCGGTCGAGATAAACAAAATTCACGCCCTTTCCCGCAAATATGATATTCCTATAATCGAGGACGCGGCCTGCGCGCTGGGTTCCTCAATCGCGGGTGTCAGGTGCGGGAACCTGGGAAAGTTGGCGGTTTTCAGCTTTCATCCCAGGAAAATCCTGACCACGGGCGAGGGGGGGGCGGTGGTTACCGGCGATCTGGAACTTGCCGAAAAAATAAAAAAGCTTCGTAATCACGGGCAGGATTTCTCCCATGGCGTCGATTTTGTAATGCCGGGATTCAACTATAGAATGACCGAATTTCAGGCCGCCATGGGAATTTCGCAGCTCAATCGTTATGACTTGACCTTGCAGGAACGATTGAAATCCGCCGATTATTATAACAGAAATTTAAATGATCTGAAATTTCTTCGTCCGTGCCTGCCGGAAGCGAACCGAAGACTGAACTACCAAACCTATGTCGCATTTATGACCGGCGATTTTAGAGATGATATAATCGATCATTTGAAGAATTATGAAATCGAGGCCGGCATCGGGACCTATTCCATACCCCATACGACCTATTATTCGAATAAATATAATATCGATAAATTCCGTTTTTCCGGATCTTTGGGCGCGTTCAAAAATATCATAAGCCTGCCATTGTATAACGGTATCACTACGTATGAACAAAAACACGTTGTCGAAGCTTTGAAAAAGTATAAAGCCGATAAAAAGGGGTCTCGGATAAAGCAAACTGTGAAATCATTATGAAAGGGACATTATGAACAACGCTACCCGGTCTACTGAAATCGGTAAGAACACGCAATCGGAATCATCGGGAAAATTGTCGAATCTGCAAAAAATATTGAGGTTGGCCTTAAACAGTTTCAGCAAGGAAAAATACTCCATGGCGATCGATTATTGCAGGAATGCGGTTAGCGCGATTCACGATACCGATCACTCCGAGTTTGCGGCCGAAGCATTTTATATCTGGTGTCTGTCATGCTTTAAAATGAATAAATATGAGGAAGCAAGAAAGGTATGTTATGAAGCGCGCCTTAAGCTGGGCAATTACCTTGACCTGGTTTATTTTGAGATTTTGATAGCGGCCTTTATCGGAGAAACAGACAGGATTCCGAAATTTGCAAAACGCTACATAGAGATTTACGAAGCCGCCGGAGGCAAATTCAATCCTTCTAAAGAGAAGACGCATGATAGAATCGGCGAAGTCATGTTGATGAGCGGGCAGGCTCTTGAACAGTTGCGAAAGAAATTAGAAGCACTGGATATCTATAACAAATATCTGTCCTTATTCCCCGAGGATGTTCCCATAAGAGAACGGGTCGAAGTCCTTTCAAATCAGGTAAATTGATCATAAGGATAATATAGCAGATGGGCAAAAAGAAAAAAACCGATAGAAGGAAAGCCTCCTTTAAGATAAAGGAGCTATCGCAGTTTGAGAGAAACACGGCGCCGACAGGCAAAACAGTTAACCCTTATAAAAATTATAATGATATTATAAAAAGAGCGGAGAAATCCGATAACAGGCGTGATCTGGCGGCTGGATATTTCGGCCTGGTGTTATCTTTGGCCGAAAGGGAAGAGTTTGAAGAGGCTCTTAATAATCTGAACAAAGCCCGCGATGTTTTCGGCGATTATCTTGATGCCTATTTTCTCGAGTTAAATATATATTATAAACAATCCGAATATGAAAAATCGCTGAAAGCGGGGGAAGAGTATTTGAAAATAAGGGAGGGTTGTAACTCCTTGAAAGACGACTACTTGAGTCAGTCCTATAACAGCCGCGCCGACGTGCTGTGGGTACTTTCGGATTCCGCGCGCCGAACGCTCGATTTCAAAAAATCGTCGCGGTATCAGCGAAAGGCCGTATCGCTTAATCCCGAGAATCATTTCCGGCGGATAATATTTGCCAGCAACCTCCAGAAAGATGGTTGCCTCGATGATGCCATATCCGTAATTGATGAGGGGATTAAGCTGTTTCCCTATGAGGCCGGTTTGAAAAACGCTAAAGCGCTGATTTATGGAGATGCGGAGAAATTTGATGGGGCGCTCACGATCCTGGATGAAATCATCGCGGAAAATCCGAAAGATGTAGATGCATTTGTGAATCGCGGCGTGGTTCTGGAGAAAATGGGTGATTATATAGCCGCGGAAGCCTGTTTCAAAAAAGCCCTGAAAATCGATCCCCGGCATCAAATTGCCAATAGTAATTTAATAAAGCTGAGAGAAACTGTTGACGATAAACCTCAAAAGATTTCCCTTTGTATGATAGTTAAAAATGAGGAAAAATTCCTGCCCGGTTGCCTCGAATCTGCCAGAGAGGCGGTCGATGAAATAATCGTTGTCGACACCGGGTCGACCGATCGCACCATGGATATCGCCGGGGAATATGGCGCGATTATATATGAACATCCCTGGCAGAACGATTTTTCCTATCACAGAAATCAATCCATAGACTACGCCACCGGAGACTGGATTTTGATTCTGGACGCCGACGAAGAACTCGATCCCACCGAACATCATATGATTCGAAGCGCGGTAAGACGCAAGGATATCGACGCGGTATCTTTTATCGTCTACAACAAAATTCAGGGCGGCCGCACCGGGTTTCTGAATTCCCACAGGCTTTTCAGAAATAAAAAGGAATACCGCTACTCGGGAATTGTGCATAATCAGCTGGTAATGGACGGAATAACTCTATCGACGCAATTAAAAGTATATCATCACGGTTACGGTCTTTCCGAGGAGCAGATGCGGGAAAAGGGCAAAAGAACCGAAAAACTGTTGAAAGAACAACTGAAGGAGAATCCGGATAACGCTTTCGCGCATTTTAACCTGGCGCAAATATATCGCGGGCTTGCCGAACCCGAGAAAAGCCTCCGGCATGCAAGAAGAGTCATAGAAATTTTAAGCCCGGATAATATTGATCGCAGGCATGTTTATGTCATGGCGCTGGATCAGATCGGCTGCGCTTACGTCGGGCTCGACAATCACGAAAAAGCCAAGGAATATTTTTATAAGGCTCTTGAGATCAAAGAAGATTATCTCGATCCGCTGTTCAACCTCGGCTATGTTTATTCCAAAGACGGAGAATACGACAAGGCCGACGAGCTGTTTCTGCGTTACCTAAAAGTGCGCGATAATTTCTCCGAGCACCGCGAATGGATGGGCTTGATCCTGAACAATCTCAACAGCCATTTTGCGGTTTATTACGGGCTGGGACTCTCCCAATATTTCAGAAATAATATCGATAAAGCCCTGGATTATTTCCATCAAGTAATCGAGGAAGTGGAAGATTTCGAATACACCCAGCATCTTATCGCGCGTTGCTACAGGCAGAAAAGACAGTACGATAAGGTGGTCTATCATTGTCGCAAGGCCGTAGAAAACAAACACGAGGATTCCGAAATATATATTTTACTGGGCGAAGCCTATCTGAACCTCGGCGACCATAAAAAAGCGTCCGAAAGTTTTGAAAAAGCCCTGGAGTATGACGATTCCGGAAACGCCTCGCTTCTGGGATTAGCCGGGGCGGCGTCGCTTGAAGGCGACTTTGATAAGGCCTCCGTTGCGGTTGATAAAGCCTTGAAAAAATCCCCGAATTCTCCCCAGGCGCTGGCGGCCAAAGGGGACCTGAATTATCACTCCCGAAATTTCTCTTCGGCCGCCGAGAATTATCGCAAACAATCCGCGGCTTCGCCAACAGATCCGGCGGCGCTGAACAATCTGGGAAACTGCTTTTTCAAACAACAGAATTACTCCTCCGCCGAACAGTATTACCGCAGGACACTGAAACTTTCTTCCGGCTTCGCGTTGGCCTATCGAAATCTCGCCGTCTGCCTCATGAAACAGAATAAATTCGACGAGTCCGCTACCTTTCTGGAAAAATACCTGGAAAATTCCCCCAATGATTCGGAAGCAAACGCCACATTGGGCGATATTTATTATAACTCCAAAAATTACTGGAAGGCGATAGGACGATACGAAAAATATATTGCATCGTATCCCGGACAACATGATGCTATATTGCGGCTTGCGGACTGCTACTTCAATCTGGGCAAAATCGATTCGGCGAAAATGGGGTATAAGGCGGTGTTGCGATCAAATCCCGATAATAAAATCGCCAAAAACCGTTTGGAAGAAATAACTCGATTTACGGAATCCATTGAATTGCAATAGGTTAGTTGTTTCAAAAAAAACTTGCTTGGATTAAAGCGTCCATATCTTCCTGTCGATTATAGATTTTAGAAGATCTAAATATCCATCAGACATATGCCATCTTCTTCAAGGGGGTGTGCGGATTACAGTTTAGCGAAACGATCAGAAAATGTTAGAAGCAAGATAATTAACAATAAAATTGTTAACAGAAGGGACGTTATCATAATTTCAAGGAGGAAGTTAAATGGCACTAAGAATTAACCACAACATCACGGCGTTGGATGCCTGGCGTAATTTAACGATTACGACCAATAAGTTATCCTCGACGATGGAGAAGTTATCGTCAGGATTTCGGGTTAACAAGGCAGCCGATGATCCGGCCGGGTTGGTTATATCCGAGCAGTTCCGCGCTCAGATCGCCGGGTTGAATCGCGCCGTACAGAACTCGGAGGTCTCGATCAATATGATCCAGACCGCTGAGGGAGCCCTCAACGAGATTAACAACCTGCTTATCGGTATGAGGGAATTAGCCATTCACGCCGCTAATGAAGGTGTCAATGACGACAACCAGTTAGCTGCTGACCAGGCTGAAATTACAAACGCGATTCGTACTATCGACAGAATCGCCGCCAACACACAGTATGGCACGAAGAAATTGCTTGATGGCTCCGCGGCCAACGTAGCGGCCATCACCACCGCCAATACCTCGGGGCTTACCATTTCCGAATCTAACATGAGCGATGGCGTTCATAGCGTGACGTCCGTCATGCTGACCGATTCGTCCGCAACCCTCGACGTTACCAGTCTTGGTTTAAACACACCGACAGGTCCCTATAATCTGGCCGGCGGGGTACACAACATCGATGTTATTCAGGCTTCATCGGGTGCGGTTAAGACTGGTGAGGCTATAACCGCTCTTGATGCCTGGGGAAACGGTATTTCTTTAACCGGTACCGCCGCTTCCGTGCGTGAGGCTTATACCAGGGCCGTCACCAACTTCAGCACTCTCGCGGACAACAACCAGTATACCATTACCTTCCAGCTCAATTTCCAGGAGGCCGGGAATAACGCTGTTGGTATGCAAACGCTAACCATCAGAACCGACGTGGTCGCGTCCGGCGATCTCGCTACCAATATCGCCTCGAGGCTGAACAATGCCATCAATGCCAACACCTTTCTCGCCGGTAAACTTCAGGCGACCGTTACGGCCGGCGCACCTGACTATATCCGTATCAGGACGACCCAGCAAGGAACCAATTACTCACTCGCGGTCGGCACCATTACATCGTCTAACGCTACCGTCACTACCGGTCTCTCCGGGCTGCAGAATCAGAATGACCGCGGTCGTTCGAGCAACCTGCTTTCGCTTACCGCTCAGTACGCGTCAAGCTCGACTCTGGTCGACGCTTACGCCAAGACGGCGACCTTCGCTATCGGTAGCGGAACGTTTTCGACGCTCTCAGCGCTGGCCGCCACAATTAATGGCAAGATGGCTTTGGCCGCCAACTTCGGCACCTTCAGCGACCTGGCTGTCGGCGAATCAAATAAAGTCTACGCGACGGTTGTTATTGAAGGCGGGCAGAGCAAATTGAGATTTTACACCATGGACGAAGGCTCGAAGTTCTCATTGAGACTGAATATGACGGGTACCGGCACTTCAACGGCTCTTTTCAACTCCATAGGAATGACAGTCGACCAGATTGCGAACAAGGGCCTTGACGCCATCATAAGATTTGACGGCTTCAACAACTCGATAAACGATGTTCGTTACTTCTACACCGCCGCCTTATATTCGACTGAAGATCAAACACTCTATACCAGCGACGATGCCAATACCCGCGGTTCAGTCACCATGACAGTGGCTCCGGCTCAGACTAACGGCGGAATAAACATCGGCAATATGCTGCTTACAGTCAAAGCGCGTACATATGCCGTCAGGCTTGATGGAGGTACCGAAGAGATCGTTACGGCGGGTAAAGAAACAACCGTCTTCAACTCACAGAGGGATGGATGGGTCAAGATGCGCCTCTCGCTGAAATCCGACGGCGGCACCGAGCAGCTTTACGTTACCGACAGAAGCCTCGTCTTCCAGATCGGCGCCAATGTTGGACAGACCGCCAAGATCGCTATCGACAACCTTTCAGCAACTTATATAGGCCAGAATCTTGACAATAATATGTTCGCGAGCCTTGCCGAAATCGATGTTACTACGGCCCAGGGCGCTCAGGATTCCCAGAAGGTTATTGACGAGGCCATTAACCAGGTTACCAATATCAGAGGAACCCTGGGATCCTTCCAGAAAAATACCCTGGAATCCAACCTGACCAACCTCAGAATCGCTGCCCAGAACCTGACAGCCTCCGAATCCAATATCCGTGATACCGATATGGCAAGAGAAATGTCAGAATTCGTCAAACACCAGATCCTGATGCAGGCCGGTATTGCCATGCTGGCGCAAGGCAACCAGGTCCCGCAGGTTGTGCTTTCACTATTCGGTTAATAGATATTCCGAAGGATAGAGGGGATGGGATTCACCCGTCCCCCTTTTTTTTGCCTTCTTTGCAGATATTATTTGTGGTCTCATTAAGGGTAAATATATTCTAATATACTAATAACAACCCCGATACTTCCGATAATAATAATGAAATAACGCGGTGCCCATTTTATCTTTCCACAAACGGGCGCTGTCTATGGTGGCTGTCCCCTTACTCAGGAGGCGTTGAAATGGCATCAGGAGCCATTGACGGCATATTTTCAGGGCTGAATACTACTGAAATTATTAACAGTATCATTGAAGCCGAAAGGGCCAAGCAAAATGTATATCTGGCCAGGCAGGCCGAATACACCCAGAAATTAACCAGCTGGCAGACTATTAATTCCTATCTCCTGGCATTTAAAACCCAGACCGATGTTTTATCAAGGGCGTCTCTCTGGGATAAAATCTCGGTTACGTCCTCAAACTCAGACGTAATATCCGTAACCGGAAGCGGGAGTTCCGCCAGTGGAACATATTTTGTCTCCGTAGATCAGCTGGCTCAAAATCAGCAGATAGCGAGCCAGGGTTATTCTTCGGATCAGACCATTGTGGGTACGGGCACAATTGAGATCTCCGTTGGCGGCAGCGCCCCGATTACCATAAATCTGGAAGCCGGAAGTAATAGTCTGAGCGCCTTGAAACATGCCATAAATGACGCCGGCGCGGGAGTGACAGCGGCAATTATTAACGACGGATCGGGAAACAATCCCTTCAGGTTGATCCTGTCGGCCAACGAAACCGGAGCTGATAGCGAGATTACGGTAACGAACGATTTGATAGGCGGAACCCAGCCCGATTTCGGTACCAGCTATTTTGACATTCCTGAAAGAATCGAATGGTCGCCGAACGCGACCTCTAATCCATCGCTGGGAGCCAGCGCCAGCTATACAGGCATTGCTAATAAAATATATAACTTCACCATAGAAGGCTCCGGGTCGAAGACTATCGGCGTTGATGAGGTCGCCATAAACTGGACCGACGGCACTAATTCCGGATCGATAACAATTCCTTCTACTTTTAATCCCGCTGTGGATGAGGTGGTTTTAACGGGCGATGGTTCTGATGGATTGACTTTATCCTTTTCTTCCGGCGTCCTCGTGGGAGGAGATACGTTCCAGGTGCAGGCTCTGGCGCCTACGATTCAGGCCGGCCAGGATGCAATCCTGAGGCTCGGTTCCCAGGGCTCCGGCGGTTCCCCTATCGTAGTCACGTCTTCATCCAATACGGTAACAACTCTTATCGATGGAGTTACGCTGGAATTGCATGACGTTTCCTCAGATCCCATTAGAATAAAGGTTGATACGGATCATTCGAGTGTTATCTCCACGATTCAGGATCTGGTCGGCAAATATAACGAGTTCGCGAAATTCGTTGACGAGCAGATGAGTTTTGACCCTGAAGCCAATAAAGCGGGCATCCTGCTGGGAGATACTTCCTTGGTAAATCTTCTATCATACATAAGATCGGATATTACCCGCAGAGTAAGAGGATTGGACGGAGACCTGACAAAACTCTCCGACATCGGGGTGAAATTCGATATTTATGGAAAACTCGGTGTCGATACGTCGGTTTTAACGGAGTTGTTAAATGACGATCCCGAAGCGGTGAAAAAGCTGTTTCTGGCGTCAGGCAATTCCGATAACGGATACATTAAATTTTTATCCGCCGGCCCGGACGCGGTCCCCTCCGAAAATGGATATGACGTCGATATCACTCAGGCTGCCACCCGGGGGAGATATACCGGGGCGTCCATAGACAATCCGGCTCTATCGAATATCGATCTGACAAATAATAATAACAGAATTAAAATATCAGTAAACGGGGTTGTATCGAGCGAAATATCTCTTGAAGCCAGAATTTATACCAGCGGCGATGATCTTGCGGCAGAGATACAGGAAAAAATAAATGCCGATGAAGCCCTCGGCTCCAATGACGTGGAAGTCGTGTGGGTGGATAACGGGGATACCGGTCATCTGGAGATGTCTTCCTCGATCTGGGGCTCCAATTCCAAAGTTAATATTGATATCGAACCCGCCTGGAGTGCGCATTCCCTTTTGGGGTTTTCAGGTGGATTATCAACCGATGGCACCGACGTCGAGGGCACCATAAACGGCGAACCGGCTACGGGGTTGGGCCAGATACTTACGGGAGACGATGACAATGAAAATACGGCCGGTCTGAAACTTAAGGTTACCCTGACGCCGGATCTATTGGTCGACGGCGCCGAGGGTAAGATCACCTTGACCAAAGGCATCGCCGCCCTGTTGAGCGAGAGAATTGACGCATATACCGACGCAAACGACGGAATTTTGAATTCGAGAACGAAGACCATTGAAAAACAAATCAACAATATCAAGGAGCAAATAGAGAGAATGGAAGAGCAGCTTGAGGTAAAAAGAGAAAGCCTCTATAAGCAGTTTATTGCTATGGAGGAGGCTATTGGAAAGTTGCAGAGCCAGCAAATGTTTTTATCCTCCGCTATTGCGAGTTTGGGATCATTGGGACAGACCAACAGTAACTCCGGCGGATTATTATCAATCTGATGTTTGGAATAAAAGGGGCTTTATGTGGCAGAAAAAGAGCTTAAAACCTACCGAGACGTTAAAATAAAGAATATGAATCAACGGGAGCTTATAGTTTTTCTCTATGAATCCGCGTTGGGATTGATGGAACAGGGAAAAGAGAGAATAAATGCGGGTGACGTTCCCGGCACCCATGAAAAACTCGACCGCGCCAGAAATATCTTTCTGCACCTGCTGGTAACGTTGAATCCCGAATCGGGCGGAGAATTCGCCAGAAGACTATCGGCTCTCTATTCCTACTTTGTGGAAAAGATCACCATGGCGAACGTGTCTAAAAATGTCGATGAACTGGATGAAATCATTCCGTTGGTTGGCGAGATAAAAGACGCCTGGGAGAATATGGAATTTGAAAATCCCGGAAAATCTTCCCCGGGAATTAACAACAATCCTGAGAATCAATTAATCTCGATGGAGGTATAGTGAATAATTCCAGAGCCAAGCTGGTCACACACCTGGAGTCCAAAAGACGCCTTTTTCAAGATATGGAAAAGACCCTGATCGAACAGGAGAATCTCCTGAAAAAAAAGGAGTTTGATGGCTTTCGTGATAAAAGCGAAATGATCGACAGTATTATTGAGAAAATAAAAAACATCGACTATGATATTGCCCGCCTTGAGTCCGATGATACGAGTCTTTCCAGGATGGCAATATCCGGCGATGATGAGATCAAAAAAATACTGGATGGAATAATTAAAATCTCGAAAAGAAATTACGGGCTGATGGATGAGCTGGCTGAAATCCTGAATAAATCCTATCAGGATCTTAAGGAAAAGCTGGGTGACACGGTCGAGATGAGCAAAATCAGCGGGTATAAAACTTCAACGCAACCCTCGCCCGTATATTTCGATAAAACCAGCTAAAGTGTTCGCGCAACTTGGCGATACAGATAATGAGATAATGCGACTATGAAGATTAACGGTTTTAATAATAAGATTCCGCCAACCGACATCAATCCGAAAACTTATAAATCCATCGATCATTCCGCCTCCGGCGATGGAAAGACAATCTTAAAAAATGCCGATACGGGAAGGAATATTTCGACTGATCCCGGTAATTCTGAGCGTATAGATTCCGGAAAAGACAGAATAGAACTGAACACAAATCGCGCGGTTTTAAAGGGAGCTGAAGACTCCGGGCGGGCGCCCGATATCAAAGATTCCATCGAATCGGGGGAGAGGGCAAAGGACGTAATTTACAGCCCCGAAAGCGTTTCCGGGGCCGCGAAAACCGCGTTTGATGCTTCCCGTGAAATCAAATTTTCGAAAGTTCGACAAAAAATTGCCGATGGGTATTATGATAATCCCGAATTTATAGAACGACTGGCGGAAAAGCTGATAGAAAAATTTTATCTGTCGGAGGAGAAGGACTGAATATGCAGACGACAGCCGAAACCACCGAAAAAAAGCTTAAAATCATTGTGGATAAAATTCATAATCTCCCCACGCCCCCTATTGTTTTTACCCAGATTACCAAGGTTATAAATAATCCGGATACCTCGGCCTATGAAATCGGCGGTATCATAGCCGAAGACCCGGCGCTCACCGCCAAAGTTCTGAAACTCACAAACTCGTCCTTTTATGGCATTCCCAGGACGATTACCAATGTTAAACAGGCCATTGTTATTCTGGGCCTGGATGCCATCAAATCACTGGTCATCTCGGCGTCGGTTTTTGACGCCTTTTCGAAAAACAAGGCCCTCGACACCGAATATCTGGAAAACTTCTGGCGTCACTCCCTCTCCGTCGCGTTTATGGCCAAAATAATCAGCAGATTCAGAAAAACATCGAACCTCCAGGAGGCGGAAATTGCCTTTTCGGGAGGTCTTTTGCACGATATCGGAAAGCTGATATTAATATCTCATCTCCCTGATGAATATCTGAAAATAAAAGCCTTACAGGAAAAGGAATCGTCTATGTCGGAGATCGACATTGAATCCAGCGTTCTGCAATTTAATCATGCCCACCTGGGAAGCTATATGGCGGGGAAATGGAATCTTCCGGAGGAGATCTGCGACGCTATTATGAACCACCATTCGAAAAAGGCCCTGCCGAACGGTATCCTGGCGGCCGTAATTCACCTGGCCGATTATCTTGCCCATAAAAATGAACTTTACGATGGCAAGAAAATCGAAAGGAAGAATCCTTTCTACGAAAGCGTATGGACAACTCTCGGTATGGATATATCATCGACGGATCAAATGCTGGAAATGCTGAGAAGCGAATACGCCAAAGCCGAAACGTTCCTGAAAATGGCCCAGGGGATGAGTTGAAATCCGGTATAAATCCGTAAAATGTCCTATATAACGATTTTAGATCCGATAACCGCATTTTGAGATTTTTTTTCTTGCCCGATTTTTCGCGGGAAAGTATATTGGCTAATGATAACCGATATCTGATTCGGTTGTCATATGATGTGTCTATTTTGGAGACCGATGGAATGTCCATCGGCCTCATCGGGTTTTAAGTAATATCGGTTTTGGACTTTTGCTGCCGATAATTTTTGCAGGGGCGATTAGCTCAGATGGTTAGAGTACTTGCTTGACATGCAAGGGGTCACTGGTTCAATTCCAGTATCGCCCACCATTATATATGAGAGGCGGCAGTAGTCTAAAGGTATTTTAACGCTAGCTGCCCCGTGGGGCGGCTGATTTTTATTTTGGTAATGATTAAAGTTAAGTTTCCCGACGGTTCGAGAAAAGAATTCAAAGAGGATGTCACGCCCGCGGAGATAGCGCGGTCTATTTCTAATTCTCTGGTTAAAAAAGCCCTGGGAGCGGTTGTCAACGGTTCCATAGTGGATCTTTCTCATCCCATTAGCGCCGATTGCTCTTTAAGGATCCTTACCTTCGATGATCCCGAGGGTAGAGAAATATTCTGGCATTCCTCGGCGCATCTGATGGCTTCCGCGGTTCTGAAGCTGTTCCCGGATACGAAACTGGCCATCGGGCCGGCCGTTCCGGACGATTTTTCGTCGAGGTTTTATTACGATCTCGATATGAATCACAAACTTGCGGAGGAAGACCTCGACGCCATCGAAAAGAAAATGCAGGAATTGGCCGCGCAGGATCTTCCTTTCGAAAGAACCGAAAAAAATCGTCAAAAGGCCATATCGAGATTCAGGGAAGAGGGAGATATTTACAAGGCCGAGATGGCCTCCGAAATGGAGGATGAGAACATCACTTTTTACGGCCATGATGATTTCATCGATATGTGCCGGGGACCTCATATACCCTCTACAGGTCGGATAAAAGCCGTCAAGCTCCTTTCAGTCGCCGGAGCCTACTGGCGGGGCGATGAAAACAACAGGATGCTCCAGAGAATCTACGGTGTCAGCTTTCCCGATATTAAAATGCTGAATGAACATCTGCGGATTATCGAGGAGGCCAAAAAGCGCGATCACCGTTTTCTGGGCCGCGATCTGGATCTTTTCTCCATTTCGGAATCAATCGGTTCGGGCCTGGTGCTGTGGCACCCCCGGGGGGCTCTGGTAAGGACAATAATCGAGGATTTCTGGCGGGAGCAACACCTCAAAAACGGGTATGATATAGTCTATTCGCCGCATATAGCCAAACTGGATCTCTGGAATAAATCGGGGCACACCAATTTTTATTCGGAATATATGTATTCGCCCATGGCGATTGACGAGGTTAATTACGAAATAAAGCCGATGAACTGCCCTTTCCATATTCATATTTATAAGTCTAAGACCAGGAGTTATCGAGATCTTCCTTTCAGGTGGGCAGAATTAGGGACCGTATATCGTTATGAGCGTTCAGGAGTTTTGCACGGCCTCATGCGCGTCAGGGGATTTACCCAGGACGACGCCCATATTTTTTGCCGCCCGGATCAGTTGCAGGATGAGCTCGAAAGAACAATAAAATTCAACCTCTTTTTCCTGAGAACCTTCAAATTCGATAATTTCGATGTTTATCTTTCCACTCGCCCCGAGAAATACGTGGGGACTATCGAAGGATGGGACAGGGCAACGGAAACGCTAAAAAACGCCCTGGTGGAGACCGAGACCGAGTACGAAATCGATCCCGGCGAGGGAGTTTTTTACGGCCCCAAAATCGATATTAAAATTAAGGACAATCTCGGCCGCTCCTGGCAGTGCACCACCATTCAGGTCGATTTCAATCTCCCGGATAGATTCGAGATGGAATATGTCTCCGGCGACGGCTCCAGGAAACAACCCATCATGATTCATCGCGCCCTGCTGGGATCTATGGAACGCTTCTTCGGCGTGCTTGTCGAACATTACGCCGGTAATTTTCCCTTGTGGCTGGCGCCGGAACAGATTAGAATCCTTCCGGTGACCGATTACGCGAACCGCTACGGCGATAAATTAGTTGATATTTTTAAAAAAGATGGTTTCCGGACGGGGATCGATCTATCCAGCGAGAAGATCGGGAAAAAGATAAGGGACGCGGAGAGCATGAAAATCCCTTACATGGTTATCATCGGCAAAAAAGAGATTGAAGAAGGCTCGATTTCGCTCCGAAAACATACAATAGGAGACATTGGAAAAATATCGATAGACGACGCTGTCGGGAAATTGAAAGAAGAAATAGAGAATAAAAACTGACTTATAACATCCTGGAGGTAACGTAATAGCAAAACAAACAGGAACCAGAATAAATCAAAGAATAAGAGCTGCTGAGGTGCGTTTGATTGACGAAGACGGTTCTCAGCTGGGGATTGTCCCTATTAGCCAGGCCCTGGAAATAGCGGACGATAGGGGGCTTGACCTGGTAGAGGTGGCCGCGAGCTCTAAACCGCCGGTATGCAGGATAATGGATTATGGGAAATTTCTTTATGAAAGCTCGAAAAAAGCTAAGTTGGCGAAAAAGAAGCAGCATACCATCAACCTGAAAGAAATGAGGTTCAGGCCCAAAACAGAGGAACATGATTACCAATTTAAGCTAAGGCACGTTAGAGATTTCCTGGAACACGGGTCCAAGGTGAAGGTGTTTGTTATATTTCGCGGTAGAGAGATGGTACACAAGGATCAAGGATACAAGATTATCGAACGACTGAAAAATGATCTCGCCGATCTGGCCGAACCCGAGGGTCAATCGAAGATGGAAGGGCGGCATCTCTCACAGATTTTTTACATGAAAAAGGTCAAATAACCTGCTTTTAACGAAATTGATTAAGAGATTGCTGTAATTTTTTGTTGCTATTGAGTTTGCTTTTAAATATATTAGGGTTTTTAAAGGAGTTTCAATGCCGAAAATGAAGACAAATAAAGGGGCGGCCAAGAGATTTAAAAAAACCGCCACCGGAAAAATAAAAAGGCGCAAACCGCTTAAAAATCATATACTTACAAAGAAAACCAGAAAGCGCAAAAGAAACCTGCGTCAGGCTACTATGGTTCACAAATCGGATATGGATCGCGTGGAAGCGATGCTGCCTTATTAAACGGATAAATTGACGGAGAAAAAAAAATGCCCAGGGCAAGAAATAATGTTGCGGCACATAGAAGGCACAAAAAATTCCTTCGCCAGGCCAAAGGGAATTACGGCGGACGAAGCAGGCTTTACAGGACCGCCAGGGAGACTATTCAGAAGGGATTGGCCTACGCGTATCGTGATCGCCGTAACAAAAAACGTGATTTTCGAAGATTATGGATAATTAGAATCAATGCCGCTGCCAGGCTGAATGGTATGTCATATTCTGCTTTTATTAATGGACTTAACAGGGCCGGAGTCTCTTTGAACAGGAAAATGTTGGCCGATATCGCCATCAGGGATTCCAAGGCTTTTGCGGAATTGGCAGAAACAGCCAGGAGCGCTTGATTCTATAGTTTTTAAGAATCTATAAAACTCTCCTGGCGGGCTTTTCCGTAAAAGCCCGTCTCGGCATTATGAGTGAAATATTAGCTTTTCTCAAGACTATCGAAGACGAGGCCAAAACGGCGATCGAGAACGCATCGGATAAAGCTGTTCTCGATAGCGTCATCTACTCTTATCTTGGCCGCAAGGGCAAATTGGCCGAGATATCGCGTGGTTTAGGCAAGCTTGATCCGCAAAGCAGACCTCAGGTCGGCGCCAGGTTGAATGAACTTAAAAAAAGATTGACCGATCTGGCCGAAAAGAAAACAGGGATTTTGACATCCACCTTAACATCCGCGGATACATTCGATTATACTCTTCCCGGCAAACGCGCTTTCGTGGGGCGCAGGCACCCCTTGATGCAGACAGTTGATCGGATTGTGAATATTTTCCGCGGAATGGGCTTCTCTGTTGCCACCGGCCCCGATATTGATACCGAATTCAATAACTTCGATGCCCTTAATACACCGGAAGATCATCCGGCGAGAGACCTTTCGGACACGTTTTATATCAGGAAAGGTATTCTGCTCAGACCTCATACCTCCACGGTGCAGATCCGCACCATGCAGGCCCAAAAACCGCCGGTGAGGATAATCTCTCCCGGCAGATGCTATCGTTCGGATACCCCCGACGCCTCTCATTCGCCCGTTTTTTACCAGTGTGAAGGACTTTTCGTGGATGAACATGTCACCTTCGGCGATTTGAAAGGCGTGATTATTCAATTCGCTAAAGATATGTTCGGCCCCCGGATAAAAGTCCGTTTCCGGCCGCACTTTTTCCCCTTTACCGAACCGTCTGCAGAATATGATTTCTCCTGCATGATTTGCGGGGGTAACGGTTGCAGAGTATGCAAAAACAGCGGCTGGCTGGAGATTTCCGGCGCCGGTATGGTCGATCCCGAGGTCTTCAGGGCGGTGGGATACGACCCCGATCGGGTTACCGGTTTCGCCTTCGGTATGGGCGTTGACAGAATAACGATGCTTAGATATCGCATTGGCGATATCAGGTTGCTTTATGAAAATGACGTCAGGTTTTTAAGGCAGTTCTGATGAAAATATCAGTAAATCTTCTAAGAAAAATAATCGATTTCGATTGGCCGGTAGATAAAGTGGTCGAGAGGCTGACCATGTCCGGCAGCGAGGTTGAAGCAATTGAGAATAAAGGAAGCGATATTGAGGGTATCCTTGCCGCGAAGGTCATCGAAGTCTCTAAGATCGAGGGCTCCGACAAGCTGACCTGTTGCACCGTTTTCGATGGCAAAGAGAAAATCGATGTCGTTTGCGGGGCTCCCAATGTCGCGAAAGACCAGGTCGTTCTTTTCGCCCCCGTTGGTTCCAAAATCCCTGGAATGACCTTGAAGAAAGCGAAGATCGGCGGTAAAGAATCGTTCGGGATGATTCTCTCCGAAGCGGAACTGCAATTATCGGACAATGCAGATGAAATCGCCGTTCTTGATGACTCAATTAAGCCCGGAAAGTCTCTTGAAGGAATTGTTGAATATAAGGATACCATATTGGAGTTGGAAATAACACCCAACCGCCCCGATTGCCTGTCTCATATCGGCATTGCCAGAGAAGTTCAGGCATTGGGCGGCGGAAAGTTGAGAATGCCGGATATTAATCTTAATGAGATCGATAAACCGGCATCCGAAGCGGTAAAAATTGTAATTGATGATCCCGATGGATGCCCTCGCTATACCGGCAGGGTTACCAGGAACGTGAAAATCGCGCCTTCGCCGTTATGGCTTAAAATGATGGTTTATTATCTGGGTATGAGGCCCATAAATAACGTGGTCGATATTACGAACTATGTGATGCTGGAACTCGGGCACCCGCTTCACGCTTTTGATTTTGACCTGTTCAAAAAGCCGCAAGTGTTGGTTCGAAACGCGTTCGAAGGCGAAAAGTTTATCACTCTTGATGAAGTAGAACGCACGCTAAACTCAAACCACCTGCTTATCACCGATTCCGTCTCAGGCGTCGCGATTGCGGGGATTATGGGGGGAGAACATTCGGAAGTATCCGAGAAGACATCGCATATCCTTCTGGAATCGGCCTATTTTGACCCGGTTACCATAAGGAGAGGTTCGAAGGCGTTGGGCCTCGCTACCGAATCATCCCGGCGTTTCGAGCGCGGAGCCGATCCCGATATGGCTCCCGTTGCCAACGATCGCGCCTGCAAACTCATATCGGAGATCGCGGGCGGTGAAATTTTAAAGGGAATTGTGGACACATACCCTAAGCCGTTCATGCCGGTGGAGATTGATCTTAAGCCTGAGAATGTAAATCACTTGCTGGGTACGGACTTAAGTCCTGATACCATGTGCGACATTCTTAACGGGCTTAATATAAATACCGAAAACCGCAACGGTCTAAAGGCGGTTCAACCTTCTTTCAGACCGGATCTGGTACGAGAAGTAGACCTATCTGAGGAAATTGCCAGAATATATGGATTTGACAACATACCGACGGTTTTCCGTCCGGGCGGCACTCTTGGCGCCGAGGAAACCAAAATGGAGAGGATTACTGGACAGGTGAGATCGTATCTCACAGGGGCCGGCGGAACCGAAATATTCTCTTTGACGCTGGTGGATTCTCTTTTGACGAAGCGCCTGGGACTGCTGGAATCCTCGGTAACCGTCATGAATCCGCTTTCGGAGGAAATGGCCGTTGTCCGGCCCGGCATGCTTTTATCCATGCTGCCGGTTATCAGAAGGAATATCAATTTCAAGGAAAAAGATCTATTCCTTTATGAAATCGGCGATATCTACCTGCTGTCCGATAAAGAGGAACTTCCTCCCCAACAGAATTGCCTTGCGATAGCCTTGACCGGGAACGAGTCGCCGGTATTCTGGGGAAGCGCTCAGAGAAAAAGCGATTTTCATACCATTAAGGGATTGCTTGAAAATTTGGCCGACTATCTAAAACTGGGAAAGATAAATCTCCGGCCTGAGGATTATTTTGCGTTTGAAAAATCACGCTCTTTTGAAGTATATATCGGTGATATCAATATCGGATACCTGGGGTCGGTGTCGGATGGATGTCTTTCGACGGCCGATATTAAGGACAAAGTACACTTTGTCGAGATTGATATGTGTAAAATGGTCGATTTAATACCGGAATCGATTACAGCAAAAGAACTTGACAGGTTCCCCTCGGCCGATAGAGATATTGCGGTAGTTATCGATGAAAATATTAAAGCCGAAGATATTCGAACTGAAATTATAGATAGCTCAAAAGGGCTTGCTACCGATGTCCTGATTTTTGATCTTTATCGCGGGAAAAATATCCCCGATAATAAAAAAAGTCTGGCCTTTGGCATAAAATATCGATTGCCGGACCGGACGTTAACCGACGATGAGGTTGATGATGTTCACGGAAGGATCGCCGAAGCTTTAAAAAGTAAATTCGGCGCCGAATTACGCAGTTGATAATTATGAATCTAAATATTATTAATGATCTGGAGGAAAAAGTTGGCCGCGCAATCGAATTGATTGCCGGTTTAAAGGATAATAATAGAGAAATAGTAGAGGAGAACATGGCTCTGAAGCGCCGGTTGGAGGATCTGCGGACCGAATATGACAGCTATAAGAAGAGTGTTGAAAAGAGGATCGCGGATGCTTCCGGTTCCCGAACCGATTTTGATAGCGAAGAAGTGAAAAAAAGGCTTTCAAAACTGGCGGGGAGACTGGCGGCTTTAGAGGACAGTTGGATTTAATTATAAAGCGGACGCTAAATTGGAGAAAATTCGAGTAAATGTTTCGATCCTGGGGAAAGAATACACCATTGTTTCCCAGGTCGATCCGGAATATATAAAAAAGGCCGCGGAATATCTTGATATGAAGATGAGAGAGGTTTCTCAAGCTTATCCCAATATCACGGAGGCGAAAATAGCCGTTCTTGCCGCCTTGAACATTACCGACGAACTTTTTCAGGCCCGTGATGCTGAACCGCCGGGCGTAGAAACTGAAAACAGGATCGTCGAGCTGACTCGAAGACTCTCCGAAATTCTGTGATTATATAAAAGCGTCCGCCCCACACGGAGGCACTATGGATCCAATTTATTATGTAATCGGGGTCGGGGTCGTTATTCTGGCGTTTATTATCGGTATTGTGATTTCGCGCAAGACGGGCGAATCGAGGATTGCCAACGCCGAAAACCTCGCGCAGAAAATCATCTCCGAAGCTGAAAAAGCGGCTGAGATAAAGAAAAAAGAAGCCATGCTCGAGGCCAAGGATGAATGGTTTAAGGCCAAACAGAAGTTCGAAAGAGATACTCAATCCAGGAAAAGTGAGATTCAGAAGCTTGAACAGGCGATGGCCACGAAAGAAAGCAATCTAAACCGCAAAGTCGATATTCTGGTTAAGAAGGATAAAGATATTGCGCAGCGGGAAAAATCGGTTGCCATCAAAGAGAAAACGAATGAGGCCCAAGAGAAAAAGCTCGGGGAACTTATCGCGGAACAGAATGTCAAACTTGAAAAAATAGCCGGAATGACGTCCGAGGAGGCCAAAAAGCTCCTGATTTCAAACCTCGAGGAGGAGGCCAGAAGGGAAGCCGCATCGCTTATTAAAGAGATAAAAGACGAGGCGGAACGTACCGCAGAAAAAGAAGCCAAGGATATTATCATTCAGGCGATCCAGAGATGCGCCGCCGATCACGCGGCCGAATCATGCGTTTCGGTGGTGAGTCTGCCTACAGACGAGATGAAAGGCCGTATTATCGGAAGGGAGGGACGGAATATTCGCGCCTTTGAGACAGCCACCGGAATCGACGTTATTGTCGATGATACTCCCGAAGCTGTTATACTCTCAGGTTACGATCCCATCAGGCGCGAGGTTGCGCGTATGGCCCTGGAGAAGTTGATTATTGACGGCCGGATTCATCCGGCGCGAATTGAAGAAGTCGCGATGAAGGCTGAAAAGGAGATGGAAGTGATTATCAGGGAGACCGGTGAACAAGCCTGTTTTGATGTCGGCGTTCACGGTGTCCATCCCGAAATTATGAGGCTTCTCGGAAAATTGAATTTCCGAACAAGTTATGGCCAGAATGTGCTTCAGCACTCCAAAGAGGTCGCCACCATCTGCGGAATTATGGCAGCCGAACTCGATCTGGACGGAAACATAGCCAAAAGGGCCGGTTTGCTTCATGATATCGGAAAAGCCATCGATCGCGAAACGGAAGGTACTCATACCGAAATCGGAGTCGAGTTCGTCTCAAAATTTAATGAGACCCCTGTTGTGTTGAATGCTGTAGCCAGCCATCACGAGGATGTTCCTATGGAATCTCCTTATGCGGTCCTGGTTCAGGCGGCCGACGCCATTTCGGGAGCAAGGCCGGGCGCCAGGCGGGAGACTCTGGAAGGCTATGTCAAACGTCTCGAAAAACTCGAGGAGATGGCCGACAGCTTCAAGGGTGTAGGGAAAGCGTACGCAATTCAAGCTGGACGGGAAATCAGGGTTATGGTAGAATCCGATCAGCTTGATGATATCGGAAGCAACAATCTGGCCAACGAAATAGCGAGAAAAATAGAATCCGAACTGGAATATCCCGGCCAAATTAAGGTCACAGTGATTAGAGAGGTTCGCTCGGTAGATTATGCCAGATAAACGAATCGAGGAGTTCTATAATTCCGATTGCTTCTTACTTATCGGGATGTCGAGGAAAAGAAACAACTTCGCCTGGGGAGTCTATAAAAGCTTTGCCGGCGTCAACAGAAAAGTCTATGCGCTGCATCCGGAGGGTGGGGAAAAAAACGGGGTGAAATTCTATACCAAAATTGAAGAACTTCCCGAGAAACCGGATGCCTGTATAGTCTGCACTGATTTGAAGAAAAATAAAAGCCTGATTTCCGAGTTGGCCGATTCGGGAATAAAGCGGTGTTGGTTTCAATGGGGTTCTTACGACAAGGACGTACTGGAAGAAGCCGGAAAACATAATATCGTTCCTCTCACCGGATGTGTATTAATGTATATGCCGGAATCGTCGTTTCTGCATAGAGTCCACAGGTTTTTTTATGAAATATTTAAGAAAGGAACAGATTGAGGATTCTATTCGTCGGGGATATCAACGGAAAACCGGGGCGAACCTGCCTTGAACAATACTTAAAAAAGTGTAAGTATAACGGCCTGGAATATGATTTTATCGTCGCCAACGTAGAAAACGCCGCCGGGGGATTCGGTTTAACGAAAGATATTTCAAATTCCCTGTTTAGAATGGGTGTCAACTGCCAGACCGGCGGCAATCATATCTGGGATAAAAAGGAAATATTTTCTTTTTTCGAGGATGAACCGCGTCTTCTGCGTCCAGCGAATTATCCCTCGGAAGCGCCCGGATACGGTTATAATATTTACGAACTTGAAAATGATCTCAATATCGGAGTAATTAATCTCCAGGGCCGTATTTTCATGTGGAATATCGATTGCCCCTTTAAAACCGCCGATAGGATAATTCCCGAGATCGCCGAAAAAGCGAAAATTATAATTGTTGATTTCCATGCCGAGGCAACCTCCGAAAAGCAGGCCCTGGGAAGGTATCTGGACGGCAGGGTCTCCGCCGTTCTCGGCACCCATACCCACGTTCAGACCGTAGACGAAAGGATTTTGCCGGGCGGAACAGCTTTTATTACCGACGTGGGGATGACCGGTCCCTATGACTCCGTTATAGGAATCGAGGTTGAGGATGCCCTTTATCGCGTTGTTACCGGGGTCCCCAACCGTTTTACGGTGGCAAGGGGAGACGTCCGGTTTGCAGGGGTGGAATTGGAAATCGATATCGGAAGCGGGAAAGCCCTGTCTGTAAAGAGAATTTTTGAATCGTTGCCCGAGAGCGACGAGTAGGATAATACGAGGTCAGATTTTATGCCGGCTGAAATTATAAACGGTAAAAAGATATCCGACGATATAAAATCCGAGCTCAAAGCCGAAATAGATAAACTCAAGAATCAGGGCATTGTACCCGGTCTCGCAGCGGTTCTGGTGGGTGATAATCCGGCCTCGGCGCTTTATGTAAAGATGAAGGCCAGAGCCTGTGAGAAAATCGGAATTTATTCCGAGGTTATAAAACGCGACAATTCCTCTACCCACCAACAAATGGTCGAGCTGGTTAATGAATTGAATCAAAGACAAGATATCGACGGCATACTTGTGCAATCGCCCCTTCCGGATCATATTGATGAGCCCGGGATAACCTTTCTAATCGATCCCAAAAAAGATGTTGACGGTTTTCATCCCGTAAATCAGGGTTTGCTTCTCGCGGGAAGACCTCAGTTCGAACCGGCCACACCCATGGGGATTGTCGAGATTCTGGAAAGATCGGGGCATAATCCGTCCGGTAAGAATGTCGTAATTCTGGGACGCGGATTTCTGGTCGGAAGGCCGTTGTCGGTTATGCTTTCCACCAAAACCAAAAGAACAAATGCCACCGTAACTATCTGCCATACTGGCACCCCCAACATCTCCGATTTTACAAAAAAAGCTGATATTATCGTTGCGGCGATGGGGAAAGCGTTGTTTCTTAAAGGGGATATGATCAAACCGGGAGCGGTTATTATTGATGTCGGAACCAATCAAATTGATGATCCTGGCCATCCCAAGGGCAAGAGACTTGTCGGCGATGTCGATTTCGATTCGGTCAAAGATATCGCCGGTGCGATTACTCCTGTCCCGGGCGGGGTAGGCCCCATGACAATAGCGGCGATTCTGAAAAACACCGTTAAAGCATGTAAAACGAGACATGATCTGATTTAAAGTTATGCCGGATAAGATATATTCAATAAGCGAATTAACCAGAGAAATTAAAGCTATACTTGAAGTTTCTTTTCTTAAAGTGTGGGTTGAGGGTGAAATCTCCAACTACACTCATCATTCATCTGGTCATAGATATTTCACATTGAAGGACCAGAACGCTCAAATACGCTGTGTCATGTGGAAATGGATGGGAAAACATCTCTTTTTCGAGCCCCAGGACGGAATCAAGGTCAAAGCCGGTGGACAGGTCACCGTTTATGAAAAATCGGGCCAATATCAACTGGTGGTGTCCTCCATGCAGCCGGCGGGGATCGGTGAACTTGAGCTGTCATTTCAGCAGTTGAGGAAAAAGCTCTCCGAAGAGGGACTGTTCGATCCTGAACACAAAAAACCGTTACCTGAATTCCCGGAGACCATAGGCATAGTTACCTCGCCGACCGGTGCCGCGATCCGGGACATCCTTAATATAATCCGCCGCAGGGCGCCCTGGGTGAAAATTTTGCTCTGGCCGGTTCTGGTTCAGGGCGAGGGTGCCGCGGCCCAGATCAGCCATGCCATAAAACGGTTTAACGAGCTTGATAATGTGGAACTGTTAATAGTTGGACGTGGCGGGGGATCGCTTGAAGATCTGTGGGCGTTTAATGAGGAAGAGGTTGCCCGGGCTATTTTCGAGTCGAAAATCCCGGTGATATCGGCGGTTGGGCATGAGATAGATTTCTCCATCTCCGATTTCGTCGCTGATCTTCGAGCCCCGACCCCTTCTGCAGCGGCCGAGATCGCGGTCCCCGATGGTGACGGATTATTGTCGCGGATCGCCGGATACGCGAGCGATCTTTTTACAATATCCCGGTCTGTTATCGACGATTCGAGCCGACAGCTTGCGGAGGTTTCCGCGAGGTATGGTTTCCGTAAGCCGATGGAGATGATTGTCCAGAGGGCGCAGAGGTGCGATGAGCTCACCAACCTTATTAATATTCACTCCTCGCATAAAATGGAAGGCTTGAAGCGGCAATCACAGGCGTTATTCGAAAAGCTGGAGATGGTGTCGCCAAAGGCGGTTATGAAAAGGGGTTTCTCCTATTGCCGCGATAAAGAGGGCAGGGCCGTGAGGAGCTTTAAACAGGTTGCAATTGACGACAGAATCGATATAATTCTATATGAAGGCGGCATGGAGTCGCGGGTGACCAGGATCGTTCCGGAAATTCCGGGAACGGGCGGAAGGAAAAAACGGAATGTCTAAGGGACGCCAGGGCAAGATGTATTATTCCATATCTGAGGCCGCTAAATTGGTGGGCGTGGAGCCCTATGTCATGCGCTTCTGGGAGAAGGAATTCCCTCAACTAAAACCGAGGAAAAACCGCGCCGGAAACAGGATTTATCGTCCCGAAGATATCAAGAAGGTCACCGGGATAAAAAGACTTCTTCACGACGAAGGGTATACTATCGAGGGGGCCAGAAAACTCCTCAAACAGGGCAGCCAGACCGTCAATTTGGGTCCTAACAGTGATGAGGTCAAGAAGGTTCTGCGGGAGATCAGAAACGAACTGGAGAACCTCATCAAACTTTTCCCTTGATTTAGACAGACGCTGTATTATTATGAAATCGAGTCGGGGCGTAGCGCAGCCTGGTTAGCGCACTTGCTTGGGGTGCAAGAGGTCGGCCGTTCAAATCGGCTCGCCCCGACCACTTAATCAGCCAAAATTATATTTCCCCTTATCTTTCCGTCATATCCTCCGCCATTAAGGCGCATGATTCTACCAGTTCGACAAACTCCTCGCGATATCCTTCCTTATCCCTGCCCAGCGAGCTTTCCGCCAGCCGAATCGCCTGGTTATAAGTGGCACGTCCCTTGAGTTTGGAATCCCGCAAAAGCATCCCGAATTCGGTCACCGCGGCGGAAAATCTGAAATTTTCTGAGGATTTTCTCAAAGGCAGGTCGTCATCCATAACCGTTTTTACAAAGAGTTCGATCTCGTTGTCATCGGGAAGTTTATACCTGAATTTTATGGTCATCAATTCATCGCTTTTCAAAGCTTCAGGATTGATTCCGGTAGTCTGGTACTTCAGAGATTCGGTTCTCGCCGATCGCGATTCAACTCCAGCCGGGATTATTTCATACAGGACTGTCACCGAATGGCCCGAACCCATCTCGCCGGCGTCCTTTTTATCATCCGAGAAATCCTCTTTTTTCAGGAGCCGGTTTTCGTACCCGATCAGGCGGTAGGCGTCTACATTGACCGGGTTGAACTCCACCTGCACCTTGACATCCCTGGCGATGGTGAAAAGCGTTCCCCCGAGTTCGCTTACCAGCACTTTCCTGGCCTCCGATTTATTATCGATAAAGGCGTAATTTCCGTTTCCCTTATCGGCGAGCTGTTCCATGCGGGAATCTTTCAGATTGCCGGTGCCGAATCCCAGCACCGTCAGATAGACTCCCTTTTCGCGCTCTTTTTCGATGAGCCGTATCAACTCGGCGTCGCTGGAAACGCCGACGTTGAAATCGCCGTCGGTAGCCAGGATCACCCGGTTGTTTCCGTATTCAACAAAGTTTTCCCCGGCGATTCTGTAGGCCAGCCTTATCCCGGCAGCCCCCGCGGTGGTCCCTCCGGCCTGCAGTCTGTCGATAGCTCTCAGTATTTTACGTTTCTTATTCCCATCGCAAGACGGCAAGACCAGCCCCGCGGCCCCGGCGTAAACAACAATTGCCACCCGGTCCTCTCTTCTCAACTGTTTCACCAGCATTTTGAAAGCGGATTTTAATAGCGGCAGCTTGTCGGGGCTGTTCATAGAGCCGGATACGTCAAGCAGGAAAACCAGGTTGGCGGGCGGGAGATCGTCGACAGGAATCTCCTCACCCTGCAGGCCGATATGTATCAGCTTATGCGACCGTTCCCAGGGGCATTCCGACACCTCGGTGGTGACCGAAAAGGGATGCCTTCCCCTCGGTTGAGGGTAATCGTAGGAGAAATAATTTATCATCTCCTCGATCCGCACGGCGTCTATGGGCGGGAGCCTGTTGTCATTGATAAAGCGTCTGACGTTGCTGTACGAAGCCGCGTCAACGTCGATGGAAAATGTCGACAGCGGATTTGACGCCGCGTTAAGGAACTCGTTTTCGTGAATAGCGTTATAGTTTTCAGTATTAAAACCTTCCGGCACAACCACTGCCGGCGGTGTGGCCAAACGAGGCTCCTCAATATATCGCGGCTTGTACCCCGCGCAAGATACTAAAAACAATAACGCCAAAATGTAAACTATGAAACGATTCGCCATTTTACCTCCCCGGTATGTGGTTAATTTGATTTCTTATACATACGGGCAGGAAAATGGTTCGCCGCGGGGGCTTTCCGAAATTGCGGATAGAAAAACGCGCTATGATGAACTTCTATTTAATATTCCAGCTTAAGCCGGTATTAAACAAATGAACATCGGGCTTGTCTTTTTCGTTTTGAAGAATATAGCCGATTTTCAAAGAAATATTTTCTTTTAACCTGATATCGAATCCGGAATAGAGCCTGAATCGGAAGATATCATTTTTGATGTCATCATAGAATATCTCCGGCATAAGATAAAACGCGGTCCGTCGTTTTGCAATGGCGCCGATATTCTTCGACATATTCAGCCTCAATCTCAACCTGATGTGATCTTTTGTAGCTTTTGTGAAATATCGAAGTTCCGATATCTGTGTTAAAGTAGCGTTTATGCCGTGAACCGCTCTTTTATAATCCAGTTGCAGAGAATAGCGATGTTCGTATTCGTCCTTATCCTGCCGGTCGATCCAGTCGATTCTATAGGAAGGCGTGACGGTTAAATTCCATTTGGCGCTGTATCCGGAACCGAGCTTTAAGCTGGTGATATAGACGTCATTGAACGGTATATCCTTGAATTTCGTGCGGTTGGAGAGAAACGCGGACATGTTTTCACCGATTTTGTGAGACAGCTTAAAGTCGTTCCAGTGCTCGGAGTTATCACCATATGACATTGATGAAAGGAAATAGAATAAAAGAAAAGCGAGGCAAAAGATTTTTAGATTATCCCGTCCCGTCACCGCTTCCATCCCGTTAAATTAAATATAGAATCAGGAGTTTGTCACCGACTATTTGCGATTTTGCCGATTTCCATTAAGATTATTTTAAAATTCCACTGAGTTTAATCGGATGAACCCTCTCCTGTATTTATGCATGCCTCATGCAATTTGACAGCCAGAGAATGCAACCGGGCATTCGAATTACATAGCAATGCAATACATATGGAGTTTTCCGGTATATAGTGGGCCAGAGAGGAATGTCCTATTCCGCCCGTATGGCCGTATGCCGTTTTATCATTTGTAGAACTGGTCATAATGCCGAGGCCGTACTTGATCCTACCGCTTCGCTGAGACGGCGTTATCATTTCTGTAAATAGCGATTCTGTCAACACTTGATTATTGAAGAGCGATTCCAACCACAGGGCGACGTCCCTGGCGGTAGCGTGGATAGCGCCTGCTGTCCATACCGAACTGAAGAGACCCCTGAGTGGCGGGGGAGACACCAGTTCATTTATATCTGCCGGGACCCCTGTCGTATCTATCACGAACCAGAGGTGCGCCATTCTCTCGGTGGGATAGATCTCATCGGGATAAAGGTATGTATCGGTCAAATTAAGAGGATTCAGGATTTTTTCCCTGAGTTCGTATGCCACGGGATTGCCGCTTATTTCTTCTATAATCTTGCCCAACAAAATGTAGTTCGTGGCCGAATAGCCCCATCCGCCGTCCGGTCTAAAAGTAGGTGTCCTGAGGAAAGATTTCAACAATTCGTCCGCGGTCCAGAGCGTATCCGGATAATTCAATAAAGCGGTGTTGTAATCCGGGTTGGCCATGTAGTTGAAAAGACCGCTGGTGTGGTTTAGAAGTTGACGAATCGTGATCGATGGATCGATATTTTCAACGTCATAGAACCAGCGTCCGATTCTGTCGCCGAGGGAAATCTTGCCCTCCTCAACATACTTGAGAATGAGGGCGGCGATATAGCTCTTGGTGACGCTGCCGATTCCGAAAAGCATATCGGAGGTGACGCTGTCGGTCTCCGACGACATACCGCTGGCGCCCAGCCATATCCTGTTTTCGGGCAGGATTACCGCCGCCGAGATGCCCTTGATGTTCCAGGTTTCCCGGTAATCGTCCAGGATTGATTGGAGCCGCTGGCTCAACTCACTGTCGACCGCCTTCTTTTCCGGGGCCTTTTTCTCCCCGCACCCGTTTATGAGTAAGATTAGAACAGCTATCGAGGCCAACGCGAAAAAAATAAATCTTATTCTATTTTTGCCGGACATGGCTTCCTCCGTTGCTTAGATGAATTGCCATAATTCCGCGCAATTTACAAAACAGGACATAAAAAGTCATCCATTATTTATAATCCAAAATCGCAGTTACAATAAGAATTGGCCGCATGTCACCGCGCCTTTGGGGTGGTTGTGACCGCGTTTCCGATTCAATTGCGGTCATAATAAATTATGACACGCAGGAATGAATTTAATAAATAGGCCGGGAGATGTCACCTATTTTTAATAACCCGGATTTTCCAATCCGTGGGCGACTCTGGAAAGAGCCGCCTATTATGCAGAAGCAGAAGTAGAAGTAGGTCGGGTTACGAACGCAGTGAGAAACCCGACACCTGGACTATCGTGGCGTCAAATCCCGGAAGGATTTGACCTGCGGCCTGCGCCAGGCCCCTCTTTTGTAGGTTGGGGGTTTATCCCCCAACGCGCGGCTACGAGCTGACGGAACCTCTTGATTGATAAATTTGGAAGTATGCTACTCCCCCCGGCCCGACCCCAGCATCACCCCGATCGGCTTGAGCGGCTCCACGTGGTCGCAGACGATCTTCACCGCCACCGTGATCGGCACCGCCAGCACGATCCCGATAAAGCCCCACAGCCATCCCCAGTACATCACCGAGACCAGCACGGCGGTGGTGTTCAGATCCACCGATTCCGAGGTTAGCCGGGGCGTTATGATGTTGCCCTCCGTGAACTGTATCACCAGGAAAAATAAAGCCACCCAGACCATGTATAAAACCGAGTTATGCTGAATCCCCGCGACGATTATAGGGGGGATGGCGCTGACGATAGATCCGATATAGGGCACCAGGTTCATAATACCGACCAGCGGTCCCCAGATATAAGCATACTTGACCCGGAATAATAAAAGTCCAACGGTGACCACAATCGCCAGGCCGATCATCACGGAGAATTTTACTCGTATGAAACCTTTGAGCTGTTTGCTTATCTCGCCGATTATCTCCTCGGTCGCCTCCATCTGCTTGCTGCCGAAAATTGATTTGAGTTTTCGCTGGAAGAGATCGGAGTCGATCATCATGAAAAGAGTCAGGAAAAACAGGATAAGAATCCTTCCCAGCATGGTCGTTAACGAGCCCAGTCCCTCGAAGAAGAAACCGCTGAATTTCTGAAGCTGTTTCACATCGAATTCTATCGCTTGTTGGTCGCCCAGATTGCCGGGAAGATAATTGAGGTATTTGGAAAAAGTTTGCTGAAGGTTGTTCAATATTTCTACGATCTTTTCCTTGTACGATGGAATGGCCGACGCGAAATCGGCTATCTGACCGAAAAGCATTAATACCAGTAATATCACAATCCCGACCGCCACAAGCATCACGATAACTACCGCCAGCGGATGCGGGATTTTAAGTTTTTTGAGAAAATCTACAAAGGGAAGCAATACGTATGTCAGAGCCGCCGCGATTATCAGGGGCACTATTATCGGCCGGGCGTAATGGAAAAACGCCGTACCCACTATAAGCGTAAGCACCGGCATCAATATCGTCTGAATATCAATCTCTTTAAGGGCTTTCATAACTCCCCCGAATCACTATTTTATTTTCGCGATACTTTTACTACAATCGACGCCGCAGGTCAATCTCAATCGGAATCAGCCAATCAGCTTTTTAAACTCGGTTTCATCGATAATTTTCACGTCCAGTTTTCGCGCTTTATCGAGTTTGCTGCCGGGATCGACGCCGGCCAGGACGAAATCGGTCTTTTTCGATACCGAAGATGAGACCTTGCCGCCCCGGTTCTCGATCTCTCTTTTTGCCTCGGCGCGGGTGTAGCTATCGAGTGTGCCGGTCAGGACAAATGTTTTACCGGAGAAAACCCCTTCTTTCGGTCTCGCGGTTTCTTCCGGGAATTTGACTCCGTAATCTTTAAGTCTGCCTATGATGGAGATATTATTGTTATCTCGGAAAAACTTATATATTGATTTTGCAACAATGGGCCCGACTCCCTCAATTTCCTCAAGCTCTTCGACTGACGCCTCCTTCAGTTTCTCCATGGATCCCAAATGCGACGCCAGCAAACCGGCCATGTTTTCTCCCACACCAAATATCCCCAGCGCGAATATGATTCGTGATAGCTCGCGCTTTTTGGAATTCTCAATTGAATCGATCAGGTTCTGCACCGATTTTTCGCCCATCCGTTCTATACCGAGCAGTATATCGCGTTTTTTATGAAGTAGATATAGACCGGCGATATCTTTTATTATCTCCTTATCAACCAGGATCTCCACGGTCTTATAGCCCAGCCCCTCGATATCCATACCGCCTTTGGAGGTAAAATGAAATATCCTCTCCACCTGCTGGGCGCGGCAGTAGAGCGACGTGCACCTGGTTGCCGATTCCCCCTCGGCCCGTTCAACCGGCGAACCGCAGACCGGGCACCTGCCCGGCATCTTAAATTCTTTCTCCTTGCCGGTTCGTTTTTCGGTTATGACCTTCACCACCTCCGGGATAACGTCTCCGGCCCTCTGCACGATGACTGTATCTCCGATGCGGACGTCTTTTCGCCTAACCTCGTCCTCGTTATGAAGGGTCGCGCGGGATACTGTCACGCCGCCCACCGATACCGGCTTTAAATGCGCCACAGGCGTCAGGGCGCCGGTTCGGCCCACCTGCACGTCAATTTTCTCTACGACTGTCGTTTTCTGCACCGGCGGGAATTTCCAGGCCACCGCCCAGCGCGGCGAACGCGACAACTCGCCGGCGATCTCCTGCTGATGAAACGAATTTACCTTGATCACAATACCGTCAATATCGTATTCCAGCGAGTCGCGCTGTGATAGGATCCCGTTATAATAATTTTCAACTTCGTCGACACTCCCGAACACGCCCCTCTTTTCGCTGACCTTAAAGCCGAGCGAGTCTAATAAATCAATCGTTTCACTTTGTTTTGAGATGGTGATTCCATCGACAATACCAACACCGTACGCGATAAACCGGAGCGGTCTCTGCGCCGTAATCCGGGAATCGAGTTGCCTTAACGATCCCGCCGCCATGTTGCGGGGATTGGCGAAAAGCTCATCGCCCGATTTCTCCCGCGCCTTGTTGAATTTTTCGAAATCGGATTTGAATATGATCACCTCGCCGCGCGCCTCGAGCAGCTTCGGCGGTTTTTTATTTTGCAGGGTCAGCGGAATCGTCTTAACGGTTCGCAGGTTGGCGGTGACCTCCTCGCCCGAGACACCATCGCCTCGCGTCGATCCCGAAACCAGTACCCCATTCTCGTAGATCAGCTCCACCGCCAGGCCGTCGTATTTTGGTTCCACCGCGTATTCGATCAAACCGCCCTCGCCGGCGATCAGCTCATGCATCCGGCGGTCGAAATCGAGGAAATCCTCTTTGGTCATCGCCTTGTTGAGCGAGAGCATCGGAAGCGAGTGCTTTCTGGACGGGAACTTATCCAGCGGCGGCGCTCCGACCCGCTGGGTAGGGGAGTCCGGCGTCCGCGCCTCCGGGCAGTCCGTTTCCAGCTTTACCAGTTCATCGAAAAGCTCGTCATATTCGGCATCGGATATCTCCGGCGAATCCAGCACATAGTAGCGGTGGTTGTGGTACTCGATCAGCCTGCGAAGCTCTTCCGCCCGTCTTTTTGTTTTCGCGTCCATCTTTTTTGTAGGTCGGGTTCTGAGCGCAGCGAAAAACCCGACGCCCGGTTGCTCCCTTCCTATTTTTTAAAAATACCACAGGGGAGACCTCCCTGTCAATCGCTTCGAAATGCCGGAATCTATGATCCGGTGCCGATCGCCTGAGGCTTTTTCCTGAAAAAGTAATTGACACGCCATTTTATATTTTGCATAATAACAACACAAGTATTTACTTGGGCTTAAATCACATAAATTGAATAGAATAAAAAAGGAAATCCAATCTTATTATTATTCGAAAGGAGATTTCATGGACGCGGATCAGAAAAAACTGATTGAGGAAGCGCTCAAATCGGATTATTTCGATAAAACGCTGGACATCCAGATTCAAAAAAAGGCGCTTGAGATGTTAAAAAGATATAAATGGATCTGCACCATACTGGCTTTATTCATCCTCTTGGTAAACGCTTACCTTGGTTTCGAGATAAAGGATTTTTACAAATCCAAGCTGGAATTGCAAAGAGCCGCCAAGGATCTTACCATGGAATCATCGTACCTTCAAAAATTCAATCAGATGCTGATGGATAGAGCACAAATGAGAGAGGAACAGGCAGACCTGAAATCAAAGTTGAGCGATGAAAAATCAAAGTTTAATGAAGTGCGAATTGAAAGCATAAGCGATAAAGCGGATAATTCAGTTACCCGGGCCGGGATCCTTGTTGATGAAATGAAAATGATAAAAGAATCTTTTGCCGTTAAATTTAATTCTCGGGAAACGGAAATCGGGGTAAAAATCGCCGAACTCGATGAAGAACGCAGAAAATGGCAGAAAAAAACATGGGATATTGTCCGGAACTCATCAACCATTTTCGCCTATGTGGAACGCGGCGGCAAGGAGGGCGACTGGGATTATTTTCCGAAAACTTTTAACCTGCCTTATTCCGCCAAAAAGATCAAGTTGATATTCAAAGAAGTCGAGACGATTGATTCCACCATGGCAAATGGAGAAAAAAATAAATATAAAAAAGCCATGATAATAATGCAGGTTACCGATTCAACCGGAGTCCAGCTTTTCGACGGCGCTCAATATTTAACCGAACATAATCCCAAGGATATACCGAAAACCGATCACCAGATCACGCTTCAGTATGCGTACACTCCGCCCAATGTACAGGGTTTTGTATGGCCTTTCATCAGAATTATTCCCGATTTCGCGGTACTCGCCATTTCATTAAAAAATCCCGATACATTCCTGAACGCTACTGCCGAACTGGCAGCAAAGGGCTATTAATAAAGATAATTTTACAGTTGGCGCGCTTCCCGGCATGTCAACAACCGGATGCAGGTCGGATGCTTATCCCCTGGCGGGTCGCGCTATGGCCGATTAATCGCTTGACACGGCTGAAAACGCAGGGTTATTATGGTTTTCACAGTCTTGAGATATTAGTTCCGATTTTTGAAAATTACATCAACCTTTAAAGAGGAGCAAACATGGCGGACAAAATTCTGCAGATCAATTTCAGGTACAGCGTTTCCCCCGACGAATATACCGCCGCCGTAACGGATATGGCGGATGATTTCGCGGCAGTCGACGGGCTAAAGTGGAAAGTATGGATTATGAACGAAAAGCGCAGGGAGGCGGGGGGGATATACCTCTTCAACAATCAAGCGTCTCTGGACGCCTTCCTGGAGGGTCCTCTGGCGGCGGCGGTGACGAGCCACCCGGCGCTTGTCGATTTCTCGGTCAGGCAGTTTGACGTTATGCCCGATATTACCGCTATCACCCGCGGCCCGGTTTAGAATATTTGTGTCGGCAGACGAGGACGTCCGCCGACCACAAATCTCATAAATTATATAAACGAATGAGATCGCTTTGTCGCCTCACTTCGTTCGGTTCCTCGCGATGACGGATTTTTTGTAGGTTGGGGATTTATCCCCCAACGCGGCGTCCAACAGGTTGCGGCCGGATAAACCGACCGCCTACATTTTCCCTGCCATCATCGGTATGCCTACTTACAGTGCGGTCAAGTCTCCGTGTTTGACCGCCTAATTGTCGTCAGGTGCGGGGACCTGACGACACCTGTTTGGCTACTCCACCACCTCAACCCTTTCCGCCACCACGGCGAGGCCACTTGTGTCGCTTTGCACCGTGCCCGTTTTTTGTAGGTTGGGGGTTTATCCCCCAACGCGGCGTCCAACAGCGTGCGGCCGGATAAACCGACCGCCTACATTTTCCCCGCCATCATAGGTATGCCTACTTACAGTGCGGTCAAGTCTCCGTGTTTGACCGCCTATTTGTCGTCAGGTGTGGGGACCTGACGACACCTGTTATATTTCTTGCGGTGCCGGGCCGCCCGCCCCGACACATGTTTTTTGTGGTTGGTGTACCTCCCGGTGCGCCAACGTTTATGTCGGCAGACGGAGACATCCGCCGATCATAGCCCCATTGTCTTTCGGGAAATGCGATTCCCGAAACCAGGTGTGCGCGGGATTACAGGTAGCAGGTTGGGCGTTTATCCCCCAACCCCGCGTTTCGCGGGGTCCATTCGGCCGAATCGGTAACCCACAGCTTGCTGTGGGATCGTTTGTACGAAAACCAACTGCTGTCATTCCCGAAATCTCTAATCGGGAATCCATAAGGTAATTGTAGCCGGGGTCTTGGAAAGACCCCGGTACTTTGCTTCGTGTTCCGGGGTCCTTGTGGGACCCCGGCTACAGTCCTGACATGCAACCTTGTTTAATCTTAGCATAGCGTCAAATCCCGGAGGGATTTGACCTACGACATCGCATTCTCGAAAAATCGTTTGTGGCTCTAATCCCTTGACTGCCATATCCACGCCCGGTATATTGAAAGCAGAATAATGCAGGTCGTGTTTTGATCCCGCTAAAGCGGGAGAAAAACGCGACGGATTGTCGGGTTTCGGAGAAACCCGACCTACAAAATAGCCAGGCCGTAGGTCAGGTTTCTCCGAAACCTGACAATAAAGGTCAACCAGGCGGGCGTAATTCAGCGGTAGAATGTCAGCTTCCCAAGCTGGACGTCGAGGGTTCGACCCCCTTCGCCCGCTTTATTTGTAGATAAAACTTGCCATAATCAGGCTTTTTAGTATATTTCGGAAGAGGCTTTGATTCGCATCGGGTTTGTTAATTAAGACGCTTTATAGGAGGAAGGCATGAAAAGGATTATATTTATCATAGCGGCATATATAATGTTCATATCTGCCTTTTGCTGGGGCACTATCATAAACGTCCCTCAAGACTACCCGACCGTCCAGACCGGAATCAACGCCAGTACGAACGGTGACACAGTGCTGGTGCAACCGGGGACATATGTCGAGAATATCAACTTCAACGGGCATAATATCGTCCTGGGATCACTTTTTCTAACGACGGGGGATACGATCTATATTTCGCAGACGATAATAGATGGCGATTCTGCGGGTACGGTTGTTTTATTTGAAAACGGCGAGGGTAACACAGCAATCATTACAGGCTTTACAATACGTAATGGCTGGGTTTCGACCAGTTTCTACGGGGGCGGTATTACCTGCAGGTATCAGTCGCATCCTAAAATTATTCGAAATATAATAACCGAAAACTCTAGTTATGTCGACGGTGCTGGAATTACCTGCGCATACGAGTCGAATCCTGAAATTACACATAATATTATTACGGGAAACAACAGTAATTTCGACGGAGGTGGAATTTTCTGTCGGAATTCCAGTCCCGTGATTAACGGCAATACAATTAATGGAAATTTCGCCGGCAGGCTCGGCGGTGGAATTCGATGCATGTTAAATTCCAATCCACAGATTACAGGCAACATAATTTCGGCAAACGCCGCCAGTAATAACGGCGGCGGGATTTATAGCAATTCCGACAGTCTTTTAGTCAACGGCAATACGATAATTAATAATTCAGCAAAATCCGGTGGCGGGATTTATTGCATGTATTGCGAACCTTTAATCATCAACAATACAATTATTAATAATTCCGCATTAAATTCGGAATTCGCCGCGGGGGGAGGAATCTACTGTCATAGATCAAATGCTATAATAAGTGATAATGTGATTAGCAGCAATATTGCTGAGGATTTTGGCGGTGGAATTTACTGCGGTAGCGACGACAGCTCGACAATAAGCGGCAATACTATTTCGGAGAATTCGAGTAGAAAAGGAGGGGGTCTTTATCTTACTAATAGCTCTGATCCTGACGTGGCGAATAATACAATATCGGGTAATAATGCCTCTGCTACCGGGGGTGGAATTTTTTGTGGGTATCTTTCGGATCCCCTTATTCTCAACAACGTCATAACAGATAATGTCGCCCAGGGCGAAGGGGGTGGCGGAATATACTCTTTCAATTCCGATCCCTGCCTGCTTAACAATACTATTTCGTTCAATTACGCCGGTTATTTGGGTGGTGGTTATTACGGAGATAGCAGTTCCGTATCGATAGCAATCAATACAATCTTTTGGGCCAATAATGCAGGATACCTGGGGAATGATATTTTCCTGGATGTTTTTTCATCCGCCGCAATTACCTATTGCAATGTTCAGGATTCGTTATGGCCCGGTCTGGGAAATATCAGCACCGATCCGCTGTATCGCGATCCCCTGGATGACGATTTTCATCTAATGTCTATCATATGCGGGGATTCGCTGGATTCACCGTGCATTGACGCCGGCAATCCGTATATCCTCGACGGTTTGCTTGATTGTTCCCGGGGATTGGGAACATTCATCAGCGATATGGGAGCTTATGGCGGCAGCGACTCAATCAGCGGATACATAATTAATGTGCCGGGTGATTATCCCACCATTCAACTGGCCATTGATGAAAGTATTAATGGGGATACGATTCTCGTCCATCCCGGCATCTATTCTGAGAATATTAATTTTAACGGGCATAATATTGTGGTCGGTTCAATGTTCATGATGACCGGCGATATTTCATATATCTCATCGACCATTATAGATGGAAACGATTCCGCATCCACGGTGACATTTAACAGCGGCGAAGGCCCCGACACGCGCCTCATCGGATTTACCATACAAAACGGTTGGGCCAATCATGGAGGCGGCATTTATTGTAGTGAATCCGATCCGGCTATCAGCAATAATATAATAAGCTCAAATTCCGTCAATTCTTTCGGTGGTGGAATTTTGTTTCTTGAATCCTCTTCGATATTTAACAATAACCTGGTTACAGGAAATTCTGCCAACCAGGGCGGGGGAATCTGCTGTATGGGTTCTAATCCGACTATGATCAACAATGTACTGACGGGTAATACGGGAAATTCATCGGGGGGCGGGATTCATTGTACCTTGGAATCCAATCCGGCGATTATTAACACGATCTTATGGGCGGACAGCGCCCCTACCGGAATTGAAATCGACCTCGATAATTCGTCGACCCCGTCTGTTTCCTACAGTGATATCCAGGGAGGCTGGTCGGGATACGGCAATATCGATATCGATCCCCTTTTCCGAGATCCTTCAAGCGGCGATTTCCACCTCATGTCAATGGCATGCGGTGATTCGGCCGACTCTCCCTGTATCGATGCAGGTCATCCCGATTTAGTCGATACATTGCTCGATTGTTCCTGGGGTCTGGGAGGATTGCGCAGCGATATGGGTGGCTATGGCGGAGGGGAATTGCCGGTAACGGCTATTTCTGATGGTCATCTACCTACACCTCGCACATTTATACTGGATCAAAACTACCCCAACCCATTCAACGCTTACACCACCATAGAATTCACCATTGCTGAACCTCAGAATATCCGATTGTCAGTTTATGACATCCTCGGCCGCCAAGTTCAAACCTTGATTGATGAACACAAGCAGGCTGGCACTCATACCATCACCTTCGACGCATCCGATCTCTCCAGCGGCGTCTATTTCTACAGGCTGCAGGCAGGAGATACGGTTGAGTCTAAAAGGATGATATTATTGAAATAATATTTACTTAATCTATAGCGACATACTGCGCACATGGAAATAGAATCTGTTAACCCGGCTCGTATAATACGGGCTCGCCCAGTTCGGAGAAAGTGAAATTATAGAAGACGTTATGCCCGTTGTAATCCAGGACCCTGAGATCGTCCGTCTGCTTTACATCGTTCATAATGGTGTCGTATAGCGAGCCGTATTTAGCTTTCACCAGCCCCGGGTTCAGCTCATAAGCAATAAACTTCTTGATTCCTTTCACAGCCAGCTTCTCGATAAAACCGGGATCGGTCAATGAGGAGTAGGTGGTCAAGATCAGAATCGGCCCGGTGCCGGTGAAAATAATCACGCTTTTCATAATTACCCTCGTTTCTCAATAATAAGCCCCTGTCACCCGAACGGATATAAAGCCCCGCTCAATAGCATGAGAATTTCAGGACTTTAGGCTTCACCAGTTTTTCGAAGTCCTTGAAGGATAATCTGATAAGCTCCGTATGCGAGCCGGCATTGAACGCGATCTCATCATCCTCGGCGAGCTTCTCCGCGGAATAGACGTCCATCCCGTAGAGATTGCCGAAAGGCGGCATGGCTCCCACGTCGCATTCCGGAAACATATCCTTGAACTCGGCCTCGCCGGCCAGGACCACCTCCTTTGCACCCGACGCTTCTTTCAGCAGGTCGAAATCGATCTTGCACGAAGCGGGCAAAACCGCCATGGACATTTTACCGTCCATTTTCACTATTACCGTTTTAGCTATCTCTTTTCCAGGTATGTGCGTCGACGCCGCTATTTCCTGGGCGGTGTACGCTTCAGAATGATTGATGACGGCGTACTTGATTTTGTTCTGGTCCAGGAAATCCTTCAATTTTCTAACCGGCATGCTCCCTCCTTAATCGTTTAAATTTTCACGATCCGGATTTATCCTTGATTTATATATTTTTTCAAAAAGCGCACCGCAAGAAATCAAGTTTAGCGTTTTTAAAATATCCAATTTTGGATGAGAAAACAAATAAATAATTTTCAAATAATCCTTGCCATAAAATTGGACAGACTATACCTTATTGCAGGACGATCAGCTTCTTCGAGCGTTCATTCTCAAAAAAATAATATCCTGAGAGGGAGGTTGCAATGAAAAGAATTCCTTCGATTTTAGTCGTTGTATTGGTGTCTGTATTCGTCGTTAAAAACATATCGGCCGATTGGACTATCGACGACGGCTATAAAATGCATTACCCTCAAATGCCTTATGAGCCGGGCTGGATAGTAAAAAGCAGCCTGCCCGTGATTCTGGCGGAAGACTGGCAATGCAGCGATTCCGGTTGGATTAAAGACCTGCATTTCTGGGGCGGCTGGAAGAACGGACTCGAAGGCAATATCACGCGCTTTTTGGTAGTTATTTACGCCGATATCCCGGCCAATCCGCCGGATATTTTGTTCAGCAAGCCGGGAGCGGAACTATGGAGCAAAATGATAACCAATTTTGTGGTATCCGATCCCATTATCGAGCCGAGCATCTATTACTGGTATGATCCCTCCACCGGTATGACCTCTTTTGATGACAGCCTGACCTACTATCAGTACAACATCTTCCTTGATGAACAGGACTGGTTCCGGCAGGAGCGGGGGACCATTTACTGGCTGAGCGTATCGGCGTTGGTACTCGATCCGGAGACCTATGAATGGGGATGGTTTTCCACCTCCGACAACTGGAATGACGACGCGGTGTGGACCTATCCCGATACTATCTGGTATCATATGCACGAGCCGCCCGGATGCCCCGCATTTATCCCCGGCGACGTTGACGGCAATTGCGTCGTCGACAGCAACGATGTTAACCATCTTGTCGCATATTTTCAGATGACAGGACCTCCGCCGAGACTTGCTGTAATTGATACGGCCGGCACTTTTTATCCCGCGGCCGACGCCAACGGCAGTTGTTCAATAAATAGCTATGATGCTACATATCTTATTATGTATTTGGACCATGGCGGACCTTCGCCTCTTTACTGCGATATGTATCCGCCCGCTGGAACGGGAACATCTCTCGATCTCGCCTTCGTGGTCAATAGCGGGCCGCCGGAACCCATCCCCACCCTCAACGAATGGGGCATGCTGATAATGGGATTGCTGCTTTTGGCCGCGGGGACGGCGGCAGTGGTAAGAAGACGTAAAACAGCTGCGGTAACAAAGCATTTAAAAAATCTTCCGGATCATGGGGAAAGATGAAATTAATTAAACATTACCATATAATCGGACCCTTTTTATTTTAATATTGATTCGATTGATTTATTTGAATTTGTGGCAAATGATTGAAATGAACCCTAAATGGAGGTTGAGATGGGCAATTGCAGGGTGTTTTTGTTTTCATTGATTTTACTTTTCACAAATGAGCCTGTTGGAAAATTCGCTGGTGTTAATGGTGGCACCGCTTTCGCTGATAACTCATGGTTTATTGAAACTGTGGACAGCACACTGGGGATATCAGTCTGCGGCCAATATTCATCGCTGGCTCTTGACTCTGATGATAATCCGCATATAAGCTATTGGGCCTGGAACGGCACCGATGGATTACATTACGCCTATAATGACGGCATGTCATGGAATATTGACCTAATTTACGAGACCAACGGCACGACCGTTACTTCTATTGCCGTAGACAGCGAGAATAATCCTCATATTAGCTTCGTCGGTCTCGATCTCAAATTGAAATATGCGTATTTTGACGGGACCTGGCATATAGAGGCGATAGACAGCGCAATTAATGTCGGTTTGAAGCATTCCATCGCGCTGGATAGTTTCGATAAACCGCATATCAGTTTTGTCAAGGATTCTCCGGGTGACGAAGACAGTCTGATGTATGCTTATTTTGACACTATGTGGAACATTCAGGCAGTAGATTGCCCCAGTTTCGGTGGGGATCAGAGCTCGATCGCGCTGGATGAAAATAACAATGTTCATATCAGCTATCTTGGAGGACCAAGCGCCGATTTGAAATACGCTTTTTACGACGGCAGCTGGCATATCCAGATAGTGGACAGCTCTGGTTTTTTGGTTTTTTTTATATGTATGGATCTTGACGATATTAGCTATCCTCATATCAGTTACTATGACGCCGCAAATAATGACCTTAACTATGCATATTTCGACGGCGTCTGGCATATCCGAACGGTTGATAGCTCCGGCAACGTTGGCCGGTACAATTCAATCGCTCTTGACAATTCTAACAATATACATATTAGCTATTACGACAATACGAATTACAATCTAAAATATGCGTTTTATGACGGTAGCTGGCATATCCAGACCATAGATTCTTCCGGTTATGTCGGCCTCCATACTTCCATTAAGACGGATGCTAACGATAAACCCTGCATAAGCTATAGGTCATACAGCACCGCAGTAGAAAAACTAAAATATGCCCGCAGAATCGCTTTGCCTATCCCCACCCTCTCCGAATGGGGTATGCTGATACTGGGATTGCTGCTTTTGGCCGCGGGGACGGTGGCAGTTGTGAGGAGGAAAAGAGCGGTCGTAAAAGCATAAGATGCAAAAAATCTAACTCATTTTACAAATTTTCCTTGACTTGAAAAGTGGGGATATATAAATTTATTACTGAAAACGGACGGTGCTATATAGGTCTTGTGTTATTAAATGGATCTTGTCTTATATGCCTTTCGACCTCTGCCAGGGGCATTTTTTACCCGACGTTTACGCCATGAGCGTTTTTTTTCTTTTACTCGGCTCAAGATGACAAGGTGGAGATTGTCTGTAACATGCGAGAGAATGCAGTATTGCTTCTTGTTCTTGATGTTGTTTATGGCTATCTATTGTAAGGGCGATATTTTATCACAGTCGTCTATTACTTTTCGTATATATGGCGGGGGATCTATGCCCCGGAGATGGTCGAGAAAATCATAGAAGGCGTTAAATTTGAAAATGGACTTGAGGTCAAGATAGAGAAAAGAAAATGCGAAATGGTCACTGCTTGAAAAATGAATATACACGACTATTGACAAGTTCTGTGTCTGCAACTCAAGCAATCTCTTTGTTTCTTGTGTCAAGCGCGGTGTTGATAGGATTCTATCTCGAACCCAAGAGAATATTGCAGAGTCAAGATACGCATCCAAGTTTAAAAAGAACTGAGAAAAACCTCTATATGTTCTTAAGGGAATTGAAAACGATTGGTAACCGATGAAATTAGACAAAAACCGGCTGTCTTAGACTTGTAAGGTATAGCAGCCAAAAGGAGGAATGAAAATGTCTTTCCTGCGATGCTTTACTAAACCTCTGGTTATTATTTCTATGCTGATTCCCCTTCTTGTGTATACATCTTGTATGATCAACATAGATAACAGAATCGTTGCTTTTGCCGTACAAAAGCAAGTTAAAATTGTAATCCCTGGTGCTGGCACGACTTTTCCAGAAGTCCCCATAGATGGGTGGTATATGGGAAGGGTCCCAGTCACAACAACGCTTGCCGGAGTTGCCGATACATTTATCGTTTGCTTTACAGTTGGTTGGCCGGACAGCACCTATCATGTCGGGATCGATGCTAAATATGTTGGGAGTCATGGGAAAATACTGGGTGAGTACCAAACAGACAGTCTAGGACAGGTCATTCCAGGATCAGATGTGGGGGTTCCAAACCTTGCTATAGGTAGCGCACCGGAACAAGGGCGAGTCTTGGAGGTGATTAATCCATCTCCTTCTGACTCTGTCAAAATTGATAGGTTGGAATATGCCGTCTCCTCTATAGACATACCGCTTGATAGTCTGAACTATTACAACCCATTAGTGCAAGGACTTAGCTGGAACATTCTGGTTTCCACAACAACTGACCTTTTACCTGGCGACACTCTTATTGTTGATGTTCCGGATGGTCCGCCAATTGATCCACATCTTTATAGTCGTGCCTTAACAAGCACCCCGTCAGGCATTGCGATATCGGAAATTGTGTGGAGAGCAGATTTTCCCTCATTTCCCACCCTCTCCGAATGGGGCATACTGATTATGGCGCTGTTGTTGCTGGCGGCGGGAACAATCGCGATTATTCGCCGCAGAAAAGTAGCGTTACGGAAAAATGCTCAATAATCATAAACCGTCTGATCGCGTCTTGAAATAATTTGGCTTTTTTCAGGGGGCACGTAAGTGTAACCCTCTGATTTTCTTTCCTCTTGCCTAAATCATTATCATTAACCATATTAGACTTTTATGAGATTGTAGGTCGTGTTTTGAGAGGAGCGAGAAACCCGATATGGTTGTCGGGTTTGGGTAAATATCAAACCCGACCTACAGAAGAATATGTTGTAGGCCGATAGTACCGCGTTCCCGACAAAGAGCTTTAACGCGGAGAAAGAACTGGATTAAACAATGTCCCTGCCCATCGTTGCCATAGTCGGGCGACCAAACGTAGGTAAATCCACTCTCTTCAACCGGTTGGTGAGGACCCGGCAGGCTATTGTCGACGATACCCCCGGCATCACCCGCGACCGCCTTTACCGCCAGGCCAGCTGGAACGGAATCGATTTCATGGTGGTCGATACCGGAGGCCTCCACGTTGGTAGTGATGATGTGCTTGCAGTTAAAGTTACCGAGCAGGCCAGAATCGCCATGGATCAGGCGGACGTTATTGTCTACATGATCGACGCTAAAACAGGGGCTTTGGAGGAAGATATCAGGATTATCAGGGACCTTAAAAAATCTGCAAAAAAAGTAATTCTTGCGCCTAACAAGGTTGATGATCCCGAGCGCGAGTATGAAACCTCTGAATTTTACTCGCTCGGTTTTGAGAATATGATCCCGGTTTCCGCTCTTAACGGCCTGAATTGCGGCGATCTCCTCGACGCTATCGTGGAGGATCTTTCCCGAAGCGAACCGGATATAGCGTCCGATGAGACGGGCGTCGCCATAGTCGGCCGGCCAAACGTCGGGAAATCATCATTGCTTAACGCCATGACCGGCGAAAACATCACCATCGTAGCCGATCTTCCCGGCACCACCAGGGATGCCATAGATACACGTTTTGAGATGAACGGCAAGAAATATGTATTAATAGATACCGCCGGTTTGAAGAAGAAAAAAATATATAAAAATCAACTTGAATATTATACAATGTTGAGGACCGCGCGGGCCATTTCCCGCTGTCATATAGCCGTTGTGGTCGTGGACAGCGTTGATGGTCTTGTGATGGGCGATCTGCGTATCGCCGCCGATGCGGCCGAATTGTATAAGGGATTGATATTCGCTTTCAACAAATGGGACCTGGTGGAAAAAGATGAGTTTACCGCCGACAAACTGCGCGGAGCGGTTCGCGAAAAGACCAGAACCCTTTCCTACGCGCCGGTATTGTTTATTTCATCTTTGAAAGGGCAGCGGGTTGTAAAAGTGTGGGAATTCGTAGAGAAAATCGCCGCCGAGAGAAAGAAGCGGATTCCGACCTCCGAATTGAACGATTTCGTCCGGGAAATAGTCGAAAGAAGACCTCCTCCGGCAAAAAGGGGGAAGTTCATCAAAATTTATTATGTCACCCAGCCCGAAGGCGATCCGCCCTCTTTCATTTTTTTCTGCAACCATCCCAAATTGATAGAAAGGCCGTATGTCAGGTATCTCGAAAACAGGATCAGGGAGACCTACGGTTTCATGGGGACACCTTTAAAAATGGTGTTCAGATTGAGGAAGTAGTTTGGTAACCGTAATTGTCGTGGCGGCTATCGGGTATGTTCTGGGATCTATTCCCACGGGGATCTGGCTTGGAAAACTTGTCAGGGGGATCGATTTGCGAGAACACGGTTCGAAATCTATGGGTGCCACCAACGTTTTTCGGGTGTTGGGCTGGAAACTGGCCGTTGTCGCCTTAATTATCGATGTCGCCAAGGGTTTCCTCGCCGCTTTCGCAGGTTCGCGAATCAATCTCGGAGATATCGCCATGACATCATATCAACTGGCCCTGATCGGCGGGATCGCGGCGGTGGCGGGCCATCTTTTTCCGTTGTTCGCGAACTTCAAGGGCGGTAAGGGGATCGCCACCGGCGCCGGCCTGCTTCTATTTCTGGCGCCGTTGGAGTTGGGATTCGCAGTTCTGGTTTTTATTCTGACCGTCTTGATATGCAGATACGTTTCGCTGGGCTCGCTTCTGGCGGCTACGTTTTTCGCAGTCTCTATTATCCTCGAGCGTTTTTACCTCCGATATCCCCACGGTGGTGAGATGGTTGCATTCGCAATCTTGATATTTGTTTTAGTATTAATGACTCATCGCTCCAATATAAAAAGGCTGATGGAGGGCAACGAAAATAGATTCGGCGCGAAAAAATGAAAAAAAATATCGCCACTAAAATAATAGCCACCCTGGGACCGGCATCATCATCGAAATCGATAATAAAAAAACTTGCCGAAACCGGCGTTGATATTTTCCGCCTGAATCTCTCTCACGGCGATTTTGCATCGCATGATCTATTGATAAAAAATATAAGGGGAGCTTCAAGGGAGCTTAAAATCCGTACCGGCATAATGATCGATATTCCCGGACCTAAAATCAGGATCGGAAAATTATCCAAGGATCCTTTCGTCTTAAAGAGGGGAGAGAGGATCTATCTGAAAAGCGCGGCTGTTGCCGGGAATGAGAATTTTATCCCGGTCGATTTTCGTGATATTCATAAAATCGTCCAGGAGGGCACAAGTATTTTTATAAATGACGGGGCTGTAAAATTAATCGTAAAAAAGATTTCAAATCATATCGTGGAATGCAGAGTGGATATCGGGGGGGAGATAGGATCGCGAAAGGGAATAAATATCCCCGGGGGAAAATTCGCCGCCAGCGCAATTACCGGTCATGATAAGGAATGCGTGAAATTCGGTATAGAACATAATGTTGATTTCTTCGCCATGTCGTTCGTACGCAAGGCTGCCGATCTGGAAACGCTGAGGCGATTGGTTAAAAGGGAAAAAGGGAGCCAGTTTTTAATCTCGAAGATTGAGAAACCCGAGGCCATCGATGATTTCGATAATATATTATCTGAAACCGACGGGATAATGCTGGCCCGGGGCGATCTTGGCATTGAAATCCCTATCGAAAAAGTTCCCATAGTCCAAAAGCGGTTACTTGCAAAATGCAATTACGCTGGAGTGCCGGTGATAACGGCGACTCAAGTCCTTGATTCAATGGTAAAAAATCCTCGTCCAACTCGCGCCGAGGCCGCCGATGCCGCCAACGCGATTCTGGATAAAACCGATGCTCTGATGCTGTCGCAGGAAACGGCAATCGGAAAATATCCGGTCGAAACTGTCAGGACTTTGCGCAATATAATTTACGAAGCGGAAAAGATATTGGAGCCGGGAGGACGTTATGAGAGTTATCAAAATCCGACTATCGCCGATAGTGTTGCGAGATCCGTGGTCGAGACTGCAAGAGATCTCAACATAAAAACCATAGTAACGCCAACAAGAAGCGGTCATACTGCGCGGCTAATATCCAGATATAGACCCGGGGCGAGAATCCTGGCTATATCAGACAGTCAAAAAGCGGTAAATGATCTGACGCTGTCATGGGGTGTTGATTCGATCCTGATGGATCACCGTCTGGATCTAGCGGTATTGATAAATAAAGTTCGGAATTTGCTTCTGAAAGAAAAGTATGCCGGTTCCGGAGAGAAATTCATAATAACGTCCGGTTCTCCGCTTTCAGAAGCGGGTGAAACCAACGTTATGCTGGTGGAGACCGTATGAGCGGAATTAAAACCGCGATTCTGGGCGCCGGAAGCTGGGGAATCGCCATTGCAAATCTTTTGAAGAAGAACTCATATGATATCTCCATGTGGGAATTTGATCTCGAGGCCTGCGGCTATTTGCAGAAAAATCGTGAGCTTCCCGCCAAACTTCCGGGAATCAAAATCGAAAAATCTATTTTAATTACCAATAACTTAGCAGAAGCCATTGAATCGGCCGATTACGTTTTCTGCGCGATTCCCGCCCAGTATCTTCGTTCGGCGCTGGTAAGACAGCCTCTATTGAAAACCGGGGCGAAACCGGTCTATGTTAACCTGGCCAAAGGGATAGAAGTAGGTTCGCTGAAAAGAATGTCTGAAGTAATCGGTGAAAGGGTTCCCGTTGAAATAAGGTCTGGAATCTGTACCTTATCCGGACCGTCTCACGCCGAAGAGGTCGCGCGCGATATTCCCACCGCCGTAACCGTAGCATCGGATAATATCGAGATCGCTGAAAAAGTGCAAAACCTGTTTCTCACTCCTAATTTCCGGGTATATACCACCAATGATCTAGTGGGTGTCGAATTGGCCGGATCTCTGAAAAATGTTATCGCGTTGGCCGCAGGTATGCTTGATGGATTAGGTTTGGGCGATAATACTCGCGGAGCTCTTATCACCCGCGGACTGGCCGAGATTGTTCGCCTGGGCGTAAAATTGGGGGCCGATCCTCTTACATTTTCCGGATTAGCGGGCATCGGCGATCTCGTAACCACATGTCTTTCAAAACATTCCAGGAATCGCTTTGTTGGAGACCGGATCGGGCGCGGGAAAAAGCTCGAGGATATCTTATCGGGAATGTCGATGGTAGCCGAAGGCGTGGAAACAACCAAATCTGCCAGGGAACTGGCTTTAGATAACAACATCGAAATGCCGATAACTTTCGAAGTTTATAAGACGCTTTTTGAGAATAAGTCACCTCGAAGGGCGATTAGCGATCTAATGGGACGCGACCAGAAACAGGAAAAATGGGATTGATTTCCAAACTCTGTTGAAATATTCCTTGCACTACAAAGAAATTTCGGCATATTTTGATATTTTGGCAAGTATAACTTGATGAAAGCTTTGAAGGTAAATTGCGATGGCTCAAAAAGGAAAATCAATACAGAAGTTGAACTTTGAAGAGGCCATGGAAAAGCTCGAAAAAATCGTTGAGAATCTCGAATCCGGGGAACTTTCCCTTGAGGATTCGGTGAAATCGTTTGAGGAAGGTATCGAGCTTTCCAAGCTGTGTAAGAAGAAGCTCGAAAGCGCCGAAAATCGCGTGAAGAAGATCGTGGAAAGGTCCGAGGGCGATCTGGACTTTGAGCTTTTTGACGAACCCGAAGGAGAAACCAATGAGTAAGTTGCTTCAATCGGTAGACACCCCTGGGGATTTGAAGAAATTAAAAATAGAGGACTTGTCTGTATTGGCATCGGAAATCAGGGAACTGATAATCGATGTCGTTTCTCATAACGGCGGTCATCTGGGGCCGAATCTCGGCGCGGTGGAATTCACTATCGCTTTGCATTATGTATTCAATTCGCCGCAGGATATAATGATTTATGATGTCAGTCACCAGAGTTATACTCACAAAATACTCACCGGCCGCAGAGATAGATTTCATACTATACGGACCGCCGGGGGATTATCCGGGTTCGCCAACCGGGAAGAATCGGAATATGATTCATTCGGCGCCGGGCATGCCTGTACCGCACTTTCCGCGGCTCTTGGTTTCGCCGCCGCCCGTGATTTGAAAGGCGAGGACAACAAGGTTATCGCTGTGGTCGGGGATGGTTCCCTTACCGGCGGCATGGCCCGGGAAGGACTCAACCATATCGGCGCTTCCGGACGGGATATGCTCGTGCTTTTGAACGACAATAAAATGTCTATTTCCCGAAACGTCGGCGCCATCGCCAAATACCTGACCGATGTGCTGTCGGACGAGCCCTATAACAAGCTTAAAAACGAAATCTGGAAACTCACCGGCCTGCTTCCCAAATACGAAACCCTCAGAAAAGCCGTGGCCTCTGTCGAGGAATCGCTGAAAGGTATGATGGTTCCGGGGATGATATTCGAAAAATTCGGGCTCAGATATTTCGGCCCCATCGACGGGCACAATATAAAGTTGCTCGTTAAGACCTTGAGCCAGATTAAAAAGCTCCCCGGCCCCAAAATTCTGCACATCCTTACCGTCAAAGGCAAGGGGTATAAGTTCGCCGAGGAGGATACCTATCGACTCCACGGGGTATCGAAATTCGACAAATTAACGGGCAAGTCGTTGTCATTAAGGAAGTCTCTTCCGTATACCCAGGTATTTGGCGAGGTAATGACGCATCTCGGGGGGATAGATAATAGAATCTGCGCTATTACGGCCGCCATGTCGAGCGGAACCGGCCTGGCGGAATTCGCCGAGAAATTTCCCGAACGCTTTTTTGACGTCGGTATCGCCGAACAGCACGCCGTAACCTTCGCCGGCGGCTTGGCGGCAAAAGGTCTTAAGCCCTTTTTCGCGGTTTATTCGTCATTTTTACAAAGAGGTTTCGACCAGCTCTTGCATGATGTGGCTCTGCAGAATCTTCCTGTGGTCTTCTGCCTGGATAGGGCCGGGCTTGTGGGAGATGACGGCCCGACACACCACGGTGCATTCGATATCTCGTACCTCAGGGCTATCCCGAATGTTGTGATTATAGCTCCCAAAGACGGTCGGGAGTTGCGCGATTCGCTTTTCTGGGCCTCGTCATACGATAAGGGGCCGGTTGTCATACGTTATCCCCGCGCCTCCGTGCCGGAAGAAAATGTCGACCTCGGCTCCAGACCGTTTAAGACCGGTTCCTGGGAAATAGTGAGAGACGGCGGCGATATCGCCATCCTCGCCGTTGGTTCTATGGTGTTTAATGCCTGGAGGGCCGCTGATATTCTTGATAAAGATCGAATAAATTGCCGCGTGGTAAATTGCAGGTTCGTTTCTCCCATGGACGAGGAAGTGTTTGAGGATACGGCCGGGAAATTCGATAATATTGTAACGGTTTGTGAAAACAGCTTAAGGGGCGGGTTCGGCGAAGGCGCGGTTCATTGGGCGTCCGAAAGGGGATACAAAAATAACTTTAAAACTATCGGAATTCCCGATAAATTCATCGAACACGGCAACCGAGATCTGCTTTTAAGAAAGCTTAAACTGGATCCGGAAGGTATTGCCGTCTCAATCCTGGAGATGACACAAATCGGGAAAACCAGAACTGGAGCGCGAAAGAAAAATTGAAGCGATTCGGAATAATAGGTCATCTTGACCGTCCTCATATAATAAAAATTACAAAGACAATAATCGGCTGGTCGGAGGATAATGGTGTTGAATGCCGAATTTGTTCTGATCTGGCCCATCTTGCGGGTTTTGAGGATATTTCGTCCGGCCTGGATGAAATCTGGAAATGCAGTGATGTTATTATAAGCCTGGGAGGTGACGGCTCCATGCTTTCATCCGCGCGGGTCGCCGGCCCTCATGATATCCCCGTTCTCGGAATAAATCTCGGCGGCCTGGGTTTCTTAACGGAGATTTCCGAAAACCGGTTATACGAATCGCTGGAACGGCTTAAAAGCGATGATTTTGAAATTGAAGAAAGGATGATGCTCGAGGCCGTGGTTCCCGATCTGGATGACGGTTCTCATTTTGCCTTGAACGATGTTGTCTTCGATCATGGGTACGCCAGCAATCTGGCGAAATTGGATCTCTACTCCAACGATCACTATGTTTGTTCCTATGATGCCGACGGCATCATTATATCCAGCCCTACCGGTTCGACCGCCTATTCTCTTTCCGCCGGAGGCCCGATTATGAATCCCCTGATGGATGCCTTGATTGTCAATCCTATTTCGCCCCATACGCTTACCTTGAGACCCATAGTCTTTCCCTCGACGGACAAGATAACAGTTAGAGCCGTAGGCAAAGGCCGAAAAATCAGGATTTCCACCGACGGCCGTATTCTGGGCAACCTCGAATACGAGCAAACCTCCAGCGTCAGAAAATCAAACCATAGATTGAAACTCGTAAAATTTAACGGCGATTCGTTTTATGAAATACTCCGCAAAAAACTCCACTGGGGCGCAAGACCGTTGTTGAATTCGTAATGCTGAATCGATTGCGAATTAAAAACTTCGCTCTCATAGATGAACTCGAAGTCAGGTTCGGCCCGGGCCTTAATATCTTAACCGGCGCCACCGGGGCGGGGAAATCGATTATCGTCAGCGCCATAGAACTTGCCGCCGGCAACAGAGGCTCGGATGAGATAATACGCACCGGCAAAGATTCGGCCGTGGTGGAGGCCGAGTTCGGGATTGAAAAAAAAGACGATTTTTTTAAGGGCGAATTAGATGAATTCAACGCTGATAATGGACTGGTTACATTTAAACGGGAATATAAAAAAGCGGGCGGCGGAAGAGCTTATATTGGCCGAAAACGGGTAAACCTCTCAACTTTAAAAAAAATATCCAGATATCTTATTTCCGTTCTCGGACAACATTCACATCAAAGATTGCTCGATTCCTCGACGCATATAAATTATCTGGATAATTTTGCGAACCATCAGGAAGACCTGTCCGGATTGAAAAAACTCTATGGAGAGGTTATATTGTTGAAGGATAAATTATCATATGCGAAGCGAAATATGCTTGAGATTAACGATAGAATCGAGCTGCTGAAATTCCAGATATCCGAAATCGAAAAGGCGAATTTAAAGCAAAACGAAGAGGAATCGTTAAAAGCGGAAAAAAGACTTCTGGAAAATTCCCGGGCAATAAAGGAATCCGGCGAGACGGCCGTATCGATACTACTGGAGTCCGAGGATTCCGTCATAGAAAGGGTAGGGGAAACCGAAAAAATCCTGAGGGCCTCCTTAGCTGGCCAGGTGGCGTCTGAGGATATACTGGGAATGATAAGCTCTGCGGCCGATTCGATTAACGAAGCCGCCATCAAAATCAGGAATTTTATCGATGGGGTCGAAGATAATCCCGGACGACTCGAGGAGGTAAACTCCAGGCTTCATGAAATCTTCAGGCTTAAGAAGAAATACGAATATGATGTTTCCGGAATATTGGATTATCTGGAGAAATCGAAAAAAGAGCTCGCCAATCTACGGACACAGACCGATGATCCGGAGTCAATCCGCCAATCTCTGGATAAAAAAATGGCAGAAATGAACGATCTCGCTCGAAAAATATCTAAAATGCGCCAGGCGGCAAAAGTAAAGCTGGAGAAATCAGTATCGGAAAATCTATCCCGAATGGGCATGCAGAAGGCCCAGTTTGTAATTGATATTTCCTGTGAAAAGGATGACGACGGCATTTACAGCCTGGGAGGAGAGAATTTATCCGGCGATTCATCCGGATTTGATATGGTGGAATTTTTATTTTGCGTCAATCCCGGAGAAGGATTGAAACCGCTAGCCAGAATAGCGTCCGGAGGCGAAATCTCCCGGGTAATGCTTGCGATGAAAAACGCCTTTATGGATAAATCCGAAGGGGGATGCGAGATTTTTGATGAAATCGATGTTGGAATATCGGGAGAGGCGGCCTCAATGGTAGCTGACCAATTGAAACTGCTTTCCAATAATCGTCAGGTTATCTGCATAACCCACCTGCATCAGATCGCCTCGGCGGCGGATCATCACTTCAAGGTATTTAAAAAGAAAGTCAGGGGACGCTCGGTCACCATGATTGAAGAGTTGAAATCGGAGGATCGCGTCCGGGAGATCGCTTCCCTGTTATCCGGGAAATCGATAACGAAGCAGGCTATTGAGGGCGCCCGGGAAATATTAGACAATTCGGGTCATTGAGTGTCAAAATGGCGTCGTTATTGAAATTTATTCCGAATTCGCTGTCGCTTTTAAGAATTCTGCTGCTGTTCCCCTTAATATATAACATCAAAATTGACAATATCGTACAGGTCATAATCTTTTCGATTCTGATGCTTGCCAGCGATTATCTGGACGGTTTTCTGGCGCGCAAATGGAAGGCCACGTCGATAACCGGGCGGGTTCTGGATCCGGTCGCCGATAAAGTCTGTATCATCGCGGTGGGAATTTCCCTGGTCGTTTTCAGCGGATTTCCATTATTGCTTCTAATCGCTCTCGCTTTGAGAGACCTGATCATACTTTCGGCGGGATTCTTTTCCATCATAAATTTAAAAAGGATTCCGGAATCCAATATTATAGGAAAAATCACCGTCGGCGCCATATCCGTATGTATGATGGCTTTTTTATTTGACATTGAATTTTTAAAACTACCCATGATTATAGCCGTCGTTATATTGATGCCGGTCTCTCTCATATCTTACGGCCTGTGGATATATAAAATCTATAAATTCTCGTTGGATAAAATCCCACCGGATTTGAATAAATAGCTCCGGATTCGTGTATAAAGAGACAGGACATTTTGGCCTGGCTTCGAAAGCTCACAGGATCTAAAAAAAGGCTGACACTCCGGCAAACAATATTGAAACAACTTTCGGACCACGGCAGTATACAAAATAGAAAAGACGAGGAGGTTTTAAGATGATGAAGCGTTTAATGGTATTGATTATTGTCGTTTTTATGGCGATTCCGGTTTACGCCAAAAAGAAAAAAACGGTGGAAATTAAAGATAACACCATAACCGACCTCACTTATAATTGGACCATGAGTTTCCCTGATAATTGGAAAGCGAAGTCTCTCAAGGAACCGAATTGCGAAAGAGTTTACCTGACCAAGAGAAACTACTCGGTGAACCAGTACATTCAAACCTACGGAGGCGATTATACCATACCCACCTTTTCCGTTTTCGCGCAGGAGTTTGGCGGCGATGTTTTCGCTTTTGAAGCCTTGATGAAACGGGCCCTTGATGAACACAGGTCCGACAATAAATTGATAAGCAAAATGGGAATTCTTAAAGATTGCGATTTTATAACATCGGGAAATGTGATTATCGATTCCTGCAGCGCCCGTCAGATTTACGTGAAAAGAAATTATAAGCGGCTTCTGGATGTCAGGGGAGAGCCCAGATATATAAATGATCATGAGGTTCATGAGATCTATTTGGTAAAAGTGGAAAACATGATATATGTCATCCAGGCATATTGCGAACGCGAGTTTTACGAGGCCAACCACGAAGAATTTTTGGCTTTTGTTGAATCCATAAATTTTTGATAAATCACCGATTCTCAGCCTCCCCCGCCGGGGGAGGTTTTTTATTGACTGAATTCAGATAATTGATTATGATTTCCGAATGAATCGGAGGTTTACATGTGGATAATAAAATACGCCCTGGCCGCCATAGTCCTGCTCGCGGTCATGTATTTTTCTTTCCAGAACGCCCAGGAAACGACTTCCATAAGGCTGTGGAAATACTACTATGAGGAGGTACATCTGGTTATGGTCATTTTCGCCTCTTTTGCCGTGGGGGTCGTGTTCTGGTTTCTGGTTTCGATGTATCAGTATTTTAAGGTCACCTCTCAGGTTTCGGATTTACGGAAGAAGAATAAACAGCTGCTTGATGAAATTAAGTCCCTGAGGAACCTGCCTCTGGAAGAGGTGGCGCCGCAGGATATGGCTGAAGACGCCGGGGAGAGCCGGTAAAATGGGCCAGTACTGGTTGCTTATAGTAATTGTCGTCGCGGTTTTGATGATCTCTTATGTCGTGATATTCCGTCGAAGAAAAAAATCCGACAGCACCTCCCTGGAAGCTTATATCGACGGTTTGAGATCAATCATCTCCGGTGACAACCAGACGGCCTTTGTAAAGCTCCGTCAGGCAGTCGATCTGGATACCGAAAACGTCGACGCCTATCTGAAAATGGGTGACCTGTTCAGGGAAAAAGGGATGGTTGACAAGGCGCTTCAACTGCACAGGGAATTGACGCTAAGGCGGGATTTAACGTTTGAATTATCCAAAAATATCAACAAAAGTCTTGCCCTGGATTATCTTGCGGCGGGCGCAAAGGATAAGGCCATTGAGCTTTTAAAGCCGATGGCGAAAGATAATAGCGATATGAGGGTATGGGCGGAAGATAAACTTTTGGATCTGTATATAACCTCCGAAATGTGGAATGACGCTGAGGAACTTTACGGCTCGATTATGAAAAGAAAAAAGCTCAAAGAAAGCAAAAAAATGGCCAACATCAAAATTATGATGGGGCGCAAGCTTCAGAGCAGAAATGAATTCCATAAAGCCCGTCTTGCTTATAAAGACGCTCTTTCACACGATAACAACAATCCCTTCGCCTACATCTATATTGCCGAAAGTTACAGGAGGGAAAACCGCGATGATGATGCGGTGGATTATTTGAAAAAGCTCTGTGAAGAGGTGCCCCGATACGCTTACCTGGCTTTTTCCGCGATTGAGGAAACCTTTTTCGAACTCGGTCAATTTGGTGAAGTTGAGGATTTGTATCGCACCGTATTGAATAACGATCCGGAAAATGTACCCGCCAAAATAGCTCTCGCCGGCATTCTCGAGAAAAAAGGAGAGATACAGGAAGCGGAAAATATGCTGCGTTCCGTGCTGGACGCCGACAGCTCCAACTCGGCCGCCGCTATCCGTCTGGCAAAAATACTCGCGGGAGACGGACGATCCCGGGAGGGTCTTGAAATCCTTTCGGATGCCGCCGATAAGATAGAAGTCGGATACGATATTTTTAAATGTAAAAATTGCGGTGAAAGTCTAAAACGACCCTTACCATCATGTCCAAAATGCGGCAATTTAGGCACATTTATATAGCCTGTATTCAGCTTTCTTTGTTTATAGTTTTTTCCGTGTCCATGGCCTCGAATCCGGCCATTATGGCGCGTATTGATAATGGCGATTATTCAGGCGCCTATAATATGCTCCTGGACGAAAACAGCAAACATCCGGATGATGCTGAAATCTTATTCCTGCTTGGAATGTGCGCGCAATCCGGTAACATGGCATCTTTGTATCTGAAAGACTATATACAGAAATATCCGGAAGGCGATTATGCAATGGACGCGCGTGGAATCCTGATGGATTACTATTCTTCCGCCGGCCTGCTGATCACAGCCGGATCTTTATTTGAAACTACCGGAACGAATCGGGTTATATCATCATCGGATCTCTACAAGTCCGCCCTGTATAAACAGCAGCTGGGTGAATATGAAAACGCTGCGGAACTATTTCAAAAAGCTCTGGAAACTGATGATTTTGAGGTGGAAATATGGGCGGAACTGGGTCTTTCCGATTGTCTGCTGTCAATGGGAGATTACAATTCGGCCCTTTCCGGATATAAAAAACTGATCGATAAATATCCCGAATCATCCATTTTTCCGTTCGCCTTGATGGGTATTTCTGAAACCTATCGGCGTCTCGGTGATATCGATAAATCCCGAGTTTTTTACGAGCTTTACCGGGAACGGTTTGAGGCTGCGCCGAGAAATATTGAGATCGAGGCTGCCCTCCTGGAAAAACGTTCCGTTAGCAATGAACAACGGCTTAAATCTTTGATAGAGGTCGAATATTATATTCAGGTCGGGGTTTTTGCCAGAAAGTCGAACGCCGACACCTGCCTTAAAAAATTCCGTAATCTCCGTTATTCGGCCCGGATAGTCGATTTCCGCGAGGACCGTAAGACTTTTTATAGAGTAATAGTGGGACCGTATTCAAGCGAGACGGAAGCGCAACGAGAAAAAACAGGGCTGGAGCATTCTCAGGGGGAAAAATATATTCTCTTTATTCAGTGATCCGGAATAGCTTTGATGGATTCTCCCGATAAACTGACGCCGCTTTTAAAGCAATATTATTCCATAAAAGAACAGAATCCCGGTCGGATTCTCTTTTTTAGGATGGGCGATTTTTACGAACTCTTCGGAGACGATGCCGTGACCGCTTCATCCCTCCTGGGAATAGCCCTGACCTCGAGATCGCACGGGGATTCCGGCAAAATCCCTCTCGCGGGAATACCGCATCATACTCTTAACAGGTATCTTCCGAAAATGCTGAAAGCCGGTTATAACGTCGCCGTATGCGATCAGGTGGAAGATCCCAAGATGGCAAAAGGCATTGTCAAAAGAGAGGTGGTGGAGGTCCTGACTCCGGGAAGCATAACTCTTGACGGCGCCCTGGAGGAAGACAGGCCCAATTATCTGGCGTCGGTAAATTTCCGAGACCAACTGGCGGGGTTGGCCCTTCTGGATTTATCCACCGGACGGTTTCTGATAGATGAGTTTGAATCGGAATCATTGCTCGACGGCCTGGCATTTCATCAACCCTCGGAACTGCTTATCCCGGAGGGCCGGAAATTGGATTCAGGCAAAATCATTGGCGAGAAAATCCCCAATCTGCATTTAACTCCCCTGGATGATTATCGCTTCGATACCTCGCTGGCGTATAATGAACTGCTGAACCATTTCGGGTTGCCGGATCTGGACGGCTTCGGTCTGGGCGGCGTCACGGCGGCGCTGGGGGCCGCGGGGGCCGCTCTATCCTATGCAAAAGATTTAAAAATGGGCAGGGTGGGTCAAGTCACCTCCATTGAGAGAATAAAGCGTGATAGAACCATGGATCTCGACGCCGCCACTATAAGAAACCTGGAGTTGGTCGAAACGCCTTTCGAAGGCAAAAAGAATTCCCTTCTTTCAGTTATTGATCATACGCTGAGTGCAGGAGGAGGCAGGCTGTTGAGAAGCTGGATTTTGTCTCCGCTTCGTCATATCGATATGATAAAATCCAGGCAAATCGCCGTCGAAGCGATATCGAAGTCGACAGAGATTTCTGCCGGTATTAAATCTCTACTTAAGGGAATGCCCGATCTTGAACGGCTGGCGGCGAAAACGGCCGCCTATAAGGTCGGCCCGCGCGATATAAAATTCCTGGTATACGGATTGAAAAAGGCCGTCGAAATAAAAGAGCTGTTATTCGAGGCGAATTCTGATCTGATAAAAGAAAATATATCTTTGATAAAAAACTTCGACGACACCATAAGACTGGTCGAGTCGGCGCTGGTCGATGATCCCCCGGTAAATGTCTCCGACGGTAACCTTTTCAGAAAAGGGCATTCCCCCGAACTCGACAGGCTCGTAGAGGAAATCGACGAGGCCAGGAGCTTTATCCACGATCTTCAAAACACCGAAAGAGAGAAGACCGGAATAGGATCGCTGAAGGTAGGATTCAATAGGGTATTCGGATATTATATTGAAGTCACCAAGCCGCATCTGTCGAAGGTTCCCGATTATTATATCAGGAAGCAGACGCTGGTATCGGCGGAGAGATTCATAACCGAGGAATTGAAAGTAAAAGAGGAATTAATACTTAATGCCGAAGAGAAGATAAGATCGATCGAGAAAAGGCTTTTCGATGACCTCGTCGAGAAGATTGCCGCTCGCACCGCCGATATTCAGGCCGCTGCCGGGGCCGCCGCCGTCATTGACGTTATCGCGGGATTTTCCGTGTTGAACGGGCAATCGGATTATGTTCTTCCCCGGTTGAATGAGACATTGAAGATTGAAATTAAGGAAAGCCGTCATCCGGTTATGGAGCGGCTGTTGGCGTCAGGCAAATTCATCCCGAACGACGTTTACCTGGACGGGGCAAAAAACAGGATGGCCATTATAACCGGTCCCAACATGGCCGGCAAATCGACCTATCTTCGTCAGATCGGCCTTATCGTGCTCCTGGCCCAAATCGGCGCCCCGGTGCCGGCCAAATCCGCCAGAATAGGGATATGCGACAGGATATTCACCAGGGTCGGGGCCTCCGACGATCTTTTAAAGGGTAGATCAACCTTTATGGTGGAGATGACCGAAGCCGCCTCCATTCTGAATAACGCCACAGATAAAAGCCTGATATTGCTCGACGAACTGGGCAGGGGAACCTCCACCTACGACGGCCTCGCTATCGCCTGGTCGCTGATGGAATATCTCAACAATGTGAAGGGGAAAAAGGCGAGGACCCTGTTCGCAACCCATTATCATGAGTTGATAGAGCTTGCTGCTAAATTCGAAGGTATTTTTAACCTCCGGGTAGCGGTTAAAGAGTGGGAGGGTTCCATCGTTTTCTTATATAAAATTGAAAGTGGCGGCTGCGATGATTCCTACGGAGTCCAGGTGGCGAAACTGGCCGGCTTACCTCAACGTCTTCTCGATAGAGCGCTTGAAATTCTCAACAGGCTGGAATCCGGTCATGGAGTATCGACCGTTAATGAAAAATCATCAACAAAATCCGCCACTTATCAGATTTCTCTGTTTTCGGCCGAGGATAACCGGCTGAAAAATGAAATCGAAAAAATTAATCCGGATCGGCTGACGCCTATTGAGGCATTATCTATCTTGAACAGGTTGAAGAAAATTGTCGATGGAAAGAGTTGAAGTGTTGGAACCTCTCCTGCATTTTATGATCTCATAGTTACGGCCTTTTTGGATGAAGACCATAGATTCTATCTGTAGAATCGATAATACGCTTGAATTCGGTTTAATTTTTATTTTAGACTTGCCGCTCGTTGAGGGTGATCATAAATTAATTATAAATGCTTATTTTGCTTTCCAATGACGACGGTTATCAGGCCGAGGGGATAAAGGCGCTGGCAAGAGAATTGAAGAAACTGGGGCGAGTGGTAATTGTCGCTCCCATGTGGGAACAATCCGGTACCAGCCATTCGCTTACCATTTATCGCCCCCTCAGAACAAAAAAGATTTCGAACGATGTCTACGGGGTTTCGGGCACGCCCACTGACGCTGTCATGATCGCGGTTTACTGTATCCTTAATAAAAAACCGGATATACTGATATCGGGAATAAATCACGGTCAGAATATGGGTGATGATGTCACCTATTCCGGCACCGTGGCCGCCGCCATGGAGGGAACCATTCTGGGAATACCATCGATAGCGATATCTCAGATCGTCTCAAACGATATCGGAGTTTCCGCCGGCCGGATATTTGACAAAGCGGCCAGATTCGCCGCCCGGCTGGTAAAATCGGTGAAAAAGAACGGCATTCCTAAGGGAACCCTGCTTAATGTCAATGTCCCCGAATATAAGAAAGCGGATGCCCGCCGTTACAGGATTACACAGCTCGGGGAACGGGTGTACCATGACGTGATTACCGAGAAGATCGATCCCCGGGGAGAACCGTATTTCTGGATCGGGGGACATTATACGGTTACGGATAAAGGCCCTGATACCGATTACGGCGCCATACAGAAAAACTATATTTCGGTTACCCCGCTGGATATCGATCTTACCGATCAGAAATTCTATAAGTCATTGAGGGATTGGAAGATATAAAGTGCCGGATCTATCTTTTGCCATTAATACCATTGATAATTATTTTTATTTACATAGATCTTTTCGAAACTTTGTTGACCTGAATGACGTATGTAAATACATGGGAGAAAGTGAATTGAACTCCGGAGAGAATAATGTATAAAAAGGTTATTCTAATTCTATTTGTTGTTCTGGCGATCTGCTCGGCTATCTACGCTTTATTTGATCGCAGACCCGTAACCACTTCCTCTGATGAAGCATACAGAGCCTACGAAAAGGGTGTGGATTACGCTAATAAGTTGTATTCCAAAGAGGCCCTGCAGGAATTTGAGCGAGCGGTAAAGCTTGATCCGCAATTCGCTATGGCTCATCTAAGGGCTTCTTCATATTATTGGGAATTTGGTCAAAATGATAAATATGAAGAGTCCAGGGAAAAGGCCTTGGCGCTTCTTGACAAGGTAAAAGATATAGAACGGTTGCATATATTGCTCGGTTTTGCCAAAATGGATAGAAAAACAAAAGAGATCGAAAAATACTCAACTGAATTGCTGGATAGATATCCCGATAATTTTGACGCTATTGATTACCTGGCCGGAAAATACTTTAACGAAGGGAATTATGAGAAAGCGGCTGAAGTTTCACTTCGATCGATAAAGATAAATCCGGAATACGCCCCGGCGTATAATATACTTGGATATATTTATTACTATTTAGGGGAATATGAAAAATCATTGGAGTATTTGAAACGGTATGCCGAGATCGGTGAGGGACAGGCCAATCCCCACGATTCCAGGGGCGAAATCCTTATGAATTTAGGGTACTATGATGAAGCGTTACAGGAATTCTTAATCGCCGATAGCATAAAGCCGAATCTTCAGTTTGTATTAGGTCATATAGGTGATGTTTATTCCGGAAAATGGATGTTGCGCGATGCCATCGGTGCTTATATGAAAGCGGCGGAATTGGCCAGCAGCGAAAAAATGCGTGTCGAGCAGAATTTAAAAATAGCATCCTGCTATTATTATATGGACAGAGCGTATGAGGCGGTCGCGGTTCTGGAGGAAATCGCCTTAAAATCGTCGGATAACGTCTACCTGCACTCGGAACTGGGAGGTTTTTACACTCTTACCGGTGATATGGATAAGGCCCTGATTCAACTGGGTATTGTCAAAGGCTTAATAGCCAGAGAATGGGCCAGCGAGAATTATCCTGATAGCTTGAAAGAAAAAACTCCCCCGGTTCAATTATTTCTTGAGGCCAGGATCGCATCCGAACGCGGAAACTACCAGGAAGCGATTGACTTATTAGAACAGGTCTTAGAACAGCTCAAGCCGCATAATTCAGCTCATACATTGAGGACACTCGCTGAAAATTGTATCAGGGCTGAAATGCCTGACAGCGCGATTGTCGTTTTGAATGAGGTCCTGAAAAGGAATCCTAATAGTGCCCTGTGTTTATTGCGCCTGTCGGAAGCTTATCAATCCAAAGGCATGAAAAAGGAACAGAAGGAAACTCTGGAAAGATTCCTGGCGGTTGTGAGAGACGGTGATCAAAATATCAGATATATCCGTGAAGCTTTTGCCACTTTGGCGCAGCTTGAGAAAGAACCGTCATAATCTAAAAATTATAATAAAATCGATATCTAACTGTATAGTGTCGAACCGGGCTTCTGTAAGGAGCCTTTTTATTTAAAATAATTAATAGATTAAAATATCCACAAACTGTTTCTTTATAATAATATTATCCGCGATTACTTAAGAAAAAAAATCGTCTTTCCGATATAAAGATAGATGGTTAGATTGTTTATATTATGGGTTTATAAAAAGGGATAATCTAAACCATACATATAAGTTTGGCGGGTTTTTTGATGGCGTCCATGTCAGGGGGAGTAATGAAAGGGGAATATATTCATCCGTTTATTAAATCGATTGACAACGCGATGAAGACAATTATGAATCTGGCTCCCGAGAGATCGGCGTCTTATATTAATAAAGGTTGTCTACCTCCGGCGATGTTTCCGGTGTCATCGGGTTGGCCGATAAAAATCGATGGACTTCCTTTTGCCATGGAAACTTGCATGAAAATAAAAGACGGCAACGGGGGAAACGGGGAATAATATAGATGCCTGAATTTAGATTAAAAATCTCGCCCGACAAAATGGCCGCGCATTTAACCATAGAGCCTCATGTCGACGGGGCGATTATAACCGTTGAAGAAATTATAAATTACCTTAACCAGCAAAAAGTAATTTTCGGAATTAACGATAAAATAGTTAAGACCGCCGTTGAAAATAAAAACTGGGGCCAGAAAATCCTCGTCGCTGAAGGAAAAGAGCCGGTCAAGGGGAGGGACGGTTATATAAAATATTTCTTCGATCCCGATCCGGGTAACGCGCCGAAGGAAAAGGAGGACGGGAGTCTCGATTTCCATAATCTCAATAAAATCCAGACCATCTGCTCCGGAGAAAGACTCGCCGAGTTAATACCGCCGGTAGAGGGCGAAGCCGGAACCAACGTTATGGGCGAACCTTTAAAAGTCGATAAGGTTAAATCGGCCATACTCTTGAAAGGCAAGAATACGAGGTACAATGATGATAAAAGCGCGATCGTATCAGAAATCGACGGAATTATTATCTTAAAATCTAATGGCACCATAGAGGTCTCTCCTGAGTGCGTCATCGACGGCGATATCGATCATAGTACCGGGGATATAAAAATTAAAGGCGATCTCATAATCCGCGGCGACGTCAAATCCGGATTCAAAATATCAGCATCCGGCAATATAGAAATAGGCGGGACGGTAGAAGAGGCAACCGTAATAGCGGGCGAATCGGTGACCGTTAAGGGCGGGTTCGTGGGTGAGGGCGGCGGTTTGATCAAGGCCGGCGGCGATGTCTCTATAAAATTTATAAATCGTCAGAAAGTCGAGAGCGAAGGTAATATCGAGATATATGAAGAGGCTAAAGGAACTAAACTTACAACAGCCGGTACCCTTTTGATTAATAAAGGAAAAGGTATTTTTGCAGGCGGTGAGGCGAGAGCGGCTGCGGCAATAGAGGTCAATACTCTGGGTTCGCCGCAGAATGTCAATACTCTGGTCATCGTCGCCGATACGTCGAAATTCATTGAAAGAATCGCAACACGGCAGAAAGAGATCGAGGGTTTGAACGAAAAGACGGAAGAGATCTCTAAAAAAATGACGCTCTTGATGAGAAAAAGGAAAAAGGTGGGACTCAGCGATCGCGAAGAGCAACTATATCGAAAAATTAATAAACTTTCGGCGGACATAAAACTGACGGTAGAGACATTGCGGAAAGAAATTAAGGAAGCTGAAGCGGCAATTGACGGGTCAAAAAAATCCGCCTATCTAAAGGTGGCCCATAAAACCTATCCCGGAGTGACAATGAGAATAGCCGGAGCCGCCAAATATTACGAATGTGAACGCGAGGCCACCACCTTCAAGGTGTTTAACGGTAAAATTATCGGTCTCGAGGAAATAGAGGAAGCGACCGAAAAGGTCTGATATCCCCTGTGAAATTACATAAAATCTTTTGAGCGGCCGTATCAAATCATCGCATGCGGCCCACATGGATTCGTTATCCGTTCCGGGGACTATGGAGGTTGTCCCAAGAGATTTGATTTGAATCATCAAGAATTTTATGATATGAGCGGTTTGGCATAGCTAATTAACAGACTGGGATTGATAATGATATTGAAGCCGGATAGCGCATTGCAGATGATGT
>CP070742.1:1751095-1761879 GCA_020348065.1 Candidatus Zixiibacteriota bacterium
CATGCCCAACCACATCCCCATCGAGATGGTGCTGCCCGAGCGAGAAATACCAGGCATTATAGCCAGAGCCTGGGCGAAGCCGATGGCCAGCGAACGAGCCCCGTTGATTTTTCTCGATCTGTCGGATGCCCATTTCGTCGAAAACAGAATTAATGCGGTGACAAGAAGCATACCGGAAGCCCATCGGGGCGAATTGAAAGCCTCGACTATATGGCTTTTAAACAGGAGACCGATTATGACGGCCGGAATGGTCCCGATGATCAAAAAGAGAGCCAGTTTCAGATCGGGATTCTGATTCCTGGCGGATTTATCAAATGCGGCGGCGAAAATTGCCTTTATTATACCGTAGATTTTTTTTCGGAAATAAATCAAGACGGCGATGAGAGTGCCTAAATGTACCAGTATTTCGAATATTATATCGTCGGATTTAATCCCGAACAATCCCTCGGAAATAACCAGATGTCCTGAAGAGGAGACCGGCAGGAATTCGGTCAATCCCTGAACCAGTCCCAGTATTAAGCTTTCAAAGAGATCCAATAATTACAGACCGAAACTGACACCCATGAAAAAGGCGGTTTGAATATTATCAAGCTGAAATTCCGCGTGGGCGTTGGTCGACGATGATAACTCCAAAGCTCCTCCGAAATTGAGCCCTATATTGAAATCGGTATCGGGGTCAAAATTATCGGGGTCTTCCCGATCGATTCTCAGAATCAACCGTCCGTAAGGGGTAATTTTTCTTCCACTGCTCATCCGGTAAGGATGAGAGCCGGCCAGGAAGCCTCCAAATGAAAGCAGGCTGAAATGCTCAAAGTGAGCAAAATCGACCAGGCCGCCAATAGACATGTCGACAGGGTCTTGAATCCTGACCTCCATTATCTGATACTTATAATCCACTCCCATAAAAAATCCTGTCTGATCCCCCTTATCGTAATCGACGATGCCCGCCTTGCCGCCGATATCGCTGTATCCGCCAAAACCCACGCGATACTGTCCTATAACGCCGAAACCGTCCTCATAGACGGCAACAAATCCGGAGCCGATCGACGTACCTTTCAATACCGTTTCAGCAATTGACAGCTGGCCGGAGTATTGCGCCAGGGTTATTGAAAAAGTGACCGGAAATATAAGCAAAATCTTTAAAAGAATTTTCAAAAATCCCACCTCCTATCAGGGTAAATCCAATGTAATTCCGACATTTATAGAGTTATATTTTGTAGATTTTTCGGTCGTTTGAATGATATTATATTTCCATTCCGCGAAAGGTGTTAATGGAAAAACGGGAATATTAAGAGCGACGCCGGCCTTGATATGATAACCTATTTTAGTTTCGTTATCGGGTAAAACGGCGGCCGGTTGCCCGGTAACCTCAATCGAATACGCCAGAGCGTGAATTCCGATCCCTGCGCCCGCGTAGGGTTTCAGCGCCGCCAAAGGAAAGGATTTTTTCACCGAACCGGAGATGGAAATATCGGAAAAAGTAAGATCTACTCCCTGAATTATTTCGTGTTTTTTCCAGGAGTAATCGATGGAACCGTCGAATTCTATTATTCGCAATGTCCCTATATCCACGTGCATGCCGATATTTGTCATATTATCGGCGAAATCGATATCGGTGTATTGTTGAATCAGGCTGTCTTCAAGTACCGGATTATCATAACCGCTAACGATCCCGCCGTGGATACCGATGCCGATTCCGGTTAATCCGGCGTTTGCATTTGATGCTACAGAAGCGACGACAATAAATAGAGCCAGTTTTTTCAAAATTTTACCTCCCTCATTCTACGATTTATAAATATAACTTACCATCTGAATTTGAGCGTGGCCATCCCGTCTGAAAGAATAATATTTTTTCGCATTGCAACTTGTACATTCCGCCATATCCAGAATTTTATTCTTCGAAGCGCCGGACGACAATAACTTTTCTTTGATAAGACCCCTGGCATCGAGAAAATATCGATCATTATCAGCCGTAACAAAACCATCATCAAATAAAACGGCCACCTCGCCGCCGAGCTCGAAACAACAGCTCCCAATAGAGGGACCCAGAGAAATATATAACCGATTAAAATTCATGTCGAGATTTTTAATGGACAAATAAAGATTTTCGATTATTCCTCCGGCGAGTCCTCGCCAGCCGACATGTATGGCACCGAAAAATCCCGTTTCGCGCTCAGCCAGCATTACGGGAATACAGTCGGCCGTTTTTATGGTAAGGCAGTAATCGCCGTTTCCACACAGGACGCCATCGGCGGCTATCCCATCATTACCGAAGGAATCACCGAGGATTACGATATTGGAGCCATGCGTCTGTTTAGGGACGATAGTTTTTTTGCCTGCAGGGACGATTTCCGATTGCAGCTTACTATAAATATCGTTTTGTTTTTTCCAACTCCCCTTGAGAAAAATGCCGGCGTTAAACCCTACTTCGCCGAATCGATCGTATTTTTCCATCAGAGCATAATCCATAAAAAGAAACCTATAGATTATCGCCTCCGCCTTCGCGGATCACTTCAACCACGCCTGGCAGCTTTTTTATTTTATCCATGACTTTTGTAAGTTGTCCGTAATTCTGGACTTCGACCACTATCCAGCCGACCGCCGGCGAGGCGCCCCGGGTTATTTCAGCTCCCCTCACGTCTACATCGGTTTCCGAAATCGCTTCGGTAATCTCTTTAATTATATTTTTCCTGTATTCGACCGCTATCTTCAATTTTACTAAAAAAGCCTCTCCCTTTTTAACGTCCCATTCCACATCCATTTTTCTCTCGGGCTCGTTATATATTTCGACAATATTCCTGCAATCCGCTCTATGAATTGTCAGGCCTCTTCCCCGGGTAACATAACCCACTATCTTTTCTCCCGGTACCGGCTGGCAGCATGACGCGAAACGGAACATCAAATTATCAACACCGCTGATTTTGATTCCCCTGGATACTCCGCGGGCATGGTCGATAAATCGTCTGACAAGGGTCGGCTCATCCTCTTTTTCTTCGAGGGGGCTTATTCTATTCAGCAACGTTTGAACCGATAGTGATCCCGATCCGAGAGCCTCCAGCATTTGTTCAATATTTATCTGCCCCACCATAGCCGCCAGATCGGATAATTCCGATTCGGTGGGCATAGAGATTCTTTTTCTTTTCAATTCGCGTTCAAGCATTTGCCTGCCAAGGGATACAGCCTGTTCGTGGCCTTTAATCTTCAGCCATCTTTTGATTTTCGATCTGGCCCTGGCGGTTTTAACGATTTTCAGCCAATCGTGGCTCGGGGTTTGGTTGGGGGACATTTTAATTTCGACTTCATCGCCGCTATGCAGCTCGGTAGAGAGATTGGCGTATTTACCATTAATTCTGGCGCCGGCACAGTGAAATCCTATATCCGAATGCACGGCGAAAGCGAAATCCAGAGGGGTCGAACCTGCCGGCAGCTGTTTAAGATCGCCGGCCGGAGTATAAACGAAAATATCCCTGCTGAACAGATCGATTTTGAGAAATTCGAGGAATTCCTCGGGATTGGTCATATCTTTTTGCCATTCGAGAATCTCTCTTATCCAGGACATATGTTTATCAATTTCGCCATGGGTCTTTTTTCCTTCCTTATATAACCAGTGGGCAGCGATTCCATGCTCGGCGGCATAGTGCATGGCATGGGTTCGAATCTGTATCTCGACCATTCTACCCCTGGGGCCCATAACGGTAGTATGAAGGGATCGATACATATTCGTTTTGGGAATGGCTATATAGTCGTGAAATCTGTCCGGGACCGGCGGCCACAGGGTGTGTATTATTCCGAGGGCGTGGTAGCAGTCGGCCACGGTATCCACGATTATGCGCATGGCGATAAGATCGAAGATCTGCTCGAAGGGGACTTTTCTAATTTTAATCTTTCGGTATACGGAATAATGATGTTTGGCGCGACCCGCGATCTCGCTTTTAATTCCGGATGAGGAGAGCGCGGCATTCAAGGGCTTTGTCAGCTCCGCAATATATTTTTCCCTTTCCTCCCTGCTGTCCGCTATGGTTTTGTTGATCCTGTAATAATCCTCTGGATACAGATATTTGAAAGAGAGGTCTTCCAGCTCCCATTTTATTTTCGCCATACCAAAGCGGTGGGCAAGGGGAGCGTAGATTTCTATGGTTTCCAGGGCGATTCTTTTTCGTTTTTTTTCCGGGAGAGGGTCCAGGGTACGCATATTATGGAGCCTGTCCGCGAATTTGATAACGATAACCCTTATGTCTTTGGCCATGGAAAGCAGCATTTTTCTGAAATAGACGACCTGCTGCTCGGCGATACTGCTGAATTTCAGCCCGGACATTTTGGTTAGACCCTCCACCATATCTGCGATATCGTCGCCGAATTCATGTCTTAATTCGGAAGGGGAAGCCCTGGCGTCTTCGATGACATCATGCAGGAGACCTGCGGCGATGGTATCCGAATCCATGTGCAGCTCGGCCAGGATGAATGCCACATTCAGGCAATGCTCAACGAAAGGATCGCCCGATTCGCGGAATTGCCCGGCATGAGCCCCGTCGGTTAACTCATAGGCTTTGCGAACCAGGGGGATATTAATATTGGCGTTAAAGGATTCGACCTGTATGATAAATTCCGCCAGGTTCAACTTCTTTTCACTCCGGTCGTTTTCATATTTTTCAAAATACTCTTTAATTTCTCCAGCGCTTCCCGGGGCGAGATCCGTTCCAGACATCGGTATTTTCGAAGATCGGCGCAGTCGCAGGGGACGGGCGGTACAAGCACGTTACCCAGATTTCTGCGGGGCCCCCATCTCCCGGGTCCGATATCGGAGCGGGAGGCGAAAAACGAAACGCATAGTAACCCCAGGGCGTCCGCCAGATGAAGCGGACCGGTGCTGCCGGAGATAAAAATCTCAGTGCGGCTCAACACCCCGGCCAGAGTTTCCAGATCTGTTTTTCCTCCCAGATCGATACAACCGTCAAAACCCTGCAGCCCGGCTTCGCTGCCGGTGACCACCACCTCAAATTTCAGGTTCTCTCTTATCAATACCGCCAGTTTTCGATAATGTTCCAGGGGCCAGTTGGGAGACGAACCGCCGGAGCCGGGGTGGATAACAATAAAACGCCGCCGATCCGCGCCAAGCAAATTATCTGCATTTTTCAGACCTTTATCGGTCACGCTGATATTGGGTTTTGTCACGTTTCTTTTGAAATCGAAGGGTTTGAGATGCATCAGTTCGAGATCGGTTTGATGATAACCGGATGCTTTCCTGTGAACCGATATTCTACAGGAGTAAAAAAAGGAATAAAATCTCCTGGAGGTTCCTATACGCGGTTTCACGCCGGATAAAAATCCGGCCGCCGCCGTTCTCCAGCACGGTTTCAATTCAATTATGCAATCATATCCCGTCTTTTTGATTTTCTCGGCCAGGCTTGAAAAGGATAGCCTGTTTCCATCGTCATCACTGTCGGTCAGCCACCCGTCGACATATTTAATCATGGGTGCGATGGGAGCCGTATAAGGAGAGACGAGATAATGGATTTTGGTTTCGGCCAGGTTTTTTTTCAACGATTCGGCTACCGGCAGAGACAGGATCAGATCGCCCAGGCGGTCGGGCCTGATTATCAATATTTTATCAGGAGTAATCACCTGATCCCCTTAGATGATACAATTTAACATACTTTATAAAAACATGATATGACGACAGGACCGCCAGAATAAATCCGTTGAGACCGTCCAGGAAACCGGCCTTAAATACAAACATTTTCAAGAAAATCAAAACCGGCCGGAAAACGGGGTCGAGGATGTTGAATTTCTTTCCTTTTTCGAACATCTCCCTGGCGCTCAGAGAAGAATATTCATTCAGCTTATCGAGGTACTGATCGAGATTCTTGTAACTGTAATGAAGCAAAAGACCTTCCAGTTTGTCGACGGCGCCTTCGACTTTTACCCATTCATGTACGAGATTGGAAGAAAACCTGCCGCTTTCCCTTTTAAAAAACCTTAATATGTAATCGGGATACCAACCCGAGTGTCGAACCGGTTTTCCCAGAAAATAGGTGAGCCGGTTTATTAGAAAACCTGCAGACGACGATTCATTATCGGCTGCCTTTATTATTTTCTCGGCCAGTTCCGGGGTCACGCGTTCGTCGGCGTCGATAAACAAAACCCAGTCTCCCCTGCAATAATCAAGGGCCTTGTTTTTGGTTTTTCCAAAACCCTCGAACTTTACGCTATGGACTTCGGCGCCGAGCTTTCGGGCGATTTCAATCGTATCGTCGGTACTTCCGGTATCGGCAACAACGATCTGGTCGGCGAAAGAGAGGCTTTTTATGGCGTCCGAAATATTAGTCGACTCGTTTCGCGCGATAAGGGCGGCGGATATTTTTATTCTGCTCATATTTCGGACATTCCCAGAATCATCCAGAAAACCAGAACAGCGGCGCTGGATTCGAAAATCGATCCGAACAGACACAGGATAGCAAAAGAGACGATAGCAAGGGCAACGCCCAGATGGAAGGCTTTCATTTCCCGGAATAAGATTTTTCTGAACTTGACAAAATCACTTCTAGCCTGTTTAAATAAAATCCATAAAAAAAACAGGAGGGCGGGCGGACCCGAAGCCGCAAGCAATTTAATAAAGAATGAATCCGGCGCGACGCCGGTTTTCGCGGTATTCCAACCGTCAATCGCTCCGAAGAAGGCAATTTTTTCAATTGTCCGACCGCTTTCGATAAATTCCCTGATCGGCGCTTTTATTACGTTGATAATTTCGGGCAATGAAATGCCGGGGCCGATATCGAGAATACCGGAGAAGAACAATACGAAAATCGCGCCGAGCAATAAAAACGCGGAACGGTCCTTGAACAGGCTAATTATAAGAAAAAGAAATAACAGAATTAATATAACATATATATTTAAGGTTAATATCGCAATGGCCGCCAGAGGCAGAGAGATAAGCCCGAAAAACAGTTTCTCTTTCGGGTTTTTGCCCTCGGCATAGAACGCCAGTATCATGGCGAAAACGATCAGAATGTAAAAAGATGTCTCTTGAGAGGCGGGATTCAACATGGATTTTTCCAGTCCGGCGTCGAAAAATCTCATTACGGCGTCGATAGCCGAGGATAAAACCACGCCCGCGATAAAAGTCCATATTATCATCTTACGCTTTTCAGAAAACGATACGAACCTCTGCACCACGAAATAGAAGATCGCCAGGTAACCGGTATAAGGAAGAACGGTTTCAGATGAATTTACGCGGAAGACAATAAGGGCCATTAGAGTGATGATGATGAAGCCGGCTACGGGAAAAAACATCTCCTCCTGAATCCAATCGGTATTGCGGAAAATCAACTGTTCGACTACCCATAGCGCGAAAGCCAGAAACGCGGCGATATGCGCAATGGCGGGAGAAATCGAGGCAAAAAATGTAAACAGGAGTATCAGATAAAATCCCGCCCTGGAGAAGGTTTTTGAGGGTTTATCCATTCAGAACCCTTTCAAGGAATATTTCGGTTACTCTTCCGAGGTTTTCAAGCGATCCTTTTATCTCCATCCATTTTCTCGCTCTTTCGCCATGGATTTTCCTGAGGTTTTCGTCCACCGCGAACTTTTTTATGGCATCGGCCATGGAGGTGGAATTCCCGGGAGGAACCAGCAAACCGGCGCCGGATTTGCCCATTATCTCCTCGATTTGATTTACAGAAGTTCCAACAGCGGCGATCCCCGCGGCGTAATACTCCAGCAGCACCCGGCAGATCATTTCGGAGCCGACGGAGGATACGACGCCGATATCGAACGCAGATATCAGCTCTTCGACGTTTGGCACTCTTCCAGGCATGATGATTTTTTCAATACCCAGTTTTTCGGCCGATCGCAGGATTTCCTCTTTTTTAATCTGGGCGTCTTCTCCGACAATAACGGTTATAATATTCGGGATTTCCGGCAGGACCCTGCTTACCGCCTCCAAAAAAAAACGGTGCCCTTTCACGGGAGATAATCTTCCGACGATACCGACCGTAATTTCATCGGATTTAATTCCTAATTTCTTCTTTATTGCCGAGCCTGGCGTTTTAAAGGAAAAGCGCGGCAGATCAATACCGGGATAAATTACCTCGACAGGAATACCGTTTAGATTATAACTGGATAAATAGATGTTCTTCAATTTCTCAGTTGATACGGCGATTCCGCCGGTTAGTTTCTCATTAAGCATTTTGCTGAAAATATCCGATCTCGGAACCCGGACATCTCCTCTAAAACGAACCACGGATATTTTATTCATTCGCGCCGCGAGGGCTCCCAAAAGGTGGGACTCTCCCCTATGGGCCAATATGACGTCCGGTTTGAACTTCCGTATAATTTTATTCAGTCTTGTAATGGAGGCGGCGATATTTATTGACGAAAAATAGACTTTTTCGTTGAGATCGAGTCCCGATTCCTTCGCTCTTTTTGCCGGGGGCGACGCGGGATCAGCCATCAATAAAACCTCATGGCCGATTTTCTGAAGAGCCAGGGCCTGGGTGAGGGCGAAATCGGCGCAGGCATTATACCACCGTACGTCTATGGCCTGGATTACTCTCATTTCGGTTCCAGCGTTTTATTTATCGGCGGCAGGCTCGATACCAGACCCCTCAATTTTTCGTAGGCGGCATCCACGGTTATCCTATTTATGCATTCGGGTCCGCATTTATGATTATCCGATTGACAGCGGGGATCGACCTCGGCGGATGATATGAAATAATGCCTGTTAGAATCGGGATAGGTCCAGCTCACCGGGTTATCCATGCCGAAAACGGTAAATGTCGGAGCGCCGCAGGCTACCGCTATATGCTTCGGCCCGTTATCGTTGCCGATATGAAGCGAAGAATTTTCAAATACCGCGCCCAGAAGCCCCAGACGATTGACCTTTGGAAATAACGGCTTTTCCTTGCACAGCAGATCTGAAAGTCTATTTCCATATTCCTCTTCGCCGGGGCCGACGAGTATTACGATTTCAAATCCGTGCTCTGAATTTAATCTGCGGCATATTTCTGCAAAACGATCGAGGGGCCAGCGCCTGTATTCTCTACGGGAAACGGGAGATAATGTAGCTATTCGATTTCCCGAAATCGGTTTAAGAATCTCCTTGGCGTACGCCCTGTCTTTATCGGACGGATAAAATTCGAGAGCGGGATCATCGGAAAATACGTCAATTGCCCCCAGCAGATCGAGACGATTGATCGCGGCATAAGCGGGGGCCATCGGCCGCGGAGGAGTAAGATTGTAGGCCCAGCGCCTGTGACCGTAACCGTAACTGAGCCTGGCATCGGCGCCGGATAAAAACGAATAATAGGCGCTTCGGGGATTGGCGAAAAAATCGACCACCAGGTCATACCGGTTTTTTCTTATGTCCCGTATCAACCCGAATTGATATGCCGGATTCAATTGTTTTGAAGGACCGACATGAATTATGGAATCGATCCGAGGATTTCCTTCAAGTACATCCGGGTGTTCGGTCAGGAAATCAAGCGAGCAGTCCGGGAATCTCTTTTTAAAGGCTCGTATTGACGGCGTACACATAAGGATATCGCCTATACGCCGTAATTGTATAAACAACCCTTTTTCAGGCGGATTCATATTCCCATATCCTGATACTGCAGATCGTGCAGTTTCCTGTAAAGCCCGCCTTTTTTGAGCAGATCCTTGTGGCCGCCGGTCTGCACAATACGACCATCCTCAATAACATGAATGATATCGGCTTTTCTTATGGTGGAGAGCCTGTGGGCTATAATTATAACCGTACGTCCGCTGAATAGGTTTGATATGGCCTGAGTGATCAGCATTTCAGACTCGGTATCGAGCGACGATGTAGCTTCATCGAAAATCAGGATAGGCGGATCTTTCAGAAGCGCCCGGGCGACGGCTATTCTCTGCCTTTGTCCTCCCGAAAGCTTAACGCCCCTGTCGCCGATCATGGTATGAATCCCGTGGGGCATTTCTTCGATGAAATCGCGGGCGCAGGCGGCCCCCAATACCCGATAAACCGCCTCCTCTCCAATATCGGATCTCCCGTAAGCAACATTGTTATAAACGGTGTCGTTAAACAGGATAATTTCCTGGGTCACTATTCCCATCAGGTTTCGCAATGATTCCAGGCTGACCTTTTTTAAATCGCGCCCGTCTATAGTAACCTGCCCGGCGACGGGATCGTAGAAACGCGGTATCAGGTCGACGACGGTGGATTTGCCGCCTCCGGACGGCCCAGCGAGCGCCATAACCTGTCCCTTCTTCAATTCGATATTTATGTCCTGCAGTGCGAATCCTTCGGAATTATAGCTGAAATGCACGTTTTCAAACCGGATGGAATCCTCGAAGCTTTGCAGGACAATCGGATCGGGCGCCTCCATTATTTTCGGCCTGGTATCAAGCACCTTGAAAATTCTGACAGCCGCCGCCAGACCCTGCTGGATATCAATGTTGACCCTGCTCAAGACCTTAATGGGCTGCATCAACGAAAAAATAGCTATCAGGAAAAGGAAAAATTTATCGGCCGTCAACCCGGTTCCCATGAGGATCTGTCTTCCGCTGTACCAGAGGATAAAAACGCCCACCGCGACCCCGAGCATTTCAGTTAGCGGAATGCCCAGCGAACCGATTCTTGTCAGGCGAACCATGGTGCGGAAGAAATCGTTTGTATATTTTTTGAATCTTCCTATTTCGAATTTTTCCATGGCAAAAGCCTTTACCACCCGGATTCCGGAAACCGTTTCCTGAAGCACACTGGTAATCGATGCCAGTTTTTCCTGAGTAATAGCAGAGTTGACCTTAACGCG
>CP070742.1:1761979-1856398 GCA_020348065.1 Candidatus Zixiibacteriota bacterium
GCTCCGGCAAGTACCGGATTGGAGGGATTCGAGACATCATATATCTCCAGGCCGGAAGCTCCATCCGCCACAAAGGCGTAATTTCGGAGAACGAAAATATCCCGGGGGTAGCCGGGGGTATTATAATGTCCAACGACCGCCGGCCTGGAGGGGTCGGAGATATCGGCTATATGAAAGCCGTAGGGCCAATTCGTCTCGTAGGCGTAATTTCCCGCGACGCAAATAGCGCGAGCAAATGCCGGCGTATTGTAACTTCCAGCAAGCGTCGGAGTTGAAGGCTGAGAAACATCGATTATCTGAATTCCGTTAAATTCAGTGGCCACATAGGCGTAACGGCCGGAAACGAAAACACCCTCTTGCAGACCGGTAAAAGTATAACTTCCCATATTAATCGGATTCACGGGGACGGATATGTCTATTATCTGAAGACCGGCCGTGTGAAGAGCCACGCCCTTGGAGATATAAGCATAATCGCCGGATACGAATACGGCTCCCGAACTGCCCTGAGGGAAATAAGCACTTGCTGTAAAAAGAGGACCGTATGGGTTGCTTATGTTAATAATGTAAAAGAAGCAATCATTCCAATATACTCCATGAGCGGTGCAGCAGATATAGGCGTAACTGCCGACGACATGAATGTCGGTGGTTCTTCCAAGATTTTCATACAATCCCACTGCGGTGGGGTTTGAGGGATTACCAATATCGATTATTATTATCCCTCCCATACGGCCATTCGACCACTCCAGCCCGACATAGGCATAGCTGCCCAGAACAAAAACCGCCTCGGCGGTGTAGGGGAAACCGCAGGTACCGGTTATCGCCGGCCTTGAAGGATCGGAAACGTTAATGATCAAAAGACCGGATTCGCTGTCCGCCACGTAGGCGTAATGGCCCGAAACAACAACGTCATTGGCGTTGCCCGGCGTCTGGTAGTTTCCGCTCAATACGGGAGTCGAAGGGTCGGAAACGTTAAATATTTGAAGGCCGAATGAATTGCCCGCCAGATACGCGTAACTTCCTGATAAATCAATACGTTTCGAATGACCCGGACAACGCAGGTGGCTGACGAAAGCCGGACTGGTAGAATCTGAGACGTCAAGAATCACCAACCCGTTAACGAAAGCGCAGTAAGCGTAGTCTCCTGCAATTTCGATATCATTTACTCCTGTCCAGAACGTTGAGGTTAGATACTCTACATCCTGCGCGCCGGTATTACCTGCCAAAGCCAGCATTACACAAATCACAACAATGGCGGCCACTTTTTTCATTATTTTCTCCTGGAAAAGCGTTATTTTCGTTAACGATTCAAAGACGCAGAATCGATGCTGCTACATTAACATAGATAGAAAATTCTATAAAAATGTCAAGGCTTTTTTTCATCGATGTCTATCGATAACATTTGCTAAAATCAGCTAAAGAAATAGACGGCGAAGTCGCTTTGTTATGCATACCGATTTGACAAATGCCAATTCGCTTTATAGTACAAAACTGTATTTTTTACCTGTTATGGAGATTTCGGCAGGAAGGCATCCGCGCCCCGGGGCTGGCGGCATCAGCATGTCGACGCCGCATTCGAATCGGAGTTTTAAGTTATGGCAGGATCGTTATGCGATGTTTCCATTTATTCTAAGAAGGTTTTATTTACCGGGATGAATTATATAAAGATCAATCCCGTAAAAGCCGGTTTAGTTGATGGCGCAGAGAATTATCTATATTTTTCTTTTTATAAATATGGCGTCAGAAGTTACTTCTGACGCCACCGGTATAATTTCTACCTCAAGATAGCATTTCCCTGAAATCAATATATTTGATTTTAATCCCTCGGCGGGCAGTCCGGGCAAGGTATAGGCGCGGGGCCGCCCTCGAAATAAGCGACACCATAGGTGATATCCACCAGGTTATATGAACAGTCCCCGTTGACATCGCCTGCCACATGCCAGGTACCATGAGGAGGGCAGTTACATTCGTAAGCGGGGGACGGACCGCCCTTAAAAAAGGCAACGCCGTAGGTGATATCCACCCCGTTATAATTTTCGCTGCCGTTCACGTCGCCGACAATGTAATCACATCCCGGTGAACTGGACCTCAATATTATAACTGAATACGTTTCCCCCAGATAAACATAATCGCCGACCACCGAAACATCCCGGTAGAACCGGCCTAAAAACGGCGTATCGTAGCTGTCCACAAAAACCGGATTCGAGGGATCGGATATGTCTAATATCTGAAGGGAATACTTATCGTTGATATAGGCATAATTCCCGGAGATGGATACATCCCTCGCATTATCCGGAGTGTAGTAGCTTCCGGCGAACGTCGGGTTGGAGGGATTGGAGACGTTGATTACTTGCAGGGAAAAAGCATCAGCCACATATGCGTAGCCATCGGAGACGACGACGTCATAGGGGAATCCCGGCGTGTTATAACCTCCGACAAGCGTCGGACGCGCAGGGTCGGAGATATTGACGATTATCAGCAAACCCTCCAGATAATCGGCCAGATAAGCGTAATCGCCGGAGACGAAAACGCTGTAAAGATCACCCGGCGTATCATAGGCGCCAACAAATGTCGGATTTGATGGATTGGAGATATTTATCACCTGAAGCCCGGAACCTCCGTCAGCCATATAGGCATAATCCCCGCTTATAATAACTTTGCGGGCATTATTGGGTGTATCATAAGCTCCGGCAAGTACCGGATTGGAGGGATTCGAGACATCATATATCTCCAGGCCGGAAGCTCCATCCGCCACAAAGGCGTAATTTCGGAGAACGAAAATATCCCGGGGGTAGCCGGGGGTATTATAATGTCCGACGACCGCCGGCCTGGAGGGATCGGAGATATCGGCTATATGAAAGCCGTAAGGCCAATTTGTCTCGTAGGCGTAATTTCCCTCGACGCAAATAGCGCGAGCAAATGCCGGCGTATTGTAACTTCCAGCAAGCGTCGGAGTTGAAGGCTGAGAAACATCGATTATCTGAATACCGTTAAATTCGGTGGCCACATAGGCGTAACGGCCGGAAACGAAAACACCCTCTCCCAGACCGGGAAATGTATAGGTTCCTATAATAACCGGATTCACGGGGACGGATATGTTTATTACCTTAAAACCGGCCGTATTAAGAGCCGCATCGTAAGAGAGATAAGCATAATCGCCGGATATGAATAAGGCTCCCGCACTACCCTGAGGGAAATATGCTCTTGCTGTAAAATGAGGACCGAAGGGGTTGCTTATGTTAATAATGTAAAAGAAGTAATTAGGCATCTGCGGTCCGTCGATGGTGCAGCTAATATAGGCGTAACTGCCAACGACGTGAATATCGCTGGCCCTTCCAAGATCTTCATACAATCCTACTGCGGCGGGATTTAAGGGATCACTGATATCGATTATTATTACCCCCCCCATAACGCCATTTGCCCACTCCAGCGCGACATAGGCATAACTGCCCAGAACAAAAACCGCCTCGGCGTTGTAGGGAAAGCCGCAGGTACCGGTTATCGCCGGCCTTGAAGGATTGGAAACGTCAATGACCAGAAGACCGGAGTCGCTATCCGCCACATAGGCATAATGGCCCGAAATAAAAACGTCATTGGCGTCGCCCGGCGTCTGGTAGTTTCCGCTCAATACGGGAGTCGAAGGGCTGGAAACGTTAAATATTTGAAGGCCGGATGAATCGCCCGCCAGATACGCGTAACTTCCTGATAAATCAATACGTTTCGAATGACCCGGACAACGCAGGTGGCTGACGAAAGCCGGACTGGTAGAATCTGAAACGTCAAGAATCACCAATCCGTTAACGAAAGCGCAGTAAGCGTAGTCTCCTGCAATTTCGATATCATTTACTCCTGTCCAGAACGTCGAGTTTATATGTTCTATGTTCTGGGCGCCGGCATTACCAACCATAGCCAGCATTACACAGATTACAACAACGGCGGCCACTTTTTTCATTATTTCCTCCTGGAAAGTCGTTATTTTCGTTAACGATTCAAAGACGCAAAATCAACATTGCCTTTTTAAAATAGATAACCTATTTTACGATATTGTCAAGTCTTTTGTTTCGTTATAAGCTATCGGATAATTTTTACTAAAATTGATTGAAGAGATAGACGGCGAAGTCGCTTTGTTATGCATACCGATTTGACAAATGTCAATTCGCTTTATAGTACAAAATTGTATTTTTTACCTGTTACGGAGACGATTTCGGCAAAAACTAAAAAGCCCTACGGCGAATTCCTGAAAAAAAGCGGAAATGGTACAATAGCGGTAGGAAAATACGTAAACTTATCCAGTACGGCTTTTTAGTGGTTGGCGTATCTCCGGATGCGCCAACAAAAAAGCGGCAGATACGGGGACCTGTCGCTGCGTTTTGCCCGCGAACCTAGAATTTGGCGCTTCTCGGCGTTCGGGGAAGAGGGATAACATCCCTGATATTGGCCATACCGGACATATACATAAGCAAGCGGGCGAAACCGAGCCCGAAGCCGGAATGGGGCGCCGAACCGTATTTGCGAAGATCGTAATACCACCAGAGTGACTCTTCTTTCACTCCGAAAAGCTCCACCTGCTTTTTCAAAACGTCGAGTCGTTCTTCCCTCTGGCTGCCGCCTATTATCTCGCCTATCTGCGGTACCAGCACGTCGACCGCCGCTACCGTCTTATCGTCGTCGTTTACCCGCATATAAAACGCCTTGATATCCTTGGGGTAATCCTTCACCATGACAGGGGCGTTGAAATGCTGCTCGCAGAGATACCGTTCATGCTCCGCCTGCAGGGTAACGCCCCAGTTCACCGGGAATTCGAATTTCATTTTAGCCTTTTTAAGAATTTCAACCGCTTCGGTATAGGTTACGATCTCAAATTTCGATTTTAATAAGGTCTCCAGAGTGGTAATCCTGTTTTTCTCGATCCAGCGGCTGAAAAATTCCATTTCCTCGGAGCATTCGTTGAGAGCGTACTCGAATAAATACATCAAGAATTCGCCGGCCAACCGCATGTTCTCATCAAGATCGCAGAATGCCATTTCCGGTTCGATCATCCAAAACTCGGAAACGTGCCGGGGGGTATTGGATTTCTCCGCCCTGAAGATCGGACCGAAAGTATACACGTCACCCAGCGCCAGCGACATTATCTCGGCTTCAAGTTGCCCCGATACGGTCAGAAACGTCTGCGAAGCGAAAAAGTCCTTATCGTAATCTACTCTTCCATCGATTTTAGGGATTTTATCGAGATCGAATGTGGTAACCCAGAACTGTTCTCCCGCGCCCTCGGCATCAGTGGCGGTTATAATAGGAGAGTGCATGTAATAAAATCCGCGTTCCTGATAAAATTTATGTATGGCATACGCAATTTTGCTTCGAAACCTGTTTACCGCGCCGAAAGTGTTGGTGCGCGGCCTCAGATGAGCGATCTCCCTTAGATATTCGAACGAATGTCTCTTTTTCTGTAGCGGATAATCGGCGGGGCAGTCTCCCACAAGGGAGATTTCTTCAGGATGAAGTTCGATTTTATGTTTTCTCTGTGGGACGGGAATCAGGTTTCCGACCAATCTGACCGCCGCTCCCGATTTTATTTTTTCCAGTTCCGGGAATCGATCCGGATTTTCAACCACAATCTGCAAATTGTGAAGTGTGCTCCCGTCGTTGATCTCGAGAAATGAAAGGTTGGTGGAATCCCTCCTGGTGCGAACCCATCCCATAACTATAACATTCTCGGTGGCTTGCGGCTCGGCAAGTATCGGGGCGATTTTTCTGCGCGCAAAGTAATCCATCATATTCTCCTTGATTAAATTATATAGCTAAAATCAGTCGAAAAATCAACTGCAAGAAAATAGGAAATATAAGCGAATTACTCCGGACGATTCCGATAGATAGGGCGAAAAGACGAAAATAAGTTACAGGTTCCGGGCCCATTTGACAAATAACCCTTTGATAATGAGAGCGAAAATTGCCTTGACACTTTTGGATAATCGATGTTATTTTCGGACTTTATGAAAGTCGAGTTCCGGCAAGTAAAAGCCGGAGGTTCCGAATTCAGATTTTCAGTTCCGGCCGCCGATCTGGAATTGGAAGCTGAGGGTTTGAAATTCCCGGAACCTATTGAGGTGGAGCTCACCGCCACGAAATCCGGCGATGAGGTTATTTTTCAAGGCGCTGTTTCTACCTTGATTGAAGCCGAATGCGCTCGATGCCTGGAACTGTTCGAAAAACAGATCAGTTCCAAATTACAGTTTGTGATCCAGTTTCTGGATGTTGGCGGTCCCGAGGACACGGGCGACGACGATTTTGTGGTATTGCCCAAGACGACTGCAGATTACGACATTTCCGAGCGTGTCCGCGAAGCGATAATACTGGAATTGCCGTTCAAACCGTTGTGCGAGCTAAATTGCAGAGGACTCTGCCCCATGTGCGGTGGAAATCTTAATGAAACCGATTGCGGATGTACACAGGATAAAACCGACGAAAGGTGGGATACTTTAAGGCAATTATTTGGAGATTGAATAAGCAGAAACCGTTTTAATTTAGATACTTTTTGAGGATGGATTAATATCAGAACCGAGGTTAATTATGGCGTTACCGAAAAGGCGACATTCCAGATCCAGGGGCGCAAAAAGAAGAACTCACTGGAAGCTTGATAAACCCAACATTATGGAATGCCCGCATTGTCACGAACCCAAACTGCCGCACCAGATATGCCCGAGTTGTGGATGGTACAAAGGGCGGGCGGTTGTGGCCATAACAGAATCGAAATAATGTCGAATGGAAAAAGAATAAGAATCGCCATAGACGCCATGGGCGGCGATCATGCCCCGGCGTCGATCGTGGAAGGGGCGGTTCTGGCCCAGAGAGATGTCGGAGAAAGAGTCGAATTGATCCTGCTGGGGGATTCTTTTCTAATTGAATCCGAACTAAAAAAACTCGATGCCGACAATCTTCCGATTAGAGTGATTCATTGCGACGAGGCGATCGGGATGGCCGAGGAGGCCGCCGAATCCGTGCGAAGAAAACCGAACTCATCCATAGTGGCGGGCATGAATATTCAAAAAGACGGCGAAGCTGACGCCTTCATTTCCGCCGGGAACACCGGGGCGGTGATGGCCGCCTCGCTTATTATGCTGGGCAGGTTGAAGGGAGTGCATCGTCCTGCCATAGTATCGCTGTTCCCGACCGAGAAGGGCACTTCCATAATTCTCGACGTCGGAGCCAATTCCGACTGCAAAGCCGTGAACCTGTATCAATTCGCCCTTATGGGCGTAAGCTATTTTTCGTTGATATTCAACAAGGAAAATCCCAGCGTAGGTTTGCTTTCCATCGGCGAGGAAAAATCGAAAGGAAATGAGGTTACCGTCGAATCTCACAAGCTGATTTCGGCGTCCGAATTGAATTTCGTTGGAAACCTGGAGGGTCGCGATATTTTGAAAGGGAAAGCCAATGTTGTCGTATGCGAGGGGTTTGTCGGCAATATTATTCTGAAATTCGCCGAGTCTATCGATAGTTATCTTGGCGAGCTGTTTAAAAATAGAATCCGCATGAGCCTCTCGGCCAAGATCGGCGCTCTTTTGATGAACAGGGCTTTCAAGGATTTGAAAAAAAATCTCGATTATGCCGAATACGGCGGCGCGCCGCTTCTCGGAATCAGCGGCGTGTCGGTTATATGTCATGGCGGTTCTTCGCCCAAGGCAATTAAAAATGCTGTCCGGGCCGCGAAATCTATTGTGGAAAACAACCTGAATAATAAAATTGAAAACAGAATCGCTGCCAACGGCACGATGGAAATATCCGAAGTCAGGCTTAAACAAACGTGAACGGAAAGTATGTGCGAATAATCGGTACCGGTTCATCCGTCCCGGATCGGGTTTTAACCAATGCCGATCTCGAGAAAATGGTGGAAACGAGTGATGAATGGATAACCGCCAGGACCGGTATCAAGGAAAGAAGGATCGCACCCGACGGTTTCGCCGCGTCGGATTACGCTTACGGGGCTACTATAAAAGCCATGGAGATGGCGGGTATTTCGGCGGATGAACTGGACCTGATTATACTGGGAACCGTAACCCCCGATGCCCCTTTACCCTCGACAGCCTGCATTCTTCAGAATAAACTGAAAGCCAGAAATGCCGCCGTGGTCGATATAGTAGCCGCCTGTTCCGGATTTATCTACGGCCTTGAATACGCGAAGGCCATGATTCAGACCGGTTTAAAAGAAAATGTCCTGGTTGTCGGCGTGGAAACGCTCTCGAAAATAGTCAACTGGAAAGACAGAAATACATGTGTCCTTTTCGGAGACGGAGCAGGCGCAGCGGTCCTCGCTCCCTCCGATTCTCCCGGGGGCATATTGGCAACCTTTACAAAGGCTGACGGCTCGCTTGCGCGACTGTTGCAGGTTCCGGCTGGCGGCGGCCGCATGCCGATTAATCTTGATAACATCGGTAACGGTAATCGTTTTATCCAGATGAAAGGTTCCGAGGTTTTCAAGTCGGCGGTCAAAGCTATGGGCGAGGCCGCCATATCTATACTGGAAAAATCCGGAACAGAATCCGGAGATATCGATCTTATGATTCCGCATCAGGCCAATATCAGAATAATCGAGGCTACCGCCAAGAGGATCAAGTTGCCGATGGATCGCGTCTTCGTGAATATACACAAGTATGGCAACACCTCAGCCGCATCGGTCCCGATTGCCCTCGATGAGGCCGTTAGATCCAACAGGATAAAACCGGGCGATAAAATTATGATGGTATCTTTCGGGGCCGGGTTTACATGGGGGTCGGTTCTTGTTGAATGGTGATGTGAAGAAAACGGCATTTTTATTTCCCGGGCAGGCGTCCCAGTATGTGGGGATGGCCGGAGAATTGTATGATGGTTTCGAGGACGTCAGAAATTTGTTCGAAACGGCGTCAGAGATTCTAAAATACGATTTAGCCGATGTCTGTTTCAACGGCCCGGAGGAAAAACTGAAACAGACGGCATATACGCAGCCGGCCGTTTTTGTACATTCGTGCGCGGTCGATTTAATGCTTTATAAAGAAGGAATTACCCCTCGCGCCGCTGCCGGTCATTCTCTCGGCGAGTATTCCGCCCTGGTTAGTTCCGGGGCCCTGGATTTTGATATCGCCATGAAAGCGGTTGCCGTCCGGAGCCGCGCCATGCAGGAAGATTGCGATAACAATCCCGGAACCATGGCGGCCGTAATGGGGCTTGACTACGATGATGTTGCGGGAACCCTGAAGTCCGCGCGGGGTGCAGTCGTACCCGCCAATTATAACTCTCCCGGGCAGGTCGTCATTGCAGGAGAGATCGAGGCTGTCGACCGGGCCTGCGATTTACTGAAAGAAAAAGGCGCGAGAAGAACCGTGCCGATTGCGGTCGGCGGGGCATATCATTCATCGCTGATGGATAATTCATCCGAAAAAATGAGAAAATTCATTATGGAGGAATTAAAACTTTCGCCGCTAAGGTTTCCGGTTTATTCCAATGTCAGCGCCGGGCCCGTTGACGATCCGGAAAGATTCAGAGAGCTGCTGGCGGATCAGATTTCCAATCCCGTGCTCTGGTATCCTATCATACAGAATATGTATAGGGACGGCATCAGGAGATTTATCGAAATCGGACCCGGAAAAGTGCTTCAGGGGCTTGTTAAAAGATCGTTGAATTTTGATGATATAGAATTATCGGGAATCGATAATCGGGAAAATCTTATTGATTTTTTAAAAGAAAACGCCGAGGTTGAGTCGGCATGAGTCCTGAAAAGAAAGTCGCGTTGATTACCGGGGGAGCCAGGGGCATAGGTTTTGCCATTGCGGAATGTCTTGCTGCCGACGGTTGCTCGATAATTATCGCCGATATCATGAAAGAAATCGCCGGAGAATCGGCTGAAAAACTATCCTCCCGCGGAACAGATTGTATCGCCGTCGCGGGGGACATTTCCAGACCGGACGATGTGGAATCGATGTTCAGGATCACCGAGGAAAAATTGGGCTCCCCGGATATTCTCATAAACAACGCCGGAATCACCAGGGATAATTTCCTGATGCGCATGAGCGAGCAGGAATGGGACATGGTAATGAACATAAACCTTAAAGGATCTTACCTGTGCTCGAAGGCGGCTTCGAAGGGCATGATGAAAAAAAGGTGGGGACGGATTGTAAATATATCGTCCGTGGTGGGCGTGATGGGCAACGCCGGTCAGGCTAATTACGCCGCTTCCAAGGCGGGCATTATAGGATTCACCAAATCGCTGGCCAAGGAACTGGCCGGACGTAACATAACGGTCAACGCCGTAGCTCCGGGATACATAGAGACGGAGATGACGAGGAATCTTCCGGAGACGGCCAGAGAGAACTTCCTTAAAATCATACCTCTTAAACGCCCCGGAAAACCCGGCGACGTCGCCGGTATCGTTTCCTTTCTGGCATCGGATGCCGCGGAGTATGTTACCGGTCAGGTAATCCATTGCGATGGCGGCATGGCGATGTGATAAACAGGAATGAAGAATTTTTCAAATTGATAGTTGGAAATACTTAAGGAGGAAGAATGTCATCAATCGAGGAAAAGGTCAAAGAAATCATCGCCGAAAATCTGGGTGTGGATACCGATAAGGTTGTCCCCGAAGCATCATTTGTAGATGACCTTGACGCGGATTCGCTCGATCAGGTCGAGTTGATCCTCGCTCTGGAAGAGGCTTTCGACTGTACGATTCCGGAAGAAGAGGCATCAAAAATCACCACCGTCGGTGAGGCCATAGATTATATAAATAAATTTCAGGAAAAAGGTTAGGACTCTTTATTGTGAGTCGAAGGGTTGTTGTTACCGGAATCGGCTTAGTAACGCCCCTGGGCAACAGTATTGGCGAATTCTGGAAAAACCTGATTTCCGGGAACTCCGGGGTGGCTCTGATTGATAGGTTTGATGCCACCGGTTTGCCGACGAGGATTGCGGCGCAGGTAAAGGATTTCGATCCTAACGCCTATATAAACAAAAAAGCGGCCAGGCGGATGGACCTCTCCCAGCAGTACGCTATTGTGGCGGCCTGCAAAACGGTCGAGGATTCCGGACTCGACCTGGAATCTATAGACCGCGAACGGGTCGGGGTAATAATAGGATCCGGAATAGGCGGCCTTAAAACGTTTGAAGATCAGGTCAGCATAATTATAAAACAGGGGCCATTGAAGGTCTCGCCGTTTTTTATCCCCATGATGATCGCCGATATGGCCGCGGGGCTGGTCAGCATCCAGTTCGGTTTCAAAGGACCCAATTATGCCACCGTCTCCGCGTGCGCCTCCTCCAGCAATGCCGTTGCGGATTCTTTTGCTCTGATTCAGCGGGGCGCCGCCGATATAATCGTCTGCGGCGGCACCGAGGCATCCATAACTCTCACCGGTATGGCGGGTTTTTGTATGGCCAGAGCTATGTCAACGAGAAACGATGAGCCTGAAAAGGCAAGCCGACCCTTCGACAAGCAACGCGATGGTTTCGTAATGGGTGAGGGAGCCGCCATTTTTATACTGGAAGAACTCTCGCATGCCTTGGCTCGCGGCGCGGAAATTTACGCGGAGATTATCGGTATGGGACTTTCCGCGGACGCTTATCATGTTACGGCGCCGGTTCCGGACGGTAACGGCGCGGCAAGAAGTATGAAGGCGGCGTTGGACGACGCCGGTATTTCCCCGGACGATATCGATTATATCAACTCTCATGGTACCGCCACCGACCTGGGGGATATCGCCGAAACCGCCGCGGTGAAGACTATCTTTGGCGAGCGAGCCTATAAGATTCCCGTTAACTCGACCAAATCGATAATAGGACATCTTCTGGGAGCCGCGGGATCGGTAGAGCTGGCCGCTACCGTACTTCAAATGCAAAAGAAAAAAATCCACCCTACCATCAACCTGGACTTCCCTGATCCGAAATGCGATCTGGATTACGTCACGGACGGCGCCCGGGATCTGGATATTAATTTCGCCCTCACCAATTCATTCGGGTTCGGAGGCCATAATATCTCCCTGGTCCTGAAGAAATATCAAAATACCGAGTAATGGTTTTCTCATTAATTAAAAAATTTTTCTCCGGCAAAAGAGACCCACTCGGGGAAGTGGAAACAATAATTGATTATAAATTCGAAAACCGGGACCTTTTGAAAAAAGCGCTTACTCATCGATCCTGGGAGAACGCGGGACTGGCAAATGAAAGGCTCGAATTCCTGGGCGACGCGGTTCTGGGACTGGTGGTCTCGGAATTTTTATTCGGCGTATTCCCGAACCTGAATGAGGGAGACCTTACCAAGATGAAATCGAGCCTGGTCAATGAGTCGGCCCTGACAAGGGTCTTCTCGCGATTCGGCCTGGCGGACTATCTTTATCTCAGTTCCGAAGAAGAAAAATCCGGAGGCAGGGAAAAACCATCAATTACCGCTGATGCCATGGAGGCGATTCTGGGAGCTATTTATCTGGACGGCGGCCTGGAGAAAGTCTCAAAAGTAATAGACCAATTGCTCCTTTCGGACTATGAAAATCTTATAAATGATGAATCAATTTATAATTACAAGGGCGAATTGCTGGAGCTGGTCCAGATCGAGGGGCGAGGAGTCCCTCGTTACGAAGTTATCGAGGAAATCGGTCCCGATCATGAAAAGACTTTCGTGGTGTCGGTTTCGGTGGAATCCGAAAAGATCGGTACCGGAAAAGGCACAACGAAAAAGGAGGCGGAGCAGAAAGCGGCAAAAATGGCGCTCGATTTTATAAGTAAGGATCAGGAAATTGAAAACTGAGCTGCGGTGGCTGGTTATTTTGAAAAATTTTCGATAGAGGAAGATGAGTTATGAAAGTTGCTGTATTGGTCAAACAAACTCCTCAACTTTCCGAGGTAACTATGAGCGGCGATGGCCCGAAATGGCCCGGGGGCGCCGATGTTGTTAATCCTTTTGACGAATACGCGGTCGAGGAAGCTATTAGGTTCAAGGAAAATTACGGCGCTACTGCGGTTGCCGTTACATACGGCGGCGCTGACGTTGTCTCCGCCTTAAGAGATGTTCTGGCTCTGGGCATAGATGAGGCCGTGCATATAGAATCGGATTCATATTCCGCCACCGATCCTCAGAATACTGCCCGGGTCCTTGCCGCCTGTATCAAGAAATTGGGCGATGTCGATCTGGTTTTAACCGGCAAACAAGCTTGCGATGACGATTCCGCCATGGTAGCTTTCGCGGTAGCAGCCAACCTGGATTGGCCGCAGATAGGATTCGTGAAGAAGTTTGATAAAGTCGATGATTCGAAAATTACGGCCTGGAGAACGACAGATTCGGGATACGATGTGGTAGAGACTCCATTTCCCGCTGTCTGCTCGGTTGTAAAGGAGATCAACGAGCCCCGACTGCCATCCCTGAAAGGAAAAATGAAAGCCAGAAAAGCGGAAATAAAGAAGTTTTCGTTGGCCGATTTGGATATCGAACATGACAGAACAACCGAGATTAAAAATATCCAGACTCCCCCCGAACGATCGCAGGGTGAAATTCTCCAAGGCGAATCCGATGAGGTAGTCGATAAATTAATTGAAAAACTAAAAGCGGATCAGCTTATTTAAATCGGCTTTATAAAATATAAACCAGAAAAACGGCTCCGTATTGGGCCGTTTTTTGTAATATGCTGTCTATCAAGGGATTACAATTTCAAATTATTTCATTTTTTATGTTGCGAAAGCCCACATTAATAATATATTTATGTTGTAGAAAAAAATAACACAATCATGAATAATCTGGTCGGCAAAAGATACAAGATTCTCTCCGGGCTGGGATCCGGATCTACGGGGGATGTATATCTCGCCATTGATAGTAGAAGCGAGGATAAGATATGTCTGAAAATTCTGAGGTCGGGCACCAAGGAATTTGAGGAGAATTTTATTCGTGAATTTGAAATTCTCTCGCGCCTGAATCATCCCGGCCTGATACCGGTTCATGATTTCGGGATCGATCCCGAATATGGCCCTTATTTTTCGATGGAATATGCGAGTGGCGGAGATCTGGGAGAATTGAAAGCGGTTACGCCCCGGGAATTCTTTTCGATATCGTCGTCAATTTGTCGGGCGCTGGAATATATACATAATCAGGGCCTTGTCCACGGAGATATTAAGCCGACCAATATTCTAATCGATTCGAGCAAAAACTACAGGTTGGTGGATTTCGGTTTGTCGTTTATATCCGGAGATACGCCGATTTCATCACCGGGCAGCGCGGCTTTTATCTCTCCCGAAATTATACGTAGAAACGCCATGACCACTCGATCGGATATTTATTCTCTGGGTCTTCTCCTATATGAACTGATTTTTGGAAAACCGTTTTACGAGGGGGGCGCCGGCGAAATTATCTCGAAGAAATTGTCCGGTGTTTTTCAATTGCCCGAAGTTCCGGAAGGATTTGGGGGAAAACGATTAAAAGATCTGCTAAGAAAAATGATTGATTCCGATCCCCATAACCGCTTTGAATCCGCTGGCGCCGTTTTGGATGAGATAGAGGACATTTTCAAAACCTATGAGGATTTTGAAGAATCAAAGAGGTTTGCGATAGAAAAATCTAAATTCGTCGGTAGAAACGAGGAATTGGAATGGCTTTCCAGAGGCCTGGTAATATCAGAAGGCGAACATCACAACTTCTTTTTTATAGGAGGTGAACCCGGTGTAGGAAAGAGCCGTTTGATGGACGATTTTCGGATAAGGGCGCAGATTCAAGGATTTCGATTTTTTAAATCTTATTGCAGGGAAAAAGATCTCAAACCGCTTTCCCCAATAATCAGTCTATTAAATTATATCTTCATCGAGCTTGATCCCGACATGGAGATTTTTGCGGATTACGGACCGGATTTAAAACGGCTTTTCCCCGAAAAATTCGGAGAAATTACACCCGAAAAATATGAAATGAGTGAAGCTGAAGTCGCCGCCGGCCGCCGTCGGATGTTTGATAATTTAACATTATATCTGAACCATATTTCCCGTAAGGAAAAACTGGCGGTATTGGTTGAGGATTTCCATTGGGCCGACAATGAAACCCGGGAATTCATCAGGTTTTTTAAATACTATCCTGCTTTCCGGGGGACGTTGATTTTTATATGCTCCGGTCAAACGGAAACAGATATGGAAGTTCCGGATTTTCTGACCGATGATAAATCATCATTTCGGATTCTCCAACCGGTTGATAAAAAAGATATGTCCGAATTTATAAACGGCATCCTGGGCGGAGTCGAACTTCCGGACGAATTTTATGACCGTTTGTTCGACGAGACCGGCGGTAATTTCCTTTATACCGAGGAGATAATAAAGACCTTATCGTCCGAAGGCCAGTTTGAGCGAGATCGCGGCAAATGGGTTTTAAATTCGGGATGGGAAGAAAAGATCACCGTACCCGAAGGAATAAAATCGCTGCTGGTCAAAAAACTGGAACGATTGGAATTAAGGGAAAAAGAAATTGTCGAGTTAGCGGCGGTATTGGGAGAATCGTTTATGGCTGGAGAAATCGAAGATCTTCTTGAGGACTATTCTATCCAGCGGTATGTGGATAATCTGGTGAGGAACGGCATCTTCGAAAAATCGGAAATCGGTCGCCGGGAAAGGATTTATTTTACCAACGGTCAACTGGAAAAATTGATTTACGGTTCGATATCTCAGGAGAAGCTGAAAAAGCTTCATCAAAAAATAGCCGGATATTATTCCGGGAAAGGGGCAAGTCCGGAGTTTTTGGGCCGCCATTTCGCGCTGGCGGGAATTTATGAAAAGGGATTCACCTATAATTTTCAATCCGCCGTTGCCGCGGAAAAAGTTTTTTCATTCAAACAGGCGTTCCGATTTTACCAGTCTGCCGGGGATTGTGCCGGGTATCTTCCGGACAACCGATTGAATAACCTCAGGGGTTTTCAATCGCTTCTGGGACGCGGCAAAGCCATGAATTTTCTATCACCTGCAGATGCGACAGATTCGCTTCTCAACGCTTTCAGTTTGGCCGAGGCGAAATTCGGTGTCGGCGCGGAGCTGGCCGAAGCCGGTCTGATCCTGGGTCAGAATCTGCTGAATACCGGCGAAAACGAGAAAGCGAAGGAAACCTTTCGAAAAACGCTATCGGCGGCGAAAGTATCGGGGGATAGGAGATTTGAAGGCGAAGCTCAAATCGGTTTGGGCTTTACCGCCGATAAAATCGGCGATTTGAAAGAAGCCGAAAATTGCTATCTGAAGGCTCTGGACGTTTTTGCCGATATCGATTTACCCGAAGGTTCGTGTAAAGTATTGAATTATCTCGGTATAATTCGAAAAAGACAGGGAGATCTTACCGGCGCGGAGGATTTCTATCGCAGATCGCTCGATATCTGCCTGGATAAAGGATTTTTGTGGTCCGCCATGAATTTATACGGGAACATCGGAAATCTTTATGCCTCAAAAGGTGATTATAGAAAAGCGCAGCTAAATTATTCCAGATCCCTTGAAATTTCAAAGGAGATATCCGACCGTCGTATAGAAAGCATAGTTCTGTTGAATATCGGACACTCCCTGAACGAGATCGGAGACCTGTATAAAGCCGAGGCAATATTTTTTGAGGCTATCGATAAATTCAAGACTCTTGGAGATAAGGGATCGGAGGCAATCGCGTTGAATAATCTCGGATTTCTGAATTACCGGAAAGGACAGATATCCGATTCGATCAAATTTTATTCTGAGGGTCTTGAGCTGGCCGATGAGATCTCACGTCCTCGAATAAAGCTGGCGAACCTTATCGGGCTCGCGGAAGTTCACGCCGCCGTCGCCGATTTCGAAAATGCCGGGAAGCTGGCCGTTCAGGCTGTTGAATTGGCCGAGGAAATTGACGACAATGAACAGCTGGCGACGGCGCTGCCTATTCTTGCCATGGTCAATGACAGCCTGCTTGATACGAAGGGAGTTTTGAAATCAGTCAGGAAATTCCTAAAGCTCAAGCCGGAGATAGGAAAACCGCGTCAAAGAATAAAAGCATATCTTCTGGCTCAAAAATATAAGAATGATCTAATGGTTGATATCGGTCCTGTTGAAGCCGAGATAAAAAAAATTTCCGGTAAAAATCCGGAAGTCTACCCGGTAATTATCGCCTTTAACGCGCAGAATTTCCTGGAATCCGATTCTCTATCCAATCCTGAAATCTGGCTGGCGCGAATTGACGAAGCTCTGGAAAAAGCCAACGATTTCTATCAGTTTCGCGAAAAAATAAAACTAATGGCGTTGAAACTTGATCTTCTGCGGTTGATAAGGGATAGCGTCGAAGCGGGACGTCAGGAAGAAAAACTTGTTAAAGAGATTGCCCGAGCAACCGGGGGGCTGGATGATAGCCTCATCGATAATTTGAAAAAATACCTTGGTATTCATATAGATGGTGACGAACAGGGAGAATATCTTATGAACAAAGTCAACCGGAACGAACGGCTTGCGGTTCTGCTTAGAATCGCACATACCATAAACTCGATCAGGGAATCCGAACCTCTGTTAAACAAAATACTCGATCTGGCTCTGGAGACGCTCGAAGGAGAGCGCGGTTTTATTATGCTTTATTCCAATGATTCTCTGGAGCCGGTCGTAGCCAGGAATATCGCGCGGGAGGATATTCTGGGAGAGACGACCATATCGCAATCGAGCGCCCTTGAAGTAGCCCGGCTGGGAAAACCGATTCTGTTAAGCGGGGCCGATGACGACATCTCCGCCCGCCAATCGGTCGCCGATTTCCGAATTTCCTCGTTACTCTGCGTACCTCTGGCGGTGAAGGGAAAGGTACATGGCATCGTATATGTGGACAGCCGTTCCGGAACCATTTTCTCGGATGACGATCTCGATTTTCTGGTCAGTTTCGCCGACCTGGCCGCCATCGCGTTCGAAAACGCCAGAATGGCCGAGCAACTCAAGGATAAAAACATATATCTTCAACAACAGGTGGAGTCTACTCTGGGATTTGGCTCCATAGTAGGGCGGTCATCACCTATGCAGCGGGTTTTCCGAATGGCCGAATCGGTGGCCAATACCGATGTCACGGTCGTCCTGACGGGCGATTCCGGTACGGGCAAAGAGATTCTCGCCCGGGCCATCCATCTCGCGAGCCCCAGAAAGAACGCGAAATTCGTCCCGGTCGACTGCGGTGCCCTGACGGAAACCCTTCTGGAATCGGAGCTCTTCGGCCACGTCAAGGGCTCCTTTACCGGCGCCACCGCCGATAGAGCCGGGCTTTTCGAGGTTGCCCAGGGCGGAACCATATTCCTCGATGAAATCACCAATACCGGCAAAAACTTCCAGGTTAAGCTCTTGAGAGTTTTGCAGGAAAATGAAATCCGCCGGGTGGGGGAAAGCAAATCCCGAAAAATTGACGTCCGCGTTATAACCGCGACCAATAAACCGCTTGAATCCGAGGTCGAATCGGGCGATTTCAGGGAGGACCTGTACTACAGGTTAAACGTTGTGAATATCTTATTACCTTCCCTGCGCGAGAGGAATGAGGATATCCCGATACTGGCCGCTTACTTTCTGGAAAAGATCTGCAAAAAAATGAACTTGCCCGTCAAAATATTTTCATCCGAGGCGCTGGATTTTCTTCTGCGGTATTCCTGGCCGGGCAACGTCAGGCAGCTTGAAAACGTCTGCGAGAGGATGGTGGTTTTTACCAGGGGTGAACTGGTCGATATCGATATGCTGCCGCCGGAAATCAAAACTTTCAAACAATCGCCCCCCGCTATAACGACGGAAACGAAAATCCCGAAGACCAGGGCGGAATTGAAAGCCGAGAAGGCCCGGCTGGATAGACTTTTTATAGTCGGCCTGCTCGAAAAAAGCGAAGGCAATGTCATGCAGGCCGCCAGGCTGTCCGGAATGGATCGATCGCAGATTCATCACATGATGAGCAAATTCGGGATCAGCAGCGCCGATTTTAAGGGATGAATCTCTCAGGACGGCGAATAGAAACATATTGCAATAGCAAAAAGGTTGTATTAACTTATTAAGTTAAGTAGTCTAATTGTAAACGGGAGGATTTATGTCCGGCCATTCCAAATGGTCAACTATAAAAAGAAAAAAAGGAAAGCTTGATGCCCAGCGGGGAAAGATATTTACCAAACATATACGGGAGATAACGGTCGCGGCGCGAGAGGGCGGAGGCGATCCCGATATGAATCCCAGGCTTAGAACGGCCGTGAATGCCGCCAAAGCGGATAACATGCCGGCGGACAATATCAAGCGCGCCATTCAAAAAGGAACCGGTGAATTGGAAGGGGTCAAATACGAATCGACCAATTACGAGGGATACGGCCCGGGCGGCGTGGCGGTCCTGGTCGAGGTTTTTACGGACAATAAAAACCGCACCGTCGCCGATGTCCGGCACGTTTTTTCCAAGCATAACGGTTCTCTGGGCGAAGTCGGTTGCGTGGGATGGATGTTTAATCGCAGGGGATACATCGTGGTAGATAAAAATAAAATCGGCGAGGATGAAATGATCGAGAAAGCCCTCGAAGCGGGGGCGGAGGATGTTCAATCGTCCGATGATGTCTATGAAATATATACCGAATTCTCCGAACTCGAAAATGTCAGATCGGCCCTGGAATCGGCCGGAATAGAAATGATCTCCGCCGAACCCGCCATGATACCCCAGAACACAATAAAACTCGAAGGGAAACAGGCCGAGCAGATGCTAAAACTCTATGAAGGATTGGAAGATCTCGATGATGTCGCTCATATCTACGCTAATTTTGATATCGACGAATCTATTATGGAGGAGATGACGGAGAAATAGATGGCTACGGTCGTTCTGGGCATTGATCCGGGTCTCCGGGTAACGGGATACGCGCTGCTTTCGTGTAATGAAAGCTCCGTAGAGCTTGTGGAAGCCGGAACTCTGAAAACTTCCGATGGCGATAACCTTGAAAACAAGCTCAAGACTCTATATGATGGTCTTGAGGATGTTATCTCGGAATTCCAGCCTGACGCTGTTTCGGTGGAGCGATTATACTCGCACTACAGGCATCCTCAAACTGCCGTTGTAATGGGGCACGCCAGGGGGATTATCTACCTCTGCGCCGCGAATCACAAACTTCCTTTGAACAGCTACGCGTCTACCAGAATCAAAAAAGCTCTAACCGGTAATGGAAGGGCGTCGAAACTTCAGATGCAGAGAGCGGTGAAAAGTTATTTTAAGATGAAAGATCTCCCTAAATCCCCCGATATTGCAGATGCCATAGCGGCAGCGTTATGCCATATAGAGGCTGCGAAGTGATTTCTAAAATAAACGGAAAACTCGAACATATCGATGGATCGTCGGCCACGGTCGGTGTGGGCGGTATCTATTATGAAATTATGCTGCCGTCGGCGCTGGCAGAATCGTTGAAGGAAAAATCGCATAACGGGAGCGATATCTCCTTTCATATCCTCGATTATATCGAGGGCGGCCAGGTCGGAAACCAGTATCCCCGTATGGTCGGTTTCGCCGACGCAGTCGACAAGGATTTTTTCAGGTTATATACCAGCGTCCCCGGGCTCGGAATAAAAAAGGCGCTAAAATCGTTGATTATACCGATCAGCGAGATTTCCCGGGCGATCGAAACCGAGGAAACATCGGTTCTTAAAAAATTGCCGGGAATCGGGGGAAGGCTGGCGGAAAAAATAGTGGCCCACCTGAAAGGAAAAACCACCCGATTCGCCCTGGCGAAAGAGAGCAAGCCCCTGGCCAAACCGGAGATAAAGCCCGACTATGCTGAAGAGGTAATGGCCGTATTACTGCAGCTTCAATATAAACGAACCGAAGCTCAGATGATGCTTGACCGGGCGCTGAATACCGGAAAACGTTTTAAATCCTCCGAGGAACTGCTTCAGCAGATATTTAGACAATCCTCAACGGATACAGTTAGATGAGAGAACGCATAGTCACGCCGGATAAGTATTCGGAGGAGGACGAAAGGCAGATTGTCAGCCTGCGTCCCGAGAAAATAGACGAATATATCGGCCAGGGCAAAATAGTTAAAAAACTGAAAGTCTCCATTAACGCCTCCTTACAACGAAAAGAGCCTCATGAACATATGCTGTTATACGGCCCTCCGGGGCTGGGAAAAACCACCCTGGCCCATATCCTGGCCCGAGAGATGGGTACCAGGATAATAGTATCCTCGGGTCCCTCGTTACAAAGGACTGGCGATCTAATGGGTATACTAACCAATCTTGAGGATGGGGATATACTTCTTATTGACGAAGTCCACAGACTCGCCCCCTCGGTAGAGGAGTTCATATATCCTGCCATGGAGGATTTCAAGGTCGATTTCGTCGTGGATAAGGGGGCTTTCGCCCGGGTAATTAACGTTCCCCTTAAAAAATTTACCTTGGTGGGCGCTACCACCCGCGCTGGTCTTTTAACCGCGCCTCTCAGGGACAGGTTCGGCATCGTCCATCATGTCGATTTCTACCCCTTCGAGGAATTGGCCGACATAGTGCGCAGATCGGCCGGTATACTGGATGTCAAAATAGATGAAGAAGCGGCATCAGTTATTGCTCAGCGGAGCCGCGGTACGCCCCGCGTCGCCAACAGGCTGCTCAGGCGGGTTAGGGATTATTGCCAGGTAAACGGTATCGAACGTATCGATAAGCAGTCGGTTCTGGACTCGCTGAAAATGGAGGGAATCGATTCGGCCGGCCTCGACGATCTTGATAGAAGATTGTTAACCACAATGGTCGATTATTACAAGGGCGGTCCGGTCGGAATCGAATCGATCGCCGCTACTCTGAATGAAGAAGTCGATACGCTGGTAGAAATGATGGAGCCGTTTCTTTTGAAAATAGGTTTCATCAAACGTACCCGCAGGGGAAGGATTGTCGGCGACGCCGCCCTCAAACACCTGAATCTGCCCCGTATCAAAGGCTCCCAGCAGGAGTTGCTATGAATACCGGCTCGTTGGCTAAAGTTCTTATCTTAACGGGGGCGGCAATAGTTATTTTAGGAGTGATCCTGCTTTTTATAGATAAGGTACCTTTGTTAGGCAAGCTTCCGGGTGATATTGTGGTACGGAAGAAGAATTTCACCCTGTATTTTCCCCTGGGGACGATGATACTTCTCAGCGCGGGTCTTTCGTTAATTCTCTATATCATCAGCCATTTCAAAAAATGAGTATCGATATAAGACTGTATGATTACGATTTGCCGGAGGGGATGGTCGCGCTTTATCCCGCTGAGCCCCGCGACAGCTCAAAACTGCTGCATCTGCCATTAGGCGGAGGCAAAATAGAGCATACCGTTTTTAATAGATTTCCGGAATTTTTGAATAAAGATGATTTACTGGTTATAAACGATTCCCGCGTCTTCCCCGCCAGGCTTTTCGGGCGAAAAAGAGATACCGGCGGCAAGGTTGAAATTTTCCTTCTGGAAAAAACGGAAGATAATGTCTGGGAAGCTTTGGTTCGGCCGGGACGACGCCTGCAGCCCGGGACCGAGGTCGAATTCTTTGATAATAAACTGATCGCTCGATTGGGCGAAAGAACTTACAGCGGAGGCCGCGCGGTTCATTTCAGCTCGAACGGCGATCTCATGTCCATAATCTGGAAACATGGCGAGGTGCCGCTGCCGCCATATATAAACAGAAACGCAGAAGAATCGGACAAAACGCGCTATCAAACTATCTACGCCGAAAATGTCGGCGCCGTGGCCGCCCCCACCGCGGGATTCCATTTTACCGAAAACACTTTTAAAGCGCTGAAAAAAGCGGGAGTGGAAATCGCAAAGCTGACCCTGCATCCCGGCCTGGGAACCTTTCGCCCCATAACAAAAGCCGACGCCGAGAAACACAATATGCACGAAGAGAAATATTCTATTTCCCCCAAAACCGCCGATACAATCAATAATGCTATAGCGGACGGAAGACGTATTATCGCCGTCGGTACTACTACCGTCAGAGCCCTCGAATCTTCATCTAATAATTTCGGAGAGATAAGACCCTGCGAGATGGAAAGCACCGAGCTTTTCATCAAGCCCTCCTACGACTTTAAGGTGATCGGCGGGCTGTTGACTAACTTCCATCTGCCCAAATCGACGTTACTGCTTCTTGTCTCAGCTCTGGCCGGCCGGGAGAGGGTGCTGCAGGCATATAAGGAAGCAATTGAGAGGAAGTATCGCTTTTACAGCTATGGCGATGCTATGCTTTTATTGTGAAAACCACCAGAAACATCGCGATTGTTGTCGCCGGGGGCGAGGGCAGACGTTTCGGGGACAAAATGCCCAAGCAATATCACGATCTCGGCGGCAGGCCGGTCATAACCTATTGCCTGAATCTTTTTGAGAGAAGCGATATGATTGATGAGGTGGTGCTGGTAGTGGCCCAGGATTACCTCGCTTACGCCTCAAGCGAGATTGTCGATAAATACGAATACCGGAAAATTAAAAAGATTACTGCCGGCGGCGAAAGCCGTCAGGAATCCGTCCACGCTGGCTTAACCGCCTGCCCCACGGGAATCGATCTGGCCGTAATTCATGACGCCGTAAGGCCGTTTCTGGCAAAAGACCTCCTGCATAAAGCGATAGAAACGGCATACGCAACCGGCGCCGCCATACTGGCGATTCCCGCAAAGGAAAGCGTTAAGCTCGTAAAAGGCAAAGCTATTGAAAAAACACTCCTGCGCGATACCGTCTGGATAGCCCAGACCCCGCAGGTTTTCAGATTCGACCGCATTCTGGATGCATATAAACGCGCCGAGGCCGCTGAGAACGAAGCGACCGATGATTCTCAGCTCTACGAGCAATATTGCGGACAGGTTTCAATAGTTAAGGGAAGTTATAATAATATAAAGATCACTAACCGGGGAGACCTGGTGCTGGCAGAGGAAATCTTGAGGGAGATCGGTTGAAGACTTATAGAATCGGCCAGGGTTATGATATCCATCGGCTGGCGGAGAACCGGAAGCTGGTATTGGCGGGGGTTGAAATCCCTTTTGAAAAGGGGCTCGAAGGTCATTCCGACGCCGACGTCGTTGCTCATGCGGTAATCGATTCTCTTCTGGGCGCCGCTGCCCTGCCCGATATCGGTATTCAATTTCCCGATACCGACCCCGTATTTAAAAATGCGGATTCAATGAAACTCATGGAAAAAGTAAAAGAAAAGATCAGGCAAAAAGGCTTTTCAATCGGCAACGTCGATGTTACGATAATCGCGGAGCTTCCCAGGCTTGCCCCGTACATAAAAGAGATGAAAAGCAATATTGCGCGCGCGCTTGAGATCGCCCCCGAAAATGTATCGGTCAAAGCGACGACCAATGAAAAGCTCGGCGCCATCGGAAAGGGTGAGGGAATGGCGGCGCTGGCCGTTTCCCTGCTGTATAAATGAGTTTCGATCAGATACTGGAAATAATTCGATCCCAGAATGAATTTATTATTTATGCGCTTCTTCTTTTAAGCGCCTTTATTGAGAACGTGTTTCCTCCTTTTCCCGGCGACGCCACCGTTCTCGCGGGAGCCTTCATCGCGGGCAAGGGTAACATAGGGTATTTGGGAGTCTTGACGTCTGTTACTATCGGGGGTGTGGCAGGAGGCATGATACTTTATTTCCTGGGCCGGTCTAAAGGGCGGGACTACTTTATACACAGCAAATATAAATACTTCGGTAAATCGAATTTGCTAAAGGTGGAATCGCTTTTTCAAAAATACGGAACCGCCGTACTTGCCTTTTCGCGCTTTTTTGCCGGCGTCCGTTCCGCCATCTCCATCGCCGCCGGTCTGGGAAACGTGAGGTTTTCACGGATGTTCATATTGACGATCTTCAGTAATCTTCTGTGGTGCGGCATGCTGATCGGTTTAATGATTTACACCAAATCAAACTGGCGGGCAATTCTCGATCTGGTCAAAAATTATCATATGGTCTTGTTTGCGCTGATTGCTTTGGTTATAGTAGTATGGGCGGTAATGAAATTATGGATGAAAAGAAGAAAATAAGGATCGCCGTTCTGATGGGCGGATATTCCGCCGAAAGAGATGTATCGCTCGCCACCGGCGCGGGCGTTATCAAGGGATTGCGTGATGCGGGTTATAACGCCATCGGAATTGACACCGCTATGGGAGCCAGCCAGTTGTCCGAAAATAAGATCAAAGAACTTTCTAAAATCGAAGAAAACCCTCCATCCAACACGGACCTCTCGGAACTCGATGCCAGCGCCACCATTCAAACTGTCAGCTCCCCCGATCTCAAGAATGTCGATATGGTTTTCATAGCTTTGCACGGGGGTATGGGCGAAAACGGCACCATCCAGGCCCTTCTCGATATCGTGGGCATCCCTTATACCGGTTCGGGTGTTCTGGCATCCGCGGTGGCCATGGATAAGGTTGCCGCCAAGAGGATCGTATCGGCGGCGGGAGTCCCCACTCCGGATTATTTCGTAAAAGCATCAAGCGAAATCAACGATATGGATGAGCTGGTTAAGGCGATAGAAAATACCATCGGTTTTCCGCTGGTGATAAAACCCAATGATCAGGGTTCGTCCGTAGGATTGAATATCGCCATGAGGCCTTCCGAACTGGAGAAGTATGTAAAACAGGCTAAAGAGTATTCCGACAGGGTCCTGTTTGAAAAGATGATTGAGGGCCGCGAATTAACCGTGAGCATTCTGGGTAACGAAGCGCTGCCTGTCGCAGAGGTTATTCCAAAAGGCGGCTTCTACGATTATCAGCACAAATATACTCCCGGATTGGCCGATAAAATTGTCCCGGCTCCCTTATCGGAGGACGAAACCGCGGAGGTTCAAAAGCTGGGCCTTATCGCTTTCAGGGCCTTAAATTGCCGCGGCTACGCCAGGATAGATTTCCGTTATTCAAAAGATAAAAAATGGTATTTCCTGGAGGCCAACACTCTTCCCGGAATGACCCGAACGTCGCTGGTTCCCAAGGCGGCGAAGGCAGCCGGGATCGAATTTCCCGGACTCCTGGAACGAATCGTGCGGATAGCTCTCGATGATTTCAAGAGGGGCAAAAAGCGATGAGATTCAAACTGGCTCTATTCGATCTGGGAGGCACTCTCATTAATTACGAAAACAGCCCCTGGCCCGAACTGGGCAGGCTCGGATGTGTTGAAGGGGCAAAATATATTAAACAGGTTTTAAATTTCGATATTGAAGTCGAAGAATTAAACGCGAAACTACATAACGCCGTCGGCCGGATGATAAAATCGCGGGGTAATACGGATGTTGAACTCGATCTTATCGATTTAACCGCCAGGACGCTGAGGGAGTTCGGAATAAGTATAACCGACGGTCTTCCGCAGAAATTTATCGCCGCTTATTACAGGCCCATCAGAGATCAAATTACCATTGCGCCTTACGCCGGTGAAATTCTTTCTAAGATAAAAAATGCCGGTATGAAAATCGGGCTGGTATCCAATACCATTTTCCCGGCCGATTATCATAGATTCGAAATGCGCGAATTCGGCCTTTACGATTATTTTGACTTCGCGTTGTTTTCTTCGGAGGAAAAAATTCGAAAGCCCGGCAAAGAGATTTTTTTCAGGGCATTAAAACTGGGCAGCTCCGAACCGGAGGACGCTGTCTTTATCGGTGATCGTTTGGAGGAGGATATCGGCGGACCTCAATCGATTGGGATTAAGGCGATATTAAAATATATGGATGGCCGCGATTATTCAGCCGATATCAAACCGCTTGAAACCGTCCGGAATCTCAAAGAGTTGGAAAATATAATATTTATTTGATATTGGAGGAATCGTGAGCAGATACGAGAAGCTACTGAAAGAACTTACCGAGGCCCATGGCGCGCCCGGGTTCGAGGATGAGGCCATCGAGGTCATGAAAAAGCATATAAAGGCGGCTGATGAAGTAACCTATGATAAACTGGGAAGCCTGATTGCCAGGAAAAAGGGTAAATCGGATTCTCCTAAGATCATGATCGCCGGGCATATCGATGAGATCGCGTTTATCGTAAAAGAGATAACGGCCGAGGGATATATAAAATTCATTCCTCTGGGCGGTTGGTGGGGCCACGTTGCGCTGGCGCACAACGTCATAATCAAGACCTCAAAAGGGGATATCCCCGGCGTGGTCGGCTCCAAACCCCCGCACATACTCGAAGAGGAAGAGCGCAAGAAAGTTATGCAGCTTAAGGATATGTTCATCGACGTCGGTGCCTGCGACGGTTTCGACGTAAAATCTCTCGGAGTAAAACCGGGCGACCCCATCATCCCTGATTCTCGGTTTCAGGTAATGGGGAATCCCGACCTTTATATGAGCAAAGCCTTCGATGATCGAATCGGGGCGGCGGCGGCTATCGCGGTAATTAACGAAATTAAAGGGATAAATCATCCCAACACCGTTTATGGCGTGGGAACGGTGCAGGAGGAAGTGGGCCTGAGAGGCGCCGGCACGGCGGCCCACGTGATCGATCCCGACGTCGCCATCGTGGCTGACGTTTCCCTGGCGACTGACAGCCTCGGTTCATCGAAGGAAACACCGGGAAAACTGGGCACCGGGCCGTCCATTAACATCATGGACGGTACCATGATACCCAATCGGCATCTGAGGGATTTTACGGTTAAAATTGCGGAAAAGAATAAAATCCCCTTCCATTTCTCATCTATCGAAAGAGGCGGCACCGACGGCGGCCGAATTCACATGTCCCGGGCCGGGGTCCCCTCGATATATCTGGGCATAGCCACCAGATATATTCACAGCCATACCGGTATCATTCACAAAGGAGATTTCGAAAACCTGGTTAAACTGATACTGGAGATGATCAAAAAACTCGACAGGAAAACGGTGGCGTCATTTACCAGGAGTTGATTTTAAAAATTAGTAAAATGACGCAACCTGTATTACGATAATACGTAATAGGATGAAATTCGAAAGGGTTTTGTGATGTCGCTGAGATTTTATAATACCATGACCCGTTCCCTCGAGGAATTTAAACCGATAAAGCCGGACGAGGTCAGGATGTATACCTGCGGACCCACTGTCTATGCCCCGGCGCACGTGGGGAATTATAGAGCCTATATGTTCGAGGATATCCTCAGGCGTTACCTCATTTATAAGGGTTACAGGGTGACCCAGGTGATGAATCTTACCGACATCGACGATAAAACCATTCGCGATTCCAACGCCAAGGGCATTACCCTGAACGAGCACACGCAACCGATCAAAGATATGTTTTTCGAGGATATCGACCGGCTCAATATCCAGCGGGCGGAGTATTACCCGGCCGCCACCGAACATATCGGCGAGATGGTGGCCATGGTGGAGAAACTCCTCGAGCGTGGGCACGCCTACCGCTCCGGAGATTCGATCTATTATAAAATATCGTCATTCCCTAATTACGGTTCGCTATCTCACATGAAGATAGAGGACCTGATGGCCGGCGCCAGGATCGATTCCGATGAATACGAAAAAGAAACCGCCTCCGATTTCGCCCTCTGGAAGGGCTGGACCGAAAAAGATGGCGCCGTCTTCTGGGAAACCTCTCTGGGAAAAGGCCGGCCCGGATGGCATATCGAGTGCTCGGCCATGTCCATGAAATACCTGGGTGAACAGTTCGATATCCATACCGGCGGAGTAGACAATATCTTCCCGCACCACGAAAATGAGATCGCTCAATCGGAAGGAGTTACCGGCGATAAGTTTGTCAATTACTGGCTTCATAACGCCCACCTGATTTTAGATAGTAAGAAAATGGCCAAATCGGAGGGCAATTTTATTACGGTTAAGGAACTAACCGAACAGGGGCATGATCCGCTGGCCATCAGATTCGTGCTTCTATCCACCCATTACCGTCAGCAGTTGAATTTTACTATGGATGGATTGGGAGCGGCCAAGGCCGCCATTACTCGTTTGCGCGATTTTAAATCCAATGTTGAATCCGCCTCCGGTTCGGGTGACGGCATAGCAGTGAATGAAGCGATAGAAAAAGCCGTCAGGGGATTCGAAGAGGGCCTCGATAACGATCTCAACATCTCGCCCTCCGTAGCGGCAGTGTTTGATTTCGTCAGGGATATCAATTCTATTATTGCGGATAACGGCCTTTCCGCTTCCGAAAAAGAATCCGTTCTGGAAAATCTGAAGAAATTCGACAGCGTGCTCGGCGTCATTTTCGTGGATGAATCCGGCCTCGACGCCGAAATCGAGGAAATGATTCAGAAAAGACTGAATGCCAGGAAAAATAAAGACTTTCAAACGGCCGATGAAATCCGCGATGCGCTTCTTTCGAAAGGCATTATCCTCGAAGATACCCCCACCGGCACCAAGTGGAAACGTAAAATAAGTTAAGATTCGATGATTATACTGGTTACGAAGCGCCTGCCTGGTAACCTCCTACAAATCACCGCTAATAGCCATCGCAGTAACTCTACCGAAACTCCACCTTCTCAAACCACCGCGGATCGAAATCCGGAAAGATATCATCCCGCTTCTCAAGATCCGCGAGATACTCCCGTTCGCCATCCGAGAGGCTGTCCGCCCGGCCCGCCATCTCCGCCAGCCGGTTGAAGGCCTCATGATGCGTCGCTATCCTGGTTTCCGCATAATCCCTGGCCGCCCAGGTCGATATCAGAAACTGCCAGTCCGACGCCGAAAGCAGCAACAGCTCCCGCCCCGCCTGCGTGATGATTCTTTTCTCCAGATCTCCGGCATCGACATATCCTTTAGCCAGCTCGATCATTTTCAGCTCATCTTCGTAGATATGCTTCCAGGTCCACTCCGTCCACTCGTTGAGCCAGATATAATGATATCCCCCCTCACCCCACGAACCTTCCGGTAGCGACACGATCTTGGACGGTTTCGATAAATCGTAATATTCGCTCGCGGTAGATAATCCCACCTCATTGTCGGAACCCAGCTTTTCGATGGTTTTTTCAAGAAATCTCGGTCCCTCGAACCACCAGTGCCCGAAAAGCTCGGAATCGAACGGCGCCACCAGGATACCCGGACTGCCGGTGGATTTATGATGATTAAGGAGAATATCCTTAACGAGGTGAGCGAAATGCGACGCGTTCTCCTCGATCCTGCCCGTGACCCAGTCCGGATTGTATGTCTGCTTGTCCGCCAGGTCGCTTTTGGCCGAGGTTACTTTCCAGTAACGATGTCCGCCCGGAAATCTCTTTTTGTGAAAATCGAGGTAATTCCCGTCTCCGGGATATCCCCATTCGCCGGACCATACCTGCAGACTGCTCTGGGGATCGCGGGTAAACACCCCCACCGGCATTTTCCCCTCTTTAGATCCCACCAGGTATACGTTTTGCGGCGATTTCTCCTCGTCCTCGTCCCGGGGAACATACTGCTTTTCGAATATTCCCCAGAGCGTTTTCAAGGCCTCGAACCTGTCCACGTAAACGCCTATGGCCTTGCCGCCTTTTAACGTCGCGCTGTCCACAAAAAAGTATTCCAGTCCGTTCTCCGAGAGAAACTCCTCGATCCCTTTTCTGGAATAGCTGTCCGGCAGGCCTTTTATTTTCACCGGCGGGCTCCATTCATAGGACGGCCGGTAAGCGCATTCCGGAAGCCATATCCCTCTCGGATCGCGTCCGAAGTGACTTTTATAAGAGGCTTTTGCCGTCTTGACCTGAACCTGACATGAAATATCCTGCGAGAGCAGAGGCAGGTATCCATGCGTAGCGGCGCAGGTAATAATTTCGATGTGTCCTTCATCCTGGAGCCTGCGAAATTCCCCGATCAGGTTATTATTATAATGATTATTGAATGTTAATTTAATCTCGCTATAATAATCCTCCCACATCCTTGCCAGGTCGTGATATTCGTTCTGGCCGGTACGGTAAAATTCTGTCGCGTCCGCTCCCGCAGCCTCGATTTTCTGTTCCAGGTATCCGCTGAATTCATCGATGAATGATTTATGGGCCAGCTGTTCGCACAATACCGGAGAGATACCAATGGTGAATTTCGGCGGTATGCCTTTTGCCGCCAGCCTGTTGCACGACATTAAAAGAGGAATATAGGTCTCGGCCGCGGCTTCGTTGAGCCAGTCGGTACCATGGGGCCACCTGCCGTGACCCAGAACATATGGCAGATGCGAATGCAGTACGAAGGTGAAATATCCTTTTCTCATTTGGCCGCCTGGAATCCGATATTCTTGTCGGTAGCGCCCTGAATTTTTATCTGCCCGTATTGGGTTTCGTATTTTTTCAGGTTTTCATCGAGCGCCTTACCGAGCATTTTCGCGTGAGCGGGGGTCATTATAATCCGCGATAAAACCTTCGTCTTGGGAGCGCCCGGCATTACCCTGGCAAAATCGATTATTATCTCCTGTGGCGAATGGGCGATCATTACCAGGTTAGCGTAAATCCCCTCCGATTCTTTCTCGCCGATCTCTATATTTAATTGTCTCGGTTTCTGCACCAACTTTTCCTCCCTAATCTTAATTTAAAATTAAAATCAAAATATTTGATTAGAACCTTGAATTTTAATATAATTCCGCGTTATGTCAAGACGTTTAGGAAACACAATCGTTAAAAAAAGCCGCGCGCTTGAAATTGTTGGAAATTTTCCTCAATCTAAGGTGATGATTCTGGGAGACTTAATGCTCGATCGCTATTTGTGGGGCAGCGTCGAAAGGATCTCACCTGAAGCCCCGGTTCCGGTGGTTCATATAGAAAAAGAAACCAGTAATCTCGGCGGAGCCGCCAATGTTGCCGCCAATGTTAGCGCCCTGGGAGCTCATCCCTTTCTTATCGGTGCAATCGGTGATGATCAATATGCGGTGGAATTGAAAAAGAATCTACGCGGTAAAAGGCTCTCCACTTCAGGCCTCGTCATAGATTCTAGGCGTCCCACCACGGTGAAAACCAGGATAGTCGCTCATAGCCAGCAGGTGGTCAGGGTCGACAGGGAAAATCCCGCCGAAATCGATTCCGGTCTTGTGGAAAGCCTGATTTCCAAAACCGGAAAACACCTGACTCAAATCGACGGTATAATCATATCAGATTACGGAAAAGGCATGATTACTCAGGAGTTGCTCGCAAGCATAATTCCGATGGCGGCTTCCGCGGGGAAATTTATTGCCGTGGATCCCAAAGAGGTTCATTTTATGAATTATAAAGACGTCTCCGTTATTACGCCCAATCATCACGAGGCAGGATTCGTGTCCGGAAGAAAAATCACCAGCGAGAAAATATTAGTAGATGTGGGCTGGAACCTATTGAGAATGTTAAATCTGGAATCGCTTTTGATCACCAGGGGCGAAAAGGGAATGGCTCTTTTTGAAAGTAACGGTGATCTAACTCATATTCCTACCGAGGCCAAAACCGTGTATGATGTTACCGGGGCAGGGGACACTGTCATCGCGACTCTCGCCGTGGCCAAAACCGCCGGAGCGAGTATGAAGGAAGCGGCTTATATCGCCAATATCGCCGCCAGCCTGGCGGTAGCCCGTTTCGGTACCGCCAGGATAACAAAAGATGAGCTTCTGGAAGCTTTAAATAATAGAAAATGAAATCGAAAATAGTCTCACAGAAAAAAGCCGTTTCGGTAAGGGCGGTATTGAAGAAGAATAAAAAAATAGTCGTTTTTACCAACGGTTGTTTCGATGTTATCCATTCCGGTCACGCGATCTATCTCGACCGCGCGCGGCGAAAAGGCGATTTCCTTATAGTAGGTCTTAATACAGATAAATCGGTTCGCCGTCTTAAAGGCAAGAATCGGCCTGTTATGAGCTTCAGGGATAGAGCGCTTCTTCTGGCATATCTATCACCTGTAGACTTGGTGGTCGGATTCGGCGATGATACCCCCCTGAATTTGATTAAAAAACTGAGACCCGATATATTGGTTAAAGGAGCCGATTATCGGATATCCGAAATCGTCGGGGCAGCCGAGGTTAAGAGCTGGGGAGGGCAGATTCTAAGGATTCCGCTCGTCAAAGGCCGTTCGACCAGCGGAATAATCCGGAAATTGCTGCAATTACGAATTGAATAATCCCTTAATTTACAATGCTTTAAGATGATATCCCATAAAAAGGGGTTGACTTTGTAAAGCTCAAATTAGTATGATTTAAATTTGCCGGGGTACAATGCACTTACCCCTTGTGCTTTGTTTAGGGGGAACATATCCCCCGTAGTTTTGGTAAGTTTAGCGCTGGTTGAAATGGAACGGGATGATAAATCACAAATATCGCCTTTCGATATCGATGCGATTTCCAGGCGGGGAAATTTGAGGGACGCTCTTAATCTCGCGCTGGAAGAGATAAAAAGCGGAAGCCTCGAAATCGATCTTTATTTTATCGCCGCCAGCATAGCCTTTCGCCTGGGTGATCTCGGAAAAGCCGAGCAGTTGACCAACAGATTATTGGTCCTCGATCCCGAACATGTTAGAGGATGGTTGCTTTTCGGGGAAATCTATGCCAGGAAAAACGACATTGTCAGAGCAGCCCACGCCCGTCAGATGGCTGAAACGCTTTTCCCCGCTCTGGCAAAAATAGACAATGAATCCGTTTATTTTTTTGAAGAAGTGGAAAACGAAAATAAAAGCGTTAAGGAACCAAAAGAAAGCTTAAACTTCGACACCGTTACCTATGCTGATATCTGCGCCAGACAGGGATATTATAATAAGGCGCTTAAGATATATCAGGATCATTTAAGGAAAAATCCCGATAACGAAGAATTGAAAAAGAAAATCGCGGATATCGAAAAAAGGCTGAAAAATGACTGATCAGCGGATACAAAAGGCTTTCTCGCTTCTGAAAAGAAATAAGATCGACTGTATGCTTGTGACCGAGTTGAATCATGTCCGATACCTTTCCGGTTACAGCGGCTCGAACGGTATGGTGTTATTAATCCCCCCCAAAGCCTACTTTTTCACCGATTTCAGATATAAGGTTCAATCCCAAAAAGAGGTCAAAAATTGCGCCATTGTTATAGCCGAACAGGCTCTCACCTCGGAACTTCCCAAGATCCCCAAACTGAACAAGAAAATAAGGATCGGGTTGGAGGCAGAGTTCGTCACCCTTTCCCTTCAGGAGAGACTCAAAGATCTCCTGCCAAAAGCGGTTTTTAAATCGACGGAAAAGCTTATTGAATCCCTTTCGATTACAAAGGATATCAATGAGATAAAAAAGATCAAAAAAGCCATAAAAATCAGTGAAAAAGCCTTTGCCGAAACCCTCGATTATATAAAGCCGGGCGTTAGGGAAAAAGATATCGCGCTTGAGCTGGAGTATAAAATGAGGCTGTACGGTGCGGATTCGGCCGCCTTCGATATAATCGTCGCCTCCGGACAACGATCATCTATGCCGCATGGTGTAGCATCCGAGAAAAAGCTGCGAAAAGGCGATTTCATCACTATCGATTTCGGCTGTTTCTATCAGGGATACGCCTCCGACATTACCAGAACGGTGATGCTTGGAAAGGCCAATGAAAAACAGAGGGAAATTTACAATATAGTGCTTGAGGCCCAACTCGCTTCCTGCAAAGCCGTAAAACCCGGCCTGGCCTGCAGCCGTCTTGACGGCGTAGCCCGCGATATAATAATGAAAGCTGGCTATGGAGATAATTTCGGCCATGGACTGGGACACGGCATAGGGCTGATTGTACACGATCTCCCTCAATTAAACGCGAGATCAACGGAGACGCTTAAACCGAATATGGTGGTTACAATTGAGCCCGGAATCTACATTCCCAATTGGGGAGGCGTGCGAATTGAAGATGATGTGGTGGTTACGCCATCCGGAGCGCAGATCTTAAGCAAGTTGCCCAAGGAGCTTATGGAGCTTTAATCCGGCATTACACAACGAGGAAAATTATGAGACCGTCTAAAATAAGATCGCTTATAAAACTTGTCGAGGAATCGAATATTAATGAACTGGAGGTTTCCAGTTGGGGGCGGAAGGTTTGTATTCGCAAGAGAATAAGCGGGGGAAATGGCCACGGTCCGGCAAATCCTGCCGGCAGCCCGGCCCCGCCCGGCCCGGAAACTTCCGATGTTCACCTCGAACTCACCACCGAATCTCCCAAAGAACCTGAAAAAAAGATAAATCTGGTTGAGATAAAATCGCCCATGGTGGGGACCTTTTACCGTTCCCCCGCTCCGGATGCTCGCCCTTATATTGATGTGGGAGAGGATGTTAAAGCTGGCCAGATGGTCTGCATAATCGAAGCCATGAAGCTTATGAATGAAATTGAGTCTGAGACCACGGGAAAAGTTATCGAAGTCCTGGTGGGAAACGGCAAACCGGTCCAGTTCGGACAACCGCTGTTTCTGGTCGAACCATATTAATATCCCGATTAATTCATAATCCAAATCTGTCGATATAAATAAAAAGCCCATAATAGCGGGCGGTTTTATAATAAACATCGTTCCATCAAGGAGTGATATATGACATTCAAACAGATGATTCAAGAAATGCTCGATAAGAACGCGTCCGACCTGCATCTTCGGGTAGGTTTGAGACCCACTATCAGAAACGACGGTAGACTTCAATCAATTGAGGATCAGATTCTGCTCCATGACGAAATGGATAAGATCCTTTCCCAAATCCTAAATGACGATCAAAAAACGAGATTCCATCAAAAAAGAGAGATGGATCTTGCGCTGTCGGTTTCGAAAATGGGCCGCTTCAGAATCAACCTGTACAAACAGCGCGGTACTATAGGCATAGCGATCAGAAGAGTCAACACCAAGGTGCCTACATTTGAGGAATTAAATCTCCCCGAGGTCATAAAGAATATAGCGGGCAACAAGAGGGGACTCGTAATCGTAACCGGTACAACAGGTTCGGGTAAATCCACCACGCTCGCATCTATGGTTGAACATATTAACGAAAATCGCGCCGAAAACATTCTTACAATCGAAGATCCTATTGAGTATATCTATCGCGATAAAAAATCGATCATATCTCAAAGAGAAGTGGGGGGAGATACCGAAAGCTTTGCCGCGGCATTACGTTACGCGTTCAGGCAGGATCCCGATATTATCCTGGTCGGGGAGATCAGGGATGCCGATACCATGAGCATCGCCCTGACCGCCGCGGATACCGGTCATCTGGTTTTAACCACCCTGCATACCCTGAATACCATCGAAACGATTTCGAGAATTATTTCGTTTTTCCCGCCCCATCAACACCAGCAGATCAGGCTTTTATTGGGTGGTACCCTGAAATCTATTATCTGCCAGAGACTTCTGCCCAGGGCCGATGGCCCTGGCCGGGTACCGGCCGTCGAAGTATTGGTTACTTCCGCTTCGGTTCGCGAGGCGATCGTTAATCCCGAGAAAACCAATGCAATTATGGATCTTGTAGAGTCGGGTTCTATTCAATACGGCATGCAGAGTTTCGATCAATCCATAATGAAATTATATCGTTCCGGACTAATCAGTTACGAAGAAGCCCTATCCCAGTGTTCCAACCCCGACGATTTTGATCTCAGGGTTAAGGGAATAACATCGGCGTCGGATAAAGGATGGTCTGAATTCGAAGAGAGTTCTAAGCCTAAAGACGACTTCTCATTCTAATCCCGGTACATATATCCATCTAACGCCGGGTTCATACCCGGCTATTTACTGCCTGAAATCATTTTACCCGCTTTAAGATCTTATCCAGAATCTGGTTGATTGTCCCTTAAAATATGATATATTATCTGCCTGTAAATTCTGGTCGGAGGACGTTTGTTAAAAAAGATTTTAATCGCGAATCGTGGTGAAATAGCGTTAAGGGTAATTCGGGCCTGTAAAGAGCTGGGTATTTCATCGGTAGCGGTTTACTCCGAAGCCGATATTGACTCTTTGCATGTCAGGTTCGCGGATGAGTCGGTGTGTATCGGCCCGCCTGCCCCCGGTGAAAGCTATCTGGATCCGCGCAAAATAATATCCGCCGCCGAGATCACCAACGCCGAGGCCATCCATCCCGGCTATGGATTCTTGGCCGAGAATCCCGATTTTGCCGAAATATGTGAATCCTGCGAGATTAAATTTATCGGGCCCCCTCATGATGTAATAAGAGCGTTGGGGAATAAATCCCTTGCCAAAAAAACCATGGCTCAGGCCGGGGTCCCCGTAATACCCGGATCCGACGGTAATATCTCCGATCTAAAATCGGCCCGGGAAATCGCTATAAAGATCGGTTATCCCGTGATCGTAAAAGCTTCGGCCGGCGGGGGCGGCAGAGGTATGAGGGTTGTCGAAACCGAAGCCCGGTTTGAAAAAGCTTTCGATATGGCCAGAACCGAAGCCGACCTGGCTTTCGGTAATCCGGATGTTTATATAGAAAAATTTATTTCCAATCCCAGACACGTGGAGATCCAGATACTGGCCGATTCGCACGGCAAAGTAATTCATCTGGGGGAAAGGGACTGCACCGTTCAGAGACGTCACCAGAAATTGATCGAGGAATCGCCCTCGCCGATTATGACCATTACCCTGAGGGAGAAAATGGGACATTCCGCTACGGACGGCGCCGCCGCGGCTCGATATGTCGGCGCCGGGACCTTCGAATTTTTGGTCGACTCCGATCATAACCATTACTTCATGGAGGTTAATACCAGGATCCAGGTGGAGCATCCCGTAACCGAAGAGGTTACGGGGCTGGATTTAATCAAGGAACAAATATTAATCGCTTCCGGCGAAAAACTTAATATTGAACAGGAAGATGTTAAAATAAAAGGTCATACGATCGAATGCCGGATCAACGCCGAGGATCCCGATAGGAATTTCATGCCCAGCCCGGGAAAGATTACCGCCTTCCACATGCCCGGTGGGCACAATGTGCGGATAGACACGCATGCTTACGCCAACTACGTTATACCCCCCAATTATGATTCATTGATAGCGAAGCTTATTGTCTCGGGTAACGACAGGAGGGAGGCTATAAAAAGGATGGAAAGAAGTCTCGAAGAATTAATCATAGAGGGTGTCCCCACCACCAAAGAATTCTTCCAGATCGTTTTCAAAAACAAGGATTTCATTTCGGGAAATTATGATAACTCTTTTGTGGATAAATTCCTGGCGCTTAAAAAAAGCGACTCGGAAATTAATGAAGGCCTTACGGCCGGGGAGGACAAGTGATTCCTGACGATTTAAAATATTCGAAAGAACATGAATGGGTCAAGGTTGACGGGGACGTTGCCGTCGTAGGCATTACCGATTACGCCCAGGGTGAACTCGGCGATATTGTTTTCGTCGAACTCCCCCGGGTGGGATCAAAAGTCGAATATATGAAGCCTTTCGGGACTATTGAGGCGGTTAAAGCAATATCGGATTTATTCAGCCCGCTTTCCGGCGAAGTTACCGAAGTTAACAACCAACTTGAGTCCGATGCTTCTATTATTAACAGCGATCCCTACGGCGACGGATGGATTGTTAAGATCAAGATGTCCGATTCGGGTGAATTGGATAAACTCCTTTCGGCTTCCGATTATGAAACTGAAATAGGCGGGTAATGAGCTATATATCCAATTCCTCGAGCATCCGGCGGAGGATGCTGGAAGAGATCGGGCTCGAGGATTTTGAAGATCTTATCAAAACCGTTCCTGCCAGCCTTCGGGTTAATAGACCTTTAAACCTGCCCGATCCGCTGTCTGAAATGGAGTTGATCGATAAAGTCCGATCTATAGCCGAGAAAAACAAAAAAGTCGTGTCCAATTTTGGCGGCGGCGGAGCCTACGATCATTTCAGCCCTGCGGCGGTCGATCATATCCTGTTGCGTTCGGAGTTTTATACCGCCTATACTCCTTACCAGGCCGAAGTTTCCCAGGGCACGTTGCAGGCCATATACGAATTTCAAACGTTCATTTCTCGCCTGACAGGACTTCCGGTTACAAACGCCTCCATGTATGACGGCGGCAGCGCCCTGGCCGAAGCGGTTTCGCTGGCGATAGGCAAAACAGGCCGCAATGAGGTGCTGATTTCTCGTTCGGTGAATCCTTTTTATGTAGAAACGGTTAAAACCTATCATTCCGGCAGGAAAGTCAAAATCAGGCCCTTAAATATCTTCGACGGTTCGACCGATTTTGAGGATTTAAAAGCAAAATTATCTGACAAAACCGCCGCGGTGGTAATCCAGAACCCCAATTTTCTTGGATTGCTGGAAAAAGCCTCTGATGTATCCGCTTACGTAAAAGAAAAAGGAGCCCTGTTTATTATCGTTTACGATCCCATATCTTTAGGCGTTCTGTCCTCGCCGGGAGAATGCGGGGCTGATATAGCTGTCGCTGAAGGCCAGTGTCTCGGAATCCCCTTGAACTTCGGGGGGCCATACCTGGGGCTATTCTCCGCGAAGCAGGAATTTTTGAGAAATATTCCGGGCCGGCTTTCCGGGAGAACCAAAGACAGCAATGGCCGAATCGGTTATGTTCTAACCCTGCAGACACGCGAGCAGCATATTCGGAGAGAGAGAGCCACCTCCAATATATGCACCAACCAGGCGCTATGTGCCCTGGCCTCAACTGTTTATCTGTCTCTGCTGGGAAAATCGGGGCTTGAGAAAATCGGCAGACTCTGCCTTTCCAAAGCCCATTACGCCGCCTCAAAAATAACCGAGGTTCCCGGCTATAAACTCAAATATAACGGTCCTTTCTTTAAAGAGTTCGTGGTGGAAACCCCGGTTTCGCCTCACCGTATAATCACCAGGCTGGCAGGCAAGGGCATTGTGCCGGGTGTGGATATCGGCAAATACGCGGCGGGTTTAAAAGGCTGCCTGATGGTCGCGGTTACGGAAAAAAGAACCGGGAAACAGATAGATGATCTGGCATTTGAACTGTCGAAATTCGCCTGATGATAAGAGATGTTATGAAAAATGACGTGGTATTAATTCTTGAAACCAAAAACCATATGTTTATGAATCTGGTGAAGGAAGCGCTCGAAAATCGGAATATTCCCGTATTGTTAAAATCGCCCATGGGGTATTACCTGCGGGGCATGCTTCCCATAGACCAGGGATTTTTCAATTTAAGGCTTTACGTACAAAAAGAATTCGAGCCTGAAGCTAATGAAATTGTCAGAACAATTGTGCCTCCGGAGGAAATTTTATGAAAAAATCAATCTTATTTACGGCCCTTGCAATTTGTATGATAGCGACCTATTGTACAAAAAAAGAGCGCGTTCCTTCGCAGATAAATTTTATAAACGATTATGATCAGGCCAAATCCGCCGCCGAAAAATCCGGAAAGCCCATGATAATCGATTTTTTCACCGATTGGTGCCGCTGGTGCGATTCGCTGGACGCCAACACCTATTCGGATTCTCTGGTGATATCGCTTTCCGGCGACTTTATTTTTGTAAAAATCGACGCCGAAATCGATACCGCTCTGGCAGGCCAATTCGGTATTTCGGGATACCCCACAATTATCATAGCAAGACCTGATGGGCAGGAGATTGATCGTATATGGGGATACTTGCCCTCCACCGAATTTTATAACCAGGTACAGCTTTATCTGCAGGGCAGGGAAACCCTCGAAGACTATTTGTCCCGCCTGGAGGACGAGCCGGAAAATCTCGAATACCTTTCGATGATTGGAGAAAAATACACCAGCAGATCGATGTATGATAAAGCCATCGAATATTATGAAAAAGTCGTGGAACTTGACGGAGATAACGGGGACGGTTACGCGGCCCGGGCCCTCGCTTCGATCCATGACGCTCAGAGCCGCGCCAAAGATTATAAATCGGCGTTAAATACCTGCATGAGACTGTTGAAGATATTTCCCGATTCGCCGGAATCCGACGAGGCCGCCGCCTTGCTGGGTTATTATACCGCCAAAGGTGGAGACACGGTGGAGGCGTTGAAATTATATAAAGGGTATCTAAAAATGAATCCCGACAGCGAGAACGCCGAATGGGTCAAAAAACGGATTGCCGATCTGGAAGGCGAGTAATCGATGATTGATCTTTACGATAAACTGATTTTCAACCTGTCTTCAGAAGGTGACGCCGGGATATCTCTTCCCGAAATCGATGTTCCGGAAGTTGAGATATCCGATGTTATTCCGCCGGAATTTTTGCGAAAATCACCGCCCGTGATGCCGTCGATATCCGAACCGGACGTTATGCGTCATTTTGTCGCGCTTTCGACCAAAAACCATCATATCGATAAAGGATTTTATCCCCTTGGATCCTGCACCATGAAATATAATCCGAAAATTAACGAAGATCTTGCCAGGCTTTCGGAATTTACAGCCGCTCATCCTCTTTTTCCCGAGAACGCGGTTCAGGGCACCTTATCGCTGTTATATGAACTCAAGGAATTGCTTTGCGAAATCGCCGGCATGGACGCCGTAACTCTACAACCCGCCGCCGGCGCTCATGGCGAATTCACGGCGCTTCTGATGATTCGAGCCTGCCATAAAAAGAACAAAAGAAATCCCGAAAAGATTATTCTCCCCGATTCGGCGCATGGAACCAATCCGGCTTCCGTCATTATGGCGGGTTACAAGGTGGTGCAGATAAAATCCAATGATCGCGGCCTGGTAGATATCGATCAGCTTTCTGCCCATTGCAACGATGACCTGGCGGCATTTATGCTTACCAATCCCAACACCCTGGGTCTGTTTGAGTCGGAGATTCAAAAAATAGCTCATCTCGTTCACGACGCCGGCGGCCTGCTCTATATGGACGGCGCCAATCTTAACGCCCTGCTGGGATTGACTCGTCCGGGGGATATGGGTTTTGACGTGGTACATTTCAATATGCATAAAACCTTCTCGACCCCGCATGGCGGGGGAGGACCCGGCGCCGGGGCATTGGGGGTAAAATCCAGTCTCGAACCTTTTCTGCCGGTTCCGGTCGTAAATAGAAAAAATGACCGCCGGGGCAACCACCTCTTTTTCCTCGATTACAAAAGACCCGATTCTATCGGCAAAGTACACTCTTTCTACGGTAATGTCGCAAATCTTATCCGGGCCTATTGTTATATCAGGAATCTCGGTCCGAAAGGATTAAAAGAGGTTTCCCAGACGGCTATCGTAAACGCCGCCTATCTCAGGGAAAAGCTGAAAGATATGTTCGAGTTGCCGTATAATGGCGATACCATGCATGAATTTGTATTGTCCGGAAGCCGTCAGAAAACCCGGGGCGTAAAAACTCTCGATATCGCCAAGCGGATACTGGATTTCGGTATTCACGCCCCGACGGTGTATTTCCCCCTGATTGTCCCGGAGGCGCTGATGATCGAACCGACCGAAACCGAAAGTAAAGCATCGCTGGATAACTTTATCGAAGTTATGAAGATTATTATTGACGAAATTGAAAACGATCCCGAAAAAGTGAAATCGGCTCCGCACAATACACCTGTCTCCCGTCTGGATGAAGCGCTGGCGGCCCGGGAGCTCGATATTTGCTATAATGAATAAACGTTTCGATCTCGTCCCAATGTTTTGTGATTGACGTTAATAACATATCGGTAATTTATAAAAGCGGGGATAAAAGAATCCCCGCTTTATCATCTTTGAGCCTGAATATAGAGGACGGGGCTTATATTTCTATTTTAGGCCCCAACGGATCGGGCAAATCAACCCTCGTGAAGGCTTTATGCGGACTCGTTCCGCTTGCTGATGGATGTATTGAGATTTTCGGCAAAAGAGTACTGCCCGGCGCCTTCTCGAAGGAGTTCTTCGGGAAAGTCGGCGTCGTTTTCCAGGAACCATCGGGCCAATTCCTGATGCCGACCGTCAAAAAGGAAATCGAATCCCCGCTTCAGAATATGGGATTGAGTTATTTGGAGCAGCAAAAGATATTCGATGAAATCATCGAAAGATTCGAACTAATAAATATACTGCATATTTCTCCCGAGAATCTCTCTCCAGGGCAGATGCAAATTATCAACCTCGCTGTCGCTTTCTCAATAGGTTCCGATATCCTGATTCTGGACGAACCCACCACTTTTCTCGATCTGAAATTTCGTAGGCTCTTTCTCGAATATGTGCATGAAATCAATAATGAGGGCAGAACCATAATTCATATCACTCAGTATCCCGACGAGGCTTTATTCTCAAAAAAGACTGCCATCATGGATTCAGGAAGGCTGGTCGCCGTGGGCGATTCTTATTCTATTCTGTCGGACCGGGAGATGTTGAATCAATTTAGGCTGTCACCTCCTCGTGAAATCGAATTTAAAAAGTATTTCGGCTTCGATTTTGACGATTCCGAAGCGATAAATAGTTTTATCGGTTCGTTGAGGAGAAGTAGACTATCCGATTCAATTCCGCCAGAAAAAAACATGATCGTAATATCGGCAGGCGATTTATCATTTTCTTACCCTGCTGGCCGCTTTTTGCTGAAAATTGAGGAAATGTACTTATATGAAAACCAGATCGCCGGCCTTATCGGCCCTTCGGGGTCCGGTAAATCAACGTTGGCGTTGCTTCTGGCGGGGATACTCCAATGTCAAAAGGGAGTCATTAAATACTTCGATAAAAAGATATCCGACGTTTACGAATACCGCAAGATTATCGGATTAAGCTGGCAGATGCCCGACCCGGTATTAATCGGCCCCACCGTTCAAGATGATTTGTTATTGAGCCTTAAGTTTAGCGACGAGCAAGACTTAAACATTAACTCGCTTCTGGAAAGTGTCGGCCTGGCGGGATTTGGTGGCAGAATCGTCGATACGCTTTCCGGAGGGGAGAAGCGTAAATTATCTCTGGCGACCGTTCTGGCGGCAAAGCCCGAATTTCTGGTACTAGACGAACCCGCGGCCTTTCTCGATCCTGCGTCTCAGAACGAGTTAAAGAATATCATTAAGGAAATTCTACGAAAAGTAAAAGGGGCATTGATTGTCAGCCACGATCTTTCTTTTTTATCTGATCTGGCGGAGCGGATAATCGGCTTGAATAACGGTAAAATCGCTTTCGATCTGCCGGCCGAAAAATTCTTCTCGTATCCGGAATATAGCCGGTCCATCGATTTGGATGTCGATAAAATGATAACATTTCGTAATAAAATCGCCGAAATCGGCCTGGAATTGTCCTGTAATTCGTTGGATCCTAAGACAATAAAAGAAATCCTGAAAAAATCCCCTCCCGCTGCCGATGATTTCTCTTGACAATCTGCCGGACGATTTTTAATTAGTCCCGACGCTTTTCGGGCGCAAGTATAATAATGATGATAAAGATCGCTTTAAAATTCCGATTGGTCCGCCAGATGGCGGATTTTTTTTGCCGAAAACGTCTCACGACTGATAATAACGGAGGTTAAATGGCGAAAAATATGACGGTAAAGGTGATGTCCGATAAATCGATCTCGCTCGCTCTCAATAGAATCGCCCATGAAATAATCGAGAAAAATAAAGGCGTTGACGATGTCGTAATTGTCGGCATCAGGACCGGCGGCGCCGTTCTCGCCGATCGGTTGAAAAAAATCCTGGATGGGATTTGTGACGCCGATGTATCTGTCGGCATAATCGATATCACCCTCTACCGTGATGATATCCAGGTCAAGCTCGATCAGCCTCTGGTTCAGAAAACCGAAATCCTGTTCGATCTCGTAGATAAAGTGGTTGTCCTCGTTGATGACGTCCTTTATACGGGAAGGACGGTTAGAGCGGCGCTGGATGCAATAGTCGATTTCGGACGTCCCCGGGCGATACAGCTCGCCATTCTCGTGGATCGTGGCCATAGAGAACTCCCCATTCGCGCCGATTATGCCGGGAAAGAGATCCCTACATCTAAGTCCGAGAGAGTTGAAGTCCATCTTAAAGAAATTAGCGGTAAGGACGAGGTGATCATAGATAGAAGCGGCAGGGGCGGGGTATGAGCCTGAAAATCCATCATCTGCTCGGCCTTGAAGGAGTGTCGGCCGATGATATCCGTTTGATACTCGATACGGCCGTCTCTTTCAAAGAAATCCTCGCCAGGAAAATCCCCAAGGTGCCGACATTGAGAGGAACCACTGTCGCAAATCTCTTCTATGAACCGTCAACACGAACAAGGTTTTCGTTTGAGCTCGCCGAAAAAAGATTATCCGCCGACACCATTAATTTTACGACCTCCGGGTCATCCGTCGCAAAAGGCGAATCGCTGAAAGATACGGTGTGGAATATAGAGGCCATGAAGATCGATATCGTCGTAATTCGTCATTCGGCATCAGGCGCTCCTCATTATCTCGCTACTTGCTGCAAATCCACTGTTATCAACGCCGGCGACGGCGCCCACGAACATCCCACCCAGGGGCTTCTCGATATGTACACCATGAGGGAAAAATACGGTAAACTCCAGGGATTGAAAGTAGTGATCGTCGGCGATATCAAGCATTCCCGCGTCGCCAGATCGAATATCTGGGGTCTTCTGACCATGGGGGCTAAGGTGGCTGTCTGCGGGCCGCCCACCTTGTTGCCGGTTGAAATGGAGAAGTTCGGTGTCGAGGTTCACGATGATCTCGACGAGGCGTTAAGGGGAGCCGATATAGTAAATATCTTAAGGCTTCAAAAGGAAAGACAGAAGACGGGCCTGCTGCCGTCTCTGAGAGAATACAGCCGCTATTACGGAATAACCAGAGATAGGCTCGATTTACTGAATGATAATTTCACCATCATGCATCCGGGACCAATGAATCGCGGAGTTGAAATATCCTCGGAGGTCGCCGAGGGCCCGTATTCAGTCATACTTCCTCAGGTAACAAATGGCGTGGCGGTCAGAATGGCGGTTTTATACCTGCTTTCCGGTGGAAAGGGCAAAGTCGATGAAGAATGATATGGTGCTTGCGGGCGGAAAGATAGTCGATCCGGCAACCGGTTATTTCGGTCCGGCCACCGTCTTTATTTCTGACGGTAAGATCGAGAAAGTGGAAAAACGCAAAAAAAGCAAAATCGCAGGGGGCAATGTAATAAAACTTGACGGCAAGATTATCTGCCCCGGCTTTATCGACATGCACGTTCATCTCCGCGAACCGGGAGATGAGGACGAGGAAACCATAATTTCCGGAAGCGAGGCCGCGGCCGCCGGTGGATTTACGTCCATCGCCTGCATGCCCAATACCAAACCGCCCCTCGATGACGCCGGCGCCATCGAGTATGTAAACAATCGCGCCCTGCTCGCTCCCGTAAAAGTCTATCCGGTAGGGGCGGTTACGGTCGGACAGAAAGGCGATACTCTAACCGAGATGATGGAGATGTCGGCATGCGGAGCCGTGGCTTTTTCGGATGATGGATCCGGTGTGCAAAATAATGATATGATGAGACGAGCCCTGGAATATTCCAAAACCTGCGGAGTTCCCGTCATATCTCATTGCGAATATTCCGACCTCACCGCCTCGGGAGTAATGCACGAAGGTTTTATCTCGAGCAAACTCGGGATGAAGGGAATTCCGGCCATTGCCGAAGAGCTTATGGTGATGCGCGAAATCATGCTGGCATCCCTTACCGGGGCCAGAGTGCATATCGCTCATGTTTCCACTGCCGGATCGGTTGATCTTATTAGAAAAGCCAAAAAATCGAAAGTGCCCGTAACTGCCGAGGTCACCCCGCATCATTTCTCAATGACCGATGAGCTCATTAATTCTTTCGATACCAATCTAAAGGTTAATCCCCCGTTGAGAACCAAAAACGATGTCGACGCCGTTATAAAGGGACTCGCGGACGGCGCTATCGATTGCGTTGCCTCGGATCACGCGCCCCATTCTATTGAAGATAAAGAGCTTGAATTCGACTACGCTCCCTTCGGGCTGATCGGATTGGAAACGGCACTGGGGCTGGTTATAACTAAGCTTATCAATGAGAAAATCTTAACCTGGGTAGAGGTGGTGGATCGAATGTCCGCCGCGCCCGCCAGGATTCTCGATATCCCCGGAGGAATCCTCAACGAAGGCGAGCCCGCCGATATTACCGTCATAGATCCCGAACTCGAATGGATAGTCAATCCCAACGATTTTAAATCCCTCTCCCGCAATACTCCCTTCGCCGGGTGGCAGCTCAAGGGCAAAGCGGTGATGACCATAGTTGACGGCAATATTGTCTATTCATTAATATAAAAATGCCTGTCTACCGCGATAAAATAAAGCTCTCCACCTCCGGCTACTGCGATATCCATGATATCACCGCCGAAGTTTCCGGAATCCTGAAAAAATCGGGCCTCAACCAGGGAATCTGCTGTGTCGCCGCCGTGGGCTCCACCTCCGCGGTCAGCACAATCGAGTTCGAGCCCGGGCTTCTAAAAGATATCCCCAGATTTTTCGAATCCCTTTTGCCTGACGATGTTCCCTATGAGCACGATAAAACCTGGGGCGACGGCAACGGTTTCTCTCATATGCGGTCGTTCCTGCTGAAAACCTCCGCCTCCATACCGTTCAATGACGGCAAACTCGACCTGGGTACCTGGCAGCAGATCGTATATCTCGATTTCGATAACAGATCGAGACGCCGGGAAATAACAGTGCAACTGGTCGGCGAAAAGTGAATATCTCCGAGAAATTGGGCTTTACACATATCGAATGGGTCGATGATCACCTCGTGGTTCTGGATCAGCGAAAATTACCGTTAAGCGAAGAATATTTTCATATCAGGACCATTGATGGCGCTTTTTACGCCATTCAAAACCTGGTTGTCAGGGGCGCCCCTTTAATCGGGATAACCGCCGCCTACGCCTTATGCCTGATCGAAAATCATGAAGATCGCGATTCTTTTTTCGTTACATGCGAAACTCTTAAATCCGCCCGTCCCACGGCCGTGAATCTATCCTGGGCCGTCAATCGAATGATAAATGCTTATGAATCCCACGTGGGAGATGAAAATCTGGAAAGGATTTTACTGGATGAAGCGGCAAAGATTCACCGGGAAGACTCGAAAATGTGTGAGTCGATTGGCCTGCATGGGAATAAGATAATTCCCGATGAATGCCGGATATTAACCCATTGCAACGCCGGCGCCCTGGCCACTGGCGGCATAGGGACCGCACTGGGTGTGATTTATACCGCGTTTTTCTCCGGCAAAATGATCGAGGTCTGGGTGGATGAGACCAGGCCGGTTTTCCAGGGAGCGAGGCTGACTGCCTGGGAGCTTGCCAGAGCCGGCGTTCCGCATACTCTCATTAGCGATAACGCATCCGGCAAGTTAATGTCCGAAAACAGGATAAATCTGGTAATCGTGGGGGCCGACAGGGTAGCCAAAAACCTCGATTTCGCCAATAAAATAGGCACCTATAATCTGGCGGTACTGGCTCGTTATCATAATATTCCCTTCTACTGTGCGGCGCCAACATCGACATTCGATCTGAATTGTCCCGACGGCGGTTCCATAGAGATTGAGAATCGGAGCGCCGATGAGATCCGCAATGTATTCGGCGCCCGGATATCTCTTCCGGCGACGCCTGCGTATAATCCCGCCTTTGATATCACTCCCAATAGTCTGCTGACCGGCATGATTACTGAAAACGGGATTTTAACCCCCTGAATTTAGATAAGTTGACCGTAACCTCAGGAAATATGACGGGTTATCTCTAATGTTTATAATGGATCTGTCGAAGAAGAATTATAAGAAAATGATCCCGGCACGCAATAATGCCCGGATTTGCCAAAATGAACGTCGAAATTCGGGAAGATAACCTGATGATTTCTCTTGACATATCGAAACTGCCATTTAAATTAAAAGGTTTATAAAATTTGGAAAACCTGGCCTTAATGGAGCCGTAATGAATTCGAAGACTTTTGTACCAAATCAGGATCGCCGGAAACAGGAATGGTATCTAATTGATGCCGAGGGCAAGGTCCTGGGCCGTTTAGCCTCCCGAATTGCCGGTTTGATAAGGGGCAAAAACAACCCGCTTTTCACTCCCCATCTCGATATGGGATCGTTTGTGGTCGTTATCAATGCCGAAAAGGTGGTTTTAAGCGGTAAAAAATGGAATACGAAAAAATATTATTCTTATTCGGGATATCCGGGCGGTCTTAAAGAAATCCCGGTGTTGCGTCTTTTGGAAAAACATCCCGAGAGAATTATCGAGAAAGCTGTTAAAGGTATGCTTCCTCACAACAGGCTGGGAAGACGCCTTAACAAGAAATTGTTTGTGTACGCGGGTGTTGAACACCCTCATCAGGCGCAGAAGCCTGAAAAAATAGATATTTGACAATAACCATCCGGAGGTAACTTGGCAGACGGTCAATTCGCCGCGACGGGACGCAGAAAGAACTCGGTAGCCAGAGTAACACTCAAAAACGGCAGCGGTACCATAATAGTAAATGGAAAGGATTTGAAATCATACCTTTGCCGGGACACATTGGTCATTCACGCTTTGAAACCGCTTGATGCGGCCGAATTGATGGGCAAAATCGATGTCAAGTGTGATGTCGGCGGCGGCGGGCTGACCGGTCAGGCTGGAGCCATAAGACTTGGTATCGCAAGAGCTTTAACAGAATATGACCCGGAACTACGCGGGCTTTTAAAAAAGAACGGATTGCTTACGCGCGACCCCCGTATGGTGGAACGCAAGAAATACGGCCTGGTTAAGGCGCGCAAACGCTTCCAGTTCTCTAAGAGATAATTATCTAACGACGCACATCGGCGGACTCAGGATGCGGTCTCCCGCTTATACAGGGAGTCATCCGGGGAATGAAACCGGTGGAGGAGAAACCGGCACATGTCAAATTTAACAGTCAAGGATCTGCTTGAATCGGGGGTTCACTTTGGTCATCAGACCAGAAGATGGAACCCCAAAATGAAAAAATTCATTTTTACCTCTAAAAACGGCATATACATCATCGACCTGAACAAAACTCTTCTATCGCTTAACCGGGCCTGTCAGAAAGTCCGCGAGGTTGTAGAGGATGGCGGGAAAATCCTGTTTGTCGGCACCAAAAAACAGGCAAAAGACGTTATAAAAAGCCAGGCTCAGCGATCGGATCAGTTTTATGTTATCGAAAGATGGCTGGGCGGCATGCTCACAAATTTCATGACTATAAAGAATAACGTCAAGAGGTTGAAAGACATAGAGAGGATGAAAGAGGAAGGTATATTCGAGAAAATAACCAAAAAAGAGGTCGGCAAACTCGAAAAAGAAGCCTCCCGCCTTGAGAAATTCCTTTCGGGTATCCGCGAAATGTACACGCTTCCCAAACTGGTCTTTGTGGTGGACACTAAAAAAGAAAGAATTGCCGTGGCCGAGGCGAACATCCTGAAAATTCCGGTTATCGGTATAATAGATACCAACTCCGATCCGGATCCTATCAATTATCCTCTGGCGGCCAACGATGATGCCATCAAATCGATTTCGATAATAACCAGGGCTATTGCGGACGCCGCAGTAGAAGGTCAGCAGAAAGTTGGAGTAGAGGAAATGGAAACCGGACCCGAAAAAGCTGAAACGGTAAAATCTGATGACAGCAGGGAGACGGAATAGATGGAAATTTCTGCCAAACAGGTTAAAGAGCTGAGAGAGACTTCCGGCGCCGGAATGATGGATTGCAAGAAAGCTTTACTCGAATCGGACGGTGATATGGAAAAAGCGGTTGCGTTTTTGCGCAAGCAGGGGCTTTTGAAGGCCGCGAAAAAGGCCGACCGCACTGCAAATGAAGGTATAATTTATTCGTATATACATCCCGGCAACAAGCTTGGAGTCCTGGTCGAAATAAATTGCGAAACCGATTTTGTGGCCAGAACCGAGGATTTTCAGAATTTCGCCAAAGATATAGCCATGCAGGTCGCCGCCGCCAGTCCGCTGGTTGTCGAAAGAGGTCAGCTTGATCCCACTCTGGTGGAAAAAGAAAAAGAAATATACAGAACTCAGGCTCTCGGAGAAGGTAAGCCGGAAAAGGTGATCGAGAAAATAGTGAACGGACGGCTGGAAAAATATTATCAGGAGGTCGTGCTTCTCGATCAACCGTTTATTAAAGACCAGGATCTATTTGTTAAGGATCTGCTGACCAATGCCGTCGGGAAAATGGGCGAAAATATCAAAATAAAAAGGTTTGCGCGTTATAGATTGGGGGAATAATTGGGTCCCTCTCCAAAATCAAAATCATCTCTCAAAAGGCTTTCTCCTGAAGTTAAGTATAAGAGAATACTCTTAAAACTGTCGGGCGAAGTTCTCATGGGGGGGAAATCGGGAAAAGCCCTCGATGATAGAACCCTGGGGAGTATAGCGGGGCAAATAAAAGAGGTCGTTGATCTGGGAGTGCAGGTTGGCGTTGTCATAGGGGGCGGTAACATCTTCCGCGGCCTGGAGGCTGCGGCAGGCGGCATGGATCGCGTCAGCGCCGATTTCATGGGGATGCTGGCAACGGTGATCAATTCTCTCGCCATGCAGGAATACCTTGAAAAACGTCATACCTTCACCCGGGTTTTAACCGCCATCGAGATGGCGGAGGTGGCGGAACCTTTTATCAGAAGGCGCGCCGTAAGACACCTCGAAAAAGGAAGAGTGGTCATATTTGCGGGAGGAACCGGCAATCCCTATTTTACCACCGATACCGCGGCGGCCCTGAGAGCCAGTGAAGTGGGCGCTGAAATTATTCTCAAGGGAACCAAGGTGGACGGTGTCTATGACAGCGATCCCGTCAAAAATAAAAAAGCAAAAAAATACGACAGGGTATCTTATCTGGACGTACTGAATAAGGGTCTGAAGGTCATGGACGCCACCGCAATTTCCCTGTGTATGGATAATAAAATCCCCATAGCCGTTTTTAATCTTTATGAAAAAGGGAATTTGCTTCGTATAATTAATGGAGAGAAGATCGGAACCTTAGTTGCATAAGGCGGAAACTTATGTTAAAAGAAAGCTACAATGAATGTAAAAAGAGAATGGAGAAATCGCTTGAGTCCCTGGGCCGGGAACTCGCCGGGATAAGAACCGGGAAAGCGACAACTACAATACTCGATGGGATAAAGGTAGATTACTATGGCAATCCTGCGCCCCTTAAGCAGGTAGCGTCCATTTCGGCGCCCGATCCGAAGCTCCTCGTGGTTCAACCCTGGGAAAAAACCGTTATGCCCGATATAGTGAAAGCGATTCAAAAAGCGGATCTCGGATTGAACCCCGTAGCTGAAGCGAACGTAATTCGAATTCCGATACCTCCCCTCAATGAGGAAAGACGCAGGGAAATGGTTAAGCTGGTCAAAAAATTCGGCGAGGACGGAAAAGTCTCGATTCGAAATGTTCGGCGGGATATCATAGAAAACCTGAAAAAAGCCCTGAAAGACTCCGAGATTACCGAGGACGAATTCCATCAGGGTCAGAAAAATATTCAGGACATTACCGACGAGCATATTACCAGGGTGGAGGAAATGGTTGAGGATAAGGAAATGGAGGTAATGGAAGTTTAACGGGCCGTATGCCATGAATCCCGAGGAATTAAAATCTTCCGTAACAGCGGCGGGAAAACTGCCGGAGCACGTTGCCATAATTATGGATGGCAATGGCCGATGGGCCAGAAAGCGCGGCCTGTTGCGCACTGCGGGCCATCGCGCCGGAGTGAAAACCGTCAAGAAAATAGTGCGAATCGCGGGAGATATCGGGCTCAAGTATCTCACCCTGTTTACTTTTTCCACCGAAAACTGGAAACGTCCCAAGGACGAGGTCTCTGCCATAATGAGGCTTCTGGAGCAGACTACCAAAAAGGAGCTTTCCGAACTTCTCGAAAATAATGTCAGGCTGATCGCCACGGGCAATATAGAAAACCTTCCGCCCAAAAAACGGGAGGTTTTGCTTGATGCTATAGAGCGCACCAGGAACAATACCGGATTGGTTTTAAATCTGGCCTTGAGCTACTCCGGCAGGGCCGAAATACTGCAGGCCATAAAAAATATCACCACAGATTTATCCTCGAAAAAAATTTCCCCCGATGATATCAATGACGAGTTGTTTTCGTCCTACCTGCAAACCAACGGCCTGCCCGATCCCGATCTTTTGATAAGAACATCGGGCGAAATGCGCATCTCTAATTTCCTGCTGTGGCAGACGGCCTACACCGAGCTTTATGTCACCGACGTTCTCTGGCCCGATTTCAGCGAGGATGATTTTCTAAAAGCCATAGCGGATTATCAACGTCGCGACAGACGGTTCGGAATGGTTTCGCCCTCCAAAAAATGAGCAAGAATCTCGCTCAAAGACTTATCGTCGCCGCCATTGGAATCCCAGTATTGCTGTTTATAATTTATAGGGGAGGGTATTATCTCTATATTTTTTCTATGCTGGTCGCGGTACTGGGCAGCTGGGAACTTGCCGCCATGTTTCTTTCGAAAAATATAGAGATAGGGAAACGGCTGGCCACGCTGTTGTCCATAACGGTGGTCTCGGTTTTTCAATTTTCGACTTTCGGCGAAACCGGGCTGCTGATCATGTTTTTGCTGTTCTTTCTGGCGGCGTCGTTGAAGATGATCGAAACCGGAGTGGTCAATTACACCTCGAGACTGGCCACCGCTCTTCTGGCGGCGGTTTATCCCGGATTCTTCATCTCGTTCTCTATCCTGATTCACCGGAACTTCCCGTCGGGATGGCTCATACTGCTTTTTATTTTTGTCAACATATGGCTGGCCGATACCTTCGCCTATGGATTCGGAAAATGGCTGGGATCCAAAAAACTCGCCCCCACCATCTCTCCCAACAAAACCTGGGTCGGGTTTTTCGCCGCCTTCCCCGGAGGTTTCCTCACGGTCGCGGCGGTCTATTTTATCTTTAACAGCGAATGGAATACCCTCGCCTGGCTGGCGGCCAGCGTAACCGCCACCTTTTTCGGCCAGATAGGCGACCTGGTAGAATCGGCCGTCAAAAGAGATTGCGACGTTAAGGATTCGTCCAATCTCATTCCCGGGCATGGCGGCGTGCTGGATCGTTTCGATTCGCTCCTTTTTGCCCTGCCGTCAGTCTATTTTGTCTTTAAAATCGCTTCCTGAATATTTTTCGGTAGGGCTGATTGTAAATCAAGAAATCGTCATCGCGAGGACCCCGGCGCGGCCGGATAAACCGACCGCCTACGAAATAGCCTGATGTCCGGTGCTGGTGCCCCACCCAACGGGTGGGTCGTTCCCTTCCCTCCGTGTCGCAATTCATTGCGACCGCACCCTCTCAGTCATATTTCACTGGTTCCCAAGCGCCGCCTGGGAACCATAACCGTTTGTTGTGTTTCGGGAACTATGATTCCCGAAACCGTCCCGCCGTAGATCAGGTCTCCCCAAGACCTGACATCGATTCCGTTCCCTTTAAATTCTTCTCCTGAAAATAACTTTATAATCATATATACAAAATCAAGTGCGGTCTATTTGTTTGCGCGGTTCAAATCCCCGCATAATATGGAGCCCGCAATATATCCGGAAACAAAAACGCGCCATCGGGATCTTCGTTTAAAATGCCTCAATATCGACCCGTTATTTCTGCCAACGGTACCCTGTTTTTTCTCCGTTGCCTTTTGAAACCCGGGTAGAATTGCTGAAAATTGTTTGACCTTATACGTCCCGATCTGGTTTAAAGTATTTTCCGCCAGGCCGATAAATCTAATGTATGAGAAAATTTATTTTATGTATTCTGCCTATTTTAGTAGTGTTCGCCGCTTGTTCCGGGCCGGTGAAAGACGCGAAATACGATCTCCCTGCCCGGCCGCTTCATGGTAAGGACGCTAAAAAACTCCTTACCGGGGCGTCGAAACATATCGGCGAACCATACCAATACGGCGGGGTTTCCTCAAAAGGATGGGATTGCTCCGGATTTGTCCATGGCATGTTTAAAAGATATCTGGGCGTAAACCTGCCCAGGGAAACCGGCGGATTGTATTCGGCGAGTGTATGTGTAAGAGCCAAAAACTCCCGTCCCGGCGATCTCGTATTTTTCAGGATAGAATCGGGCAAACCGTCTCACGTGGGGATTTACGCCGGCAATAACAGGTTTATCCACTCTTCAACCTCCGGCGGCGTAATGGTCTCCAGACTCAGCGAAGACTATTACAGGCAGCGTCTTATCGGCTATCGAAGAATCCGCCACGGATTTCTGGCGAACAGTCGCTGACCGCCAGATTTTTGTTGCAACCCGGCTGAAAATATCATAAAAACCGGTAAACATCAAGAAGGAGGAATGTTTGATAGTAACGACTACTCCAAGCATTGAGGGAAAGGAAATTAAGGACTATATCGGGGTCGTTACCGGCGAAGCCATTATGGGCGCCAACGTTTTCCGGGATTTTTTCGCTTCCATCACCGATATCGTCGGGGGACGGTCGGCGGCTTATGAGAAGGAGCTGAACAAAGCGCGAACGGTGGCGATGGATGAGATGACGCAACAGGCGAAGGATCTCGGGGGAAATGCCGTGGTCGGTGTCGATCTGGATTATGAGGTGATCCGCGACGGCATGTTGATGGTAACCGTTTCCGGTACCGCCGTCAAAATATAGAGAGTCGGTCCGGCGAAAGTTCTTTCAGACTGTATATTTTATAAACTTTACTGCTGTTTAGTTATTGCTTGAACCTGAGCAGCCAGATATCTCCGAAAACGGAACCGTCAATTTTATATCTGCCGTCGGAGCGGATGAAAACCATCATCCTGTCATCCGACGAGAAACTTGTCATGTAATCGATGAGGTCGTTTTCGCGCTCGATAATGTAGTTTTCATCGGACTCCAGATCGAAAATGATAATCCATGAAGGATTCCAATCGAGCAATCCGGAAATATAACGGCCGCCGTTCGAGAATTTTCCCAGGAAACAGGAGATATCCCCGTATGTCAACTGCGAGATCTGATCCTTGTTGCTAATATAGATTTTTCTCTTTCGCGATGGTCCGTCCTCCTCGGTTTCGAATGCAAAGATTCCGCTGTCGGGAGAATTTATCGCTATGGTAATGGATTCGCCCGCCACCTCCGGCAATTCCGTCTTGTCCACATAATTTAACGCGGGATATTCGTAGTCGGTTGATAAGGTGAGCAGTTCCATCGTGTTTATGTTTATTCCGAACGGTTTAATGAGATCTTTATACTCTTTTCCCGATGCCGCTTCGTGATCCGGCGCCAGAAGCCTTCTGAAATAAATTATGGTATCCCCCGGAGCGAAAATCGGATAAATACATCTACCATCCTGCGTCAACCGTTCAAGATTAGATATTTCGGACGCGTGTTTCAGGGAGTTGAGAAACCTGTTGGGTCTTTCGGACGGCTGTTTATTTTCGGCGCAACCAAAGGAAAGTATCAATAGCATTAAGACTGTTTTTTTCATAACATGAATATATGGGTCCTCGATAGAAATGTCAATTATGCGGCTGAGGCTTTTTATGATCTTGACTATATCAGAATGAAGTTGTAATTAGCCGGATAGGAAATGACAACTAATTTGAAGGACGGTACCCGGTGAAAAGGATTTTTGTAATAATCGGCGTGTTCGCGGTCTTGCTGATTATTCTAATCGTGTATCTCTCCCGGCAAAGGGTCTCCGGTACGGATAGCATAAAACTCTCCGGCACGGTGGAAGCGGTTGAAATCGATCTGGCGTTTAAAACCGGCGGCCAGATAGCGTCGATCAGCTTTGATGAAGGAGACAATGTTGCTGAAGGCGACACCACGGCCGAATTGACACACAATGAGATCAGGGCTCAGATTCAGCTGGCCGAGGATCGTATCTCCGCCGCTCAGGCGCGGTTGAAATCGCTGAAAATAGAAAAGGAGTCCGCGGAGCGTAATCTTAAAAAAATCGCCAATCTCGTTCCCGCCGGCGGCGCGACCCAAAACCAGAAGGAGGACCTGGAGGACAGAATCCGCGTTCTTGAAGCTAACATAGAGGGGGCATCAAGCGATATAAAATCGGCCGGGTCTCAGAGGGATCTTTTGTTGGAAAATCTTAAAAATGAATATTTAATCTCTCCTTTAACCGGGAAGGTACTGTTGAGATCCGCCGAACCCGGAGAAATAGCCAGACCGGGCCAGACTGTTCTGACCGTTATAGACAACCGCAACCTGGAAATTAAAGTTTATATTCCCGAAAAATATCTCGGCCGCGTGAAAATCGGCCAGGATGTCGGTATAGCCATAGATTCATTTGAAGATAAAATCTTTCCCGGTATTGTTGCCAGCATCGCTGATAAAGCCGAATTCACCCCCAAAAATATTCAGACAAAAGAAGAACGCGTCAAAACCGTATACGCCGTTACGGTCAGCTCCGGCAATCATGGGGGGATATTGAAACCGGGAATGCCCTGTGATGTCTTGATCGATTTTGAGCCCCCGTTATGATCGAGATCAAAGGCCTGAAGAAAAAATTCGGGGATAACGAGGCTCTTTGCGGGATAGATCTAACGGTGGACTCCAATATCATTTTCGCTATTGTCGGGCCCGATGGAGCCGGAAAAACAACCCTCTTGCGCATACTGGCCGGTATAATGACTCCGAACGATGGCAGCATAAATGTCCTCGGGCATGATATAGTAAAAAATCCCGAGGCCGCCAAAAGATACACAGGTTATCTCTCCCAGAAATTTTCTTTGAATCCCACTCTCACGGTAGCGGAAAATATCGATTTCTTCGGAACGCTTTACGAAGTGCCCAACAGCCTGAAAGAGGAACGATTAAAGCGGCTTTTGGAATTTTCTCGTCTGGGGCCTTTTAAGGACAGGCAGGCCGGAAAACTCTCCGGCGGAATGAAACAGAAACTCGCCCTGTGCTGCGCCCTGATACATACTCCCAGGATATTGCTTTTGGACGAGCCGACCACCGGAGTCGATCCCATATCCCGGCGCGAACTCTGGGAGATACTCTATGATCTGCTGGCCCAGGGCGTTTTGATCCTCATATCGACTCCGTATATGGACGAAGCCGAACGGGCCGGGGAAATTATGATGCTTCATCGGGGCAGGACGCTCGCCGGAGGCGGCCTGGAGGATTTGAAATCGAAGTTTAAACATAAACTGTATGAAATGATATGCGATGACAGCCGCAAGGCGTTTGTTCTCCTATCAGAGCGAGTCGGCGGCGAACGGGTGGTATTTTTCGGCGATAAGCTTCATCTGGCCTTAGATAGCGATCAGGAATCGCAAAACCTCAAAAACCTCCTCTCGGATTCCGGCCTGAAGATTGATTCGCTCCATCCGATCTCTCCCGGACTCGAAGATGTTTTCATGCAGGAGCTGTTGGTTGAAAAATAATAACGATTCTGCCCATATCGCCGTTAAAGTCCGGAATATGACAAAAAAATTCGACAGTTTCACCGCCGTCGATAATATTAGTTTCGATGTTAAAAGGGGAGAGATCTTCGGGTTTCTGGGGCCGAATGGCGCCGGCAAATCGACCACCATCAGGATCCTCTGCGGAATAATCGAATTAACCTCGGGAAAGGGATTTGTCGACGGCTATTCCATATTGAAAGAACGGGATAAAATCAAACGAAATACCGGATATATGTCTCAAAAATTCTCGCTTTACGAGGACCTCACTCCCTACGAAAATCTCGAATTTTACGGCGGGGTTTACGGTCTCGATTCGAATACCAGAAAAAAAAGGATCCAGTGGGCTTTGAATATGTCGGATCTGACCGAACGGCGTGACGATCTGACCTCCGATCTGCCCATGGGGTATAAGCAACGATTGGCTCTGGGAGCGTCCCTTCTTCATGAGCCGTCAATACTGTTCCTGGACGAGCCCACGGCGGGCGTCGATCCTCTGTCGCGCCGTGCTTTCTGGGATCTTATCTACGACCAGGCCCAATCGGGGGTCACCGTTTTCGTTACAACCCATTATATGGACGAGGCCGAACATTGCGACCGAATAGCTTTCATCGACAGCGGAAAACTGATCCGACTCGATTCCCCGGCTGCCTTGAAGCAGACGGATTTGAAAGAAAATATCATCGAAATCGTCTCCGATGATTGGATGAAAACCTTTAACGCTCTTAGAGAGATGACGAAAAGCTTCGGCCATGTCTCTTTGTTCGGGACCAGCATACATCTGGGTTTTATCGGCGACGATTACAGCGTCGTAAAATCCTATTTGAGCGATAAAAACATCGACGTAAAATCGATGAGGCCGGTGGTTCCCTCGCTGGAAGACGTTTTCGTTTCGCTGCTTAAGCCGCAAAGAATCGAGGAGGCTTTGAAGTGATGCGGTATCTCGCGGTAATGCAGCGTGAGACGATCACAATAACACGCGACAAAAGACTCCTGTTAATCGTGGTGTTTTTCCCTTTGTTGCTTCTGATAATATACGGTTACGGCGTGACTTTTGATATCATGCATGTGCCGATCGCCGTTTATGATCAATCGAACAGCGTGATTTCGAGGGAGCTGATAGACCGTTATTATGCTTCGGAATATTTCAAGATTACGGAATTCACCCGCTCTCGACAGAGGATCGATGAGCTGTTAATTAACGATGATATCATTATAGGTTTGGTTATTCCTCCTGATTTTGCCGGAAATATGAAATCCCGAAAGGGAGGGGTGGTTCAGGTCCTTATCAACGGTTCCGACGCCAACACCGCCAGCGTCGCCCTGGGCTATCACGCCGCGGTTTTCGCCGATTTTACCGGAAAATACTTTAAGCTGCCGGAAAATATCTCGTTTCCCGAAGTACAGGCCGAAAACCGAATATGGTACAATCCCGGATTGAAATCATCAAACTTCATTGTGCCCGGAATAATCGCCATAATTATGATGCTCATGGGGGCCATCCTGACCTCCACGGCTATAGTAAAAGAAAAAGAGAGCGGGACAATTGAACAGATTGTGGCCTCGCCGGTAAAGTCCTGGGAGTATATTGCCGGCAAGATCTCTCCCTATATAATTATTTCGCTGTTCGACGTTATCCTTGTGGTTACGGCGGCGTATTTCATCTTTGATGTTCCCGTCAGAGGAAGCCTGCTGCAGCTCGGTTTTTTCGCCATTCTGTTTCTCGCCAACGCCCTCGGCGTAGGGCTGTTCGTGTCCTCGGTTTCGAAGAATGTGGTCGGCGCGCAGATGATGGCGGCGCTTATCAGCCTGTTGCCTTCTATTCTGCTTTCCGGTTTTGTTTTTCCCATAGGAAGTATGCCGAAAACGATCCAGGCAATTACATATCTGGTCCCGGCCCGCTATTTTCTGGAAGTATTGAGGGGCATTTTCCTGAAAGGGACCGGTGTTTCAATCCTGTGGCCTCAAGGGCTTTTTCTGTGCGCAAACGCCATGTTTTTTTTAAGCCTGGCTTCATTTAAATTCAAAAAGACCCTGGATTGATGAGTCGCATTTATTTTATCGCCTGGAAAGAGCTCATTCAGCTTCTGCGGGATCGCAGGACGTTGACTTTGATTTTAATCGCGCCGGTAATTCAGCTCATAGTCTTCGGATACGTGGCAACCACCGAAGTAAAAAAAAACAGAATGGTCGTATGCGATTACAGCAGAACGCCCGACAGCCGCGATTTCATAGGCAGGTTTCTCTCCAGCGGCTATTTCGAGATCTACGATTATGTGACCGATGCAAATAAACTCGACAAGTATCTGGATAAGGGCAAGGCCGTGGTAGGGATCATTATTCCGCCCGATTTTTCAGATAAAATTAAAAATGCCGAAAATACAGACGTGGGAATCTATATCGACGGTACCAATTCCAATTTGGCCACGATTCTCTCCGGCTACCTGAAAATGATCACCAGCCAGTATTCCAGCGAAATAAGCTTTGAACATATAAAAGGGCTGGGGATAAATCCCCCCCATATCGTCGAATCCAGATCCAGGGTCTGGTTTAATGAGGAATTGAAATCGGTCAATTTCATGGTGCCGGGTGTGATGGCCATGCTCACCCTGATGCTGCTTCTGAATTTGACCGCCCTCGCCATCGTCAGAGAAAGGGAAAGCGGCACCGCCGAACAGCTATCGGTGACCCCCATAAGACCCATCGAATTGATTATGGGGAAAATTATTCCGCCGGTCTTTATAGGATATCTTGTAATTACACTGGTTATGGTTGTAGGCCTGGTATGGTTTAATATAGGCTTCGCGGGTTCCGTTTTACTCCTTTATTTTTTCGCGCTGTTTTTTGTGATCGCAGCGCTCTCGGCGGGCCTCTTGATTTCCACTTTTTCCCAGACCGCCGACCAGGCAATGTGGACAAACCAGGTTTTCATTATCCCCAATATTCTGCTTTCGGGATTTATATTCCCCATTTCCAACATGCCTGAGCCCATTCAGATTGCAACCTATTTCCTGCCAATGAGATACTTCCTGCAAATCATCAGGGGGATTTTCATGCGGGGCGCCGGCTTCGCGCAGCACTGGGATGAAGCGTTAGTTCTATTGCTTTGGGGAGTTGCGGTGATATTTCTTGCATCCGTAAGGTTGAAAAAAAGGCTGGTTTAGGGAATAATATTTTTATTCATTCGTATAAAACTATGAGAAATAAGGATGGATGATATCGGATCAGGACAGAAAGTGTTGGAATGGATCACGCTGGTTTTGGCTTTAATTTTTATCGTAATGGGGATTAGCGTGGTCTCGGGGATCTTTTTTCCCGAAAGGATGTTTCTTGAAGGAGCTATGAGATATGTCTTGGGATTTATTTTGATCGGATATGGTTTGGTAAGACTGACTATGATAAGCCGTAGATTGAAAAGAGAAAAAAGACAAAAACCGTTTGCAGAAAAAACTTGACTTTGATTATGAATTTGGTATGTTACAAACTTAATTTATTATGGGGTCTTTTGTTATGGGAGGTAACCCGATTTTGAAAAACTTGGTTTTTACAGCATTCGCGATAATCGGAATGACGTCAATAGCGCTGGCCGGACCGGCTGATGAAGCGTTGGATAAAGCTCAAGCGCTTTTTGATAAAGGCGATTTTCAAGACGCGGCCACGACCGCCGCTGAGGGACTGAAGACCGATCCGGAACATTTCAAACTACTCAGGATTTCAGGCCAGATTCAGCTTGAACTCGGCCAGCACGGACAGGCCCTGGAGTTTTTTGAAAAAGCATTGGGTCAAAAAAGCAAAGACATCGAAACCCTTTACGGCGCCGGGATGTCGGCTCTGAAAATCGGGGAATACAACAAGGCCGCCGAATATTTCCAGCGGGGTTTGGACCGCAAAAAGCAGGCCAGATTTTATTACGGCCTGGGCATGGCGCAGACTGAACTCGGGAACTACTCCGAAGCCGACCTGAACCTTAGAAAAGCGATCGATAAAGAAGAGACCGTTGCCGAATACCATCTCGCCCTGGCCGAGGAAAACTACCGTTACAAGGTTTATCCCATTGCCATCAACGAATTTAAAAAGGCTGTTGAGCTGGATTCGACCCTGGAAAAAACCGTACCCGATCTGTATTATAAAATCGGCGAATCTTACCTCAATCTGCAAAATATATTACAGGCCATATTCTATTACAAAAAAGGTCTCGAGCTTTTCCCGGATGATATAGTCGCCTGGAAAAAACTGGCCCGCATATGCGAGGTCGCCAATAAGCCTGCGGACGCGGTTTATTGCATTGAAAATGTTGTCAGAATTGCGCCGGATGACGGAGAGTGGTGGTTTAAGCTCGCCGGGAATTACCTCAACATAAAAAATAGGGAAAAAGCAACCGAATCATATGAAAAGGCTATAGGACTGGATTATAATGTCGCAGAATCTTTCGGACAGCTCGCTCTGCTATACGCTGATCTTGATCAATACGAGAAAGCCTGGGATGCCTATACACGTTACGAAGCGACCTTCGGTCCGCCGGACAGCACGCTTTACTGGTATGAAAAAGGAAAGGTGGGCATTAAGCTGGGTTCGAAAAATATGGCCTTTTTCGATTCTGCCCTTTATGCTTTTAAGAAGGCGATTGAACTTGATTCGACCTTCTCTTCATCATATGAATACGCCGGGCTTGCATATTACTTCAAAAGACAATATTCAAATGCTATCCCCTATTTCAAAAAGAAAATAGAACTGGATTCCACCAGCGTGAATTCTCTTAGAAATCTTGCCTTTTGTTTGCTTAAAGAGGAACGCTACGTGGAAGCCGCGGCAATGCTTGAAAAAGCGTTGGTGGTTAAAGCGGAAGACATTCAAATGCGCACCATGCTGGGTAAGATATACTCATTCAATAAGAAATACGATGAAGCCGTTCAGCACTTTGAGATTTTACTCAATGATTACAGCGAATCACTTAATGACTCTATAAGATGCTTAATATACCCCGATTTGGGCTTAAGCTATTTATCCGATGGTAAGTGCACAAAAGCAACTCCGGTCTTGCTTAAAGCCGAACAATGCAATCCCAACGATATCAGCGTTCTGCTTAATATCGCCACTTCTTATCATACATGTAATTTGATTAAAGAGGCCAATACATATTACAAAAAAGTTCTGAGAATTGATCCCAATAATAAAGATGCTACCAGGGGTAATCTGGAAACAACGATTCAGGGCCAGGAATAACGGAGGAAATTAATGGGTAAGAATGAATCCGATCCCGATGCTATTTATAGATATCTCGGTTTTGGAATCGGTCCGGGGAAAATAAAAGAGTTCTGGGAATCCGAAGAAGAAAAGAAAAAATATCTTAAAGACGTTGAGGCGCGGGGCGGCAGGCCGGCCATCCTCGATCGCGAAAGCTCCATGAAAAATGCTAATCTCATGACCTCTGTCGATAGAATTTTCTCCCTGATAGGCGGGGTGATTCTTATAATCGCGTTTTTCTTTCCGATTTATTCGATTGACCCCGATGGCAAAGCCATTTCGGGTTCGGGCATTTCCTATCTTCTCAATCTACCTTTCATCGTATCCTATGCCTTTGCGGACGGGATTATCATGATCCTGGCCTTTATCATTTTCACCTTGATTCTGCTGGCTTGCCCGGCGGCCGGGGTTTTGAATATTCTGGGTTTGTTTAACAAAAATAAAGGCGATGAGTATTTGGCCACCGTTAAAAAATACAATCGTTTCACCTATTTTCCGATTATTCTTTACGTCCTTTTAATTGTCGTGCTGATATTCGGCGCCCCCCATCCGTTCGGATCTCTCGGCATAAGGGCGCTCGGCGACCAACTGGGTTTCGCGGCGATCTTCACCTTGACCAGCTACGGATTCTGGCTCTATATCGTGGGCCTGCTGTTCGGATTTGCCCAGTCACGCGGGATCTAATTTAAGTAGAAAATTGTTCTTTAAGAATAGAAAATGAAGTTAAAAATAGACTAATTGTAAGGAGGCTGTTGACTTGCGTCAGGTAATTTTCGTAACAATTTTGATGGTTGTGTCTTTTGGCGTGGGATTCGGAATATGGTTCGGCATTTTCCGCAACGCGCCGGACAGATCGTTGATGCATACAATGTATCAGGGGGGACCCCTTGTTGTCGCGTTAATCGCTATGCTGGTTATGCTTATGGGATTCATTATTGAGCGATCCATCACCCTTTATCACGGCGCCACCGGTAAGGCGTCGGTTCAATCGTTTTTCAAAAAGGTGATTACCGCACTGCAAAAAGGCGATTACGAAGGGGCCATCGCGGCCTGCGACAAACAGAAAGGTACCGTTGCCAATATACTCAGAGCCGGTATCGAAAGATTTAATGTTGTCAAGGATGACTCGTCTCTTAATTTTGAGAAAAAAATCAGCGAAACCCAGAGAGCTATAGAGGAGGCAAATGCTCTGGAGGTTCCTTTGCTCGAAAGAAACCTGATCGCTCTCTCGACCATCGCCTCCACGGCCACCATGGTGGGGCTTCTGGGAACCACCATCGGCATGATCAGGGCTTTCGCCGCCACCGGTGACACCGCCACCGGGGCCATTAACGCCGAGCAGCTGGCTATCGGTATTTCGGAGGCGCTGGTGAATACCGCCGGAGGTCTCGCCAACGCCATCATCGGGATTATTTCCTATAACTTTTTTGTGAACAAGGTTGACGCTTTCAACTATACCATCGATGAGGCCTCCTACGAGGTTATTCAATTGCTCAAAGACAAAGAAGGGAAATAGAGATGGCAGGCAAGAAAAGGAGAATTAATATCGCAATCGATATGACCCCTATGGTTGATATCGCTTTTCTCCTTTTGATTTTCTATATGACTACCACGTCATTCAAACCGCCCGAGAAATTCGAGGTGGTTCTGCCGCCTTCCGAATCCCAGTACAATATGCCGGATGCCGATATTATCAATATTACGGTAAATAAAAACGATGAAATGTTTCTCGAGTATGTCATAACCGAGGTTGTTCCCAACGATACCGTGATAAATAACATTCTCGTGCCGGCCGGCGATACGACCGTGATCAGAGATTATGTCGAGGTAGATCCCAGAACCCTGAACGCCGAGTTCATCAGAGTACAGGCCAAGTTCCTCCGAAAAGGCGGCAATCCGCCCCTGGTCGTAAAGGCGGATAAATCCGCCCGCTACGGTACCATAAAGAAGATTATGGATACTCTTCAGGATTTGAATATCAACCAGTTTTCCCTTATGACCGACAGGGAAAGAATGGCCGAGGCTTTGGCTGAAGAGCCCCCCGGTTAAAGTGAGGTGATAAGAAATGGCCGGAGTAGATGTAGGCGGGGATAAACCCCAAAAAGACAAAAAAGAAGGGCTTAGAAGACCCAAGCGAAGGGTAAGAATCCGTATCGATATGACTCCCATGGTCGATATCGCATTTCTGCTTTTAATATTTTACATGGTTACAACAGTGTTCTCCCGTCCTCTGCGAATGGAGATTTCTCTTCCCCCGAAACCTGAGCCCGGAACCGAGCCCCCTACGGTTAAAATCGGGGAAAGCAAGCTACTTCAGATCTTCGTCGATAAAAACGATTCTCTTTATTTCCAGACCGGTGAGGGTATGAAACAGCCGGATAAAATCTCCTTTGGGGGACTTTCGGAGATCATTGATGATAAAAACAGGAACATTCCCGGTTTCACCATGGTATTGAAAATGGACCAGGCCGCTTCATACAGTATGATGGTTAATATTATCGACGAGATTCAAAGTGTGGAACGGGCGATCAACGCCGAAATCGCTCAAATGAAAGCTGTCGATCCCGCACTTGAAGATTTTTCGGTCAGGTTCAGTCTGCAGGATATGACCGCCTGGGATGAACATGTGCTGGGAATAGTCGCGGAAGGGGGGACGGTAGAGCTATGAGCACAAGATCTATTTTGGTTGGCTCCTACGAGCTGAAAAGAATCTATCAACGCAACATGCTTATCGGTTTCGGAATTGCCGGCGGGGCGCATCTTCTTATCATCGGAGCTATCGCGATCGTAATATCGATTAAATCAAGCCAGATAATTGACGCCCCTTCCGTTGTTATCAGGTCTAAAGCCGAGCTTATTATTCCGCCCTCTATGAGCAAACCCAGGGAACAGATAAAGGTTGCCACTCCCGAACATGAAATCAGACCTTCGGTGGGCGTGCCCGAACCGGTTCCCGACGAGGAAGCGCCGGAAGAAGTCGAAATCGCCACTCAGGAGGATCTGGCCGCTATGGCGCCCGTAACACCCATTGAGGATCTCGAGGACCTCAACGTCGATATGGACGTGGAGGGGATAATCGACGAGCTTCTGCCCACGCCCGATGAATTCATTCCATTCGAGGAGGCGCCGGTTCAGATTAAAACCGTCAAACCGGAATATCCGCCCATCGCTCAGAGAGCCGGTGTCGAGGGCGTTGTCTGGGTAAAAGCCCTGGTCGACAAAGAGGGCAAAGTCAGGGATGTTATCATAGTGAAGGAATCGGGAGCCAATGCCGGTTTCGAGGAGGCGGCCATAGAAGCCGCCAAGCAGACCGTATGGAAACCGGCCATAGCCAACGGGCAGCCGATCGCCCTATGGATTACCTACAAAGTGGAATTCGTGCTGAGACAGCAATAACTCCAGCTTAATAAGTTAGCCCACAGCCTCGCGGATGATAAAAACCGCGAGGCTTTTTTATCTACGGAATAAGCCAGCAGCCCCATACGTATTCATAATAGAGAGCGCAATGGGCGCTGATTTAAAAAGGGCTATTACCGGGGAGGTGATAAAAATGGCCGGGGCTGACACTGGAAATGATAAGAAACACGCAGATATTAAACGTGGGCTGAGACGACCCCAGCGCCGGGCCAAAGTCCGCATTGATATGACTCCCATGGTAGATATCGCGTTTCTGCTCTTGATCTTTTATATGGTAACCACTGTTTTCGCAAGACCCACTCGAATGGAAATATCCCTTCCTCCCAAATCCGATACTTATGAGCCGGAACCGATCGCGGAATCCAAATTGCTAAGACTATTCGTGGATAAAGACGATTCTTTCTATTTCCAGATAGAGGGAAACATGGATTATCCGGCGAAAGTAGATTTGGTTAAGCTCGCCGAGATAATAAACACGAAAAATCGCACCGTTGAAGATCTTGTTATGCTGCTTAAACTGGATCAAAACGCGTCCTATTCGTCAATGGTGCGAATTATCGATAAAATCCAGAGCGTGGAAAGCGCGATTAATAACGAAATAGAAATCGCCAGGCGCTGTAACCCGGAATTAATTATAGGGGATTATTCGCCCCGCCTTATCTTGCGTAATATGTCGGCATATGACGAGTATCTGCTGGATGTGGCAAATCAGGAAAGGAGGAAACAATGAATTTCAGGATCTCAAATCTTAAGAGAGTATATCAAAGGAATATGCTCATCGGTTTTTTAACCGCAGGCACCTTATTTGTGTCTGTATTCGCATTAGCGTCCAATTGGAGCAAAGAATATGAAAAGATTTCCATTTTTATAGAGGAAGACCCTAGATTAGACACATTGATCGTTTATCCCCCGATACCACCAAAACCGATAGATATAGAAGATATTAGAACCGGTTCACCGCCAGAACCGCCCGAGATTGGACAAATAATAGCCGTTGCTGATACTTTGGTGGAGCAGGTCGCCGAAATACCGACTCAAAATCAATTAACCAAATGGATTCCGGATAATCCTGAATTCGATCCTGATAGATATACTTCAGAAGCGAATATCGAAAAAGTCATTGAGACTTTGTTGCCGCAACCCGGAGTATTTATTCCCCGTGAAGTAAATCCGGTTCAAATTAAAACCGTCAATCCTGAATATCCTCCTATCGCTCAGAGAGCGGGCGTTGAAGGTGTTGTTTGGGTAAACGCGCTTGTGGATAAGGATGGCAAAGTCCGGGATGTTATTATTGTTAAAGAATCCGGGGCCAACGCCGGTTTCGAAGAGGCCGCTATCGAAGCCGCTTATGGGACAATCTGGAAACCCGCCATCTCTAACGGACAGCCGATTGCGCTCTGGATAACCTACAAGGTGGAGTTTGTTCTTAAATAAAGATACTCCTTTTCTCCGCGTCTTGATCCGGAATCGCATATGAAAAAACTGATTCCGTATTGTCTGTAATTATTATTATTAATATACCCTATCGCTTTATTTAAAATTTACCAAAAACTTCTTGACTGTATTTGGACTAAAAGCCATATTAACCGCCAATATGGCACGTGAAATAATTCACTAAATACGAAGGGAGTTAAACTCAATGGACTTTGGGATTCTCGCCGCCGTTCTGGGAGCCGTCGGCATCGTTTTCGCCTTGATCATTTACCTTCTGATCAAAAGGCAGCCTGTCGAAGACGTCAAAATGAGCGATCTCGCCGAGACTATCTATCGGGGAGCAATGGTATTTCTCAAAAGGGAATATTCCATTCTAATACCGTTCATTCTGGTCGTATTTCTTCTTTTAATCTGGAAGATAAGTTTCTATACCGGGATCGCGTTTCTGTGCGGCGCGGTTTGCTCCATGCTCGCCGGATTTTTCGGCATGAACGCCGCTACCCGCGCCAACGTCCGTACCACCGAAGCCGCCAAGAAATTCGGTCAGCCGAAAGCGCTGCAGAACGCCTTCTCGGGCGGCGCCGTTATGGGTATGTCGGTAGCTTCGCTGGGCCTTCTCGGTCTGGGAGTTATGTTTTATATATTCTTTTCTCCTGAGAACCTGGACGCGTTGAGGGTGCTTACGGGATTCTCCATGGGAGCTTCGTCCATTGCCCTGTTCGCCCGCGTCGGAGGTGGAATCTACACCAAGTCCGCCGATGTCGGTGCCGATTTGGTGGGCAAGGTTGAAGCCGGAATCCCGGAGGATGATCCCCGCAATCCCGCGGTTATAGCCGATAATGTCGGCGATAACGTTGGCGACGTCGCCGGGATGGGCGCGGACCTGTTCGAATCCTATGTAGGCTCTATTGTCGCCTCCGTGGTTCTCGGTATCGCCATTGTACAGTCATCGGGAATGGGATTCATGGGTTATATCGCCATGCCCTTGATGATTGCCACGGTCGGCATTGTGGCGTCGATGCTGGGTATATTGTCGGTAAAAATATTTTCCTCCATGAATCCCGCAGCCACGTTAAGGATTGTCACCTATGTAGGCGCCATTGTAATGCTGGTCGCCACCTATCTTTTAACGGACTGGCTTAAGGTCGATATCGGAGTATTCTGGGCTGTGCTTTCCGGATCGATTGCGGGAATTGTCCTGGGACTTTTAACAGAATACTACACCTCCGCCAAGCCGATCAGGAAAATAGCGTCGGCATCGGAAACCGGCCCCGCCACCAATATTATTACCGGGCTCGCCATCGGCATGGAGTCGGTCGCGCTTACGGTGGTTGTAATCTGCATCGCCATCTATATCGCCTTCCAGACCGGGTTTGCCGCAACCGGCAATTTCGCCATGGGATTATACGGTATCGGTATTGCCGCCGTAGGCATGCTGGCCACCATCGGGGTTACCATGTCAGTCGATGCCTACGGCCCCATCGCCGATAACGCTGGCGGTATTTCGGAGATGTCCGGTTTGGGTCCGGACGTGAGGAAAATTACCGACCGGCTCGATTCGCTCGGCAATACCACTGCCGCTATCGGAAAAGGTTTCGCTATCGGTTCGGCGGCGCTGACGGCATTGGCGCTTTTCTCGGCTTACACCACCGCCGTCGGCCTTGAGACTATTAATCTGGTAAGCTCAAAAGTGGTAATAGGATTGCTTCTGGGTGGATTATTGCCGTTCTTGGTCGCCGCACTAACCATGACCGCGGTCGGTAAGGCGGCCTTCGCTATGGTAAAGGAGGTAAGGAGGCAATTTAAAGAAATAAAAGGACTTATGGAAGGCACTGCCAAACCGGATTCGGATCGATGCGTCGCTATTGCGGCTACTTCTGCGATCAAAGAAATGGTCCTTCCTGGTGTTCTGGCGATCCTGGCGCCCATTATTGTCGGTTTCGCCTTTGGAAAAGAGGCTCTCGGGGGACTTCTGGCAGGCGCTACAGTGACCGGCGTAATGCTGGCTTTGATGATGGCCAACGGCGGCGGTGCCTGGGATAACGCCAAAAAATACATCGAGGGCGGCCAGCATGGCGGCAAAGGTTCGGATGCTCATAAGGCCGCCGTGGTCGGCGATACCGTCGGAGATCCATTCAAAGATACATCCGGCCCGTCTATGAATATCCTCATAAAACTAATGGCTATCGTATCACTGGTACTGGCGCCGCTCTTTAAATAGTATCGATTTTTATTAGTCTCATAGGGCCGGCAACAACCGGCCTTTTTTATTTCCCTTGCTCTTTTTACGGTTTTTGGTTAAGATCCAATATGGTAAGATTTTTCGCCTTTTGTGTATCCTTTTGCGTTCTTTTTGTGTCTACTGAAATAGCTGATGCCGAAAAGGGTTTGTCGATAAGGGGAGGATTTTTGAGCGATACGCCCGGACAGGAAGTGTTCGATGATATGGAAGCGGGAGTGGGATATATAGCCAGCATGGGATATGAAGTTTTCGAGAGATTCGGGGTCGACCTCGGGGTTATGCATTCAACTCATGAATATCGACTGGGCTTGAGAGGCAGCGCTGTCATGAATGATAAAGCCGAAAAAACGGCGATTTTTATCAGGGTAAGATACCTGCCTTTGAAAATCGAACGATACGAAATCGAGTTGGGAGCCGGACCGGCTTTTTACAGTATCTCCGGTAACGTCGAGCCGGAGGATTTCGGAATTCCCGGCGAAATGGGATTCAACGGATGGGGCTACACGGCGGGACTCGATCTGAAGCATTTTGCTACAAAAAACCTTGCCGTTACTTTTTATATCTCCGCGAATATCGTTAAATACAGCAAACAGACTTTTAATACCAGTACCATCGCCGAACCGACCAGACTTCCGCGGGGTAACTCTATAAGCTGGGGTTTGACTCTTTTTTACAGAATTGGAAAATTCAATATAGATTGAATATTTCCAATATATCGGTGTATATGTTGTGGACGGCAGGCGAAACAAAAAACGATTTTGTTCGTTCTAATAAAAGAAAATAAAGGAGATGCAAATGGGACAAATCCTGAACGATCAGATTATGGCTGAGGAAAAGGAGCAAACTTTAGGCTTCTGGGCCAAACTCGGGAATATTTTCGCCAGCCCCACAAAAACCTTCGAAGCGCTTGACAAAAAACCGACATGGTTTGCGCCGATATTAATTCTTCTCCTGATTTCTGCTGGCCTGAGCCAAATAACCTTTCCAATGATCATGGACGCGCAGCTTGAAGTTTTCCGTAATAACCCGAATATAACTCCACAACAGCTCGAAGCGATTGAACAACAGATCGCCGGAAACGTCGGTCAGCAGCGTATCATGATGCTCGTAATACAACCGATATTTATGCTGATAATGTTCTTTTTGATCGCCGGGGTATTTTATTTAATCGGTAATATATTGCTTGGAGGCGACACCACCTATAAAAAGGTTCTGGCTGCCTTTAGCTGGTCGGCCTTCATCTTAATCTTGTCGTCTATTATTATGACACCGCTATTCATTATTAAAGAGAGCATGACCGTAACACTTTCGCCCGCCATGCTTCTTTCGGGTGAAGCTCTCGGAACAAAACTCTACACTCTGCTTTCCAAATTCGACTTTTTCATAATATGGTTTCTTGTGGTATTCGCCATCGGATTCGGCTATATTTATAGGTTCAGCAAAATCAAGGCTTTTGTTGCAGTGGGTATTGCCTGGGGCATATGGATTGCGCTCAGCGTAGTCTTCAGCGATGTTTTAAAGAGATTTGGATTAGGATAAAGGAGCATCTTATGAAACGGGTATTTGTCGTCTCGTTAGCCTTATGTCTGCTTATAATATTCGGGATAAATTTCGGGTTGAGAGCCGAAACCTACACTCTCGATCAATGTATCGATATAGCGCTCGAAAACAACTTCGGGGTAATAGCCGCGGAGAAAGCTTATAGCTCAGCGAGAGGTTACCTTTATTCCGCCTGGGGCGAATTATTGCCTACAATTTCCATATCTGCCGGCGGGAGGCGTAGCTGGCCTATCGTTACGTTCTTTGATCCAAATTCCGGCAGTATAATTTCTGTCAGAGACAGATACAGCGGTTCTTTGAACTTTTCCAACACGTTTTCGGGATTGGGATTATATAACTACGCCAATATACAGAAAAGTCGAAACAATAAATCTTCGTCATTTCAAAATTACATAAAATCTCAGAAGGATCTGATCCTGAGCGTTAAAAGCGGTTATTACGACCTGATAAAAGCGAAGATGCTTCTTGATGTGGCTGGAGACGCTGTTAAAAGGGGTGAGGAAAGATTGCGCGTTGTCCAGAGCAGGTATGATCTCGGTTCAGCTTCCATGTCCGATGTCCTGAAAGCCAAGGTTCAGTATGGCAACGATAAACTCGATTTGGTCAGCAAAACCAACGACTATAAACTCGTGCAGGCAAACCTGGCCTATGCGATGGGAATCGATGTCAACAGGGAATTTGAGGTCGATGAGAAACTGCAGGAAAGGGATATAGATATCTCTTTCGATAATGCCCTGTCTGAGGCTCTTTCTAATAATCCCGAGTACAGGAAAGCCTATTTTGACCTTTCCGCAGCGAGATATCAAAAGACTATGGCCTATTGTAGTTTTCTGCCATCATTGACATTGGGGCTTTCGCACGCTACTGACGTTTATGAATTTTCGGAATTGACCGGTTTTAAAGAGGAAGATGCCAGCTCGTTTATGTATGCCAGCCTGAACTTTAATATATTTAACGGCGGTTCGGATTACGCTAACTTGCGTTCCGCCAAAAATGAAGTAAAAATCAATGAAGAAAATTTTAAGAATACAAAAAACTATGTAGCTCTGGAAATAAAAAGATCCTTTCTGGAACTCGAACGCGCCCGGGAAGCCAGGAAGCTTGCCGAGGAATCCGTGGCGGCGGCTCAGGAAGATCTTAATCTGGTAAGGGAGAAATATAATCTCGGCGCCGCCACCATTCTCGAGGTTCTGGACGCGGAAGTGTCGTTCAAGGAAGCCCAGACCAGTCATGTCGAGGTGCTGTTTAACTACAATCTTGCCGTTTCACAACTCGAAAAAGCGCTAGGAAGGTAAGGTGATAGGATATGAAGAAGAAAAAATGGATCTTGATTATCGGCGTCGGGGTTGTGCTGGTGGTGTTTATCGTTATCGCGCTCAAATCCAATCAGGTTAAAAAAACCAAAACTACGGTTGAGATAGCCCGAAAAGGCGAGATAACCTCTATTGTCACCGCCACCGGAAAGGTTAAAGCCCAGGCCGACGTGGAGATTTCGGCGGATGTGATGGGGCGCATAGAAGAACTTCCGGTAAAAGAGGGGCAGGGAGTAAAAACTGGACAGTTGCTGGTCAAGATCGATGACCGATCCAGGCAGATGGATGTAGCCCAGGCCAAAGGATCGCTGCTTTCCGCGCAATCGGCTTATGAGAAAGCGCGTATCGAACTCGCTAGGGAAAAACAGTTGTTCGAAAAAGGGCTCACCTCCCAATCCAGCCTTGATATCGTTCAGAATCTCTACGACCAGGCTCACGCCCAGGTACAGATATATCAGGCAAACCTCGACCGGGCGCAGGACCAGTTGGATAAATGTACCATCAGGTCGCCTATGGACGGAATCGTTACCAAGTTGAATTCCGAAAAAGGGGAAAACGTCGTTATCGGAACCATGAACAATCCTGGAACCGTTATTATGGTGGTTTCGGATCTGTCGGCAATAGAGATCGAGGCCGAAGTGGACGAGACAGATATCGCTTCAATTAAAGTGGGCCAGAAAGTGGAAATATTGCTCGATGCTTTTCCCGATACTACGTTCCGCGGAGAGGTAATCCAGGTGGGGAACTCCGCCAAGGCTTCCAGCTTCGCCGTATCGGATCAGGTCACTAATTTCCTGGTAAAGATATTAATTCTGGATAAGGTCAGGAATATCAAACCCGGTATGACTGCGTCGGTAGATATCACCACCGATTACAGGGAAGACGCCGTAAGAATCCCCGCCGGCGCGGTTGTCATGAGACCGGAGGGAACGGGACGGGAAAAAGAGGATAACAGCCCCAAAGAGGGCGGCGAGGCCGATTCGTCCGAAAAAATCATCAGAAAGGAAAAAAAGGAAATCGACGGCGTTTTTATCTGTAAAGACGGAAAGGCCAAATTCGTGCCGGTGAAATCCGGTATTAGAGATCAACAATATGTGGAAATAACTTCCGGCCTGTCCGAGGGAGATAGTGTCATCACGGGATCCTACAGAACATTACGGAATTTAAAGCATGATGAAATTGTCGACCCTCAGAAACCGAAATTCGGTTCTGATGCGGAACAGGAAGAAAGTTAGTAGTAATAGCCAAAAGTCCAATAAATCGAGGGAATTCCGATGCTAATTCAAACAACAGACTTGTGGAAGATTTACCAGGTCGGTTCGGAAGAGGTGCAAGCCCTCAGGGGCATCACCACCAATATTGAAAAGGGCGAATATCTCGCTATTATGGGGCCTTCGGGTTCCGGAAAATCGACCTTGATGAATCTTATCGGTTGTCTCGACACGCCGACCAGGGGCGAATACATTCTCAATAATCGCAGAGTCTCCGGATTAAACGATGATGAGCTGGCCTATATCCGCAACAAGGAAATCGGTTTTGTCTTTCAAACCTTCAACCTGCTGCCCCGGGCCACCGCTTTACATAACGTGGAACTGCCGCTCATTTACAACGGCACCAACTCCAAAAACAGAACCAAAAAGGCCATGGATGCCCTGGAACTCGTAGATCTGGGAGACAGAGTTACCCACAAGCCTAACCAGCTTTCGGGAGGACAGAGACAGAGGGTCGCCATCGCCCGCGCCCTCGTTAACTCGCCATCCATTCTTCTGGCCGATGAACCCACCGGTAACCTCGATACCGCCACCAGCTACGAAATTATGGATTTGCTTTCGAGATTACATAAGGAAGGAAATACCGTTATTGTAGTTACCCACGAAAAGGATATCGCGGATTATGCCGACCGGGTGTTATTCATCCGGGACGGTCAGATCGAACACGATAAGAGAAAAGCGGTTGGATAGATATGTCTCTTTTAAGATTCTTCGAGGGCGTCGTAATCGCCCTGCATGCTATCTGGGCCAATAAGCTCAGGTCGTTTTTGACTCTTATAGGGATTATCATAGGTGTAACGACGGTTATCGCCGTGGTCTCCGTAATCAACGGTATGGATAATTACGTGGCGTCTAAAATCAACTCCATGGGCTCCAATACCTTTATTATCGATAAGGAAGGTATTATAACATCGGACGATGACTATTTTAAAAAAAGAAAAAGAAAAAGGATCACCGTCGACGATATGAACGCTGTAAAAAGATATTGCGAATTGTGCCAGGACGTCGGGGGAGTCATGGGGGGAAGACCCAGGAGGGTAAAGTACGGTTCGAAATATCTTGAAGATATTCATATTGCCGGATCCACTCATAATTACATCGAGATATCCGATGTGGATCTGGATTACGGCAGAATGCTCAACGAAACCGACGAATTGCATGGTAGCGCTGTCTGCGTAGTGGGGCCTGATATTGTCTCAAATCTCATAGAAGACCGGCAGCCCCTGGGCAGACGGCTGAAAATCGGAAAATATTTCTATACCATAATCGGAGTGGGGAAAAAACGGGGCTCTTTTCTGGGCATCAACCAGGATAACTGGGTGGTAATTCCCCTGAGAACCTATTCGAAATATATAGAGCGCCGAAGTTCGGTAAGCATTTATGTGAAAGCCGTGGATCTGGCTTATATGCAGGAATCGCAGGACCAGGTGCGTTCAATTCTCCGCGCGAGACGAAAGTTGAGCTACAACCAGGAAGACGATTTCGACGTCATGACGGCGGCGTCGGTGATGAACTTTTATGATAATTTTGTGGGAACCGCGTGGCTGGTTTTAATAATAATTTCCGGAATATCTTTGCTGGTGGGCGGTATAGTTATTATGAATATAATGTTGGTATCCGTAACGGAACGTACACACGAGATAGGCATCAGGAAAGCAATCGGCGCCAAACGAAAAGATATATTATGGCAATTTCTGGTCGAGGCCGTGACCCTCGCAATTCTGGGAGGTGGAATCGGCGTGGTGGTCGGTATCGGCTTCGCTGCGGTAATAGGATCCATTTCTCCGCTTCCCGCCGATGTCGAGTTATGGTCCGTATTGAGCGGCCTGGGAGTGGCCTCGAGCGTTGGATTGGTGTTCGGTATTTTTCCCGCTATGAAAGCGGCGCGCCTTGATCCGATAGATTCATTGAGGTATGAGTAGGAGATAGATTCCATATGACCTTACATGAAGTGAAGGAAAGCCTGCGCCTGGCGTTCGGTACCTTTCGAGCCCATAAACTGCGGTCCTTTCTGACCATATTGGGTGTGCTGGTGGGGGTTTTCACTATTATCGCGGTGGTATCGGTTATTACCGGCCTCAATAATTCCATTGCCCGGGATATCGAGTCCTTGGGTTCCAACACCCTGTATGTTTCCAAATACAAACCCGGTATCGTTTTGGGAAACAGGCCCGCCTCCGAGAGAAACAGGAAAGGTATTACATTTGAAGATGCTCAGGCTATTCAGAAAGCCTGTCCGGCTATTGTCGCCGTATCGCCTCAAAATTATTACCGCAAACCCGGAGGAAATATTATAAAATATAAGGACCGCGATGTTAGCCGACCAGCCTTTTTCGGTACCCTGCCCGATTACGAAATAGTGAATAATGCCATTGTGGATCGGGGTCGGTTCATCAACGATTCGGATGTGAAATTCCGTACCATGGTCACGGTCATAGGATCTGACGTGGGGAAGGAATTGTTCCCGTCGGAAGATCCCATAAATAAAGTGGTTCAGATAAACGATAGAAAATTCACCGTTATCGGCGTTCTTGAAGAAAAGGAGACTATCGCGGGTGGGGGCGAAAACCGATTCGCCCTTATTCCTTATGGAACTTTCAAGAAAATACACCCGGAAGAAAAAGAGTTGTGGCTGGCGCTCAAAGCTACTTCCCCGGAACTTCTGCCACCCGCTATCGATCAGGTTACCGAACTGATGAGAAGACGCCGCGGACTGAATTACAACGAGCCTAATGATTTCGCCGTCTTTACCCAGGAAAACCTCCTCGAAATCTGGGACCAGATTACATCAGCCGTGTGGTTCGTGATGATTATAATTTCCTCCATCGGTCTTCTGGTGGGAGGAGTGGGGGTCATGAATATCATGCTGGTATCTGTTACCGAGCGAACCAAGGAAATCGGTATTCGTAAAGCTATCGGGGCCAGAAGAAGAAATATTCTCTGGCAGTTTCTAATCGAGGCTATGGCCCTTTCCGGCTTTGGAGGTGTTCTGGGGATAGTCCTGGGTCTGGCGGCGGGGCAGTTAATCGGGGCGGTCACGCCCCTACCGGCCGACATCTCGATTCCTTGGATAATCCTGGCCTTTTGTTTCTCCGTGGGGGTGGCGCTTGTTTTCGGTATCTATCCCGCGGCAAGGGCCTCGCGGCTTGATCCTATCGAGTGCCTTAGGTATGAATGATAACCTTGAAACAATAATTATTAAAAAACGGTTTAATTACATGGAGGCAACTGTTACATTGCGCTTGTTGAAAGATTCCCTTGATTCACATGGCAGGAAATTATGAATAAATATCTGGCTCTAATAATCATGTTTGCTCTGACGCCCGTTTTCCTTTCGGCGCAGGATAAATCGGGTCTGACCGATGAACTGGCGCCGCGGCCCGTATACATCGACTATGCGGCCTTCTATGATTCGACCGGCGATGATCTCAGGGTGGAAGTCTATTTCAAAATATTCTCATCGGTTATGACTTTCGAGAAACGCGGTGACAAGTATCTGGCATCATATGAAATGGATATAATTGTTAACAAAAAGGGAAAACAATTTACCGGAAAGTCCAAGGGCGGCGACCTCTTCGCGGATTCTTACGAAACCACTCTTTCTCTTGAGGATTTTATTATTAACAAAGTCGAGTTTTATCTGCCGCCTGAAAATTATCAGGTCGAGGGAAAGCTGACCGACGTGTTTTCAGGTGACCAGATCGTAGTGAAAAAAGATATGAAACTAAAATGGCTTAAGAAAAGAGTCCCTAATATCTCCAGCATAGAATTCGTCAGGGAGGTCGAATATGAGAAATCCAATCCCTTTTTCTATAAAGATAATATGACTCTTATTCCTTCCGCTTCGAGAGCCTACGGCTTTACCCTGCCGGTATTGTATTTCTACTATCAGATCTATAATAACCCGGATTTCAAAAGAGACTATTTCGTTGTTTACGATTTCATGCTCGACAGGAAATTTATCAAGTCCGATACCGCCATGTTTACGTCGGGCGGATCCGTAACCGGCCGGCTGGAGGAAATAGACATTGAATCTTTTTTACCGGGAATATACACTATATTTGTTCATGTCAGCTCGCCCGGAAGCGACCTGAAAGTGGAAACCGAGGCCGATTTCATTGTTGAATGGTCTGCCATGTCTATTGTGTTGAACGATTATGAGACCGCCGTGCAGCAGCTCCGCTATATCGCCTCGGATGATGAAAAAAAATGGCTTTTGGGCGCTCCCGAAGATAAAAGGCTGGAATATTGGAATCAATTCTGGGAATCAAAGGATGAATCTCCCAGAACTCCTGAAAACGAGATTAAGGAGCTCTATTACAGACGCCTGCGTTATGCCGACGTTAATTTCGGCATTTTCGGGCGCAACGGATGGAAAACCGATATGGGTATGGTCTATATTACTTTCGGTCCGGCTGACGAGATCGAGCGCCATCCTTTCGACACCGATTCCAAGCCTTACCAGATCTGGTATTACTATGATGAGAAACTGCGGTTTTTATTCGTGGATTATAATGGTTACGGCGAATATGAACTGCAGTATCCTTACGACGGCGATATACGAAATCTGAGGTAAAACATGAATAGATTTACAACGTTGCTTTATCTGATTGTCTTTATGATTATATTCGCGGACCAGCCTGCCATTTCCGGTGATAAATCGCTGATCTTATTTTCGGATTATGCTGTTTATAAGTACGATGACGGCTCCGATAAATGCTATGTCGAAATTTTTTACAATCTTCTAAGAAATGATCTGAAATATTATCCCGATTCTTCCGGATTCTCCGCTATTATGGATTTCAAGCTGGTCCTGGGCGATTCGTCCGGAAATCCTCTTGATTCGTTGACCTGGAAAGCCGGATCCAGAATCAAAAGTCTATCCGTTCTCGAGGATTCCGATTACCTGATATCCGATGTTTTCGGAGAGCTTTTTGAACCCGGATCTTACACGATTAGTTTATCCGTAACCAATGACGGAAACGTCGGGTGGAACTCCTTCAATTTGGATGTACCTTCTCCTGAGGAAACCGCCCTGACGGTCTCGTCTATCGAGTGGGCCTACGAGATCAAGGCTGACAGCGCCGGTAAACTGCTGAAAAACGGCTATCGCGTGTTGCCCAATGCCTCCGGACGGTTCCAGCAGGAAGACAATATCATATATCTTTATGCGGAAGCCTACAATATCGATGTGTCTCCCGATGCCGATAGCGCCTATAATGTAACCATGGAAATATATAATTCGGAGGGAGATCTTTATAAAACAATCAAACCGGTTAATTACATTAAACCCGGGAAATCGGCGGTTATCGCCACCGGATTTTCGATTGCCGCTTTCGAGGGCGGAATGTATAAAATGAAACTCATCCTGAACGACGGAGAACGCACGGCCGGAACGGAAAAGAGCTTTTCGGTCATCCCCTCGGCTGAAAAAACCCGGCAAAAGATTATGCAGTCGATATTGAGCGATTATCCCGGGGCAAGCGGCATACAGAATGAGGAACAAGCCAGGAAATTCCGGGATGATTTAATATACATAGCGACGGGGGAGGAATTGAAACTTTATGACTCGCTCAACCTCCAGGGTAAAGAAAACTTCCGGAAAGAGTTCTGGGAGACAAGAGATATTGATCCCACTACAGCCGTTAACGAATATCAGCTGGAACATTACAGGCGCCTGAAGTATGTCGAGGAGCATTATTCGCGCCACGGCGGTATGATAGCAGGCTGGAAAACCGATCAGGGACGTGTTTATATTCTTTATGGCGAACCGACCGAGATCGAAAGGAATCAATCGTCCATTGAAACCAGATCCTGGGAAAAATGGTGGTATCACGGGCTCGAAGGCGGAGTGTATTTTATTTTCGTCGATTACGAAGATACCGATAGTTATGAATTGATTCATTCCACCAAGCAAAATGAGATAAAAGACGAAAACTGGGAAAATAAAGTAAAAATGACAGTCTATCAGAGGTAAACCGTTGCCCGGATCTCACGCCTGAACGCCGCCATAATTATTATAGAATAAAAATAGCATATTTGCTAAATTTAATAGAAGGATCGATTGTGAAAGATAAACCTGAAAATAAAAGCCCCGAGGTTTCGAATTCAATCGCCGCGGAGAGGGAAAAGATTCTCGCCGATTCTTTTAAAGTGTTGAGCTCCGACCTGGATCTCGAGGCGGTTGTAAAAAATTCTCTCGGTATTATTATTAAAAAATTTAGGGCCGAGGCTGCCTGCCTGTTCCTTATCGATTTGCACAATTATAAACTCAAATCCTGTTGCGCCGGCCGCACGTCACCCGATAAAATGCATATCCTCCCGCTGGAAAACGAAAATCAGATCGCGGGTTGGGACCGGGTTTCGAGGGAACCCTATCTCCTGGAGGATATTAAAGAGGATAACGATTTTGCCAGAACGGTCCATAAGTACCTGCAATTCTACCCCAGGAGTATAATAGGAATTCCCTTGTATGAGGGGGGAGAATTCCTGGGAGTTATTCAGGCCATAAATAGCAATAAAAAATACTCTTCGGAAAAAGATCTGGAATTGCTGAAGATCCTGGCTGAAAGGGTTGCCATCACCCTGCGTAACGCTTGGATACTCCAGGAAGCCACCAGGGCGTCAGAAGAAGCGAAATCGTTGTATGAAATCGGCATCGCCCTCTCCGGTTCGCTGGAACTGGACGAACTCCTGGATAAAATCCTCGAAAATCTGGCCAAAGTCATTGATTGCGACATTGCTATGATTTATCTGGTTGATCCGAAAAATGGTACTATTAATCAAATTTCAGCCCTGGGACTGGATGATATCCCGGCCGATCAACTTCGTCTTAAGGTAGGCCAGGGCATCTGCGGCCGGGTGGCGGAGACCGGCGAGGGCGTGATCGTTTCTGATGTCAATGCGAACGGCGATTATATAGCCTGCAGGGCCTCAACCAAATCTGAAATGGCGGCACCCTTGAAAGTTAAGGATGTTGTGGTCGGTGTATTGAATGTGGAAAGCGATAAACGTGATGCTTATAAAGACCATGAGCTCGAGCTCATGAACGCTTTCGCCAGCCTGGCCGCAGTCATCATTGAACGGGCCAAATTACATAAACAGATGATGTCGGCCAGAAGGCTGGAGGATGAACTGGCTATCGCCAGACGTATTCAGAAAACATTCCTGCCCTCGGGCAATCCCAGAATCGACGGTTTTGATATCGCCGGACTGAATATACCGTCCGCCGAAGTGGGAGGAGACTATTATGATTTTATCCCCATTGTGGAAAATCAATACGGAATCGCCATAGGCGATGTTTCCGGAAACGGAATACCGGCATCGCTGATTATGGCCGCCTTTAGAGCCAGCCTGAAAGCGGAGATCAGAAATAATTTCGCCATAAGGGCTATCTTGAACAAGGTGAATAACCTGCTTTTTGAGTCAATCGAGCGAGATCGCTATGTAACCGCAGCCTATGGTGTGCTGGATTCCAAAAATAAAATCTTTACTTTTTCCAATGCCGGACATAATCATCCAATTCTGCTCAGAAGTACGGGTGAGCAACAATATCTCAAGGAAGGGGGAATGGCGCTCGGAATTTTCGCCAATTTATCCTATGAGGAAAACTCCATAATCCTGAAATCCGGGGATATCTTGCTTTTTTATACTGATGGGGTTACCGAGATAAAAAACGAGAACGAAATCGAATTTGGTGAGCAAAGGCTAATCGATGCTGTGAAAAACTCAAAAGAAAAATCTGCAATGCGAATTATTGATTATGTTATTAACGAAATAAAAAAATTCAAAAAAGACCGCAAATTCGAAGACGATATAACTTTGATCGTAATGAAAACGTTATAATTTTGCCCACATGTTACAAATAATAACATCATCGCCATCTATAACCTATTTATATATAACCAATTATGGAATCAATTCTATATGTTATTTATCATCATAAAAAATCCGGTATTCCGGCTGTCCATAATTCGCAACCTGTTGTTGGTTATAGTATTAACGAATCCCAATTTTGGCACGATAGTTGCGATATATAAAAGCGTAGTTTGCTTCTCTCCCCTCAGTTACTTGGGTTGGGGCTGCCTTGATGAGGGGCGGCCCCAATTTAAACCGGAGGAGATGACGACAACGGAAGAAGATCAACAAAGTCTTAGCCAAGCACGATAAATGTCTTGAGAAAGAAGTCTTAAGAGGTTTACTCGGGCGTGAGGTAAAAATGGTTCAATTTTCAAAGGACAGACTGAAATCAGAATTCGAGACCCTGGCCGTTGTTCATCTTGACTATCTTTACGGTATGGCCCGAATGCTGACTGGCGACGCCACCTATTCTGAGGATCTTGTTCAGGATACTTATCTCCGGGCTTATAGCAAGTTTGACATGTTCACCCGTGGGACCAACTGCCTCGCCTGGCTAATAAGAATTATGACCAATACTTATATAAATCAGTATAATAAAAAGAAGAAGACTCCCGCGCATCAGGAATTGAACCCCGATATTTGCCGTGATGAAAGCAGTAATAATTCCCGAAACGCCGAGGATCCCCAGGCCGTTGACGATGAAAAGCTGCTGAACTATTATGTCACCGACCACGTCAAAAAGGCTATTAACTCTCTGCCGGGCGAGTACAGGATAATGGTGATTTTATCTGATCTGAGGGGGCTGCCGTATCAGGATATCGCCACTCATCTCGGCTGTCCGCTGGGCACTGTCCGCTCGCGCCTTTCCCGCGGAAGGACTCTTCTCAAGAGAAAACTCGAAGCCTTGGATAATTAGAGGTTCCATTAAAAATCGAATATACTTGACACCAACGGCTATTCATTTTAGTATATATACCCGTATATATGGGCCCATAGCTCAGTTGGTTAGAGCAACTGACTCATAATCAGTGGGTCCCAGGTTCGAATCCTGGTGGGCCCATTTTTTATCGGATTAAAATCCCGGGCCGCTACGCTGGCCATCTTAAACGATTATAAATCGGAGCCGGTATATGCTTGTTTCTTTGTTGCTATACCTCCAGTTTGAACTGCCCGGATGGGGAGATGAATTTTATTAGCTTTTTGCCCAGATCCGCGTCCAGAGACTTCAGGATTCTGTACTCGTTCAAGGCGGCGTTTTTATCGCCGGTCAAAAGATACATTAATGCCAGGCTATAGTGAATGTTGGCGTCATCCGGTTTGGCTTGCACCGACGCCTTAAACGCCCTTAAGGCTTCCTCGTAGCGCTCCTGTTCGAACAGTTCGAAGGCCTTCAGGAAAATGTCTTTGGTTTTCGGATTAACGCTTTTCATAACACAAACGCTCCATCCCCTCCGAAGGTTCATGTTTTCAATAAAAATGATTTATCATCGCCCAAAATAGTAATCGGCGATCCGCCTGGCAACATTTTTTTTGGTTTTTTTTGCTGGCTCCGCGATTCTTCCCAAATATCTGGTTGCCAAGCGCCGGCTTGGCAACCATCGAATAGACATGTAATTCCCGATCCCGATCGGGAATCCGGAGAGTGGTGCGGCCATTTTAATGGCCGCACCGTGTCTTGGTAAACTTAAATGTTTAGCTAAGGGGATCTATATCCTTTAAGAACTCATATATCGTCAAACCAGGACGATCCAGTGTAATATTCCATTCATCCGTAATTTGGTTGCACTCCTCTTTTCCCAATCCATAAGTTGTCCCTATTAGATTTTGTTTCTTAAGACTATTAACAGCCAAACGTTCTAGATTTGCATAGTGATACCCGAAGCCGAAAAAGTACACCTTCTCCGCATTTGCCATCAATTCATAGGCTTTCTGAAATTCCGGAGTCTTATCGTATGATTCTGATACAATTTTTATCTGATCTGCGGCATTTTCTAAATCCTCGTGATTGAAGCTTTCAGAATATTTTCTCCCGTTTTCATTTTTCCATTTTAGATCACTCAATTTACCGTAAACGCGAAGAATTGGAATTTTATCAAGAGCAGCTGCGCAGTCTTCGAGAGATGCTTTAAAGGAATTTGTCAAATGGTTAAATAGAAACTGCTCTAATGACCTATCATAATTAAAAGTTATAACCGACAATTGATTATTGCCGAATTGTCCAATTGGACAAAATAATCTGGTTAATAAATATTCGTACCAACTGTTATTTGATGTTTTATACAGATTATTATTATCTTCGCAGGGAATCAATTCTCGAGCCATTGTCAATTTTCCGATTCTTTAAAGATCAGGACGATTCTCAAGAAAGGCATCTACTGATGGTAGCCCGGAGTACTGCAATTCCCTGCCAAATCGTTTTATTTCATCTGGCGTTATTCTTATTTTACCAAGTTGAAAAAATCAGTTCTGATCTACAGAAGGCCGTGTTTTCTTAATGATGTTCTCTTTTAACCGTTTTCCTGAAGGAAACCCATATGTCATACTTGCACCGCGCCCAATACAAGTACTGTTGGTGTATTAATCATTTTATCGCTCAATCAACATCGTATTCGATGATTTAAATTTCGTTTCTACCGTACAGTACATCCAAAATCCCCGAAGCGAATCAATCCGGGCGTATCAAAGGGCGGGATTATATTCCCAACATAATCCACGTTGCCATAACTGTCAAGGCTATAAAGCGCTTAGGACAATTCCCCAATTTCCAATTGACATTTCCCCATTCTATTGTAAATTCATACAGTAGAGGTTTTATGATTAACCGGCCGGTTCTGGTACTAAATCAGAATTTCGAGCCGCTTTCCGTATGTGGCGTAAAACGCGCCGTTGTACTGATGTATCTGGGGAAAGCGGAGATAATAGAAAGAGTTGACGGGTACATCCTGCGCTCCGAACGGCAGGAAATACCTGTCCCGTCCATTGTCAGGCTGGATTACTATGTTAAGGTTCCGGGCAAGAGAATAATGCTAACAAGAAAGAATATCCTTAAACGCGACGGCGGCCGCTGCCAGTATTGCGGCGGTAAAGAGGGCATGATGACAGTCGATCATATTGTCCCCAAGATTTACGGCGGAAAAGACACCTGGGAGAATCTGGTGTGTTCCTGCGCCGACTGCAACAATAAGAAAGGTCATCAGTTACCGGAACAGGCCGGGCTTCGGCTGATTAGAAAACCACGTAAACCGAACAATATCACCTTTATTCAGCAGTTTATCGGCATTAAGGACCATCGCTGGAAGAGATACCTTTTTATGGAATAGCGCTAGCAAGTAACTGACGGAGGAAATTTGAACAGAGAAAAACCCATAGTCCTTTCCGGAGTTCAACCGACGGGTCAACTACATCTCGGCAACTACGAAGGCGCACTGCGGAACTGGGTAAGCCTTCAGGACGATTACAGAATGTATCTCTGCGTGGTCGATTGGCATTCCCTGACTTCCGATTTTAATGACGTTAAGGGGTTACAGGATAGGATCTTCCAGACCATGCTCGATTTTCTATGTTCCGGCCTGGATCCCGAAAAGGTCTCTATTTTCGTTCAATCCGACGTCAAGGAACATGCCGAATTGCATCTGCTGTTTTCAATGATCACTCCCACTCCCTGGCTCGAGAGGGTACCGTCCTACAAGGAAAAGGCGGATTTGCTGGGGCTGGACAGCTACGGTTTCCTGGGATACCCGCTTCTGCAGGCCGCCGATATTCTTCTATATAAAGCAGATTATGTGCCGGTCGGCAAAGACCAATTGCCCCACATCGAACTTACCAGGGAGGTGGCCCGGCGGTTTAACAATCTATATGGTGATGTTTTTCCCGAGCCCGACGGGCTTTTATCGAAGTTTCCGTTGATCCCCGGTACCGACGGCAGAAAAATGAGCAAATCTTACAATAACGATATCAAACTTGCAGACTCGCCCGGCGAAACGGCGAAAAAGCTGAAAAAAATGATCACCGACCCCAAGAAAATCTATAAGGGCGATCCCGGCAGACCGGAAATATGCCCGGTATTCGCCATGCATGAGGTGTATACAATCACAAGAAACGTTAATAAGATAAGCGAAACCTGTAAATCCGGTGATCTGGGATGCGTCGATTGTAAGACAAATCTCGCGGAAAATATGAATACATCTTTCAATAATCTTCGTAATAAAAGAAAAGAACTTGAAAAGAACAGGGATTATGTTCTAAATGTTCTGGAGCGAGGAGCCGCGGAAGCCCGCGAAAAAGCGGCGGCCACAATGTCGGAAGTCAGGAAATCGATGAAGCTGGTGAGATCATATGGCTGAATTCGAATTAAATAAAGAATTCGATTTTGTTTTCGAGCTGGACGCGTTCGACGGTCCGTTGGATCTACTTTTATACCTGATTAAAAAAGACGAAATCGATATCTATGATATCCCCATCGCCGAAATAACCCGCCAGTACCTGGGGTATCTCGAGGTATGTAAAGAACTTAACCTGGAAATCGCCGGGGAATTCCTCTATATGGCTGCCATGCTTATACGGATTAAGGCCCGGATGCTGATACCGAAATCCGGTGACGACGAAGTCTGGGAAGATCCCCGATCCGAACTGGTGAAAGCTCTTATGGAATATAAAAGGGTGAAAAAAATCTCGTCTGCCTTGGACGATATGGCGGAAAATATGCGAAAACGATACTACAGGAGAGATTTTTCATCGTGGAATATCGCCCCGCCGGAGCCCGATTTGGTGAAGGTCGATCTGACCGCCTTGATGATCGCCTTCGGTGATATCCTGCGGCGTGCCGAAGACGACACATCCCTGGAAATTGAGCGCCAGCAGATTTCGGTCGAATCGCGCAAGGATCATATAATGTCATTGTTTAAGTCGGGATCGTCATTGGAATTCGATGAACTTTTCACCGATGATCCCAGGAAAATCGTGATGATTGTTACTTTTATTGCTTTATTGGATATGGCGAAAGACGGCGTAATAAGAATTGAACAGGCACAACGGTTTTTGACGATCAGGATTTTCCTGAATAGCGTTGAACCGGCTTTAGTCGAGGAAGCCTGATGCTGAGGATAATATTGCCGTCTCTAATATTTGCCGTCTTAACCGGCAATGCATATGCCTGCGAGACTGCCGAGCTAATTAAGCGGATGTCCTCCAATCCCAACCTTCCCCCGATTATTCTAACCCGGCCCATATCGCAGAACAACTGGAATGCGCCGGGCGGGATTTTCAAAATCCATTATGATACTGAGGGTCCGAATACGGTCTACAATGTCGATGAAGATATCAATCCGCTGGATGGAATTCCCGATTATGTCAACCGCGCCTCCGATTATTTGAATTACGCCCATTCCATTTATATTAACGACTTGGGCTTTGATCCGCCGCCGCCCGACGATGAAGTCGATAACGATGGTCTTTACGATGTATATCTTACGAACGTTGCGGCGCTCACAACTCCGGAAAACCTTTCACATTATTATCCCGGAAGAGAAGCTTATACCTCTTATATGCAGTTGGGTCACGATCTGCGTACGCCCCATTATCCTGACGATCCCCTGCCGTTTCTGAAAGTATGCGCCGCCCACGAGTATTTTCATGCCGTCCAATTCGCCTACCGCGCTTATTCATCCGATCAAACCCCCTGGTGGTTTGAGGCCTGCGCGGGATGGGCGGAGGAAATAGTGTTTGATGAAATCAACGACGTTTATTACAAGCTCGATTATTATCTGCCCAATCTCCATAAATCGTTGTATCAATCCGAGGGCTTCTTTACTTACGGCACCTGGATTTACGCTCAATTTCTGAGCGATAGATTCGGAGTTTCAGTAATCCGGAAATGCTGGGAGAAGTTCGCCTCCTTCGATTTCGCCGTAGATGCCGTCGATCTGACTCTCGATACTTATGGGGCCGATTTCAACGATGAATATTCGAAGCATATCGTATGGAATTACTTTACCGGAGATAATTACCAGCCCGGTTTTTATGAAGAGGCGGCCGATTTTGGCGAAACCGTTTATGAGGCCATGATTCATTCCGGCTATCCGGTGGATTGGACCACGGATCCTATACCTCAGGAAAATGTCTCCGGCGTTTATATCATCTTTCAAAATATATCCCTGGTAAACGGTTCGTTGGTTATCGAATATTTAAATACCACCGACGATAAGCACGGTATCGCCATAGCGCAGATAAGACCTGATGTGGGAGTTACTTATGATATCCACCTTGTTCAGAATTATATAATAAACATATATGTTGTCGAAAATTTCTCTCTCTGTGAAAAAGTTGTAATGATGCCGATCTGGCTCTACGAAGGAAACCCGTCTTCGGGCATAACGTCATATTCCTATTGCGCTTACATCGATAGTTCATCCGCGGGGATCGCTGAGAATATTCCCCCAATACCGTTCGATTTTGCGATTAAGGACGTCTACCCCAATCCTTTTAACGGAGCAACGAATATCTCTTTTACGTCTCCTTTTGAAGGGTATTGCGATTTCGTGGTTTACGGAATTACCGGTGACAAAATTTATGAAAAGAAGGAACCTGTCGCGATAGGTTATAACTATATTCAATGGTCGCCGTCTGACGATGTCGCCAGCGGCGCGCACTTCTTCGAAATAATTCAATCGGATAAACGCATACACGGCAAATTCGTTTATCTTAAGTGACGAACAATATGGAAAATGAGAAAAAAAGCGCCGAAACGCTGGCGATAGAGACAGCCGAAAATCGGTTATCCGCCATACTCGATGACGAATCTGAACTGGCGTTGGAAGCCCTGCTTTTCGCCTCTCCCGAACCCTTGAGCGACAGGGAAATCGGGAAAATTATCGGTAAAAACAAAAAAGAGATCCCCGGTATAATTGAGCGGCTAAACGACAAATATGCCCGATGGGGCAGATCCTTTAGTATTGAAAATTTCGGATCAAAATACAGGTATTATACGCTGCCGGATTTTGATAAATATATTGGCAGACTGGCTGAGATTCCTCGGCCCGTGAAACTCTCCGGGGCCGCCCTGGAAGTGCTGTCAGTTGTGGCGTATAAACAACCTGTTGCCAAGTCGGAAATAGAGAAAATTCGGGGCATTAATTCGGATGGAGTTATTCGGACTTTGATCGATAGAAATTTGGTTGAAATGGCGGGAAGATCTGACGGGCCCGGAAGGGCGGTACTTTACAGAACCACCAGAGAATTCTTAGAATTTTTCGGTATCTCCGACCTCTCGGAACTTCCACAACCTGATATAACCGAAAGCGAATCTGATATAGCCGGAAGTCTGATTCTTATGCGGCCGCCTGAAAATATCGAATCCAACGAATCCTCTGATGAGGTTGAATAAATTCCTTTCAAAAGCCGGTATAATATCAAGAAGGGGCGCCGATCGGTTGCTCAGACAGGGCCGTATCTCCGTTAATGAAAAAATCGTAACCGAACTCGGTACCATTATTGATGAAATCAAAGACAGAGTCAAGTTCGATGGAAAACCGGTATCGCTTCCCGAAGAATACATATATCTTATCTTAAACAAACCCCCGGGGTACCTTGTCACGGTAAAAGATAATTTCGGGCGGCCTATCGTCATGGATTTGATGGGAAAATATAAAAAGAGGGTAAAGCCGGTCGGACGTCTCGATTTCGATTCGTCCGGATTGCTGATTCTTACCAATGACGGCGAATTCGCTTTCAGATTGAGCCACCCGAAATTCGAGATCGACAAAAAATACCTTGTCAAAAGCGAGGGTTTCATCTCGGATAACGATTTATTAATGCTCGGCGACGGGATCGAACTCGAAGACGGCAAAACCTCTCCCGCAAGACTGGAGTTAATTTCTCGAAGCAAGGCATTCAGCCGTTTCTACATAACCATCCGTGAAGGCCGGAAACGTCAGATCCGGAGAATGTGCGGGGCGCTGGGCAAAACGGTTGTGACACTAAAAAGAGTATCTATCGGGAATATCGACCTCGGTAATCTGAAGTCGGGGAAATATCGCTTGATGGATGACAATCAAATCAGTTCCCTGAAGAAAGCTCTTAAGTTATGAAAAAAAATATCATTATTACCATAGACGGGCCGGCCGGCTCGGGCAAAAGCAGCACCGCCAAACTGCTCGCCTCAATGCTCGGTTTTGTATACCTTGATACAGGCGCCATGTACAGAAGCGTTGCGCTGGCTGCCCTGGATGCAGGCGTGGATCTCAAGAATGAAAAGGCTGTAGAGCAAATCGCCGGTTCGGTTGAGATAGATTTCATCAACGATCACGGCGAGAACAGGGTGTTTTTAAACGGGCAGGATGTTGCCCTGAGAATCAGAGAACCCAAAATCGATTCGGCATCATCGCTGGTATCGTCATATAAGGTCGTGCGTGAAAAAATGGTCGATTTTCAACGAGAATTCGGCACGAAAGGCAATATTGTCGCCGAGGGCAGGGATATGGGAACCGTGGTCTTTCCCGACGCCGATCTGAAAATATTTCTGGTTGCCGATCTCCAGACCCGCGCCCGGAGAAGATGCCTGCAGCTAAAAAACGCCGGTATTGAGACTTCACTTGACGAACAAACGTCATCGCTTTCTTCCAGGGATTTGTTTGACTCCAACAGGGAATTGTCGCCTCTGAAAAAGGCCGATGACGCCATCGAAATCAATACCTCGAACATCTCCTTGAACGAACAGGTGCAGAAAATTTATAATATCGTCTTCCGGAGATTGAACCTGTAATGAAACCACTCTACAGATTCTGCTGGCTTTTGATCCGTGGATTTATGGCTGTATTCTGCCGCCTTAAAATTATAGGGATCGAAAATGTCCCCAAAACGGGCGCTTTGATACTGGCCTCCAATCACATCTCTGCCGTCGATCCGCCCTTTCTCGGTTCCTCGGTAAACCGTCAACTGTTTTATATGGCCAAAAAAGAACTATTCGGTAAATTCGTTCTCGGACCCTTGATTAAAAGGCTGAACACCGTGCCGGTTAATCGAGGTGTTTTTGATAGAAATGCCCTCCAAACGTCTATGAAGATCCTGAAAAACGGAGGCGGTTTGATAATGTTCCCGGAAGGTACCCGCAGTAAAACCGGGAATCTGGGCAAGGGGAAGCCCGGGATCGGGATGCTGGCGAGATCGGCAATTGTCCCTATAGTGCCTGCATATATTCATAATTCAAAAGCCTTTCATAAGATTCTGTTTACCGGAAAAAGGCTGATAATAGTATTCGGAGAGCCCATCGGAATTGAATGGATAAAAAGCGTAAAAGACGAAAAGGACGGTTACCGCGAAATTGCGGCCGAAGTTATGGAGAGAATAAAAAAATTACGGGCGCAGGTACCAAAAAAAAGCTGATTTTCGACGTATTTTTATCCAAAAATCGATTGCTTCGGGGAATATATTTTTTATATTGAAAGTTTATAATATCCCGATAAATATTACGGGAGATCCCTTTGGGGAAACGATAGTCTAAGGAGGACTTAATTTAATGCCGGCAAAAAAGAAAGTGGCAAAAAAAACAACCAAGAAAAAAACCAGGACAGGAGGTGGTGCCAAGAGTAAAACTGCCAGGGCGAAAGCGACTTCGCGTGTGCAGGCAACCGCTAAAAAAAAGGCGGCTCAAGCGAAGAAAAAGGCTAAAGTTAAAACCACCACGAAGAAAACCCGCACTAAAACCGCGCGGATTAAGGCCAGAAAAATCGATGTCGAACCGGTCCTTACGGCCGAGGATATCGAGACTCAGGAATATTCATCCGATGAATACCGGCAGATGCTGGATATGTATGAACAAACCCTGAAGGATATCAGGGAGGGTGAGATCGTCAGCGGTACGGTCATGGGGGTTACCCGCGATGATGTAATAGTCGACGTGGGTTTCAAATCGGAAGGGATTATCCCCATTTCCGAGTTTGCGCCCCCGGTTAATGTCCAGGTGGGCGAAAAAATCGAGGTGTTTCTCGATGCCATCGAGAACAACGACGGTCAGCTTGTCTTATCCAAGCAAAAGGCCGATTTTCTGAGGGTCTGGGATACTATCAAAGATTCCCATGATGCCGGAGATTCGGTCGAGGGGAAAATCGTGCGGAGGATCAAAGGCGGAATGGTGGTGGATTTATTCGGAGTCGACGCTTTTTTACCTGGTTCGCAGATCGCCCTGCGACAAATTCCCGATTTTGACGCGCTTATTGGAAAAAACATGGAATTGAAAATTATCAAAATTAATAAAAGCCGCAGAAATATCGTGGTTTCAAGAAGAGTGGTTCTGGAGGAACAGCGCGAGGAATTAAGGGAACAGTTGCTTAAGGAAATCGAGCCCGGACAGGTCCGCAAAGGCATCATAAAAAATATAACCGATTTTGGAGTTTTTATCGATCTCGGCGGAGTTGATGGGCTTTTACATATAACCGATATGTCCTGGGGACGGATCAGTCATCCCTCGGAAATAGTCCAGCTGGGGCAGGAAATCGACGTAAAAATCCTCGATTTCGACAAATCCAACAATAGAATCTCATTGGGATTGAAACAACTTACCCCCTATCCCTGGGAGAAAGTCGAGGAGAAATTCCCGGTCGCAAGTAAGGTTAAGGGCAGAGTCGTTTCCATTACCGATTACGGCGCTTTTGTGGAACTGGAAAAAGGGATAGAAGGCCTCATACATATTTCGGAAATGTCCTGGACTCAGCATATCAAACATCCGTCCAAACTGATCAATGCCAACGACATGGTCGAAGCCGTCGTCCTCTCTATCGATAAGGAAAATGAAAAAATCTCGCTCGGTTTGAAGCAATTAGAACCGGACCCTTGGGAAACTCTGGACATGCGGTATCCTATCGGAACAAGGGTTAGCGGTAAAGTGCGTAACCTGACGACCTTCGGCGCCTTCGTGGAAATCGAGGATGGAATAGACGGACTCGTGCATATTTCCGATATGTCCTGGACAAGACGTATCCAGCACCCCTCCGAAGTGATGAAAAAAGGCGATACCATAGACATTTCGATTCTGAGTATAGATAAGGAAAACAGGAGAATCTCCCTCGGACACAAACAGGTAAAACCGGACCCCTGGCCGGAACTCGAACTCCAGTATGCCGTCAATACCGAAACCATCGGAATTCTAGCCAGGCTTCTCGACCGGGGAGTAATCGTGAATCTTCCGGGCGATATTGAAGGTTTTGTCCCCGCCAATCAACTCGGTAAAACAGATATTAAGAAACCGGTGGAAGCGTTTTCAGAGGGGGACGAGATTCCGTTGAGAGTTATCGAATTCGATTCCAATAATCGTCGTATTGTTCTATCCGTCAACGCGTTTTTCTCCGGGAAGGAACAGGAAGAGGTGGAGAAATATCTGGCCGCGCATCCCACCAAAGAGATTACGGTTTCGGATATGGTCGAGAATGTTGATGAAATCGAAGCCGTTCCTGCATCGGGTGAGGAAAAGCCGACAGAAAAAGAAATGCAGGAATCGTCAAAAATACCGGATTCTGACGCCACTGCGGAAACCGAATCGGCGGAGTCGTCACCGGCCCAACCCCAAACTGAACCTGAAAAACCGGAGGATGATTCCGGGATTGAGAAACCCAAGCCAGATGATAACAACGACTTATCAAAAAGCGAAACTTCCGGGGATTCAATAGAAGAAAAAAGCGATAATTAAGTATAAATTAATGTTGGTAACGAAGGCCCCCGCCCGGCGGGGGCTTTTTCGTTGACTTTAGTCTTTTAATATCGATAAATTCAAAGATGTTTTCTGATAATAATAGAATGATTGTCCCTACGATCGTCAGCCGATTTGTATCGAGGGCGGGAACGAATGTAATTAACCGGGTCCGTAGTAACCCCGGAAAAATACTGCTGGTCAAGCAGGCCGAACGTCTGGGCAACATCGTCCTTTTAAATTCGGCCATCTCCGCGCTTAATAAGCGGTTCCCGGAAGCCGAAATCGATCTCCTTCTGCCGGCCAAGTTCTCGGACATAATGCTGGATGATAAGCGGATTAATTCTGTCATACCCGTATATAAAAAGGACTATATATCCAGGCCCTGGGAACTGTTTAAGTTATTGAAAAAAATTCGAAAACGGCGATAC
>CP070742.1:1856498-1873124 GCA_020348065.1 Candidatus Zixiibacteriota bacterium
CGCGAGTGATTCTCCAGACCGCGCAGGCGTTCGGGATGAAACTCAAGCTTCACGCCGACGAGTTCTACAATACAGGCGGGGCGGAGCTGGCGGCGGAATTCGGGGCCATCAGCGCGGATCATTTGATAAGCGTGGGCGATGAGGGGATTCACCTGATGCACAAGGCGGGTGTAATTCCGGTGCTATTGCCGGGGACGACATTTTATTTAGGATTAAAAAAGGAAGCCCCGGCCCGTAAAATGATAGAGAAGGGGTTGCCGGTGGCGCTGGCGACCGACTGTAACCCGGGATCATCGATGACGGAGTCGATGCAGATGATAATGACATTGGCCTGTTTGAACTACGGGATGTCGCCGGCGGAGGCGTTGACGGCATCCACTATAAACGCCGCCTTCGCCATTGACCGGGGAAACGAGGTCGGTTCTCTGTCACCGGGGAAATATGCCGATATGATAATATGGGACGCTGGCGATTACAGGGAGATACCGTATCATTTCGGCGGCAATATGGTCGAGAGGGTATTCAAAAAAGGGGAGATGGTCCGTTGAGAATTTTTGCGAGGATCATGATATCGGCGGTTTTTTTTCTTGGAATTTCGTGCGGAGTTTATACCTTTTCGCCGTCGGCGCTGGGCGGGATTAAGTCTATCGCCATACCGCTTTTCGAGAATCAGACCCTTGAAAGCGGGGTGGCGGAGAAACTCACCGACGCGCTGGCCGAAGAGTTCGTGGCCGATAACACTCTTCGGGTGGTACCGGAGGGGCGATCGGATTCGATCTTAAGAGGATCGGTTGTATCTTATGGCCGTGACGCTTATACCTATGATGAATCCGAGGCGGTGAGCGAATATATCGTTCGAATCGAGGTTGACGTTCAATTTGTTGAGAGTAAAAGCGATAAAATAATCTGGGAGGAACGCCTTTCGAACTGGGGCACCTACGAATCGGCATCCGAAACGGAGGAAACGGGCCAGGACAACGCCATCATCAAACTGGTTGAGGATATATTAAACAGGACAGTAAAAGGCTGGTAAGAGAGGATATGTTATGTTTATAAACAGAAAGAATTACATCGCGGCGGCAGTGATTTTGTTCGTATTTATTAATGCCGCCATCGCGTTTGGCACCAATTCCAATGCCGGAACCGCCGCATATCCGTTTTTAAAGATAGGTACCGGGGCGAAATCGCAGGCGCTGGGCGGAGCGTTTGTGGGGCTGTCAGATGATGAATCGGCGTTATATTACAATCCCGCAGGTTTAACCGCCAAAGCGGAAAGCTACGAGATTTATGATGATCTTCTCGAAAAGCCGACCGACGATCCGGTCAAAAACAAGTTTACGGCGACTTATATAAATTATCTCCTCGATTTCCAGTACGGTTTTATCGGGTATACGAGGGAGTTGGACGAAAGGTCGATAGCCGGGATATCGATTTCTTATCAGAATTACGGCACCTTTAACAGGCTGGATATAGACGGCGATAAGATCGGGACTTTCGGGGCGTCCGATATCGCGATCGGCATGACCTATTCGAAAAGGCTGAAGCCGAAATTATCGGCGGGCGCGACGGGGAAATTTATTTACGAGACCATCGACACCTACAGCTCCAACGGCCTGGCCCTGGACCTGGGAATTTTGTATCTAATAAATGAGGATGGTTCCACGAGGTTCGGCATGGCGTTAACCAATCTCGGAGCTCAGATTTCGGGTTTAACCGAGACGCATAAAGACCCATTGCCGACAAAAATCGCCATGGGACTGTCACATAAGTTGAGGGGACTCCCATTTTTGTTCAGCACGGAAGCCGGTAAGCCGTTCGATAACGACTTTTATTTTGCCCTGGGCGCCGAGTTTGTCTCACTGAAACCGTTTTTTGTCAGGATCGGATGGTCGTCGACCGGGAAGGATTACCGGACCGGGGACGACAGCGATACCATGGCGGGATTTGCCGGCGGATTTGGATATACTTATGATAAATACACCTTAGACTATTCCTATTCGTCTTTTGTCGATCTTGGTACGGTGCACAGGATATCGCTGGGCGCCGGTTTTTAACGAGCGATAAATCTTAAAGTCGATATATAATAAAGTCTAAATAATTTTTATTATTTGGTTTTATCCCGCTGCTTTTTGGAATCTGCAGCTTTTTCCACCCGCAATTTACTTACTTTATGGCCTGATTTTTCCATAATCGTAATTTTTAATCCCGCCGTTTCTATTGATTCGTTCAAAGCCGGAATCCGTCCCAGCTTATCGATTACCAGGCCTGCTATGGATTCGAATTCGCTCTCCGGAAATTGCTCGATACCGAATTGTTCCCACACCAGGTCGGCGTCGACCAGGCCTTTGACGATAGCGGATCCATCCGGTTTCATAACTATATCATCTTCCTCGGTGTCGTACTCGTCCTGAATTTCGCCCACCAATTCCTCTAAGATATCCTCGAGGGTTATCATTCCGGCGGTTCCTCCGTAATCGTCCAGCACGATAGCCATATGAGTTCTTTGTTTCTGCATATCCGTTAAAATATCGGAGATTTTCTTAGAGTCGGGTACGAAAATGGGCGGGCGCATTATGTCCCTGGTAATGATGAGGCCGTCGGTAAGGAAAACATTAAGCAGGTCTCTCACATGAATTATGCCTTTGATCTGATCCAGGCTTTCCTCAAATACCGGAAGCCGGGAGAATCCCGCGGTGGTGGCGATCTCCAGGATTTTTTTGGGCTGATCTTCAATCTCAACCGCGACAATTTCGGTTCGGGGAGTCATGGCGTTTTTCGCCAGGGTATCAGAGAACTCGAAAACCGAGTGAATTAGTTTCTGTTCTTCCGGTTCAAAGACACCGGTTTTTAATCCCTCGGCGAGGATGATTTTGACCTCCTCCTCGGTGATAACGGAATCTCTTCTGTCTTTAGGCGAGATTCCGATTATTCTCAAACACAGGTTGGTCGACCAGGAAAGAAACGAGATAAATATTCTTATGGCTTTAAGCGACCACCAGGTGGCGGGCCCGACCCAGAGCGCCATTTTTTCGGAATATCTTATGGCCAGGGCTTTGGGAACCAGTTCCGCGAGCACCAGGAAAAGATAGGATATGACAACGACAACCATGATGATAGAGATCGATTCGGCTCCCCGCTGAATCGCCGGAATCGGTATTGAGGAGATCAGCGGTTTTATGACTATAATAGCGGTAGCGCCGCCGAGAGCGCTGGCCGCGGAGGCGGTAACGGTCATACCTATCTGTACAATGGCGAAAAAATCATCGGGGTTGTTTTTGAGTTTTTCCACGAAGGCGGCCCTGGAATCCCCGGATTTCGCCAGTTTTTTTATACGGCTTTTTCTGACTGCTATAACCGCTATTTCAGACGCGGAGAAGAATCCCGAGACAAACACCAGGATCATTATAATTACTATTTCCAGCCAGAACTTAAGATCCATTTAAGATTGCTAAATACCCTCCCTGTAATATTTCTCCAGCCTTTCAATACGCTCCTCTATGGGCGGATGAGTTGAGAAGAGCGAGGCGAAATTTTTTTTGGTTAAAGGATTGACTATAAACATATGCGCCGACGCGGGATTGGTTTTGAGCGGAATCTGACGGCTGGCCTGATGTAACTTCTTAAGAGCGGCGGCAAGAGCCAACGGCTTATGAGATATCTCCGCGGCGGTGCGGTCGGCGAGGTATTCCCGTTGCCGCGAGATGGCCATCTGTACTAAAGCGGCGGCGATGGGCGCGAGGATACCGACAAGCAGCATTACGATAAGGTTCCCTCCTCCTTCGTCGTCATCGGAGCTTAAAAACGGCATCCAGCGGGCCATAAAGGCGATGTACGTTATGGCGCCGGCGATAGTGGCGGCTATTGTCCCGACCAGTATATCGCGGTTTCTAACATGCCCCAGTTCATGTGAAATGACGCCCAACAGCTCATCATCATTGAGGAGCTTCAGTATTCCCTCGGTGACAGCGACCGCCGCATTTTGCGGATTCCTGCCGGTGGCAAAAGCGTTGGGGCTTTCGGAAGGAACGACATAAACCTTCGGCATGGGCAGCTCGGACATCTGAACCGCGCTCCTAACAGTGTTGAACAGACGGGGATTATCGTGCTCCTCAACTCTACGAGCCCGATAGAGCTTGAGGACGATTTTATCGGAAAACCAGTAGCTTCCGAAGTTCATAATCAGGGCGAATATGAAGGCATAGGTGACGCCCGTTTGTCCCCCGATCAAATAACCGATAAATATCAACATCAAAGTTAAAACCACGAACAGCATGGCAGTCTTAACATTATTCATTTCAGCCTCCTGAACATTAAAAATAAGACCCCGGGCATTTTAACGTCAAGTTAAAGTGTTATTATAAAAGCCCGCAAGGAAGTTTCCACATCTCAAAATATTATACCGAAAATTCAGCGCAACGGTTTCAGATCACGTTTTTTTGTTTTTATTGCGGGATGCCCAGGCGGTTTTGAGCGAGCCAAGAAGCGGTATTTTTTTATAAATCGCCATAATTATCCCCAGCTCGAGGATTATCCATGCCCAGTAAATAAGATTGTAAAATTCCAGAATTCTAATGTGGAAAACATCCCAGATAATTTTGTCGGATATGGGATCATTTATGAAAGGAATCGCTATTTGGCTGGCGTGATATTGAAAGTAGATCTGGGTAAACCATAATACAAAAAGCCCAACGGCCTCAAACCATCGAAACGTCATTTTCGAGAGGATAACGACACCCAGAATCCCTTGAGTGGCGGTGAGCATTATTTCCGCCCGGTGCATCCAGTCAAAGGGGATACTTTCAATCCTGCCCAATGCTATGCAGAATATTACGGGTATAACGCCGATCAGCAATGTAAACTCGGCAATACCCGAAGATGCCATATTCATCAGGGCCATGGGGGCCTTGACAATACTTTTGGCCCAATAGAAGGCCGATATTTTTTCCGGAAATTCCGAGAGGAACGGCGCCAGCCATTGAATGAGCATAAAGGCCGGAACACCGAGGACGAAAGAAAGTCCTAATGCAGATTCCAAAAACGGGTCGGCCACCAAGATGATTCCGCCTCCGCCGCACATAAAACACAACCATATTAGAATATTTCTTGTTTTTTTCTTTCTGGTAAGGATAAATCTTGGAACGAGTTCGAGCTCGCTAATACCGGCCTCGTCCCGGGCCGGGAGTTTTAAAAGAACGGCAACGTAAAGACCATATATAGTGAAAAGAATCAGGCTATCTACTAAGGTTAACGAGCCTTTGGCTACGATTATAAAGGCATAAAGCGAACCTGTGAATAAACCGGTTACCTCTACGGCGTGCTCATCCTCCAGTTTGATGTGGGCAACGCTGAGCCTCCTATTTTTTCTCAGGTTAAATATAATCGTAGTGGTAAATATCAAAGGCCATCCCAGGCCAACCAGGAGTCTTAAGGCGCCGGTGAAATTGGCGGTCATGAGTCCGATGTTGGTCATGGTGGGGAACTTACCGGCGTTCCAGGCGATTACTCCCTCCACGGCGAACTCGGGCAATGTCTGAATGAGGGCCAGCATGGTAAGGGCGAATGCCTGGGATACCAGAAACTGGGCCGATTCCGCGCCCCAGGCAATGACCAGGGCGGATAATATCATAGATGGAAATGTCCATAAAGATTGCCAGGCGGAGGCTTTAGCCGATGCTGCGGTCAACTCTTCTATATTTTTAATCATACTAACCGCGGATTATCTTTGAGACTATATCGGTGCGAGAAATCATTCCGATAAACTTGTTGTTCTCGACCACCATGACCCTATCGATATCTTTGAACAACATCAGGGCGGCGGCTTCGACCACCTGGGTGTCCTTAAAAACGGTCTCGACGTTTTTATTCATCACGTCTTTTACCAGGATTTTATCGCTCTGTTTCAAGGTATCCTCAAATGATTCTAATTCCGGCACGTTGGCGATATTAGCAATAAAGCTCTCATAATCAGGCAGGGCGAATTTTAAGAGTTCTTTTTCGGAAACCTCGCCTACGAGTCTTTTATTTGAATCCAATACAGGTACCCCGTAAAGCCTGTGTTTGAACATTATGTTGGCCACTTTTTTCAAGGAATCTTCCATTGAGACGGTAGGCGTTTTCTCCGACATAATATCAGAGACCACGAGGGCTTTTTTAATTCTTATGTTGGTGCGTTCCACCAGCTTAATCAGATTTTCGGGGCTGTCTACTTTCAATATTATATTCAGGATATCGGGTCTTCGTGCCAGGCCCGCTAAGGCGGATAAAGTCTGGAGATAGAGCCTGGATATGTTGCGGGGCGTAAGAAGCAGGCAAACAACCTTGAGGGGTATCTGGTCCGCGGCGTCCGTTTTAATGCCTTCTCTGCATATACCAAACACGATAAACAGGTCGTTGACGGCATCGGTTCTGGCGTGAGGGAAGGCGAAACCGCGCCCGAAGGAAGTGGAGCCGTAATCTTCCCGCTCAATAACTGATTGTATAATCTCGTCTTTATTTTTTTCGGGGTATTTTTTACAGAACAGGTCGGTCAGTTTTTCAATCGCCTCGATCTTGGTTTTGGCTTTAAGGTTAATTTCGATTAAATTGGGATCAAAAAAACGGGCCAAATTCATGGCTTAAGAGTTCCTCCGTATCTATGAGCAAATCTCCGCGGTCGAGCTTTTCTTTTTTATACTATATTTTTCTGCGGTCCGCCACGAGCTCCGGGCAGCCACGCTTCCTGAAACGAAATATTTTATACCCTCGTCAACCGCCATATCCAGGATTGTCGCTTCCCCTTCCGGAACCAGAATCACGATGCCGGAAAATGGTGTGGGAGTAGAGGCGATAAAAACGCTCCAGAAAGTCTTCTCTCCGCCGCTGGAATAGATTTTCAAGCGGTTGGCCAGAAAGCCCAGAGCGTACAAACCTTTTCGAGGGAACTCGACCATTACTACCTTTTCAAAGGTCCGGTTATCCGTCGAGGCGAAACCTTCCAGCAGCTTTTTCGCCGCAGAATATATTACACTGAAAAAAGGAATTTTCAAGAGGATATTTTCCCATTTTTTCACAAGCTTCTGGCCGAAAACATTTGTGGTAAGTATTCCGGTCAGGATAATAAGCATTAATGTGACGGCAAGCCCGATAAAGGGGAAATCATATTCCTGGCCTATTACCCGCATAAGATAAGGTTTTACGAAGTTATCTATTGACAAAACAGCGAATTTCAATATCGCGAATGCTATGAACAGAGGGACAATCACCAATAATCCGGATATGAATCGGGTTTTCAGTGTTTTTTTAAGTTCGTTTTTAAAATTCATCTTTTTTATAAATTACAGCAGATTGGTGATGTCAAGCAAAAATGACACAATCTCCACATCCAAGATTTAAGAAATATATCACCCTGTTCTGTATTTTCGACAGAAATTTATTATTTATAATAACGATATCGCAAAAAGCGCTATTTGAGGGATAAAATAGGATTTACAATTCCGGGAAAAAGGCTTTTACCGCCCTGGAGGCCCATTCATAAAAAGCGGCGGGTAATACGCAAATGAGTATCACCATTATGCCGGAAATCGTGACTCCGATACCCAGGGCGGGGCCGTAATATATTCTGGATTCATTCTCCCGCCTGTGGAAGATCATTATCCGCACGACGTTTATATAGTAGAAAAGCGATACGACCGACATAAGAACGGCGACAACGACCAGCCAGTATAAATGTCCTTTGATGGCGGCGGCGAAAAGCCAGTATTTGCCGAGAAAGCCTGCCGTCGGCGGTATTCCGACGAGGGAAAGCATGAATATGGTCATCATTACCGATGCCAGGGGATTGCGCCTTATCATGCCGGCGTAATCGCGGATTTCATCGGAGCCGGTCATGTTGGAAAATCCGATAGCGATCATAAACGCTCCGATATTGGCGAAAACATAGGCCATCAGGAAGATCATCATGCCTATTATGGAGTATCCGTTTCCGGCGCATAGCGCCACCAGGACATAACCGACCTGGGCGATAGAGGAGTAGGCCAGCATCCTTTTTATATTGGATTGCAGCAGGGCGACGAAGTTTCCGATAACCATGGCCAGTACCGCCACTATTTCGAGAATCAACAGCCAATCCGTTCTCACGATCAAGAGGGGGCTGAAGAAGATTCTTACGAAGGCGACAAGTCCGGCCGCCTTGGAAGCTACGGATAGAAAAGCGGTGACGGGGGTCGGCGCGCCCTCGTAAACGTCGGGCGCCCACATATGGAACGGCGCTGCCGCGAGTTTGAATCCGAAACCGGCGACCAGAAGCACTATCCCCAGCCCGAGTCCCAGTTTCAAATTAACGGCGACTAAGTTCCAGCTCTGGATATCGGCGAGAAATGTGGTTCCCGATAGGCCGTATAAAAGGCTGATACCGAAAAGCAGTATGGCCGATGAAGCGCCGCCGATGATTACATATTTCAATCCGGCCTCGGTCGATTTCAGGTCTTTCTTTAAAAGCGCCGCCATTACATATAACGGAATGGTGGCCAGTTCCAGAGATACATAAAGAGTGACCAATTCATTCGCGCCGGAAAGGAACATCATGCCCACGACGGCGAAGAGCAAAAGCCCGTAATATTCGCCTTTATGTTTGAGCCTGATTTCGGCGAAATCGACGGAAGCCAGTATGGTCAGCATGGCGGATAATATGAAGATTACATTGAACAGTTTTCCGTAATCATCGGAAACGTAGGTTCCGAAGAATCCATCGCCGTAACCCGCGGTCACCACAAGGACCGCCGTTATTGCAAGGCCGAGCAACGCGAAATATCCCAGCCCTTTTCGGCTTTCGCCTTTTTTGAAGAAATCGATTATAAGGATCAGTACAGCCCAGCCGAAAAGGAAAAGCTGGGGGATTATCAGACTTAGATTTATCATCCCAGTATCAACTTTACAAGGTTATCGACTGTATCTTTCAAAAACACGTTTAAAACTTTCGGGTAAACTCCGATGAGAATCGTCAGGATTGCAAGGGGAGCGACGGTAAAAATCTCTCTGCCGTTTATCTCGGTCAGACCCTCCCATTTGGTATTGAATTGCCCGAGGAACATCCTCTGTATCATTCTTAGAATATAGCCTGCGGTCAGAACGACTCCGAGAACGGCCAGAATCACAATCCATTTGTCGAAGAAGACTGTTTTGTATGAGCCGACAAATATCATGAATTCGGAAACAAAACCGCTCAGCGTAGGGAGTCCTAATGACGCCATGCCAAAAAGGACGAATATGCCGGTGAAAACCGGAAGTTTTACTCCCAATCCGCCGAAGGCAGCGATCTCACGGGTATGGGCTCTCTCGTAAATAACGCCTACCAGAATAAATAGCGCGCCCGTGATAACGCCGTGGGAGAACATCTGGAATAGACATCCCGAGATACCAATGGTGTTTATGGCGGCCATTCCCAGCATACAGTACCCCATATGAGATACGGATGAATATGCCACCAGCTTTTTCAGGTCCTTCTGGGCCATAGAGACCAGCGCGCCGTAGATTATTCCGATCAAGCCGAGAATCGCGATGGGTACAGCGTAGGCCTTAGTGGCTTCGGGGAACATGGGGAAGGAGACGCGCAGAATACCGTAAGTCCCCATTTTTAAAAGGATTCCGGCCAGGATCACCGAAACCGCGGTGGGTGCCTCGACATGCGCATCGGGCAACCAGGTATGGAACGGCCAGACGGGGACTTTGATGGCGAAGGCTACGAAGAATCCGGCGAATACCCACATCTGGAACAAGTGGGAGTACATGGCGTTCTGTCTTATAAGCTCAAGCATGTTCAAAGTGCCGGTGGTGAAATATAAGGCCAGTATTCCGATCAGCATGAACACCGAACCGAACAGGGTATACAGGAAGAACTTTATGGCCGCGTATTCGCGTCTCGGTCCGCCCCAGACGCCTATCAGGAAATACATGGGCACCAGCATTATCTCCCAGAAGATATAGAATAGGAAGAAATCGAGTGCGCTGAAGACACCGAACATGCCTACCTCGAGAAGCAAGAACCAGGCGAAGTACTCTTTAACTCGGTCTTTAATGCTGAAGGATACGAATATCGAAACAAAGGAGAGCAGGCCGGTCAGGAATATCATGGGGACCGAAAGGCCGTCGGCACCCATGTGGTAGAAGATGTTGACCTGCGGGAACCAGACCAGCGGCTTTTCAAAATCGAATACGAAGCCGGCAGTTTGATTGTTGATATCAAACAGCAAGCCCGTTCCCATGGACGAGAGGTAAAACCATACCAGGTATATCGAGAGAATAAAAGGGACGAAGGAGAAAAAGGCCGCCGTCCATCTAATAGCTCCCACCGATTCTTTTTTCAAAAGGAGAATCGCCAGGACTCCGATTAACGGGCAGAATGTAATATATGTCAGTATGGGTTTAATCATCGTAATGGATTCCAACTAATCCTCCTTTATTTTCAGATTAACTTTATAAACATAAAGACCACGGCGCCCAAGAATACGAAGAGCGCGTAGGTCTGTAATTGTCCCGTCTGAATTTTTCTTATATGTTTGCCGAAAAACATGGACATATATCCGGCTCCGTTAACCGCACCGTCGACCACGTAGGTATCGAAGCGTTCATGAATCCACGATGTGAACAGGGTTACTTTTCCGAAACCGTTGACGATCCCGTCTATCACCAGTTGATCAAATTTGAATAGAACCTCCATGAACCAGTATGTGGGATTGATTATCGTGGCCATGTAAAGTTCATCGAAATACCACTTGTTATACAGAAAAGTGTATATCGGTTTGAACGCTCTGCCGATTGCTTCGGCGGTTATTGTCTTTTTAACATATATAACGTAAGCGAGCCCTATACCGCTCGACGCCACAATAAGAGAAATCAACATTAAAATTATATTTGGATCGGCATGATGAACGGCGCCATAAAATACGAAAGATGAGTATCCTTTATACAACCACGGAATACCGACCCATCCCGCGCAGACGGATAGAACGGCCAGTATTATCAGCGGTACGGTCATATTTTTCGGAGATTCATGGGCATGCTCGTAGGCGTGTTTATCGCGGGGTTCGCCGGTGAAGGTGAGGAAATATAATCTGAACATGTAGAACGCGGTCATCCCGGCGACGAGTATCCCGACGACGAGGAAAGGATAATGCCCTCCCTCAAAAGCGACGGCGAAAATCTCGTCCTTGGACCAGAACCCGGAAAGGGGAAAAATCCCGGATATAGACAGACTGGCAATCAGGAAGGTTTTCGACGTAATCTTCATTTTCTTGCTTAAACCGCCCATATACTGGATGTCGTTGGTATGGACGGCGTGTATCACCGACCCGGCAGCCAGGAACAACAGCGCCTTGAAGAAAGCGTGGGTCATCAAATGGAATGTCCCTGCGGTGAATCCCGCCAGGCCCAGAGCCATCATCATATAGCCAAGCTGGGATACAGTGGAATATGCCAGAACACGCTTTATATCGTTCTGCACCAGGCCGATGGACGCGGCCAGGAATGCGGTGAACGCTCCGATAGACGCCACCACATACATCATGGTTTCGGAGATCATAATGATTCCCATCATGCGGGCGGCCAGGTATACGCCGGCCGCGACCATGGTGGCGGCATGGATCAACGCCGAGACCGGAGTGGGACCCTCCATGGCGTCGGGCAGCCAGACATGCAGGGGGAACTGCGCCGATTTTCCCACCGCGCCGCAAAACATCAGGATCCCCGCTATGGCGACAAGGGGCATTAGATTCTCAGAGATCTGGCCGTTTGCGATCATATAATCGAGCTCAGGCAAGGATGCTGACCCCACGGCAAATATTAAAATTGCGAGACCTAACAGGAATCCCAGGTCACCGATCTTGGTGGTAACAAACGCTTTTTTTCCGGCATCGGACGCGATTTTTTTCTCAAACCAAAAACCGATCAGAAGGTATGATGTGAGCCCGACCAGTTCCCAGAATACAAACATCAAAATATAGGAGCCTGCCAGCACGAGTCCCAGCATGGAAAATGTAAAGAGCGACAGGTAGGCATAGTACCTGGCGAACCGGGGATCGCCTTTCATATAACCAAGGGAGTATATTTGAACCAGACCCGCCACGATTGAGACAACCATCAGCATTATGGCGGTTAATGGATCTATATAAATACCCAGGGGGATTACGAAAGAACCTTTCTTACCGTGGCGTTGCGGCTCTTTGAAACTAAGATGATGCTCTGAATCGTGTTCCGATGGTTCTTCGTGATGAATCGCGGCAATAAGGGTGATATCGTCAAGATCCTCAGCATTATTATCGATCGCGATATCGAGAGTGTCCCCCGATTCATGACGCTCATATTCGGGCTCAATTGTTTCGGGATGGAGTTTCGGTATTTGATGGGATTCGTCCGATTCAAATTCGGTTGTGATCTGACCGGCACCGGACATGCCATAGTCGCCGAAAGTAAGCCAATCCACCCAGTATTCTTTTGGCGCGGGGTCATCCAGAACCTGGACTAGAACAATGCAAGAAAGAACGAATGATGTCAGAACCATGGCTATGGAGAAATAGCTGGAGATTTTGTTGCTCCTATTCAGGAAAAAGACAATCAAAATAAAGGCTAAGAGAGGCAGGGCGGCTATTATCCAGCTATACGGCAGCATCAGTTTAACCCTTCCGGTTTTTTGGCGGCCAGCTTGACACCGGCGGACGCATCCGATTCATTCTCGAAAAACATGCTTTCGCCGGAATATAGAAAAGCCCCGGCAACAGGCGACGCGATAGGATTCCCGGAAAGCAATGTGGGTATGCCGGTTAGTATGCTCATTTTCACATTATAACTTATCCTATCTTTATTAAATCCCGATAGTCCGATATTATATGAAAGCGACGTTAATGATATGGCTATTACGGCCGTAATAAACACTCCGATTTTTCGGATATTACCGGGATTTGCGCCAGCGAACGCTCTCCACACAGTAACAAAGGGGAAAGCGGAAATCAAAGCGGCGCCGACTATACCGAATACGACACCTCGCCAGAGGATTATCATTATACTGGAGTTGAATTCCAGGTCAATCGGATTAGATTTGCTTGCCAAAGTATACGATAACAAACCAATCCCGATAAACAGGGCCAGAATCGTGCCCAGAGCCCATCCGGAACTTAAAGCATACCTCAATTGCAGGGAGGTTCTTTTCTTATAAACCCAGAGGAATGTTACGCCCGCGGTCAGGAAAGCGAGGTGAAAGAGGTCGATATCGAAATTCAGGATTTTAAGCGATATATAAGGAAGCCCTAAAACCAGAAGGCACGCCGCGGGCAACCAGAAAATATGTTTCCAGCTCTTGTTATTTAAGTTGACAGATACCACAACATCACCATTTCATAAAGTTAATTTTGTCGACCTCGATACCGCGAAAATTACGATAAATCAGGATTACGATTGCCAGCCCCACCGCCGCTTCCGCCGCCGCAATAGTAATAATGAATATTGCAAAAATCTGTCCCGATAAAGCGTCGGGCGACAGGAATCTCGAAAAGGCGACGAAATTGATATTTACGGCATTGAACATCAGCTCTATGGACATCAAAACGCCGACAGCATTACGCCGGGTCAAAAGCCCGAATATCCCGATACAGAATAGAGCGGAGGCCAGAATCAAATAATGAGCGAGACCCGGCATATTAATCGTCCTTCCTCGCAATTACGATGGCGCCGATCAACGCGGCCAGCAGAAGCACGGAAACCACCTCGAAGGGCAGAACGAATTTCGATATCAAAAGACGACCGATGGATTCCGGATTATTGTTGGACAGTTCGATTACGATTTTTTCGTCATCGCCAATGGAGCCTAAAAGAGACCAGGGGTCATCGCTGAATCGATCAACCGCTTCGAAAATATAAAGTTCAGCCGTGGAAATCGAATTGTAATCTACCTCATCGCTCCATATCTTAAAGTAAATGTTCTGTCCGCGCGAAAAGACCATATCCGACGTCGTGAAACCGGAGTTGGACGAGACGATATAACCGTTTCCGATGCCGGGTTCAGCTTTAACTTTTTTGCCTATCGAAGATTCCGTTTTTTCATCGAGGACTGTAAGACTCCCGAACGCATAATAGTCTTTTCCGGCCTTGTCCTCAATTTTAGCGGCCCATTCCAGGAAACCATCATTGTCTCTAATTTCATCGGTATTAAATGTGGCGGTCCAGGAACCGCGGTTTTTGCTTTTCGGAGGCGCGTCGCCAAAAGTGCGGATAATCGTAATTGCCGATATCGCCAGGAGTAGTCCCGCAATAATTATAGCGGGCAAAACCTGTTCGTTAACCTGCCTTATGGATTTCGATTGAATTTTATGCGTGAGCATAATGGCAAATAATATCAGTATGGTAACGGCGCCCACATAGATCAGTATCTGTACCGCTGCCAGAAATTCCGCGTTTAGCATAAGGTATATTCCGGCCACGAAGAAAAAGGTCGCCACCAGGAACAGCGCCGAATGAAACAGGTTGCGGAGCGTAACCACCATAAACGCGGAAATCAGAATCGCGGCGCCGAGTATGTAGAAGATCACCAGGCTCAAGAGTTTTCCTCCCCGGGTTTGGTCTCGGCTTTTTCTTCGACTGATTCCGTCCCTATTTTTTCAGTTTTCGCGTCTTTCTCAGGCTTTTCATCGGCGGCCGGTTTTTGTTTTTTCTTAGGAGTATATTTTACGTCCCGGCCGAGTTCCTGAAGTTTTTCCTTATTATATATAAGTTCGGCTTTATTGAAGACCGAGAATTCATATTTGCCGGTTAGCTTGATAGCATCGAAGTTGCAAACCTCCTCGCAAATCCCGCAGAAACAGCATATGGTGTTGTCGATTGTAAATTTCCCGGGATAACGCTTTTTGGTTTCGGGATCTTTTATTTGCTCAACGTCTATAGCATGCACGGGGCACTGTTTCATACAGACCTGGCAGGCGTTGCAGTTCAGCTCGCCGGTTTCGGGATCGGAGAGAAGTACGACCACACCGCGCGACCTTTCCGGCATAGGCCATCTCTCGTCGGGATACTGTAATGTAACCGATTTTTTTGGGAGATATTTACCGGTTGTAAAAAGTCCCAGTATCAGGTTCCAGAAACCACTTACCGTATCTTTTACGATCCCCATACTTTTATCCGAAGAAATAGACTCCCAGCCCGGTTAAAAAGAGGTTGGCAAACGCCAGCGGAAGCAGAAATTTCCACGCGAATCCCATTAACTGGTCGACCCTCAAGCGGGGATAGGTCCATCTGAACCACATTAAAACAAATACCAGGAACAATGTCTTGCCGAAGAACCAGATCCAGCTGGGGATAAACGATAAACCGGGCAAAGGCGGCTGCCATCCGCCAAGAAACAAAGTTGTAGCGATGGCCGATACTGTGAACATATTGGCGAATTCGGCCAGAAAAAACATGGCGAATTTCATTCCCGAGTATTCGACATTAAATCCCGCCACCAGCTCCTGTTCCGCCTCGGGGAGATCAAACGGCGTGCGATTAGCCTCGGCGGTAGCGGCTACAAAATAGATCCCGAATCCGAGTATCTGCGGCAGCCAGTACCACTGCCAGAAATAGGGGCCCTGGGCTTTCACAATATCGACCATCGATAACGAGCCGGCCAGCATCACGGAGCCAATGACGGATAAGGTTAGAGGGACTTCATATGAAACTATCTGGGCGGCAGACCTCATACCGCCAAGAAGCGCGTATTTGTTGTTGGAGGCCCATCCCGCCATCAAAATTGATATCACGGTGAATGATGTTATGGCCACGATGTAAAAGATGCCGATATTCAGATCCCGGCCGATAAGACCTTTGCCGAACGGAATTACTATGTAGGCCATGTATGCGGTTACGAAACAAACCACCGGAGCCCAGAAGTAGACTTTTTTATCCGCCACGTCAGGAATGATATCTTCTTTTTGCAAAAGCTTTATTCCATCGGCAAGAGTCTGCAGAACGCCGTGTTTTCCGGTACGCATGGGACCCAAGCGATCCTGGATGTGCGCCGAGACTTTTCTTTCCCACCATACCAAAAACAGGACCGATATCGCTATAACGCCCAGGATTACTGCCCCGGCGAAGACCATAACCAGAAGATCCAGCCAGATTATCGGGATACCCATCGATGCAAACCATAAAGACAGCGAATCGTAGATATTTAAAAGTAAGCCGTCAAATTCCAGCATCAGCGATCGACCTCCGGCAGGATTACGTCAAGAGAACCGAATATGGCCACCAAATCGGCTATTTTCAGATTCAAAGATATGGGGCCCAGGCACTGCAGATTGTTATATGACGCGGTCCTTATCTTGACTCTATAAGGTTTCTTATCTCCGGTGGAAACGATGTAATAACCCATCTCGCCCCTGGGGGCCTCAATACGGGAGAATACTTCGCCGGCCGGCGGCCTGAAAACAGCCTTCATTTTTGCCCGGACCATGTCGCCTTCGGGGATGCCGTCGAGGGCCTGTTCGACGATATTGCAGGATTGCCGGAACTCCTCGATCCTGACCATATACCTGTCCCAGACGTCCCCGTTTTTACCGGTGGGGATTTTAAAATCGAATTTATCATAAACCGAATAGGGTTCGACTTTTCTAATATCCCATTCAAAGTTGG